>JAIXXL010000004.1 GCA_027490755.1 Betaproteobacteria bacterium
GGCAGCCCACCACGCTTGGCCACGCCCTGGATCTGGCGGACCATGGTGTCTGACAACACCAGCCCTGACGCCAGCAGCAGGACGCCCTTCTGATTCTTCCAGTCGCGCGCCAGGACCATGCTGCTGCGCAGTTCTGATGCGTCGAGTTCGATGAGGTCGACCTCCTCCTCGGGCATGCGCGAGATGACCACATCCAGCGCATCGACCACCGCGCCAGGGAAGCGGCCGCCGACCTGGCCTCGGGTGGCGGAGATGGCACTGTTCTGTGTGTGCCGCTCGATGGCCCGGCGCCCCATGACCAGGTCGAGGTAGAACTTGATGGCGCTGAGGATCGATGCGCCGATCGGCACGGCATCGCCGACCAAGCCATCCGGGAAGCCCATGCCATCCACGCGCTCGTGTTGGTGACGGATGATCATCGAGGCGTTGGCCAGCTCCTCGATCGGCATCAGGATGATCTCGGCGCTGAGCGGATGCTGCCGGTAGAGCTTGAACTCTTCCTGTGTCATCGATACCTGTGGCTTGTCCAGCAGGTCATCAGGAAAGCCGATCTTGCCGATCTCGTGCAGCAGCGCGGCGTGGTAGACGTCGTTCTGGACGTCTTGCGGCAAACCCATCTCGGCCGCCACCTGCCTGGCGATGATCGCGGCGCGGTGGCAGTAGCCCGCCATTCGGCCGTTGCGATGCTCCAGCACCGAGGAGAGCATGCGGATCGACGCGTTGAAGTTGCCGCGGATGCTGCGCAAGGCCTGCTGCAGCTCACCGTTGAGGCGGTGCAGCTCGTTGTTGGCGTCCTCGAGGCGCTCGATGCCGACCAGCTTGAGCTGGGCGCGGACGCGCGCGAACAGCACCGGCGGACTGACCGGCTTGTAGATGTAGTCAACAGCGCCCACCTCGAAACCCAAGGTCTCGTTGACGTCATCGGCCAAGGCGGTGACGAAGACCACCGGGATGCCGGCGGTACGGGGGTCGTGCTTGAGCCGGCTGCAAGTGCCGAAGCCGTCGAGGTTGGGCATCATCACGTCGCACAGGATCAGGTCCGGGACGTGTTCAGTGGCGATCTCGATGGCCTGCAGGCCGTCCTTGGCGAACAGCAGCCGGTACTCGTCCTTGAGGATCTCGCGCAGGATCGCGAGATTGGTGCTCTCGTCGTCGACCAGTAGCAGTGTGGGGCGGTTGGCAGGCTTGGACATACTCTTGCGTCTAGACAGTCAGCGTCTGCTTGATGGAATCCAGCGCGCGCAGACCGGCTTCGAAATCGAAGGCGTCGACGGCTTGCTGCAGGGGCTCGAAGCGGTCCCGGGGGCACGCGGCGCTCAACTCTATCAACAAATCTTCGTCAATCTCGAAGTTTCGGAAGGTGGCAGCGACACGGTCGACAAGACTGGCAAGGTCGGCGTCGGTGAGTTCACGGGTCGCCGCAACCAACACCGGACGGTAAGGACCACGCGCATCGAGCAGGGCCACCACACCCCCGACCTCGGCCTCGAGGCTGTCGAGCAGGGCAGCCTGTTCGGCCTCGTCCAGCTTGCCGGCCCCGGCCTCGCCCTGGCGCGCCAGCCCGGCCACGCCGGGTAGCGACAGGTTGGCTGCAGCGCCCTTGATGCGGTGCATGGCCTGGCCGATGGCCACAGCGTCGGTGACCGGCACCGCGCGCAGCGTCTGCAGGTGCTGGCGCGTGTCGGCAGTAAAGGTGCGCAGCGCGCGCAGCAGCGGGCCCTCGCCGCCCCAGCGGTCGATGCCGCTGGCCCAGTCGATGAGCTCGTGGGCAAGGCCCTCGCCAGCGGCGGCCGGGCGCGAGAGGGTCGCGGCAACCGGCAAGATGCGGCCGGTGGCGATGCGGGCGATCTCGGCCTTGAGGATGGCGACGTCGATCGGCTTCATGACGAAACTGTCCATGCCGGCCTCCATCACCAGGTGGCGCCGCTCGGCCTCGACGCTGGCGGTCAGCGCGATCATCGGCACACGCTCGCCCTTGCCGCGCTCGCCCTCGATGCGGCGCATCTGGCGGGCGGCCTCAAGGCCATCCATCACCGGCATGTGAACGTCCATCAGGACCAGGTCGAAGGCACCGGCGGCGAACAACTCGACCGCGCGCTGACCGTTCTCTGCCGGGGTCAGAACGTGCCGGCCCTTGGCCAGCACGTTGACCAGCAGCTCGATGTTCTGCGGCGCGTCGTCGACCACCAGGATGCGCAGCGGCTCGATGTCGTCGAGGCTGCCGGCGATGCGCTCGGCCGGCTTGCGACCGGGCCGCAATGGCAAGGTGACGCGGAATTCGCTGCCGCTGCCGACCTCGCTCGTGACCTCGATGTGGCCATCCATCAGCGACACCAGCTGGCGGACGATGGTGGTGCCCAGTCCGGTACCGCCGTAGCGCCGTGTGATCGAGCCATCGGCCTGCGAGAACGGCTCGAAGATCTTGTCGATGCGGTCGGCCGGGATGCCGATACCGGTGTCGCGCACGGCGATCTCGACCTGGCCCGCGGTGTTGCCCGCCACGGTGACGGTAACGCCGCCGCGCTCGGTGAACTTGATGGCGTTGCTGGTCAGGTTGATGAGCACCTGGCGGATGCGCTCGGGGTCACCGGTGAAGTAGGGCGGCAGCCCGCCGCGGTAGTCGAGTTCGAGCGAGATGCCCTTGCGCTGGGCCAGCACGGCCATGGTGTCGACGCAGTGCTCGCAGACCGACTGCAGGCAGAAATCGATCAGCTCGATCTCCATGCTGCCGTGCTCGAGCTTGGAGGCGTCGAGGATGTCGTTGAGCAGGTGCAGCAGCGACCGCGCCGAGGTGCCGATGGTGCCGGCGTAGTGCGCCTGACGCTCGGCGAGTTGCTCCTGCACCAGCAGGTCGGTGAAGCCGATGATGGCGTTCATCGGTGTGCGGATCTCATGGCTCATGTTGGCGAGGAACATGGTCTTCGCCTCGGTCGCAGCCTGCGCCCGGCGCACCGCCTCGCGCAGCGCCTCGTTGAGGGCATGGCGCTCGGTCAGGTCGATGGCGAACTTGATGACCTTGTAGATGCGGCCCTCGGCATCGGCCACCGGCGTATAGGACGCTTCCATGTGGATGCGGCGACCACTGCGCGAGACGCGCACCACCTCGTCACGCAGCGGCTCGCCACGGCGCAGCTTGGCCCAGAAGGCGGTGTACTTCTCCTGGTCGAAGGTCTCCGGGTCGAGCAGCCGCGTGTGGTGCTCGCCGATCAGGTCCTCGGGCGCGTACTCGAGGATCGCGGCCATCTGCGGGCTGATGTCGAGCACGCGGCCCTTGAGGTCGAACTCGATCACCGCCACCGAGCGCTTGATCGCCGAGACCACGCCCTCGAAGTCGGCGTTGCGGCGCTTCTGCTCGGTGATGTCGGTGGCGAACTTGACGATCTTCACCAGCCGCCCGTCAGCGTCCATGACCGGGTTGTAGGTGGCCTGCAGCCAGACGTCGCGGCCGAGGCTGTCGATGCGCTTGAACTCGCCGGTACGGTAACGACCCTCGCCCAGGCTGCGCCAGAACTCGGCGTAAGCCGGGGTGCGGACGTAAGACTCCTCGCAGAACATCAGGTGGTGGCGACCGACAACCTGATCATGGGTGTAGCTGAAGATGCGCAGGAAGTTGTCGTTGGCACGCAGCACGCGGCCGGTCAGGTCGAACTCGACCACCGCCTGGGACAGGTCGAGCGCGCGCAGCTTGCTCTCGAAGTCGGCGTTGCGGAGCTTTTCGGCGGTGACGTTGGTGGCGAACTTGACGATGCTGCAGACCTTGCCATCGTCGTCAAAGACCGGGTTGTAGGACGCCTGGATCCAGACCGTGCGGCCGTCCTTGGCCACCCGCGCGAACTCGCCGGCGTGGAACTCGCCCGAGCGCAGCTTCTCCCAGAGCGCCCGATACTCCTGCGAGGCGGCGTAGTCCGGGCGGCAGATCGTGGCGTGGGGCTGGCCCACCAGCTCGCTGGCTGAGTAACCCAACCAGGACAGGAAGTTGTCGTTGGCCGAGAGCAGGCGCCCGCCAAGATCGAGCTCGACGATGCCCTGCACGCGGTCGATGGCGTTGAGCAGGGCCTGCAGCTCGGCGTTCTTGCGCAGGTAGGCGGATGAAGCGATGTCGTTCAAGGCCCGGGCACCCGGTTTATAGAAATACCTGATTTAGCAATTTACTACGAATCAGGCGATTTCAAGCTCCGAAAAGGAGCCCGGTGGCAGGCAGCGCTGCTACATCTCGAGGCAGATCTTGCCGAAGTGGCGGTTGGATTCCTGGTGCCGGAACGCCGCCACGATGTCCTCGAGCGGGTAGACCGAGTCGATGACCGGGCGGATGCCGTTGGCCTCGACGGCGCGGATCATGTTGAGCTGGTGCTTGCGGTTGCCCACCAGCACGCCGCGCAGATGCAGGTGACGGGCAATGGCGGTGATGACCGACATGTTGCCCTCGAGCCCGGTGAGGATGCCGATGATCGACACCTGGCCGCCGATGCGCGCCGCCAGCATGGACTGCGCCAGCGTGCCCGGCCCGCCCAGCTCGACCACGTGATCGACGCCGACGCCGCCGGTGAGCTTGCGCGCGGTCTCGCCCCAGGCCGGATCTTCGCGGTAATTGATGACGTGGTCGGCTCCCAGCTCGCGCAGTCGCTCGGCCTTCGCCGGGCTGGAGGTGGTGGCGATCACGGTGGCCCCGGCTGCCTTGGCGAACTGCAGCGCGAACACCGAGACGCCGCCGCTGCCCTGGGTCAGCACGGTGTCGCCGGGCTTGATATGGCCACCCTCGAACAGCGCGTACCAGGCGGTCAGGCCGGCGCAGGTCAGCGTGGCTGCCTCGGCGTGGCTCCAGCCCTTGGGCGCCAGGGTGAAGGCGCTGGCCGGCACGGTGACTGCCTCGCGGGCGTAGCCGTCGATACCGTCGCCGGGCACGCGCGAGAAATCGCCCTGGGCGATGCCCGGCTCGCCGTCAGGCCACTCGGGGAAGAACAGGCTGACCACGTGGTCGCCGACCTTGAGCTCGGTCACGCCGGCCCCCACCGCGGTGACCACGCCGGCGCCGTCGGACATCGGGATACGCGGCTCGCTCGGGCCCCAGGCGCCGCTGACCACCGCGTAGTCGTGGTAGTTGAGCGAGCTGGCGTGCAGGCGGACGGTGATCTCGCCGGCACCCGGCGCGCGTGGCTGGTCGCTGCCGACGACGACCTTGTCGAAGCCGCCGCCCGGCTGGACGACGATGGTCTTGATGCTCATGGCCCGATGCTCCGCGGCGTTACTCGATCTTGGCCTTGGCGCGCAGGTCGCGCACCATCTGCTCGATGGCGCGGCGCTGCATGAACTGGTTGAGTTCGCCGCGGACCTGCTCGAACGCCGGTGGCTGCGCCTTGCGGACATCTTCGACACGGATGATGTGGTTGCCAAATTCGGTCTTCACCAGGTCGCTGGTCTCGCCCTTCTTCAGCTTCTTCATGGCGTCGAGGAAAGGCGCCACCAGGTTGGCGTCGCTGCGCACCCAGCCCAGCTCGCCACCCTTGGCCTTGGTGCCGGTGTCCTCGGACAGGGTCGAGGCCAGCTTGTCGAACTTCTCACCCTTCTTCAGCCGCGCCAGTACGGCCTTGGCGGCCTTCTCGTCCTTGATCAGGATGTGGCGGGTCTGGAACTCGTCGACCACAGCCAACTCGCCCTTGAGCTTGTCGTACTCGGCACGCAGGTCGGCGTCGGCCACCGTGTGCTCCTTGGCCCAGATCTGCAGGAAGCTGTTGATCAGGATATTGCTGCGCGCCAGCTCGATCTGCTCGCGCACCTCGTCGCGCCCGCCGATGCCGTCGGTACTCGCCTGCTGCAGGATAAGTTCGCGGGCGATCAGCTCGTCCTTGATCCGCGTGCGCAGTTCGGGCGTGTCCTGCTGGCCCTGGGTGATCAGGTTGCGTGCCGCTGTCTCGACCTGTGACTGGCGGATGGCGACACCGTTGACGGTGGCGACCACGTCATCGGCAGCCGATACAGCGATCGGTGCGGCGAGGGTGAGGGCCAGTGCGGCGGCGAAAAAAGTGTGGCGCTTCATGTCGTTGGGCTCCGGGTCCGGGGCGATGCGCCCCTCGATGGCGCGAGAGTATAGGGCCTGACAGCGTCTCGCCGGCTGCTCAGGGGCCGACAGACTCGGCCGGTGTCAAGGCGGTGATGGCGACCGCGTGCAGGCGCACCGGCATCAGGTCGCCGAGCAGCGCGTAGATGCGGCGGTGGCGGGCCACCGTCGCCAGCCCGTCGAACTGCGGCGAGACGATGCGCAGCACCAGGTGGCCGCCACCGTTGCTGCCGGCGTGCCCGGCGTGGCGGGCGCTGTCGTCGCGCAGGTCGAGCACTGTCGGTGCCAGCGCCTGCAGCCGCTGGCGCACCTCGTCGGCCAGTGCGCCGACTGCCGCCGGCGAGGTCACTGCGGGAAGACCTTGCGGAAGGGTTTCACGGTGACGCGAGCGTAGACCCCGGCAGCCACGTAGGGGTCGGCGTCGGCCCAGGCCTGGGCGTCGGCCAGCGAGTCGAACTGCGCCACCACCAGGCTGCCGCTGAAGCCGGCCGGGCCCGGGTCCTCGCTGTCGATGGCCGGGTGCGGGCCGGCCAGCAGCAGCCGGCCCTCGGCCTGCAGCGCGCTCAGGCGCTCGATGTGTGCAGGGCGGGCCTGGACGCGCAGCGGCAGCGATGCCGGGACGTCTTCACTGATGATGGCGTAGAACATGCGTACTCCTCAGGATTCAGGTGATTCGGGCAGATGGCGCGACAGCCACACGCCCTGTGCGGCGACGAACAGCAGCATCAGGCCGATGCCACCGTAGAGCTTGAAGCTGACCCAGGTCGCCTCGTCGAAGTTGCGCGCCACATACAGGTTGAGCGCGCCCATGACGGCGAAGAAGGCCACCCAGGCGAGGTTGAGACGCGCCCAGACCGCCGGCGGCAGCTGCAGCTGCTCGCCCATCAGGGTGCGGATCAGGTTGCGCCGCAGCAGCCAGGCCGAGCCAGCCAGCGTGCTGGCAAAGGTCCAGTAGAGCAGCGTCGGCTTCCACATGATGAAGGCCGGGTCCTGCAGCCAGAGGGTCAGGCCGCCCGTGACGACGATCAGCGCCAGGCTGACCCAGAGCATGGTGTCGACGCGGCGGCGCATGGCCAGCAGCCAGCCGACCTGGGCCACGCTGGCGGCGATGGCCACCGCGGTGGCGAGCAGGATCGGCGCCAGCCGCTCGCCGATGCCGGTCAGGCCGACGTCGGCCAGCAGCTGCGAGGCCATGGCGGCGTCGCCGCCCGCCCAGCGGTAGGCAGCGAAGAACAGGATGACGGGCAGCAGGTCGAAGAGGAAGCGCATGGCTGGCGATGATAACCGCCACAAGGCAGCCCCCGTCGGGTGTCCTTTTCGAAGCGTCCTTACGCAGCAGGGCGTGAGAACAAGTGACACCCGAGGTAGCGGGCTGCCGGGCACCGCAGGCAGTGGTCCGCCGGGCACCGTCAGACGATCCGCACCTCGGGCTCGAGGGTGATGCCGAAGCGGTCGGCCACGCTGGCCTGGATCTGCTGCGCCAGGCTGGCGATCTGGCTGCCGGTGGCGCGGCCGTGGTTGACCAGCACCAGCGCGTGGCCCGCGTGCACGCCGGCGTCACCGGAGCGGCGCCCCTTCCAGCCGCAGGCCTCGATCAGCCAGCCGGCCGGGATCTTCACGCCGCCATACGCCGCGAACTGCGGCATGGCGGGGTGTTCCTCGCGCAGCCTGGCGGCCTGCGCCT
Source organism: Betaproteobacteria bacterium (assembly GCA_027490755.1). Lineage (GTDB taxonomy): Bacteria > Pseudomonadota > Gammaproteobacteria > Burkholderiales > UBA3065 > UBA3065. Next base: position 7,740 of record JAIXXL010000004.1, read on the forward strand.
CGGGCACCACCGGGTTACGGAAGAAGCTGCCGGCGTTGCCGATCTGCGCCGGGTCCGGCAGCTTGCGGCGGCGGATGGCGCTCACCGCCGCGGCCACCTGCGCCGCGGTGGGGTCGGCGATCTTGCCGGCAGCGAGCTCCTCGCGGATCTCGCCGTAGTCCAGCTCCAGCTCGGGCTTGCGCGACAGGCGGAAGGCGACGCGGGTGATCAGCCGCCGGCCCGGCTCGCGCTTGAAGACACTGTCGCGGTAAGCAAAGCCGCAGTCGGCGTTGTAGAAGCGCTCGGCGCGGCCACCGCGCAGGTCCAGCGTCTCGACCCAAAGCAGGCTGTCGCGCAACTCGACGCCGTAGGCGCCGATGTTCTGGATCGGCGCCGCGCCCAGCGTGCCGGGGATCAGGGCAAGGTTCTCCAGCCCGCCCAGCCCCAGGCCCAGGGTCCAGCGCACGAAGCCGTCCCAGCTCTCGCCGGCGCCACCGGCCACGGTCACGGTATCGCCCTGGGTCTCGATGATCTCGCGGTCGAGCATCTGCGGCAGCACCACCAGCCCCTCCCAGTCGGCGGTGAACAGCAGGTTGCTGCCGCCCCCCATCACCAGCACCGGGCGCGCCAGCAGCGCCGGACGGCGCAGCAGGTCGCGCGCCTCGCCGGGACTGCGCAGGCGCAACAGCGCCGAGGCGCGGGCAGGAACGCGGAAGGTGTTGAGCGGAGCCAGGTCCGCGCCGTACTCGATGTGCATGTGGGGCGATGGCTGCGCGCCGACCTACAATGCCGGCATTCTGCACCACCACCTCGCCACGCCGATGCTGATCGTCCTCTCACCTGCCAAATCGCTGGACTACGACACGCCGCCACACGTGGAAACGGCCACCGAGCCTCGCTTCGTGCCGCAGAGCGCCGAGCTGATCGGCACCCTGCGCGAGAAGAGCCCGCAGGACATCGCCGCGCTGATGGACCTCTCGGACAAGCTGGCGCTGCTGAACGTGGAGCGCTACGCCAGCTGGAGCCCGCAGTTCACGCCGGCCAACAGCAAGCAGGCGGCGCTGGCCTTCGACGGCGACGTCTACGACGGGCTGTCGGCGCGGACACTCTCGGCCGAGGAGCTGGCCTGGGCGCAGGACCACATCCGCATCCTCTCCGGGCTTTACGGCGTGCTGCGCCCGCTCGACCGCATGCAGCCCTACCGGCTGGAGATGGGCACCGCGCTGCCCAACGCCGGCGGCCGCGACCTTTACGCGTTCTGGGGCAGCCGCATCGCCGCGTCGCTCAACGCCGACTTTGGCGAAGACCCGCAGCCGGTGCTGCTCAACCTGGCCAGCGAGGAATACTTCAAGGCGGTCTGCCCGAAGACCCTGCGCGCCCGCGTGGTCACACCGGTGTTCGAGGACGAGAAGGCCGGCAAGTACAAGATCATTAGCTTCTACGCCAAAAGAGCGCGCGGCCTGATGGCGCGCTGGGTGGTCACGCACCGCGCCACCGAGCCCGAGCAACTGAAGGGCTTCGACAGCGCCGGCTACCGCTTTGCGCCGGAGGCGTCCAAGGCCGACCGGTGGGTGTTCCGTCGCAGCGAGGCGGCCGCGCAGGCCGCTTGAGCCGTGACGCAGTGCGCAAGCCTGCGCCATGTCAGGGCTTTTGCAGTGGCAGCAGAATTGAATCTATCCGCGGCGAGCCGGTCCACTCATCGGCAACCGTTCGCTCACAGACCCACGCGAAAGGAAACAACATGACCAGCACCACACGCATCGTCATCGCCTTCATCGCCGGCGCCGCCATCGCCGCAGCCGGCATGCTGGCCGCCCACGAGAGCGGCCTGATCGGGCACGGTGAGCGCTCCATCGCACGCAAGCTGCAGAAGGCAGCCGAGATCCTGCCGCTCGAGGAGATCCACGCCAAGGCACTGGCCGCCAAGCCCGGACGCATCATCGAGAGCGACTTCGAGGTCAAGGGCACGCGCTTCACCTACGAGATCGACATCCTCGACGAGCAGGGCGTGTTCTGGGAGGTCGAGATCAACGCCAAGACTGGCGAAGTGGTGCGTGCTCAGCCGGAGCTAGACGACTGATGGCCGGCGCCAGCAAGCCACCCGAGATGCGCGAGCTGGCTCGCCAGCACTCGCTCTGGGAGTCGCGCAGCCGTTCGGTGGGCGGGGCCATGGTGGGCGTCTTCCACCACCTGATGCTATTCACCATCGGCGCGGCCACGGTGTGGGCGGCGGGCGATGCGGTGCTGGGCATGGTGCTGCAGCGTCACGCCAGCGTCGAGGACCTGCTGCTGCTGTTCATCTATCTGGAGCTGGGCGCGATGGTCGGGATCTATTTCCAGACCAATCACATGCCGGTGCGATTCCTCATCTACGTCGGCATCACGGCGCTGACCCGGCACCTGATCGACCTCGTCAACGTCAAGACCGACACCACCACCATCCTCATCTGGAGCGGCTCGGTGCTGGTGCTGTCGCTGTCGGTGGTGGTGCTGCGCTACGCCTCGTTCAACTACCCGTCGGACAAGCGAGCGGTCGGGCGGACCGACGCGGACTGAGTCGCGGCAGACTCGCCCTATGATCTTCAGTGACACGTTCGTGTGGCTTCACCTGCCGAAAACCGGTGGCACGACCATGAATAAGGTCTTCCGGGAGCGCGGCATTGCAGGAATCTGGGTTGACCCCGACCATCTACCGGCCAAGCACGATTCGATTGCGCTCCGTGAGGATCGCGAGGGGTGGTTGGTTGGCGAGCGTCGAAGATTCCTGACCGCGAGGCGTCTAGATAGTTGGCTCGTCAGCGACTGGAAACACAAACGCTGCTTCATGGGCCTCGCAGATCTGCCGTTCGATCCGGTGAGGTGTGGCCTCTTCTACTCTCTGCGACTTGGCGGCGTTTGGGTGGCCGCCGATTGGTGGCTCAGGTATTTCGCACTGGATGACCAGATGACGGCACTGCGTCTCGAGCACCTCGGGGAAGACCTCAACCGTCTCATGTTGCCGCTGTTGCCCGTCAGTACTGCACCTTTCGACAGCATTACTCGGGAAAATGCGGCTCCCGATGCGTCAGGCGAGGAGGTTCCGCCGTTCAGCGAGGCGGATCTAAAACGCATGGGGGCCAACAATCCAGTCTGGAGCGAGTGGCAGCGGCATATCTACGGGTATTGAAAAATGCTCTTTATCAGTCGAGGCCGAGCCTGGCGAACATCTCGTCGACCCGCGCCTTGACCGCTGCGTCCATGACGATGGGCGTACCCCACTCGCGCTGGGTCTCGCCCGGCAGCTTGTTGGTGGCGTCGATGCCCATCTTGCTGCCCAGCCCCGACACCGGGCTGGCGAAGTCGAGGTAGTCGATCGGCGTGTTCTCGGCCAGCAGCGTGTCGCGGGCCGGGTCGACGCGGGTGGTGATGGCCCAGATCACCTCTTTCCAGTCGCGCAGGTCGACGTCGTGGTCGAGCACGACGATGAACTTGGTGTACATGAACTGCCGCAAAAAGCCCCAGATGCCGAACATCACACGGCGCGCGTGGCCGGGGTACTGCTTGCGGATCGAGACCAGCGCCATGCGGTAGCTGCAGCCCTCGGGCGGCAGGTAGAAATCCACCACCTCGGGGAATTGCCGCTGCAGGAAGGGTACGAACACCTCGTTCAGCGCCACGCCGAGCATGGCCGGCTCGTCGGGCGGCTTGCCGGTGTAGGTGCTGTGGTAGATGGCGTCCTTGCGCATGGTGATGCGCTCGACGGTAAAGACCGGGAAACTGTCGACCTCGTTGTAGTAGCCGGTGTGGTCGCCGAAGGGGCCTTCCGGTGCCGTCTCGCCGGGCGTCAGGTGGCCCTCGAGGATCATCTCGGCGTGCGCCGGCACCTGCAGGTCGGAGCCGAACGCCTTGGCCAGTTCGGTGCGGCTGCCGCGCAGCAGGCCGGCGAACTGGTACTCGGACAGGGTATCGGGTACGGGCGTGACCGCGCCCAGCGTGGTGGCCGGGTCGGCGCCCAAGGCCACGCACATGGGGTAGGGCTTGCCAGGGTTCAGCTCGCAGTGGTCGCGGTAGTCGAGCGCACCGCCGCGGTGGGCGAGCCAGCGCATGATGAGCTTGTTGCGGCCGAGCAATTGCTGGCGGTAGATGCCGAGGTTCTGCCGTTTCTTGCGCGGGCCGCGGGTGATGGTGAGGCCCCAGGTCAGTAGCGGGCCCACATCGCCCGGCCAGCAGGTCTGGATCGGCAGCTGGGCAAGATCCACCGCGTCGCCCTCCAGCACGATCTCCTGGCATGGCGGCTTGCGGATCACCTTGGGCGCCATCGACCAGATCTTGCCAATCAGCGGCAACGAGTCCCACGCCTGGCGAAGGTTCTTGGGCGGCTCCGGTTCCTTCAGGTACGACAGCGTCTTGCCGATCTCGCGCAGGCGCTGGCGCCAGTCGCTGCCCTCGATGCCCATGCCCAGCGCGACACGCTCCGGCGTGCCGAACAGGTTGCCGAGCACCGGCGTGGTGTAGCCGGGCACGTTCTCGAACAGCACCGCCGGCCCGCCGCGCTTGAGCAGCCGGTCGCAGAACTCGGTCATCTCCAGCACCGGGCTAACCGGCTCTTTCACGCGGATCAGCTGCCCGGTGGACTCGAGGTGCGCGATGAAGTCGCGCAGGTCGCGATACTTCATGCGGGCTTGAGGATGACGAGGAACACCACCACGAACAGGGCCAGCACCGGGACCTCGTTGAACCAGCGGTACCAGACGTGGCTGCGGGTGTTGGCGCCGGCGCGGAAGCGCTTGAGCATGGCGCCGCAGACGTGGTGGTAGCCGACCAGGCCGACGACGATGGCGACCTTGATGTGCATCCACAGCGTGCCGGCGCCGATGCCGTAATACAGCCAGAGCGCCAGACCAAAGACCAGCGTGAGCCACATCAGCGGGCCGATGAAGCGGAACAGCTTGCCGGCCATCAGCAGCAGGCGCTCGCGCTCGGCCTCAGAGCCCTCGGGGACCATCGCCAGGTTGACGAAGATGCGCGGCAGGTAGAACAGGCCGGCGAACCAGCTGGTCATGAAGATGATGTGCAGGGCTTTTACGGTGAGCATGGCTTTGGACAGGCAGGAACGACGCAGTGTTGGCGGGACCGGGATGAGCCGGCGCCTTGGCGCCCAGACGAGCGCCTGATGCGGACAGGCGACCGCGAGCGGCAGGCCGAAGTCTAGCCCGAGGCGGCGTCCGCCGTGGCGCCCAGCCAGAACTGGCGGACGAGTTGCTGCAGCAGGGGCAGCTGGCCGTGAAAGAAGTGCCCCGCACCGGGGATGACCGTGACCGGCAGCGTCTGCGGCCGCGCCCAGTCCATCACGTCCGCAAGCGGCACGATCTCGTCATGCTCGCCATGCACCACCAGCGCCGGAACACCGACCGGCGGCGCGCTGACGCGCTTGGGCGAGGTGCCGGCGAGGATGAGGCTCTGCGGCGGCGGGTCGGTGCGGGCCGACGCCACGGTGGCCACCGCAGCGCCAAACGAGAAGCCGGCCAGCGTCAGCGGCAGGCCCGGATAGCGAGCCCGCAGCCAGGCCGCAGCGGCGAGCGCGTCCTCGACCTCGCCGACGCCGCGGTCGTAGGCACCCTCGCTCTGCCCGACCCCGCGAAAGTTGAAGCGCAGCGCGGCGCAGCCCAGCCTCACCAGCTCGCGCGCGATTGCCATCGGCACCTTGTGGTGCATGGTGCCGCCGTCGGGCGGGTGCGGGTGACAGACGACAGCGATGGCGGTGGGCTGCGGCGGCGCGTCGAGGACGGCCTCGAGGGCGCCGGCGGGGCCGGGGATGGTGAGCTGCTCGCGGGTCGAGGGTTCACTCACAAGCGAAACTCAGCATCAGTGGCTGGCGGGGCGCATCGGGAAAGCTCTTCGAAGCGGGGTGCGAGCGAAGCGAGAGAGCGAGAGGAGCGTCCCGATGGAAGACCCGCCCGCCACCCTCACTCAACCCGCAGCCGCTCGACCACCTCGCCGTGCCGCAGGTGCCGCTCGACGATCTCGTCGAGGTCCTCGTTGTCGACATAGCGGTACCAGACCGCCTCGGGGTAGACCACCAGCAGCGGGCCAGAGTCGCAGCGGTCCAGGCAGCCGGCCTTGTTGACACGCACCTTGCCGGGGCCGGCCAGGCCCATCGACTTGACCTTGGCCTTGGTGTGCTCGAAGGCCTTCACCGAGCCGCAGTCGGCGCAGCAGCCCTCGCCCGGCTCGCGCTGGTTGAGGCAGAAGAAGACGTGGTGGGAGAAGTGGCTGGCGGTATCGGACATAAGGTCAGGCGCAGTTTGGGCTGGGTGGATCGGGACGGCGGACGGGTGGAGCGAGAGGCACGCGGCCGCTGACTCCGCTAGCGGATACCTGACTTGGCGCTGCTGCCGCGCGCGGCCTCCACCGGGTAGCGGCGGGCGTTGTCGGCGAGCTTGGACTCGGCGGCGGCGAGCAGGTCGATGCCCTGCACCTGCGCCAGCCGCAGCAGGTAGATGAAGACGTCGGCCATCTCGCGCGCGACCTCGTCGCGGGTCTGGGCCGGCAGAGCCGCGCTCTGCTCCGGCGTGAGCCACTGGAAGTGCTCGAGCAGCTCGGCGGCCTCGACAATCAGCGCGGCGGCGAGGTTCTTCGGCGTGTGGAACTGATCCCAGTCGCGCTCGGCGGCAAAGCGGCGCACCGCATCGTCGAGCGCGGCCAAACGGTCGGCCGGGCTCACTGCGGCAGCACCTCGTCGTCGGCGGACAACACGCGCTGCACCAGCAGTGTGTGGATGCGCCGGCTGTCGGCGCGCAGCACCTGGAACTGGAAGCCGCCGACGTTGACCTTCTCGCCGCGCTTGGGCACGCGGCCCAGCGCACGCACCACCAAGCCACCGATGGTGTCGACCTCCTCGAGCGGCAGGTCGGCCAGCAGCATCTCGTTGAAGTCGGCGATCTCGGTCTGCGCCTTGACGCGGTAGCGGCCCGGCCGCTCCTCGACGATGTTGTCCTCGTCCTCGTCGTAGTCGTACTCGTCGTCGATGTCGCCGACGATCTGCTCCAGCACGTCCTCGATGGTCACCAGACCGGCCACGCCCCCGTACTCGTCCACCACCACCGCCATGTGGTTGCGGTTGGCGCGGAAGTCGCGCAGCAGCATGTTGAGGCGCTTGGATTCGGGGACAAATACGGCCGGCCGCAGCATCTCGCGCACGTCGAAGCTGTCCTCGGCGTAGAAGCGCAGCACGTCCTTGGCCAGCAGGATGCCGAGCACCTTGTCGCGCTCGCCCTCGAACACCGGGAAACGGCTGTGCGCCGTCTCCAGCACGAAGGGGATGAAGGACTCCGGCGGGTCCTCGATGTCGATCATGTCCATCTGCGCGCGCGGGACCATCACGTCGCGCACCGCCATCTCAGACATGGCCAAGGCGCCCTCGATGATGGAGAGCGCGTCGCTGTCGATCAGGTGCCGCTCGTAGGCGGAGTGAAGGAGTTCGATGAGCTGCTCGCGGTCTTCGGGCTCGCGCAGCAAGAGTGCGCTGAGCCGGTCGAGCAGCCCCGGTTTATGACTGGGGTCGTCCATGTGCAGGCGTGCGGGTGGGTCAGCCCTGTATCGGCGCGCTGCGATCGGCGTAAGGATCGGGGATGCGCATGCGGCCGAGGATAACGCGTTCGAGCGATTCCATCACGGATGCGGACGCATCTTCCTCGTGGTCGTGGCCCTGCAGGTGCAGGATGCCGTGCACAAGAAGGTGGGCGTAGTGCTCGCGCAGGGGCTTGCCCTGGGCCAGCGCCTCGGCACGCACAACCGGCGCGCAGAGGACGATGTCGCCCTCGACCGGCGACGCATCGGCCTCGCTGTAGACGAAGGTGAGCACATTGGTGGCGTAGTCCTTGCCGCGGAAGTCGCGGTTGAGCGTGCGGCCCTCGTCCTCGTCGACAAAGCGGACGGTGACCAGCGCGTCACCAGCCAGCGCGGCAGCGACCCAGCGGCGGAGCTGCGGCCGCGGCGGCAGGTCGGTGTCATGGCTGGCGTACTGCACCGCCAGCGCCAGGCGGTGGCGGCACGGCTCGGGGGCCACACCGGCCGCGCTCGATCGCTGCCCGGCCACGCCGCCCTACTCCGCCGGCCCGCGCCGCGTGTCGTGGCGGTCGTAGGCGTCGACGATGCGCGCGACCAGCGGGTGACGCACCACATCCTCGGCGGTGAAGTTGCAGAATGCGATGCCGCGCACCTTGGCCAGCACCTGCCGGGCATCGACCAGGCCGCTGCGCTGCTTCGGGCCCAGGTCGATCTGCGTGACGTCGCCGGTGATCACGGCGCGGCTGCCAAAGCCGATGCGGGTCAGGAACATCTTCATCTGCTCGGGCGTGGTGTTCTGCGCCTCATCGAGGATGACAAAGCTCTGGTTCAGGGTTCGGCCGCGCATGTAGGCCAGCGGCGCGACCTCGATGGTGCCCTTCTCGAACAGGCGCCCGACCTTGTCGAAGCCCATCAGGTCGTAGAGCGCGTCGTAGAGCGGGCGCAGGTAGGGGTCGACCTTCTGCGCCAGGTCGCCGGGCAGGAAGCCGAGCTTCTCGCCGGCCTCCACCGCCGGCCGCACCAGCACCACGCGCCGGACCAGGTCGCGCTCCAGCGCATCTACGGCGCAGGCCACCGCGAGGTAGGTCTTGCCGGTGCCGGCCGGGCCCACACCAAAGGTGAGGTCGTGGCTCAGCATCTGCCGGATGTAGGCGTCCTGGTGCGGCGTACGGCCGCGCAGGTCGGTGCGACGGGTGCGCAGCAGCGGCACCTCGTCGGCCTCGGCCACCGCCCGCGGCGCCAGGTGGCGCGCCTCGATCAGGCCGAGCTGCACGTCGTCGACGCTGAGCGGCTGCTGCGAGCGCTCATAGAAACGCTGCAGCACCTGCGCCGCCTGCTCGCAGCCATCGCCGCGCAGGGTGAAGCGCTCGCCGCGGCGCGAGATGTGAACGTCGAGCGCGGTCTCGATCTGGCGCAGGTTCTCGTCCAGCGCGCCGCACAGGTTGGCCAGCCGCAGGTTGTCGACCGGCTCGAAGCGCAGCTCGATGGGGGGCGCGGTCACGCCCGCAGCACCAGCTCGCCGCGCAGCGAGTGCGGGTAGGCGTGGGTGATGCGCAGCTCGACAAAGTTGTGCATCAACCGGTCGCGGGCCAGGCCATGCGGCACGGCGAAATTCACCACGCGGTTGTTGTCGGTACGCGCGGCCAGTTCGTTGGGGTCCTTCTTGGCCGGCGCCTCGACCAGCGCACGCTGCACGGTGCCCACCATGGCCGTGTTGATGCGGTCGGCCTGGGTCTGGATCTGCGCCTGCAGACGCATCAGGCGCTCGACCTTGAGCTCGTGCGGCGTGTCGTCCTGCAGCTCGGCGGCGGGCGTGCCCGGCCGGCGCGAGTAGATGAAGCTGAAGCTCTGGTCGAAGTCGAGCTCCTCGATCAGGCGCATGGTCGCCTCGAAGTCGGCCCCGGTCTCGCCGGGGAAGCCGACGATGAAGTCTGACGAGAGGCAGATGTCGGGGCGCACCTTCCTGAGTCTGCGGATGATCGACTTGTACTCCATCGCCGTGTGTCCGCGCTTCATCGCCGCGAGGATGCGGTCGGAGCCGCTCTGCACCGGCAGGTGCAGGTGACTCACCAGCTTCGGGCAGGTGGCGTAGGCGTCGATCAGGCGCTGCGTCATCTCGCGCGGGTGGCTGGTGGTGTAGCGGATGCGCTCGATGCCGTCGATGTCGTTGACCAGCTCGAGCAACAGGGCGAAGTCGGCAAAGGCGCCCGCGCCCTCCATGCCCTCACCCGCCAGACCCTCACCCGCCAGCCCGTGCATGGCGCCGCGGTAGGCGTTCACGTTCTGGCCCAGCAGAGTCACCTCCTTGACGCCACGCTGGGCCAGGTCGGTGATGTCGGCGAGCACGTCTAGCAGCGGCCGCGAGACCTCCTCACCGCGGGTGTAGGGCACCACGCAGAAGGTGCAGTACTTGCTGCAGCCCTCCATGATCGAGACGAACGCGCTGGCGCCCTCGACCCGTGCCGGCGGCAGGCTGTCGAACTTCTCGATCTCGGGGAAGGTGATGTCGACCGCGGCGCGACCGGTGCGGCGGCGCTGCTCGATCAGCTCGGGCAGGCGGTGCAGGGTCTGCGGGCCGAACACCACGTCGACGTAGCGCGCACGCTTGACGATGGCCTCGCCCTCCTGGCTGGCGACGCAACCACCCACACCCACCACCACGTCCGGGTTGGCCTGCTTGTACTCGCGGATCCAGCCCAAGTCGGTGAACACCTTCTCCTGCGCCTTCTCGCGCACCGAGCAGGTGTTGAAGAGGATGACCTGCGCCTGCTGCGGGTCGTCGGTCGGCGTCATGCCGTACTCGGCCTCGAGCACGTCGCCCATCCGGGACGAGTCGTACTCGTTCATCTGGCAGCCGTAGGTCTTGATGAAGTACTTGCCAGCCACGCGCTTCAGTCCGTCGGGGCGGTGTGAACGATCGAGGCGCAGCGGCCCGCAGGGAGGCCGTTCAACGCAGCTGCAGCTTGGACTTGGTCGGCTGGCAGTCGACCGCGCCGATGGCGACGATGTCGCGCTGGATCATCTCGCGGGCCTGGGTGGGCTGCACCGGGCATACATAGTTGCCGTTGACCAGCGCCTTCATCTGCTCCTTGCGCTTGCTGTCGTAGGCCTTGCCGATGATGTCGAGCTCGCCCGGCTCGGCGCCGCAGCGCTGGCCGAAGTCGAGCAGGCTCTTGCGCAGGTCGCTGAAATTGGGCACGCCGCAGAGTTCGTACTGGGCAGACTTGCGCGCCACCATCTGCGCCGAATCCTTGGCCTTCTGCAGGTCGGAGGCGGGCATGGCGAGGGCCGCGCCGGGGATCGCCAGAGCGGCAAGCAGCGCGGGAGTGACAGTAAAACGGGTAAGGGTCAGTTTCATGTTGGCCATTATAATCGACGCCCCCGATCCCGCCCCCGGCCGCCGCGCCGCATCCACACACCACCATGCAGGAAGCTTACGAACGCGCCCGCGGCGTGAAACTGGTCATCTTCGACGTCGACGGCGTGCTCACAGACGGCCGCATCTACATCACCGACAGCGGCGAGGAGATGAAGGGCTTCCACTCGCGCGATGGGCACGGCATGAAGCTGCTCAAGAACGCCGGCCTGGAGACCGCGATCATCTCCGGGCGCACCGCGCGCTGCGTCGAGGTGAGGGCCAGCAGTCTGGACGTCGGCGTGCTGTACCAGGGCGTCGAGGACAAGGTGGCGGTGTTCGAGGAGCTGCTGGCGCGCACCGGCCTGGCGCCGGAGCAGACCGCCTACATCGGCGACGACATCGTCGACCTGCCGGTGATGCGCCGCTGCGGCTTTGCCGCTTGCGTGCCGGAGGCGCCGGAGGTGGTTCGCGCCAACGCGCACTACATCTGCAAGCTGCCCGGCGGCCACGGCGCGGTGCGCGAGTGGTGCGAGATGATCCTGCACGCGCAGGCGCGCTTCGACGCGGCGCTGGCGCGCTACATGGGCTGAGCCGACGCGGATGAGCGACCGCCCGGCACTCTGGTTCCCGCTGGTCCTGCTGGCGGCGCTGGCTGCGCTGACCACCTGGCTCGACTTCGAGGTGCGCAGCAGCATGACCGAGGCAGCCTCACGCGACCGCCACGACCCCGACACCATCCTGCACAACTTCAGCGCCCGCCAGACCGGCAAGACCGGCGCGGTGGAGCTCACCCTGCAGGCGAAGACGCTGCGCCACTACATGGACGACGGCAGCACCGAGATGGAGGCGCCCCGGGTCGAGCACCGCGACGCCAAGGGCAACACGCTGAGCGTGCGCAGCGACCGCGGCCGCACCTCGGGCGACCGCAAGACGCTGGAGTTCGACGGGCGCGTGACGCTGCGCCAGGGCGGCGCGGTCAAGTCGCCAGCCACGCTCGAGACCAGCTACATCAAGGTGCTGCCCGACAAGCGCTTCGCCAGCACCGACCGCCCAGTGCGCATCAGCGCACCCGGCACCCTTATCACCGGCCATGGATTAGACTTTGACATGAATGCCCGCACGCTCAAGCTGCGTTCGCGGGTCAAGGTCACCTATCAACCGCCTGGCAGACATGCTTCCAACACCCCTTCTCCTGCGCCGCGCCGGCCTGACCGCAGCGCTGCTGGCCGTCGGGCTGGCTAGCGCACCCGCGTTGGCCGAGAAGGCCGACCGCGAGAAACCGGTCGAGATCGAGGCCGACAACGCCGAGGTAGACGACAAGACCAAGACCACCGTGTTCAAGGGACAGGTGGTGATCACCCAGGGCACGCTGGTGATCCGCGGCGACAAGGTGACCATGCACGACGACGGCAAGGGCCGTCAGGCGGCAACGGCGCTGGGCAACCCGGCCACCTTCCGGCAGAAGCGCGACGGCGTCGACGAGTACATCGAGGGCCGCGGCCAGCGCATGGACTACGACAGCCAGCGGCAGATGATCCAGTTGCGCGACAACGCCGAGATCCGCCGCGGCGGCGACTGGGCGCGCGGCCAGCTGATTGAATACAACAGCGACAACGGGACCTACCGCGTGGTCGGCGACACCCAGCGCAACGAGGGCGCCCCGGCCGGCTCCGGCGGCCGCGTGCGCGCCGTCATCCAGCCGCGCACCGCACCGCCCAGCCCGCAGACAAAATGAGCACGCTGGCCGCGCAGCGGCTCCGCAAGCGCTACAAGGCGCGAACGGTGGTCGAGGACGTGTCCTTCAGCGTCGACGCCGGCGAGGTGGTGGGCCTGCTCGGCCCCAACGGTGCCGGCAAGACCACCTGCTTCTACATGGTCGTCGGCCTGACCCCGGCCGATGGCGGCAGCATCCTGCTGGACGGCCGCGACATCACCCACGAACCGATGCACGTACGGGCGCAGCTTGGGCTGGGCTACCTCCCACAAGAGGCGTCGATCTTCCGGCGCATGACGGTGGCGGAGAATGTCCGCGCCATCCTCGAGATCGCCCACGACGACCAGGACTGGATGGCGCGCCGCACCACCGAGCTGCTCGACGAGCTGCATGTGGGCCACCTGGCCGATGCATCCGCAGTGAGCCTTTCGGGTGGCGAGCGCCGACGCGTCGAGATCGCGCGGGCACTGGCCACCGAGCCTCGCTTCGTGCTGCTCGACGAGCCGTTCGCCGGGGTCGACCCGATCGCCGTCATCGACATCCAGAACATCATCGCCTTCCTGCGAGACCGCGGCATCGGTGTGCTGATCACCGACCACAACGTGCGCGAGACGCTGGGCATCTGCGACCACGCCTGCATCATCAGCGAAGGGCACGTGCTGGCCCGCGGCGAGCCGGCTGCAGTCGTCGAGAACGAGGACGTGCGGCGGGTCTACCTCGGCGAGCGTTTCCGCCTGTAAGGGCGCGGCGACCATGAAACAGACCCTGCAGCTGCGCACCAGCCAGCAGCTGACGCTGACGCCCCAGCTGCAACAGTCCATCCGGCTTCTGCAGATGTCGACGCTGGACCTGAACCAGGAACTCGACCGGGTGCTCGACGAGAACCCGATGCTCGAGCGCGCCGAGGCCGGCGAGGCCGACGAGGTGCTGCCGATGCTGGCGGCGTCGCTGGCCAGCCAGACCGCCAAGGCAGAGGGCGAGCCTGGCCCTGCCGAGGCCGGCGACGCGGCTGCCGCCGAGCAGGCCGCGCTCGCAGGTGACGACGGCCTCCTGCTGTGGGAGGGCGGCGGCAGCGGTGGCGATGACGATGATGAGGGTTTTGAGCGGCAGACCGCCGCCGGCACCAGCCTGCGCGAGCACCTGCTCTGGCAGGTGCAGATGTCGCAGCTGGCCGAGGCCGACCGGCAGCTGGTGCTGTGGCTGATCGAGGCGATCGACGAGGACGGCTACCTGACGCAGCCGCTCGCCGAACTGGCCGAGGCAGCCAACGCGCTGGCCGGCGAGGAGGGCGACGACATCGATGCCGAAGGGCCGCTGGACGAGGACGCGCTGCGCGTCGCGCTGCGCTACCTGCAGACGCTCGACCCACCGGGCGTGGGTGCCATCGACCTGGCCGACTGCCTGGCCATCCAGGTCGAGGCGATGCCGGCCGACACGCCGCACCGCGAGCTCGCTCTGCAACTGGTGCGCGATCATCTGGACGCACTGGCCGGACGCGACTACGCCAGCCTGCGACGTGCGCTCGGCTGCGACGAGGCCGCGCTGCGCGGCGCGCAGTCTCTGGTGACGCACCTGAACCCGCGGCCGGGTGCGGCCTACGGCGAGAGCGACACGCGCTACGTGGTGCCCGACGTGCGCGTGCTGCGCGCCGGCGAGCGCTGGGTGGTGCGGCTCAACGCCGACGCGGTGCCGCGGCTGCGGGTCAACCGCACCTACGCCGACCTGCTGGCGCGCAACCGCGGCCAGGGTGGTGAGCTGGGGGGCAGGCTGCAGGAGGCGCGCTGGATGCTGCGCAATGTGCAGCAGCGCTTCGAGACCATCCTGCGCGTGTCGCAGGCCATCGTGGCACGGCAGCAGGCCTTCTTCGACCACGGCGAGGTGGCGATGCGGCCGCTGGTGCTGCGCGAGATCGCCGAGGCTCTGGACCTGCACGAGTCCACCGTGAGCCGGGTCACCACGCAGAAGTACATGATGACGCCGCGCGGCCTGTTCGAACTGAAGTTCTTCTTCGGCAGCCATGTCGCCACCGAGAGCGGCGGTGCAGCATCGTCAACAGCGATCCGTGCGCTGATACGCCAGCTGGTTGGCAGCGAGAACCGGCAGCAGCCGCTGTCCGACAGCCAGCTCGCCGACATCCTCGGCCGGCAAGGTATCATCGTGGCGAGACGCACCGTCGCCAAGTATCGAGAGTCACTCCAGATCCCCGCAGTGTCGCTGCGGAAGTCGCTGTAAATCAGCAGAGGTTGCTGTACTCAGCATTGTCGTAACCAAGGAGGAGCTGTCATGAACCTGAGCCTAGCCGGTCATCACGTCGAGATCACGCCACCCATCCGTCAGTACCTGGAGGGCAAGCTGGACCGCGTGCTGCGACATTTCGATGACGTGACGACGGTCAATGTGGTGCTGTCGGTGGAGAAGCTGCAGCAGAAGGCTGCCGCCACCATCCACGTGCGCGGCCGCGACCTGCACGCCGAGGCGGTCGACCAGGACATGTATGCGTCGATCGATGCGCTGGCCGACAAGCTCGACCGCGAGGTCATCCGGCACAAGGAAAAGAACCAGAACCACCAGGGCGCCGGCCTCAAGCGCCAGCCCCTGGCTGACTGACCCGACAGCGGACGCATGAGTACGATCGCCAGCCTCCTGCGTCCGCCCCAGATCACCCTCGACCTGAAGGTCAGCGGCAAGGCTGACCTGTTCGGTCAACTGGCGCGACAGGCCGCACCGCTGACCGGCGCCAGCGAACACACCATCGTCGACAGCCTGCGGGCGCGCGAGAGCGCCGGCTCCACCGGCCTGGGCATGGGCGTTGCCATCCCGCACGGCCGCATCAAGGGCCTGCGCGAGGCGACAGTGCTGTTCACGCGGCTGCAGCCGCCGATCGATTTCAGCGCACCCGACGGCAAGCCGGTGTCACTGGTCTTCACCCTGCTGGTCCCCGCACACGCCGACGAGCTGCACCTGCAGCTGCTCGGCGAACTGGCGCAACACCTCGGCTCGGCCGCCTTCCGCGAGCGGCTCGCAGCCGCCCCCGACGCGGGCGGCGTGATCGCCGCCTTCTCGCCCGGCGAGGCCTGAGTGTCGAGCGTCACCGTTGCCCAGCTGGTCGCCGACAACCAGGTCAAGCTGGGTCTGCGCTGGATCCAGGAAGACCGCGCCGGCGAACGGCGCATCGACAGCGAGTCGATGGTCAACTCGCCCAACGGGCTGGTCGGCCACCTCAACTTCATCCACCCCAACTGGATACAGGTCCTCGGCGCGACCGAGCTCGCTTACCTGCAGAGCCTCGAGGCGGAGTCGCTGAGCCACCACTTCAACCAGCTGTTCGCGGCCAGACCGCTGCTTATGGTCATCGCCGACAACGCGCCGGTGCCGGACTTTCTGGAGGCGGCCTGCCGCCGCACCGGCACCCTGCTGGCGGCGTCGGACCAGCCGACCATCCCTTTCATGACGCTGCTGCGCAACTACCTGACGCTGCGTCTGGCGCAGTCGACCAGCGTGCACGGCGTCTGCATGGACGTGCTGGGGATGGGCGTGATCATCACCGGCGACTCCGGCTCGGGCAAGAGCGAGCTTGGCCTTGAGCTGATCTCGCGCGGCGCCGGCCTGGTGGCCGACGACGTCGTCGACATCTACCGCATCGGCCCGGACACCCTGCAGGCGCGCTGCCCCGCCCTGCTGCGCGACTTCCTCGAGGTGCGCGGCCTGGGCGTGCTGAACATCCGCACCATCTTTGGCGAGACCTCGGTACGCCCCAACAAGAACGTGCGCCTGATCATCCACCTGGCCAGCGTGCGGCACGTCGACCAAGCGCCGCTGGAGCGCCTGCCGCTGAATGCCTCGGTGATCGACATCCTCGGCGTCAAGCTGGCCAAGGTGACCATCCCGGTGGCGCCCGGACGCAACCTGGCGGTATTGGTAGAGGCTGCGGTGCGCAACACCGTGCTGCAACTGCGCGGCATCGACAGCAACCGCGAACTGGCCGAGCGGCAGGCCAAGATGATCGCCGGCGACGAGTGAGCGCGGACGGCAACCTCGACATCCTGCTGATCACCGGCCAATCGGGCGCCGGCAAGAGCGTGGCGCTGCGCACGCTGGAGGACAGCGGCTTCTACTGCGTCGACAACATCCCTGCCGGCCTGCTGGCCGACCTGGTCCTGCGCATCGGGCCGCGTATCGATGCGCCGCTGGCGATCGGTGTCGACACCCGCAGCGCCGCTGGCGACGGCGGCGATATCGGCGCGCTGCCGGCCCAGATCGAGAGCCTCCGCGACGCCGGTCACGCGGTGCGGGTACTTTTCTTCGAGGCCCGCCCAGAGGTGTTGGCGCGACGCTTCTCCGAGACGCGGCGCCCGCACCCGATGCAGGACAAGGGCCGGACCCTGACCGAGACCATCACGCTGGAGCGCGAACTGCTGGCCGACGTTGCCGCGGTCGCGCACCACATCGACAGCTCGGACGCCGGCGCGGCAGACCTGGCCGGATGGGTGCGGACGTTTGCCGGCACTCCGGCGGGCCACTTCAACGTCCTGTTCCAGTCGTTCGGGTTCAAGCACGGCACGCCGCTGGGCATGGACCTGGTGTTCGACGTGCGCTGCCTGAAGAACCCGCACTACGACCCCGCGCTGCGCCCGCAGACCGGCCGCGATGCAGAGGTGGCCGCGTTTCTTGCAGCCAACGAGACGGTGCAGGCCATGCGCCGCGACATCGCTGCCTTTCTTGGCACCTGGCTGCCACGCTACCGCGACGAGCCGCGCAGTTACCTGACGGTGGGCATCGGCTGCACCGGCGGTCGGCATCGGTCGGTGTGGCTGGCCGAGCAGCTGGCGCAGGATTGCGCTGGCCTGGCCGCCATGCAGATCCGCCACCGCGACATCGGGCGCGCCTCGTGACAGCGGGGCCGCGGCGCGTTGTAGTGGCCTGGAGCGGTGCCTCCGGCATCGGCTATGGCCTGCGCCTGGTCGAGGTGCTGCTGGCCGCGGGTGTGCGCGTGGAGCTGGTCTACTCAGCGGTGACGCAGGTGGTGGCGCGGCAGGAGCTCGACCTGGCACTGCCGTCCTCGCCAGAGGCTGCCGCCACACAGCTGCGCGAGCGGTTTGGTGCCGGCGAGGCGCTGCAGGTCTACGGCCGCGAGGCCTGGTTCGCGCCGATCGCGTCGGGCTCCAACGCTGCCGATGCCATGGTGGTGTGCCCTTGCAGCATGGGCACGCTGGCCTCCATCGCGCAGGGGCTTGCCAAGAACCTGATCGACCGCGCCGCCGACGTGATGCTGAAGGAACGCCTGCCGCTGGTGCTGGCCCCGCGCGAGACGCCACTGTCGGCCATCCACCTGGAGAACATGCTGCGGCTGGCGCGCGCCGGCGCCTGCATCCTGCCGGCCAACCCGGGCTTCTACCACCGGCCGCAGCGGGTGGAGGACCTGATCGACTTTGTCGTCATGCGCATCTGCGACCAGATCGGCGTGGCTACCGATCTACTGCCAAGGTGGGGTGAAGCGAACGAGGACTGAGACGGTGGCCGCCTTGGTGAGGGTGTCGGTGCTTCGCTGACCGTCGCCAGCGGGGCGCGGCGGGCCAAGCTCTTCGCAGAGGCGGAGGCCCGAGAGAAGTGTCCCGACGGAAAGCCCCGCCTGCCTCAGTCCTCGGCGCCGATCGCCAGCGCCGCCGCGCGGCTCTCGGCCAAGGCGGGCGCACCCGGCTGTTTGGCGCGCCAGTCGGCGGTCTGCTCGCCGATCATCTGCTCGAGCGCGTCGATCCAGTCTTCGCGCTGGTTCAGGCAGGGGATGTAGTGGTACTCGCGGCCGCCGTGTTCAAGGAACTCCTCGCGGCCTTCCATCGCGATCTCCTCCAGCGTCTCCAGGCAATCGGCGACGAAGCCGGGGCAGACCACGTCGACGCGGCCGACGCCGGCCTCGGCCATCTCGACCAGTGAGGGGGCGGTGTAAGGCTTGAGCCACTCGGCCTTGCCAAAACGCGACTGGAAGCAGACCTTCCAGCGACCCTCGGCCAGACCGAGCCGTTGTGCGACCAGGCGTCCGGTCTTGTGACACTCGCAGTGGTACATATCGCCAAGGTCGAGCGAGCGCCGCGGCACGCCGTGAAAGCTCATGACCAGCTTGTCGGGCTCGCCATGCTCGTCCCAGTACTCACGGATGCTGGCGGCCAGTGCGGCGATGTAATCGGGGCGGTCGTGGAAGTTACGCAGCACGCGCAGCTCAGGCACCACGCGGCGCGACTTGAGCGCGTCGAACACGGCGTCGCAGACCGAAGCCGTGGTGCTGCCGGCGAACTGCGGGTACATGGGGATGACCAGCAAGCGGTCACAGTGCAGCACGCGCAGGCTGGCGATGGCATCAGCCACATTGGGCCGGCCATAGCGCATGGCGTAGTCGATCACCACCGCGTCGTCGAAACGGTTCTGCAGCCGAACCTTGAGGATCTCGGTAACGCGCTCGGTGTGCACGCGCAGCGGCGAGCCCTCGGCGCTCCAGATCGATGCGTACTTGGCAGCCGAGGCGCGCGGCCGCAGCGGCAGGATGATCAGGTTGAGGATGAACCACCAGATGGCGCGCGGGATCTCGACCACGCGCGGGTCCCACAGGAACTCGGCGAGGTAGCGGCGCAGGGCCTGCGGCGTGGCGGCGTCGGGCGTACCCAGGTTGACGAGCAGGACGCCGATGCGTGGACTGTCGCCGTGGGAGAAGGCCGGCTCTGGCAGGTAACGGGGCATGTGGGGTGTGGGAAAAAGGTTCCGTGGGGTCAGACGGCGCCTTGGCGCCGAGGTTCATACGCGCCGGTGCGTGGTGGTTCGTGGCGGTGCCGCAGCAAGTTGGATCAGGCCGCCGAGAGGGCACTGGAGAGCAGGCGGGCGGTGACGTCGACGATCGGGATGACGCGCTCGTAAGCCATACGGGTAGGCCCGATGACACCCAGCGTCCCCACCACCTGGCCATCGACCTCGTACGGCGCGGTGACCACGCTGCATTCGTCCAGAGCCGTGACGCCCGACTCTCCACCGATGAAGATCTGCACACCGTGGGCCTGGCTGCTGGCGTCAAAGATCTGCAGCAGACCGGTCTTGGTCTCGAACACCTCGAACAGCCGCCTCAGGTTGGCGAGGTCGGCGGTCAGGTCTTCGGTACGCAGCAGGTTGCCTTCACCGGAGATGACGCAGCCACCCACCGGTGAGCTGCTCCCGGTCGCCAGCACCGCACCCATCAGCGCCTGCATGTCCTCGCGCAGGGCGTGCAACTCGTCGCGCAGCCGGCGCTGCATCTGGGCGAGCGTCTGCCCGGCGAAATGTTCGTTGAAGTAGTTGGCGGCCTCGACCAGCCGCGCCGGCGAGGGCTGCGCCGCGAGATGGATGATGCGGTTCTGCACGTCACCATCGGTGGTGATGAGGACCAGCAGCACGCGCCGCTCTGACAGCGCGATGAACTCGATCTGGCGGATCGCTGGCTCGGTGCGGCGGGTCACGCTGACCACGCCGGCAAAGCTCGACAACTCCGACAGTATCTGCGACGCCGTGCTGATCAACTGCTGCGGGTTGGCCGGGGCAAGCTTGCCCTCGACCCGCTCGATCTGCGCGCGGTCGAGCGGCCGCACGGTGAGCAGGCTGTCGACGAAGACGCGGTAGCCGCGCGGCGTCGGCACGCGGCCGGCAGAGGTGTGGGGGCTGGTGATGTAGCCGAGGTCCTCGAGGTCCGCCATGACATTGCGGATGGTCGCCGCCGAGAGGTCGAGTCCGGACTGGCGGGAAAGCGTGCGCGAGCCGACCGGCTGGCCGTCGACGATGTACTGCTCGACGAGGAGCTTGAGCAGAATCTGGGCACGGTCATTGAGCATGCGCCGGATATTAGCAGCGGGGGGCGCTGACGGCGGTTTCCTTGCCACAGCAACGCACCGTTCAGACCGCCGATTGCCGGCCGCGGGCCTTGTGGTTTAATCCGCCCATGCACCCCTTCCGGACCGCCGCCGTCATCGGCAAGTTCGCCCGCCGCGAGGACACCGGGCAGTTGTCGGAGCTGGCGCGGTTCCTCGCCGCGCGCGGCCTGTCCGTGCTGGTCGAGCGCCACACCCACGAGTGCCTCGCAGACGACACGCTCGAGCCCGCCGACTTCGAGCGCATCGGCCGCGAGGCCGACATCGCCATCGTCGTCGGTGGCGACGGCACCCTGCTCACCGTGGCTCGCGAGCTGGCGCCGCACGGCGTACCGCTGGTCGGCGTCAACCGCGGCCGGCTGGGTTTCACCACCGACATCGCCATGGGCGACATGCTGCCGGCGCTCGAGCAGATCCTCGACGGCAAGTACACCGCCGAGGAGCGCACCCTGCTGCAGGCCGGGCTCAGCCGCAAGGGAGACACGCTGCTCCACACGCTGGCCTTCAACGATGTGGTCGCCAGCCGCGGCGTGCAGGGCGGCATGATCGAGTTCCGCGTCACGGTCGATGCCGAGTTCGCCTACGAACTGCGCGCCGATGGCCTGATCATCGCCACGCCGACCGGCTCGACCGCCTACGCCCTCTCATCGGGTGGCCCGATCGTCCACCCCTCGGTGGCCGGCCTGCTGCTGGTCCCGGTGAGCCCGCACACCCTGTCCAACCGGCCGATCGTGGTCGGCAACGGCAGCCGCGTCGAGGTGATCCTGCTGCACTCGACCCGCGGCAGCATCTACTTTGACGGGCGCGACCACCACGAGCTGCTGGCCGGCGACCACCTGACGGTGACCACCGCGCCGGCGCGGGCGCGGCTGCTTCACCCGGACGGCTACAGCTACTTCCGGACGCTGCGCGAGAAACTCGGCTGGAGCGGCTCGCCGCAACCCGGAGCCTGAGCGCCATGCTGCGCGCGCTGGGCATCCGTGACTTCGTCATCGTCGACCGGCTCGACCTCGAATTCGGCCCCGGCTTCAACGTGCTCACCGGCGAGACCGGTGCCGGCAAGTCGATCCTGCTCGACGCGCTCGACCTGCTACTGGGCGGCCGCGCCGAATCGGGCCTGATCCGCCCCGGCGCCGAGCGCGCCGAGTTGCACGCCGAGTTCGAGTACGCCAAGGACAGCGCGGTCGCGCGCTGGCTGGCTGACAACGACTACGCCGACGCCCCCGGCGAGCTGCTGCTGCGGCGTGTCGTCGACGCCTCGGGCCGTTCGCGCGCCAGCATCAACGGCCGCCCGGCCACGCTGGGGCAGCTGCGCGAGGCCACCGAGCAGCTGGTCGACGTGCACGGACAGAACGCCCACCTGATGCTCACCCGCGGTGGCGCACAGCGCCAGCTGCTTGACCGCTTCGCCGCAGCGGCAACCGAGTCCGCCGCGGTGGCCGATGCGTTCGCCGCTTGGCGGGATGCCGATGCCGCGCTGCGCGAGTGGCAGGCGTCTGCCGACACCTGGCGGGGCCGGGTCGAGACCTTGCGGCACGACATCGCCGAGCTCGAGCCGCTGGCCGACGACCGCGCATCGATCGAGTCGCTGGAGACCGAGCACCGCCGCCTGGCCCACGCCCAGGGCCTGATCGAGGCGGCGCAGGAGGCCCTGCAGCGTCTCGACGACGGCGAGGCGAACGCGCGTGACCAGCTCGCCGCTGCGCTGCAGAGGGTCGACGCGGTGGTCGCCCTGGACGACCGGCTGGAGGAGGCGCTGGCGTCGCTGCAGACCGCCGAGGCCGCTGCCGCCGAGGCCGCGTCTACCCTGCGCCGCTACCTGGACCGTGCCGACCTCGACCCGGACCGGCTGGTCGAGGTCGAGTCGCAGCTGGCCGAGTTGCAACGCGTGGCGCGCAAGCACCGCTCGACGCCGGCGGAGCTGCCGCACTTGCTGGACGCGCTGCGTGCAGAACTGGCGCGACTCGGCGGCGACGGCGAGCAGGACACCGAAGCGCAGCTGCGTCAGCGTGCGGACTCGGCACGGCAGGCCTACCAGGCCGCCGCCGCCGCACTCCGCGCCCGGCGCGGACCGGCCGCGCAGCGCCTGTCGGAGGCGGTGACGGCGACCATGCAGCGACTGTCGCTGGCCGGCGGCCGATTCGAGGTGAGGCTCCACGACGGGACGGCGCCCTCGGCGCACGGCAACGAGCGCATCGAGTTCCTCGTCTCGGCCAACGCCGGGATGCCGCCCGGGCCGCTGGCGCGCGTCGCATCTGGCGGCGAGCTGTCGCGTATCGGTCTCGCCCTCAGCACCGCCGGCGTGGCCGCGCTGGAGGCCGGCACGCTGGTGTTCGACGAGGTCGATGCCGGCATCGGCGGCGGCGTGGCCGAGGTGGTCGGGCGCATGCTGCAGTCGCTGGGCAGCGACCGGCAGGTGCTCTGCGTCACCCACCTGGCGCAGGTCGCGGCCTGCGCCGGCCACCAGTTCCGTGTCAGCAAGGCGGTGGTCGACGGCGTGGCCAGCAGCCGTGTCGCCCGTCTGGAAGCGGCACAGCGCGTCGATGAACTGGCGCGCATGCTGGGCGGGACACACATCACCGACACCACCCGCGCCCACGCCCGCGAGATGCTCGAACATCTGGGCGCAGACGAGCACAACGATCCACCGGGGCAGACCATTTTGTCCTAAAGTCCTGCAGAGGCCGGCCGATATACTTGTCGAAACAAAGATGGCCTCGCACAAGAGGTAGCCCATGAAGATCCAGAGCAGCAGCACCACCCCGAGCATCGACACCACCTCCGCGACTGGTGGCAGCACGCGCAGCGAAGGACGCAAGTCCGCAGCGGCCACGCCCGCAAGCGGTGCCGGCCGTGACGCCGGGACCGTCCGCATCGACCCGCGCGCCAGCCTGCTGGCAGCGGCTGAGGCCTCGCTCGAGAACGTCGCCGCCGTAGATTCCGCGCGTGTTGACGAGATCAAGCGCGCCATCGCGGAAGGGCGCTTCGAGGTCGACAGCCGCCGCGTCGCCGAGCGGCTGGTCGGCAGCGTCCGCGACCTGATCCTGACCCGCGGCAACTGAGCCCGCGCCGCCGTGACGGCGGCGCCAGCCGGCACCCCCCGCCGGCTCCTCTTCTGCGCGACAATCCGCGCATGAGCACAAGCCAATTCACCGACATTCTTCGCCGCGAGCTGGACGGCATGCATCGCCTGTCCGCCATCCTCGCCGAAGAGTTCGCGACACTCGGGCGCACCGACCCCGATGCACTTGACCAGGTGTTGCAACGCAAGGCTGCCATCCTCGACGAGTTGCAGAGATGCGCCAGCGAGCGCGCGTCGGCGCTCAGTTCGGCGGGCGTCGCGGCCAGCGCCGCCAGCATCGAAGCGTGGATCCGCACGAATTCAGGTGCGCAGGGCGTAAAGCTGTGGGGCGACCTGATGTCGCGGACGCGCGAGGTGCACAACAACCACCAGACCAATCTGACTCTGCTCGAGGGCCTGATGCGGCACAACCGGCAGTCGCTCGACCTGCTCACCCGACTGGCCAACCCCGACCTGACCTACCAGGCCGACGGCAGCACCTCCGGCAGCTTCGGCACCCGCAGCCGCGGCCAAGCCTGAAAGCTGCCCGCCGGCTAGCG
Source organism: Betaproteobacteria bacterium (assembly GCA_027490755.1). Lineage (GTDB taxonomy): Bacteria > Pseudomonadota > Gammaproteobacteria > Burkholderiales > UBA3065 > UBA3065. The sequence continues at coordinate 31,840 of JAIXXL010000004.1, forward strand.
GCGCGCGGGCTCTCTACTCGCCGAGGCCTGCCGGCATGGCCCGCCGGCGACGGTCCATGAGTTCGAGCATCAGCGGGGTCAGGATCAGCTGCATGGCCATCCCCATCTTGCCGCCCGGCACGACGATGCAGTTCGGCCGCGTCATGAAAGAGCCCTGGATCATGCTGAGCAGGTAGGGGAAGTTGATCCCGGTGGGATTGCGGAAGCGGATCACCACAAAGCTCTCGTCCAGCGTCGGGATGTCACGCGCCGAGAACGGGTTCGAGGTGTCGACCAGCGGCACACGCTGGAAGTTGATGTGGGTGCGCGAGAACTGCGGGCAGATGTGGTGCACGTAGTCGTACATGCGCCGCAGGATGGCGTCGGTGACCGCCTCCATCGAGTAGCCGCGTTCCTTCATGTCGCGGTGGATCTTCTGGATCCACTCGAGGTTCAGCACCGGCACCACGCCGATCAGCAGGTCGACCCACTTCGCCACGTCCACGCCGTTGCCGACAAATCCACCGTGCAGGCCCTCGTAGAGCAGCAGCTCGCTGCCGGGCGGGGTCGGGTACCAGTTGGTGAAGGCGCCCACCGGCACGCCGTGCTGCGCCGCCTCTTCATCGTTGTGGATGTAGTGGCGGCGCTGGCAGATGCCGGTCTCGGCGTAGGTGCTGAAGCACCTTTCCAGTTCACCCAGCAGATTGCCCTCGGGGCCGAAGTGGCTGATCGGCCGCTTGTTGCGGCTGAGCTGCTCGGCGATCGCCATCTGCATGTCGCCACGCCCGAAGCGGTGGAAGCTGTCGCCCTCGATCTGGATCGGGTTGATCGACTCGCGACGGCAGATGTGGTCGAAGGCGAGCTTGACGGTGCTGGTGCCGGCGCCAGAGGAGCCGGTGACAGCGATGATCGGGTGACGGTTGGACATAAGCTATGGATTATCGCGCAGATCGCCGCACGGCTCAGAACAGGCCGGACTGCTGCGCCTCGCCACCACCGGCACCGTCCGGCGGCTGCAGGCCAAAGTGGCGGTAGGCGGCCGGCGCAGCCACCCGCCCGCGCGGCGTCCGTTGCAGGAAGCCCTGCTGGATCAGGTAGGGCTCGATGACATCCTCGAGGGTGTCACGCTCCTCGCCGATCGCCGCCGCCAGGCTCTCCACGCCCACCGGCCCACCGTCGAAGCGCTGGATGATGGCACGCAGCAGGCGGTGGTCCTGCACATCCAGGCCGGCACGGTCCACCTCGAGCATGAGCAGCGCCGCGTCGGCGGTCTCGCTGTCGATGCGGCCGGCGGCGCGCACCTGCGCGTAGTCGCGGACGCGCCGCAGCAGCCGGTTGGCGATGCGCGGCGTGCCACGCGAGCGGCGTGCCACCTCGAGCGCACCGGCGTCGTCGATGCCGACCTCGAGCAGGCCGGCCGAGCGGGTGACGATGCGCGCCAGCTCATCAGGCGTGTAGAACTCGAGGCGCGCGACGATCCCGAAGCGGTCGCGCAGCGGGTTGGTGAGCATGCCGGCGCGGGTGGTGGCGCCGACCAGCGTGAACGGCGGCAGGTCGAGCTTGACCGAACGCGCCGCCGGCCCCTCGCCGATCATGATGTCGATCTGGTAGTCCTCCAGCGCCGGGTACAGCACCTCCTCGACCACCGGACTGAGGCGGTGGATCTCGTCGATGAACAGCACGTCGTGCGGCTCGAGGTTGGTCAGCAGCGCGGCGAGGTCGCCGGCGCGCTCCAGCACCGGGCCGGAGGTCTGGCGCAGGCCGACACCCATCTCGCGGGCGATGATGTGCGCCAGCGTGGTCTTGCCGAGGCCCGGCGGGCCGTAAAGCAGCACGTGGTCGAGCGCCTCCTTGCGCTGGCGGGCGGCCTCGACGAACAGCGAGATCTGCCCGCGCGCCTTCTCCTGGCCGACGTACTCGGACAGGTCGCGCGGACGCAGCGCGCGCTCCATGGCGTCTTCCTGCGGGCTGGCAGCGCGCGGTGCGATCAGGCGGTCTTGTTCAAGCATGTCGCCAGATTATCCCAGCCGGCGACAGCGCAGTCGCCCCGCGCCAGCAGTTCGTCAAAGAAGGGCGACGGCCGGCGGCGATCGCCGACCACATACACGCGCCGCCGCGCGCGCGTCAGCGCGACGTAGAACAGGCGGCGCTCCTCGGCAAAAGGAAAGGCCTCGACGCTGCCGAGGAAACCCGCCAGCAGCGGGTCCTCCGGCCGCTCGGCAGGAAAAGGCTGGCGGCCGCCGCGGACGCCGAGGACCACGGCGTGGTCGGCGGTGGCGCCCTTGGCGCGGTGGATGGTGCTGAAGCGCCAGTCGGCCTGCGGGTAATGCTCGGCCAGCCAGTCGAGCCGGGCCTGCTGCAACAGGCTGCGGTAGCGGCCCAGGATGAGGACGTCCGGGCGCGGCCCGGGCGAGGCGGTGGCGGCCGTCACGGGCCTGGCCGGGGACACGGGCCCGGCCGGCGGCCCGAACAGGTCGGCGGCGATCCCCGGCATCGGATCGTCCACCGCGCCGTCGGCGGGCAGCCAGAGCACCACCGCCGGCGCGGCGGTGTCGGGCTCGCGCGCCTCGACCTGCTTGCGGATCTGTGCCGGGTTGCGCAGTACGAAGGCCGAGGCCACCGCCTCCAGTCGCCGGTCGAAGCGGAAGGTGCGGCGCAGGAAGCGCGTCTCGGTGTGGCCAAAATGCGCCTCGAATGCGGTCATGATGCCGACGTCGCTGCCGGCGAAACGGTAGATCGACTGCCAGTCGTCGCCCACCGCAAGCAGCTTCATGCCCGGCCGCGACCGTCGCAGCGACTTCACCAGCGCGGCGCGGCCGGCCGAGATGTCCTGGAACTCGTCGACCAGGAGGTAGCGGAAAGGCACCCGGACGGCACCCTGATCCAGCGCCGTGGCGGCGCGCGCGATCATGTCGCCGAAGTCGATCTCGCCACGCGCCGACAGATGCGCCTCGTAGCGCGACAGCAGTTCGAGGAAGATGCCCGCGAACGCCTGCCGCCGCCGCACGTCGCGCGGGTCGGACCGCCCTGCATCGGGGCGCCCTGCATCGGGGCGCCCTGCATCGGGGCGCACTGAATCGCCCGGCGCATCGCAAAAAGGCGCGGGGCCGCCGCGCCCGAGCGCGAGGCAGGTGGCCAACAGCGACACCGTGTCGGCCAGCCGGGTGGCAGCCGCCGGTTCCGCCAACGCGGCGGGCATTGCCCCCGGGTCAAGCCGGATCCCGCGCGCTGCCAGCACCTGCGCCAGCCGCTCGCCCAACCGGCCCTCGCGCTGCAGTCTTGCGGCATGGTCCAGGCGGACACGCCGCAGGCCGTGGCGCAGGCAGGCCAGCCGCGCCAGCAGCGCGCGCCCGAAACCGGCAAGGGGGCCCTCGCGAGAGCCAGCGGCGGACCTGCCGCCGGACCTGCCGTGGCGGCCGCCGACGCCGGGCTGGCCGTCACCTACGTCGATGACCAGTCGCGCAGCCGGCAGCAGGATGTCGGGGGCGTAGGGCGGCAGGCCCGGCCCGACGCGCAGCGAGGCGTCGGTGCGAAACCCGGCACCGCCCAGCGTCAGCCGATCGACAAGTTCGCGCAGCGCGTGGCTGCGGACGCGCGCGCCGTGCAGGGTCAGCGGCGGATGGGCGCGGGACCAGACCTTCCACTCGCGCGGCGAGGCAAAGTCGGCCGCGTCGCGAAGCGGGTCGGTGTGGGCCGCCAGCCATTCGGCCAAGGCGTCCGGCTGCTGCAGCGCCAGTGCGCGCAGTTCGGTGTCGAGGAAGGCCTGCAGTCGCGCGCCGTCGGTGGCCATGGGCGACAGCCGGCAGGCACCGCCAGACGCAGCACGCAGCAGCTCCAGGCCCAGCGAGTGGAAGGTGTGTATGGCGACGCCGGGGTGACTGCTGGCCAGCCGCTCGCCGATCTCGGCCCGAACCGAGTTGTTGAAGGCGAGCAGCGCGATCTCCCCCGGCTGCGCCAGACCGCGCATCACCAGATAGGCGATCTTGCCCAGCAGCAGCGTGGTCTTGCCCGAGCCCGCTGAGGCCACCACCAGCGTGGCGTCCTCATCGACCACGATGGCCGCACGCTGCTCCTGGTTGAGCGGCTGCGGCAGGACATGTTCGAAAAAGTCGCCGAGTCGGGCGAGCTCGCGGCGCTCGAAGCCGGCGTTGTGAGCGCAACGCACCGTCTCTGCAATGTCGTCAGCGTCCGCACGGGCGATCCAGCGGTCGGGCAGGGTCTGCGGGCAGGGGGTGGCACCGGTGGGCATGTCCGCAAGGCTAGGCCGGCCCCGCCCGAGCGTCTTCGGCCAACTGCCGGATGCCCGTGGCCATCACCGTGGGTTGGGCAGGGCCCGCAGCCCCGCAGGCCGCGCCAACGCCCGGACTGTGCGCCGGGCCCGGCGTGGGTTAGGATTCGGCCCCTTTGGTGGCGATCGCCACCTGCCCGACAAGCCAAGATGAAGATCCGCGACCCCGACCTCAGCGCCAACGCCATCAACCAGGAGCACCTGGAGGCCGGCCTGCCGCCGATCGAGACCCTGGTCACCGAGGAAATGCGCCACCCGCACCTGGTGTGGGCGGCCTGGGCCACCGGCATCATCCTCATCGCGCTGATCCTTTACCTGTCCGGCCAGTTCGTCGTCATCAACGGCGTCCGCACCGGCGAGGTGCTGGGCGAGATCTTCAGCAGCGACGAGTTCTGGAGTGCGGCCGCGGTCGGCTTCGTGGCGCAGATGATCGACGGCGCGCTGGGCATGGCCTACGGCATCTCGGCCACCACCTTCCTGCTGAGCACCGGTGCCACCCCAGCGGTGGCCAGTGCCTCGGTACACATCGCCGAGGTCTTCACCACCGGCCTGTCAGGCATCTCCCACGTGCGGCTCGGCAACGTGAATCGCGAACTGTTCCTCCGGCTGCTGGTGCCGGGTATCGTCGGTGCCAGCGTGGGCGTACTGGTGGTGACGCAGATCGACGGCAAGGCGATGAAGCCCTTCATCTCCGGCTATCTGCTGCTGATGGGCATCTACATCCTCTGGCGCGCCTACCACCGTCGCACGCCGAACCGCGAGAAGCCTCGCCACGTGGCCAAGCTGGCGCTGTTCGGCGGCTTCGTGGATGCGGCGGGTGGCGGCGGCTGGGGCCCGGTGGTGACCACATCGCTGGTCGGTTCGGGTCACGACCCGCGCACCACCATCGGCTCGGTCAACTTCGCCGAGTTCTTCCTGACGCTGTCGACCGCTGCCTCTTTCTCGGCGCTGATCACGGCGAGCCCATGGATCACGGTGGGCGGGCTGGTGTTTGGCGGGCTGTTCGCGGCGCCGTTCGCTGCCGTGCTGTGCAGCCGCATCCCGGCACGCACGCTGATGACCATCGTCGGCTTGGTCATCTCGTTCATCAGCATCTACAACCTCAACAAGGCGCTCGGCTGAGGCAACACCGCCGCGGTGGCCGTTTGCGGCGATCTGCCGCGGCCTGCTACCTGGCCAAGGCCTTGAGCGCGGCGCGGATGCCCTCCTCCACCGACACACCCTCCGGCAGCGTCTTCACCGCCGCCGCAGCCTCGCGCTCGTTGTAGCCCAGCGCCACCAGCGCGGCCATCACGTCCGCCCCGGCGCCGGCCACATGCGCACCGCCGGCACCCGGCAGCGCATCCGCCAGCCGCCCCTTGAGCTCGAGCAGCAGCCGCTCGGCGGTCTTCTTGCCGATGCCCGGCACGCGTGTCAGCAGCGCCGTGTCCTGCATCGCCACCGCACGCGCAAGGTCGTCGGTGGAGAGACCGGACAGCACCGCCAGCGCGACCTTGGGGCCGACGCCGGAGATCTTCAGCAGCTCGCGGAAGGTGGCCCGCTCGCGGTCAGTGCCGAAACCATAGAGCAGCTGCGCGTCCTCGCGCACCACCATGTGGGTCAGCAGCGTCACCTCGGCGCCCAGCGCCGGCAGGGTGTAGAGCGTGCTCATCGGCACGTCGACCTCGTAGCCGACGCCGCCGGCCTCGACCAGCACCTGCGGCGGTTGCTTGGCCAGCAGGGTGCCACGCAGTCGACCGATCATGTTCCGTGTCCTTTCACCGCAACCACTCCTCGATGCTACGCACCCGCCCGCCGCGACGCGTGCCGGTGGCGCGGCCGCCGTAGCCGTTGACGCTGTGCGCGTGGCAGATGGCGCAGGCCAGGGCGTCGGCGGCATCGCCCTGCGGCTCTGCCGGTAGCGACAGCAAGCGCGCCACCATGTGCGCCACCTGCTGCTTGCCAGCCTTGCCGGCGCCCACCACCGCCTGCTTCACCTGCAGCGCGGTGTACTCGCTCACCGGCAGCCCGGCGCCGACCAGCGTCGCCAGCGCGGCGCCGCGCGCCTGCCCGAGCAGCAGCGTGGACTTGGGGTTGACGTTGACGAAGACCTGCTCGACCGAAGCCGCGTGCGGCCGGTGCTCACGGATCACCTCGGCGATGCCGTCCACCAGCAGGCGGATGCGTTCCGGCAGGGGCAGCCGCTCGCCACCGCGCACGCGGCCACTGGCCACGTAGCTCAGCTGCTGCCCGTGCATGTCGATGATGCCGAATCCGGTGACGCGCAAACCCGGGTCGATGCCGAGGATGCGCGTGGCGCTCATGCCTCGTCGAACACCGCCGAGGTGAACACGTCCTGCACGTCGTCGAGGCTCTCGAGCGCGTCGATCAGCTTCTGCATCTTCAGCGCATCGTCACCGGCCATTTCGGTCTCGTTGAGTGACTTCTGCGTGACCTCGGCCAGCTCCGGCTTGAAGCCGGACTTGGCCAGCGCCTCGCGGACCTTGGTCAGGTCGGCGGGGCCGGTCAGCACCTCAAAAGAGCCATCGTCGTGCGCGATCACGTCCTCGGCGCCGGCGTCGATCGCGGCCTCCATCAGCGCGTCCTCGCTGATGCCGGGCGCGAACAGCATCTGCCCGCAGTGCTTGAACTGGAACGCGACGCAGCCGTCGGTGCCCATGTTGCCGCCGTGCTTGGCAAAGGCGTGGCGCACGTCGGCCACGGTACGGGTGCGGTTGTCGGTGAGGCAGTCGACCATCACCGCGGCGCCGCCGATGCCGTAGCCCTCGTAGCGGATCTCGATGTAGTCGACGCCCTCGAGCTCGCCGGTGCCCTTCTTGATGGCGCGGTCGATGTTGTCGGCCGGCATGTTGACGTCCTTGGCGCGGTCGACGGCCAGGCGCAGGCGCGGGTTGAAGCTGGCATCGCCACCACCCATCTTGGCGGCGACGGTGATCTCCTTGGCCAGCCGGGAGAAGATGCGGCCGCGCTTCTCATCCTGGCGTCCCTTGCGGTGCTGGATGTTGGCCCATTTGCTGTGTCCTGCCATCGCCTGATCCTGTTGTGTCGCGGCCACACCTGCAGCCGACGCCGGGGCACCCCGGTCCGAGGCGCGCAGTATAGCCGGCCGCCCCGGCACGGTCCCGCGCCGTCACAGTTGGCGCACGCCGCTGCACTTGAAATCGCCGCGGCAGCCCCCAACTGCCAGCCAACCCGGTCGCACCCGGGCCCACCGAACACCGTTCCGGAGACGCACCATGCAAGAAGAGAAGGCGCGGCAGCAGGCCGCCGCCGAAGAGGCCGCCAGCGACACCATCCCGACCGGCGAGGCAAGCCCGCCCGCCGCCGATGACCACGCCAGGCAACTGGAGGAAGTGCGTGCCGCGCTGCTCTACGCCCGCGCCGAGGCCGAGAACATCCGCCGCCGCGCCGCCGAGGACGTGCAGAAGGCGTCGCGCTTTGCGGTAGAGAAGTTCGCCGGCAGCCTGCTGTCGGTGAAGGACAGTCTGGAGGCCGCGCTGGCCACCGACGCAGCCAATAGCCAAGCGCTGCGCGAGGGCGTCGAACTCACCCTGAAGCAACTCGAGTCGGCGTTCGAAGGCGCGCAGGTGCGTGCCGATAACCCGGTCGGCGACAAGTTCGACCCCAACCGCCACCAGGCGATGTCGATGGTCGACTCCGACCAGCCGGCCAACACGGTGGTCGCCGTGATGCTGAAGGGCTACACGCTGCACGAGCGGGTGCTGCGCCCGGCGCTGGTGACCGTCGCCAAGGGGTCCTGAGCCCCCGGCGCGCGACCCCGGCCCCTTGAATCGCGGGCTTCGGCCCCCACTTCCACAACATCGACAACCCAGGACCCGGCGCCGTATCCCTCGGCCGCGGGCTGAACAAGGAACACTGAAATGGCCAAGATCATCGGCATCGACCTCGGAACCACCAACTCCTGCGTCGCCGTCATGGAGGGTGGAACGCCCAAGGTGCTGGAGAACGCCGAGGGCGCCCGCACCACCCCGTCCATCATCGCCTACCAGGAAGACGGAGAAATCCTGGTCGGCGCGCCGGCCAAGCGTCAGGCCGTGACCAACCCGAAGAACACCCTCTTTGCGGTGAAGCGCCTGATCGGCCGCAAGTTCAGCGAAAAAGAGGTGCAGAAGGACATCGACCTGATGCCCTACGCCATCGCCAAGGCCGACAATGGCGACGCCTGGGTCGAGGTGCGTGGCAAGAAGATGGCCCCGCCCGAGATCAGCGCGCAGGTGCTGCGCAAGATGAAGAAGACCGCCGAGGACTATCTCGGCGAAGAGGTCACCGAGGCGGTGATCACCGTGCCCGCGTACTTCAACGACGCGCAGCGTCAGGCCACCAAGGACGCCGGCCGCATCGCCGGGCTTGAGGTCAAGCGCATCATCAACGAGCCGACCGCGGCTGCGCTGGCCTTCGGCCTGGACAAGAAGGAAGGCGACCGCAAGATCGCCGTGTATGACCTGGGCGGTGGTACATTCGACGTCTCGATCATCGAGATCTCCGAGATCGACGGCGAGCACCAGTTCGAGGTGCTCTCGACCAACGGCGATACCTTCCTGGGTGGCGAGGACTTCGACCAGCGCCTGATCGACTTCCTCTGCGACGAGTTCAAGACCCAGCAGGGCATCGACCTGCGCAACGACGCCATCGCCCTGCAACGCATCAAGGCCGCCGCCGAGCGCGCCAAGATCGAGCTCTCATCGAGCCAGCAGACCGAGGTCAACGAGCCCTACATCGCCATGGACCAGACCGGGCCGAAGCACCTGGTGGTGAAGATCACCCGAGCCAAGTTCGAGAGCCTGGTCGAGGACCTGATCAACCGCACCATCGAGCCGTGCAAGGTCGCGCTCAAGGACGCAGGTCTGAAGATCGGCGAGATCGAGGACGTGATCCTGGTCGGCGGCCAGACGCGCATGCCCAAGGTGCAGGAGGCGGTCAAAGCCTTCTTCGGCAAGGAGCCGCGCAAGGATGTGAACCCTGACGAGGCGGTTGCCGTGGGTGCCGCGATCCAGGGCGGCGTGCTGAAGGGCGACGTGAAGGACGTGCTGCTGCTCGACGTCACCCCGCTGTCACTCGGCATCGAGACGCTGGGCGGCGTGATGACCAAGCTGATCCAGAAGAACACCACCATCCCGACCAAGGCCAGCCAGGTCTTCTCGACCGCCGACGACAACCAGAACGCGGTGACCATCCACGTGCTGCAGGGCGAGCGCGATGTGGCAGCCGGCAACAAGAGCCTGGGCCAGTTCAACCTTGAGGGCATCCCGGCGGCGGCGCGCGGCATGCCGCAGATCGAGGTCACCTTCGACATCGACGCCAACGGCATCCTGCACGTGTCGGCCAAGGACAAGGCGACCGGCAAGGAGAACAAGATCACCATCAAGGCCAACTCCGGCCTGAACGAGGACGAGATCCAGCGCATGGTGCAGGACGCCGAGGCCAACGCCGCCGAGGACGCCAAGGTGCTGGCCATGGCGCAGGCGCGCAACGCCGCCGATGCGTTGGTGCACTCGGTGAAGAAGACCCTCACCGAGGCTGGCGACAAGGTCTCGGCGGACGACAAGGGCAAGATCGAGGCTGCCATCGCCGAGGTCGAGGAGGCGCTCAAGAGTACCGACAAGGATGCGATCGAGGCCAAGACCAACGCCCTGATGGAGGCCTCGCACAAGCTCGCCGAGCAGATGTACGCCGGCGCCGAGGGCGCGCCCGGTACGGCGGGTGAAGGCGGCGGCGCGGGCGGCGGCAAGGACGAAGGCGACGTGGTCGATGCCGAGTTCACCGAGGTCAAGGACGAGAAGAAGTAAGCTGCCGCATCAGAACGGCCGGCTAAACGGGGAACGGTGCCTTAGACGATGGCGAAGCGTGACTACTACGACGTGCTCGGGGTGAACCGGGACGCGTCCGAGGACGATATCAAGAAGGCCTACCGCAAGCTGGCCATGAAGTATCACCCCGACCGCAACCCGGACAACCCGAAGGCGGAGGAGAGCTTCAAGGAGGCCAAGGAGGCCTACGAGATGCTCTCCGACGGGCAGAAGCGGGCTGCCTATGACCAGTTCGGTCACGCCGGCGTGGACCCGTCGATGGGCGGTGGCGGTGGCCAGCGTGGCGGGCCCAACTTTGCCGATGCCTTCGGCGACATCTTCGGCGACATCTTTGGCCAGGCACGCGGCGGGCGCAGCAACGTCTACCGTGGCGCCGACCTGCGCTACAACCTCGAGATCACCCTCGAGCAGGCGGCGCGCGGCACCGAGACGCAGTTGCGGGTGCCGACCATGGAAGAGTGCGTCACCTGCGGCGGCACCGGCGCCAAGCCCGGCACCCAGCCCATCACCTGCCGCACCTGCAAGGGCCACGGCCAGGTGCGCATGCAGCAGGGCTTCTTCAGCATCCAGCAGACCTGCCCGGTGTGCCACGGCAACGGCAAGGAGATCCAGGACCCGTGCCGCCCCTGCCACGGTGCCGGACGCGTGAAGTCGCACAAGACGCTGTCGGTGAAGATCCCGGCCGGGGTCGATGAGGGCGACCGCATCCGCCTCTCCGGCGAGGGCGAGCACGGCGTCAACGGCGGGCCGGCGGGCGACCTGTACGTGGTCATCCACATCAAGGACCACAGCGTCTTCAAGCGAGACCACGACGACCTGCACTGCGAGATGCCGGTGTCCTTCACCACCGCGGCGCTCGGTGGCGAGATCGAGATCCCGACACTGGATGGCTCGGCGCGCATCAAGATCCCGGCCGAGACGCAGAGCGGGCAAGTGTTCCGCCTGCGCGGCAAGGGCATCAAGGGCGTGCGCAGCCACAGCACCGGCGACCTGATGTGTCACGTCATGGTGGAGACGCCGGTGCGCCTGACCGAACGCCAGAAGGAGCTGCTGCGCGAGTTCGACGCCATCAGCGCCGGCGCCCCGGAGCGGCACAACCCGCGCGCGCAGTCGTGGATGGACAAGGTCAAGGATTTCTTCCAGTAAAGAAAAGCCGCAGCGCTAGTCATCTGCGGCGAGGCTTTTCGGTACCCTCTGTCGCATGAAGATCCATGAGTACCAAGGCAAGCAGCTGCTCGCCCGTTACGGGGTGACGGTGCCGCGCGGGCGCCTGGTCTACACCGCCGCCGAGGCGGTGACGGCGGCGCGGACGCTGGGCGGCAGCCGCTGGGTGGTCAAGGCGCAGATCCACGCCGGCGGCCGCGGCAAGGGTGGCGGCGTGAAGGTGGTCGACACGCTCGAGGCGGTGGAAGAGGCCGCGCATCGCATGCTTGGCCATGCGCTGGGCACCGCACAGACCGGCGCCAGCGGCCAGCTGGTGCGGCGGCTCTGGGTCGAGGAGGCGGTCGGCATCGCGCACGAGCACTACCTGGCGGTGGTCAGCGACCGCGCCAGCCAGACCCTCACCCTGATCGGCAGCGGCCACGGCGGCATGGAGATCGAGGAAGTCGCCGCGCGCGAGCCGGATGCCATCGTGCGTGTGCAGGTCGACCCGCTCGACGGACTCGGCGATGCGGATGCAGCGCGGCTGGCGACCGGGATGGGCATCGCAGCGGAGCGCCACGCCGCCGCGCGCGACCTGTTCCGCACGCTGCTGGCCTGCTACCTGGAGACCGATGCCACGCTGCTCGAGATCAACCCGCTGGTCGAGACCACCGACGGCCGGCTGGTGGCGCTGGATGCCAAGTTCGATTTCGACGCCAACGCCCTCTACCGCCAGGACGACATCAGCGCCCTGCGTGATCTGGACGAAGAAGACCCGCTGGAGGTGGCGGCACGTCAGCACGATCTGGCCTACATCCACCTCGACGGCAACATCGGCTGCCTGGTCAACGGCGCCGGCCTGGCCATGGCCACCATGGACACCATCCAGCTGTTCGGCGGCAGGCCGGCCAACTTCCTCGATGTGGGGGGTGGTGCCACCGCGGCGAAGGTCACCGAGGCTTTCCGCATCATGCTCGCCAACCCGCGGGTGGAGGCGATCCTGGTCAACATCTTCGGCGGCATCATGCGCTGCGACACCATCGCGGAGGGCGTGATCGCCGCCTGCCGCGCGGTCGACCTGCGGCTGCCACTGGTGGTGCGCATGAAGGGCACCAACGAGGAGATCGGCAAACGCATGCTGGCCGACAGTGGCATCGCCATCATCCCGGCCGACAGCCTGGCAGAGGCGGCCGAGCGCGCGGTCGCCGCGGTGGCAGGACGGGGCGCGACCGCATGAGCATCTTCATCGACCGCGACACGCGCGTCATCACGCAGGGGGTGACCGGCAAGACCGGCGCCTTCCACACCCGCCTGTGCCGCGACTACGCCAACGGCCGCGAGGCCTTTGTAGCTGGCGTGCACCCGCAGCGCGGCGGCGAGGACTTCGAGGGCATGCCGATCTACGCCAGCGTGGCCGAGGCGCGTGCCGCCACCGGCGCCACGGTGAGCGTGGTCTACGTGCCGCCGGCGGGCGCTGCCGCGGCGATCTGGGAGGCGGTCGAGGCTGGTATCGGTCTGGTGGTGGCGATCACCGAGGGCATCCCGGTGCGCGACATGCTGATGCTGCGCGCGCGCATGCGCCGTCGCGAGGCGGCGGGCCACCCGCCCACCCTGCTGCTCGGCCCCAACTGCCCAGGTCTGATCACGCCGGACGAGATCAAGATCGGCATCATGCCCGGCCACATCCACCGCAAGGGTCGCATCGGTGTGGTGTCGCGCTCGGGCACGCTGACCTACGAGGCGGTGGCGCAGCTGAGCGAGATCGGCCTGGGCCAGAGCACGGCGGTGGGCATCGGCGGCGACCCGATCAACGGACTCAAGCACATCGACGTGATGCGCGCATTCCAGGACGACCCGGACACAGACGCGGTGATCATGATCGGGGAGATCGGCGGCCCCGACGAGGCCGACTGCGCGAACTGGTGCCGCGAGCACTTCACCAAGCCGGTGGTCGGTTTCATCGCCGGCGTCACCGCACCGCCGGGCAAGCGCATGGGACATGCGGGTGCGCTCATCTCGGGCGGTGCCGACACTGCCGAGGCCAAGCTGGCGGTGATGGAGGCGTGCGGGTTTGCCATCACCCGAAACCCGTCCGAGATGGCGCGCGTCCTTGAAAAACTACTGCGGTAGTCCTCGGCGACGTTTTTCAGGCGCTGTCACAGCCCCGGCGCTCTGGCCTCCGCCGGCGGCTTGGCCGAGTAGCTGATCCGCACCTTCTTGTAGACCTTGCCGGTGGCCGGATCGAGGATGTTGGAGACACCGCGATACTCGAGCAGGCGCCGGGTTGCCGGGTCGTAGAGCAGGTCGAGCGGGTCGACCACGAAGCGCAGCAGCGAGTCCGGTTCCACGCGCAGCAGCGCTGCCGGCGCGCCCTCGAAGCTCTCGTCGCGGACCTTTTTGGCGCGGAAGTGATACGCGTCGAGGTTGCCGGCCACCACCAGGTGGAACTGCACGGTCTCGCCGGCCAGCAGCTTGGGCAGGTTGTCCTGCACCAGGTGGTTGAAGCCGGAGTCAGCCGCCACCGCACCCTTGGGAATGTCGAGAGACTTGGTCTGCTCACCCTTCTCGCGTGTGACCTTGAGCAGGTCAAGCTTGCCGCCGCTCATGCCTCGTAGCGCCTCGACGTAGCCCTGATCTGGGCTCTCGGCGCGAAAGATCGGGATGGTGCGGTTCTGCCGGTAGTCGAGGGTCTTGCGCGAGACCAGCTTGCCGGCGGCATCGAAATAGCTGATGGTCGCGGTCTGCACGCGGCCGGCCTCCACCTCCTGCTCGTGCAGCTCGGTGTAGAGGTACTTGCCGTTGTCGAGATTGGTGGCGTAGCCGTGGAAGCGGACCGTCTCGGCACCTGCCGCGAACGGCAGGCAGAGCAGCGCCAGCAGCGTTGCGGGCACCAGACCGGTCGCGCGTGCAGCCCGATGGACCATGCAGCAGAGAGCGTTTGCCGTCATCTCGTATCTCCCAGCTTTCAGTTGTGATGGCGCGGCTCGAACAGGATGTGCGTGACACCCCACTCGCGGCCTTCGTCGAAGCCGAAGAACTCCGCCACCGCCATGTAGAACATGCGCCAGCGCTGCACCCACAGCTTCCAGTCGGCACCGTAGGCCTTGCGGAAGATGGCGGCGACCTCGCCGCGGGCGCCGTCCATGCCCTGCAGCCAGTGCTCGCTGGTCTGCTGGTAGTGGCGACCATCCACCCACCACTGGTCGACGATGCGCAGGTCGTCCTGAAAGTGCGCCAGCAGGTGCTCGCTCGGCATGATGCCGCCGAGGAAGAAGTACTGCGTCATCCAGTCGGTCTCGTCGCGCACCTCGTAGGGGTAGGACAACGTGGGGTGGGCAAAGATGTGCACGAACAGCTTGCCGTCGTCCTTGAGCCAGCGGCGGATCTTGGCCAGCAGCAGACCATAGTTGCGCATGTGCTCGAACATCTCGATCGAGATGACGCGGTCGAAGCCGCCGCCCAGTTGGTCCGCCGTGAAATCGAAGTCGACGACGTTGCCGGTGTGGATGGCGAGGTTGCGGAAGCCACGCTCGCGGGCGCGGTTGGTGATGAACTCGCGCTGCCCGTGCGAGTTGGAAAGCCCGACGATCTGGCTGTTGGGGTAGTGCTCGGCCAGCCACAGCGACAGCGAGCCCCAGCCGCAGCCCAGGTCGAGGATACGCATGCCGTCCTGCAGCTGCGCGCGCTCGGCGTAGATGGCAAGCATGGCCTCCTCGGCCTGTGCCAGCGTCTCGCGGCCGGTCTGGTACCAGCAGCAGCTGTATTTCAGGCGCGGCCCCAGGTGGGCGTGGAAGAACGCCGCCGGCACCTCGTAGTGCTGCACGTTGGCATCCTGGGTGTTGACGGCGATCGGGCTGGAGCGGAGCTCCGCCAGCCAATCGCGGAACTGCGCCGAGCGCAGGTGCGGCCAGCGCGCGGCGGGCTCGTCCAGACGCTGGCGCATCATGCGGCGCATGCCCAGACGCAGCAGCCAGTCGGGGATGAGGCCGCGCTCGGCCATCTGGATCGGGGTCATGGTGGGTCCTGTCTGTTCGCGCGTGGCGCAAGTTGTGCGTGCGGCCCAGATTCTAGCGGGCCGCGGGCACCTGCCGCGGCGACTCAACCGCGCCGTGGTGGCAGCGGGATGAAGGCGCTGGTGCGCCGCATGTAGTCGACGTAGCCGGGCTTGCGCTGCGCCAGGCCAGCCTCGAGGATCGGCAGGCCTGACATCTTCAGCAGCAGGAAGGCCATCACCAGCGGGGCGACCAGCGTGAACGGCAGCAGGTCGGAGCCCCAGGCCAGCGGCACGTAGGCCAGCCAGTGCAGGGTCTCGAAGAAGTAGTTGGGGTGGCGCGACCAGCCCCACAGCCCACGGTCGCAGACCTGCCCGCGGTTGGCCGGGTCCTGACGGAAGGCCTCAAGCTGGCGGTCGGCGATCGACTCGCCCAGCACCGAGCCGACCCAGATGAACACCCCCATGGCGAAGGCCGCCGGCGGCAACGCCACGCCGGTGGCTGCCGGCACAAGGAAAGCGCTGGCGGCGAGGATCAGCGTGAAGATGTTCTGAAACTGGAAGAAGAACCACATGTTGCGGTTGGCATGGGCGCCCCAGCCGGCGCGGAAGCCGGCGTAGCGCCAGTCCTCCGGCGCGCCCCAGTTGCGCACCCACAGGTGCCAGCCCAGGCGCAGCCCCCACAGGCCGCCCAGCAGCCCCGTGATCAAGCGCGTGACAGCATCGCCGCCGCCAGTGGCGGCGAACCAGACCGCCAGGCCGCCCAGGCTCCAGGCCCAGATGGCGTCGACGATGCCGGCGTTGCCGGTTCGCAGCTGCAGCAACCAGGCGACCGTCTTGGCCGTCACCACGATGACGACGGCGCCGAGGAATGCATCCAGGGGGGAAAGCGGAAGGTTCATCGGCGCATCGTCTCAGGTTGCAGGGTCAGGCACAATAACCCTTGGTCTTGCAGGTGCTGCCAGCCTGCACGGTCCAGATCAGCGACGCCGCGCCACCGGTCGGCACCGCCGGCGACAGGACATACGTCGCGGCATCGACGGCGGCAGAGCCGGTGGCGGTGATCACGCCGTTGGCACCGGTCGCGACCGAGGCGATCGCGGTCTTGTCGGCGTCACCGGTGGCGGTCGTGGCATCCGCGGGCACGCCGTTGCTGCCGGCGGTGCAGCCGGTGAGCGCGCCGGTGGCCTGGTAGCAGCTCTCCACGCCCAGCTTGAACGGCTGGATGGCCGAGACCACCTCGGCGAACTTGGCGCGCTTGGTGTACGACTGGTACTGCGGAACGGCGATCGCCGCCAGGATGCCGGCGATGGCAACAACGATGAGCATCTCGATCAGGGTGAATCCGCGCTGCATGGGAGCCTCCGGGGAACAGGTGATGCCGGCATCGCCGGCTGCGGCCGTCACCATGACCGCCGCCTGCCGATTGTCCCGGGGGCGACGGTCAGCCCGCATCGACCGCATGACCGATGCTCAGCGAAGTCAGTCGGATCAGGCGCCAAACGCCTTGCCCCATTGCCCGGCGTAGAAGGTCGCGCCGAGGTCCTTGCGGGCGCGCGCCGCGTGCTCGCGCTGGCGCAGCTCGTCGTCGAGCACGCCATCGCTGCCGAGATACCCCACGGCGATGATGGCCATGATCGGCGCCTCGGCCGGGATGCCGAACGCGGCCCGTGTCTTGGCGTCGTCGAAGCCACCCATCTGGTGCGTGCTCATGCCCATGGCATTGGCCTGCAGGCACAGCGCCAGCGCGGCCGCGCCGGTGTCGTAGGTGGCCCAGCGGTTGTCGGCGCTGTTGTGGCCGAACTTGGGGTCAGCACAGATCACCACCAGCAGCGGCGCGTTGCGCGCCCAGCCGGCGTTGAACGGCACCAGGCAGTCCAGCGCCTGCTGCCACGCGGCCGGGTCGCTGGCCTTGTCGGCGACGACAAAGCGCCAAGGCTGATCGCCGTAGCAGGAGGGCGACCAGCGCGCGGCCTCGAGCAACGCGGTGACCTGCTCGCGCGTCAGCGTGCGTGCCGGGTCGAAGGCGCGTCCGCTCCAGCGGGTGGCCATCAGGTCGTGGATCGGCACTGCGGTGGCGGCGTTCTTCTGGCTCATGTGTTCTCCGGTTATGTCTGGCCCGGTCGCGTGTCGACCGGGGATCCTGTCGGTGGCTTGAAACTGTCCGCTGCTCTGACGGCGCTCTGGCGCGGGCGTTCCCCACCCCTTGAAACACCAGCGCCCGGCCTCCATCTGCTGTCCACCACAGTCCGCCCGCGGACGATGGCGCTGGGCCGCAACTGCGTGGCCAACGCCCTCGCCCGGGACCATTCGATCATCCGCCGGAGGAACACATGTCCGACATGAAGGAGACCCTGGGCTTTCAGGCCGAGGTCAAGCAACTGCTGCACCTGATGGTGCACTCGCTCTACAGCAACAAGGAGATCGTCCTGCGCGAGCTGGCCAGCAACGCGTCGGACGCCTGCGACAAGCTGCGGTTCGAGTCTTTGGCGGACGCGAGTCTGCTTGAATCGGACCCCGACCTGCAAATCCGCGTCGGCTTCGACCAGGCCGCACGCACCATCACCATCACCGACAACGGCATCGGCATGAGCCGCCAGGAGGCGATCGAGCACCTGGGCACCATCGCCAAGTCGGGCACGCGCGAGTTCTTCGCCAGGCTCACGGGTGATTCCAAGCAGGACGCCAGCCTGATCGGCCAGTTCGGCGTCGGCTTCTACTCCTCGTTCATCGTCGCCGACAGCGTCACCGTGCGCTCGCGCCGTGCCGGACTGCCAGCCAGCGAGGGCGTCGAGTGGGTCTCGGACGGCAGCGGCGAGTTCACCGTCGCCACCATCAGCAAGCCCAGCCGTGGCACCGAAGTCGTCCTGCACCTGAAAGACGGCGAGGACGAGTTCCTGTCGGGCTGGAAGCTGCGCGAAGTGTTGCGCCGCTACGCCGACCACATCCAGATGCCCATCCTGATGGACAAGGAGGAGTGGAACGAAGAGGCCAAGGGCATGAAGCCCACCGGCGAGCAGGAGCAGGTCAACGAGGGCACTGCGCTGTGGACCCGGCCCAAGGGGGACATCTCCGACGAGCAGTACGCCGACTTCTACAAGCACGTGGCGCACGACTTTGAGGCGCCGCTGGGGCATGTGCACGCCCGCGTCGAGGGCCGCCAGGACTACACCGTGCTGCTCTACGTGCCGGGCCGCGCGCCGTTCGACCTCTACGACCGCGACGCCGCGCGCGGCGTCAAGCTGTACGTGAAGCGCGTCTTCATCATGGACAACGCCGAGCAGCTGCTGCCCGGCTACCTGAGGTTCGTCCGCGGTGTGATCGACGCCGCCGACCTGCCGCTGAATGTCTCCCGCGAGATCCTTCAGGAGTCACGCGACGTCGAGGCGATCCGTGCCGGCGCCACCAAGAAGGTGCTCGGCCTGCTCGAGGACCTCGCCGAGAACCACGCGGACAAGTACTCGCAGGTCTGGAACACCTTCGGCGCGGTGCTGAAGGAGGGCACCGGCGAGGACGCCGCCAACCGCGAGCGCATCGCCAAGCTGCTGCGCTTTGCGTCAACCGCCAACGAGGGCGACGCGCAGACCGTGTCGCTGACGGATTATGTCGGCCGGATGAAGGCTGGCCAGGCCGACATCTACGTCGTCACCGCCGAGAGCGTGGCCGCGGCGCGCCACTCGCCGCACCTGGAGGTGTTCCGCAAGAAGGGCATCGAGGTGCTGCTGCTGAGCGAGCGCGTAGACGAGTGGATGCTCAACCACCTGCGCGAGTTCGACGGCAAGAAGATCGTGCCGGTGACGCGGGGCGACCTCGACCTTGGCGAACTGGCCGATGCCGAAGAGAAACAGGCGCAGGAGACTGCCGCCGAGACGCACAAGGCACTGGTCGAGCGGGTCCAGGCGGCGCTGGGCGAGCGCGCCAGCGCGGTACGCGTGACGCTGCGCCTGACCGACTCCCCTGCCTGTCTGGTGCGCGAGGCTGGCGAGCTGCCGCCGCACCTGGTGCGCATGCTCAAGGCAGCCGGACAGCCGGTGCCGGAGTCCAAACCCACCCTCGAGCTCAACCCGGAGCACACGCTGGTCAAGCGCCTGGATACCGAGCAGAGCGAGGCGCGTTTCGCCGACCTGGCGCAGGTGCTGTTCGACCAGGCGCTGCTGGCCGAGGGCGGTGCGCTGGAGGACGCGGCGGCATACGTGCGGCGGGTCAACGCGCTGCTGGCAGGTTGAGCGGGGGCCGGCGGCGCGGCGCAACGTAGAATGCCGGCTCGCCGTCTCGACGGCTTTTGCGACAAGGCGCCGGCTGCACGATGCCCATCCAGTGGTTCCCCGGACACATGGCCGCCGCCCGCAAGAAGGCGGGCGAGACGCTTGCGGCCGCCGACGTGGTGATCGAGGTGGTCGACGCGCGCATCCCCGAGGCGTCGACCAACCCGATGATCCACCAGCTGCGCCGGCACCGGCAGCGGCCCTGCCTGAAGATCCTGAACAAGGCTGACCTGGCCGACCCTGCGGCAACCACCGCGTGGCTGGCGCACTACGCCGCGCAGCCTGACGTGCAGGCGGTGGCGCTGTCGTGCAAGAAGCCGGGCGACGTCGCCAAGGTTCGCGGGCTGGCGGCCAAGCTGGCGCCGTACCGCACCGGCCCCGGCAAGCCCCTGCGGCTGATCATCATGGGCATCCCCAATGTGGGCAAGAGCACGCTGATGAACGCGCTGCTGCAGCGGCGCGTGGCCAAGGTCGGCGATGAGCCGGCGGTGACCAAGAACCAGCAGCGGCTGGATCTGGACGAGAACACGGTGCTGATCGACACGCCAGGCATGATGTGGCCCAAGATCGCACACGATGCCGACGGGTACATGCTGGCCGCCAGCCACGCCATCGGCCGCAACGCGGTGATCGACGAGGAGGTGGCGGCGCAGCTTGGCGCGATGCTGCTGGTGCGCTACGCCGACCGCGTCGCCGAGCGGTACAAGCTGGCGCCGGAGGCGGTCACCACGCTGGATGGCGAGGGCCTGGTCGAGGCGGTCGCGCGGCGTCGCGGCTTCCTCGTCAAGGGCGGCGGTATCGACCTGGAGAAGGCCGCGCTGACCTTGCTGCAGGACTACCGCGATGGCGCGCTGGGCCGCATCAGCCTTGAGACGCCGGAGTCGCGCGCAGCGATGCTGCGCGAGGCGGCAGAACGGGCAGCGGCACTGGCTGCTGCTGCGGCTGAACAGTCGGCCGACCCCGCGGTCTGAACCCCGCCAACCCTCATCCCACGACCCGAACATGCGCACCGAGACACCTGTCACCATCTACCTCGACCAGTACGCCCCGCCCGCGTGGTGGGTCGACACCGTCGACCTCACGGTTGCCATCTTTGACGACCACGCGCAGGTCACGGCGCAGCTGCAGGTGCGCCGCAACGCCGACGTGCCCGCGGCGGCCCTTTGGCTGGACGGCGAGGCGATGGCGCTGGTCTCGCTCGCGGTTGACGGCGTCGCCCTTGATGCCCCGACCTACACCGTCAGCGACAAGGGCCTGAGCCTGCCGCTGGCCGTTGACGCCGCGCGCGTCACCACCGTGGTCCGCATCGAGCCGGACAAGAACACCACCCTGTCCGGCCTGTACCGCAGCAAGGATGGTTACTTCACGCAGTGCGAGGCCGAGGGCTTCCGCCGCATCACCTACTACCCCGACCGTCCCGACGTGATGGCGAGGTTCACCTGCCGGCTGGAAGCGGACAAGGCGCGCTTCCCGCAGCTGCTCGCCAACGGCAACCCGGTCGGCGGCGGTGAACTGCCCGGCAGCCGACACTGGGCCAGCTGGGAGGACCCCTTCGCCAAGCCGGCGTACCTGTTCGCGTGCGTGGCCGCCAAGCTCGACATGCTCGAGGACTGGTTCGTCACCGCCAGCGGCCGCCGTGTGCGCTGCGCCGTCTACGTCGAGCCGGGCAAGCTGGACCAGTGCGGGCACGCCATGGCCGCGCTCAAGCTGAGCATGGACTGGGACGAGAAGCGGTTCGGCCTGGAGATGGACCTCGACCACTACATGATCGTCGCGGTGGGCGACTTCAACATGGGGGCGATGGAGAACAAGGGCCTCAACATCTTCAACACCAAGTACGTGCTGGCCCGCCCCGACGTAGCCACCGACACCGACTACCAGAACATCGACCGGGTGGTCGCGCACGAGTACTTCCACAACTGGACCGGCAACCGCGTGACCTGCCGCGACTGGTTCCAGCTGAGCCTGAAGGAGGGCCTGACGGTCTTCCGCGACCAGGAGTTCGGGATGGACGTGCACTCGCGTGCGGTGACGCGCATCCAGGAGGTACGCACGCTGCGCGCGGCGCAGTTCCCCGAGGACGCGGGCCCGATGGCGCACCCGATCCGCCCGGCGGCGTATCAGGAGATCAACAACTTCTACACCGCCACCGTCTACGAGAAGGGCGCGGAGGTGATCCGCATGATCCACACCCTGATCGGCGAGAAGGCCTTCCGCGCCGGCATGGACGAGTACTTCCGCCGCCACGACGGGCAGGCGGTGACATGCGACGACTTCGTCGCGGCGATGGAGGCCGCCAGCGGACGCGATCTGGGCCAGTTCCGCCGCTGGTACCGGCAGGCCGGCACCCCGTCGCTGGAGGTCGCTGGGACGTACGACGCAGCGGCCAAGCGCTACACGCTGGACGTGACCCAGCATTACCCCGAGACCGCCTACGAGCAGCGCCTGCGCGCCGACGGCCAGCCGGTCGAGCGCGGCCCCTACCACCTGCCGTTGGCGGTCGGCCTGCTGGCAGGCAGCGACGGCCGCGAGCTGGCGCCGACGCGCGTGCTGGAGCTGCGCGAGGACCGCCAGCAGTTCGTCTTCGAAGACATCACCGAGGCGCCGGTGCCCTCCCTGCTGCGCGGCTTCTCGGCGCCGGTGGTGCTGCAGGCTGGCTGGACCGTTGAGCAGCTGATCCTGCTGATGGCGCACGATACGGATGCAGTCGCGCGCTGGGATGCCGGCCAGGAGCTGGCGACGCGGCTGATCCTGGCCGGCGCGCAGCGTATCGCCGGCGGCGATGCACTGCCCGCGGACGGCGCCCACCCGGCGTGGATCCCGCAGGCCTACGTCGACGCCATCGGCCGCCTGCTCGACTCGGCCTTCGTGCCGGGCGGCGACCCGGCCTTCGTCGCCGAGGCGCTGGCCCTGCCATCCGAGGCGATGCTCGCCGAGCAGATGAGCCCGGCGGACCCCGAGGCCATCCACCAGGCGCGGCAGGCGCTGCGTGTGGCGCTGGCACGTGGTCTGCACGCGCCGCTGGTGAGCGCCTACGAGCGGCTCACCATCCATAGCGCTTACTCGCCCGATGCCGAGCAGGCTGGCCGCCGCGCGCTGCGCAACGCCTGCCTGGCGCTGGCCGCCGAGACCGGCGGCGACGCCGACCTGGCGCGTGCGCAGGCCCAGTTCGAGGCCGGTGGCAATATGACCGACACCTACGCTGCGCTCTCGGTACTGGCCAACAGCGCCAGCGCCGCACGCGAGCCGGCGCTCGCCGCCTTTTACGAGCGCTGGAAAGATGAAGCCCTGGTGGTCGACAAGTGGCTCGGTGTGCAGGCGATGAGCCGCCAGCCGGACACACCGGTGCGGGTGCGCGCCCTGCTGCAGCACCCTGGCTTCGACATCCGCAACCCGAACAAGGTCTACGCGCTGGTGCGCGCCTTCTGCGCCGCCAACCCGCGCCACTTCCACGCCGCCGACGGCAGCGGCTACGCACTCGGTGCCGACCTGGTGCTGCAACTCGACGCGCTGAACCCGCAAGTGGCCAGCCGCGTGGCGCGCTGTTTCGACCGCTGGCGTCGTTACGACGCGGCGCGGCAGGCGCTGGCAAGCGCCCAGCTCGGCCGCATCAAGGCCGCGGCGCAGTCGCCCGATGTGCTGGAAGTGGTCGGCAAGTCTCTGGGCGGATAAGCGCCGCACTTGAAACCAGCCGCCCCGTCGCAATGTCCTAGAGAAGCGGCCCGTTCCATTCCGGCCGCACGTCCCGCAAACCCGGAGTCCCGATGAAACGCCTTGCCGTATTCGCCGTCCTGATCACCTTCGGTCTGTCCCTGATACCCGACACCGCCGACGCCAAGCGCCTCGGTGGCAGCCGCTCGCTCGGCATGCAGCGCTCTGCACCGATGCAGAAGTCGGCACCGCCGCAAGCTGCGCCGCAGCAGGGCGCCGCTGCACAGCAGCCGGCCAAGCCCGCCGCGCAGCCGGCGCCGCAGACCCCGGCTCAGCCCGCACCGCAAGCTGGCGGTGGCAGCCGCTGGCTCGGCCCCATCGCCGGCCTTGCCGCCGGTCTCGGCTTGGCTGCGCTGGCCTCGCACTTCGGCTTCGGCGAGGCGCTCGCCAACGGCATGATGATCGCCCTGCTGGCGGTCCTCGGCGTCGTCATCTTCGGCTGGCTGGTCCGGCGCTTCATGCCCACCCCGGGTCTGGCCACCGCCGGTGGTCCGCGAAGCGGCGGCATGGAGAGGACTCGCATGGACGTTGCGCGCGACACCTGGCAGCCGCCCGCCGCCCCGCAGACCGGAAGCGCTGGCGCAGCCAGCCCGACGGTGCCGCTCGGCGCGCAAACCGACGCAGAAGGTCATGAGCCTGCCGTGGCAGAGATGGAGGAACTCAACCTGCCCGCAGGCTTCGACGCCGACGCCTTCGTGCGCCAGGCCAAGGTCAACTTCGTGCGTCTGCAGGCCGCCAACGACGAGGGCAACCTCGACGACCTGCGCGAGTTCACCACGCCCGAGGTCTACGCCGAACTCAAGCTCGACATCGATGCGCGCAAGGGCGCCGAGCAGAAGACCGAGGTGGTCGATCTCGAGGCGGCGATCGTCGACTACGCCGAAGAGTCGAACCGCTGGGTGGTCAGCGTCCGCTACACCGGTCGCCTGTATGAGGACGCCGGCGTGGTAGCGAACGAGCTCGACGAGGTCTGGCACCTGGCCAAGCCGAAGAGCGGCAAGTCGGGTTGGCTGGTGGCGGGCATCCAGCAGGTCAGCTGACCGGCGCCGCGATCGATACGCAAAGGGCCGCAGCGATGCGGCCCTTTTTGTTTCGGCGGCTAGCGGGCCCGGCGCACCCAGACGAGCAACCGCCAACCCAGCAGCACCGCCACCGCCACGGTGTAAGGGAAAGGCGTCTGCACCCCCTTCTTCACCAGCCACCAGTAATGCAGCACGCCCAGCACCGGCACCGCGTAGACCAGCATGTGCAGCCGCGCCCAATTGCGCTTGAGGCGACGGCGCATGGCATCGGTCGACGTGACGGCGAGCGGCACCAGCAGCAGCAGTCCGGCAAAACCCACGGTGATGAATGGCCGCTTGAGGATGTCCTTGAGCATGGCCGGCCAGTCGAAGAACTGGTCGACCCCGATCCAGATCGAGAAATGCACGCAGGCGTAAAAGAACGCGAACAGGCCGAGCAGGCGCCGCACACGGACCAGTTCGGTCCAGCCCGTCAGTTGCCGCAGCGGCGTGACGCACAGCGTGGCGAGCAGGATGACCAGCGTCCAGGTGCCGGTGGAACGGGTCACGAACTCGATCGGGTTGGCGCCGAGTCCGCCGGTGGTGCCCAACCACGCCAGCCGCGCCAGCGGCAGCAGGCAGGTGATCCAGATGGCGACGCGCAGGCGCGCTAGAACCACTTGCGCAGGTCCATGCCCGTGTACAGGCTGGCCACCTGCTCGGCGTAGCCGTTGAAGGGCAGCGTATCGCGCTTGCGGAATTCGCCGATGCGCCGCTCCTTGGCCTGGCTCCAGCGCGGATGGTCGACCTCGGGGTTCACGTTGGAGAAGAAGCCGTATTCAGATGGCTGCGAGCGGTTCCATGCGGTGACCGGCATCTTCTCCACCAGGCGGATTCGCACGATCGACTTGGCGCTCTTGAAGCCGTACTTCCAGGGCACCACCAGACGCACCGGTGCGCCGTTCTGGTTGGGCAGCACCTCGCCGTAGACGCCCATGGTCAGCAGCGTCAGCGGGTGCATGGCCTCGTCGATGCGCAGGCCCTCGACGTACGGCCACTGAAGCACGCGGCCGCGCACCCCGGGCATGGTCTGCGGATCGGCCAGGGTAGCGAACTCGACGAACTTGGCGTTGCCGGTCGGCTCGACCCGCTTGAGCAACTCCGACAGCGAGTAGCCGACCCAGGGGATGACCATCGACCAGGCCTCGACGCAGCGCATGCGGTAGACACGCTCCTCTAGCGGCGCCAGCTTGAGGATGTCCTCGATGCCAAAGGTGGCCGGCTTGGCGCACTCGCCCTCGACGCGCACCGTCCATGGCCGCGTCTTCAGCGTGTGCGCGTTCTCCGCGGGGTCGGCCTTGTCGGTGCCGAACTCGTAATAGTTGTTGTAGGTGGTCACGTCCTGATACGGGGTCAGGGTCTCCGCTACTGTCCAGTTGCTCTTCTTGACCCCGGCGAGCTTCTCGCGCGGGGCGGTGGCGGCCTGTGCCGCAAGCGGCGCCAGAAGTCCCCCGCTGGCTAGCGCGGCGGCACCAGCCGCAGCGCCGCCGAGAAAGCTGCGGCGGTCGAGCCAGGTGTCGCGCGGGGTGATCTCGGAAGGGGCGATGTCGGGGCGGCGGATCAGATGCATGTTCGGCTTCTCGCGGTGGGTGCTTCGATAGAGGTTGCAGGGGCACCAACAGAGACAGGCAATGCTGGCGCAGGTTGCGCCCGGCACCTGCTCAGGCGCGTCACGATGCGCAACTCAAGACAGTCGGGGCAAACCCCGCAAGCGCGGCCCCAGCCATGCATCTGCCGCGATGCGTCCGCCGCCCCACAGCACCACGGCGAGCAGCAAGGCGCCCCACAGCTGGTGCTGCATCAGTGCCGCCGGCGCGATCTCGGCCAGGCTCAGCACCGCGACGAGGTTGACCACCGATAGCCCGGCAGCGGCGAAACGCGTCGCGATGCCTGCGAACAAGAGCAGCGGCAGAGCCAGCTCTCCGGCGGTACCGGCGTAGGCGGCGATCTCCGGCGGCAGCAGGGGCACGTGGTACTCCTCCTGGAACAGGAGCAGCGTGGTGTCCCAATCCTGCAGCTTGGTCAGTCCGGCGCGAAAGAAAGCCAGCCCGACGAAGACACGCGCGAATAACAGGAACAGCGACTGCGGCCAGGCCAACTGGGCGATCACGCAGTTGCTGAAGCCGACGAGACGGTTGAGCAGGTTCATGCGGGGTCCTCGGTGGTCAGGATGTCGAGCAGCCAGCCGCGGGAGATCAGCTTGGCCAGGGTGGTCTCAAGGTCGGGTTCAGGTGAACCGGCAAGCAGAAGCGGAAGGGCGTCGCCAGCCAGAGCCGAGTCCAGCCATTCCGCCCACGCCGGTGCGAGCGGCTCGACGCGGGGCGCGAAAGCCTCGCGCCATACGACGACGGCCTCTGTCGAGCTTGTTGGCTGCACGCCATCGGCGTGCTCAAGTCGGTCATCCGGCGAAGACGGCGCCGCTGCGCCCGGCCCGGCGGAAGCCTCCCTGCCGCTGGCATCCAGCCACGTCCGGTGAAAGCCTGCCGCGCCGCGTACCACCACGACATCAGGCTTAAGCCGCAGGCGCAGTGACTCGGCCGCGTGCGTGCCGAGCAGTGCCAGCGAGCCGACATCCATCGCGGCATCGGCGGCGCGTGCGGCACGGTGGCATGCCCACTCGATGCGGGCGCAGCCGGCAAGTTGCGGCCAGTCAGCGAGGCTCGGCTGGGCGGCCAGCCAGTCGGCGAAGCCGCCGCCCCAATCGGCGAGGTCACCGGAGCGCGGCGGCTCGGCGCGCCACAGGTGGGCGGCGGCAGACGACGCCGACTCGCCGAGCAGGTCGAAGGTGGCCGGGTACGTCGCCTGCAGCGCGCGCTCGGCGATGGCCAGGCCGTTGCCGCGGTAGGCCCCAAGACCAGCCGCCAGTGCACCGGAGGAACCGCGGATGCGGGCACCGGAGACCGCCGCCAAGGCCCCGGCCCGGTCAGCCGCGAACAGCGCAGCAAGTATCGCCTGCTGCCGAGCCGCCTCAAGATCGCGGCCTGCATCGGTGCGCGTGACGGCGCTCACGCCGGCACCGCGCTGAGGGTGGTCGACCCACCCTTGTCCGAGGACTCGCCCGACACCCCGCCGGCGATGGCGCCTGCGCGGTCCGCCTCGGCCATCAAAACCGCCCAGGGCGGCAGGTCGAGGTCCCACTCGACCAGCGTCGGGCGTGGGCCGAGGACCCGGAGCGCGTGCGCGTAGACCGCCCACACCGCGTCCGACACCGGCCGCGAGTGGTCGTCGATCATCGGGCCGGACTCGACCGGCGTGCAGCCAGCCAGGTGGTACTCGCCCACCGCAGCCGCCGGCAAGGCGTCGATAAAGCGACGCGCCGCAGCGACCACATCGGCCTCACGGGCGTTGGTGGCGTTCACCACCAGGTTGTTGAGGTCGAGCAGCAGGCCGCAACCCGCCCGCTGGCAAAGCGCGGCCAGGAATTCCGGCTCGGCGAAGCAGTCATCCTCGAAGGCCCAGTAGGCCGACAGGTTCTCGACCAGGATCGGGCGCCGCAGCGCGTCCTGCACGCGGCTGACGTTGTCACAGAGGATGTTCAGGCTGGCCGACGTGAACGCCAGCGGCAGCAGGTCGGCGCCGTGCACCGGCACCGTTTCGCCCGGCAACGGCGCGCGCGCAAAGCACGCGTGATCTGAGACTGACAGCGGCTCGACGCGCACCACCAGTGCCGCCAGGCGTTCAAGGTGCAGCGGGTCGACCCCCGCAGCAGACCCCAGCCCCAGCCCGACGCCGTGCAGACTCACATCGCAGCGCGCGCGCACCGAGTCGATCAGGGCACGGCTGGCGCCGCCCGGCGCGAAGAAGTTCTCGGAGTGGACCTCGACGAAGTCGGGCAACGTGGCCGCTTCGGCGAAGTCGGTGTAGTGGGGATGCCGCAGGCCGACGCCGAAGCGTGGCCGCGCATCCGCAAAGGTAAAGCTGATGTCGCGAACGGACACGTCGTCGATCTCCGTCCGCGCCGCGTACCTCAGTGGGCCGAACGGACCTGGGCCGAGGTCTTGCCGCCCATGTCCTTGCAGGTGCCGGCCGGCACGTACTTCCATTCGCCCGGGTCGTTGTCGGCCTTGGCTTGGCCGGCGCAGCTGTGCGTGCCCGACAGGTTGGCGCAGTCGTTCTGGCCGGCCTTGGCGACGCCGAAGCACTTCTCCTTGGCGGCCTTGTCTTCGGCAGCAGCGTTGGTGGCGGCGCCCAGGGCCATGAGCGAGGCGATGGCGGCGGAAGCGATGAGACGTTGGTTCATTTGGTGCATCCTCGAAGTTGAGATTGGAAGTGCCGGAAAACTTGCCCGACGATGCTCTGTCGGAGCAGAGCAACGCAACCTTACACATTAGGAAAAATTTTTTGAGCCTGTCTTCAGCCGACCTCGAAGACGCCCGCGCCTACCTCATGCGCTTCGCCCGGCTGCAGCTGCGCAACGAGGCCTGGGCCGAGGATGCGGTTGCCGAGACCTTGCTGGCAGCGGTGCAGCGTCCCGACGCGTTCGATGGCCGCTCCAGCCGCAACACCTGGCTGGTCGGCATCCTGCGCAACAAGATCGTCGACCAGATCCGTCTGCACACGCGCGAATGTTCGCTTGCAACCGATGACGACAGGCTCGACATCGAGGACGAGGTATTTGGCGCCGACGGGCACTTCAGCGAGCGCCCCTCGGAATGGGGCCGCCCGGAATCAGAACTGCGCGAGAAGCAGTTCCTCGCCGTGATGGAGGCCTGCGTCGAGCGACTGCCCGACCAGCAGGGCCGCGTCTTCCTGATGAAGGAGTGGCTGGAACTGGATAGCGACACCATCTGTAAGGAAATCGACATCCAGCCGACCAACCTCTGGGTGCTGCTGCACCGGGCACGTCTGCGCCTGCGCGAGTGCCTGCAGCAGATGTGGTTCGATCCGGCCACGACCAGGCCCTGAGGGCGAGGGAGACACACCGATGCGCTGGATGATGAGTTGCCGCGAGGCCAGCCGCCTGACGACCGAGGCAAGCTACCGCACGCTCGCCCCGTTGGAGCGCGGGCTGCTGGTGTTCCACCGCTCGATGTGTCGGGACTGTCGGCGCTTTGCCGCGCAGATGGCGCTGCTCGACCGTTCGATGACCATGTGGCGCGCCGGCGGTCGCGATGAGAACATGCGGCCATGACCCAGATGACCCTGTGGGCCGGCGCCCTGCTCTTCGGCC
Source organism: Betaproteobacteria bacterium (assembly GCA_027490755.1). Lineage (GTDB taxonomy): Bacteria > Pseudomonadota > Gammaproteobacteria > Burkholderiales > UBA3065 > UBA3065. The sequence continues at coordinate 61,276 of JAIXXL010000004.1, forward strand.
TGGCTATCCTGCATACCTTCTCCACCGCCTCGATCGAACGCCTGGGCCACCGTTACCCGGCCCACCACGGCACCTTCCACCTGCTCGCCGAGGTCGAGGCCGTGTTCGGCTTCTGGGCGATGGTGCTGTTCGGCTGGCTCATGTTCGCCGAGGGCACGGCCGGCGCGGTCGAGTACGCCGACACCCGCAACTACACCGAACCGCTGTTCGTCTTCGCCATCATGGTGGTCTCGGCCTCGCGGCCGGTGATGTCGGTGGCGCGCGCCCTGGTGGTCCGGCTCGCCGGGTTGCTGCCGGTCGAGGACGCGGTGGCCCGGTTCTGGCTGCTGCTCACCGTCGTCCCGCTGCTGGGGTCCTTCGTCACCGAGCCGGCGGCGATGACGCTGGCGGCGATCATGCTGCTGCCGCTGATCCGCAAGGACGCCCCCGAACGCTTCAAGTACGCGACGGTCGGCGTGCTCTTCGTCAACGTCTCCATCGGCGGCACGCTGACGCACTTTGCGGCGCCGCCGGTGCTGATGGTCGCCAGCACCTGGGGCTGGGACACTGCCTTCATGCTCACGCACTTCGGCTGGAAGGCGGCGCTGGCGGTCGTGATCAATGCGACCGCACTCACGCTGATGTTCCGCCGGCACCTCACCTTGGAGACTCACGAGGTCGCCGAGGTCGCCGAGGGCGGGCGAGACGTGCCGCTGCCGATGCAGGCACTGCACCTGACCATGGTGGCCGGCATCGTCGCCTTTGCCCACCACCCGCCAGTCTTCATGGGCATCTTCCTGCTGTTCATGGCATTCGCGGCGGCCTATCCGCGCCATCACGATCGGCTGATCCTGCGCGAGGGCCTGCTGGTGGCATCGTTCCTGGCCGGTCTGGTGTTCCTGGGGGGCTTGCAGCAGTGGTGGCTTGAGCCGCTGCTGCTGTCACTCTCGCCGGAGGCGGTGTACTACGGCGCAGCGGCACTCACCGCCGTCACCGACAACGCCGCGCTGACCTATCTGGGCTCGCTGGTGCCGGGCCTGAGCGACGACTTCAAATACGCCCTGGTGGCGGGTGCCGTGGTTGGTGGTGGCCTCACGGTGATCGCCAACGCGCCCAACCCGGCCGGCGCTGCGTTGCTGCGTGGGCGCTTTGCCGACGGCCAGATCGCACCGCTAGGCCTGCTGGCGGGGGCGGCGCTGCCAACACTCGTCGCGCTGGTCTGCCTAAAGGTCCTCTAGCCGCTCCAGCAGCATCTGCGCCTGTACCCGCACCGCCTCCCGCTCCTCAGCGGGCAGCCGCTGCAGGTTCTTGACCATCAGCGCGGTGCGCGGGCTGCCGCCCAGTTCGGCCTCGTGGCGGTCGAGGAAGTGCCAGTAGAGGGTGGTCAGCGGGCAGGCGCTGTCGCCGGTCTTCTTGGCCGGGTCGTAGCGGCAAGCGCTGCAATGGTTGCTCATGCGCTGGATGTAGGCGCCGCTGGCCGCGTACGGCTTGCTGGTGAAGCGCCCACCGTTGGCAAACAGCGCCATTCCGGCGACGTTGGGCAACTCGACCCACTCCACCGCATCGACGTACACCGCCAGGTACCAGTGCGCGACCTGCCGTGGGTCGATCTCGGCCAGCAGTCCGAACAGCCCGGTCACCATCAGGCGCTGGATGTGGTGCGCGTATCCGAATCGCAGGGTTTGCCCGATAGCGTCGCGCTGGCAGGCCATATGCGTATCGCCGGTCCAGAACCAGCCGGGCAGGTCGCGGGCATGGCCAAAATGGTTGGCGGCAGCCATCCCTGGCATCTCGAGCCAGTAGACGCCACGGATGAACTCGCGCCAGCCGATGATCTGGCGCACGAAGCCCTCGACGCTGGCGAGCCCTGCCTTCCCCTCGCGCCAAGCCGCAACCGCCGCCTCAGCCACCTCGCGCGGGCCAAGCAGCTTCAGGTTGAGCGCGGCGGAGATGCGCGCGTGGTAAAGGAAAGGCTGACCCGCCCACATCGCGTCCTGGTAGCGGCCGAACAGCTCCAGCCGGTTGTCGATAAAGTCCTGCAGCGCGGCCAGTGCCTGCTCGCGCGTCACCGGCCAGTCGAAGTCTTCCAGGCTGCCGGGGTTATCGGGGAGGTAGCGCTGCACCGCCGCCATCACCTCACGCGTGACGGCATCCGGCGGAAAACCCGCGTGCGCCGGCACCAGCCCGGGGCCGTGCTTGCCGAAACTGGCCCGGTTCTCGGCGTCGTAGTTCCAGGCGCCACCGGCTGGCTCGTCGCCGTCCATCAGGATGCCGGTCTGCTTGCGCACGTGCCGGTAGAAGAACTCCATGCGCAGCTGCTTGTAGCCCCGCGCCCAGCGCATGAAGTCCGCGCGGCTGAGCATGAAGTGCGTGTCGAGGCGCAGCTCGACCGCGCAGCCAGCCTCTGCCGCAGCACTCTGCAGCGCTGCTTCTAACCACTGCTCTCCCGGCTCGACACAGACCAGCGCCCGCGGCCGCAGCGCGGCCAGATGGTGCGCGACGAGCTCGACCAGCCCGCCCTGCGGCGTGTCGTCCAGCGTGTGGTAAGTCACCGGCCAGCCACGCCCGCGCAGGGCATCGGCAAAGTGCCGCATCGCCGACAGGAAGATCACGGTCCGAGCCTTGTGCGACCAGACGCGCTGGCTCTCGCCGAGCGCCTCGACCATGAGGATGCGGTCCTGCGCCGGGTCGAAGCCGTCGAACGCGGACGAACCGCCGTCGAGCTGGTCGCCCAGCACCAGCACCAGCTTGCGCAGGCTCATCGCGCGTCACCCTTCTTGCGGCACGCATCCGAGCAGTACTTCACCTGCTCCCAGTTCTTCTCCCACTTCTTCCGCCAGGTCATGGGCCGGCCACAGGCCACACAGGGCTTGCTCGGCAGGAAGGACTTGTTGCCGGCAAAGTCGCGCTTGGCGCCGCTCTTGTCACCCATCAACCGCCCTCCTCACCGAAATCGAAGCCAAGCTGCGGCGATGGTTCTGCCGCCGCGACCACCCGCCCGCGCCCGCCGCGCGCCTTGACCGGCCCGGCGGTGCCACCAGGCACCTCGCCAAGCATGGAACGCGGCCGCTCGCCGCGCTGGCGGATGCCGCTCTTGCGACTGCCATGCCGCGCCATCACTCGGGCGGCCTCGCCGCGCACCCCGTCGCGCCGGCGAAATGCTGCCATGCGCTCGCGTGCGGCACGCGTCGCCAGTACAAAGTCCACCACCGGCTCAGGGTAGTCGCGGCCGATCTGCACGCCAAAGTGCTGCTGCAGCCCGGGCGGGAGCTTCCACGGCTCGAACAGCCACTCGGTCGGCAGCGCCGCCAGTTCCGGGCACCAACGGCGCACGAACACCCCGTCCGGGTCGTGATCGTGGGCCTGCTTGACCGGGTTGTAGATGCGCACCGCGTTGATGCCGGTGGTGCCCGACTGCATCTGCATCTGGCTCCAGTGGATGCCCGGCTCGTAGTCGGTGAAGAGCCGCGCCAGGTGCAGGCCGGGCTCGCGCCAGTGCAGCCAGAGCGGGAAGGCGGCGAACGAGACCAGCATGGCTCGCATGCGAAAGTTGAGCCAGCCGGTAGCGGTGAGCATACGCATGCAGGCATCGACCAGCGGATAGCCGGTCTGGCCGGCGGCCCAGCGCTCAAAGTGCTCGCGGTTGAAAGCGTCCTCGCGCATGCCGTCGAAGGCGCGGACCATGTTGCGGTGCTCGATGGAGGGCTCGGACTCGAGCTTCTGCATGAAGTGGCAGTGCCAGTAGAGCCGCCCCTCGAAGCTCTTGAGCGAAGCCAGCCAGCGGCTGCGTGACGGCGATGGCGGCTCGGCCTGTAGCGCCTCGCGACGTGCGTTGAGCGCCGCCACCGCCTGGCTCAGCGACAGGGTGCCGTGCGCCAGGTGCGGCGAGATGCGCGAGCAGACATCGGGGCCGGTCAGCGGGCTCGACATGCCGGTGCGGTAGGTCTCGCCGTTGCGGTACAGGAAGTCCCCCAGCGCCGCGTGAGCCGCAGCCGAGCCGCCCGGCTGCCACAGCAGCTCCTCGACCTGGATCGGCATGCCGTCCATCAAAGCAGGCGCATCAGCATGAGCGGCCTGACTTGCGTGTTGCGGGTCGGCCTCGAGCACTGAAGCAGGCCGCCGCAAAGCGAGCCACCCATCCGCCGCCAATCTCGCCGCGACGCCTGCCGGGGCTGGCGGCAGGCGCTCGGGGCTGGCAAGCAACGGCCGCCGGATGCGCGCGTCCCAGCGCTTCGACCAGCCGTTGCGCGACCCGAGCCGTCGGATCACGCCGTCTTGCGCGAACTCGTCCCACGCCACGTTGTGCTCGCGGCACCACTGCACGACGCGAAGGTCACGCTCGAACGTCGCGGCATTGCCAGTCTCCTGATGCGATACCAGCCGCCCGAAAGGCCACAGCGCATGCAGGTTGGCCATGACCTTGATCGCATCGCCATGCAACTCGAGCAGGTCACCACCGATGGCCGCCAGAGCGACGCGCAGGTGGTCGAGGCTCTGCGCGATAAAACGCAGTTGCCGAGGCGAACAGTCCGCCGGCACCTGCCCCTCGGCGCCATGTATCGCCGGCTCCCAGACAAAGACCGCCAGCATCTCCGCCGATTCGCTCGCGGCGAGCAAGGCCGCGTGGTCATCGACGCGCAGGTCGCGCTTGAACCACAGCAGGGTCTTGGCAGATGTCGGCATCGCTGGCATGGTGGGTCGGACAAGCCGCAGACCCGACTGTTCGCCAAAACAGCAGCCCATGAAGCTGGCCCGACTCTTGCTTATCTCATTGCGACAACATTCCGAGCCGGTTGAAGAGCCATGGAAACTCCGCAAGATCTGATCAAGCCAGTATCGCCCTCACCCGGCGGTAAAAACACGTCGCGTGGCCCCATCGATACGGGCCGCAGCAGCGAGGCAGGCACCGAATTCGCCGAGGCGATGCGCTCCGCGCGGGAGACCGCGCGTGCCGACGTCCGCGAGACACAGGCGCCCGACCAACAGCGGCGAGAAGCTCCCGAGGAGGGTTCGAAAGAATCCACAATCGCCAGCAAAGATAAGGACTTGCAAGCGGACTCGTCGAGCGCGCCCACCGCACGCGCCGGCAAGGAGGAGGCCTCGCAACCGGTCGAGGGCTTCCAGGCGCAGCCGGCCGCCACAGACGGCGCCCAACAAGCCACACAGATCGCCGCGTCAGCCGTTCAAGTCCCCGTCACGCCGGTCAACGTTCAGGTCGCTTCGATACCGACCGATACCGGCGCCGCTGACGACGCGATCCAAGCCATCACGCAAGCCGCCGCCGCCACCGCGCCCATTGCCCTTGACGCCATTGATAACAAGGGCTTACCGCAAGCTCAGATGCCCTTGGCGGCGCCTGCCGCACCCGTCTCGACCGACCTCACGGCGGTTGCGCCCTTGCGTGCCGAGGCGCCGGCATCGGGCGTGGCCGCACTTCCGGCGGTTGGCGAGACCGCCGCCGTTCCGCTGCAGACAACGCCCGCCAGCGACGTCGATTTATCTGTTGCGACCAATGGCTTGGCCAACGCCGTACAGCCGCCGGCTTCCGCACAGGTCGCGCTGGCGCCCGCTCCCGCGGCGCTTGCGGTAGACCGCGCGATCGGCAACGCCATCGTCAACCTGCCGGCAACCGGCGCTTTCAAACCGGCGGATCTTGCAGCGCCCACACCTTTCGATCCGGCAAGAATTGCCAGCGCAGGCTTCGTTGCCGTGGCGCTGCAACCGCAGACGGCGCAGGTCGCCACGGCAACGCTTTCGCCCGTCGGCGAGACGCCGGCGGCCACCGACCCGGTTGACACCTCCGCGTGGCTCAACGTCCGTCCTGACTCCCTGGCCATGGCACTGGCCGACCAAGCCCTCGCGCAGGATCCTGTCACGCAGATGCCGGTCAAGCTCGACCAGATGCTGCAGTCGCTGGACGCGCAGCTTTCTGGTGTGGCTGGCTCGGCCAATCTGGGCATAGCGGGCGGCGAGGCCAACGCCGAGGAACCGCTCGGTGCGGTCGCGGCACTGGCCGATGCGCAGAACAACCAGGCGGTGCAGGTCCAGCCAGCTGGCACCCCGGTTGATACGCCCGAGCCGGTCTCCCTGAGCCTGAACGCGCCGATGCAGCAGGCCAGCCGCTGGGCCACCGAATTCGGTGACCGCTTGGCATGGGTTGCCAACAATCGCTTCACGGCCGCCACCCTGCAGATCAACCCGCCCCAACTCGGCCCCATCGAGGTCCGTATCCTGATGAGCGGCGATCAGGCGGCGGTGAGTTTCGCCGCAGTCCAGCCGCAGACCCGCGAAGCGATCCAGCAGGCGCTGCCGGTCCTCGCCAGCAGCTTCGCCTCGCAGGGCCTCAGCCTCGGCCAGACTTCGGTCGGCCGCGAACACCTGCCACAGCAGGGTGGCCAGGGTGGATCCGGCGGCGGCAACGCCTCCGGCCAGCCCGGGCTCATGGCGGCATCGATCAGCGCTGCTGGCAGCCTGACCGCAGATGCCACGACGCGTGGCGGCAACGGTCTGGTCGATACCTTCGTCTAAACGACCCGCCACACGCTGACGTGCGAGGCCAGCCACCACCCTGGCCTCAGCCCGTCTGGCTCGCCGCCAGTTCGTAAGCGATCCGCGCCGCCAGAATCAAAAGCAGGCACGCAAAGATCCGCTTGAGAGGCTTCTGCGGTACGCGGTGAGAGACCGCGGCACCGAGCGGCGCCAGCAGCACCGAGACGCCACCGATCACCAGCACCGCTGGCCAGGCGACAAAGCCGGTCGAGCCCGGCGGCAGACCCGTCCTGTCAAGACCCGCCAGCACGAAGCCCACGCTACCCGAGACCGCGATCGGCAGACCGATGGCAGCCGACGAGGCCACCGCAGTGTGGATGGTGCGCCGGCACCACAGCAGAAACGGCGTCGACAGCGTGCCACCACCGATGCCGACCAGGCTGCTGAAGATACCGATCACCAGACCGGCCGCCAGATAGCCGCCACTGCCGGGCGCACCGCCGCCTTTGGGGCGCAGGTCGAGCAGCATCTGTGTCGAGGCGGCGAGCAGAAACAGCAGGTAGATCACGCGCAGGACCTGCCCGGAAAGGTGCCCGGCCAGCAGCGCCCCACCCAGCGCGCCGACGCAGACGCCGGGTGCGATGGCACGCACCACGGGCCATTCGACATAGCCGGCACGGTGGTGAGCGCGGATGGACGACATCGCGGTGAAGACGATCACCGCGAGCGAGCTGCCGATGGCCGTCTGCACCAGCACATCGGGCCCATATCCGGCGTGCGGCAGGGTGTAGACCAGTGCCGGGACGATGATCAGCCCGCCACCGATGCCGAGCAGCCCGGCGAGGAAGCCGGAGACGGTCCCGGTCAGGATGTAGAGGATGAGGTCCATTCGGCGTAAGAATCCCCGGCACGCTGCGGCGCAGCTGCGCATCTTGAACCCAGAGGTTCAAGTCGGCCCTCCGGGCGAACACTTCGGGGGATTCCGCGTGGGATCCACACGCCCATGTTCAAAGCCTGGCGGCCTAAGCAGAGCTTATCGGTTCAAAGAATCTGCAACTGAACCGCAGCAGCCGGGGAAGACGGTTGTGCCGCGAGGGCCTGATCGATCTGCTCGACCATGGCCTGCAGCCGCCTGCCGACGGCGGCAGGCGTGTTGACCGAGGCCGGGCCGGCGCCGGTGATCTGGCTGTGAGCCAGGTCCAGCGCGACCATCATGGCGATGCGCTCGACGCCGACCACCTTGCCGGCGTCGCGGAGCTCGCGCATCCGCGCGTCGACGTAGGCCACGGCCTCGCGCAGCGTAGCCTCCTCGTCGGCCTCGCAGGCGAGCCGGAAGTCGCGACCCATGATGGACACGTCGACGCTGGGCATCTGTTCAGCGCTCCTCGGCGGTGGACTCGATCAGGGCATCGAGACGGCGCCGCGCCTGCTCTGCCCGGCTGCGCAGAGACTCGTTTTCGGCACCCAGTTCGCGGTTCTGCTCGCGTTGCCGCTGCAACTCGGCCACCAGTGCGGTGACGCGCTGCTCGAGACGGGCGAACGCGTCGCTGTCCATGGGCTTCAGGCAGCGGCCGGACGCGGTCGGGCAACGCTACGCGAGGCGACCGCGAACAGCCCCAGATACAGCATCCCCGAGGCGATGTAGGGCGGGTAATAACGCGCGACCGACAGCCAGAACTCGGCAAAAGCCATGTCGAACCGGTGCGAGAACTGCCACCAGCTCAGGTTTGAGATGACGAAGGCCACGCTGAACAGCGCGGCCCCGGCCAACAGCAAACGGGTCGCCGAGGCCGACCGACCAGCCGCTGCCGCACCGCCCCACCAGAGCAAGGCGTAGGTCGGCACCAGGCCCCAGTACGCTGGCGTCATGCAGTAGGCGCGCCAGGCTTCGACCTCGACGGCGGCCAGGTCGACGGCAAAAGCGATGGCGAACAGGCCGGCAAAGGCCGCACCGCCGCCCAACAACATGCCACCGATCAGGAAGACCGCCAGGCTGGCGTCGGGGATGGCGCCAAAGTGGTCGAAGCGGGTCGCTGCAAGCACGGCAGCCAGAGCGAGGCCGGTGGCCACGCGCGAGTCACGGAACATAGCGAGATCTTTCATGCGCTTGATGATAGCACCGCCCTAGAAGTCGGCACGGACACCGAAACGCCACAGACGGGTGTAATCCGAAGGGAACGCCGAACGCCCCTCGGAGGTGTAAAGGCCATTGCGCTCCTCGAAAAGGTTGTCGACCGCGGCAAACGCCTGCCAGCGCGAGTCGATCTGCCGGCTGAGCAGCAAGTTGGTGAATTGGTAGGGCCGTTGCCGCAAGCCGTTGTTGTCGAAATCGCCGATGGCGAAGGCAGAGGAACGGTAGACATGAGTGGCGTTCAGGCGTGTAGCGGCGTCGACTCGCCAGTCCAGCGAGAGCGTCAGGCCGTGTCGCGGAACGCCCGGCAGATCGCGGTCGCGAATCGCTGGCTGACCGGTTGCCGGATCAGCCGACTCCTGGTCGATGACGGCCTGTGTCCAGGTGTAGCCAAGCCGACCCTGCACGGATTCGCCCAAGGCCTGCACCCACTGAACCTCAGCACCGTACTTGTGGGTGCGGTCCAGGTTGGTGTTGACGAAGAACAAGGGCGGTGCCACCGAAACGCCATAGATCTCATCACGCACCCGCGAGTAAAAACCCGTGACGTCGAGCCGGGTACCGTCGTAGGCGTAGCGAACGCCGGTACTCAGCGTATCCGAGCGCGCCGGGTTGATCAGCCCGTTGAAGGTCTGCTCGAAGGTGACTGGGTTGAAAGTGAAGAAGCGATCGATGTCGGGTGACTGGGCGCCGCGTGCGTAGCTGGCGAAGACGTTGAAGCGGCCGTCTATGCGATGGTTGATGCCGGCATCCCAGAGGGTGAGTCGCTCCTCATCGGCCAAGCGGGTGGCCGAGTCTGCGTAGGCATAGTCGATCCGCTCGCGACGCAGACCGGCAGATAGCGTTGTGCTGCCCAGCCGCAAGACTGCTTGGCCAAAGACACCGCGTGTGTCCTTCTCGATGGCCGCGAAGCCATCCCTGCGACCGCGCAGGTTGTCATAGCCAGCCATCAGATTCAGCCGTCCTTCGGACCAGCGCAACAAGGCCCGATCCGACCCATAGCGGTAGTCGGAAACGAACGCGAAAGGGCTGCTAAAGGCGTAAGTCTTGTCTTCATCGTTGTGGTCGTACTCGAGCGAGAACCCACCACCGAGGTCCGCCAGAAAACCCAGGGTGAAGCGGGTGCTGTCGGCGTCCTGACGGTTGTAGACACCGATCGCGCCGGCGTTCGCGGTAGGCCGTGAGCCAATGAGTCCCCGCGGGATCGCTTCTCGGTAAATGGCCAAGCTGTCGTAGCCGCTGATACCAGCGCGCAGTTCCAGCCAGTCGGTGGGACGGAAGCGACCACGCGCGTTCAACGTATCGAGCCTGTTCTCGTCGCGCTGACCGCGGCTATCGCGCTGCGCGAGTCCGTCACGCTCGTCATGGCTGGCATCAAGACTGAAGCTGTAGCGCTCGCGACTCTGGCCCATCGAAACGGTGCCGGCCCGCTGACCATGGCTACCGAGGTGTCCGCGTACCGAAGCGCCGTTGTATTCACGGGTCACGATGTTGATGGTTCCCGCGACCGCGCCCTCGCCACCCGTCACGCCGCCAGCGCCGCGGACGATCTCGACCCGCTCGATCGATGCAAGCGGGATGTTGCCGAGGAACTGGGTCGCTGAGTCGACGTCGTTGAGGCGGTAGCCATCGACGCTGATGACCACGTTCTGATATCCCGACTCCAAGCCGAAACCACGCATGTCGATCAGGCGCTGGTTGGGGTTGCCGAATCCCGGCAACACGGTCAGCGATGTCTGGCTGGCGAGGAAATCGAGGAAGCTGGCTGCACCTGACCGGTCAAGGTCGACACGGTTGTAGACCTCGACCGCAAAGGGGGCTTCCTCAACATGGAAGGGCTGACGCATTGCGGTGACCAGGACTGTGCTGTCGGTCAAGGGCCCGGCGGCCTGCGCAGCCACGCTGGACACGCTGGCCAACAGGCAGATGACGATGCGGGACGACGCGGCGCGGCCGCGCGCGCGCCGGCGCCGGCGCCGGCCAAGGGTGATGCTGGACATGGGAATGCACCTTCATTCAGCCAGCGCAAGAACCCCGTGCGCCAAAGTCGGAACGGCGGCCCGTCGGCTCGCCTTGCCGGTGCCGCGCAGGCGCGCGGACCAGGTCCCAGGCCGGTCTCCGGGCTCGTGCGCGGACTTGCGTCCGGAGGTCGCCGCCTTCCCGGTTGCCCAGTGGCGTGTGGCGACCCCGCTCGTCACTTACCGTTGCGGGGGCAGCGCAGGCATCTCACCTGCTTCCCTGTTTCACCCGCCGCGTGTCGGCGCGGGCACCTGGAACGTGTCAATCCTAGCACGCCGGCCTAGAATCACGGCCTGATGCGCGCGCCCTCCAAACTCGACCCCAAGGCCTCGTTACCGTCCGCAAGCACTGCCGGCGGGCCGGGTGGCGACCTCGTCGACCACTACGGCCGCCGCATCCGCTACCTGCGGCTGTCGGTGACCGACCGCTGCGACTTCCGCTGCACCTACTGCATGGCCGAGGACATGACCTTCCTGCCACGCGGACAGGTGATGTCGCTGGAGGAGTGCCTGCGCGTGGTGCAGGCATTCGTCGCGCTCGGCGTCGACAAGGTCAGGCTCACCGGCGGTGAGCCGCTGGTGCGCCGCGACATCCTCTGGCTGATGGCGCGCGTCAGCGCCCTGCCCGGCGTGCGCGAGCTGGTGCTCACCACCAACGGCAGCCAGCTGGCCAGCATGGCGCAGGCGGTCCGCGAAGCCGGCGTCAGGCGCGTCAACATCAGCATCGACTCACTGCGGCCGGATCGCTTCCGCGAGATCACCCGCGTCGGCGACCTGAGCAAGGTACTGGCCGGCATCGACGCCGCGGTGGCGGCGGGCTTTGCCGGCATCAAGCTGAACGCCGTCATGCTGCGCGGCTTCAACGACGACGAGTTCGAGGACCTGGTCGACTTCGCCGTGGCCCGCGGCATCGACATCAGCTTCATCGAGGAGATGCCGCTCGGCGACACCGGCCACCTGCGCGCCGACACCTGCATGACCCAGGACGAGGTCCTGCCGCGCCTGCAGGCGCGCTTTGGGCTGGTAGCGACCGGCGAGGACAGCGGCGGACCGGCGCGCTACTGGCGCATGCCCGGCAGCCAGACACGGGTGGGCTTCATCAGCCCGCATTCGCACAACTTCTGCGACAGCTGCAACCGGGTGCGCGTCACCGCCACCGGCGACCTCTACCCGTGCCTGGGGCAGGACGACATGCTGCCGCTGCTGCCGGTGCTGCGCGACGCGGCTGGCGGGCATACAGACACCGCCCTGCTCGGGGCCATCCGCCAGAGCATGGGCATCAAGCCGCACGGCCACGACTTCGATGTGCGCAAGCCGGCGCCGGCGGTGGTGCGCTTCATGTCGCTGACCGGCGGCTGATGACCACGGCAGCCGAGCGGGTCACCGGCCTGGTGCTCGCCGGCGGCGAAGGCCGGCGCATGGGCGGCACCGACAAGGGGCTGCTCGAACTGGGTGGCCGGCCGCTGGCCGCGGTCGCCGCCGACCGCCTGCGGCCGCAAGTGGCCAGATTGCTGCTCAGCGCCAACCGCAACCTTGACGCTTATCGGGCGCTCGGCCTCGAGGTGATCACCGACACCGTGAACGATGGCAACCGCACCGCCGGGCCGCTCGCCGGGGTACTGGCCGGTCTGGAGCACTGCGCTACTGAGTGGCTGGCCTGCGTGCCCTGCGACTCGCCAGCGGCACCCGCAGATCTGGTCTCGCGCCTGCTGACCGCCGCCACTGCCGCCGCTGCACCAGCGGCCTTTGCGTTAACCAGTCAGGGCGCCCACCCGGTGTTCATGCTGGTCCGCCGTGGCCAGCTCACCAGCCTGCGCGATTTCGTGCGACAGGGCGGCCGCCGGATCCGCGCGTGGCAGGACGCCATCGGTGCTGTCGCAACCCACTTCCCCGACGAAGCAGCGTTTGCCAACATCAACACGCCCGAGGACCTTGCGGCGGTCTCACCGCCGTCGCCCACGCAGACATGACCCAGACCCCCGATATCCTGCGCATCCGCCCCGACGACTACGACCCCGACGACATGCCGGTGGAGCGTGCGCGGCAGTTCATCGTCGAGCGGCTCGCGCCGGTCTCCGGCACCGAGCGCCTGCCCGTCCTCTCAGTGCTCGACCGCGTCCTGGCAGCAGATGTGGTCTCGCCGATGGACGTGCCCGGCCACGACAACTCGGCGATGGACGGCTATGCCCTGCGCCACGCCGACCTCGCCGCCAACGGTGCGACGACGCTTGAGGTGGCCGGCACCGCCTACGCCGGCCAACCCTTCAGCGGCCTCGCCGGCCGCGGACATTGCGTCCGCATCATGACCGGCGCGCCGATCCCGACCGGGTGCGACTGCGTCGTGATGCAGGAGAACGTGCTGGCCGAGAACGGCCGCGCCACCATCGGCCCAGGCCACCAGGCCGGGCAGAACATCCGTCGCGCTGGCGAGGACCTGGCAAAAGGCGGCGTCGCGCTGTCCGCCGGCCGCCTGCTGCGCCCCTCCGACCTCGGGCTGCTCGCCTCGCTGGGCGTCGGCGAGGTCGAGGTGCGGCGTCGGCTACGCGTGGCCATCTTTTCCACCGGCGACGAACTGGTGCCGGTCGGGCAAGCACTCGGTGACGGCCAGGTCCACGACTCCAACCGCTACAGCCTGCACGGGCTGCTGGCGCGGCTGGGCTGCGAGGTGATCGATCTCGGACTGGTGCGCGACGACCCCGCAGCGCTGGAGGCCGCGCTGAGCGACGCCGCATCGCGCGCCGACGCGGTCATCACCTCCGGCGGCGTCTCGGTCGGCGAGGCTGACTTCACGCGCGATGTGATGGCGCGCCTGGGCACGGTGCTGTTCTGGAAGATCGCCATGAAACCGGGCCGGCCGCTGGCCTACGGCGAGATCGGCACGGCGCAGTTCTTCGGCCTGCCCGGTAACCCGGTCAGCGTGATGGTGACCTTCTACCAGTTCGTGCGCGACGCGCTGTTGCGCCTGCAGGGGCGCAGCGCAGAGCCGCTGCCCCTGTTCGCGGTACGTTGCACCAGCCCGCTGAAGAAGGCCCCCGGCCGCACCGAGTTCCAGCGCGGCATCCTTTCACTGCAGGATGGGGAGTGGGTGGTGGCGCCGACCGGCGAGCAGGGCTCGGGCATCCTCAGCTCGATGAGCCGCGCCAACTGCTTCATCGTGCTCGAGCAGGCCCGCGGTCGGGTGGCGGCAGGCGAAACAGTTAGGGTGCAGCCGTTTGAGGGGATCGTCTGAGCCGTCTCTGCCGGCGGCCATACCGATAACCAGACGGATCAGGCCGCAGCGTCGGAACCGTCGGGCGACTCACTAACGGCCGCTAAAGCCAAGGGTGTGTTCTCAAGCTTCATATCGCGGATCAGGCGGCTGGTGGGGACCTTGAGCACACGGGCGATCTCATACAAATCATCCCTCATTGCACGCATGTCGCGCGATTCGGCCAGCTTGCGCGAAAAGGCAACTGCCTTTGCAACCAAGTCGGCGCTTGGCGACTCTTCAGCCTGAGTGGGTTTGATTAACGAACAAACCATTTCGGGCAATTTGAGCCGCCGCAACATCTTTGTTTCAAGCTCGTCCCACTCAAAACCGAACTCCATCCATCGCGTGAGCGTTATCTTGCGCTTCGGGTTCTCACGTACGACCGCCTCAAAGTGCATCATCTTTTCGGGCGCATGGATCCAAGCCAGAAGGTCGGTAATCTCGTAAAGAAGGGCGGCGATAACGCAAGCGCTCTCATTGCGGTCGTTGCGCATCCGCGCCCACTGACGCACGAACATGCCAGCTCGACGCGCTCTTGCGGCGGCTCGCAAGGTGCCGAGCAAGGCCTCGGGGCGTTTTGCCAGCATCGCGTCCACCGTCTGGAGGGTCATTGCCTTCTTGACGAAGTTGACGCAACCCAGCATCAACAGCGCTTCCTCGATGTTCTCGATCTGAGTCGGGCGACTGCTTTGGAAGCGCCCGATAACCATCATCAGGTTGAGCGAGAGCATTGGGTCACTCTCAACCACATCAGCGACCTTGCGAACCGGCACGTCGTAGATGGCGTCACTGAACTGCGAGAGGTCGTCGAGCGAGCGCTTCAACACGGGCGGCGACCCGCGCGCGAGGATGTTGACCCAAGCGTCGGGGACCTTGGGCCAAGTTGTTACGGACTCGTCAGAGGCTTCTGCCATCTGCCATCGATCCTGAGTTGGGTTGGGCACAGGCACGGCCTATAGCGCAGCCAAACGGCCCAACAAGACACTGATATTCCGAATTTACTACCATCCAGAAAAAGGTGCTTGACATAGGGCAAACACCATATTTCTCTTTTCGAAACTCCGTTTTCATACAGAGCGGCTCCGATGAACCGGCAAGCCACTCAGGCCTCCGGCTCCAGCATGCCCGGTGGGGCCTCGATTCCAAGCCGAGCAGCAACGGCAGAGACCGGGATCTTCAGCAAGTCGCTGATGCCGCGCAGGTCATCGGGTATCGCGGGGTCATCCCAGCCGCGCTGCGAGTGCCTTGCCAATGCTGCAGCGAGTCGTACAGTGCGATGACTGGGTTGGGTGCCGGGCTGATCGGCGTCCATCAGCTCAATCAGATACTCGGGCGCCTGCCACTGCCGGTTGAGGGCAAGCTTGAGGGCGTTGAAGGTGAAACCGAAAAGCTCGGTCTGGATGTCGGCGGTGCGGCGGCGCGGAAAGGCCTTGCAGGTCTCGTCCATCTTCAGCATGGTCTCCGGCGCATAGATCCACGCCAGCAACTCTGCGATATCGTGCAACAGGGCCGCGGTCGCGATCTCGAACACGTGCAGGTCGTTGCGGAACACCGCCCAGTCAGTGGCGAAGCGCGCGGCGTGGCGTGACCGACCGGCAACACGCAGCGCACCCACCAGCGCTTCGCGCTTGTCGCTAAGCATCTGCTCGACCGTCACCACCCCGGTAAAGGTCTCGAGAAAGCGCACCACGCCAATCATCAGAAGGGCCTGTTCCGTGGTCTCGATGTCGTGGGTTGCCGAGCCGCCGCGCCGCACCTTGGCCACGTGGACCAGCAAGCGGCAGGTCATCAGGGGGTCATTCTGCACGGCCGACGCAGCCTGCCGCACGCTGACGTGTTCAAGGTCGCCGCGCATGATCTCCAGTTCTTGCGCGGTACGCCGCAGAACCGGTATCCCGGCACGGCTCAGGCGGTCGACCCAGGCGTCAAGCGAATTCGAACTGGCGATGTCCAAGGGCTGTCTCCCTGTGCGGGCCGGGCCGCCACTTCCGCAACTCTAACGCCGCGCCGCCCGACCAGAGCGCCGCGTCAGAGGAACTTGAACAGGCTCAGGTCCTGGATGCGGGCGTACGACCCCCGCGCAGCCTCAAGGACGGTCTGCTGCTGGGTGAATCGCGTGATCGCCTCGGAGATATCGACATCCTCGATCTCCGACTTGAGCTTTAGCAGCGACAGCTTGGAATTCTCGGTGGCGTTCTCGGTGGCGTCGATCTCGACCAGTCGGGCGCCGATGTCGGCGCGCGCCGTGAAAGCCTGGTCAGAGAAGGTCTGGATGCGACCGAGGATGTCGCCGATGGCGTCCGCTATCGACTCACCCGCTGCGAGGCCACCGTTGCCGACGTCCACCAGCTTCTGCATGGTCGCAAAAATGGAGTCCGTCGCCGCACCAGTGGCGGGGTCGTAGCCGGAAAAGAAGATACGTTCGCCGGTGATGGTCGTCGGGAAATCGTTGCGGGCTTCGGTGATCGAGGTCAGGCGGACCTCGGTATCACCTTCGTAGGTCCAGTCGCGGCTGCTGACGCCGTTACGCGTCACGCCAGTAAATGCCACGGGCGCGGTCTCGGTCTTGAAGCCGGCGAACATACGCGCACCGTCAGGGTCCACCGAGTTCGCCAGAGCCTGCATCGAAAGCAGGATGGCCTCGGCCTCCTTAGCGATGCCCTGACGTGCGCTGGCGTTGAGGGCCCCGTTGCCCATCTGCACCGCCAACTCACGGGCGCGGATGATGGCGTTGCCGAAGTTGCCCAACACCGTATCGGTGACTTCGAGGCGCGAACGAACTGTGGTGATGGTCCGCAGAAACTGGTCGTACTCGCCGATGGTCTGGTTGGTCCGCAGCACCTGCACCGCGCCGGAGGGGTTGTCGGACGCATTCTGTAGCTTCTTCTGAGTGATGAGTTCGCTCTGCGCGCGCAGCATGCGCGTGCCGGCCAGCTGCATGCCATAGAGGTTGGTGTCGAAGAACTGGTTGGTCGAGATTCGGCTCATGGCAGGCTCATCTTTTTGGTGATTACCCTCAGATCTCGAGGATGGATTGCAAGAGGGTGCCGGCGATGGCGATCAGCTTTGCCGATGCCTGATAGGCCTGCTGAAAACGCAGCAGGCTGGCGGCTTCCTCGTCAAGATTCACGCCAGACAAGGACTGCTGCTGGTCTGTCAGTTGGCGCACCAGCGCGGTCTGCGCATTGCCCCGCAGCTTCGCCGACTCGGCCTGGACGCCTACGGTGCCGGCGATCTCGGAGAACGCTTCGGTAAAGGTCGAGGCATCGTTGGTGTCGGTTGAACCGATGCGGCCGGCGCGTTGCAGGTCGGCCAAGGCCTGAGCATTGCGTCCATCGCCGGGGCGCACGGCGCCTCCAACTAAATCCTGCGCCGCCGCGATATCGCGCGGGTCACTGATGCCGAGTTTCATCAGACCGGCAAAACCAGCGGTCGGACGCACCTCAAAAGCGTCCGCGGGCTGCAAACGCGTCACGTCATCGATCAGCAAGCGGATGCCCTCGAAGTCCAACCGCCCGCCGTTGCCGGGGCCCGCGGTGAACGAGGCCGCACTCAACTGGACCTCGCGGCCGGCAGCCAGAGTGGTCACGGTAAAATCACCCACATTGACCGTGCCATCGCCATCGTCGCGGTAGACGATCGAATATGAATCACCGGTCACCTGCCGGACATTGTTCAGCTGCGTACCGTCAGACACGATGGGATCAACGGGGATGCTGTAGCGGATCTGTGCCGTACCTTCGTTCTGTGTCGAGGACTGCACCCTGCGCCCGGCAGTCTCAGAATAAGTGGTCGCGTTGCTGAAGAGGCCCGACTGGCTGAGGATGGTCTCGGCCGTGTTGTTGGCCTGATTCTCGTCGAACAGGAAGA
Organism: Betaproteobacteria bacterium; assembly: GCA_027490755.1. Lineage (GTDB taxonomy): Bacteria > Pseudomonadota > Gammaproteobacteria > Burkholderiales > UBA3065 > UBA3065. The sequence continues at coordinate 79,013 of JAIXXL010000004.1, forward strand.
TGTCGGTGCCGGCATCGCCCTGCAGGTCGAAACCCGACTTGTGCAACTCGTTCACCTCGGCAGCGACCGACAGCGCGAGGCGACCCATCTGTGCCTCGGTGTACTCCAGCGTCTCGCGTCGCATCTCGAAAAGACCACCCAAGGTGCCGCGGGTCACCTTGCTTTCGGTTATGCGGGTGGTGACGCCGCCGATCTCCAGGTACAGGGTCAGGTCCGAGGGCGAGGTCTCGGAGGGTTGCGCCGACACCCTGGCGGCCCGACCACCCTCCACAAGGGTCCGGCCGTCGGCGATCTGAACCGATGCGGTGCCGTCAGACCGAATAAGCGTGCTGGTGTTGATCAGGGTGCCGATACGGGCGATCAGGCGATCGCGGCTGTCCAGCAGGTCGGGCGACGCGCCCGTGGTGGATGTCTGCCCCTGCTCCACGATCAGTACATTGATACGGGCCAGGTTGGTCGCCGCATCGTCCAGCTGAGTGATGGCCGAGGACAACCCGTTGTCCAGACTGTCGCGGATGATGTCAAGGCGGCGCTGCATCGTACCGAAGGCACCAGCCAGTGCAGATCCGGTGGAAAGGATCAACTGCCGTTGCGGCTGTGAGGTCGGGGCACCCGCCAATTGCGTGAAGCCGCCGAAGAACGCCTGCATCGATGAGGTCAGGGCCTCGCCGCCATCCTGCAGCAGGCTGGCGATCTGGTTCACCTGCTGCTGCAGGATGTCCAGATAGGCCTCTTCCGACTTGGCCTCCTGGACCTGCGCTTCGATGAACCGGTCGACCACGCGCTCGACGGTCTGCACGTCGACACCGCGGCCGACAAAGAACCCCCCGCGCGGCAGCGATTCCTGCGTCGCCAGCACCACGCGCTGCCGGTGGTAACCGTCGACAGTGGCATTTGCCAGGTTATGGCCGGCAGTCTCCAGCTGCACCTGATTGGAAAACAGCCCGCTTAGACCCGAATTTATGATGCCTGCCGTCATTCGATTCCCCCGTTACTCCATTAACGGCCGGCTTGGGTGCCCTCTTGAGCGCCTGTGGCGGCAACGCCGCCTTTACCGAACTCGATCTGCTTCAACAAAGCATCCGCCAGGCCGATGCCCCCGCTCTTGGCCAGGTGCAGACCCATGCGCTGGTCGACCATCTCGTTCCAGTTCTGCGCCTCGGGCGTGTCGAACATGCCGCCGGGCATCATCGGCTTGCGCATCTGCTTGAGCATCTGCGTCAGCAGGATCGCCTCGAACTGCTCGGCGACGCTGCGCAGCGCCGCTGGCGAACCGTTGGCGGCGTCGCGCTGCAGCGTCCGGATCTGCCGGGGATCCAGCAGATCCAGATTGGGCGCAGGCGCGCGAACCAGAGGGTCAGTCATCAGATGATCTCCAGCTCTGCCCGCAGCGCACCGGCCGACTTCATCGCCTGCAGGATGCCCAGCAGGTCCTGAGGCGTGGCACCCACGGCGTTCAGCGCTCGCACCACGTCATTGAGCGATGGCGCGGCGGGCATGCTGATGACCTTGCCCTGGTCGCTCTTGATCTCGACGCGGGCCTGCTCGGTGGCGACCGTCTGCCCGCCAGAGAACGCGCCTGGCTGGCTCACCAGCGGCTGCGTCTGCACCGAAACCGTGAGGTTGCCATGCGACACCGCGCACGGGGCCAGAGTGACCAGCTGATTCATCACCACACTGCCGGTACGGGCATTCATCACCACCTTGGGCGCGGCCTCGCCACCCGTGATGGGCAGGTTCTCCAGCTGCGACATGAAGGTGACACGCTGGGTCGGGTCGGCAGGCGCCGAGACCCGCACCTGACGGCCATCGACAGCGGTGGCGACACCCTCACCGAAGGTCCGGTTGATGGTCTGGATCACCCGCGCGACGGTGGTGAAATCGGATGCCTGCGACTCGAGGTTGATGAAGTCGCCCTGCCCGACCGGTGTCGGAACCGCGCGCTCGACCGTCGCGCCAGCAGGAATACGACCCGCCGACAGGTGGTTCACGGTGGTGCTGGTGCCGCCCGACGATGCCCCCGCACCCGGCACCAGCAGGCTGCCCTGCGCCACCGCATAGGTCTGCGCGTCGGCGCCCTTCAGCTGTGTCATCAGCAGGGTGCCGCCGCGCAGGCTGCGCGCGTTGCCCATCGAGGAAACTGTCACGTCGATCTGCTGGCCCGGCTTGGAGAATGCCGGCAGGGTCGCCGTGACCACCACCGCCGCAACGTTCTTGAGCTGCGGGTTGGTGCCCGGCGGCACCTGGACGCCAAGGCTCGACAGCATGCTGTTGATGGTCTGGATGGTGAAGGGTGTCTGCGTCGTCTGGTCGCCGGTGCCATCGAGGCCGACGACGATGCCGTAGCCGACCAGCTGGTTGTTGCGCACCCCCTGCACCGACATCAGGTCCTTAATGCGCTCCGCAGCGAGGGCATCCGTCGCCAGACAGAGCGCGAGGAGGGTCGGAAGGATTCGGGCAAAGATCATGTGGGCCTCAGAAGAGCGTTGCCGCCTTGAGGAAGAAGCGCATCAGCCCGCCGATGATGGCGTTGTCGCCGAGCGCCCCGTCCTCGCGATACTCGAGCCGCGCGTTGGCGACCGCAGTGGACTGGATGGTGTTGTCCGGACGCACGCTGACCGGGTTGACGATCCCCGAGAAGCGCAGGTGCTGGACGCCGTAGTTGATCTGGATCTGCTTGTCGCCGGAGACCAGCAGGTTGCCGTTGGGCAGCACCTCGGCGACCGTGGTGGCGATGGTTCCGGTGAAGGCACCCCGTTGCGAAGACGTGCCGCTGTTGTTGGCGGCGTTGTTCTCTTCGGCGTTGAAGCTGAGACCCTGCAGGGTCTTGAGCGGCAAGCCCGATACAGCCCCCACCGACTCGCTGATGGATTCCTTGCGTGCCAGGGTCGTGGCTGCCTGCTTGCTGCTGGTCACGGTCTCCTGGAGCACAACGGTGATGACGTCGCCAACAAACCGAGCGCGGCGGTCGTCGAAAAGGCCGCGGCTGGGTGCGTCGGTGCGGTAGATTGCGCCGGTCGCCTGCGCCGGCGGCGATACCGGCGCTGCGCGACTCATGGCCGGAGCCAACTGCCTCACCTCGCTGCGATTGGCGCACCCTGCAAGGCCGACCACCAGGCCCAGGCAGAGAACAGCGATGCGCAGAAAGGCGTTCATCACAGCTGACCCAGACGTTGCAGGACCTGGTCGGAGGTGGAAATCGAGCGCGAGGCGATCTCGAACGCGCGCTGGGCGGTGATCAGGTTGACCAGCTCCTCAGCCACGTTGACGTTGGAGTTCTCCAGGTTCTTGTGCGCGATCTCACCCAGTCCATTGATGCCCGGCTGGCCGACGACCGGCTGGCCGCTGGCGGTGGTTTCGACGAAGAGGTTGCCGCCGATGGCGCGCAGACCGGCCGGGTTGATGAAGCTGGCGATCTGGATCGGCGCCAGCTGCTGCGTGGCGCCCTGCCCGTCCAGCGCGGTACCGGTGCCGTCGCGGGCATAGACGATGGTCTCCGGCGTCACGCCCTGGATGGTGATGGCAGGCTGAACCGGGAAGCCATCCGAGTTCACCACCGTGCCCTCGTTGTTCAGCTTGAAGGTGCCGTCGCGGGTGTAGGCGATGGTGCCGTTGGGCAGCAGGACCTGGAAGAAACCGGGGCCGCTGATGGCGAAGTCGAAGGTGTTGCCGGTCACCACCGAGGTGCCTTGGGTGAAGTTGCGCGACGTGCCGGTGACCTGCGAGCCGTTGCCCAGTTGCAGGCCGGTGGGCAGGAAAGTGGTCTGCGAACTGGCAGCGCCAGGCGCTCGAACGGTGTCATAGATGAGGTCTTGGAACACCGCGCGCGTGCGCTTGAAGCCGCTCGTGTTCAGGTTGGCGAGGTTGTTGCTGACCACGTCGAGCATGGTCTGCTGTGCTTCCAGCCCGGTCTTGGCAACGGCGAGTGAGCGGATCATCGGGATCTTCCTGTGGAGTGAGTGACGTCAGGCGATGTTGAGAAGGCGGGCTGTCGACTCGGCGCCGGTGTTCAGGCGCTGGATAAGCTGCATGTTGAGGTCGAAGGCGCGGGCGTTGCGGATGGTCGTCATCATCCCGTCGACCGGGCTGACGTTGCTGCTCTCAAGCGCACCCTGACGCACCTCGACGCCCGCTGCGGCCGGCTGGGCCTGGCGGTCGAAGGTGCGGAACAGGCCATCTGCGCCCCGGCTCAGGGTGCGCGGTTCCGGGTTGACCAGCTTGATCCGTCCCAGGATGGCGATCTCGTTGAAAGGCGCCGTCTGTGGCAGCGCCGAGACGGTACCGTCTTGGCCGATCTCGATCTTACGATCGGCGGGCATGACGATCGGCCCGTTCTCGCCGATCACGATGCGGCCCTGGCGATCGACCAGCGTGCCATCGCCGCGCAGGCTGAAATCGCCTGCACGGGTGTAGGCCTCGCGCCCGTCCACGTCCTGCACGGCAAAGAACCCAAGGCTACCCAGCGCCAGATCGAAGGTACCGCCTGTTGTATTGACCGAGCCCTGGCGAAAGTCGATCGCTGCGGTGGAGTCCACCGAATAGACCCGGGTCGGCAACGCCGAACCGCCCTCGGTGGGCACCGTCCGGAAGGCGTGGAGCGCCGCCTTGAAACCGGTGGTGCCGGTATTGGCCAGGTTGTTGGCGTTGGCCGCCTCCTGCAGCGTCGTATTGCGCGCCGCAGTCATCGCCACCCAGAGTGCATGGTCCATGTTCTACCCGGCCCTTACGCTTAGACCACCGTGAGGATGGCCTGCGCCGCCTCGCTCTGGACCTGGATGGTCTTGGCGTTGGCCTGGTACAGGCGCTGCGAGACGATCAGCTTGACCAGCTCCTGCGTCAGGTCGACGTTGGATTCCTCAAGCGTGCCCGGCTTGACGGTGCCCAGGCGGCCGTTCTCGGTCACGAAGCCGGGCGGCAGACGACGCGCCTGACCGCTGCCCGGGGTCGGGATGAACAGATTGCCACCCACCGATCGCAGCTCATCCGGGGCGCGGAAGTTGGCCAGCGCCAGCTGACCCTTCACCGCGGTGATGCCGTTGTCATAGCGCACCACCAGTTGGCCCTGGTCGTCCAGCGAGAAACCCGACAACGCACCGCTGGAATTGCCGTCCTGCTGCAGGAACTGCGGCGCGAAGTTGTCAACGTACTGGGTGGTCAGGAAGTCCTTGTCGCCCAGGGTCAGCCTGAAGGTGAACGGGTTGCTGGCCGCCGAGGCGTCCCCGGTTGCCGGGTCGCTGGCAAAGGTCGGCAGCGTGAACTTGAGGTCGATCTCGGGCAGCGACTGCGCATTCTCCTGCTTCACCGCGTAAACCGTGCCGCGGGTCGGGGTGGCACCGGCGGTCAACGGAACGCCAGTTCTGGTGCCGTCGGCGGTGCTGTAGGTGGGCCCACCATCTGACGTCAAGGCCCATCCGCTCATCTTGCCGGTACCGTCGAACTCCAGCAGCATCTTTGGCTCGGAGGGTGCGGTCTCGGTGGAAGTCCCGCCAAGATAGCCCTCGATGCCGTCATCCAGGCGGCTGTAGACCTCCCAACGCGAGCCACCGTTGCCGGCTGAGGTTGCGACCTGGCCGGTCTCGATGCGCTTGAAGTAGAGCGTCAGCGTGTGCGAGCCACCCACCGCGTCAAAGACCGTCAGGGTGTTGGTGGCGTTGTAGGTGTTGGCGTTGGTATGGTCAAAAGCCGTGCTCGCCGGAATCAACTCGGAGTCAGCGTCCAGGTTGAAGCGGACATCCACCTGGGTGGTCTTCTGCGAGGGCAGGTTCTCCACGTCGATGCGCAACTCAGATAGCGCCTGACCCGCATCGGCCGTGATCTCACCGTCCGCATCGGCTTCGAATCCGAGGACACGCTGCCCCCCCGAAGTCACCAGGTAGCCCTCGTTGTCGACGCTGAACTGCCCGGCGCGGGTGTAAACGTCCTCGCGCACACGCGTGTCGCGGACGACAAAGAAACCGTCGCCGCTGATGCCCACGTCCAGGTTGTTTCCAGTGTTGGTCAGACCGCCCTGAGAGAAGATCCGCCCCACCGATTCCACGCCGACGCCCAGACCCACCGGGTTGTTCGAGCTCGACGAGATCGAGTTGGCGTAGACGTCGGCAAACGACACCCGCGACCGCTTGTAGGCAGTGGTGTTGGCGTTGGAGATGTTGTTGCCGGCCACGTCGAGCGCCTGCGCTGCTGCGTCGAGTCCGCTGAGTGCCTGTGAAAAAGTGAATCCCATGGTGTCCTCCTGTCGGAATGCGTACGGGTGCTGTTAGAAGATGCGCTTGATGGCGTTGACCGGGACTTCCTGACCGTTGTCGAGCAGCAGGGTGGGCCCGGTGGCGGCAAGGCTCACACTCAGCACCTTGGCTGCGGTGAAAGTCTCGACGCCGATGTCGAAGGTCCCCGCCTTGGCGGTCACCTTGTAGGAGTAATTGCCGTCCGGCATCTGCGCGCCGTTGTCGTTCTTGCCGTCCCACTGGAACGGCAACAGGCCGCCGGTCTGAGCGCCCAGGTTGATGGTGCGGACCGGCAGGTCGCCGGCCCCGACCACCTCGACCACGACATCGTTGGCGTTGCCGTCGAGCAGCATCGAGCCGCTGGCGGTGCCCCCCGACAGGCGCAGGTCGGCGCCGCTGAGTGTCACGCCGCGGCCGATCAGTTGCGCCGCCTGCGAACCCTGCGTGGCGAGCAGCTGGCCCATGGTGTCGTTGAGCGTCGAGATGCCCTGCACCGTCGAGATCTGCGCCATCTGCTGGGTGATCTGGGCGTTGTCCATCGGGCTCAGCGGATCCTGGTTCTGCAACTGGGCGATCAGCAGGGTCAGGAAGCGGTCTTGGATCTCCTTCGGGCTGTCCAGCTTCATCTGCGGACTTCCGGTCCGCTGCGTAGCGGCCTGGGCGGCGGCGATGTTGCGCTGCGCTGTAGTGGTGGTGGTGTCTGCGACGGCCATGGTCAGCGTCCGATCTCGAGGGTGCGTTGGATGAGGATGCGCGAGGTGTTCATCACCTCGACGTTGAACTGGTAGGCGCGCGAGGCGGCGATCATGTTGGTCATCTCCTCCACCGGGTCGACGTTCGGGTACGCGACCATGCCGTTGGCGTCGGCTTGGGGGTGGCCCGGCTGGTAGACCTGACGAAGCGGCGCCTGACTCTCCACCACGCTGGCCACACGCACGCCGCCGGCACCATCGGGCTGTGGCAGTCCGATAGCGTTGCTAACGGCCCGGCCTGCCGGGCGCAGGTCGCGCAGCGGCTGCACCTGGAACACCACCTGACGCGCGCGATAGGGCTTGCCGTCGGCCGAAGCACTGCTCTCGGCGTTGGCGAGATTGCTGGCAATGGTGCTCAGGCGCTGGCTCTGCGCGGTCATGGCCGAGCCGGCGATATCGAACAGGGAGAACATGCCCATTCAAGCGCTCCTTATTGCTGCTGGCCGCTGATGGCCAGGCGCATGGAACGGATGGTGTCGCCGAGGAACTGGGCCCTTGCCTGGTAGGCCAAGGCGTTCTCGGTGAACAGCGCCGTCTCGCGGTCGATCTCGACGGTGTTGCCGTCGATGGAGTCCTGTGCCGGGATGCGGTACTTGAGGGCCACGTTGGCGTACTCGTTGGCGCGACCCGAAAGGTGGCCGGGCCGGGTGGTCGCCAAGCCGATGCGCGAACCTGCGGCGCGGTTGAGTGCCGAGGCGAAATCGAAGTCGACAGCCTTGTAGCCCGGCGTGTCAGCGTTGGCGATGTTGGCGGCCAGCAGCTGCTGGCGCTGCGCCCGCAGCTTCAGGCCCGCCCCCAACACATCCAACTTCTGTCCGATCGCGTTCATCCCTGCACCTTGAGTTCCGTCTGATTGGTCGTTCTGGTCTTGCCGGCTCTTCGCTTCCTGATGCTTCCGGCATTCGCAGGGGCCTCAGGCAGAGCAAATAAAGCAAGGCGCGTGCCAGACTCTTGATGCCGGCAAAAAAGGCGCCTCCGCCCCATGCAGATCAAGTAGTTATATGCACCTGCCACGCGGCCAGCAGCAGCTTTGCCGACCTTGCCGGCAAACTTTGCCTGCCGTTCTTTGCCGCCACCTGCCGGCAGATTGCTGCTATACCCTCGCCATGACGATGACCGCGCTCAAAACCATCGCGGAAACTAGGCACAAGCTCGCGGGGAGTCCCGTTGGGGCGCCCATGGCCTTGCTGCTGGGGGGGCTCCTATCGGCGCAAGCTGCGGTGGCGGCACCCGCCGCGCCAGCCGCGGCCGCCTGGCAAGACATGACCATCGTCACGACCCTGGCGCGTGAACATGTGTTGCGATTGGTGAACGACCCAGCCGCACGCGTTCTGGTCACTGTCACACCGCCCGACGAGCGGCTGCGGCTCCCGACATGTGCCACGCCACTGGCAGAGACGCCAGAAGGACAGCGGCTGTGGGGCTGGACTCAGGTGAGGGTCCGCTGCCCGGTAGACGGTGGCTGGAGCGTGTCGGTCCGCACCCGAGTCCAGTTCATGGTGCCGGCGGTGGTCGCGCGGCGGGCAGTGCGGGCCGGGCAGGTGGTGGAGCAGGTCGATGTCCAGCTGGGCGAGGTCGACCTGACCGGCATCCAGCGTCCGGCTCTGCGTGAAGAGGCCCAGGCCGTCGGGCGGGTGGCCCGAGTCGGGCTCGCCGCCGGACAAGCGATCGGGCCGGAACACCTCAAACTGCCGCTGGTGGTGCGGCGCGGCGCCAACCTCGAGGTCACGGCCACGGTCGGGCAGGTCTCGGTGACCAGCGCCGGCACCGCGCTGCAAGACGGCACGGTCGGCGAGGTCATCCGCGTGCGGGTGCCGGGCGGGCGCACCGTGCAGGGCGTGGTGACCGGCGAGGGGCGGGTCACGGTGCAGATGCAGTGATCGCATCGGGTGCCGGCAGTTGCCAGCGTCGGCGTATGCCGACATAATGCGCGGTTCTTCCAGAAGCCCTCAGGGAATCGCGTCATGCAAGCCGACATCCATCCCAGCTACAACGAAATCAACGTCACCTGCAGCTGCGGGAACAAGTTCACCACCCGCTCCACCATGAGCAAGCCGCTGCAGATCGAAGTCTGCTCCAGCTGCCACCCCTTCTTCACCGGCAAGCAGAAGATCGTCGACACGGCAGGTCGCGTCGAGCGCTTCCGCCAGCGCTACGGCACCAAGGCCTGAGCGTCTGGTGCCGACGACGGCGCTGGCATCTGCCGGCGGCGTCGCCAAAGGGCAGCCCAAGGGCTGCCCTTTTTGTTTGCCCCCGTAGAATCCGCACATGCTTGGACACGCACCGCCCAGCCCGATCCCGGGACAGCGCCCCCACCCTCCGCTCTACTGGCTGCTGCTGTGGGTATGCGCCTGGACGCTCACCGGGCTGGTGGGCCACACCCCATGGCGAGGTGACGAGGCGGTACAGCTGGCGCTGTCGCTCGACGCGCTTGAGGCGGGCCACTGGCTTGCGCCACAACTCGGCCAGATCGCCTGGCTCGAGACGCCACCGCTCGCGGTGTGGTGGTCTTCGTTGGCGATCGCCGCGTCCGGCCAGTGGCTTGCCCCGCACGACGCCGCCCGGCTGCCGGGCCTTCTGGCGCTGCTGATCAGCTTCTGGGCCCTGCTGCGATGGTCGTTGCCCCGGCTGCAGCGGCGCGAACGCTGGGCCACCGGTCTGGCGCTGTTCAGCGCGATGGCGTTGGTCATACCGGCTCATGGCGCCGCAGCAGAGCTGTGGACGCTAGCGGGCTTTGCGCTGATCGCCGCGGGCCTGACCCGCCCCGACCGGCGCTGGGCCCGCACCGCGGTGCTTCTGGCCACCGGCCTGGCACTTGCCTCGCTCGCCGGCGGCGTGCAACTCTGGCTGGCCGCTGCGCTAGCGATCGCAACGGTCAGCCTGATCGCGCCGCAACGCAGCCAGCATCGCGCCCACATTGCCGGTGTGTTGGCGGGCTCGCTACCATCGCTGCTTTGGGCCGCCGCGCTGCATGGCCACGGGCTCCTCGGGCGATGGGTCGAGGCAGACCCGCTGCTTTCGGTTGTGGCTGGCCAGGCCCCACCCGGTGGCGGTTTTTTCATCGAGGTCCGCGGGCTCCTGTGGTCGTGGCCGCTATGGCCGCTCGCGCTGGCCACGCTCTGGCACCGGCGCGCCAACCTTCGCATGGACCCGCGCCTGCTCGGGCCGCTGGCGATCCTGCTCTGCGCACTGCTGGTGTGGTGGATCACGCCGGGCGGGCGCGATACCCGGGCACTGGCTCTGCTGGGCCCGCTTGCGCTGCTCGCCGGGCCCGGCCTGCTGCGGCTCGAGCGCGGGCAGGCCCAGGCTCTGCACGCCTTCGGCATCGTGCTGTTCTTCAGCCTGCTGGGCCTGCTGTGGCTGTTCTGGGCCGGCGCACACCTGGGCGCCCCGGAACCCTTCGCCGGCCGCGTCGCACGGCTGTTGCGTGGTTATGATGGGCAGTGGGCGGCCTGGCAGGTGGTGGCAGGTGCTGTGGCCAGCGCGGGCGCAGCGATGCTGGTCGCCGGCCTGCGCCGCTCGCCGCTACGGCCACTGCTGGCGTGGTGCGTCGGCGCCAGCGTCACCTGGCTGCTGGTGATCCTGATCGGCAGCCACTGGCTGGAGACGCGCTACAGCTACCGTACCATGGCGCAATCCATCGGCAGCCACTGGCCGGCCTCTGGCTGCGTCGCCGCCGCGCCAGCCCTGCGGCCGGCGGTGGCCGCCTCGATCCGGGCGTATGCCGGGCGCGAAACCCTGCGCGGCCCGGCGAGCACGCGGTGCGAGTGGGTGCTGGCCACCGTCACACGAACCGGCAGCGGGATCCCGATCGATGCCGAAGTGGCGTGGCGGGGACGCCGCGGTGGCGACCGCCACGAGTCGCATGTGTTGTACCGCCGCCGCTGAGCGGCACCGGCGGATTATGCAAAATCTTCTGACCGGTCTAGAATCCGTGGAGCAGCACCAATCCATCTGAGGAGAGATTCAATGAAGGTTCTGTCGTTCGTCGGCGCCGTCGCTCTGGCCGCGTCGTTCAGCAGCGCGGCTCTGGCCAGCCCGGAACTCGCCACCAAGAGCGGATGCCTTGCCTGCCACGCCGTGGACAAGAAGGTGATCGGCCCCGCTTACAAGGACGTTGCCAAGAAGTACGCGGGCGACGCAGGCGCCGAAGCCAAGCTCATCAAGACCGTGAAGAACGGCAGCAACCCTGCCGAACTGCACTGGAAGGAAGTGACCGGCGGCATGCCGATGCCGGCTAACGCACACGTTGCCGACGCCGACATCAAGACCTTGGTCAAGTGGGTCCTGTCGCAGAAGTAAGCGGCTCGCCTTGATGTTGTTCCGAAGAGCCAGTCAAGTGCTGGCTCTTTTGTTGTCTGCGCTGCTATTCGTCATGGCAGGGCCGGTGGCGGCCGAACGGGTGGTCAAGATCGGCTCGGTGGCGCCGCTCACCGGGCCGCAGGCGCACCTGGGCCGCGACAACGACAACGGCGTGCGCCTTGCTGTCGAGCAGGCCAACGCGCACGGCATCACGTTGGGCGGGGAAAAGGTCCGCATTGAGGTCGTCAGCGAGGACGACCAGGCGGACCCCAAGACCGCGACCATCGTCGCGCAGAAATTGGTCGATGCCGGCGTGGTGGCGGTGGTCGGTCACCTCAACTCCGGCACCACCATCCCCGCCAGCAAGCGCTACCGCGAGGCTGGCATCGCGCAGATCTCGCCCTCGGCCACGGCCATCGCTTACACCGCGCAGGGCTACGGCAACGCCTTCCGCGTCATGGCAAACGACAGCCAGCAGGGCGGCGCGCTCGGGCGCTTCGCCGTGGAGATGCTGCACGCGCAACGCATCGCCATCGTCGACGACCGCAGCGCATACGGGCAGGGCCTCGCCGACGAGTTCGAGAAGGCCGCGCGTATGGCAGGCGGGAACATCGTCGGGCGTGAGTACACCACCGACCGCGCCACCGACTTCACCGCCATCCTCACCTCGCTCAAGGGCCGCGGGCCAGACGTCATCTTCTTTGGTGGCATGGACGCGCAGGGCGCGCCGATGGCGCGGCAGATGCGCGCGCTGGGCCTGCAGGCGGTGCTGATTAGCGGAGACGGTCTGCAGTCGGCGGAGTTTCTCAAGCTGGCCGGGCGCGCCGCCGAGGGCGTGGTGGCCTCGACCCCGGGCCTGCCGCCGGCGCAGATGCCGGGCGGCGAGGCCTTCCGGCGCGACTTTGTGGCCAAGTACGGGATCATCCAGAACTACGCGCCCTACGCCTTCGATGCCGCTTCGACCTTGATCGCCGCCATGCAGCAGGCGGACTCGGCCGAACCGGCGAAGATCGTCGCGGCGCTGCACACACTGCAGCGCGACGGCGTGACTGGCCCGCTGGCCTTCGACGAGAAAGGCGACATCCGCGGCGGTGCGGTGACGCTGTACAGGGTGAGCGGAGGCAAGTGGCAGGTGGTCGAATCGGCACCGGCCCTGCCGGCCGCCGAGCCGCCGCCCGGCCCCGGCGCGGTGTTCCTGCAGCAGCTGGTCAACGGCCTCACGGTGGGCGCCATCTACGCGCTGGTCGCGCTGGGCTACACCATGGTCTACGGCATCCTCGGGCTGATCAACTTCGCCCACGGCGAGGTGGTGATGATCGGCGCCATGATCGCCGTCTCGGTAGTGGCCGCGCTCGGCGGCGCGCTGCCAGGTGCGTGGGCGCTGGCCGCCGGCATCGGTGTCGCGGCGCTGGTGTGCATGGCGCTGGCGGCGACCATCGAGCGGCTCGCCTACCGGCCGCTGCGCAACGCGCCCAAGCTGGCGCCGCTGATCACCGCCATCGGTGTCTCCATCGTGCTGCAGAACGTCGCCATGCTGGTCTGGGGCAGGCAGTACCGCACCATGCCGGAGACGCTCGACAACGCCCCCTTCATGATCGCTGGCGCGGCGGTCAGCCCCCTGCAACTGCTCATCCTGGCTGGCGCGGCCAGCGTGCTGGCGGCGCTGTGGTGGCTGGTGCACCGCACCCGTCTGGGCCGCTCGATGCGTGCCACGGCGCAGAATCGCGACGCCGCGCAGCTGATGGGGGTGGATACCGACGGCGTCATCCGCGCCACCTTCGTGATCGGCGCGGCGCTGGGCGCTTTCGCTGGCGTGATGGTAAGTGCCTACTACGGTCTGGCGCATTACTACATGGGCTTCATGCTCGGGCTCAAGGCTTTCTCTGCGGCGGTGCTGGGCGGCATCGGCAACCTCGGCGGGGCGGTGCTGGGCGGGCTGCTGCTGGGTGTCATCGAGAGCTTTGGCGCGGGTTATATCGGCTGGCTCACTGGTGGCTTTCTGGGTAGCCACTACCAGGACGTGTTCGCCTTCGTCGTCCTTATCATCGTACTGGTGCTGCGACCCTCGGGTCTGCTGGGCGGCAAGGGGGCGGATCGTGCGTGACGCGCAGCGCAGCCACCTGCAGACGCTGTCGCTTCTCGCGCAGAGGCACTACCAAGCAAAGGGAAGTCGATGAACGCCCGGCGACTCTTTCTGCTCCTGCTGTCGGCGCTGGCGCTTGCCGCCATCCCCTGGATCGCCGACGGGCTGCTCGGCATCACCTGGGTGCGCATCCTCAGCTTCGCGGCGCTGTACGTCCTGCTGGCGCTGGGCCTCAACATCACGGTCGGTTATGCCGGCCTGCTGGACCTCGGCTACATCGCGTTCTTCGCCGTAGGCGCCTACACCTACGCGCTGCTGAGCAGCCCGCAATTTGGCCTGCACTGGCCGCTGTGGGCGGCGCTGCCGCTGGCGGCGGGTGCGGCCGGGTTGTTCGGATTGTTGCTGGGCACGCCACTGCTGCGGCTGCGCGGCGACTACCTGGCCATCGTCACGCTGGGCTTTGGCGAGATCACGCGCATCTTCATCAACAACCTCAACTCGCCGGTGAACATCACCAACGGCCCGCAGGGTGTGAACCAGATCGACCCGCTGCGCATCGGCGGCATCGACTTCTCGCAGGCGCTGCATGTTGGCGGCCTGGAGGTGCCGGCAGCCTACATGCCCTGCCTGCTGTTCATCGCGCTGGCGGCTGCGGTGGCCTGGGCCAGCACGCGACTGGAGGCCTCGCGAATCGGCCGCGCCTGGCAGGCCATCCGCGAGGACCCGCTGGCGGCAGCCGCCTGCGGCATCGACCTGCGGCGATACAAGCTGCTGGCGTTTGCGTTGGGCGCCAGCGCCGGAGGGCTGGCGGGCGGACTGTTCGCCGGCTTCCAGGGCTTCATCAGCCCGGAAAGTTTCTCGCTCACCGAGTCGATCATGATCCTGTGCATGATCGTGCTCGGAGGCATGGGCCACGTGCCTGGCGTCATCGTCGGCGCACTCATCCTCGCCACCCTGCCCGAGGCCCTGCGCGCGCTGGGGCCGCTGCAGCAGACATTGCTCGGGCATGTGTGGGTAGACCCGGCCGACCTGCGCATGCTGGTGTTCGGGTTGGCGCTGGTGGCGATGATGCTGATCCGGCCGGCAGGGCTGTGGCCCAAGGGGGCCGGACGATGAGGCCCCTCCTCTCCGCCACCGGACTGGGCAAACGCTTCGGCGGCCTGCAGGCGCTCGACGACGTCGGGCTGGAGGTGTCCGCCGGCCACATCCACGGCCTGATCGGCCCCAACGGCGCGGGCAAGACCACGCTCTTCAACGTACTCACTGGTCTGTACCAGGCGGACAGCGGCACCGTGCAGCTGGATGGTGCGGTGATCGGCGGGCTGGAGCCGCACCGTGTCGTCGCTGCGGGACTGTCGCGTACCTTCCAGAACATCCGCCTGTTCGCCGGCACCAGCGTGCTCGACAACGTGCTGGTCGGCGCGCACCTGCGCGGCAAGGAGGGGCTGCTGGGGGCGCTGTTCCCCTCCCCGGCCCTGCGCCGGGAGCAGGCCCGACTGCGCGACCACGCGCTCGCCCTGCTCGACTACGTCGGCGTCGGGCGCCACGCGTCGCGACTGGCGGGCGAGCTCTCCTACGGCGACCAGCGACGTGTCGAAATCGCGCGTGCGCTGGCGGCAGAGCCAAAGTTGCTTGCATTGGATGAGCCCGCCGCCGGCATGAACCCGGCCGAGACCGACACCCTGCGCGAGCTGCTCGAGCGCATCCGCGGTGACGGCACCACGCTGCTGCTGATCGAGCACGACGTGAAGCTGGTGATGGGCCTCTGCGACCGCGTCACGGTGCTCGACTTTGGCCGCCGCATCGCCGATGGCGTACCGGAGGTGGTGCGTAACGACCCGCGGGTGGTCGAGGCATATCTGGGCAGTCCGGCCAGCAACGGGGCCGGGGCCGGCCCGGCCGAGGCCCAGCGCGGATCATCCCCGACAAGCCCTGGTGTCGCGACGTGAGCACACCGCTGCTGCAGATTACCGACCTGCGCGTGACCTATGGGCGCATCGAGTCTCTGCGCGGCGTCTCGCTGGGGCTGGCGGCTGGGGAGCGGCTGGCGCTGATCGGTGCCAACGGCGCTGGCAAGACAACGCTGCTGAAGGCAGTAGCCGGGCTGTTGCCCGGTTCGGGCGGCCAGATCGCCCTTGAGGGCCAGCGCATCGACCGGCAGGCCGCGCACACGCGCCTGCAGCAGGGGATGGCGCTGGTGCCAGAGGGCCGCGGCATCTTCCCGACCATGTCGGTCCACGAGAACCTGCTGATGGGCGCGCACTGCCGGGACGACGCCGGGGCGATCAACGCAGACCTCGACGCACAGTTCGCGCGATTCCCGCGCCTTGCCGAGCGCCGCGAACAGCTGGCTGGCACCCTGTCCGGCGGCGAGCAGCAGATGCTGGCCATCGGCCGCGCGCTGATGGGCCGCCCGCGCCTGCTGCTGCTTGATGAGCCGTCGATGGGGCTGAGCCCGATCATGGTCGAGAAGATCTTCGCCACGCTGCGCGAGGTCTGCGCGCAGGGGGTCACGCTGCTGCTGGTCGAGCAGAACGCGCGGCTGGCCATGGAGCTGTGCGAGCGCACGGTGGTGCTGGAGCACGGGCAGCTCACGCTGGAGGGCCCCTCGGCAGAACTGGTGCGTGACCCGCGGGTGCAGGCCGCGTATCTGGGCCAGGCCTGACGCGAGGAAACAGTCGCCTTACCCGGACATCGCAGGCATGAAAAGGGCCACCTTCGGGTGGCCCTTGCGCACGCGAACCGGACCAGCGTTACCCGCCGCCGAACAGCTTGAGCGCCTTCTGCACCGTCTGCCAGACGCCCCAGGCCAACGGAATGCCCACCGCGGCCCACGCCACCAGCGCGAACCCGCTCAGGCCACCGGCGCTGCCGGTCACACTCACGCCGGCGTCCTTCACCGACTTCTCGTGCGCCAGACGCTTCTCCTCGGCCAGTTCAGCGTCCGACATGAACCACTTGTCGGCCACCGGACGCACCAGCAGGTTGGCGATGAAACCCACCACCAGCATCCCGGCCAGCACCAGGAAGATCGGCCCGTAGATCTGGTCAAAGGGCACGCCGGCCTCCTTGCGCACGTCGTGCATGTAGTTCACCACAACCGGGCCGAGGATGCCCGCTGTGGACCACGCGGTAAGCAGACGACCGTGGATGGCGCCCACGAACTGCGTGCCGAACATGTCCGCCAGATACGCCGGAATGGTCGCAAAGCCGCCGCCGTACATCGAGGCGATGACGCAGAACGCGCCCACCAGCATCGCCAGCGACTTCCAGTCCGCGCCGAACGATGCCGCCACGTACAGCGCCGCACCCAGCACAAAGAAGATGAAGTAGGTCTGCTTGCGGCCGAGCTTGTCCGACGACGACGCCCAGGCGATGCGGCCGAAGATGTTGAACAAGGAGATAAGCCCGACAAAGCCCGCCCCCACTGCGGCGGCAAGGTCGGTCAGCGCCTGGTCAGCCTTGATCTCGGCAAAGCCCATGTCCGGCTTGCCGATCAGCGAGCCGCCAAAGGTCTCCTGCAGCATGGGTGCTGCCGCGCCGATGATGCCGATGCCGGCCGACACGTTCATGCACAGGATCACCCAGAGCATCCAGAACTGCGGCGTCTTGTGCGCGTTCTTCAGGTGCACGTGGCGGGTGGCGATCATGGTGTTGGCCGCGGCGTTGGCCGGTGGCGTCCAGCCCTCGGGCTTCCAGCCAGTCGGCGGCACGCGGTAGCCAAAGGCGCCGCACAGCATGAACACCAGGTAGCCCAAGGCCAGCACGGTGAAGGTCTGCCAGACGCCCGGATCGGTGGGGGTGGCGAAGTTCTTCATCAACAATGTGGCCAGCGGCGAGCCGATCATGGCCCCGCCACCAAAGCCCATGATGGCCATGCCGGTGGCCATGCCGCGCCGGTCGGGGAACCACTTGATCAAAGTCGAGACGGGCGAGATGTAGCCGAGGCCCAGGCCGATGCCGCCGATCACGCCAGACCCCAGCCACATGAGCCATAACTGGTGGATGTGCACGCCGTAGGCGGAGATGAGCATGCCGCCGCACCAGCAGATGGCCGAGACCAGACCGGCCTTGCGCGGGCCGGCACGTTCCAGCCAACCACCCCACACCGCGGCGGAGATGCCCAGCAGCACGAAGAACAGGGTGTACATCCAGCCGAGGTCGAACTGTGACCAGTTGCAGTCGGTGGCGGTGAGCGCGCGCAGGGTGCCGTCGAGCTTGTCGCCAAAGGTTGTGGCACCGGCCGCACACTCGGCGAGCGGTTGGCCGTCTTCACCCACAATCGCCTTGCCCAGCGGCTTCCAGAACACCGAGAAGCCGTATGCCATGCCGATACAAAGGTGGATGGCGAGCGCGGCGGGCGGGACCAGCCAGCGGTTGAAACCGGGACCGGCGATGGTCCGTTCCTTGTCGAGAAAACTCACGCGATCTCCTCCGTCCGTTTTTTTGGTCTTTTGTGTTGTGCAGGCACCCTACGACAGGGCCGAGTTTAGTCTCAAAAAGTCCCTGCCACCGGCGGTTCAGTCGTCAATGAGGTCGATGCAGTGACCATATGCGGCAATCTGGCGGTCGCGTGTGAGGAGCCGCATCGGTTCAAACTGGGCTTGGGCGACGAGCAGACGGTCGAACGGGTCGGCGTGATGTCGCTGCAGCGCCTCCACCGCGCACGCATGCTCGGCGCTGACCGGCAACAGGCGATAGCCAGCCTGCTTGAAATACCCGAGCGCGCGTTCAGCCGAAACCGGCATATCTCCGCGCCCGAGCGCGAACTTGATGGCGATCTCCCACAGGCTGACGGCGCTCACCCAAACCGTAGTGTCGGCGGAAAGAATGCGCTCACGAGCGCTCGCGCCCAGTCTTGGGCTGTCCACCAGCGCCCACAGGGCAACGTGCGTGTCGAGCAGAAGATTCAAGCGGCTGGGAGGCCGAACAAGCGCGCGACGTCGGGATTGCTGGCGTCGATGTCATCCGGCACCTCGAAGGCGCCGTGGGCCACGCCGATGCGCGAAGATACAGGCGCAGACTCGACCGCAACCAGACGCGCCGCCGGGCGGCCATTGCGGGCAATGATGATCTCGGTCTCGCGGCCGGTCTCCACAGCCTCGACCAGGCGAGAGAGGGATGTCTTTGCATCGAGCATGTTTACGGCGAGCATTGATGAAGGACCTTAGCGGAGGTGGCTGAGATCACGATTACAGATTGGCCAAGTCTGGTCAAGTAGGCCATGCGGTCAATAACGATTCGCCGAATGATGGGCTCGCCACCGTCAACCGCGCATCGGCCAAGTGACCGCTCGGTTGGCCACGCAAAGCAAAACAGCCACCCGAAGGTGGCTGTTTTTAGACTGCGTACTGCTTTCTAAGCGCTTGCGCGATCAGAACGTGTGGCGGACACCAACGTTCATGCCCCACTCGCCGTAGCCGGTGGCGTTGTCGCGACCAGCGCCGGTCGACGAGTACAAGCCCGAGCCGGTTGTCAGACCGCCGTCGGCAGCACAAGCCGAGTTTACGTCGCTTGTGATGCGAGCAGCGTCAGCGTACAGGCGGGTGCGCTTCGACAGGTCGTGGTTCACACCGACTGCGAACTTCTTGCACTCGTTTTGCGCGCCGACACCCTTCAGTTCGTTGGAGACATAACCAACCTTCAGGGTGGTCGCTTCGCCGATCGGCGCGGTGGCACCAATCTGCCAGCCTTGGGTGGCATCAGTCAGGTGTTGCCACAGGCCCATCGCCTTGATCACACCGAAGTCGTAGCTAGCACCAACCGTTTGAACGTGCTGGTTGCTCGGATTGCCCGAGTAGGACCACAGCTTTTCGTAAGCAACGGTGATGTCGATCGGGCCATTGTTGTAAAGAGCAGCGACGGCGTAGAGGGGGGTCGAACCAAGACCGCGGACTTGCAGGTCTTGGCCGATCAGGTTGGTGGTGTAGGCGCCCAGGAACTTCAGGCCGGGCATGACTTCCGGCGTGATCCACGCCAGAACGTTGTCGGCGTAATCAGCACCGTTGCCTTGAACAGCGAGGGCGTTACCAACGCCGAAGCCACCGAATGCGTCGTACTTCTTGATGAAGCCGGCACGGGCGCCGCCAGCACGGCCGGCGATCACGGTACCGAAGTCACCCGACAGGGCGAGGTACGAGTAAATGGCGGTAAACCCACCTTGCCCAGCGTTAGAACCACCCCCCGCAGCATTACCTGCAGCATCCAGCGCGAAGCCAAACATGGCGTCGCCGCTGATCTTCATGCCGTTGCCGAGGTCTTCCGACATACGGAAGCCGATACCGTTGTGGCCGTTCAAGCCGCTGGCGACCTGGAACTGGGTGCCTTCACCGGTGGTGACACCGTTGTCCGAACCGCCACGGGCCACGACACCAACGTCGAACGCGCCGTAGATCTGCACACCGTCGGCCATGGCCGGGGCAGCGAAGGCAGTTGCCAGAGCAACCGCGAGAAGCTTCTTGTTCATTCAATTCCCCTTCAGAGAGTTTTGATCACCGTCCGGATAGCGGACTGGTGATTGCATTCTCGGCCGGGAAACCGCGTATCTCAAGGGAAAAGCCTCTTCCGGGCACGTTTTTTGACCGGTTGTTGCATTTTTGCAACGCGTCTGAAGGTTGGCGCGCTCAGGCGTCTCCGCCGGCGTTGGCGATCACCGTCTGGCACAGCGTGCGCGTGCCATCGGCCAAGCGTTCCACCACGCCACGGTCGGCGCCCTCGGCCAGGCTCTGCCGCGTGGCGACCTGGATCCGCCCCAGCAGTTGCCGCCCCAGCCGCCGCAACGTGTCGAGCATCTCGGCTGCCGGCACATCGGCCTCCTCCGCCAGCCAGCTCCAGGCGGCCACGTCGACGCGCTCCGGGTCGATCTGGCCACCCACCGGCAGTGCCATCTCGCGCGGGCGGAAGCCATCGGCGCGCTCGAACGGCCACAGGGTCCGCAGCGCGTAGGCCGGCGCCAGCCGCAGCCGGCCGGCCGCCTCGACGAAGAACGACAGGTTGCCCGGGTCCATGTTGTGGCTGCCGGTGAGCACCTGCCAGGTCACCCTGCGCAGCAGCTCCGCCATCTCGGCTTGCGGGTCGGCGGCGTGGGTGCGTACGGCGCGGATCAGCGCGGTGAGCCAGGCCTGCCGCACATCGACGGGCGTCTCGGCGGGCTGTGGTGCCACCCCGAGCAGCTGCCACCCGGTGATCACGTGCAGGCGGTGGATGCTGTTGCCGCGCGGCCGGCGCTGCCGGTCGAAGCGACGGACCTGCAGCACCGGGCCGCAGTCGAGCTTGAGCATGGACACGTCCGCCACCGGCAGACCGCAACCGGCCGCCAGGCGCGTCATGAAGAGTTCATTGGCCGACAGGCTGCTGCAGGTCCGCTCGCTGCCACCGATCTTGACGATATGGGTGCTGGCCATGCGGTCGGCCACCACCAAGCTGCGGCGCTCGTCGATGATGTGCAGCGCCAGCTTGTCGCGGCTGCCGGGCAGCAGCGCGTGGACCTTGTCGTCCCAGAACAGCAGGCTCTGGCTGTCGCGCCAGGCGATGCGGCGCGAGAGTTCGTTAAGCGGCACCTCGCGCGGCGTGTCGGTGCCGAAGGGGTCGCTGGGTGGCGGCGTGAGCGGACGCCCGAAGCGCAGCGCGCCAGGCGTATCCAGGCCACCACCTGTGCTGAGGATGCCGGCGATGTCGTCGGCGCGGCGACGCAGGTCGGCCACCAGGGTGGACAGCGGCTGGCCCGTGGGCACAATGCCCAGCAGGAACTCGCCCAGCGCGACCGCCCGCTGCTCCGCCTCCATGGCATCGAAGCGATCAGGCGCCAGCAGTGGTGACAGCGGGAAATGGTCATTGCGCGCCAGCCAGCCGGGGGAGTAACGGAAGTCGAGCGGCGCCCCGCCCTGGGCGTAATCGAGCGTGCCGACCAGGTCGGCTGCGGCATCCGGGCCGGCAAACACCTGCATGGATCGGGCCTGGCCGGGCGTGGTGATGGGTTGCATGGCGGCGAGAATGGAACGGCTAGCGTTTGTGGCTGGCGATGGTCGCCAGCCCCCGCAGCACAAGGTCATCAACGCGGGTGAAGGGGACGGTGAGGTGCGCGGCGATGCGGGCTGCATCGCCACCGGTCAGGATCACGCGGGGCGTGCTGCCGGTCGCGGCGACACGGCGCGCGACCCGCTCCACGGCGCCACACAACGCATCTATCGCGCCGGTGGTGATGGCGTCCTCGGTGCTGGTGGGGAACGCGGAGAAGTTGCCGGTCTCGGCCGCCAGCGCCGTGCGTGCACGCAGGCCCGCATCCAGTGCGCGGAAACCGGGAACGATGATGCCGCCGGCAAACTGCCCGTCGGCGCCCATCATGTCGACGGTGAGCGCGGTGCCCGCGCTGACGATGACGCCCGGCACCAGGCCGAGCGCGTAGGCGCCGATCAAGGCCGCCCAGCGGTCGGCGCCCAGCTTGCCCGGCTCGGTGTAGCCGTTGCGTACGCCGCACTCCTGCTGGCGCGCCACCACCCAGTCGATGTCGCCGTCAATGCGATCGAGCGCGTCTTCCACGGCCTCGCGGATGTTCGGCCCGGCCACGCAGGCCACCAGGACGCGATGGATGCGCGGCAGGCCACTCCACACCTTGGGCAGGGTGGCGACCTCGGCGTGCTCGACCACGCCGCGCGTGACCAGGCTGGGGCCGTCTGCGAGCGCCCATTTGATGCGGGTATTGCCGGTATCGATCAGCAGGTTCATGGCCTTGACTCTACCGCAAGCGGCTCTTTCCCACGCACCAAAGGTCTATGGGAGACGATTTTATAGACTGACCGCTTGCAGGTCACGCTTGTGAAGCCGCCGGGCGCAGGCTCACGTCGCCGGAGAGCAGCCGCCTGCGTCCGCCGGGTGTCTCGAGGAGCAGCGCGCCGCCGGCGTCGATGCCCGCCGCCACACCGTGGGTGGTGCTGCCATCGGCGTTGAGCACCTCGACACTGCGCAGTTGCCAGGCGTGCAGCGCCTGCCAGGGCGCGCGGAAGGGCTCGAAGCCTTCCCGCTCGAAGGTGCGGATGGCCTCGGCAAGCCGCCGCAGCGCGGCGACCAGCACCTGCTGGCGGGTGATGCCGCCGGCGCCATCGGTCAGCGCGGCAGTTGGCTGCCCGGTACCCGACGGCACGCCGTGCACGTTCAGGCCGACACCGATCACCGCCACGCTGGGCCCCAGCGCGTCGCCCTGGACGTCCACCAGGATGCCGGCGAACTTGCGGTCGCCCAGCAGCGCGTCGTGCAGCAACAGGTCGTTCGGCCACTTGACCCGTACCCCGGCGACACCGCAGTCCTGGCAGGCATGTGCCAGCGCCACGGCCACCGCCAGGCTCAGGCCGGCCAGTGCCTGGACACCGCCATCGAAACGCCACAGCAGGGAGAAGGTGAGCCCCTGCGCCGGCATCGACAGCCATTGCCGGCCCTGCCGGCCGCGGCCGGCGGTCTGCCACTCGGCGACGCGCACGTGGCCGCTCTCCAGCGTATCGACCCGCGCCAGCAGGTCGCTGCTGGTGGAGAGGGTGTGTTCGACGGTCTCGATGCGCAGACCGCTGCCGCGCAATTCGGTGGCCAGCGCGGCTGCGTCCAGCAGGTCGAGCGGGCGCGGCAGGCGGTAGCCGCGGCCGCGCACCCGGTGGCACTCCACGCCCAAGGCCTCGAGCGCATCGATGCGCTGGCACAAGGTAGCGCGCGAGACGCCGAGCGCAATGGCCAGCGCCCCGCCGCCATGGAAGCGGCCATCGGCGAGCTGGCGCAGCAGGGGGAAGGCGTCGGCGGGGTCCATGCGGCGATTCTAGCCGGCCTTGACAGGTGATTTTTATTCAGTACTGTATATAAGCACAGCACCCGGCCATCTGCTGCCGACAGGAACACCGCCATGCCACCGCTACCGCTCACCGCCCGCCAGCAAGAGATCCTTGATTTCATCCGCGCCTGCGTCAACGAACGCGGCGCGCCGCCGACGCGTGCCGAGATCGCCGCGCACCTGGGTTTCGGTTCGCTCAACGCCGCCGAGAGCCACCTGCAGGCGCTGGCGCGCAAGGGCGCGATCAGCCTGGAGCCGGGCCGCTCGCGCGGCATCCGCCTGCCGGAAGAAGCCGGCCTGCCGCTGGTCGGCCGGGTGGCCGCTGGCAGCCCGCTGCTGGCGGTGGAGCACATCGAGGGCCACTGGCGGGTCGACCCGGCGCACTTCCACCCGCACGCCGACTATCTGTTGCGGGTACGCGGACAGAGCATGCGCGACGCCGGCATCCTCGACGGCGACCTGCTGGCGGTGCACCGCTGCCAGACCGCGCGCGAGGGGCAGACCGTGGTCGCCCGCGTCGACGACGAGGTCACGGTCAAGCGGCTCCACACGCGTGGCGACCGTATCGAGCTGGTCGCCTGCAACCCCGAATTCGCGCCGATCGTCGTCGACCCCACCCGCCAGGCCTTCAGCATCGAAGGCATCGGCGTAGGTGTGCTGCGCGACCGCCTCAACTGACCAAACGACAGGGAGACAGCCATGGGTGCCTTTGACATCGAACTGCTGCTGCAGGGGCTCTACCCCGGCAGCGGGCAAGCCCCACACCCTGCCGGCACGCCCGCGCCGGCAACTGCTGCACGTCCGGCAACACGGCGCCCGGTGCCGCACCACCCGGCTGTCTGGCGCGTCGGCGAACGGCCGGTCGCGCCGGCCCGTGTCATCCCCTGCGGCATCCCTGCGCTCGAGCAGCAGTTGCCGAGTGGCGGCTGGCAGCCCGGCTGCATCACCGAGGTCATCGGCCGCGGCACCGGCATGGGCGAGGTGAGCCTGCTGCTGCCGGCGCTGGCGCAACTGAACCGGCAGGGCGAGACGGTGGCGTGGATCGCCCCGCCCTTCATCCCCTACCCGCCCGCCCTGCAGCAGGCCGGCATCGACATGGCGCGGACCTTCCGCGTCGAAGCGCGGGACGAGGCCGATGCCGTGTGGGCGGCGGAGCAGTCATTGCGCTCGGGTACCTGCGGCGCGGTGCTGGTCTGGCTGGCTGGTGCCGACCACGCCGCCCTGCGCCGGCTGCAGCTGGCCGCGGAGGCCGGCAACGCGTGCTGTTTCGTGCTGCGCGACCGCGCCACTGCCAGCGCCACCAGTCCCGCGGCGGTGCGCGTCGAGGTTGATTCCGACGGCAGACGTCGTCAGGTGCGGCTGATCAAATGCCGCGGCGCCCATGGCAGCCGTGTCAGCCTGGCCGCGTGATACCCGCAGCGCCTGGCTGGCGATCGCCCTGCCGGGCGCCGGCGGCGGCGATGCCGACGAGCTGCAGGGTCTGGCCCTGTGGGCGATGCGCTACAGCCCTCTGGTCAGCCTCTGCCGCAACGTACGTCTGGGCCGAGGCGGCGTGGTCGCCGAGGTGGCTGGCAGCGCCCACCTGTTCGGCGGCATCGACCACCTGCTGGCAGACGCGCGCGCCGGCGTGCTCGACCTTTCCCCCGACGCCACCTGCGCTGCGGCCCCAACGGCTGCCGGCGCGTGGGCGCTCGCCTGCTGCTTCGAAGCTGCCGGTTGGGTCGATGCTGCACAGTGGCCAGGCAGGCTGGCCCAGCTGCCGCTGAGCGTGCTGGACATGCCCGAACACGACCACAAGCTGCTCGCCGGCATCGGCCTGCAAACCGTAGGAGATTGCATGGCACTGCCACGCGGCGACCTTGACCGGCGGTGCGCCTCTACACCGTCCGTGCAGCTGGACCGCCTGTCCGGGCGCGCGCCCGACCCGCGGCGCTGGTTCACGCCACCGGCCGACTACGACAGGGCGGCCGAACTGCTGCATGAGACCTGGCACGCCGACGCCATCCTGTTCACCGGCAGGCGTTTGCTGGCCGAACTGGAGGGCCTTCTGCGCGGCTCGGGGCGCGCGGTGCAGCGCTTGCGATTCAGCCTGGGGCACGCGCCGGGCCAGCCGGAGACGGTCTTCGAAGTCGCGCTGACCCGGCCGCTGCAGAACCTGGCGCCGGTCACAGCCCTGCTGCGCGAGCGCCTTGCACGTCTGCGCCTGCCGTCACCGGTGCGGCGTGTGCAGTTGCGGTCGACGCCGCTGGATGCGTGGCAGCCGCAGTCGCCCGAGTTGTGGCCGGGCCCGGCGGAAGCGGCACTGCAGCGCGATGCCCTGCTCGATCGGCTGCGGGCCCGTTTGGGCACTGGCGCCGTCTCCACGCTGGAGGCCGTCGCCGACCACCAGCCCGAGGTGGCCTGGAGGGCGACGCCGGTAGATGCTGCCAAGCCGCGGCCGCGCAACATCGCAAAGCCGAACTGTCGTGGCTTGCGCCCGCTGTGGCTGCTGCCCACGCCGGCGCCTCTGGATGAGATCCCCGGCGACTGGCAGGAGGAACGCGGCCCGGAACGGATCGAGTCGGGCTGGTGGGAACACCCGGCGGCACGCGACTACTACGTGCTCAGGGACAGCAAAGGGCGGCGCCTGTGGGCGTATCGAACCTCGTCAGGGGGCTGGTTCGCGCACGGCTGGTTCGCGTGAGACTTGCCTGAGAGCAGCGAGGGTCAGTTAGCGCTGGCTGGGTAGCGCTGGCCAAGGCGGCTCTGGGTCAGGCCGCCAGCGCCGCCAACAGATGGCCATGGATGCCGTCGAAGCCGCCGTTGCTCATCACCAACACGGTGTCGCCTTCGCGGGCTTCGCGCACGATGGCCTGGACCAGCACGTGAAGGTCGTCGCCTGCCGTCAGACGGCTACCTAGCGACGCCAGCGAGCCGGCCGCGTCCCAGCCCAGCCCACGCGTGTAGCAGAACACCGCCTGTGCATCGTCGAGGCTGCGGGCCAGGGCATCCTTCCAGACGCCCTGCTTCATGGTGTTGGAGCGCGGCTCCAGAACCGCCAGGATGCGGCCGCTGCCAACCCGCTCGCGCAGCGCGGCCATGGTCTCGGTGATGGCTGTGGGGTGGTGGGCAAAGTCGTCGATCACCGTCACGCCGCGCACCGTGCCGCGGTCTTCAAGGCGGCGCTTGACGTTGCGGAAGCGCGAGAGGGCATCGACCGCCGTCTCTGGCGCGACCCCGGCATGGCGCGCAGCGGCGATGGCCGCCAGCGCGTTCATGCGGTTGTGCCCACCGAGGATGCCCCAGCGCAGCGGCGCGATGTCTCGGCCAGCGTGGCGAACCATAAAGGCCGGTTCAGCCTGGCCCGCGCCTGGCTCAACGCACGACCAGCCGGCATCGACACCGAAATGCTCGACCAGGGTCCAGCAGCCCTTCTGCAGGGTCGCCGCAAGATTGGCGTCGGTGCCGTTGACCACCAGCAGGCCCTGACCCGGCACCGTGCGTACCAGATGGTGGAACTGCGTCTGGATGGCCGCCAGGTCGGGGAAGATGTCGGCGTGGTCGAACTCGAGGTTGTTGAGGATCGCCGTGCGGGGCCGGTAGTGGACGAACTTGCTGCGCTTGTCGAAGAAAGCCGTGTCGTACTCGTCCGCCTCGATGACGAAGAACGGGCTGTCGGTGAGGCGCGCCGACACGCCAAAGTTCTCCGGCACGCCACCGATCAGGAAGCCGGGGCTCAACCCGGCATCCTCGAGGATCCAGGTCAGCATCGAGGTGGTGGTGGTCTTGCCGTGGGTGCCAGCGACGGCCAGCACCCACTTTTCGCGCAGCACCGCCTCGGCCAGCCACTGCGGGCCGGACACGTAGGGCAGCCCGCGATCGAGGATCGCCTCCATCAGCGGATTGCCGCGGCTGACCACGTTGCCGATCACGTACATGTCGGCCTGCGGCTCCAGCTGCGCCGGGTCCCAGCCCTGCGTCAGGGTGATGCCCAGTTGCTCGAGCTGGGTGCTCATGGGCGGGTAGACGTTGGCGTCGCAACCGGTGACGGTGTGGCCCGCCTGCTTGGCGATGGCAGCGATGCCGCCCATGAAGGTGCCGCAGATGCCGAGGATGTGGATGTGCATGCTCAGGTGAAGGGGTTGTGCGTGGCGACGCCGTTGGCGGCGAAGTCTGCCGTATTCCGCGTGACAACGGTCAAGCTGTGCAGGCCGGCGATGGCGGCGATCTGCGTGTCGACGGGGTGCCCCGGGGCGGCCGCCATAAGTGCACCCCAAGCCTGCGCACAGTCGCGGTCGAAATCGATGATGCGATTCGAATAGTCGGCCGCCAGGCGGCCCAGCCAAATCTCCAGCAGACCGGCTTGCGACACATCGCCCCGGCGCCTGATGCGCTCAACGCCGTGCCGGATCTCGCCGAGTACCTGAACCGGGATGTAGCAGTCGCCTGGGTCGGTGGCATCCAGAAAGGCGGTCACGCCCGGATCGGCGCGGCTGCGCTTGCGAGCCTCGCTGAGGACATTGGTGTCGAGCAGCCAGCCGCTCACGAGCGGCTGCCAGGACCGGCAGCGGCGGGCGCCCGGGCAAAGTCCTCGTCGAGCCCGACATCGGGCATGGTGCGGAGGAACTCGGTGAACGTCAGCCGCGACGGGCCCTGCAGCGCCTCCCGCAGGATCTCGCGATGCTCGGCCTCGGCGCTGCGCCCACTGTTGGCGGCACGCTGCTTGAGGGCGCGCGCCAGGGATTCATCGATGTTGCGAACGATCAGGTTGCTGGCCACCCCAGTGCTCCCGATTGATATCAATGCAATCATGGTGCCCCTTGTTGAGTTCGTTTGCAACGCTATCGCTGGCCGAGTCGCGTGACGAAGGTCTGAGTGGGGTCAAGCATGCGCGGTGGAGAGAGCCCCCCGCATCGTGCAACTGAACGATCGGCTCCTTTGGTTCCGAGGCGGACGATGTCTCGGCTTGGCTGGCGGGCCGCTACCCCGGCACGGCACGGCTCAGTGCTTGTGCATGTGCTCGTGACCCTCGTGGCCGGCGGGCACGCGGGCCTTGACCTTGAGCGTGGTCCTGACCACGCCGGCCTTGTCGAAACGCAGCTCCAGAGGCACCTGCTGGCCCTCGGCCAGCGGCGCCTTGAGGCCGATAAGCATGAGGTGCATGCCGCCCGGCTCCAGGGCCACGGAGCCCTTGGCCGGGATATCGATGGTGTCGAGCTTGCGCATCTTCATCACGCCGCCGTCCATGCTCATGGAGTGCAGCTCGGCGCTCTGCGCACAGCTACACGACACACCGAGCAGGCGGTCGGCCGCGCCGCCGTTGGCCAGGGTCAGGAAGCCAGCGCCGACCGGTTGAGCCGTTGATGTGGCGTGGGCGTAGCCATCGCGCACCTCGATCTGGCCGGCAAGCGCCGCGAGGGGTGCGAGCAGTGCGAGGGTGGCGAACGTGTTTCGGACGGACATGGGGGACTCCTTGGGTGTCAGTGGGCGTGCTGGTGTTGGGTGCCGTCGGCGTCCGCCGGCGGTGGCGTTGCAGCAGGGTTGGCCGGGCTCTGAGGGTGGACATGACCGTGGTGATAGCCACCGCCCTGGCCATGTGGCGCCAGCACATCGAGTGTGGCCGCAGGGAAGGCCGGCTTCGGTCCGCCATCGGTTGCCACACCTGACCAGTCGTTGGCCCCGGTCTGGCAGGTCTGCAGCACCCGGAAATGCAGCCGCCCCGGCTTGGCCACGAATAGCATCATGCCGAACTCGTCGTACTGCTCGTCGGGCAGCGGGCCGCCGGTCCAGGTGACCCGGCGGATGCCCTCGGTCTTCTGCTTGCCGTGCACCATGGCCGGCTCGGACAACGGGCCCGTCTCGTAGGTCAGGGTCCAGCCTGGCTTGGGTTGCGGCCTGGCCACCGGGACGCCGTCCGGAATGTCGACCTGCACCGAGACCGTGGCCGAGCCCGCGCAACCGTGGCCGACCATGAACTGGGCGCGGTGGTAACTACCCGCCAGCGCGACCTTCTGGGCGAGGACGACGTGGGCGGACGCCGCCGGGCTCAGCGCCAGCAGGCTCGCGATCAGCAGAGGACGCGCCAGTCGCCATGTTTCCTGGCCAAGCGTGCGTGGCCAGGCGGCGGGATGGCGGTGCTGCAGGAATAGGGTTTCAAGGCGCATGGTCTGCTCCATCAGGGCTTGGGACGGTATTCGATGCCAGCGTAGACGGTGATGCCGTCGCCGGGCAGGAACTGTGCATGCTGGGTGCCCGGAGGCCCTGGCGGCGCGATGCGTGCGTCGCGCAGGACCCCGGTGGTGACGATGTGCTCGCGGTCGAGCAGGTTCCGCCCCTCGACGAACCAGCCCCAGCCACTCTCCGGTCGCTGGCCGATGCGCAGGTTGACCAACGCATAGCCGGGTGAATCGAGGGTGTTGGCGTGGTCAACCCAGCTGCGCGTCGCCACCTGCAGGGCCGGCGCGATGTACCAGCTGCCGGGGCCGCTCCAGCGCAATTCGGTGATGCCGAAAGCCTTCGGCAGGCCGGCGATGCGCTTGTCGCCGTACTCGGCGTCGCCGTCGAAGCGGAAGTCGTTGAGCGTGGCGGTGGTCGACCATGTCCAGTTGCCGCGGATCAGCCGCACACCAGCCTCGATGCCCTGGTGGATGGTCTTGTCGGCATTCACCGTGGCGGTAGATGCCGGCTGGTTGGGCAGGCCGACTGCCAGCAGCTCGTTGCGCAGCTCGGCACGGTAGACGGCCAGGTCCCAACCGAGTTGGTGCGCACCAAGATGCACATGCCCGCGCGTACCCAGCTCGAGGGTCTGCGCGCGCTGGGCGCGGTTGGCCAGCAACGCGGCGGAGGCACCGCTGCCCAGCACGTTGCTGGACTCGGACAGGCTAGGTGGCTCGAAGCTGCCGGACCAGTTGGCAAACACTTCTGTGTCGTCGCTCAACGCGTAGCGCGCCCCCAGTCGTGGGCTGACGCGGTCGAAACGCAGGCGGATGCTGTCATCGGCCGGTGCCGCATCGGCAAGAAAGAGATCCCGCCGCTCGCGCACCGAGCGCGTCCAGTGCCCGCCCGCCACCAGCGTGAGCGCGCCAGTGGCCTGCCAGTGGTTCTCGGCGAACAGCCCCATGTTGTCCGAGTCGAGGGTCTGGTTGCCGGTGGGCGCCCCGCGCCGACCACCCGCATTCACGAATGCACGGTCGTTGACGAAGCCGCGGTTGGCCAATGCGCCGACCACGATCCGGTTGGGCCGGCCGAGCAGGTGCCCGTTGTGGCCCAGACGCAGTTGCATGCCGTAGTCGGTCGAGTCCTGGTCGATGACCTGGAAGATCGGGTGGGACAGTTGCTTGACGCTGCCGTAGGTCACCAGCTCGAGGTCGGTGGCGGTGCTGACCTGCCAGGTGGTGCGGTTGGCGAGGCGCCACAACTGGAAGTCGCGCTTCTGGTCGCCGGTGATGTTGGCCGGGTTGGCCTGCCGCGGGTCGGCGCGGAACTGGGCACGGGTCAGGCTGCCCGGCAACTCGCTCTCGGTGTTCACCCCGGCAAAGAAGAAGCGCGTGCGCAGCCCGCCGCCAAAGTCGTGACCCAGGTTGGCGAACACACGCTGGGTGTTCTGCTCGGCGTGGTCGCGGTAGCCGCGCTGGAAGAACTGGCTGCCGCTGATGAAGGCGTCGCTGTCACCCCACCGGAAGCCGATGCCGGCCGACGCACGCGAGTAGCCGTAGCTGCCGGCCTCGACGCGGGCGTGCACGCCCGGCGCGTCGCGGCCGCTGAGGCTGACGAAGTTGATCGCGCCGCCCAGCGTGGTGGCGCCGAACGGGGTGGCGTTGGCGCCACGGTAGACCTCGACGTAGCGCGTCGCCAGCGGCTCGACGGCCTGCATGTCGAAGCCGCCGTCGGCAAGGTTGATCGGCACGCCGTCCTGCAGCAGCAGCAACCCGCGGCCGTGGAAGGTACGTTGCAGCCCGGAGCCGCGGATCGAGATGCGCGCCTCCTCGGCACCAAAGCGCGACTCGGCGAACACGCCGGGGCTGCCACGCAGGGCATCGGCCAGCGTCGAGGCGCGGCCGTCGCGGATGCGCTCGGCGTCGATGATGTCGACCCCGCCTGGCGTCTGCTGGATGCGCACGCGCGCAGTCTCGATGTCGGGCAGCGTGAAGTCGATGCGTGGCGCGCTCACGCTTACGGTGTCGGCCATGTGTTCGGCCAGCGCACCCTGCGTGGCTAGCGCGAGGACCAAGCAGGCCGCGATGGCCAGGCGCCTCGAGAGCGGCGGGCCGCTGGCGGGTATGTGTGGGCGATGCATCTTCCCTGACTCCTGGGGACGGCACGGTGCCGTCCGTCGATGGCTGGTGCCACTCCGCTCAGGCGCGGTGGTGGCGGCTCGAGAGGGTCAGGAGATGGGCGGGGCGCGTGGCGGGTGGGCGCGCGGCGGTGCGCGGGATGGCGGTGCGTCGGCCGCCGCCGCTGTCACCGGTGACTCGTTAAGTACCGGTACGGCGATGCCGGACGAGGCCGCCGGCACCTCGACCGCCTGCTGCGCCAGTGTGCACAGCTGGCAGTGCGGGACGAATGCTTTGCCGTCGCCGGCGTCGGCCGCCTTGTTGACCGAGCAGATGATCGCGCCCGGCACACCCGGGTCGATGCGGGTCATCGCCTGTGCGGCGACCGGAGCCACAAGCAGCGCGACCCATGCCAGAACCGCCAACAGCGCCCCGGCCAGCGGGCGGCGGCGCAGCAGGTGCAGCGAGGGGGCGTTTGTCTTGGACATCGTCCAGAAGCCTAACCCTGCAACTGGCGTGGCGCAAGTTCGCCGCGCCCGACCGCACTACCTGCTACACCCCGAAGTACTTGGCCTGGGGGTGGTGCGAAACGATCGCGGTGGTGCTGTCCTCGGGCCACAGCTGGTCCTCGTCGCCCAGCACCACACCGATGCGGTCGGCGTCGAGCAGCATCAGGATCTTGTCCTGATCGGCCAGGTTGGGGCACGCGGGGTAGCCGAACGAGTAGCGGCTGCCACGGTAGTCCTGCTTGATGAGCGACTCGAGGTCGCGCGACTCCTCGCTCTGGAAGCCCAGCTCGACGCGGATGCGCTTGTGCACCCACTCGGCCAGCGCCTCGGCGCCTTCTGCATTCAAGCCGTGCCAGTAAAGGTACTCCTGGTAGGCGTCCTTGACGAACAGGTCCCGCGCAAAGTCCGACGCGCGCTGCCCCACCGTCACCAGCTGGAAGGCGACGACGTCGCGTTGCCCGGACTCGACGCTGCGGAAGAAGTCGCTGATGCACAGCCGCCGCTCGGTGGTCTGGCGCGGGAACGGGAAACGGCAAAGCTCCTCGCTGCTGTCGGGCGCGGCATAGATGACCAGCTCGTCGCCCACGGCATTGCAGGAGAAGTAGCCATAGATAGCCTTGGGCTCCAGCACATTCTTCTCTTCCGACTCGGCGACCAGCCGCCGCAGGATCGGCTCGCAGTGCTCGCGCGCGTAGTCCTTGTACTCCTCGACCCGGCGCCCCTGCGGCTTGAAGCCCCACTGGAACTTGTAGAGCGTGGTGCGGTTCATGTACGGCAGCAGTGCCTTGAGCGGGATCTGCTCGATACAACGCGTGCCCCAGAACGGCGGCACGGGAACCGGGTTGTCGGCGGCGACGACAGGTGAGCGGGTGGCGGGAAGGTGGGTGCTGTCGGACATGGGGCTGTGGCTTGGTCGGCTACGCAGACGGGTCTGCGGCGTTATGCGGGGTCAGACTATAGCCGAGAGCGCGGCGCGGGCTCAGCCGGCAGTAGCATCCCGGCCCGGCTCGCCGATCACCGGCGCCAGGCGCAGCAGCAGCAGCGCGGTGAGGGCCTTGAGCACGATCGGTGTGAAGGCGTAGACGGCAGTCAGCGCGGCCAGCCCCGCAGGCTCGCGCTGGCCGGCGTGAAAGCCGAGCGCCTCGATCAGCGGCAGCGCAAAGCCGGCGGCGATGGCGAGGCTGAGCTTGTTCATCAGCGTCCACCAGCCCAGGCAGGCGCCGGCGCGCTCGCTGCCGGGCGGGTCCGAAGCCAGCAGCGCCGCCAGCCACGCCGCCGGCACCACCAGCTCCGCGCCCAGCGCCAGCCCTGCCACCACGCACAGCACAAAGTAGGGCCCGGTCTGCCCCGGGCCGAGGAAGGGCGCGATGAGGAAGGCCGCGACCGTCATCACCAGGCCGGCGAACCAGCTGCGGGCAAAGCCGATGCGCCGAGCCACCGCCGTCCACACCGGCAGCGAGGCCACCGCGCACAGAAAGTAGGCGCCGAAGAACTGCTCCTGCATCGCCTCGGCCTGCAGCACATCGGCGATGTAGAAGGCGCCGAGCGTGGCGGCCACGGCGGTGGCGATGGCGCTGATGGCGAACAGCGTCAGCAGCGCGCGGAAACGCGGCTCGCCCACCGCCGCCCGCAGCTGCGCGAACACCGGCACCTGCACCGGCTCACGATGCAGCACCGGCAGCGGCGCCCACACCAATGCAGTCAGCGCACCGAGTCCGATCAGCGGCCACACCACCCAGACCATGGCGTACAGGCCCTCGCCCAGGTTGTCGGCGAGGGTGGTCGGCAACACCGATGCGGCGACGATGCCGACCAGGATGAAGAACTCGCGCAATGCCACACCCTGGGTGCGTGCCGGCTCGCTGATGTCGGCATCCGCCAGCCAGGCCTGGTAGGCGATGGTCGCCACCGAGTAACCCAGCGTCACCAGCGCCAGGGTGCCGGCCAGCCAGCCGACGCCGGAGCCCTCGGGCGGCTGGAACAGGCCGGTGAAGCCGACGCCGAGCAACACCAGCGCAGCGGCGATGACCGGGCGGCGCGGCACGCGGTCGGTCCACGCGCCGATGAAGGGGTCGACGAAGGCGTCGAGCAGACGCAGCGCCAGCAGCAAGCCACCCAGCAGCCCCAGCGAGAGGCCGGCGTGCTCGGCGTAGAACCTTGGCACGTGGATGTAGATGGGCAGCGCCGCGAAGGCCAGCGGTGTGCCGAGCAGCCCGAAAGCGGCGAGGCGCAGCGTGCCGGGGTGAGTGCGCGGCGCGGCCTCGCTCACGCGTGGACCAGCTCGAACTGGTGGACGTCGATCGAGCCGGCGGTGAAACCGGCGTCGCAGTAAGCCAGGTAGAAGCGCCACATGCGGCAGAAGCGCTCGTCGTAGCCCATGCCCAGAACGGTGTCGTGCACGTCGATGAAGCGCCGGTCCCACTCGGCCAGCGTGCGGGCGTAGTCACGGCCGAAGGCGAGATCGCCGTCGACGCGCAGCCCGGCGTTACCCGCCAGCCGCGCGAACACCTCCGGCGAGGGCAGCTTGCCGCCCGGGAAGATGTAGCGCTGGATGAAGTCGGTGCCCTTGCGGTAGGCCGGGAAGAGGTCGTCGCGGATGGTGATGGTCTGCACCACGGCACGGCCGCCCGGCTTGAGGCAGCGCGCAACCTGCGCGAAGTAGGAGGGCCAGTAGGCCTCGCCGACCGCCTCGAACATCTCGCAGGAGACGACGCGGTCGAAGGTCTCGGTCACATCCCGGTAGTCGCGCAGCTCGAAGGTGGCGCGGTCGGCCCAGCCGCCCGCCTCGGCCCGCGCCTGCGCGAAGGCCAGCTGCGCTGGCGACAGGGTGATGCCGTGCACGTGCGCGCCGAACTCGGTGGCGGCGATCTCCGCCAGCCCGCCCCAGCCGCAGCCGATCTCGAGCACACGCTCGCCGGCCTTGACCCCGGCACGCTCCAGCATGCGCCGCACCTTGGCCCGCTGCGCCTGCTCCAGGTCGATGTCAGCATCGCCGCTCGCGATTCCGGCATACAGCGCCGACGAGTAGGTCATGGTCGGGTCGAGCCACAGCTTGTAGAAGTCGTTGCCGAGGTCGTAGTGCGCCTCGATGTTCTTCTTGGCGCCGCGCCGGGTGTTGGCGCGGAACAGCGTCCACAGCTTGTGACCGACCAGATAAAGCACATGCCCGTGCAAGCCGCGGGCGATGGTGTCGCGGTCCTGCGCCAGCAGGGTCAGCAGCGCGGCGAGCCTGTCGACGGTCAGGCGGCCATCCATCCAGCACTGGGCGAAGCCGATGTCGCCGTAGGCCAGCGTGTGGCTGAACACCGACTCGTCGAGGATGCGCAAGTGGGCGACCGGGCTGCCGGGGCCGAAGTCGCGCGTCTGGCCGCCGGGGAAAGTGACGCGCAGCCCGCCGGCGCGAAGCCCCTCGAGCAGCTCCACGAAGATCCGCTGCGCACGCGAGGTGGGCGCGGCGGCGAGTTCGGTGGCGGGGCGGGTGATGCTCATCGGAAGGTCTCCGTAGGTCTTGTTCAGGTGGTGCGTTCGCGCGGGGCCGGCGGCTTGCGGTGGAAGTTCGCACCACGCAGCCACAGGCGCAAGGCCTGCCAGTGGATGCGCCAGACGATGCCCAGCGTGAGCAGGGGGAACCCTAGCAGCCAGCGGCGCACACCGGCCCCATCGAGCGGCTCCAGCCGGCCGCCGATGCGTGTGGCCAGCTGCAGCGCGCCCTTGTCCCAGTAGTCGATGCAGACAGCGCTGAGCCCATCGCGCTGGTCGAAGCGGAAGCGGTACTCGCCGCTGACCGGAAAGAAGGGTGAGACGTGGAACACCTTGTCGGCCGGCAATTCCTCGTCGGCGCTGATGGGGCCGAGGTCGCTCCGCACGACCCAGTAGTTGTGGCCCTCGCCGAAGGTGTTGTTGACCTCAGCCAGAACCGCCCGCAGGCGCCCCTCGCGGTCGTGACACAACCAGAAGCTGACGGGGTTGAAGACGAAGCCGAACACGCGCGGGCAAGTCTGCAGCACCACCTCGCCGTCGCACACATCGGCCAGACCACGCTGCCGCAGCAGGTCGCGGAACCAGGGCAGCAGTGGCGAGCCATCGCGCGGGCCGTGGTCACGCCCATGCAGACCGAGCAGCGCGGGCCGGTCGATGCCGAGGCCGGGTACGCGCAGCGTGGCCCACTGCGACAGCGGCACGCGGATGAAGCGCACCGGGTAGGTGAAACGGTGCAGCCACGGCAGGCTGCGCTCATGCATCACGGCGCCGGCACCGATCGACGGCGCTAGCCGCAGCGACGGGGTGCTCACGGCCGGGGCGCAGCAGCGCCGGCAGCAGCAGCCCACGGCGGCGAGATGCCGAAACCGCGCGCGACGTTGAC
Organism: Betaproteobacteria bacterium; assembly: GCA_027490755.1. GTDB lineage: Bacteria > Pseudomonadota > Gammaproteobacteria > Burkholderiales > UBA3065 > UBA3065. Next base: position 115,309 of record JAIXXL010000004.1, read on the forward strand.
CGCCGAACGCAGACCATCCTCGTGGAAGCCGTAGCCGGTCCAGGCGCCAGCGAACCAGATGCGGTCGCACCCCTGGATGGCCGGCAGTCGCTCCTGTGCGCGCACCGCGGCGGTATCGAATACCGGATGCGAGTAGTGGATCTCGCGCCAGGTCAGCGCCGGGTCCGGCTCGCGGAACGGGTTGAGCGTGACCACGACCGGGCGCTGGAACGGCAGCGGTTGCAGCATGTTGATGAGGTAGCTCACCGCCACCGGCGCCTCGCCACCGGCGTCGGTCGACGCCCCGCTGCCGGCCAGGTAGTTCCACGCCGACCACACCTTGCGGCGGCGCGGCAACAGCGCAGGGTCGGAGTGCAGCAGCGCGCGGTTGGGCTGGTAGCGCACGGCCGACAGAACGGCGCGCTCGTCCTCGGTGGCCTCCTCGCCGAGGATGGCCAGCGCCTGGTCCGAGTGGCAGGCCATGACCACCGCGTCGAAGGTCTCCTGGAAGCCGGGCCCGACCAGTTCCACCCCTTGCCGCAGGCGACGCACGGCGGCCACCGGACTGCCGGCACGCACCTCGGCGATGTCGCGGTGCATGCGCTGCAGGTAATTGCGGGCGCCGCCGCGGACAGTGAGCCACTGCGGGCGGCCCTCGACCTGCAGGAGGTGGTGGTTGTGGCAGAACTGAACGAAGCTGCGCAGCGGAAACGCCAGCATGGTGGCCTTGGGGCAGGACCATATCGAGGCCGCCATCGGCAGCAGGTAGAGGTCGCGCAGACCTTCCCCGTAGCCGCGATCGTCGAGGAACTCGCCCAGCGTCATGTCGGGGAATTCGCTGGTCAAGGCCATCAGCGTGGTCTCGCGGTTGAAGCGCAGGATGTCGCGCAGCATCCGCAGGAACGCGGGCTTCAAGAGGTTGCCGGGCTGGGCGAACACGGTTGAGAGGTCGGTGCCGGACCACTCGAGGTCGGGTTCGTCGCGCGAGAACGAGAAGCCCATCGTGGTCTCGGCGATGTCGATGCCGAGGTGGCCGAACAGCCCGCACAGGTTCGGGTAGGTGGTGCGGTTGAAGACGAGGAAACCCGTATCGACCGGCCAGGAGAGCCCGTCGAGGGTGAGGTCGATGGTGTGTGTATGGCCGCCGGTGCGGCCCTCGGCCTCGAACAGCGTGACGTGGTGCTGGCGCGACAGCAGCCACGCCGCGCCGGTGCCCGAGATGCCGCTGCCGATCACGCCGATGCGCAGGCGGCCAGCGCTAGCCGGTGTCGGCGCGGGGGGGCGGGGCGGGTTGGGGATGCTCATGCTCGGGTGCGAAGAAACGCCGCGGCCCTTGCCGACAGCTTCAGCCCGGATGATGCCTCAAAGTGTGCGCGCTGGGCCCGCCCCGCGGCCCCTCGCGCGACTCAGGGCTGCTCGGCCAGCAGGCGGTTGATGGCGCTGGTCAGCTCTGGGGCGTTCGGCTCGACCCGCGATGAGAAGCTCGTCACCTTGCGGCCGCTGCGGTCGATCAGGTACTTGTGGAAGTTCCACTGCGGCTTGTCGCCGGTGGTCTTGGCCAGTTCCTGGAAGAACGGGTGAGTGCCGGGGCCCACCACCTCTGTCTTGGACATCATCGGGAACTGCACACCGTAGGTCAGCCGGCAGAAGTCGGCGATCTCCTTCTCGGTGCCGGGCTCCTGATTGCCGAAGTTGTTCGACGGGAAGCCGACCACCACCAGGCCCTTGCTCTTGAGGTTGGCGTAGAGCTTCTCGAGGCCGTCGTACTGGCGTGTGAAGCCGCAGTAACTGGCGGTGTTCACCACCAGAACGACCTTGCCCTGGTACTGGCACATGGGCTGCGGCGACTTGTCCTGCAGCTGCTGGAAGGTGTGGTTGAGCAGCGGCGCGCAGGCCGCCTGTGCGTTGTCGGTCATGGTCAGGAGTGCAAGTGGGATACAGAGGGAGGGGAGGATCCGGCCGCTCATGGCGCGTCGGATCAACGAGAGGATCTTCATGGGCTGGGTCCAGGTCGAGACATGGGTTTCAGATTGCCGCGCGCACGATTGGTTCTGCCGCCCAAAGGCATTTGCCCTAGACAGAGTCCAGATTGACCGCTACGCTCGGCCAATCAACCCTCTAGCAGATGCAGATGGCCTCGACCGCACACTTTCCCGCAAACGCGAGCCACGTCGAGCCGGCGCCGATCCCGATCGCCATCGTCGAGCGCGATACCGGCATCGCCAAGGACACCCTGCGTATCTGGGAGCGCCGCTACGGCTTCCCCAACCCGCAGCGCGATGCCAACGGCGAGCGCAACTATTCAGTAGAAGAGGTCGAGAAGCTGCGTACGCTGAAGCGGCTGATGGACCGCGGCATGCGCCCGGGCAAGCTGATCTCGCTGCCGCTGAGCGAACTGCGCGATATGGCTCAGGCCATGCCGGCGCGAACCCGGTCGAGGGACGAGCAGGCGGTGGTCGACGGCGTCATCGGCCTGATCAGGCGCTACCAGGCCAGCGAACTGAGGGTCTATCTGCAGAAGCTGCTGATCCAGCAGGGGCTGCGCGGTTTCGTGTCGCAGACGCTGGCGCGCCTCAACCAGGACATCGGTGATGCCTGGGCGCGCGGCGCCATCAATGTGGCTCACGAACACATCTACACGCAGGCGGTGCAGAACGTCCTGCATGGCCTGATCGCCACCCAGCCGGTCAGTCACGGGCGCCCGCGCATCCTGCTCACCACCGTGCCGGGGGAACTGCACACGCTCGGGCTGCTGATGGCCGAGGCGCTCTGGGTCGCCGACGGCGCAGAGTGCGTCTCGCTCGGGCCACAGTTCCCGGTGGCCGACATCCCGGCCGTGGTCGCCGAAGGCAGCATCGATGTGGTCGCGCTCTCCTACAGCCAGTCGTTCAACAGCACGCAGGCGCTGAACTCCTTGCGCACCCTGCGCGCGAGCCTGCCGCGGCAGGTCGAGATCTGGGCGGGCGGCGCCGCACTGGGTGGCCGGCGGCGGGTAGATGGCGTGCGCATCCTTGGCCCGATCGAGAGCACATCCGACACACTCGCCGACTGGATCGCCGCGCACGCCGACTGACCGCAACGGTCGGCCGCATGGGGCCGGCGTCTATAATCGGGGTTTGCCCGCAGCCCGGCCAGACCCCCATGCAATCCCAGTACCAGCCAGCCGACGTCGAGGCCGCCGCCCAGCAGCACTGGGCCTCCAGTAACGCATTCCGCGCCGTCGAGGACCCCGCCGTCCCGCGCGAGAAGCGCTACTACTGTCTCTCCATGTTCCCCTACCCGTCGGGGAAATTGCACATGGGGCACGTGCGCAACTACACCATCGGTGACGTACTGACACGCTGGCACAAGGCGCGCGGCTACAACGTGCTGCAGCCGATGGGCTGGGACGCATTCGGCCTGCCGGCCGAGAACGCCGCGATCCAGAACAAGGTGCCGCCGGCGCAGTGGACCTACAGCAACATCGCCTACATGAAGGGCCAGCTGCAGGCGCTGGGCCTGGCCATCGACTGGGAGCGCGAACTGGCCACCTGCCAGCCGGACTACTACCGGTGGAACCAGTGGCTGTTCCTGCGCATGCTCGAGAAGGGTGTCGCCTACAAAAAGACACAGGTGGTGAACTGGGACCCGGTCGATCAGACGGTCCTGGCGAATGAGCAGGTCATCGACGGCCGCGGCTGGCGCACCGGTGCGCTGGTGGAGAAGCGCGAGATCCCCGGCTACTACCTGGGCATCACGCAGTACGCCGACGAGCTGCTTTCGGCGCTGGACGGGCTGGGCGGCTGGCCCGAGCGTGTGCGCACCATGCAGGCCAACTGGATTGGCAAGAGCGTGGGTGTGCGCTTCGCGTTCGGGCATGACATCCGCGATGCCTCGGGTACGCTGATCGGCGACGGCAGGTTGTGGGTGTTCACCACCCGCGCCGACACCATCATGGGCGTTACCTTCTGCGCGGTGGCGGCCGAGCACCCGCTGGCGCTGCGTGCGGCCGAACTCGATCCCAAGGTGGCGGCCTTCGTAGATGAGTGCCGCCGCGGCACACAGCAGGAGGCCGAGCTCGCCACCCAGGAGAAGACCGGGGTGCCGACCGGCTTCACGGTGACGCACCCGCTCACTGGCGAGGCTGTACCGCTGTGGATCGGCAACTACGTGCTGATGGGCTACGGCGAGGGCGCGGTGATGGCCGTCCCGGCGCACGACGAGCGCGACTTTGGCTTTGCCAACACGTACGGCTTGCCGATCAAGCCAGTCATCGACGTGGCGGGGCGGGCCTTCTGCGCCGACGAGTGGCAGGAGTGGTACGCCAGCAAGGATGGCCGCTGCGTCGATTCGGGCGCCTACGACGGCAAGGGCTACGCCGACGCGGTCGACGCCATCGCCGCCGACCTTGCCGCGAGGGGCATCGGCGAGAAGAAGACCCAGTGGCGCCTGCGCGATTGGGGCATCAGCCGCCAACGCTACTGGGGCTGCCCGATCCCGATCGTCCACTGTCCCGCCTGCGGCGACGTGCCGGTGCCCGATGAGCAGCTGCCCGTGGTGCTGCCGGAGGACTGCGTGCCGGACGGTTCTGGCAACCCGCTGCGGACTCGCGCCGACTTCCTCCAATGCGACTGCCCCAAGTGCGGCGGCGCGGCGCAGCGCGAGACCGACACCATGGACACCTTTGTCGACAGCAGCTGGTACTACGCCCGCTACTGCTCCCAAGGCAACAACGACGCCATGGTCGACGCCCGCGCCGACTACTGGATGCCGGTGCAGCAGTACATCGGCGGCATCGAGCACGCCATCCTGCACCTGCTCTACTCGCGCTTCTGGAACAAGGTCATGAGTGACCTCGGCCTGATGCGCGAGCGCGAGCCATTCGCGCACCTGCTGACGCAGGGTATGGTGCTCAACCACATCTTCTCGCGCCGCACCGACAAGGGCGGCCTCGAGTACTTCGCGCCGGACGAGATCGACCTCATTCGTGACGACGCGGGCCGCATCACCGGCGCCACGCTCAAGGCCGACGGCAGAGCCGTGGGCTACGACGGCATCGGCACCATGAGCAAGTCGAAGCGCAACGGTGTCGACCCGCAGGGGCTGATCGACACCTACGGCGCCGACACCGCACGCTTCTTCATGATGTTCGCCAGCCCGCCGGAGCAGACACTGGAGTGGTCGGACGCCGGTGTCGAGGGCGCCTACCGATTCCTCAAGCGGGTCTGGGCCTACGCCACCGGTGTGGCAGACGCGGTCAAGGCCGCCGGCGCGATAACAGCATCTCTGGACGCGGCTCTGGCCGACGCCCGCCGCGACATCCACCTCACCCTGAAGCAGTGCAACTTCGACCTCGGCCGGCAGCAGTTCAACACCGTGGCGTCCGGTTGCATGAAGCTGCTCAACGCGCTGGAGAAGCTCCCGCGCGGAACGCCAGCGGCAGACGCCGTCGCCCGCGAGGGCCTTGGCGTCCTGCTGCAGGTGCTGGCCCCGCTCACCCCTCACATCGCCCAGACGCTATGGGCCGAGCTGGACTTTGGCGACGACATCCTCACCGCCGGCTGGCCCGAACCAGACCCCGCCGCGCTGGTCCAGGACGAGGTCGAGCTGGTGCTGCAGGTCAACGGCAAGCTGCGCGGCAACCTCCGCGTCGCGGCAGATGCGGCCAAAGATGTCATCGAGCAGGCGGCGCTGGCCAGCGAGGTCACGTCGCGCTACCTTGAGGGCCGTCCTGCGAAGAAGGTGATCGTGGTGCCAGGCCGTCTCGTGAACGTGGTGGGTTGATGGCGAAGCGTCTGCTGCGGGCACTGCTCGTCAGCGGCCTGCTGGCTCTGGCGGGTTGCGGCTGGCACCTGGCCGGCACCCTGCCGGGACAGGCGCCATTGGGGTTGGTCCAGATCAAGGGCGATCGCTCGGGCACGGCGGCGCTGCTGCGCGAGTCCTTGCGCTTCAGCAGCGGCGTCCAGCTGGTCGAGGAGGACAACCCCGCCGCCCTGCAGATCGCCATTCTGGGTGATGCCACCGGCCGCCGCATCATCGCGCTGTCGGGTGCCGGCCGCGCCCGCGAGTTCGAGATCATCCAGACGGTGCGATTCAACGTCCGGCTGCAGGGTCGGGACCTGATCCCCACCGACACCATCGAGTTTCGCAATCAGGTCTCATACGACGACTCCAGCGTGCTCAGCAAGGAATACGAGATCGCCGCGCTGGTGGAATCCATGCAGCGAGACGCCGCCGCGCAGATCCTGCGTCGTGCAGCAGCGCTGAAGCGCTGAGACATGGCGCACGGCGACCGCCCGGGGCTGTGGACGGTGCTCGGCGACGAGCCGCTGCTGGTGCTCGAGGCCGGCGACCGCATCCGCGCCACCGCGCGTGCCGCCGGCTTCGAGGAGCGCACCGTACTCACCGCAGCCGGCAACTTCGACTGGGACCAGCTGGCCATGTCCGGCAGCAGCCTGTCGCTGTTCGCCAGCCGGCGCCTGATCGAGCTTCGCATCCCCGGCGGCAAGCCCGGCGATGCCGGCAGCGAGGCCATCCGGCGCTACTGCGAGCGGTTGCCCGACGAGACGGTGACGCTGGTGAGCATCGGCAACGCCGACTGGTCAACGCGCAAGGCGGTCTGGTTCAAGGCGCTCGACGCCGCCGGAACGGTGATCGACTGCAGTGCGCCGTCCACTGCCGACCTGCCGCGCTGGATCGCCGACCGGCTGGCCACGCGTTCCCAGCAGGCGGATACCGACACGCTGGCCTTCCTCGCCGCCCGCGTGGAGGGCAACCTGCTCGCCGCGCGGCAGGAGCTGGACAAGCTGGCGCTGCTCTTCCCCCCGGGCCCGCTCGACGGCGCCGCTGTCCGCGAGGCGGTGCTCGATGTCGCGCGTTACGACCCGCAGCAATGGGTCGACGCGCTGCTCAGCGGCGACATGGAACGCGCAGGCAGGGTCCTGGCAGGTCTCGCCAGCGAAGCGGTGAGCGTGCCTTCGGTGACCTGGCTCCTGGCCGACCACCTGCAGGCGGTGTGGGCGCTTGCCGAGGCGGGCGGGCGGGCCGACGACAGCCTGCGCCGCACCTACCGGCTGTATGGCGAGCGCGAGCGCCTGGTCGGCGGTGCGGCCCGGCGCCTGTCCCTGCGGCAGGTCGAGCGCGCCATCCGCACGCTGGCGATGGCCGAGCGCGCCGGCAAGGGGCTCGAACCGCTCCATGACGCATGGCAGATCCTGGCGAATGTCGCGGTGGCGCTTTCGCCCGAGCGCCGGAGGGCGGCATGAGACGGTTGGTCCTGGCCAGCAACAACGCCGGCAAGCTGCGCGAACTGCAGGCCGCATTCGCGCCGCTGGGCATACAGCCGGTGACGCAGGGCGAGCTCGGCATCCCCGAGGCCGATGAGCCCTACGTGACGTTCGTCGAGAACGCGCTGGCCAAGGCACGCCACGCCAGCGCCGCGAGCGGCCTGCCGGCGCTGGCCGACGACTCTGGCATCTGCGTGGCGGCACTCGGTGGCGCCCCTGGGGTACGCTCGGCGCGCTTTGCCGGCGAGCCACGGTCGGATGGCCGAAACAACAAGCGTCTGCTCGATGTGCTGCACGGCGAGATCGACCGTCGCGCCTGGTATCACGCGGTCCTGGTGTTCATCCGCCACGCCGACGACCCGCAACCGGTCATCGCCGAGGGCAGCTGGCACGGCGAGATCGCACTCGAGCCGCGTGGCGATGGCGGCTTCGGCTATGACCCGATCTTCTGGCTGCCCGAGCGTGGCTGCACCAGCGCAGAACTGGACCTGGCGGCCAAGCAGGACCTGAGCCACCGCGGGCAGGCGCTGCGCACGCTGCTAGCGCGCCTGCCCGAGCACTGGTGAGCGACGCCCGCGTCATCCCGATCCGTGCCGCCAGCGGACGCCGCGCGGTGGACGACGGCGAGATCCGCTTTACCAGCCTGCCGCCCCTGTCGCTCTACGTGCACCTGCCGTGGTGCGTGCGCAAGTGCCCCTACTGCGACTTCAACTCGCACGAGGCGCGTGGTGAACCGGACTTCGAAGCCTATGTGGATGCACTGATCGGCGATGTCGAGGCGGCGCTGCCGATGGTCTGGGGGCGTCCGGTGGAGAGCATCTTCTTTGGCGGGGGCACACCCTCGCTGATCCCGGTGCCGGCGTTCCAGCGGCTGATGGATGGCCTGCGTGCCCGGCTCAGCCTGCGTCCAGCGCTGGAGGTGACGCTGGAGGCCAACCCTGGCACGGTAGACGAGGCGCACTTTGCCGGCTACGCGGATGCCGGCGTCAACCGCATCTCGATCGGCGTGCAGAGCTTCGACAGCGCCATGCTGACCCGGCTCGGCCGCATCCACGATGGGCGGGCCGCGATCAGCGCGGTAGAGACCGCGCTGCGCCACGTGCCGCGGGTGAATATCGACCTGATGCATGCGCTCCCCGATCAAACCGTCGCGCAGGCGTTGCAGGACATCCGCACGGCGCTGGAGCTTGGCGTCGGCCACGTCTCCGCCTACCAGCTCACGCTTGAGCCCAACACCAGCTTTGCGGCGGATCCGCCCGCGGGGCTGCCCGATGCCGACCACGCTGCAGATATCGCAGATGCGGTGGAGGCGGCGCTGCGGGCCGCCGGCCTCGAGCACTACGAGACCTCGGCGCACGCCCGCCGTGGCGAGCGCTGTCAGCACAACCTCAACTACTGGACGTTCGGGGATTACCTTGGCATCGGCGCCGGCGCCCACGGCAAGCTGTCGTTCGCCGACCGCATCATCCGCCACGCGCGCTTCCGTCACCCACGCGCCTACCTTGAGCACGCGGCTCAGGCCCTACCGGGCCTGCCAGACGATCTGTTCGGGGCACGCGGCACGGTCGAGGAGGCGACAAGCATCGGCGCTGAGCAACTGCCGTTCGAGTTCTCCCTCAACGCCTTGCGACTGACCGAGGGGCTTGAGCTTGCCCTGTTCACCGCGCACACCGGCCGGCCAGCGGGTGACCTGGTGCAGCGCCTGTCAGACCCGGCGCTGCGGGGGCTGGTGACGGTCTCTGGGACACGGGTGTCGCCGACCGCGCTGGGTCAACGACACCTCAACCGTGTCCTCGAGGTTCTGCTGACTTAACGCTTCTTCGGCGTGAAGTTGCAGGTCTTTGCGGCCTCGGCCTTGGCGGTGGTGAGCGTCTTGATGTTGGCCTTGATGCTGTCCGGGTCGCGGAACAGGGCACCGCGTTCGCCGCCAGTGTTGGCGCCGTGTTGCGCCACGTCACCGTCCTGGAACTGGTCGTAGGTCAGGTTCTGCGCGAGTTGGTCCATCACGCACGAGCACTTGTACATCGAATCCAGACTGCCGCCGTTCTCCTGCATGCACTCGTTGACGAAGATGAAGCGGTCGACGGTGGGGAAATCGCCGGGCGCGGCGTGCGCGGCAAAAGGAAGGGCGAGGCAAGCGGAAAGGATCAGTTTGTTCATGGTGACTCCGGAAGGACAAGTGTTCGGTGCCGGGTATTCCAGGCACGAGGCCCTTGAGAAAGTAGGGCCCCGACGAAGTTCCTGAAACAGCCAGGAATCGGCCTGAAAAACAGCGTTGGTGAACGTGCCGGCCGCGGCCCGCCGGGGGCGTCCGCAGGCGCCCTTCTCGTTCGACGTGGTCAGTGCGCGGTGGCGCGCGCCGCGACGATCTGGTCCATCAGACGCAGCCCGGCGAACGCGTCCTTGGCGTAGAACACGCGGTCCGGCGCGGTGGTGTAGGCCTGCGAACAATCCTGCTCGACGAACTTGCGGGTCAGCGCCGCGCCACCCAGGATGACCGGGATGTCGTAGCCCTCGCGCGCCATCTCCTCCAGGTTGTCCTTCATGATCACCGTGCTCTTCACCAGCAGGCCACTCATGCCGATGGCGTCGGCGTTGTGCTGCTTGGCGGCCTCGAGCATATTGAGCAGCGGCTGCTTGATGCCAAGGTTGATCACCTTGTAGCCGTTGTTGGTGAGGATGATGTCGACCAGGTTCTTGCCGATGTCGTGTACGTCGCCCTTCACCGTCGCCAACACCAATATCCCCTTCTCCTGGCCCTCGATCCGCTCCATGAACGGCTCGAGGTAGGCCACCGCGGCCTTCATCGTCTCGGCGCTCTGCAGCACGAAGGGCAGTTGCATCTCGCCGGCGCCGAACAGCTCGCCCACCACCTTCATGCCGTCGAGCAGCAGGTCGTTGATGATGGCGAGCGGCGGGTAGGTCTTCATCGCCTCGGCAAGATCATCGCCCAGGCCCTGCTTGTCGCCGTCGATGATGCGCAGCTTGAGCACTTCCTCGATGGTGTCGGGGCGTGACTTGACCACGGCAGCGGTGGTGCGGTCCTTGAACTTGTCGACGAAGGTCAGCAACGGGTCGCCCGCATCCCAGCGGTTGAAGATGAGGTTCTCGGCGGAGACGCGCTCATCCTCGGCGATCTTGTGCAGCGGCATGATCTTGGCGACGTGGATGATCGCGGCGGTCATGCCGGCCTTCTCGGCGTGGGCCAGGAAGACCGAATTGAGCACGTGTCGCGCGGCCGGGTTGAGGCCAAAGCTGATGTTCGAGAGGCCGAGCATGACCTGGCACTCGGGCAGCTCGGCGCGGATGCGCTCGATCGCCTGCAGGGTCGCGATGCCGTGCTCGCGGTCGTCTTCCACACCGGTGCAGATGGTGAAGGTGAGCGGGTCGAACAGCAGATCCTCGGCCGGCAGGCCGTGCTGGTTGACGGCGAAGTCATACAGGCGGTGCGCGACCTCGAGCTTCTTGTCGACGCTCTTGGCCATGCCATCCTCGTCGATGGTCAGCGCGATCACGGCGGCGCCGAACTTCTTGGCCAGCTGCAGCACCTTGGCGGCGCGTTCCTCGCCGTCCTCGAAGTTGATCGAGTTGATGATGGCCTTGCCACCGATCAGCTTGAGTGCCGCCTCCAGCACCGGGTACTCGGTCGAGTCGATGACCATGGGCACGGTGACCTGGCCGCGGTAGCGCGACACCACCTCGCTCATGTCGCTCACCTCGGGGCGGCCGACATAGGCGGTGCAGACGTCCAGCGCGTGGCTGCCCTCGCGCACCTGGTCGCGGCCCATGGCGGTGATGCCGTCCCAGTCTTCGGCAGCCAGCAACTCGCGGAACTTCTTGCTGCCGTTGGCGTTGCTGCGCTCGCCGATGGCGAAGATCGCGCGCTCCTGACGCAGTGGCACGCTGGTGTAAAGGCTGGCGACCGACGCCTCCCACTGCGGGTCGCGCTTGACCGGGGTCGGGCTCGGGCGAGCGTCGAGCATGTCACGCAGCTGGCGGATGTGCTCGGGCGTGGTGCCGCAGCAGCCGCCGATCAGGTTGATGCCGTCCTCTTCCACGAAGCGGCCCTGCCACTCGGCCAGTTCATAGGGCAGCAGCGGGTACTCGGTCTTGCCATCCACCAGCATCGGCAGCCCGGCGTTGGGCATCACCGAGATGAACTTGCGCCACTTCTCGCCCAGATACTTGACGTGCTCGGCCATCTCGGCCGGGCCGGTGGCGCAGTTGAGGCCGATGCCGTCGATGTCCATCGCATCCAGCACCGTGGTGGCACAACCGATGTCGGAGCCGACCAGCATGGTGCCGGTGGTCTCGATCGTCACCTGCACAAAGATCGGGATGTCCTCGCGACCCTTCTCGCGGCGCGCGATCTTGCTGCCGTTGATGGCCGCCTTGATGGTGAGCAGGTCCTGGTTGGTCTCCAGCAGGAAGCAGTCGATGCCACCGTCGATCAGTCCGCGCGCCTGCTCGGTGTAGCTGTCTTCCAGCACGTCGTAGCTGGCATGGCCGAGGCTGGCGAGCTTGGTACCCGGCCCCACCGAGCCGAGCACGTAGCGCGGCCAATCGGGCGTGCTGTACTCGTCGGCCAGACGGCGGGCGATAGCCGCGGCGTCGCGGTTGAGCTCGTAGGTGCGCTCGACCAGGTCGAACTCGGCGAAGACCACCTTGTTGGCGCCGAAGGTGTTGGTCTCGACGCAATCCGCGCCGGCCTCGAAGTAGGCGCGGTGGACCTTCTCGACGAAGTCGGGGCGCGTGGCGACGAGGATCTCGGAGCAGTTCTCGAGGCCCTGGAAGTCCTTCTCGACGTCCCAGTCCTCGGCCTGGATGAGCGTGCCGGTGCCGCCATCACACAGCAGCACGCGTTGCGAGAGTCGTTCGAGGAATGAAGGTCTGGAGGCCAAGGGGTCAGGGCGGGCAAGGGGCGGCGAGGAGGGCCGGATTTTAGCGGACAATGTCTGCATGCGCTCCCTCGGTTCCCCGTCTGCCCCGCACACCCGCCCGGGTGACCTCAACACAGTGCGCAACCTGCTGCCCTACCTCGGCGAGTTCAAGGGGCGCGTTGCGCTCGCCGTCGCCCTGCTGATCGCAGCCAAGGTCGCCAACGTCGGCGTGCCAGTGGTGTTAAAGGCAGTGGTCGACGCGCTGTCGGGCAAGCCGACGGAGTTGGTTCTGCCGCTTGCGCTGGTGCTGGGCTACGGCGCGCTGCGCTTCGCATCCACGTTGTTCGGCGAGATCCGTGACGCGGTGTTCGCCAAGGTGACGCAGCGCGCCATCCGACGCGTGGCCCTGCGCGTGTTCCGCCACCTGCACGGGCTCTCGCTCAAGTTCCACCTGGAGCGCCAGACCGGTGGCGTGTCGCGCGACATCGAGCGCGGCACCCGCGGCATCTCGTTCCTGCTGCAGTTCATGATCTTCAACATCCTGCCGACGCTGGTCGAGATCGGCCTGGTGGCGGGTTATCTGTTCTTGAACTACGACTGGCGCTTCGGCGCGGTGACCGTCGCCACACTCGCCGTCTACATCGTCTTCACGCTGCTCATCACCGAGTGGCGCATGGTGTTCCGCCGCACCATGAACGACATGGACTCGAGTGCGAACACCCGCGCCATCGACAGCCTGCTCAACTTCGAGACAGTCAAGACCTTCGGCAACGAGGACTGGGAGGCACGCCGCTACGACGACAGCCTGACGCGCTGGGAGACTGCGGCAGTGCGCAACCAGACCTCGCTGGCCACGCTCAACGCCGGGCAGGCGCTGATCATTGGCGCCGGCGTGACCGGTCTCATGCTGCTCGCCGCCGATGGGGTGGCCACCGGCGCGCTGACTCTGGGCGACCTGGTGCTGGTCAACGCCTTCCTGTTGCAGTTGTACCTGCCGCTCAACTTCCTCGGCTTCGTCTATCGCGAGATCAAGAACGCGCTGGCCGACATGGAGCGCATGTTCGACCTGCTGCGGCAGAACCCTGACGTCGCCGACGCGCCGGACGCGGGGCCGCTGCAGGTGGCCGGCGGCCGCATCGAGTTCGACCGCGTCAGCTTTGCCTACGACCCGCGGCGGCCGGTGCTGCACGAGGTCAGCTTTGTCGTCGAGTCGGGGCAGAAGGTCGCGGTGGTGGGGTCCTCGGGCTCTGGCAAGACAACGCTCTCCCGGCTGCTGTTCCGCTTCTACGACGCCAGCAGCGGCTGCATCCGGATCGATGGCCAGGACATCCGCAGCGTCGCCCAGCAGAGCCTGCGCGCCAGCATCGGCATCGTCCCGCAGGACACCGTCCTGTTCAACGACACCATCGGCTACAACATCGCCTACGGCGCGCCGGGCGCATCGCAGTCGCGCATCGAGGCGGTCGCGCGTGCCGCTCACATCGACGGCTTCGTCGCCTCGCTGCCCGACGGCTTCGAGACCCGCGTCGGCGAGCGTGGGCTGAAGCTCTCCGGTGGCGAGAAGCAGCGCGTGGCGATCGCCCGTGCCTTGCTGAAGGACCCCCGCATCATGGTCTTCGACGAGGCGACGTCTGCCCTGGACTCGGCCACCGAGGCAGCCATCCAGCAGGAACTGGAACGGGTGGCGCAGGACCGCACCACCCTGGTGATCGCCCACCGCCTGTCTACCATCGTCGATGCTGACGAGATCCTTGTGCTGGAGGCTGGCCGCATCGTCGAGCGCGGCAGCCACGCCAACCTGCTTGCCGCCGGGGGCATCTACGCAGCCATGTGGGAACGGCAACAACGCGAGTCTGCCGAACCGGGTGCTGTGGCAAGCTAGCGCAGCGGACCACTCAAGCCTGAAGATTTCGCTTGATGTTCTGTCCGCAAGTCAGTAATTTTGAACGCTGTATTGGTTCACAGAGGGGAAGTGGCATGCGACACCGGATGAGCTGGCTAGCCCTGCGCGACCGCAAGACCGGGCTGGCGCCTCGCAAATCCACGCTGCTGCGCCTCGCCGGACTGGCCTTTATCGCCTGCAGCCTGGCTGCCCCGGTGCCGGACGCCATGGCGGCCCGCGAAGACAAACCGGCCGCGACCAAGAAGACCCGCACCAAGGCCTCAGCCCAGCGCAAGCAGGTCGTCAAAGTACGCAACAAGGCCGGCAAGAACGCGGCCGGGGCGATGAAGGTCGCTAAGGTGCAGCGCCCCGGTGCGCAGGACAACGTTGCACCCTTCGACCGCTTTCCGGCCGACCCACAGGGCACCGCCTCGGGCAAGGCTGTTGCCGGTTCGCCCGCCGTCGCCTCGCGCACCGTGGTGGTGTTTGACGAGACCAGTGGCCGACCGCTCTACAGCCGCAACGACGACCACTCGCAGCCGATCGCCTCGATCACCAAGCTGATGACGGCGATGGTGGTGCTGGATGCTCGTCTACCCATGGATGAGCGGCTCACCATCACCTGGGACGACGTCGACCACCTGCGCGGCTCGTCGTCGCGGGTGCCGGTCGGCGCCGAACTGACGCGCGAGGAGCTGCTGCGGCTCGCCCTGATGTCGTCGGAGAACCGCGCCGCCGCGGCCTTGGGCCGCAACTACCCGGGCGGCACGTCGGCGTTCATTCGCGCCATGAATGCCAAGGCTGCCACGCTGGGCATGAGCCAGTCGCGATTCGAGGACAGCACCGGCCTGCACGGCGGCAACCGTGCCAGCGCGATGGATCTGGTGCGCATGGTGCAGGCCGCGCACGAATACGGGCCGATTCGCGAATTCTCGACGACGGGTTCGCATTCGGCCGATCTCGGCCGCAAGCACGTTGAGTTCCGCAACACCAACGCGCTAGTGCGCAGCCCGGACTGGGACATCGGCCTGTCGAAGACCGGCTACATCCGCGAGGCCGGCCGTTGCCTGGTGATGCACGCGCGCATCGCGGCGCGCCCAGTGGTCATCGTCCTGCTTGATGGCGACGGCAAGTACACGCGGATCGGCGACGCCGCCCGCATCAAGAAATGGCTCGAGGCACGCTCGCGCAGCGACCTGCTCGCCAGCAACACCTGATACGTTTGCCGCGTAGCAAAAAAAGACCGCCCTCGGGCGGTCTTTTCATTGGCGGGCGCCAGCACTCAGTGCGGTGCGCCTTCGGCCCTTGGCGGGTTGTAGCGCGCGTGGTTCTTGGCAAAGATCGCAGCGACCTCGCCGGAAGCGACCATCTCGGCCATGGCCTTCTCGACCGCCTCAATGAGCTTGGGCTTGTCAGCCTTGACCGCCACGCCGGGTTGCCAGAAGGTCATCACCGGGCCGGTCATCTCGATGGCGCTGACCGCGTAGCCATTCTTGTCCGCGCCCAGCAGGCCCTCGAGTTCGGTGCGTGGCCCCATCACGGCGCTCACTTCACCTTTTCGCAGCGCTGCAACCGCGTCGCTATGGTTCTTGAAGTGGCGGATACGATCGCGCATGCGCCCGGCATAGAGCGCCATCAGGAAGGTGTCGGAACCACCACCGACCTCGACGCCGATGTCGTGGTTCTGGAAGAAAGGCTCCAGGTTCTCCAGCTTGGGGATGCGCTTGAGGTCGCGTGCCACCATCAGGTTCTCTGCGTAATACGGCGCGAGCAGCTTGACCTGCTTGACCCGTTCGTTGAACACCGGATCGACCGGCATGTGCAGCATGAGATCGGCGATCTCGTTGCCCATGTAGTGGCCCTTCCAGACGTAGTTGCGCAGGTCGTCCTCGACCTTCTCGTCGGCCTCGGCCCAGGCCAGGTCCAGCTTGAGCCCGAGCTTGGCGGCCAGCGCCTTGGCAAGGTCGACGTCGATGCCGCCATCTTCGCGGTCGGAGAACGGCGGGAACTCGTTATAGACCGCGACACGCAGCACGCCGGGCTTGCGCAGCTCAAGCGCCTGCGCCAGCGGGGCGGTCAGCACCGCCAGAAACACAAATGCCGCAGCGAGCAGCCGCGGCGCAGAACGGATCAGGGACATGTTCACTCGATGCGGACAGTTTCAAGCCAGCTGCGGATGGTCCAAAGGCCTTCCTGGCTGAGGATGCCCTCGAACTTGGGCATGTAGACGCGACCGTCGCGGACCTTGCCGTTGCGAACAGCCGCGGTGAAGTAGCCGTCGCCTTCTTCGCCGGCCGGCAGATAGCGCAGGTCAGGGGCGATGCCACCGGAGACGGCGCCGAGGCCGTGGCAACGTGCGCAATTCTGGTTGTAGGCCGAGCTGCCGATCTTGATGGCCTTGTCGTTGTCGCGGTAGGGGTTGGTCTTGGCCCACTCGTCGCCGAGTGGCTTGAGTTCGGACACATCGATCGCCTGCGGCGTGACGTCGCCGTGAGCGGTGACCAGCTGCGGGGCGCCGAGCATGGCGATCGCAGCGAGTGTGATCTTGATGATGCGATTCATCGGGACTCCATTCCAGTCTGGGGGGACTGAAAAAATGGGCCGACCCGAAAGTCGGCCCCAAGGTAGTGAGGAGAAAAAGCTATGGCTGACGATCAGTCAGACGCAAGGCTTAATTGGCCAACTTGAACACCCAGAGCGCACCGCCCTGGTTGAGGTAGTTGACCCGCTTGGCAACGTCGCCGCCCCACAGGGGAACAGCGCCGCCCCAGCCCGATACGACGGCGATGTACTGCTCGCCGTCTTGCTCCCACGACACCGGAGGCGCGACCACGCCGGAACCGGTCTGGAACGACCAGAGTTCCTTGCCGCTCTTGGCGTCGAGCGCCTTGAGGTGGCCTTCCGGGGTGCCGTAGAACACCAGACCGCCCTTGGTGGTCATGGCGCCACCCCACAGCGGGGCGTTGTTCTTCACTTCCCAGACCTTCTTGCCGGTCTTCGGATCGAAGGCGCGCAGGGCACCGATGTAATCCTCGAACAGCGGCTTGATGTTGAAGCCGGCGCCAAGGAAGGCAGCGCCCTTCTTGTACGAGATCGGCTCGTTCCAGATGTCCATGCCCCACTCGTTGGCCGGAACATAGAACAGACCGGTGTCCGGGCTGTAGGCGATCTGCTGCTGGTTCTTGCCGCCAAGGAAGGACGGTGCGCTGAACACTGTCTTGCCCTGCTTGTCGGCGCCCGGGTTGCCCGGACGGTTGGCATCGTCATACACCGGACGGCCCGACTCGAGGTCGATCTTGCTGGCCCAGGTCACCTTGTCGACGAACGGGAACGCGTTCAGCAGCTTGCCCGACTCGGCGTCATTGACGAAGAAGAAGCCGTTGCGGTCGGCCTTGCCGCCGGCGCGCACGGTCTTGCCGTCGGCACCCTTCATGTCGAACGTGACGAATTCATTCACGCCGTCATAGTCCCAGCCGTCGTTCGGGGTGTTCTGGTAGTGCCAGACGATCTTGCCGGTGTCCGGGTTGATGGCGACGGTCGAGCACGAGTACAGGTTGTCGCCCGGGCGCGTGTGGCTGTTCCACGGGGCCGGGTTGCCGGTGCCGACGTAGACCAGGTTGGTCTTGGCGTCGTAGGTGGCGCCGAGCCAGGTCGACGAACCACCGGTCTTCCAGGTGTCGCCGGGCCAGGAGGCGTTGGTCTCGCCGGTGATGCCGTTTTCCTTGCCGTTCAGGTAGCCCATGTGGCCTTCAACAACCGGACGGGTCCAGACGATCTTGCCGGTCTTGGCGTCACGGGCGTCGAGGCGGCCGACGATGCCGAACTCACCACCCGACACGCCGGTGATGACCAGACCCTTCACCACCAGCGGAGCGGCGGTGTAGGAGTAGCCGGCCGAGAACTCGTCGATCTTTTCCTTCCAGACGACCTTGCCGGTGTTCTGGTCGAGTGCGACCAGTTGTGCGTCCAGGGTGCCGAAGATGACCAGGTTGTCGTACAGGGCGGCGCCACGGTTGACCACGTCGCAGCAGGGCATGATGCCTTCAGGCAGGCGGTGGTCGTATTGCCACAGTTCCTTGCCGGTCTTGGCGTCGACCGCGTACATCCGGCTGTACGAGGCGGTGACGAAGATCTTGCCGTCGTGGATGACCGGTTGCGATTCCTGGCCGCGCTGCTTCTCGCCGCCGAACTGGAATGCCCAGGCCGGAACCAGCTTCTTGACGTTGCCGGTGTTGATCTTCGACAGCGTCGAGTAGCGCTGACCGTTGGTGCCCATGCCGAAGGTCAGGACATCGCCTGTGGACTTGGCATCGTTGAGAATCATCTCGTCAGTCACGGGACCTGCAGCTGCGGCCATCGAAACGCCCGCGAGGGCGGCGGCCACCAGCATCGAAAGGGTCTTGCGTTGCATTGTGTTCCTCCTGATTGGACTTGACGGCGCCACCCTTGGCGTCACCGCGAAACCCATTTCAGCAACAAGCGTGCCAGCCAGCCAAGAAGGGCGCTCGAGCCGCGCATGGCACGCAGCAAAGCCCATTGGATTTAGTCCATATTCACAAGAGAAATACGGTATTGCGCTGCCGCAATACCGCTCTGCAGGACCGCGCTATCGCAGGCGCCGGGGAATTCGGAAGGTGTCTCAAGTTGACCGACTGTCTCGTAGCGAGACAGTCACTGCGAGACAGTCGCGGACAGCACCCGGCGCTCGATGGCCGGGTACAGGTGAGCCACCGAGCGCCGGTATTCGCTCGCTGCCAGCGGCAGGCTCGCCCACTCGGCCGGGAGGGGCCGGGCCAGAAGTTCGTTCATGTCGAGGCCAGCCTGCGCCGCCTCGGTGAAGGTCCGCTCGAGCCAGTCGATCCAGCGACGGGTCATGTCAATGCCACGGCGGTCATCCAGCACCGGGCCGTGTCCCGGCACCATGCGCTTGAAGGGCAAGGCCGCGAGGGTGTCGAGGCTCTCGCGCCAGCGTGCCAAGTCGGCGTGCGGCGTGGTCGGCGCGCGGTCGAAGAACACCAGGTCGCCGGTGAAGAGCGTGCCGGTTGTCTCGTCGAACACCACCAGGTCCGCCGCCGAATGGCCCTGCATGGCCATGACGCGGATGCGGTGACCGCCGAACTCGGTGGTGCCAGCCTGCGCCAACTGTCGCGGCACAACCACGTTGGTGCCCTTCATCGCCTCGCCGACCATGCGGTAGAGGTTGTCGTTGAAGGCCTCGCCGACCTCCTGAATGGATTGGCGGGTGGGTGGCAGCGTCGCCAGTGCCTCGGCAGGGAAGGCCTGGTTGCCGAGGATGTGGTCAGGGTGCAGGTGGGTGTTGTAGACGCGAACGATCCGGCCCTTGGTGCGCGCCTCGATGGCCGCGCGCCAGGCCTCGCCGAGCGTCCTCGATGCGCTGGTGTCGATCACCACCACGCCCTCCGGCGTGGCAATGAAGCCGGCGTTGGCGATGTTGCCGCCGTTCTGCGGCGAGAGGTCCTCGGTGCGGCCGATCAGCGCCCAGGTGCCGGGCCCGACCTCGCGGATATCCAGCTCCATGGCCAGCGCGGGCGGCGCCTGCAGAGCCCCGCTGGCCAACAACACCGCTGCCGGAAGAAGGCTGCGCAAGCGTTGCATCGCGAACCGCGTCAACGCAAGGTCCCCAGCACCTTGTTGCCGTTGTTGTCGCGCCCCTCGATCTGCGTCACGCGCTGTATGCCCGCCAGTTCGAGCGTGAAGACCGGGTTCTCGCTCACCGGCTCGGCCGGCCAGATGCGCGCCACGGTACGGCCCTCGCCATCACGGATGCTGAGTTCGTCGATGAAGAAGGCCGGGATGCCATTTGCCAGACCGGTGTCCATCGGGTGAAGGACCGAGAAGCGCAGACGGTTCCCGGCGCTGGACGAGAACTGCTTCGCGCTGACCGTGTTGAGCGTGCGCTCCCAGCCGGCGACGCCGCGTCCCGCGCTCGGCGCGGTGCAGCCACCACCCTGCGAGGACACCACGGCCGAACCCACCAGCCAGCGGCCATCACGCAACCGCACCCCGGCCCGGATCGGCGTGCTCTGCTGCACCTTCATGCGGAAAGCCAGGTAAGGGGCCACGGCTGTCGGCTCGAACTCCAGCACCTTGAGGATGGGGTTGTAGTCCGCAACGACAACGATGCGGTCGATCTGCTCACCGGCCAGTGCACGGGCGTCCACCGCGACCGGCACGTTCATCGCGTCCTCTGCGTTGGCCGGCACCTCGATACGCACGCGCGGGTCGAAGATGATCTCACCGCCCTGGTAGAACTGACGCTGCATGTCGGCCCAGCGGCCGCGGTCGCCGAGCGGATCGGCGGGCGTCTGCGCCGCGGCGGCGGATGCGAGCATGCATGCCACTACCATGGGCAACAGGAACCGGGGCTGGCGTTGTTCTTCAGACATGAGAGGCGTATCCGGGGCGTGGCCGGCGGAGCATAGGTGATTGCCTTCAACCCCACAATCTGTGCGGATTTTTCATCAACGCATATACTTGGAATATGTTTTGACGCGCATCAAAAGACTATCGCGGCCACGCAATCGACGATGGCAGCGCGTCCCGGCCGACACAGCCGGTCTCGTGAGGAGGTTTGTCGTGTCAGAGAAACACCCCGCGGGGGGCTCCCCCATGGGACTTGCGCGTGCCGCCCTCGATACAGACGGCATGGTGAGCGTCGGCAACCTGCCCGAAAGCGTGGCCCAGTCCTGGGAACGTTGCGTCGGGTTGGGGCTGGACACCGGTTCCCGTCAGATCTTCGAGAGCCTGACCTCGCGCGAACTGGCCGACATCATCGACCGCAACCACCGGCTGACGCATCAGGCGTTGCCGGCCATGGCCTCGCTCTACGAGCAGATCCGCAACACGCGCTGCCTGGTGGTGCTGACGGACGCGCAGGGCTTGATCCTGCATTCGCTGGGCGACGACGACTTCATGGAGAAGGCGCAGCGCGTCGCGCTGCAACCCGGTGTGTGCTGGGACGAGCGCAGCAAGGGCACCAACGCCATCGGCACCGCGCTGTTCGAGAACCGCGCTCTCGAGGTCTGCGGCAGCGAGCACTTCTTCCGCGCCAACAGCTTCCTGACCTGCTCGGCCACGCCGATCCGTTCGCCAGGCGGCGAGACCGTGGGCGCGCTCGACGTGTCGGGCGACCATCGCGGCCACCAGAGCCACACCCTGGCGCTGGTCAAGATGACCGCGCAGACCATCGAGAACCATCTCAGCTTCGAGGCCTTCCCGGGCGCCATCGAGATGCGCTTCCACAGCCGGCCGGAATTCATCGGCACGCTGTGCGAAGGCCTGGCGCTGCTCGACGCACAGGGCCGCGTGCTCACTGCCAACCGCAGCGCGGAGTTCCAGCTGGGCGTCCCACTGTCGCAGCTCATCGGGCAATCTTTCGACGCCATCTTCGACCGCCGCTTCGTCCAGGCACTGGCCCAACCGGGGCGCACCGTCGACCTCATCACCCACCGTGGCGTGCGGGTGGTGGCGATGATCGCCGCACCCCAGGCAGTGGCGCGGCAGACCCGGGCCCTGGCGCGTCCGCGCCGCGAGGCCAGCGTGCGCGTCCCGCAGCGCTGCCTCGGCGACCTGCACTCCGGCGATGCCGGGATGGAGCGTGTGGTGACGCGGCTGCGCAAGGTCATCGACCACGACCTTGCCATCCTCATCCAGGGCGAGACCGGCACCGGCAAGGAGTGGCTGGCCAGGGCCGTGCACGAGGAGAGCAGCCTTCGCAACGGCCCCTTTGTCGCCGTCAACTGCTCGGCGATCCCCGAGACGCTGATCGAATCGGAACTGTTCGGCTACGAGAGCGGCGCCTTTACCGGTGCACGCCGCGAGGGCAACACCGGTTACCTGCGCCAGGCGGCAGGCGGCACGCTGTTCCTGGACGAGATCGGCGACATGCCGGTCAACCTGCAGGCGCGCCTGCTGCGGGTCCTGCAGGACCGCACGGTCATGCCTCTGGGCGGGGGCGAGCCGGTCAAGGTCGACTTCCAGCTGGTCTGCGCCACCCACCAGCCGCTCGAGCGGCTGATCGCCGAGGGCGGCTTCCGCGAGGACCTCTACTACCGGCTGGCCGGACTGACGGTCACGTTGCCTGCGCTGCGCGACCGTTCGGACATTCTGGATATCGCCGCGGGCATGCTCCGCGAGCTGGGCGACGGCAGGTTCCGCCTGGATGCCGAAGCCAGTCTCGCCGTTCGCCAGTTCCGCTGGCCCGGCAACTTGCGCCAACTTTCGAACGTACTGCGCAGCGCGTTGGCGCTGGCCACCCCCGACCCGTTGATCGGCCTCGAGCACCTGCCGGATGAGATCGCTGCCGCGGCGAGGATCGGCACCAACCCCAGCCGACCAGTCGCCGCCAATGGCGGCAACGGCGGCAACGGCGGCAACGCGCGCGTTGGCACGCTCAACGAACTGGAGCTCGACGCCATCCGCCACGCCATCGAGGCCTGCGGCGGCAACATGACGGCCGCTGCCCGACAGCTCGGCATCGGCCGGGCGACGCTGTATCGCAAGCTACAGGCCAGCGCCTGAACGCGTTGCGGCGGCTGGCAACCGGCCCGGCCGTATAATCCGCGCACCTTTGCCAGACGCCTGACCGGGAGCCCTGCCCCGGTTTGAACACCATGCCGAGCCCGACCGGCCGCCGCCTATACCTTCGCCTATTGCAATACGTGAAGCCCTAC
This sequence comes from Betaproteobacteria bacterium, assembly GCA_027490755.1. Classification (GTDB taxonomy): domain Bacteria; phylum Pseudomonadota; class Gammaproteobacteria; order Burkholderiales; family UBA3065; genus UBA3065. The sequence goes on from JAIXXL010000004.1 coordinate 138,008, forward strand.
CGCGGCCGGTTCGCCGGCGGCTTGCTGGCGCTCGGCGTGGTGGCGGCGACCGAACCGGCCATGCCAGCGCTGATGAAACCCATGCTCGACGGCACCTTTGTCGACAAGGACCCGCTGCTGATGACATGGATCCCGGCGCTGATCGTGGGCCTTTTCCTGGTGCGTGGGGTGGCCGGCTACATCAGTGACTACGCGGTGGCGTGGATAGGGACACGCGTGGTGCTGGACCTGCGGGTGGAGATGTTCGAGCGGCTACTCACACTGCCCACGCCATTCTTTGATCGTTCCGCTTCCGGCAACCTGATGTCGAAGGTCAGCTTTGACGTCGCCAACGTGATGACCGCAGCGACCAATGCGCTGACCACCGTGGTCAAGGAATCGCTGGTGGTCGCCGGCCTCATCGGCTGGTTGCTCTGGCTCAACTGGAAGCTGACGCTGGTGGTGCTGTTGGTGACGCCGGTGGTGGCTTTCCTAATCCGCAAGATCGCCCGCCGCCTGCGAGGTGCGAGCCGTGGCGCACAGGCCGCCATGGGCAGCATGACCAACGTGCTCGACGAAGCCATCGGCGGTCACCGCGTGGTCAAGGTCTACGGCGGGCAAGCTTACGAGGCGGGGCGCTTCCGCGTAGCAGCCGACGAGGTGCGGCGCTTCCTGTTGCGGCAGTCGGCGACCTCGGCCGCTGGCATGCCATTTGTCCAGCTGGTCACCGCCTGCGCGGTGGCCACGGTGATCTGGATCGCCACTGGGCAGGCCAAGGCCGGCGAGCTCTCGGTCGGCAGTTTCGTCTCCTACCTGGTCGCGATGCTGATGGTGATGCCGCCGCTGCGGCGACTGACCGGCGTCACCGAGCAGTTGCAGAGAGGCCTGGCTGCTGCCGAAAGCGTCTTCGATCTGCTTGACCAGACACCGGAGTCGGACCCGGGGCGGCAACAACTCAGCCGGGCCCGCGGCGAGATCTCCCTGCGGGGCGTGCGCTTTGCCTACGGCGATGACGGCCGCGAGGCGCTTGCCGGAGTCGACCTGCAGATCCGACCTGGCGAGATGGTCGCCCTCGTAGGTGCCAGCGGCAGCGGCAAGACCACACTGGCCAATCTCCTGCCACGCTTCTACCGGGCCGACGCCGGGCAGGTGTGCATCGACGGCATCGATCTGGCCGAGCTTCCGCTGGCCGACCTGCGACGGCAGATCGCGCTGGTCAGCCAGGATGTCGTGCTGTTCAACGACACGGTCGCCGCCAACATCGCCTACGGCGGACGGCGCGACGCCAGCCGCAGCGAGATCGAGGCGGCCGCGGAGGCGGCTTACGCCGCCAACTTCATCCGCGAGATGGCGCAAGGTTTCGACACAACGATCGGCGAGAACGGGGTGAGATTGTCTGGCGGACAGCGCCAGCGTCTGGCCATTGCGAGAGCTATCCTCAAGGACGCGCCGATACTCATCCTCGACGAGGCGACCTCGGCGCTCGACTCGGAATCGGAGAAGCAGGTGCAGGCCGCGCTGGAACGTTTGATGCAGGGGCGGACCACACTGGTGATCGCGCACCGTCTCTCGACTGTCGAAAAAGCAGATCGAATCATTGTCATGGAATCCGGACATGTCGTAGAGTCAGGAACTCATGACGAACTGATCCGCAGGGGAGGCACCTATGCCCGGCTTCATGCCCTGCAGTTCAAGGACAGCGGACCGGAGGACAAGCAGCTGGAAGCAAGTGCCGGCGAGAACCCCCAGCAACGCGACTAGAATCCGTCTTTAGCCTATGAATGCAGCCCTTCCCATGTCGCTGTTCGCCTTCGGCCTCAACCACGAGAGCGCCCCGCTTGATGTGCGCGAACGCGTGGCGTTCCCCGCCGAGCGCGTCAACGATGCGCTGCGCAATCTGGTCGAAGAGCGCCCGGTGTCGGAGGCGGCCATCCTGTCGACCTGCAACCGCACCGAGGTCTACTGCCATACGCATGAGCCGGACGCGGCTATCGACTGGCTGGCCGACTTTCACCAGTTGCCGTCGAGCACAGTAGCCGACCACCTGTACCAGTTGCCCGGCGAGGCCGCGGTGCGGCATGCCTTCCGTGTGGCCGCCGGGCTCGATTCGATGGTGTTGGGCGAGACGCAGATCCTCGGCCAGATGAAGCAGGCGGCCAAGTCCGCCGAGAACGCCGGCACGCTGGGCTGGATGCTGCACAAGCTTTTCCAGAACTCGTTCGCGGTGGCCAAGGACGTACGCGCCCAGACCGAGATCGGCACCCGCTCGGTGTCGATGGCGGCCGCCGCAGTACGTCTGGCGGAGCGCATCTTCCCCGACTTGAGCCGTGAGAAGGTGCTGTTCATCGGCGCCGGCGAGATGATCGAATTGTGCGCGGCGCACTTCACCGCGCAAAAGCCGGCGGGTGTGACCGTCGCCAACCGCACCATCGAGCGCGGCGACAGCCTGGCGCGACGTTTCGGCGGCACGGCGATCAGCCTCAACGACCTGCCCCAGGTGCTGGCTCAGCACGACATCATCGTCACCAGCACCGCCAGCCCGCTGCCGATCATCGGCAAGGGCCTGATCGAACGCGCGATCAAGGCGCGCCGGCGCAAGCCGCTGTTCATCGTCGACCTGGCGGTGCCGCGCGACGTCGAGCCCGAGGTGGCGCAGCTGGACGACGTGTTCCTCTATGCGGTGGACGACCTCGCGCACATCGTCCGCGAGAACGTTGAGAGCCGCCGCGAGGCGGTGAGCAGCGCCGAGTCGATCATCGACATGCGCGTCGGCGACTTCATGCGCTGGCTGTCGGCTCGCGGGTCGGTGCCGGTGGTAAGGCAGCTGCGCGAGGGCGCCGAGCAGGCCCGTCAGGCCGCCGTCGAGGCGGCGGTGAAGCAGCTGGCCCGCGGTGACGACCCTGCGGCGGTGATCGAAGCGCTGTCGCAGTCGCTCACCAACAAGCTCATGCATGGCCCGACTAAGGCAGTCAGCAGCGCCAGCGAGGCGGAGCGCGCCGACCTGGTGAAGTGGCTGGCGCGGCTCTACCCCGGGCAGGTCGACTGATGCACCTGCCGTGGAGTGACGTCCCCTCCGCCCGGAGGCGCCCCGCCGCATGAATCCCGCGCTGCTCGAACGGCTGGCGCGACTGGAAGAACGGCTCGACGAGATCAACCGCCTGCTGGCGAGTGAAGGCGCCGCCAGCGACCTTGACCAGTACCGCAAGCTCACCCGCGAGCACGCCGACATCGGTCATGTGGTCGAGCTCTACCACGCCTGGAAGAAGAACGAGTCCGACCTGGCCGCGGCGCAAGAGATGGCGGCCGACCCCGACATGGTGGAACTGGCCCGGGACGAAATCGCCACCTGCGAGGCGCGCCGGGAGACTCTTCAGACCGAGCTGCAGACCGGGCTCTTGCCGCGCGACCCCAACGACGACCGCAACCTGTTCCTCGAGATCCGCGCGGGCACCGGTGGCGATGAATCCGCACTGTTCGCCGGCGACCTGTTCCGCATGTACTCGCGCTATGCGGAACGGCAAGGCTGGCGGGTGGAGGTGGTCTCCAGCAACGAGTCTGACCTTGGCGGGTACAAGGAGGTCATCGCCCGGGTCACCGGCAACGGCGCCTATTCGATGCTCAAGTTCGAGAGCGGCGGCCACCGCGTGCAGCGCGTGCCGGCCACCGAGTCGCAGGGCCGCATCCACACCTCGGCCTGCACAGTGGCCGTGATGCCCGAGGCCGACGAGCTTGGCGAGGTGACCATAAACCCCGCCGACCTGCGCATCGACACCTACCGCGCCAGCGGCGCGGGTGGGCAACACATCAACAAAACCGATTCCGCGGTGCGGGTCACGCACCTGCCCACAGGTATCGTCGTGGAATGTCAGGACGATCGCTCACAGCACCGCAACAAGGCGCAGGCACTCGCCGTTCTGGCGGCGCGCATCAAGGCCGCGCAGGAGGCCGAGCAGCATGCGGCGATCGCCAGCGAGCGCAAGAGCCTGGTCGGCAGCGGCGACCGCTCGGAGCGCATCCGCACCTACAACTTCCCGCAGGGTCGGATCACCGACCACCGCATCAACCTGACGCTCTACAAGATCGACGCGATCATGGACGGCGATTTGGGCGAACTGGTGGGCGCGCTGCGTGCCGAGCACCAGGCCGAGTTGTTGGCGGCGTTGGCCAACGAGGGTTGAGTTGGGTTCTGCCGAGGAGCGACGGGTGAGCCGCGACGGAGAGCCGGCCTGCCCGGCCAGTCTGGGCGAGGCCTGGGATTGGGCACGCCGGCAGATCGACGCGATCGATGCGAGGGTGCTGCTGCGCGAGGCCAGCGCGTGCAGCAATGGTCGCTGGATCAGCCACGGCGAGACGCCCATCACCCCAGGTCAGTGCGCGCAACTGACCGCCTGGGTGGCGCGCAGAAAGGCTGGCGAGCCGGTCGCCCATATCTTGGGTTGGCGCGAGTTCCACGGCCACCGCTTCGCCGTGACGCGCGATGTGCTGATTCCGCGTCCCGATACCGAGACGCTGGTAGATGCTGGCCTGGCCGTGTTGCCTGCCGACCGTCCGACGCGGGTGCTGGACCTCGGCACCGGCAGCGGCTGCATCGCCATCAGCATCGCGGTGGCGCGGCCACTGGCGGCGGTTGTGGCAACCGATGCCAGCGACGCTGCGCTCGGGGTGGCGTCAGCCAATGCAGCGGCGCTCGGTGCCGGCAATGTGCGTTTCCTGAAAGGCGACTGGTACGCCGCGTTGGGGGCAGACCCGACCCGGTTCGACCTCATCGTCAGCAACCCGCCTTACATCGCCACCGGCGACGCACACCTGACCGATGGCGACCTGCGCTTCGAGCCAATGGGTGCGCTCAGCCCCGGCGGCGATGGGTTGGATGCGTTAAGGGCGATCATCGCCGGCGCGCCCGCACATCTGACATCCGGGGGCTGGCTAATGGTCGAGCACGGCTGGGACCAGGGCGGAGCGGTGCGGGCGCTGCTCAACGCGGCTGGCTTCGAAGATCTGGTCGATCACCACGACCTTGGCGGGAACCACCGCGTCAGTGGCGGGCGCTGGCGGCGCTAAAGCCCGTCTGCATGTCCGGTTGCGGCCATGGCCCGGGATCACGCAGGCTTGGTGCCCGAGGCGGGCAGGTGTCTGGTGGACCGAAGGAGGATCGAACTCCCGACCTCCGCATTGCGAACGCGGCGCTCTCCCAGCTGAGCTATCGGCCCTTGAAGAAAATTATAAGGCCGTGATGCCCTCGCGAGAATCGGAGGCCTTTCGGTAATCAGAGCAGCTCGACGCGATCCACCAGCCTGCCAATCGTCTCGCTGCGAAAATGGCCATAGGTCTGCTCGATCATTCTCACGCTGGTTCCAGCCCAGGCTGCAACGATTGCCGAATCGATCCCGGCGAGGATGAATTCGGTGATGGCCGTGTGGCGCAGGCAATATGGGACCACGCGTGAATCAAGCCCGGCTTTGAGCACCGCCCGCTTGAATGGTCGCTTCCATGCATCGTTGTTCCAGAAGCGGCCGTCGGCTCGGGCAAACAAGGGCTCCACCGGGGGGCGCCCCGCCGCGCAATGTTCCACAAGTTGGCGCATCTGGCTGGAGACGATGATCGTTCGGCCGCCGACCTTGGTATCGAAAGGCACATGGAGTTCTCCGGTGCCAGGGCTGTAATCGCCCACCCGCAACTTGGCTATCTCGCCGGGCCGTGCACCGGAGAGCAGGATCGCACGACAGAAATCGGCCAGGTCTGGTTTCAGGCAGAGCAGTAACCGTTGCCTTTCGTCCTTGGTCAGGAAAGCCGCATCGCGCTGCTTGACCGGGTTGTCGCGCTTGACCAGCGAGCCGTGCGGACGAACAGGCGTCCAGCCTCGGTCGCTGCCAACCCAGCTGAGCGTCCGGTATGCGTGGTTGAGCGCAGCGCGCACCGATGCCAGCTTGCGGTTGGCTGTGGCGCGCGCTGCACGACGGCGTTCCGGATCGGCCGGTGCGCGATCCATCAGGCTGTCGAACCAGGCTTGGGTGAGGCTGGCCGAGAGTTCCGCAAGACGCGCGGCACCAAACGCTGTACCCGCGACGAAGCGGGCAAACATCCGCGCGGCATCGTCCGCAGATTTGAATCGGCCCTGACGTCTGAGGGCGTCCACATAGGCCATGCATGCGTTGGAGACGGTGGCCCGGACCGTGTCGGCGGCGTCGACGTCGAACTCCTGGAACCACTCGCGCGCGGCGGCTTCGGCGGCTTCGAATGAGCCGAGATCGGACTCATGACCCAGCACCTTCTCGCGCCGCGGAGCAGAACCGTGCGCCTCGTATTTGGCGATCCATGTGCCGCCACCGAATACCGACCTGCGATAGCCGATGAATCGCTTGGGTAGTACGCGATACCAGTAGGGCGCCTTGCGAGCCTTCAATCGCTCCCGTTTGGGCCACGTTTCGATAGGGTTTCCCATGCCCCCCCGATGATTTTCACCCGCAGTTATTATAAATGCTGAATGTGGATTTACCCCATTGATTTGTAAACATAAATCGGAGTACTTACGGAAGCCTATCAGACTGGATGGCCATACCGCCTGAATCCAGAGCAACTGCCCCGGCCATGGCCGAGGGCGTGCAGATCTACGGCGCAATCGACTACGGCGTGCTCGTGCGCGGCGGCACCGATGGCCTGCAAGGTCAGGCTGGGACCGGTAGCACGGTCAAGCAGTTCGAAGATGGCATCTCTGGCGAAAACTTCATCGGCTTCAAGGGCAGCGAAGACCTGGGCAACGGCATGAAGGTCATCTTCGATTCGTCGTTCCGTTTCTCAGGTGACACATCGTCGACCTTCTACGCCAAGACTGCCTTCGTCGGCTTGACGGGCGACTTCGGTACGGTGATCGGCGGCCGCGTTGGTGGTGCCCGTTATTCGTTCACCAACAAGTACGACCCGTTTGGTGGTTACACCGTGGGTACAGCCAGCGGCACTATTGGCGGCCAAGCGGATGTTGCGGACAACGCTATCGCGTGGATTACACCGGAGATCCTGCCGGGCCTGAAGGGTCTGGCTGCCTACACCAGCGCGCTCGACAACGAAGACTTGCTTGGATTGGAAAGCTGCTCTCTTGGAGCCGCAGCCAGCAACTTCTGCGCTGCCCCAGGGCTCCAGAATCGGCGTCAATCTCCCGACCGACCGCTTTACGCATTGGCCCTGATGTACGACCAAGGCCCTCTGTCGGTAACCCTTGATTACGAAAACGCCAATAAGTACGGCGACCAACAGCTCGACATTTATGTCGCTGGTGCCAGCTACGACCTCGGCGTGGTGAAGGTGAGTGGCTATTGGGAAAAGTTGCGTGGTCAAGGCCTCGGCGATCCGAAGTCTTGGTTTTTGGGTGCTACAGCCCCCGTCAGCGAACAAGCACGAGTGCTCTTTAGCTACGTTGACACCGAACTTGGAAACGGCGGGAACGCCCTCGGTGGCGATTGCCAAAAGGCCTCGATCGGTGCCCGCTACGACCTGAGCAAGCGTACGACGCTCTACGCCGACTACGCCCGAATCAACAACGATTCCAACACGGCTTGCTCGATCGTTAAGAACGGACATCGTGATAATCCCGCAACTGCGGGGACTCAGTTCGGTGGTGCGGTGGCCGGCGGGCAACTTGACGGTGGAAACCTTGGTCTCGGCCATTGGGGTTTCGACGCCGGCATCCGTCACACCTTCTAAGCTGGCGCGCATCCCAGTCTTATGAAGTGACAGCAGCCACCTCAGGGTGGCTGCTTTTTTGGGTGCACCAAATGCAAAAGATCAAAAGCTTGTTCGTTCTTGCAGCAACGACAGCTGTAGCCGGTTGCGCTTCGATCACCAGTTCGAAACATCAAGCGCTATCCATCGTGACAGTGTGTGACGGCGCGATGGTCAGCGGGGCCGCCTGCACGCTTTCCAACGATAAGGGCGCTTGGTTCACCCCGTCACCTGGGTCGCTGATGATTCAGAAATCGAGTGGGGATATGGTCGCCAGTTGTCGCAAGGATCAATCCTTCGGAACGGTCTCGTTCCCGTCCCGGGCAAACGCCGGGATATGGGGAAATATCCTGCTGGGTGGCATCGTGGGTTATGCCATTGATGCAGGGAGTGGTTCGGGCTTTGATTACCCCACGAATGTCACTGTTTTCATGCAGCCACCATGCGGCACAAACCCGCAAGGTGTGCAAGGGAATACCCCTCCAATCGTGCCCGCCACATCACCGCCACAAGGGGCCCCTGCGCCGACCGCACCAATCGCAGCCCCCCCTCCGGGTCAGATTCCAAGCAGTTCGCCTACTCCTCTGAGCCCGACCCCGGCCTTGACCAACACGATGCCCCAGCAAGGCCAACAACCCTCGGCAAACCAAACACTCCAACAGCAATACCCGATGCCAGTGGTACCACCCAGAAAGCCCACCCGGGCGGACCAGCCGAAAGCGGACAACTGGAACATGTATTAGCCATCTCGACCGGCTGCCGCGGCGAAGCTAGCGCGTCAGCCGGTACTTCTCCAGCAACTCATCGGTCACCCCGTCGCGCGGAAGAAAGACCGGCTCAACCACCTTGCAATCCGTGCCGCCGTACTTGTCGCGCCCTGACGCATCGCAGGGCGGTAAATCCTCGCGCTTGAACGCGCCCTCGACCTTCTTGCCCGATGCCGCCGGGGCCTGCTGCCCAGTCAGCGGGTTAGCCCCTGCCAGTGCCAGCACCGGTAGGCAGCACACCGCGCACATCACAGCAAAACGAAACATCGCTACTCCCTCCCCCTCAATTCTCAAGCTTGCGGAACACCCGCACCCGCCCAGCCAGCTCTGCCGCCAACCCGCGTCGCGCAATACGGATATCGTATTCAGACTGCAGGTTCAGCCAGAACCTTGGCTCCATCGAAAAGAACAGACCCAACCTGAGCGCAGTGTCGGCCGTAACTGGCCGCCGCCCGTTGACGATATCGCTGATACGACTCGGCGGCACATCGATATCGGCCGCCAGTCGGCGCGCAGTGATTCCCATCGGGCGCAGAAACTCTTCTAGCAGGATCTCACCGGGGTGGATGTCTTCGAGCAGATCGTCTTGCATATATGGCCTCAGTGATAGTCCACCAGGTGTACTTCGCTCGCACCGTCAGTCTCCCAAGCAAAGCAGATACGCCAACGCTGATTTACCCGGATGCTGTACTGCATTTGCCGGTCGCCACGTAGGCGTTCCAACCGGTTACCCGGTGGCACCCTCAGATCGTCGAGGGTGGCAGCTGCGTGCAGCATCAGTAATTTGCGGCGCACCGCCCGTTCGATAGCAACCAAGCGAACAGGGCATCTACCAGCGAATAGCGATTCGGTGTCCTTGCAGGCGAACGAGAGGATCACGAAAGATATTCCATTTCGAAGATTCTGTACAACGGAACACCCGCCGTGTTGCCAGAATTCTTGCGCATACACTTGCGTTGCCGCATCGTTCAAACGGTCCACGTGGCGCGCACCGCAGGGACAAGCCATCTGCAAGCGCATTGGAGCACGCTGCTAGTCCTCCGCCGACCCCAACTCCGCCGCCACCACCGCCCCTAGCAGCACCACCAGCCAGGTCAGATGCAAGCTCACCAGGAACAGCGGCAGGCTGGCAAAGGCACCGTAGACCAGTTTGAAGGTCGGGAACAGCTTCACATAGGTGGCCAGCCCCAGCCGCACACCCTCAAAACCCAATCCGGCAACCACGCCGCCGGTCAACGCGTGCACCCGCTGCACCTGCCGGTTCGGCACAGTCAGGTACAGCGCCGCGAAACTCAGCACGCTCAGGGTCAGCGGCACCAGTTCGCTGATCGCCGCCGCCACCACAGGCAGGCCACGCGTGGCACCCACCGCCATACCGGTCAGCGCCGCGGTGATGGACAGCCCCGCTCCCACCACCACCGGGCCGGCCGTCAGAACCGCCCAGTAGGTGGTCAGCCGTACCGTGAGCGGCCGGTGCCGCTGCACGTGCCAGATGCCGTTGAAGGCAGCCTCGATGGTCATCATCAGGCTGATCGCGGTGGCCGCCAGGATCACCAGGCCGATCGCCGTGAGCTTGTTGGCGTTGCTGCTGAACTGCAGCATGTAGATGCTGATAACTTTGCCGGCCGATTCTGGCACCAGCGTGGTCAGCAGGAAGCGTTTGAAGGCGATCGACCATTCCTCGAACATGGGGAATGCCGAGACCACCGTCAGCATGATGGTGATCAGCGGCACCAGCGCCAGCAGGGTCGTAAAAGTAAGACTGGATGCGACCAGGCTGAGACGATCTTCGCGGAAGCGCCGGCGTACCCGGCCGGCCAGTCCGGCCCAGTGCATGACGGCAGCTTTCACCATGGCCGCTATGATACCGGCCATGTCACGCATCCTCATCGTCTACTACAGCACCCACGGCGGCACGCGCGAACTTGCCCGGCTGGCGGCGCGCGGCGTCGAGTCGGTCGCCGGCTGCAGCGCCATGCTTCGCACCGTGCCGCGCGTCTCCACCGTCTGCGAGGCCACCGAGCCGGATGTCCCGGATAGCGGCGCCCCCTACGCCACGCTGGACGACCTCGCCGCCTGCGATGGCTTGCTGATCGGCTCGCCCACCCGCTTTGGCAACATGGCCGCACCGCTCAAGTATTTCCTCGACGGCACCGCCGGCCTGTGGTCATCCGGCGCGCTGGCAGGCAAGCCGGCGGGGGTATTCACCTCTAGCGGCAGCCTGCACGGCGGCAACGAGGCGACGCTGCTCAGCATGATGCTGCCGCTGCTGCACCACGGCATGCTGCTGGTCGGCCTGCCGTACAGCGAGAAGGCGCTGGGCGAGACGGCGGGTGGCGGGACGCCCTACGGCGCATCGCATGTCGGCGGCAGCGCCGGCGACCGGCCGGTCGACCCGCAGGAACACGCGCTGGCCATGGCGCTGGGCCGCCGCGTCGCCGAAGTCGCCGGCCGCTTGCGCCGACCATGAAACGCTCGCTCGCGCAGAACCTCACCTGCGCCGCCTACATCGCGCTGATCCTGCTCACGGTCTGGTGGGAGGGCTATGGCGCGCCACTGCGCGAGGGCGGCTCAGCACTGGTGCTCAAGGGGCTGCCACTGCTGCTGCCGCTGCGTGGGCTCCTGTACGGGCGCCTGAAGAGCATCCAGTGGGCCTCACTGCTCTGCCTGCCCTACCTCACCGAGGGGCTCACCCGCGCCTGGGCCGACCCCCAGCCCTCGGCTGCCTACGCCTTGGCCGAAGCGGTGCTGTGCGGGGTATTCCTGGTGCTCGGCTGGGTCTGGCTCAAGCGCGCTCGCGACTGATGTTGCGGGCGTAGGTCTCGGTAACACAGAGCGCGGCCAGCAGCGCCAGCACGCAGCCTGCCGGCACTAGCCAGACGCCCTCGTGCAGGGCCTCGGCTGCCGGAATAGACGTGCTGCGCCACTCCACCCAGACGCCGATCGCCTGCTGCACCACCGCGCCGCCCAGAAAAGCCCCGGTGTTGACGACGCCAGCGGCAATACCCGCCAGACGCGGAGCGTTGACCTCCTTGGCCACCGCCCAGGTCAGCGCGAAGGCAGCAGAGCTAAAGCCCAACCCCACCGACAGCAGCGAGTGCTGCCACGCCGAAAGACTCCAGTGCAGCAACCAGGGCAGCCAGAGCAGCGTATGCGCGGCCGCCCACAGCATCATCACCGGCCGGCGCCTGCCGATCGCGTCTGAGATGCGGCCGATGATCAAGCCGCCGACCGCGCAGGCGGCCACCAGCAGGCTGATCTGCGTGGCCGCTTCGGCCTTGGCCATGCCGTAGCTGCCCTCGAGGAAGGGCACGCCCCACAGGCCGGCAAAGCCGAACGCGCCGCCCGCCAAGCCAAAATTGAGCACGAAGCCGGGCCAGGTGCGGCGGTTGCACAGAACCTCCCGCAAGCCCTCCCGCCAGTGCATGCCGGCACCACGCTCCTGAGCGGTGGGCGCGTGCACCGGCGGCAGCCCGGCATGCTCTGGGCGGTCACGCACCAGCCGCCAGGTCAGCACCGCCAGCACCAGCATGAACCCGGCCAAGCCCATGAACACGCCACGCCAAGGAACATGCGCCATCACCCAGACCAGCGGCGTGGCAGCCAGCACCGCGCCCGCGTTGCCGATGAATACCGTGAGGCCGCTCAGCGTGGCGAACTGTCGCTCGGGGAACCAGACCGCCGAGAACTTCATCAGGCATATGAAGGGAAAGCTCAGCCCGAAGCCCATCAGCACGCGCGCGGCGATGCCCCAGCCAGCATCGGGTGCCAACGCGAACATCAGCGTGCCTGCCCCAGCCAGCGCCATGCCCAGCGAGACGATGCGTCGCGGCCCAAGCTGGTCGACGAGGATGCCGGTGGGCACCTGCATCAGCGTGTAGATCCAAAAGTAACTGGCGGCGACACCACCCAGGAGGGCCGGGCCGGCGCGCCAGTCGGCAGCCAGCGCATCGGCCATGGCGGCCGGCGAGTTGCGATGGAAGAAGGCCAGAACGAAGCCCGCCACCAGCAGACCGTAGCCGATCCAGCGCAGTTGCAGCAGACGGCCTTGCGGGTCGCTCATTCAGGGTCTTTCGCCGGCAGACAGCAGGGCGACAGAGTCTAGCAGCCGCCCCGGCGGAGTACCGCCAAGCAGCGGCCGACCGCGGTTGACAGCCGTCTTGCTGCAGCGCACGATGCGGTTCCCCTCGCGCCACCCCGAACAGTGTCCAGTTCCAACAAGGCCCTGCTCCCCCTCGCCCTGGCCGCGCTGGGGGTCGTCTACGGCGACATCGGTACTAGCCCGCTGTATGCCTTCAAGGAGGCGATGGCCGGGCACCATGTCATCTCGCCCACACCAGACCACGTCTTCGCGGTGCTGTCTGCGCTGTTCTGGGCGATGACGCTGATCATCTCGATCAAGTACGTGCTGGTGGTGCTGGATTTTGACAACGAGGGCGAGGGTGGCGTGTTGGCCCTCACCGCGCTGGCGCAACGCGTCTCACGCAGCGCGGGGGCTGTGTCGGCCACGGTGGTCGCGCTCGGCGTGTTCGCTGCCGCCTTGTTCTACGGCGATGCCGTCATCACCCCGGCCATCTCGGTGCTGTCCGCGGTCGAGGGCATCGGCGTGGCCGCACCCGAACTCTCGGGCTGGGTGGTGCCGATCACGGTGGTCATCCTCACCCTGCTGTTCATGATCCAGCGTCGCGGCACTGCTTTCGTCGGCCGCTACTTCGGGCCCATCACCACGCTCTGGTTCCTCACTCTGGCGGTTCTAGGTCTTGCCAGCATCGTCGAGACGCCGGAGATCCTGTGGTCGCTCGATCCACGCTACGCCATACAGTTCGCGCTCGGCGAGCCCGGTTCGGCGTTCCTGATGCTCAGCGCCGTGTTCCTGGTGCTGACCGGCGGCGAGGCGCTGTATGCCGACATGGGCCACTTCGGCAAGACACCGATCCGCCTGGCCTGGTACGGGTTGGTCTGCCCGGCGCTGGTGCTCAACTATTTCGGCCAGGGTGCGCTGGTGCTGCGCGACCCCTCCGCAGTCACCAACCCCTTCTACCTGCTGTCGCCGGAGTGGTTCCTGCCGGTGCTGATCGGGCTCGCCACGGCTGCCACCGCCATCGCCTCGCAGGCGGTCATCTCGGGTGCATTCTCGATCACCATGCAGGCCTCGCGGCTGGGCTTCCTGCCCCGCTTCCGCGTGCTGCACACCTCCGACAGCGAGAAGGGCCAGATCTACATCCCGGCGATGAACTGGATGATGTGGGCGTCGGTGCTCGTCCTGGTCATGGAGTTCGGCTCTTCCAGCAACCTGGCGGCCGCCTACGGTATCGCGGTCTGCGCGGCGATGATGATCGACACCGCGCTGTGCGCGTTCGTGGTCACCCACCGCAAGACCCGCCGGCTGTGGCTGCTGCTCGGGCTCGGCCTGTTCCTGGTGGTCGAGGCGTTGTTCTTCGGCGGCAACCTGACCAAGTTCAGCAGCGGTGGCTGGATGCCGACCCTGCTCGGGCTGGTGCTTTTCGTCGCGCTCACCACCTGGAAGCGCGGCAGCGCGATGGTAGCCGAGCAGCAGAAGGCGCTGGATATCCCGATCTCGGCGTTTCTGGAGGGGCCAGCGCCCGATGTCCCGCGGGTGCCCGGCAACGCCGTCTACCTCTGCGCCAACCTCGACCTGGTGCCCACCGCGCTGTTCCACAACCTCAAGCATTTCAAGGTGATGCACGAGAGGAACGTGTTCCTGCACGTCTACACCGAAGAAGTCCCGTACGTCTCCAACGAGAAACGCCTGAGCATCCACGACGCCGGCGATGGCATGTATCTGGTAGCGGTACGTTATGGCTTCCGGCAGGAGCCCGACATCCCGGCCGCGCTGGCGCTGCCGGCAGCAGAGTCTCTGGACCTCGACCCGATGCTCACCACCTTCTTCGTGGCGCGCTCGCAGGTGGTGGAGGGCCCGGGCGGGCTGCCCTCATGGCGACGTGCCCTGTTTGCCTGGATGACGCGCCAGTCCGAAGGCGCCGCCGCCACCTTCCGTCTGCCGCCCAACCAGGTGGTCGAGGTCGGCACCCAGGTGGTGCTGTAGCCGCAGTTACTCGAAGCCCTGCCGGGCCAGGTAGTCGTCGTAGCTGCCACGGTGATCGACGATGCCTTCAGGCCGCACCTCCAGCACCCGTGTTGCCAGCGTGCTGACGAACTCACGGTCATGCGAGACGAACACCAGCGTGCCGCTGAACTTCTCCAGCGCGGTGTTAAGCGACTCGATCGACTCCATGTCCAGGTGATTGGTCGGCTCGTCCATCAGCAGGACGTTGGGCCGCTCCAGCATGAGCCGACCGAACATCATCCGGCCCTGCTCGCCACCGGAGAGCACCTGCACCGACTTGGCGAACTCGTCGCCTGAGAACAGCAGCCGGCCCAGGGTGCCGCGGGTCAGCGTCTCGATGTCGGCGCCCTCGTAGCCGCCACTGCGCACGCATCGGCTGATCCAGTCGACCAGGTTCATGTCGCTGGCAAATTCAGCCGTGTGGTCCTGCGCGTAGTAGCCCAGGCGCGCCTTCTCTGCCCATTTCAGCTTGCCCTTGCCGTGCAGTTCGCCAGCCATCAGGCGCAGCAGCGTGGTCTTGCCGACGCCGTTCTCGCCGACGATGGCGACCCGCTCGCCGGCATCGATGTGGATGCTGAAGCCCTTGATCACGGGGGCGCCGCCGTCGTAGGCGAAGGACAGGCCCTCTACCTCCAGCGCCAGCCGATGCAGCTTGTCCTTGTCGTCGTAATCGAAGCGGATGAAGGGGTACTGGCGCGATGACGGCTTGACGTCCTCGACCTTGAGCTTGTCGATCTGCTTCATGCGGCTGGTGGCCTGACGCGCCTTGGACTTGTGGGCGCGGAAACGGCGCACAAACTCCTCGAGCTCGGCGATGCGGTCCTTGGCCTTGCTGTTGGCCGACATCTGGCGTTGGCGGGCCAGCGTCGAGGCCTCCATGTAGTCGTCGTAGTTGCCTGGGTAGACCTGGATGGTGCCGTAGTCCAAGTCCGCCATGTGGGTGCAGACCTGATTCAGAAAGTGCCGGTCGTGGCTGATGATCACCATGGTCGACTCGCGCTGGTTGAGCACGTCCTCCAGCCAGCGGATGGTGTTGATGTCGAGGTTGTTGGTCGGCTCGTCGAGCAGCAGGATGTCCGGGTTGGCGAACAGGGCCTGGCAGAGCAGCACGCGCAGCTTCCAGCCGGGTGCCACCTCGCGCATCGGGCCCTGGTGCTGCTCCACCGGGATACCCACGCCGAGCAGCAGCTCGCCAGCGCGCGACTCGGCGGTGTAGCCGTCGAACTCGGCAAAGCGGCCCTCCAGTTCGGCCGCCTTCATGTAGTCCTCTTCGGTCGCCTCCGGGTTGGCGTAGATGGCGTCCTTCTCCTGCATCACCGCCCACATCTCGGAGTGGCCCATCATCACCACATCCAGCACCCGGTTGTCCTCGTAGCCGAACTGGTCCTGGCGCAGGTAGGCCATGCGCTCGTGCGGGTCCTTGCTGACGTTGCCGCCGCTGGGCTCGAGCACGCCGCACAGGATCTTCATGAAGGTCGACTTGCCGGCGCCGTTGGCGCCGATCAGGCCGTAGCGGTAGCCGTCGCCGAACTTTACGCTGACGTTTTCGAACAGCGGCTTGGCGCCGAACTGCTGGGTGATGTTGGCCGCGACCAGCATGGAAGACTCCGCAAAAGACCCTGCGGCCGGGTGGCCGCGGGCGCCGATGATAACAGCCGGCGGGGAACGGCCGAAGGCGCTTCGGCGAGCCCGGTCAATGCGCCGGGTGGGCCTCGAAGTCGAGGTGACCGTCGATCACCGTGTAATGGACGCGCCCCGTCAGCTGGTGGCCGAGGAAGGGCGAGTTGCGGCCCTGGCTGCGCAGCGACTCGCGGGTCACGGTCCAGCTCGCCTGAGGATCGAAGATGCAGACGTCGGCCGGCGCACCCTCGACCAGACGCCCCAGCCCGAGGCCCAGCACGGCCGCCGGACGACTGGTGACCGCGGCGAGCGCCGCCGGCAGTTCCACACCCGCCTGCCGGGCCCAACCCAGGGTCAGCGGCAGCAGCAGCTCGACGCCGGTGGCGCCCGGTTCGGATTCGCCGAACGGGACCTCCTTGGCCTCGTCGTCATGCGGCGCGTGGTCGGAGCAGACAGCATCGATACTGCCATCGGCCAGGCCTGCCGCCAGCGCGGCACGGTCGGACTCGCTGCGCAGCGGCGGTATCAGGTGCGACTGGCCATCGAAGCGGGCCAGCTCGGCGTCGGTCAGGTGCAGGTGGTGGGCGGCGACATCACACGTGATCGGCAGACCCTCCGCCCTGCCGGCGCGCACCAGGGCCAGCCCGGCCGCACTGGACAGCCGGCACAGGTGCACGCGCGCGCCGGTGACGCGCATCAGCTGCAGGATGGTGCCGATGGCCAGCGTCTCGGCCACCACCGGGATACCGACCAGGCCCAGCGTGCTGGCCATGGCGCCCTCGTGGGCGATACCGTTGCGCGAAAGATGCGGGTCCTGCGGGCGCAGCCAGACCGGATAGCCGAAGGTCGACGCGTACTGCAGCGCGCGCATCAGCACCTGCGTGTCGGTAAGCGGCGCATCGGCCTGGCTGAAGGCGACGCAACCGGCCTCGGTCAGCTCCGACATCTCGGTGATGCCGGCGCCTTGCAGGCCCGGCGTGAGCGCACCGACCGGGTAGACGCGCGGCCCAGGCAGGTTGCGCGCGCGGAACTTGAGCATCTCGACCAGGCCGGGCTCGTCGAGCGGCGGGTCGGTGTCGGGTGGGCACGCCAACGCGGTGATGCCACCGGCGGCGGCAGCGTGCATCTCCGACTCCAGCGTCGCCTTGTGTTCAAGGCCCGGCTCGCGCAGACGCGCGGCCAGATCCACCAGACCTGGCGCGACCACCAGCCCGGCCGCATCGATGACGCGCTGCGCGCCGAAGTCGGCCGGCTCACGGCCGATGGAGACGACCTTGCCGGCTGCCACGCAGACATCCGCGATGTGGTCGAAACCGCTCGCCGGGTCGATGACGCGCCCGCCACGGATGAGGATCTTCATGCGGCGCCCCCGATCAGCAGGTTCATCACCGCCATGCGCACCGCGATGCCGAACGTCACCTGCGGCAGGATCACCGCCTGCGGACCATCCGCCACCGCCGAGTCGATCTCGACACCACGGTTCATCGGGCCAGGGTGCATGACGATGGCATCGGGCGCTGCTCGTGCCAGCTTCTCCGGGGTCAGGCCATAGTTCTTGAAGTACTCGCCGGCCGATGGCAGTAGCGAGCCCTTCATGCGTTCGTTCTGCAGGCGCAGCATCATCACCACATCCACACCCTGCAACCCCGCGTTCATATCGTGGCAGACGCGCACGCCGAGTTCCTCGATACCAGCCGGCAGCAGGGTGCGCGGCGCCACCACGCGGATGTCGCGAACCCCCAGCGTGCGCAGGGCGTGGATCTCAGACCGCGCCACCCGGCTGTGCAACACATCGCCGACGATGGCCACCGACAGCGGCGCGAAGTCGCCCTTGAACTGGCGGATGGTGAACATGTCGAGCAACCCCTGGGTCGGGTGCGCGTGGCGCCCGTCGCCGGCATTCACCACCGCGATGTGCGGCCGCACGTGGCGGGCGATGAAGTGCGCCGCGCCACTGGCGGCGTGGCGCACTACGAACAGGTCCGCGTCCATCGCCTCGAGGTTCTGCACGGTGTCGAGCACCGTCTCGCCCTTGCTCTGGCTGCTGGTCGCCACGTTGAGGCTGATCACGTCAGCCGAGAGGCGTTTGGCGGCGATCTCGAAGGTGGTGCGGGTGCGCGTGGACGACTCGAAGAACAGGTTGAAGACGGTCTTGCCACGCAGCAGCGGCAGCTTCTTGGATTCGCCCTCACCGACGCTGACGAAGCCGCCCGCGGCGTCGAGGATCTGCAGCAGGACCTCGCGCGGCAAGCCCTGCAGCGTGAGCAGATGGCGCAGGCGGCCGTCGGCGGTGAGCTGATCTGTGGCGCTCACCGCTGCTCGAACCAGGTCTGCAGGATGGCCTGCGCAGCTACGCTGTCGAGCACCGCCTTGCGGCGCTGCGCGTCGAGCCCGGCGGCAGCCAGGTCGGCCTCGGCCACGGCCGACGAGTAGGACTCGTCGACGAGGTCGGCGGTGAGCCCAAAGCGCCCCTCGAGCTGGCGCGCGAACTTTCGGCAGCGCTCATTCATGGGGTGGGTCTCCTGTCCGGGGGCAGGCAGCCCGACCACGGCATGGCCAGGCTTCCACTCATCGATCAGGCGGGCGATGGTGGCGAAGCGGGTCTCGTTGTCGCGAGCGTCGATGGTCTGCAGCGGATGGGCCGAACGGAGAGCCAACTCACCCACCGCCACGCCGATACGGCGTTCGCCGAAGTCGAAGGCGAGGACGGTCCCCGCCATCAAGCGTGACCCGCCTCTTCCGACAGGCTGCCCAACTCGATGCCAAGGAGTGCCAGCGCGCGATCCACGCGCTCGCCGAACGGCGCATCGAAAAGGATCTGCGGGTCGGCCTGCACCGACAGCCAAGCGTTGGAGACCATCTCCTGTTCCAGCTGTCCGGCGGTCCAGCCGGCGTAGCCCAGGCTGACGATCATCTCTTGCGGTCCCTCGCCGGCGGCGCAGGCCTCAAGGATGTCGCGCGACGTCGTCAGCGACACCCCCTCACGCACGGACAGACTGGACTGCCACTTGCCGATCGGGCGGTGCAAGACGAAGCCGCGATCGGTCTGCACCGGGCCGCCAAACATCACCGGCCGCTCGGCCAGAGCCTGCGACTCGAGGTCGATGTTGATCTGCTTGAACAAGGCACCCATGGTCATGTCGGTGGGGCGGTTGACGACGATGCCCAAGGCCCCGTCGCCGTTGTGCTCACAGACATAGGTCAGCGTCCCGGCGAAGTGCGGGTCGGCCATGCCAGGCATGGCGATCAGGAAGTGGTGGGTCAGGTCCAGCGCAGCCATGCGTACATTGTAACGGTCGGGTCGGGTACTGTCGCCGGACACAAAAAAGGCCGGCAGTGCCGGCCTTTTTCGCAGCTAAGGGGCGTAAGCCTCACGCAGCCTCGACCTCGACAGCCGCCGACGGTTCCGGCTGGTCCATCAGGCTGACCAGCGCCATCGGCGCGTTGTCGCCCTGACGGAAGCCGAACTTGAGGATGCTCAGGTAACCGCCCGGACGCGTGGCGAAGCGCGGGCCGAGCTCGTCGAACAGCTTCACCACCATCTCGCGGTCGCGCAGGCGGTTAAAGGCCAGACGACGGTTGGCCAGGCTCGGGGTCTTGGCCAGCGTGATCAGCGGCTCGGCGACGCGGCGCAGTTCCTTGGCCTTGGGCAGCGTGGTACGGATGGTCTCGTAACGCAGCAGGGCATTGGTCAGGTTGCGCAGCATGGCCAGACGGTGGCTGCTGGTGCGGTTCAGTTTTCTCAGTCCATGACGGTGACGCATGGTGGTCTCCTCAAGTGCGTTCGAGCCCGACCGGCGGCCAGTTCTCGAGCTTCATACCCAGTGTGAGGCCGCGCGAGGCCAGCACTTCCTTGATCTCGGTGAGCGACTTGCGGCCGAGGTTCGGCGTCTTCAACAACTCCGCCTCGGTACGCTGGATCAGATCTCCGATGTAATAGATGTTCTCGGCCTTCAGGCAGTTGGCCGAGCGGACGGTCAGCTCCAGGTCGTCGACCGGACGCAGCAGCACCGGATCGACCTGCGGTGCACGCACCGGTTCGCCCGGGCTCTCGGTGCTCTGCAGGTTGGAGAAGGTGGACAACTGGTCCATCAGCAGGGTAGCGGCCTGACGCAGCGCGTCCTCCGGATCCACCACGCCGTTGGTCTCGATGTCGATGACCAGCTTGTCGAGGTCGGTACGCTGCTCGACGCGGGCGGCCTGCACTTCGTAGCTGACGCGGCGAACCGGCGAGAACGAGGCGTCCAGAACCAGAGTACCGATCTGGCGGGCCTGCAGGCTGTCGGTGCGCAGGTTGCCCGGCACATAGCCACGGCCACGCTCGACCTTGATCTCCATGTTCAGCGCACCGCCCGGGTTGACGTGGGCGATGACGTGGTCGGGGTTGATCACCTCGACGTCGTGGCCCAGGTCGATGTCGGCAGCCGTGACCACACCCTCACCGTCTTTCTTCAGCTCGATCAGGACCTCACTGCGCGTGTTCAGCTTGAACACAACACCCTTGAGGTTGAGCAGCAGGTCGACCACGTCCTCCTGGACGCCGTCGATGGTGGAGTACTCGTGCACGACGCCGTTGATGCGGACCTCGGTGGGCGCGTAGCCGGACATGGACGACAGCAGGATGCGACGCAGTGCGTTGCCCAGCGTGTGGCCGTAGCCGCGCTCGAACGGCTCCATCACGATGCGCGCATGTGTCGGAGACACGGTCTCGACGTCGATGATGCGCGGCTTGAGGAATCCTTCACTCTGCATGGCTTGCTTGCCCTCGATTGGCGACCCGCCGTGTCACGGCGGGGTCGGAGTTACTTGGAATACAGTTCGACGACCAGGTTTTCACGGATGGTCGCGGGCAGATCCACACGCTGCGGGGCGGCCTTGTAGGTACCCTTTAACGCCTTGGCATCAACCTCGACCCAGTCCGGGAAGCCACGCTGCTCGGCCGACGCGAGGGCGGCCTTGATGCGCAGCTGCTCCTTGGCGGTCGGCGCGATCTCGATGACGTCGCCAGCGCGCAGCTGGTACGCCGGGATGTTCACGCGGCGGCCGTTGACCAGGATGCCGTTGTGGCGAACCACCTGGCGAGCCTCGTTGCGCGAGGCGCCGAAGCCCATGCGGAAGGCGACGGTGTCCAGACGGCTCTCAAGCATCTGCAGCAGGCTCTCGCCGGTCACACCCTTGCGGCGGTCCGCTTCCTTGTAGGTCTTGCGGAACTGGCGCTCAAGCACGCCGTAGATGCGGCGGATCTTTTGCTTTTCACGCAGCTGCGCGCCGTAGTCCGACAGCTTGACCTGCTTCTGCCCGTGCTGGCCAGGCGCGTAAGCACGACGCTCGATCGCGCACTTGTCCGAGAAACACTTGTCGCCCTTGAGGAAGAGTTTCTCCCCCTCACGGCGGCACTGACGGCACTTGGCGTCCAGATTTCTTGCCATGTCTTGCTCCAGTCCTTAAATGCGACGCTTCTTCGGCGGACGGCACCCGTTGTGCGGGATCGGCGTCACGTCGGAGATGCTGATGATCTTGAAGCCCACGTTATTGAGCGCACGGACCGCGGATTCACGGCCGGGGCCGGGGCCCTTGATGCGCACTTCGAGGTTCTTCACACCGTATTCCTGAGCGGCACGGCCAGCATTCTCGGCCGCGATCTGCGCCGCGAACGGAGTCGACTTGCGCGAGCCCTTGAAGCCGCCGCCACCCGAGGTCGCCCACGACAGCGCGTTGCCTTGGCGGTCGGTGATGGTCACGATGGTGTTGTTGAACGACGCGTGAATGTGCGCAATGCCGTCGGAGACGCTCTTGCGGACCTTCTTGCGGACGCGGTTGCTAGCCTTGGTTGCCATGTCTCAGCCTCTGTTTACTTGGTGGCGCGGATGGCCTTGCGCGGACCCTTCCGGGTGCGTGCATTGGTGCGGGTGCGCTGACCGCGGACCGGCAGACCCTTGCGGTGACGGACACCGCGGTAGCAGCCAAGGTCCATGAGCCGCTTGATGCTCATCGACACCTCGCGACGCAGGTCGCCTTCGACCGTGAACCTGCCCACCTCTTCGCGCAGACGTTCCATCTCGCTATCGGTCAGGTCCTTGATCTTCTTCGAGTATTCGATGCCGGCGGCTTCGCAGATCTTGCGCGCACGCGGACGGCCGATACCGAAGATGGCGGTCAAGCCGATCTCGGTGTGCTGGTGGTTGGGGATATTGACCCCTGCGATCCGTGCCATTTATTGCTACCTCGTGTCAGTAATCGCCTGGGCTCAGCCCTGGCGTTGCTTGTGACGCGCGTCAGCGCAGATCACGCGGACGATCCCGTTGCGGCGGATGATCTTGCACTTGCGGCAGATCTTCTTGACCGATGCCTGAACTCTCATGGTTCAACCCTCTCTTCAAATCACTTCGCGCGGAAAACGATCCGCGCACGCGACAGGTCGTACGGCGTAAGTTCAACCGTGACCTTGTCCCCTGGAAGGATGCGGATGTAGTGCATACGCATCTTTCCCGAAATATGTCCGAGCACGATGTGCCCGTTTTCCAACTTGACCTTGAAGGTCGCGTTCGGGAGGTTTTCCATCACCTCCCCCTGCATCTGGATGACGTCTTCCTTGGACATGATCAACGCCCACCCATGGGCGACATACCCTTGAAATTCGCCTTCTTCAGCAAACCCTCGTACTGCTGCGACATCATGTGCGCCTGCACCTGCGTCATGAAGTCCATCGAAACCACAACAATGATCAGCAGCGAGGTGCCGCCAAAGTAGAACGGCGTGCCCAGCAGGACGATCAGGAATTCGGGCAGCAGACACACCGCAGTGATGTAGATGGCGCCGGCCAGGGTCAGACGCATGGTGACGCGGTCGATGTACTTGGCGGTCTGCTCACCGGGCCGGATACCGGGAATGAACGCGCCGCTGCGCTTGAGGTTGTCCGCCGTCTCCTTCGGGTTGAACACCAGCGCGGTGTAGAAGAAGCAGAAGAAGACGATCGCGGCCACGTACAGCGTCACGTAGACCGGTTGGCCGGGCGACAGGGCGCCGGCAACATCACGCAGCCAGGTCATGCTCTCCGACTGACCGAACCAGCCCGACAGCGTGGCGGGGAACAGGATCAGACTGGATGCAAAGATCGGCGGAATCACGCCCGACATGTTCAGCTTGAGCGGCAGGTGACTGCTCTGGCCGCCGTAGACCTTGTTGCCGACCTGACGCTTGGCGTAATTCACCAGGATCTTGCGCTGGCCACGCTCGACGAACACGACGAAATAGGTCACCAGCATCACTGCGATGAACAGCGCGATGATCAGCGGAATCGAGAACGACCCGGTGCGCCCCAGTTCGAGCGTGCTGCCAACGGCGTTGGGCAGCCCCGCGACGATCCCGGCGAAGATGATCATCGAGATGCCGTTGCCGATGCCGCGCTCGGTGATCTGCTCACCCAGCCACATCAGGAACATGGTGCCCGCGGTCAGCGTGAGAATGGTGGTGATGCGGAATGCGATCCCCGGATCGAGCACCAGACCCTGCTGCGCCTCGAGGGCGATGGAGATGCCAAGCGCCTGCACCACGGCCAGCAACACGGTGCCGTAGCGGGTGTACCGCGTGATCTTGCGGCGACCGGCCTCGCCTTCCTTCTTCAACGCCTCCAGCTCGGGCGACATCACCGAAGCCAGTTGCATGATGATCGAGGCCGAGATGTACGGCATGATCCCGAGCGCGAAGATGGTGAAACGCGACAGCGCGCCACCCGAGAACATGTTGAACATGCCCAGGATGCCGCCTTGTTGGCTGCGGAACAGTTGCTCCAACACGGTCGGGTCGATACCCGGCACAGGAATGTGTGCGCCCATGCGGTAGACGACGAGCGCGCCCAGCAGGAATACCAGGCGACGCTTGAGGTCGCCCAGCTTTCCTGCCGTTCCGAGAGCGTTCGCCGTGCTAGCCAATGTCGTCTGCCTCAGGCCTGAGCGTCGGCAACGCTGCCGCCGGCCTTCTCGATGGCAGCGACCGCACCCTTGGTGGCGCGGACACCGCTCAGCTTGACGGCGCGATCAATCGAGCCGGACAGGATCACCTTGGCGGCGGTGCACAGCTGGTCCACCACACCTGCGCGC
Organism: Betaproteobacteria bacterium; assembly: GCA_027490755.1. Classification (GTDB taxonomy): domain Bacteria; phylum Pseudomonadota; class Gammaproteobacteria; order Burkholderiales; family UBA3065; genus UBA3065. Next base: position 162,277 of record JAIXXL010000004.1, read on the forward strand.
TTGAGCGCGAGCAGGTCGATCTCGGTGCCATCGACGTGAGCGAGGTCGGACAGACGCACTTCAGCGGTCAGGCCGGCCGAGAGTGACTTGAAGCCGCGCTTGGGCAGGCGGCGCTGCAGAGGCATCTGGCCGCCTTCGAAGCCGACCTTGTGGAAACCACCGGCGCGCGACTTCTGGCCCTTGTGACCACGGCCAGCGGTCTTGCCGAAGCCAGAACCGATGCCACGACCGACACGACGGCGTTCCTTCTTCGAGCCCTCGGCGGGCTTGACTGAGTTCAATTCCATGGCGGGATTCAGTTCCATGTCAGGCCTCGCACTTCAGGAGGAAACTGGCCGCATTGACCATCCCGCGGTTGGCGGGGGTATCTGCGACCTCGACGGTCTGGTTCAGCTTGCGCAGACCGAGGCCGGCGACGCAGGCGCGATGGTTTTGCTTGGTGCCGATCGTGCTCTTCACCAGCGTCACCCGGAAGGTGCCGGTCGGCTTTGCCGCCTCAGCCTTGGCAGATGCCTTGGCCTTGGGAGCAGCTTTGGGCGCGGCGGCCTTCTTGGCCGGCTTCTCAGCAGTGGTCTTTTCGGTAGCCATGATCAACCCAGGATGTCTTCGACCGACTTGCCGCGCTTGGCCGCGACCTCGGACGGGGTGTAGACGTTGCGAAGGCCGTTGATGGTGGCGCGCACAACGTTGTAGGGATTGGTGGAGCCGAAGCACTTGGCGAGCACGTTGCGCACGCCCATCACTTCGAACACGGCGCGCATCGGGCCGCCGGCGATGATGCCGGTACCTTCGGACGCCGGCTGGATCAGCACGGTCGACGCACCATGACGGCCGATGACCGCGTGGTGGAACGTGCCGTCCTTGAGGGGCACCTTGACCAGGTTGCGACGCGACTCGTCGAGCGACTTCTGCATCGCCGACGGCACTTCGCGCGCCTTGCCCTTGCCCATGCCGATACCGCCCTCGCCGTCACCAACCACGGTCAGCGCAGCGAAGCCGAGGATGCGGCCACCCTTGACGACCTTGGTGACGCGGTTGACCGCGATCATCTTCTCGCGGAGGCCGTCGCCCTTGTCTTCAGTTTGATGCTGATTTCTCGTTGCCATAGCAGCCCCGCTTAGAACTTCAGTCCGCCTTCACGCGCGGCTTCCGCCAACGCCTTCACGCGACCATGGAATTTGAATCCGCTGCGATCGAACGCGACTTCTTCGATACCCAGCGCCTTGGCCTTCTCGGCGATCCGCTTGCCGACCTGCTCCGCAGCACCCACGGTGGCCCCGTTGGTGATCGAACCGCGCAGTTCCTTGTCCAGCGTCGATGCACTGGCGAGGACGCTGGCACCATCGGCGGCAATGATCTGCGCGTAGATGTGCTGGTTCGAGCGGTTGACCGCCAGACGCACGGCACGCAGACCGCGGATACGCAACCGGGTGCTTCGGGCCCGGCGCAGACGTGTTTGCTTCTTGTCCATGTTGTCGGCCCCTTACTTCTTCTTGGTCTCTTTGATGACAACCGTCTCGTCCGAGTAGCGCACACCCTTGCCCTTGTAGGGCTCGGGCGGACGATAACCACGGATCTCAGCGGCGACCTGACCCAGCTTCTGCTTGTCGATGCCCTTGAGCACGATCTCGGTCTGGGTGGGAGTCTCAACCTTGATGCCGTCCGGCATCTTGTGTTCAACCGGGTGCGAATAGCCCAGCGACAGGTTCACCTTGTCGCCTTGAGCCTGCGCGCGATAGCCCACGCCGACCAGATTCAGCTTGCGCTCAAAGCCCTTGCTGACACCCTGCACCATGTTGGCGAGAAGGGCACGAAGGGTGCCGCTCATCGCGTTGGCGCGGATGCTCTGCTCGACCGTCTTCACCTGCAGCTGGCCAGCGGCCTGCTCGATGGCGACGTAGGTCGGGTGCGTCTGCACCAGCTGACCCAGCGGACCCTTGACGGAGATCGAACCTGCGGCGATCTGCACTTCGACGCCAGACGGCAGCGCGACGGGGGACTTACCGATACGTGACATGGCTCCCCCTTACGCGACGAGGCAAAGGACTTCGCCGCCGACGCCCAGGCTGCGCGCCTTGCGGTCGGTGACGACACCCTTCGGCGTCGAGACGATTGCGATGCCCAGGCCGTTCATCACGCGGGGGATGTCACGGCTCTGGCGGTAGATGCGGAGGCCCGGGCGGCTGACGCGCTCAAGGCGGTCGATGACCGGGCGGCCCACGTAGTACTTGAGGGCGATGCTAAGCGTTGCCTTGCCGGCATCGTTACGCACCGAGAAGTCCTCGACGTAGCCTTCGTCCTTCAACACCTGGGCGATGGCCACCTTTAACTTCGACGACGGCATGTCAACTGCCGTCTTTTCAGCCGCCTGACCGTTGCGGATGCGGGTCAGCATATCGGCGATAGGATCACTCATGCTCATAGTCGCCTCCCTTACCAGCTGGCCTTGACGAGACCCGGGACACCGCCTTGCATGGCGATCTCACGGAGCTTGTTCCGGCCGAGGCCGAACTTCCGGTACACGCCGCGCGGGCGACCGGTGATCTGGCACCGGTTGCGCAGGCGCGACGAGCTGCTGTTGCGGGGCAGACGCTGGAGCTTGAGGCGAGCCTCATAACGCTCTTCCTCTGACTTCGACTGGTCGTCGATGATCGCCTGCAGCGCGGCGCGCTTTGCGGCGAACTGTTCGACCATCTTGCGACGCTTGTTCTCGCGATTGATGAGAGCCAACTTAGCCATTGCTGTGCCTCAGTTCTTGAACGGGAAGCGGAACGCAGCCAGCAGGGCGCGCGCCTCGTCGTCGGTCTTGGCGGTGGTGGTGATGGTGATATTCATCCCGCGAAGAGCATCGACCTTGTCGTACTCGATCTCGGGGAAGATGATCTGTTCCTTCACACCCATGTTGTAGTTGCCGCGGCCATCAAAGCCCTTGCCAGCAACGCCGCGGAAGTCGCGGACGCGAGGCAGGGCGATGGTGATCAGGCGGTCGAGGAACTCGAACATGTGACGCTTGCGCAGCGTCACCTTGCAACCGACCGGATAACCTTCGCGGATCTTGAAGCCGGCGATCGACTTGCGGGCCAGCGTGACGACCGGCTTCTGGCCGGCGATCTTCTGCATGTCGCCCACCGCGTGTTCCATCACCTTCTTGTCGGCAACCGCCTCGCCAACGCCCATGTTCAGGGTGATCTTCTCGATGCGCGGGACTTCCATCACCGACTTGTAGCCGAACTGCGCCATCATCGACTTGACCACTTCCTTGCGGTACTGCTCTTCAAAACGTGCCATGTCTCTGCCCCTTAGCCTGCGATGGTCTCGCCGGTCGACTTGAAGAAGCGGACCCGGCTGCCGTCCTCGAGGACGCGGATGCCCACACGGTCAGCCTTGCTGGTCGCGGGGTTGAAAATGGCGATGTTGGACACCTGGATCGGTGCCTCCTTGGCAACGATGCCACCCGGCTCGCCCTTCATCGGGTTCGGCTTGACGTGCTTCTTGACCAGGTTGACGCCCTGCACGACGACGCGTGCTTCATCGAGCACGGTGACGACCTGGCCACGACGACCCTTGTCGCGACCAGTGCGGACGACCACCTCATCTCCACGGCGAATCTTTCTCATGGCGAGGCCTCAGATGACTTCGGGCGCCAGCGACACGATCTTCATGAAGCGCTCGGTACGCAGTTCACGCGTAACCGGGCCGAAGATGCGGGTGCCGATGGGCTCCAGCTTGTTGTTGAGCAGAACGGCGGCGTTGCCGTCGAACTTGATCAGGGAGCCGTCTGGGCGACGAACACCCTTGGCGGTGCGCACGACGACGGCGTTGTAAACGTCGCCTTTCTTCACGCGACCGCGCGGGGCGGCTTCCTTGATGCTGACCTTGATGATGTCTCCCACCGAGGCGTAGCGACGCTTGGAGCCGCCGAGCACCTTGATGCACATCACCGAGCGAGCGCCGGTGTTGTCGGCCACGTCGAGCCGGGATTGCATTTGAATCACGATGTCATCTCCAACTTAGCGCCCAACGAGCACCAGTCTTGGACCCCGGAGGGGCGAACCCGGCCGAGTCTGCACTCGGTGGGGCTTGTGCCCGGGCTCGCGCCCAAGCTTGAAAAGCGAAGCCCGAGAGTTTAACGCGAGAACAACGTTCTCCGCAAGCCCTCGGGTTTACTGCAAAACGACCGGACCGTCAGGAGATGGCCCGCTCCAGAACGCGAGTCACGCGCCACGACTTGTTGCGCGAGATCGGACGGCACTCTTCGATCTGCACCAGGTCGCCGGTCTTGCAGTCGTTGGTCTCGTCGTGCGCTGCGTACTTCTTCGACTTGGTCACGACCTTGCCGTAGATCGGGTGCTTCACCCGACGCTCGACCAGGACGGTGACGGTCTTGTTCATCTTGTCACTGACGACACGGCCGGTCTCGGACCGGCGCAGAGAGGTCTGTTCGCTCATGCTGAAGCCTTTTCACGCAGAAGGGTGCGCACCCGCGCGATGTCGCGACGCACCTGTTTGAGCTGACTGTTGTTGGTCAGCTGCTGGGTCGCGTGCTGCATGCGCGCCGAGAACTGGGCCTTGAGCAGGTCCAGCAGTTCGGCGTTCAGCTCGTCGACCGACTTGTTTCGAAGTTCGCTCGCCTTCATGGCTTAGCTCCCGATGTGACGGAGAACGAAGGTGGTGGCAAGCGGCAGCTTGGCGGCAGCCAGGCGGAAAGCCTCGCGCGCCAGTGCCTCGGGCACACCATCCATCTCGTAAAGCACCTTGCCCGGCTGGATCTCGGCGACCCAGTACTCCGGATTGCCCTTGCCTCCACCCATACGGACTTCGGCCGGCTTCTTGGAGATCGGCTTGTCCGGGAAGATGCGGATCCAGATGCGACCGCCACGCTTGATGTGGCGGGTCATCGCACGACGGGCAGCCTCGATCTGACGGGCGGTGATACGCCCCCGCGCAACGGCCTTGAGGCCGAAGTCACCGAAGCTGACCTTGTTGCCGCGGGTCGCGATGCCGGTATTGCGGCCCTTCTGGACCTTCCGGTATTTGGTTCTAGACGGCTGCAGCATTTCTCGGGCCCGCCTTTCTCACTCGTTTTTCCGCTTCGGGTGCCACGGCCGGCGATTCGCCCTGGCCCAGCACCTCACCCTTGTAGATCCACACCTTGATGCCGATGATCCCGTAGGTCGTCAGCGCCTCGGAGGTGGCGTAGTCGATGTTTGCGCGCAGCGTGTGCAGCGGCACACGACCCTCGCGATACCACTCGGTACGCGCGATCTCGGCGCCATTCAGGCGGCCGGCGCTCATGATCTTGATGCCCTGGGCACCGAGACGCATGGCGTTTTGGATCGCACGGCGCATGGCGCGACGGAACATGATCCGCTTCTCGAGTTGTTGCGCGATGTTGTCGGCGACCAGTTGAGCGTCGGTCTCCGGCTTGCGCACTTCCTCGATGTTCACGTGCACCGGCACGCCCATCATCTTCTGCAGGGAGGACTTCAGTGCTTCGATGTCCTCGCCCTTCTTGCCGATGACCACACCCGGGCGACCGCTGTGGATAGTGATGCGCGCATTCTTGGCCGGACGCTCGATGACGACCCGGCTGACCGCGGCACCGCGGAGCTTCTTCTTGAGGAAGCCACGCACCTTCACATCTTCGTTGAGCAGCGTCGGGAAGTTCTTGCTGTTGGCGTACCAACGGCTGTCCCAATCACGCGTCACACTCAGGCGGAAGCCGCGCGGGCTGATTTTCTGTCCCATGTCCGCTCCTTAATTACCGACAGTCAACGTGATGTGACACGTCGGCTTCATGATGCGGTCGCCGCGGCCCTTGGCACGCGCAGTGAAACGGCGCATGAAGGTTCCACGGTCGACGTAGATGCTCATCACCTTGAGCGTGTCGATGTCGGCACCATCGTTGTGCTCGGCGTTGGCGATAGCCGACTCGAGCACCTTCTTGATGATCTCCGCGCCACGCTTGGGGCTAAAGGCCAGGATGTTGAGAGCGCGGTCGACCGGGAGTCCCCGGATCTGATCGGCCACCAGGCGACCCTTTTGGGCCGACAGGCGGACGCCTCGCAGTACGGCTTTGGTCTGCATTGTCGTCTCCCTTTACTTCTTGGCCTTCTTGTCCGCCGAGTGACCCTTGAAAGTACGGGTCAGGGCGAACTCGCCGAGCTTGTGGCCGACCATGTTCTCGTTGATGAGAACCGGGACATGCTGGCGGCCGTTGTGGATGGCAATGGTCATGCCGACGAAATCGGGCAGCACCGTCGAACGACGCGACCAGGTCTTGACCGGACGCTTGTCGTTGGTCGAGCGCGCGGTCTCTGCCTTCTTGACCAGATGGTGGTCGCAGAACGGGCCCTTCTTGATTGAACGTGCCATGGCTTATCCCTTGGTGGCGTGACGGCGACGAACGATCATGCTGCTCGTGCGCTTGTTGCGACGGGTACGGTAACCCTTGGTCGGCTGGCCCCACGGGCTGACCGGGTGCGGGTTGCCTTGGCCGGCCTTGCCCTCGCCACCACCGTGCGGGTGGTCGACCGCGTTCATGGCAGCACCACGAACGGTCGGGCGAATACCGCGCCAGCGTTGCGCGCCGGCCTTGCCGATCGAACGCAGCGAGTGCTCCTCGTTGCCGACCTCGCCAATGGTGGCGCGGCAATCGACGTGGACCTTGCGGATCTCACCCGAGCGCAGACGCAGCTGGGCGTAGGTGCCTTCGCGAGCCAGCAGCTGGACCGAAGTCCCCGCCGCACGCGCCAGCTGGGCACCCTTACCCGGGAGCATCTCGATGCAATGGATGGTCGAGCCGACCGGGATGTTGCGCAGCGGCAGCGAGTTGCCCGGCTTGATCGGCGCTTCCGAACCGTTGACGATCTGGCTGCCAGCGGCGACACCGCGGGGCGCCAGGATGTAGCGGCGCTCACCGTCGGCGTAGCACAACAGTGCCAGGTTCGCGCTGCGGTTCGGGTCGTACTCGAGGCGCTCGACACGGGCCGGGATGCCGTCCTTGTCGTTGCGCTTGAAGTCGACGATCCGGTAGTTCTTCTTGTGACCACCGCCCATGTGACGGGTAGTGATGTGACCGTTGTTGTTGCGGCCAGCGGTACGGTTCTTGCGCTCGATCAGGCCGGCGACCGGCTTGCCCTTGTGCAGATCCGGATTGACCACCTTGACGACCGCACGGCGGCCGGCAGAGGTCGGTTTGACTTTGATCAGTGCCATGCTCAGGCCCCCATCGTGAGATCAAGGTCCTGGCCGGCTTTGATGCCGACGTAGGCCTTGCGGACGTCGCTGCGGCGACCGGTGAACCGGCCGAAACGCTTCTGCTTGCCCTTGACGTTGACCACCTGAACCGACTCCACGTCGACCTTGAACAGGGCCTCTACGGCGGCCTTGATCTCGGGCTTGGTGGCGTCTGAGGCAACACGGAACACGACCTGGTTGTTGCGTTCGGCGACGAAGGTGCTCTTCTCCGAGATGTGCGGAGCCAGCAGAACCTGATAGATACGTTCCTGGGTAATGGTGCTCATGCCCACATCTCCTCCATCTTGGCCACGGCCGCCTTGGTGACCAGGACCTTGCGGGACCCGACCAGGCTGACCGGGTCGGCGTGGCTGACCGGCACCACATACACGTGCGGCAGGTTGCGGCACGACAGGTACAGGTTCTCGCTCACCTCGTCGGTGATGATCAGGACTTCCTTCAGACCCATCGCGTTGAGACGCTCGGCGAGAAGCTTGGTCTTTGGAGCCTCGATGTCGAAAGTCTCGACCACCGACAAGCGCTCCTCGCGAGCCAGTTGCGACAGGATGGTGGCCATGCCGGCGCGATACATCTTGCGGTTGACCTTCTGCGTGAAGTTCTCGTCCGGCAGGTTCGGGAAGATACGGCCGCCACCACGCCACAGCGGGCTCGAGGCCATACCAGCACGCGCGCGGCCGGTACCCTTCTGCTTCCAGGGCTTGCGAGTCGACTTGGCGATCTCGCTGCGGCCCTTCTGGGCACGCGTGCCCTGACGCGCGTTGGCGAGGAATGCAGTGACCAGCTGGTGGACCAGTGATTCGTTGTAGTCACGACCGAACAGATCGTCCGATGCGCTCAGGCCACCCTTCACGGGCTTGCCCTTTTCATTGATCAGCGCGAGTTCCATCAGGCACCTCCCTTCACGGCCGGGCGGACGACCACGTCCGAGCCCTTGGAGCCCGGTACAGCGCCCTTGACCAGCAGCAGCTGGCGCTCGGCATCGACGCGGACCACTTCGAGGTTCAGCGTCGTGCGCTTGGCGGCACCGAGGTGTCCGGCCATGCGCTTGCCCGGGAACACGCGGCCCGGGTCCTGCGCCATACCGATCGAGCCCGGCGAGTTGTGCGAGATCGAGTTGCCGTGACTGGCACGGTTCGAGCTGAAGTTGTGACGCTTGATCGGGCCGCTAAAGCCCTTGCCCTGGCTGGTGCCGGTCACGTCGACCTTCTGCCCGACGGCGAAGATCTCGACAGACAGCGGCTTGCCCGGCGCGAAATCGGCCAGCGCTGCAGCGTCAACATGGAATTCGTGGATACCACGGCCCGCCTCGACACCGGCCTTGGCGTATTGCCCGGCGACCGGTTTGATGACGCGGCTGGCGCGGCGCTCGCCGAAAGCCACCTGAACGGCGCTGTAGCCATTGGTGTCCGGCGTCCGGGTGCCGATCACCCGGTTGTTGGAAAGGTCCAGCACGGTGACCGGGATCGACGCACCATCGTCGCCGAATACCCGAGTCATGCCGACCTTCCGGCCTACAAGACCTAGACTCATGTTTATTGCCCCTAGAACGGGTGCCGGTTTCGATTGACCGGCGGTTTATGGAACAGCTTTACTGCTTGAGAAGAAGCCTTACTGCAGCTTGATCTCGACATCTACACCGGCAGGCAGATCGAGCTTCATCAACAGATCGACGGTCTTGTCGGTCGGGTTGACGATATCCATCAGGCGCTGGTGGGTACGGATCTCGAACTGGTCACGCGACGTCTTGTTGACGTGCGGCGAACGCAGAACGTCGAAGCGTTCGATGCGGGTCGGCAACGGCACCGGGCCCTTGACGACGGCGCCCGAGCGCTTGGCAGTCTCAACGATCTCGAGGGCCGACTGGTCGATGAGACGGTAGTCGAACGCCTTGAGGCGGATGCGGATCTTTTGACCTTGCATGGAACGGATTCCTTAAAGAGCGAAAAACGAAAAGCCCGCGATTATAGCGGGCTTTCCGGGACTGGCAATACTTACTCGATGATCTTGGCGACGACGCCGGCGCCGACGGTGCGGCCGCCTTCGCGGATCGCGAAGCGCAGACCTTCTTCCATCGCGATCGGCGCAATCAGCGCAGCCTTGATCGACA
>JAIXXL010000033.1 GCA_027490755.1 Betaproteobacteria bacterium
GGCTCGGCCGAATCGGCGCGCCAGCTCGGCGTGGACGAACATCAGGTCGTGAAAACGCTGGTCATGCGCGACGAGCAGAAAAAGCCGCTGATCGTGCTGATGCACGGCGACCGCAAGGTATCGACCAAGAACCTCTCGCGCCAGACATCCCGCAAGCAGATCGAACCCTGCACCCCGGACGAGGCGCAGCGCCATACCGGCTACCTCGTCGGCGGCACCTCGCCATTCGGCACGCGCAAGTCACTGCCGGTGTACGTGGAGGGCAGCATCCTCGAGCTGCCCCTCATCTACATCAACGGCGGAAGGCGCGGCTTCCTCGTCAGCATCGACCCGCGCTGCCTGCCTTCGCTGCTGGGGGCGACGGCGGTCGCTTGTGCGCTGGAGGACTGAGAATGGGGCCACAGGGCCCAACTGAGCAATCGCTTAACCCATCAAGGGCCAACGGCTATATCACTGCGGAAATTTTCCGTGGCTTTTTCATAACTTTTCTATAATTCTTCACGATTCCTTATGAATTTTCGATAGGCGAGCTCTATCGAGACCGGAATCATTGATTCATAAAATTACTTTGCAGTCTTTTTTTGGTCGTCATATTCTCCAACTACACGATTCATTCGTCTTTTTATCAACCGCTGATGAACAGGATTTCCGCATGAAGAACCTACTCGCCGCTGCATCGCTCGCCCTTCTCGCCACGGCAGCCGTGGCCGCCACCGTCGCCAAGGCTGACAAGGACAATGACGGCACGCTCGACAAGAACGAAGCGAAGGCCATTCCGATGGTCGCCAAGAATTTCGATGCCATCGATGTCGACAAGGACGGTACGGTGGAACAGGCCGAGATCGATGCCTTCAAAGTGATGGCCGGCGACAAGGACAAGGACGGCACGCTCGAGATGAAAGAAATTACCCACAAGGGCCTGCTGAAGGCGTTCAAGCAACTCGACGGCGACAACGACGGCACGCTTGACGCGAAAGAAGTGTTTTCGTTTTTCCAGAAGAAGGGTTGAAGGCTTCCTGCCGACATCCCTGCTTCCTCTCTTTGCGCGCCCTGCGGGGCGCGCTTTTTTGTCCCGACTCAAATCATCGCCTTCGGCAACACTCGCTGGCCACGGTCTTACAGAGTGTTTTTAGAAGCGTGCCTCGGTAATCCCCCTATTTTCAACACCCGTCTGAAGTAGCGTTTTGCAGCGGCAAGCCGGCCATGCCCGGCCAGGACTGTACCGGCTTCATCGATGATGATCGGGGAGGTAAAGCCGAACCACGCGATCGACGCGGCGATCTGCGCGATCTGGAACGCGGCGTGAGTGCGACTGTTGGACGGATGCCGGGTCAGGCCGGCGAGCGGACGATCAATGATGTTCATGACGACAATTTTTGATGGTGACGCGTGATGTGACCTGCCAAAACAGGAGGACTGATAAGCCTGTGAGCGAACAAACTGCGCCTATCTATAGAAAAACTTACCTGTCTGGGTATATACGACTCGGATATTTCTTGTACTATTCAGTCACTCTGTCTCCCCCGACACGAGTCACCGGCGACGGCAACGTCGTCGTCTCCTCTGTAAGTTTGCGCGCCCTTGCGGCGCGCTTTTTTTTCATCGGCCGTCGGCGATGGCGTTGTCGGGTGGCAACCAGAATTGCGCCGCCGGCATACCGTCGTGTTGAGTGAGTGGCTGCGACAGTCGCTTCTTCTCTGTAAGCAAAACGACCGACCACGCCCAACTCGAGCGCACTGGTCACACAGAAATAAATTCGTGTATCCATCGCTCCTCCCGATGCCGGCTCAAGACTGCAAGTTTCGGCCCGCGCGACCCCATTCACGCCCGGAACATTCTTCACTATGCATCGTCGTTGCGTTCATTCGACCACGCAGCCAGCGCCTGTGCCGACCCAGGTCTTCCAGTGTTGCCTGCCCCCGGCATCGAGAGACATACTGGTGCCATATACACTCAGCCGGGGGGCAGCATGGCCATCTCTACCGTATTCATTAACAATCGCACTCAGGCCGTTCGACTACCGGCGGAAATGCGACTGCCGGAAAACGTGAAGCGGGTTCATGTGCGCGCCGTAGGGGCCGAGCGAGTAATTTCTCCTGCCGAAAGTTCGTGGGACAGCTTCTTTCTGAACGGCCCTCAGGCCAGCGACGACTTCTTGCCCACTCGCGCCAGCCAGGATCAGGAAGAGCGGGAGCCGCTTGAGTGATCCGCTACCTGCTGGATACCAACATCGTCATCTATGTGATCGAGCAGCGCCCCGCCGAAGTGCTGCCGACGTTCAACCAGAACACTGGAAGGATGGCCATTTCGTCGATAACACTTGCGGAACTGCTCCACGGAGCGGAGAAAAGTTCACGAATGGCGGACAACATGAAAGTCATCGAAGACTTTACCAGCCGTCTTGAGGTGCTTGACTACACTCCGAAGGCTGCACAGCACTATGGATCGATACGTGCGGCGCTGGAAAAAAAGGGGACACCGATCGGCATCAATGACCTTCATATCGCGGCCCACGCGCGCAGCGAAGGATTGGTTCTCGTGACGAACAACTCGAGAGAATTCAAGCACGTGCCGGCACTGGAGGTCGAGAATTGGCTGCCGAGTTGAATCGCAGAGACCAGGCGAAAAAAAGCCGGCATCGTTTCCGATGCCGGCTTTCGAATTGGCGTCCCCACGGGGTCGCCTTAATATTCCAATTTGGAACTTCCGCTCAAAAATGTCTCAAAATCAGGGAGTTAAGCGGCATGCATACTATCGGCTCTTTTCGTACGCAGGGTTTTTACCGGCACCCATTAATGCGCGTCGGGTGAATTAGCCTCTCGGCCATCGCTCCGGCCCCGCTTCGGCGGGGCAGCCAGCCCCAATCTCTCCAGCGAAACAATCGCCATCGTCAGCAGCGCCATCATCGTCTGCCGGTTCGGGCATCATCACCGTCCGTAGGCAAGCGATGACTTCATCGATGATTGTCTACTCTCTGCTGGCGGCAACATTTAATTCGCCTCAGTGTTCCATCAATCGAAGCCCGGCACGTCAGGATGAAAGTCGATCACCGGCGGCAGGGCTTGAGACCGACGCCACTCCCTAAAGACCGTGACAAAGCCGTTGTTGAAGGTGGCGTCCCATTTGCGCATGGAGATGGAATCGAGCAGCGCGACGGCATTGGGCTCTTCTATCTTCAACATTCCAGCTGCGGTATCGTAGTCGCGGAATTCATCAAGCAGTTTGAGATTGCCGTCCGGGTCCATGTAAACGAACCATCCGTCGGTGTCGCCGCTGTAGGGCGAGGACAGTTTCATGAACTGCCGCAGCCGCCGCCAGACTTTCAGCGATTGGTGATAATCCAGCACCAGCGGACCGTCCATGCCCGCCGGTAGATCATCTTCGCCGCCAATACAGAACAAGCCAGATCGCTGGGATACGCTGAAGTAGATGGGAAACATACACGGTCCTCGCTGAAATCGTTTCCGGCATTGTAACGATCAGCGAAGGCTGTTCCAAGCAGGCAAAAGAGCTTGTTCCTACTTTGCCGCGCCCCTGACTTTCTCCCACGACCGGCCGCCGATATAGCCGAGCATGACCAAGCCGAACAGGCTGATGATCTCCTCGGGAATGGCCGCCAGCCAGCCCTTGAACCCGGCCGTGAAGGAGGCCGCCGCTTCCGGCCGAAAGACCGTCAGCACGCCCATCGGGATCGACCACAGCAGCAGGACATAGACGACATACAGGAAAGACGGTCGGGCGCGCGACGTCCACGGGTCCGCGCTCTGTGCCTCGGCGACGATGGCCGATAGCTGCGTCTTCATCGTTTCGAGCTCGCCCTGTCGTTCGAGCTTGATCAGTTCGAGCCGGGCGCGGTCCCGCTGCTCGGGATCGGGGAACAGCTTGTCGATCAGTTTGCCGCCGACATCCAGCAGCGCGGTGATGGGATCCAGTGCCATGTCGTCCTCCTGTTCAATCCTGTCCTGTTGCCATCATCTGCGCCAGGCGTTCGGCGCGCTGGCCGACCTGCCGCGCCCACAGCGATGCGCGCATGCCGTCGGCCGCGCGCAGGTAGTCACCTGCCTCCACGGCCGCCAACGTGTTCTTGAAGGTCAGCAGCTTTGCCAGACCGAGGTTGAAGCACATATTGGCCAGCACCCGCTGCCGGACCGGGTCGAGCGTCCTCCACCACGGCAGGGCACGGTCGAGGTCGTCGCAGCAGTCGTCGATGTCGTGGGCCAGCATCAACATGGCCTCGGTCTTCGTGATGCCGCGGTCGGTCAAATTGCGGCCGACGCCGATCGTCAGCTTGCCGGCTGTGCAGGTATACGGCTTCAGGCGCAGGCCTTCGTCGCGCAGCAGCTCGTCGGTCAGTTTGAGGAGGTTCATGGTTTGCCCCGTTCGAGGTTGCGCTGCTCGACGATGCGGTCGAGCTTGTGGATGATTTCCCTCAGGTCTGAACGGACATCCTGCTTGAACTGCCCGAAGTCTTCCTGAACCTGCCGGTTTACCGCCTGTTGCATAGCCAGTTGCTGCTCGACGATGGCCAGCCGCGTGTGGAACGTGCTGGCGACGACGGCCACGGCGACGATGGCCGAGATCGTCGTCAGCAGGTGCCCGAGGTTGACCGTCTTGTCCCAATGCCATCGGCTGCCGGGATCGTGTTCGTTGTCCATCTGTCGCCCTTTCCAATCACGTGTAGATTTCTGAATCGGCCGCCCACGAGAACGCGGTATTGCCGCCTGTTGCCATGCTGACGGTGAACTGCAATTCGTTGGTCTTGTCCGATGCCGACTGCAGCGTGACCGCCAGCGGCGAGCCGGCACCGACCGTCATCGTCGGCACGGCGCGCTTCCTTGCCATGAAGCGCACGGTGACCTGGCCGCCGGATACCACCTGGATCCACTGGTCGGCGCTGGCGCGCTCAAAGTAGGCAAGGCACAGGTAGGTTTCCATCGCCGTCGGGCGGGTTTCCCAGGCACCGCAGGCAAGGCGCTCGAGCTGCGGACGCAGCAGCGTGCCGCTGATGAACTCGATCTTCGCGTTCGTCCCGGCCGTCAGCGTGAACGTGCCGCCGTTGGCGACGTCGATGTTGTTGACCTTCGCGGTGGCCGTGCCTTCCCACTTCAGCTGGTAGGTGCCGCCGATGATGTTGGACCCGTCGACGTGCTGCCACATGTTGCGCTGCGACGGAATCGTCATCTGGAAGACGTTGCCGGCGGCCGTCAGCAGGTACGTGCCCGACGGCGAGCCGCACCGCCAGCGGTCGGCGAAGTACGGGGATCCCGCAGAACCCATCGTCGTCGAGACGGGAAACGCCGAATTCCAGCCGCGCTGGTTGATGCGGAAACACGGATTGATCAGCAGGTTGCGCAGGCCGCCGGCATCGAGCACGCCCAGCGCAGCCCGGGCTGCGGCCTTGTCGGCCGAATCGGTACCGAGCATCCCGGTGGCGAAGTCGGCCACGGTGCCGAGCGCGCCTTTCATTTCGCCATGCGTCGGTGCAGGTACCTTCGTCCCGGCGACGATGGACTTCAGGACGGTGGAAAGCAGGGCCATCGGCGTCTCCTTAGACGGCAGTCAGTTCGGCGTCGGCGGTCCAGAAGAACGCGTGCGGGTTCGTGCTGGCCGAGCTGACGACGAAGTGGTCGACATCGGCCGACACGAACGACGTCGTCAGCAGCTGGTTGGTGATCGACACCGTCGGGGCGATGCGCTTGGGGACGGTGAAGAACACCGAATGCTGGCCGCTCGTCACCCCCATGTAGCAGTACGCGGCCGTCATCCGCTCATAGAACCGCAGGCACAGGGCCGCCTCCAGTTCCAGCGGACGGGTCTCCCAGGCGGCGGCGCTGTTCGGGCACAGGCGTGCCCGGGTGACGGTCCCGCCGGAAAAGCGCACGGCCACGTTCGTGTTGGCCGTCAGCGTGAACGTCGATCCCTTCGTGCGCGCCGTGCCGCCGACCGTGCAGGAGGCCGTACCTTCCCAATCGATGGCATAGGTCCCGCCGATGATCATGCCGCCTTCGATGATCTGTTCGATGCCGCCGGCCGGAGCCGTCACGATGCGGCCATTAGCGTCGGTGGCAAACGTCGCCGATTGCCCGAGCGTGACGATGCGCCAGCGGTCGAAGCTGTACTGGTTGGCCGCGGTCGTCACCTGTCCCGACACGTAGGCGCGCTGGTTGATCCTGAAGTCGGCATTGATCAGGATGTTGCGCAGGCCTGCCCGTTCGACCGCGCCCAGCGCAGCCCGGGCTGCGGCCTTGTCGGCGCTGTTGGTGCCGAGCAGTTCGGTGAAAAAGTCGTACAGCGTGCCGAGTGCCGACTTCATGTCGGAAGTCGTGGCCGTCGGGACTTTCGTGCCGTTCAGGATCGACTTGACCGCATCGGTGATGGTTGCCATGAATATCCCTTCAGGTCAGGTCGGCGCTGGCGCGGTAGATGAACGAAACGATCCCGGCCGACGCCTGCGTGATGGCGACCGTCAGCTGCGTGGCATTCGATGCGGCGTCGGGGGTGGTGCTGATGCCGACGTTGGAGGCAAAGGTGACCGTCGGCGTGACGCGCTTCGGGACCCGGTAGCGCACGGTCATCTTCGTGCCCGACGCGCCGGCATAGACGCGCACGACCGAGGTCGGTTGCTCGTAGTACGTCATGCAGACCAGCTGCTCGAGCCAGCGCGGACGCGTCTCCCACGGCAAGGCCTTGCCCGGTTCGAGCCGGGCGCGGGTAACGGTCCCGCCGGAAAACCGGATCGCCGCCTGGGCGTTGGCCGTCAGCGTGACCGTGCCGCCCTTGGAAACTGCCTGCCCGTTGACGGTACAGGTGGCCGTGCCGTCCCAATCGACGCCGTAGGTCCCGCCGACCACCGACGACGCGTCGATCAGCTGCTCGACGCCGCCGGCCGGGGCCGTCACGATGAAGCCTGCGCCGTCGGCCGCCCACGTGATCGCCTGCCCCGAGGTGACGATGCGCCAGCGGTCAAGGCAGTACTGGTTCGCCAAGGTCGATGCGGTGCCCGAGACCCATGCACGCTGGTTGATCCTGAAGTCGCCGTTGTCGAGCAGGTTGCGCAGGCCTGCCGCCCCGGGCGTGGCCAGCAGTTCGCGCGCGGCGGCCTTGTTGGCCGAGTCGGTGCCGAGCAGTTCGGTGATGAAGTCGTACAGAGTGCCCAGCGCCGATTTCATTTCGGCCGTCGTCGTGACCGGCGTCTTCGTGCCCGTCAGCGTCGCTTTCAGGTTGGTCAGGTCTGCCATGCGGGTAACTCCGTTCAGTAACCGAGGATGATGGCGTCGACGGTCCCGGCCGCCGGCACGCCTGCCGCGTCATAGCAGGCGACCAAAACGCCGGCGGAGGCCGACTTTTCCAGTACCTGCACGCGCACGGCCGTCCCGCCGTCGGCCTGCAGCGTCAGCAGCACGTTGACGATCTTCGCGAACGTCTTGCCGTAGAACGGCAGCCGCGCGCCGCCCTGCGGGACCGGGTAGTCGTTGATCCGCACCTCGACGTCGGGCACATCGACCAGCAGCCGGCACTTGCCGATCATCCCGCGCCGGGAACCGGCGCCGGTCGTGAAGCGGAACTGGTAGCTGCGGCCGTTGGCGACGGCCTGCCCGGGCCATGTCGAAAACGGGATCAGCGCGAAATTGGAATCGGCATAGAACGGTTCGGCATCGGCTCGGAAGAATGCATCGAGGTCGTTGCCTGACCAGATCGGGTTGAGTTCGGCGAACCGGTACTGGATCGCCTGTGCCTCGCCGGCCATGTCCAGATCCAGCGTCATCGTCGCGCCTTCGATGGCGACCGTCGGTTCGATGATCGGCGTCTCATAGGTCAGCGCCTTGAAGGCATCGGTCCAGAACGGCGCAACATCGGATGCATAGAAGGTGCGCGGATCGTCGAGCCAGAACGGGCTGATGCCCAATGCATACAGGCGGCCGTTCTCGATGACGCCATTGGTGACGATCCCACCGGCGATCTGCGCGGCGTAGGTCAGGAACGAGTTGACGCCGCCCGAGCCGATCGGCGCGTTGCCCAAAGCCATGCCGCCCCTCCTTACGGATTACGCAGCTTCCAAGCCCGCACGTACCGGATCTCGAAGCTGTTGGTCTGCCCTTGCGGCGTCTCGGAGACGTTCGGGTTCGGGCTTTCATTACCGACCGCACGGCCCATCCACAGGTCGATCAGCAGGTACATCGGCCGTGACGCAAAGTTCGCCTGCGTGTACTTCGTCGAAGGCAGCTTGATCGCCACCGAGTTGTCGATGTCGGCCTTCACGTACAGCGGCTGGCCGTTGAAGTACGGCGTGATGCCGCTGCTGTCCCAGCGGCAGCCGTAGACGTTGTAGGTCGCTGATAGGTCTTTGGTCGGGAAGTACGAGTTCGAGCCGCCGGCCATGCGCTGGTGGCCGGCGCGGTCATTGGTGACCTGGTTGTTCCAGACGGTGAAGACGTAATCGGTCGGCCGCAGGTTGACGTCGGCATACAGGAACGCGTTGACGTTACCGTCATAGCCGCCCGGGTAAGCCTCCATCACATCGATCTCGGTGTGGATGACGTTCTCGCTGGCGGCATGGTTGAACAGCCAGAAGGCCGGGAACAGGCCGCGGCCGCGCGGCAGCTTGCACTCCATCTCGAAGAAGCCGTACTGCATCGCGAACTTGCCGTCGGTGGCGAAGTCCCGCTCGTAGAAGCCGTTGTAGTTCGGATAACCGGGCGCGGCCCCGCTGCCGCCCCACAACTGCGGCCAGACGTACAGGCTGCCGTTCTGGACGGCGTAGTTTTTCGGCAGCGTCGATTGCGGCGACCCGCGCCGGTACCAGATCGAGTCGTGCCACTTGTTCGTGTCCAGCGCCACGCCGTCGAATTCGTCGCGGAACCCGTCGGTATTGATCGAGAAGTAATCGGCCGGGTCCTGTCCTTGCGGCCAGACTTCGTCGGTCGAGCCGCCGGTCCCGCCGGTGCTGCCTGTGCCGCCGCCGCCGGGCGCGGTCGGCTGGGCGAAGGCGTTGACCTGGTGGGCCGTCAGGTCGAGGAACACGTGCTTGAGGCCGGCGATGAAGTTGACCGGCTGATTCTGGTTCGATGACGACAGTACTGTCGTGCGCGTGAGCGTATTGGCGGCCGAGTACGTGTAGAACCCGATTTCCCACGCGCCGGTCGGCGACCCGAGGGAATCGACCGCCACCACGCAGCAGTAGCAGGTGTCGCCCACCGTCATGACCGACGCGAATGACCGGAAGCCGATCATCGCGCCGGCCAGCGTGATCGTGGTCGTACCGGTCGAGGTCGTCGTCTCGCGCACGCGGTCGGCGATGATGTTGGCCATGCGGGTCTCTCCTGGTCAGATCGGGGTCGGGGCCGGCAGCGACAGCGTCGGAAAGACTTGCGCTGCGTACTGCCCTTTCTGGATGTGGAAGGTCGGCGTCGGGTTTACGCCGTCCGGGCACAGCGCGGTCAATGCCACGCCGTTGGTCGTCATGTAAGTGTCCCAATACGTCCACTGGTCGATGATCGGGCAGGACTTCGCGATGGCCGCATCGTAGGTCGCCTGTCCGTACTGGCTCGTCAAGGCGAGGTTCGTCTTGTGCGTGATCTCCACAATCACGGCCTTGCCGGCGTCCTTGGCGATCTGGATGATCGTCTCAAGGTCGGTGCGGAACGCCTGTTGCGTGCGCCCGGCCTGCATGTCGGCGATCCCCAAGCTCAGGATGATGATGTCGGCGGTCGATTCCACCGTCATGAAATACTGCCAGTTCGGGTGCAGGCCATCGGTGCCGGCCAGCACCTGGTCGGTCCGCATGCCCGGCACGGCTTCGTTGAAGACGCCGTACGGCGGGTTGCCCGGCAGCGCGGCGGCGAATGCCATCGGATGCGTCGTCGTCACGCGGCCGCCGCCGGCCGAGCCGTTGAACCCCCAGATGTCGTTGCCGCCGAAGTATTCGATCCGGCGTTCACGGTACTGCACCTGCGTCAGCGCCTGTACCTGCCGGGCCGTGACGTCGATGAAGACCTCCTTGACGTCGGAGGCGAAGTCGACCGGCTGGCCGCCGTTGGAACTGGCGTCGACCCGGGTGCGCAGGATCGCGTTGCCGTCGGTGAGCGTGTAGTAGCCGACTTCCCACGCGCCGGTCGGTTCGCCTTTCGCGTTGATGGCGACGATCGCGCCGTGGAACGTATCGCCGACCGTGCCGACGGCGGCAAATGGCCGGTAGCCGACCGGCGCGCCCTGCAGCGTCAGCGTGCCGACGCCCGTGCCGGTCGTTACTTCCTTGATGCGGTCGGCAATGATCTCTGGCATGGTCAGTCCGTCAGGAAAGTGGCCGCATAGCCGCGCGCCTGCATGTCGAAAACCTCGACGACGTTGCCGATCGGGATGGCGGCGAAGGAACTGGAGATCAGCGTGACGTTCGCGCTCTCGTTGCCCGACGTATCGACGGCCTTGATCATCAGCGTGACGTCGCCTTGCGGGCGCGTCGGCGGCGTGTAGGGGGAGGACGTCAGCAGGCCTGCGTGCAGCGGCGCGGCATCGGACCAGCTGGCATTCGAGCCGTAATGGAACCGGATGCGGTAGCCGGCCAGATCGACATCGTCGATGCCGCCCCACGCCAGGCGGTCGCCGTCGATGATGAACCACGGCACGTCGGTCGGCGGGGCCGACTTGCCGACGACGATGTGCGGCGCGGCATAGCTCCACGGACCCGCCACGCCGCGGCGCGATACCAGGCGCGCGCGCAGCAGGTAGGCGCGGCCTTCGATGACCGGGCCGACGAAGCCGAATGTTGAGTCGCCCGGCAGCCCGGGCAGCCGCGTCCAGACGTCTTCGTCATCGTCGGCCAGTTGCACCTCGATCTGGACGGTGCCCGAGCCCGACAGCAGCACCGCCTGCGTCAGGTCCCACGACAGCCGAATGCGCGGGACGATCGTGCCGTCGGCCTGCATGACGAGGTTGGCCGCGCCCGACGCCGCCTGCACGTTCTCCAGCGCCGGGACCACGCCCGGGATCGGCAGGCTGGTGTCGCGCGCCGGGTCGAACAGCAGCGGCTGGCCGCCGTTCCACTGGTAGGCCGCTGCCGCTTCCTCCCGCAGAACGAGGTCGATGCCGCCGTCGGACGACAGTTTCCATTCCATGACGCGGAAAGTCTTGGCGACCCAGCCGAACTTGGGCATCGTGACGTTGACGGTATCCCATGCCTTCAACTTCATCGCCGACAGCTTGGCCGGGAACTCGACGGTGATCCCCTGCCGGGCACGGTCGAGCGTCAGTTTCGCCAGCCGTTGCGCGACCAGGCCGTCCTTCGTGAACGGCAGCTCGATGTCGCGGACGATCTGCGTGCCGCCGTCCTGCCCCTGGTAGAAGCTGTTGGTGACCGGCGGGAAATCGACCGGCTGCCATGTCGGGTCCGTGCCAGTACCGTTGACGTAGGTGCCCTTGACGGCATTGAAGAGTTCCTTGCGCGGCGTCCTTGCCTGTACCTTGATCGTTCCGCGCAAGTCGTCTGCCGTCAGCGTCACGGTCGGTACGTCATAGGCAGCGGCATGCACGCGCATGATCCCGCCCGACAGAACGACCGAGCCGCCGGCCGCGCTCATCATCTGCTTGAGGTTGTCGTCGGGCGCGTTGTCGGCATAGCAGACGCCGTGCAATTCATATCGCTTCGGCTGCAGGGAATCGACGAATTCGTCGCTGATGTTGGCCGCGGCGATCACCGATGCGGTGTCGATGTCATCAATCGCCAGACCGAACCCTTCCGGGTGCCGCAGGTAGTCGTAAACGCACAAGGCCCAATTGGCCGAATAGCCGGTGGTGCTGGTACGCGGGTCGAGCACTTTCCTGCCGCGCACCTGTGCCTTGATGTTCGGGATACCGGTCTCGAACGTATCGGCATCCCATTCGAGCCGGACGTACAGGTAGGCGATGCCGGCCAGCCGGTGGTCGTTCGTCCACCGGTCGCCCTTCATCGCGGCGACCAAGTCAGGGTCGGCCTGCTGGGCGTTCGTGCCCAGGTACTTGCGGATGCGGAGAAGCGAGTCGGCGCTCTTTTTCTCAAAGGTGAGCACGAACGTGCGGTTGGCGTTCGTTGACGGGATATACAGGCGCGAGCCGATGAGCGTATAGCCGACGGCCACGGCCGATGTGGATGGGTAGGCGGCGCCCGGTTCGATCAGCGAGACGATGCGCGCCGGTACCTCATCGAGGTCGACCCACTGGCTGCCTGCCGTGTAATTGACCGAGATCTTGACCGTCTCCGAGCGGTCTTTCCTGTATTTGCCTTCGGTGACGAAACCGTTGGCGTCGAGCGCGCCGACCGGTTCCTCGTTCAGGTAGACCTCGCCGATGGCATCGACTTCGTGCGCGGCCAGCAAGATCACCATGTGCAGGTAGCCGTTGCGGTGGATCTTGTCGCTCGTGAACCGGTCGGTCGTGGCGGCGAACGCCAGCGTGCCGGAAGTCACGACATCGCCATAGACCAGGTTGCGCGGCGAGGTCGACGATCGGACGATCTGCTGGCGGCCGGCGGCGTCGCCCATGCCCGAGGTCGGCGGCTTCTTCGCGAAGACCGCGCCGTAGACGTAGGATGCCGCATAGACGGCGGCATAGGTCAGGAACGTCGACGACAGCAGGAACCCGGCGACGGTCGTGCCCAGGGCCGGGCCGAAGATCCAGACCGAGACGGCAACGACGGCTTGCGGCATTTCAGATCCTCCACGCGCGCGCGGCCTGCGCGACCGGCAAGAATGCCAGCCCGTCGGCAGCAGGCACGGCCACGTGCGCGCCGATGTATATGCCCAGCGACATCCCCTGCCCCGCATCGATGGCGACGGCGTCGCCGCGCCCGGCCAAGGCGACCGGCACTTCGGGTCCCAGGCGAGCGGCGGCGATGGCTTCGACGCCGCCGAGCTCGTCCAGCAGATGGGCGGCGGCCAGCGCGGTGCTGTAGGTTCCGCGCACATCGGCTGCCGGGTCGGTGCCCGTCATCGCCTGTACCGCATCGGCGGCAAACAGGCAGCAGTCGTTGCCGCCCCAAGAGAACGGCGCGTCGCGCCGGGACTCGACGAAGGCAGCCAGCAGTTCGGGCCAGTCGATCAGCCGCGCTGTCATGACCGGCCCCACAGGATGTCGACTTCGACCATGTCGGCGACATGTTCGAGGCCGCGGTCGCCGGGCCAGCGGTTCTGCTGGTCTTCGTTGTTGAACCGTCCCGCGCGCGGCCGCATCCAGTCGACGGTGGGCGGCTCGACGGTGACGGTGATGGCACTCTGGTCGGCCCGCGATTCAATGGCCATCGTGTCGATCCTGCCGAAGTAGACGCGGATCGGCGTGCCGATCAATGCATTGGCGTCGTCCATCAGCGCGAACCAGATCTGGCAGCGCTTGCCCTGGTAATCCTCGGCCAGTGAGGTCGCGATCAGTTCGTTCGGTACGCCCGACAAGGTCAGGGCCACGCCCTTGACCTCGCCGCTGGCGGTCTCGTAGATCGGCGCGGCCGCCCCGAAGTCGCCCAGCCCCGTCCACGCGAAGCCGCCCCAGGTATAGGCGAACGGCAGGTTCGACACCCGCAGCACGGTGGCAAAGTCCAGTTGCGCGAACAGGCAGGCGTTGACCTGCCGGGCGGCCACGGCAGTCAGTTGCGGGGCGGTCAGGTCGCGCGGCATTTCAGAACGCTTCCATGCAGTCGAAGATGATCGTTTCGTACAGGTCGCCCGGCAGGCGCGTGACGGCATAGTCGTTTGACGCCAGCATCATCGTCGTCGCCGGGTTCGTGCCGATGACGGCTCCCCCCGACGTCGGGCTGGCGCGCCATGCCGGCGTGATCTGCAATGTCGCCTGTCCGCTGCCGTTGGTCGTCGCGTCGGCCGTGACCATCTTCAGTTCGCCGCCGGCCTCGATGAAGTCGCCGGCGCGGAAGATCAGCGTGGCGGCGGCATAGCCTGAGACGGCCAGCGTCTTGCCGGTCTGCCCGGCCCCGTTGACGACACCCAGCCCGGTACTGCCCGGGCGGTGGTGCGGCGTCAGGAAAAAGCGGCCCGCCTGTCCGTCGAGGCTGGCGAGGAAAGCGTCGAGGATCGCCGCTTTTGCCTTTGATTGGCCCGTGAATTCCAGCGTGGCGACCCAGCGCGCCCCGGGCCGGGCGATCGTCTGGACGGTGCCGGTAAACGGCGAGGTGAACGTGTCGGTATTGGCGCGCAATCCCCAGGTGCTGCGGGTGGGGATGATGGCGGGGAAGTTCAGCGTCGGCATGATGGTTCCGGCAGGATCAGGCGGGGCGGCTGTAGGCCGTCGAACCGCGGGCAATCTGCGATTGGATCGTCGCCTGCGTGCGGCGCGAACCTTCTTCGATCATCTGGATGATCTGGCTGCGGTCGGACCGGGCGTCGATGTGGTAGATGTTCGAGACATTGACCGCAGGCGACGACTGCCCGACCTGCGCAATCACGCCCAGGCGTCCGCCGGCACCGCGCTTCAAGGGCAGGATCGCCTCGGGCCCGGCCTCGCCCATCAGGCCCATGCCGCCGGCCGTGCCGAACATCGTCGGCGACGACACGATGCCGCCGGTGGCGAACTTCTGGACGCCGCCCGACCAGACGCCGCCGGCTGCCTGTGGGGTCGCCTTCATCGGGCCGAACATCGATGCGCCGACGTTGAACAGCCAGTTGCCGAGGTTGGCCGCCGCCTGCCGCGCCTGGATACGGACCATCTCGATGATGATCGCGTCGGCCAGGTCGCGGAACGACAGCTTGCCGGTCGTGACGAAATTGACGAACGCGTCCTCCATCCCGCGAAACGCCGTCGTGAAGACGTTGCCGATCTGTTCGCCGACCTTGCTGGCCTCTTCGCCGTAGGCCACCACTGCAGCCTTCGCGCCCAGCCACGGATCGCGCAGCTGCCGGTAGCGACGGTCGGTCGTGGCGTTGCTGTCTTCGATGAGCTTCTTGCTGCGCTCGTCGAACGGTTGCCGGTCAATCGGTGCGGATGACTGCAGTTGCGCGCGCCGGATCTGCTCTTCGGTGTCGAGCTGTATTCGCCGGGCATTCAACGCTTTTTCGGCTTCCTGTGCGGTCTTGCCGGTCAGGTCCAGCCGGGTGTTCTCGAACTCGGTGGCGCGCTGGACTGCCATCGCATACTCGTTCATCTGGAACGCGAGGCTGCGCACGGCCGTTTCATTGGCCGCGAATTCGGCCGCCTGCCCGGCAGCTTTCGCCCGGCGCAGGCCTTCGATGCGCATGCCGAGCTCGTCGACCTCGTCGGGCGAGGCCAGCTTCGCGCGCCGAATGTCTTCCTCGACCTGCGCCAGAATCCGGTACTCGGCGACCAGGCGCGCGACATCGGCGGCGTTCCGGGCGGTTAGCGTCGCCTGGAACACCAGCGCGTCATTCGTGCGGTCGAGCTCGGCGGCATATTCGCGCATCTGGACATTGAGGCTGGCCTGTACCGCACCGCGCGAGATCGCCTGCTGCTGGGCGGCGGCGGCGGCATCGTTGGCGGCCTTCTCACGGCGTGCGGCAATGGCGGCGATCTTGTTGTCGATGTCGGTGATCTCCGACTGCTCGATGCCCTTGGCGGTCTTCAGCTTCTGCAGTTCGGTGATCTCGGCGTCGTAGGTGCGCACGGTCGCCGCCAGCATCGCCTCGCGGGTGGCAGCGCGCGCATCCTCGAACACTTGCGCCGAGATCAGTTCCTGCTGGCGCAGCGCGGCCAATAGCTGGTCATGCGCGGCAAAGGCGTCGCGCTCCTTGGCCAGCCCGGCCTCGAGGTCGACTACGCGCCCGTCAACGATCGCCTTCAACAGCCGGCGGCGTTCCTTGTCGGCCGCGGTCTCAAGGCCCGAGCCGGATTGCGGTGGTGGAGGCAATTCCCCGTTCTTCATGGCCGGTGAGTCGGGAAGATCTTGAAGCGGAAATGGTGAAGTCAGCTTGCGTCGAGCGATCCGCTCGAGCATCGCTTGTTCCATCCGATTACCCGGGTTGGTCAGGATGTCTTCCCAGACCTTAGCGTTGAAGTCGGCCGCTTTGTTGCGTTCCTCGGCCTTGGCGTAGACTTCGGGCCCGATTAGCGGTTTGCCGAGGATGCGGTTTGAAATGACCGATTCGGCTGAGACCGCCGACATGATCTCGTTAAGGAACTGCACGTCCTTGATGACGGCACGGATGGCCGTCCCCACGCCAAGGATCAGCTTCGGGACCAGTGAGAGGACATCAATGACGCGGGCAATCCCGACTGACAAATCGTCCGTCCAGTCCGACATTTCAGAGGCCGTAAAGACATTGTCTTGTGCGTTTGATATTTCGATGAATGACTCGGTGAGGTCATTCAGGTTCGGTAGTAACGCAGCGACGGCGACATTCATCTGCCCACGGATCATCGAGGTCATCCGCGTCATGTTGTCGTTGAACTTCTCTGCCGCGACCAGCACATCGTTCTCTACGACCAAGCCGAATCGGCGCGCTTCGTCGGCCAATGCCTTCAGCCCGGCCGAGCCGCCGTTCAACATCGGGATCATGTCCTGCCCGGACTTGCCGAACAGGGCGACTGCCCAGGCGGCTTTCTCGGCGCCGTCCTCGGCCCCGGCGAACTTGTCGGCCACGTCGTTGATGACGTCGGCCACGGCGCGCGCCGAACCGTCAGCGTTCTGGTATTCGATACCCAAGGCCTTGAACGCGGCGATCTGGCTCTTGCTGCCGCCGACGGCCTCGGCGAGGTTGACCGACAGCGCCTTCATCGACAGGCCGAGCTTGTCGACCTCGACATCGGAGAGCTTGCCGGCATGCGCCAGTTCCTGCAGCGAGTCGGTGGCCACGCCGAACTTCTGGCTCATCTTGACCATCTGGTCCATCTCGTTCAGGGCGTTCCTGAACGATGAGGCCAGCTGGTCGACCGAGACGTAAACGGCGGCGAACCCGACGATGTTGCGGCCCAAGTCGCCGATGCGCTCGTCGAGCTTCTCGGCGGCGCGCTGCATGTCGGCCAGCGCCTTCTGCGTCAGGTAGGCCGCGCGTCCCATGTCCGACTGGAACTTCGCGATGTTGGCCTCCAGCGAGACGACAAGGGAAGCGAGTTCTTGAGCCATGTTGGACGTCCGGGTCAGGGAAAACAGGAGGGCGGCCGGTCAGCCGACAGGCCGCCCGGTCATTAGGCGACGGTAACGTTGCCGTTGATGCGGATTTCGAAGCTGCCCTCGACGGTCGCATCGACGCCGCCCTGCACCGGCGCGCCCTTGACGTAGCCGTTGAAGGTGGCGACCCGCGCGTTCGGGAAGTTCAGCCGGAACGTGCGCTCGGTGCCGGCCGCCTGGGCGGTGCGCAGCGCGTTCTGGCCAGCGTCGCTGTAGTCGACCGACACCTCGATGGTGATCGTGCCGAAATCTTGCAGGCCGAGCCGGAATTCCTTGGCCGTGCTGGACAGGTTCGTGACGTCGATCTCGGAAGCCATGCCGCCGAAGCCGTTGAAGCTCTTGACGTTGGCGACCGACGTGTAGGTCTGCGGCGTGGCCGTGCCGCCCGACGTATAGGCCAGACCCAGCGTGTTGGCCTGAATCGCGAAGGTGTTCGCGGTCACGTTCGAAATCACGAACGTCTTGCCGTTCAGGCCGTTCGTCGCATCGGTGCCGACGGTGCCGGTAATGGCGGCGATGGTCACGACGTCGCCGTTGGCCAGACCATGTGCGGTCGAGGTGACGATGGCCGGGAAGCCGATCGAAACGGCCGTGATCGTCTTGGCCCCGCCGGTGCCGGTGGAGATCTGGAACGAAGTGCCCTGGGCGGAAAAGGATGAGCTAGGCATGGTGGTTTTTCCTCATGAAATACACCGCGGCCGCGGCGAAAAAAAATCCGGCATGCCGGATCGGGTTACGTCAACGGATCGCACCGGTCGACCGGCGCATGGCCGAACAGCCCGGCGATCATCGCCTCGGCCTGCTCGTTCGGATCGTCATACAGGACCGGCGCATCGTCGCGCTCGGCCCACGGGATGAAGTCTTCGGGCACGTACGGCGTCGGCTGCGCGCGCCGGTCGCGGTTCACGTTCGCCAGCAGCGCACAGGCCAGCCCATGCCGGATGTCGGCGACCATCTCGCCCCACGGCTCGATCTGGTAGTACGCCATCCATTCGGCGAACTCGCCCGAGTCGATCTCACGCTGGGCCTGCCGTACCGACATCCCCAGCGCCAGCGCCAGCCGGAACCAGAATCGGCGCTCCGGCTGGCGGGTCAGTTTTTTGCCGCGGCTTCCTGCGACTCGGCGTCCATGCCGTTGATGCGCATGGCTTCCTTCGCCAGCCGGTCCAGCACGGCCGCCGACTTCGCGCGCAGTGCGTCGAGCTCGGCCAGCTCGAAGAGCCGCTGCCCGTTCTCGTCGACCAAGGTCAGGGCCAAGAGCGCGGCCTCGAAGCGGCCGACCTCAGCTGAAGGGCCGTCGGCAATCGCCGTGCGGAAGGCGTCACGCTCGGCGCCGGTCATCGCGCGGATGCGGACCGAGCCGCCCCATTCGGGTACATCAACGGTATCGATCCGGCAGTCGGAGGCAGACAGGATGGCGAGCTTGTTCAACAGGTTCATGGGTCGGTGTGCCAGGTTGAGATGTCAGTCATCACGCGGTAGAGCCGCGTGTCCTCTTCGAACAGGTCCATCTGGACGTTGACCACGCAGGTCACGCTCCAGCCTTTCAGGCGCGCCACCACCTGGGCGGCCATGTCCTGCGCGGCCGTGTAGGTTTCGGCATAGGCGTCGACCTGCAGCCGGGTGTTGGTCAGGTTGCCGGTGCCGCCGTTGGCCGCCAGCGTGTTGTTTTCGGTGGCCGACAGGCGCGTGTAGACGATGAAGGGGCTCGCCGCCTGTTCGGGGGCGAACAGCGGATAGACGCGCCCAGCGACCAGATCGGACAGCCGCGCGCGCAGGTCGGTCTGGATCGTCATCGTGCCCCCTTCATGTCGCGCATCGCCCGGCGCCGCAGTGACCGCTGCGCTTCACGCGCCAGTGCCTTTTTCAGGCGTTCGCGCATCTTGCCCACGGCTTCGACCTTCGTCGCCTCGAATGCGCCGCGCAGGTACGGGACGGGGGCGGCGCGCGAGGTGCCGAACTCGACGAAGTGCCAGTAGTACGGCTCGCGGCGCCTGAGCTCGGCGCGCTGCTCGGTCGTCATCTTCCGGCGCCGCCGCTGGCTGACCAGGCGCGAGCGCACGCCCAGGATGTAGCGGCCGACATAGCGGTCGTAGGGTCCCCTGATCGCCTTGACCTTGCGGATGAGGATGCTTTTTGTCAGGAGGCCCGAATCCTTCGGGGCCAGCCGACGGGCTTCGCGCTGCATGACGGCCGCGGCCGCGCGCACGGTCAGGTTCAGTTCCTTTTGCGCGACCCATTCGGGCATCTGCTTGAGGGTCTTGGCCAGCTGCGTGAATCCCTCGAAACGCACGGTCTCAGCCATCGAAGCCTCCTGCCGTGCACAGCAGCAGCAGCTCGCGGCGGTTCCTTGCGGGGAGGACCGCGCCGATGTTCCATGCCTGGCCGCGGTAGACGACGCGCATGGCCGGCGTGACGCCGGCGCGCCAGCGGATCGTGACCTTGGCCGTCGTCGTCGGCTGCAGGCTGGCTGAGGCGACGTCTTCCTTGCCGTCGACGTAGTCGATGCCGGCCCAGACCGACGCGACGTCGGACCAGGTGGCCGCCTGCTGGCCGTAGGCATCCTGTGCGGTCGAACGCTGCTGGAGCGTGATCCGGTAGACCAGCTGCGCGGCCAGTCCCATCACGCCACCTGCCGGATCATCAGCGGATCGAGCAGGCGGTCGAGGAACGACGACTGCACGGTGTCCTTTTCGGGGCGGATCGCCGGGTCGAACTGCTCGCGCAGCTTGGCCCGGATGAACAGCTTGGCCGCGGCCGGCACGTCGGCTGCCGTGCCGTAGCCGCAATTGATGTCGGCCCAGCAGGCGTTGATGCGCCCGGCCTGCGTCATCGGCCATGCCTTGCCCGGGCCGGGCACGATCCAGCCCGGCAGCTTGTAAACGTCGAGCAGGTAGTCGGCAGGGGCCAGCGTCTGCAGCTGCCCGGCCTCATCGTAGTAGCGGACTGCGGTGACCGACTGCGCCGGCGGCATCGGCACCATGAACGCGTCGGGGAACGTGTCATGGACGACGCGCCACGTTTGCGTGATCAGTGCTCGGCCGACCAGGTGCTCGGTATAGCCGACGATGCCGGCCAGCCAGGCGGTGACGATCGCGTCCTGGGCCGCATCGTCGATCTTCAGGTCTTCCTTGGCCTCGGCCAGCGTAACCGGCAAGGCAGCCGGCGGGGTCAACAGCGAGTAGCTCATCGGGTCCTCGTAAATTCTCGGGGCCGGCCGCGGCCAGCGTCGGGCCGGCGCGCCGGCCAATCGGCCGCCCGCCGGGCCGCGCCGGCGTCGGTCAGCCGCATCGTTTCGTCAGGCCGCATCGGGAAACCCGCGCCACCGGGCGCATTCGTGAAAACGACCGTCTCGTCGGTACGGCCCAGCGCCGACGCCATCGACAACCCGGCAGGCAAGGCCCAGCCATCGATGAAGATCTGGCCGGCGGCGCTGGCAGTTCCCAAAGACAGCAAGCCCGACAGGCCTGCCGGGACCGCTGCTGCCCCGGCGGTCCGCTGGGGCGTTCCGAGGGCCGACCCTGCGCTTGCCCCTGCCGGGCTTATCCGGGCCGCGCCACGGCCTTCTGGTGAGGCCGCGGCGGCATTGGCGGCGACGCCTGCCGGGCTCGCCTGCCCGTTGACGATGACGGTGCCGGTTGCCGTTGCCGTGCCGACAGCAGCCAATGCTGCCATTCCGACAGCATTGGCCCGTGCCGGGCCGGCCGCCTGTACGGGTCCCGGGACAGACGACATCGGCTGGCCGGTCGCCGACGCATTGCCGTTGACGACGGTCCCGCCGGTGGCCGTCGCCGCCCCGATGGCTGCCGAAGCCGTCAGCCCCGTGACGCTGGCGTTGGCCATGCCGGTGCCGGCCGGCGTGCCGACGGCAGTGGTGGCCGGCACGCCGGAAGGGACGGCCGTGCCGTTGACGACCGTCGCTCCGGTGGCGGTGGCCGCGCCGGCCGCCGGGGTTGCCGACACACCGGCCGGCATCCCGTTCGCGAAGCCTGATGCCAATGCCGTACCGGGCAAGGCGGCAGCGGACAGGCCTGTGACCGCGACAGCCTGAAAACTTCCGGCCGCAACCGTGCCGAGGGTCGATGCGCCTGCCACGCCTGTGGCCAGCCGGGTCGCCGCGCCGGTTGCCGCAGCGGCACCCGGGGCAGATGCCACGGCTGCGCCCGTGGCGGTGATGTTGCGTGAAACAGATGACGCACTCGTCCCGAGGGCCGACATCGATGCCACGCCGACGGCCGCGATGTTGGCCGAGCGAGTGACGGCTGCCGTCCCGGCAGCGGAAGTCGCCGGCACGCCCGGGGCAGTTGCATTTGCCGGACCCGACGCCGGGGTCGACCCGAGGGCCGAGGCGACCGACACGCCTGCCGGGGTCGCCGTCCCGTTGACGACGCCCGTCCCCCCGGTGGCCGTGGCCGGGCCGACAGATGACGCTGACGACTGGCCGACGACCGATGCCAGTGCGGGGCCCTGTGCGCTCGCCGTCCCGACCGAGGCCGTCGACGTGACGCCGGTCGCCGTGACATTGCGCGAGACCGACGCGGCCGCCGTTCCGAGGACCGACGCGGCCGCGACCCCGCTGGCATTCCGGGACGCCGTGCCGGCTGCACTGGCCGACCCGGCTGAGCTCGTCGATACAACCCCCGCGGGGGCCGCGGCGGCGAAGATTGACGCTATGGCCGTGCCGAGAGCGGTCGCAGCTGAAACCCCGGTCGCCGCATGGTGAGCGGTTCCGGATTCGGCCGGGTTACCGACGGCGGTCGAGGCCGAGACGCCGGTCGCTAGACGGTTCGCCCCGGCTGAACGCGTGACGGTTCCGAGCGCGGTCGTCCCTGAGACGCCAGCCGGTGTTGCGTTGCCGTTCGTGCCTGCGCTCGGATCGCTCGGTCGCGCCAGCACGGCAGCTGTCTGCGGCGTCGGCGGCGCGAACGAGTCGCGGATGCCAGCGATGCCTGACGCTAAAGATCCCGTGATCCAGTTCGTCGCAAGCGTCGTCCCGGCCGTTCCTGTCGACATGACCGTCGCCGACTGGAAGTCCGACGCAAACTCGGTGCTGCTGATGTTGTCGAACTCGACGTCGCAATCGTGGGCGAAGACGCCGAAATTGCCCGATGTCCTGCCGGTGTCTTGCACGGCATCGACGACGAGCGTGCTGTTCCACGTGATCGAAATGTAGCCGCTCGGCGTATGAACAATGTCGAAGTCGTACCAGCGACCGACGACGAAGTTCGGCAGCGAGCCGGCCGCGCCTGATCTGACCGTCGTCTTGACGTCAGCGATATTGCGCTCGAAAATCCAGCTGCCGTCTTTCGCGACATAGAACTTGTAATAGTTGCTCGCGTCAGGGCAGCACCAGACAAGATGCGGCACGTCTTCAATGAATGACGCCGAAAACGTCGAGCGGACCTGCCCTTTGTATCGGAAGCCCGACGTCGTGACGTAGCTGTTCGCCGAGACGATAACCGCCTCTAGATTCGTACCGAGCGCCGGTGTCGCATACGGCACGCGCGAGACTTTGCCCGTCTCCCATGTCAGGTCGTTCGCCGACTGAATGTAAGACGCGCTCGCTGACTGCGCGGTCGCGTTCGCAGTCGCTTCCTGCGTGCCGTTGAAAGCGATGTAGTTAATGTAGGCCGTCGCCATGCCCTGCGTGGCGCTGTAGCCCCAGACTTCAAAAACCAGCAGGTCGCCCGCTTGCACGGTGACTGACGCGGAAGTCAGCGTGCCGAAGATGCTCGCCTGCGCGGTTCCCCATTCGACGTTCGGGATGTTGCCGAGCCCGTCGTAGATGAAGCCGACGCGTGTCGACGTCGACGGACGCCAGACGTAAATGACCGGACGCGTGAACAGGTTTGCGTTCGTGTTGCCTTCAAGGCCGCCGAGCGAGATCGTCCATGTCTGGCTGGCGATCGTCTGCGCAGCCAGCGGTGGCGAGATGAAGCGCCCAAAGTAGAGCGACTGCGGCGCTGTCTGCGCAAGCGTCGAGCGCGTGAGGAACCGATTTAAAAAGCCGCGACCGGGGGCAAGCGCCAGCCGCTCGACATCCGCTCCGCTGTTGAGGCTTGCCGTCCCCAGCGGCATCGTCGTCGACTGCTCGCCAAGCGGCATCGTGCCAGCATCAACGTGGAACTGGTCATTGCGTAGATATAGCCGGGTCGGCATCTACTCGCTCGCTGGATCGAGTTCGACAAAGACGAACGGGCAGCACCCCTCGAACTCCGGCGTCACCGGACAGTCGAGTTCCGGGGCCGGACCGACGGCCCCTTCCCAACAAAAGCCCAGACCGATGCAGCGGCCATGCACCTCCCACCTGCGACCCGTGGCCGTGTTCCGGTAGCGGATCCACGGCTGACCATTGACCTCGCCCCGGGACTCGATGACGACGTCCGGGTCGCAGGTCGCCTCGAACGTCATGGCGTCAGGTGATGCGGATGAGACCGGCGGCGGCCGTCGCGGCCGGGAACGTGACCGTGAAAGTCCCGTTCGTGGCCGTGATGTCGGCGCCGAAATCGAGCACGGCGACGGCCCGGTTCGCCTGCGATGAGTTGTAGATCAGCGCACCCCGGGCGGTGAACGTCGATGATGGCCAGCTAGGGTCGGTCGTCCAGTCGAGGACCGCCGTAGTCGTGTCGAGCGTCACCGAAAACCCCGTCAGGTTCTGCCCGCCGGTCGTGTAGCCGCTGCCGTTGGCGACCTCGCCGGTGGCCGAATAGGTCGTCGTCGTCGGTCCGATCGTCGCGGCCGCCGGGTACAGCGCGATCTTGTAGACGTCGGATGCCTCGTGGATGCCTTGCAGGATCTCCTGCTTGAAGCTGTTGCAGATACCGGCAGTAATGGGCATGGCGGTTACTCCTTGATGGCCGGGGCATGCACGACCGGCGCGGCGCCGGCCGACAGCGCATGGGCGACGGCGTCCGGGTGGTCGTCGAGCTGGTGCAGGTAGGCGTCGATGATCGACGGCTCGACTTCGATCACCTGATCGACCCGGTAGGTAACGCCGTCGATCTGCAGATCGAGCAGCACGCGCGCCGGCACGGCCGTGGTTTTGGTCTTTGCCATGGGAAGGTCTCCGTGGAGGGGTCAGGGAAGACAGGGCCGGGCAAGGCAGGCCCCGCAGGTCGGGGTCAGGTCGCCGAGTGCTGGTAGAACTTCACTGCATTCGCGTCGAGCAGGTTCGCGCCAGCGCGTGCCCACGCGAGAAAGCCGTACTGGCCCTTGATGATGTAAGCCGAATCCTCGAAGCGGAACATCGTGATGTCCATCACGTCGCGAATCAGGTACTTGGAGAAGTCGCCGTAGAGGATCGAGCGGGCATTGGCGGCCGGTTGCGCCATGTCGTTGTTGATGACGACGTTCTGGCCCAGCAGCTGGCCGGCCACGCCCTGCGTTGCGCCGGCATCCCACGAATCGACCCAGATCGGGCGGCCCTGCGTGTCTTTGAGCTTGCGGACGACCTTGCGGGTCTGCTGGTGCATCATGAACACGCAGTTGCCCGACTGCTGGTATGCAAAATCGATCGACTCCTGCAGGTCGACCAGGTCATCAAAGAGGACCGTCGTCGTCTGTCCGGTCGTGCCGACCTTGCCGGACGACGCTGCCGTGACGACGCCGCGCGGCTGGCCGGTGCCCGAACCGGTGGTGAAGCCGATGTTCATCGTGCGCGCGATGCGGGTCATCAGCACGTCGTTGATCATCGCCACCATGTCGATCTGAGAGTCCTGCAAGAGCTCGAACGGAATGCCGACCGACTTCGACGAGGCCTTGAAGACGTTCAGGGCGACGGTGCCGAACGACGGGTCCAGCGCGGTGGCCGAGCCGTTCTCGGGAATCCACTCACCGACCTCCGACGTGGCGTCCTGCGTTGGGAACGACATCGGGTTGCCCTGCGAGGTCGTCAACTGGCGGGCCACGGTGCGCATGCCGCCGAAGGCCTTCAATGCCTTGATCAGCTCGGTGGCCACCTCGGTCTGGACGGTAAAGCCGCCCTCGGAGCCGGTCGTCGTCGACATCGCCGCGCGGATCTTGCCGAGCTCGTCAGCGGTCATCGCGCGCATTCCTTCGCGCATGTACTTGTTGAACAGCGCGCAGTTGCCATTCGGGTCGTCGGGCTGGCGTTCCGGTCGCCAGCGCTTGATGTCGGCGGCGCTCGGATCGAACCGGCCGTCGGAAAAGCGGTCGGCGGCAGCGCTGTCGTGCAGCTTCTCGAGGGTCTTGATCTCGTTGTCGAGCGCCTCGACGTGGTCGCCCAGCGCGAAGAATCTCTCGCTCTCGGCGCTCTCCCAGACGCGGTCGCCCTTGGCGTCGTACATGTCGGCGGCTTGCTTGGCGAGGGCGTTGCGCTGCTCCCGCAGTGCTTGGATGCTGATCATGGTGCTGTCCTTTCAAAACGGTGGTCAAAAAAAAACCCGCCGAGAAGGCGGGTTGGGATCGGAACGCGAGAGCGTCAGCCGAATCGGTACAGGCGCAGCCGCTGGGCGGCGCGCGCAATCGCTTGTTTGTCGGGGACCGGCTCGGCCGGCGGTTCGGGGTCGGGTACGGCAGGAGGGGCGACCAATGCGGCCGGGGCGCGCGCGTAGGCGGCGAGGTTCCATTTGGCCGCCGCAGCCGGCGCATCGACGACGGCATCGACGAACTTCATCTGCAGGGCTTCGTCGGCCGACAGCCATGTCTCGGCGTTCATCATCGCGACGATCTCATCGTTGGGCAGGCCCGTCTTCCTCGCGTAGTCGGCGACCAAGGTGGCGTCGATCTTGTCGAGCAGGTCG
This sequence comes from Betaproteobacteria bacterium, assembly GCA_027490755.1. Lineage (GTDB taxonomy): Bacteria > Pseudomonadota > Gammaproteobacteria > Burkholderiales > UBA3065 > UBA3065. Next base: position 25,858 of record JAIXXL010000033.1, read on the forward strand.
GCCGTCTCGATCAGGTCATCCTTGTCGCCGATGGCCATCGTCCATGCGTTGTGGATCATGAAGAACGCGCCGGCCGCCATGCGGACATCTGCCGCGGCCAGCGCGACATAGGTCGCCGCCGATGCGGCCAGCCCGTCGATCCAGGCGGTGACCTGTCCGTGCTCGCGCACGGCCGTGGCCATCGCGCGGCCGTCGAAGACGTCGCCGCCGGGCGAATTGATCCGCAGCGCGACCGGCTGGCCCTTGAGGTCGGCCATCGCCTTGCCGAACTCCGCAGCCGATACGCCGAAGGTCGCGTCGATGACGTCGTACAGGTAGACGGTCGCGCCGGCGTCACTGGCGCTTATTGCCAGCGCCTGCGGCCCGCGCCCGGCGTTGTCAGCCACCAGCTGCATCAGTCGGTTCTTCATTCGGATCTCCTTGGGTGCCGTCGGCCCCGCGCACGGCCGGGTCGTACAGGCGCTCGCCGCCGGCCACCGGCGGCAGGTTCTTGATGCGCCGAGCTTCGTTGACCGTCATCCAGCCAATGCCCTGAGAGCCGCCGACGGCCTGCCGCAGGTAGTCGGCCTCGGCCTTCGAGTCGCCGCGCAACAGACCGTCGAGGTTGAACTCGCAGAACATCTGCGGCCCACGGAACAGCTTGCGGTTGATTTCCTGTTCGATGCGGGTCAGGTACGGCGCCAGCGTGTACTTGACGAACCCGAGCGACATCTGCTCGATGCCGGTGCCCCACGAGCTGGTCTTCTCGGTCTCGCCGATCATGAACGGCGGAATGCCGAACGCGCGGGCAATATCGATGACCTGGAACTTGCGGGCTTCCAGCAGCTGGCTGTCTTCCGGGCTGATCGTAATCTCGCGCAGCTTGACCCCCTGCGTGGTCACGAACGGCCGGAATGCATTCTTCGTGCCGGCCACCGCTTGGGCAAACGACTCCTTCAGCAGCTGCTGCTGATTGAGGTCCATCTTCCCTTCGGTCTCGAAGACGAAACCCGGCAGGCCGCCGTTGGAATAGAAGCGCGCGGAAAACTCGTCGGCGGCCAGCGCCACGCCGACGGCCTGGTGGGCCGCGTAGGAGATCACCGACATCGAGCGCAGTCCGTCGAAACCGAAGCCGCAGAAGTGCAGCATGTCGTCCTGGTCGCGGCCGTACGGCGCGCTGCCCTCGGGCTGGACGAAATAGCGCAGGCGACCGGCGGCCGACTCGACGCGCACGAGGGCCGGCGCCAGCGGCAGCAGGCTCCTGACGTTGCCGGCCCGGTCGCGGACGACCTCGACGAACGCGTCGCCGCGCAAGGTCTGGCACTTGATCACCCACTCCCACATCGATGCGGCCGACCAGATGGCCGTCGGCTCGACGTTCAACAGCCACGACAACGGGGTCTCGGCGCGCTGGCGGCCGCTGGGCGTGCGCTCGTAGACCGGCAGCGGCAGCGAGGCAATCGCCCCGGCGATCAGCCGCACGCAGGCATAGACGGCCGACACCCGCATGGCCGAAGCCTCGGTCACGGCCACGCCGGAGGCCGATGTCGGCACGCTGAAGATCTCCAGCAGGCGCGGGTCCGACGACGACACGACGGCGTTCTGCACGGCCGGCGCCGGGTCGGGATCTCGCTTGAAGAATCGGGTCAGCAGGTTTGCCATCAGAGCACCATGAATCCTTGGTCAATCACATCCGATTCGTCGGCCATCGCCCGGCCCAGCGCCATGACGAGGGCCACCGTGCCGTCGATCTTCGCCTCATGCCGCTCCTTGATCGGGCGGATGTTGTCGTTGTCGTCGCGCTTGGCCATCACGTTGGCCACCATCCATGTCAGCGCCGGGTTGCCGTCGTGATGGAACCGGCCGGTCAGTACCAGCGACTCGAGGAACTTCATCGGCTCCGACAGGGTCCTTGCCCCCTGCCGCATCTCGACCATCCGCAGGCCTTCGTCGGCCAGCATCGTCGCCAGGTGCGTCGCGTTCCACGGATCGAAGCCGACCTCCTGTACATCGAACCGGTTCGCGGCGTCGCGCAAGGCGTCGGCGATTACCCGGTAATCGGTCACCTGTCCGTCGGTCACGGCCAGATGGCCGCTCCGTGCCCATCCCTGGTACTGGCTGTTGCGGCCGTCATCGACGGCGGCCTCCGGCAGAAAGTAGGTGCCGAACGCAAAGTAATGCGGCAGACCTTCGACGTCACGGCGAAAGACGACGACCTTCGCGGCGATGTCCGACCGGGTCGCCAGATCGAGCCCGATCCAGCAGGTCTCCCCGGCGAAGTCGTCGATCGACAGCGTAAAGTCGGCGCAGCGGTCCCACGCGCGCATGTCCATCCACGCCACGGCCGCATTGACCCAGACGTTCAGGTGCTTGGTCAGGAAGTTGTTGGCCGCGCTCGGCATGTCGATCGCTTTCGCCTGCAGCGGCAGGATGACGTCGGGCATGACCGACACGCGCCAGTTCGGGTTGGCTTTAATCAGCGCGGCCTCGGTCGTCCAATCGTCTGCGTCGTCGACCGTGTAGATGATTCCGAACTGCGTCTCGTCGGTCGCTGCGCCGCCTTCGACCTTGTAGCCCATGCCGTCGTGGTCCATCAGCGTGCGGTTCAGGATACGGGTGACGAACCCGCGCACCTCGTAGCAGATGCCGGCGCGGTCGGTGCCGGCGGTCGTGATCACCCACAGCAGCGACTGCTGGCGCTTGCCGATCGACGTCTCGACGACGTCGTAGACCGACCGGGTCTTGTGCGCGTGCAGTTCGTCGATGATCCCCAGATGCGTATTGAGGCCGTCCAACGTCGAGCCCTCGGCGTGCAGCGCCTCGAGCTTCGAGGCCGTCTTCAGCACATGGATCGAATGGGCAGTGACGTTGACGTTAAACCGCGCGCGCAGCCCGGCATTGGCGCGCGCCATCGCCTGGGCGTCGCCGAAGACAATCTTCGCCTGCTGCCGGGTCGTGGCCAGCGAATAGCATTCGGCGCCGCCCTCGCCGTCGGCGCAGAGCATGTACAGGCCGACGGCCGATGAAATCGCGCTCTTGCCGTTGCCGCGCGGGACCTCGATGTACGCGCGCCGAAAGCGCCTCAAGCCCTCGGGCGTGACCCAGCCGAAGACGGTCGTCAGGATGAAGACCTGCCAGCTGCCGAGCCGGATTTTCTGGCCGGCCAGTTCGCCCTTGATGTGGGTGAGGTTTTCGACGAAGCGGCAGACGCGGTTGGCGCGCTCGGTATCGAACCGGTAGGGGCCGGCCCTGCCCCACCGCCTGAGGTCGTCGAGTTGCCGCCGGGCCGCTGCCTTGACCCACTTGCAGGCCGGGACCTTGCCCTTGACGACGTCGTTCGCGTACTGCTTGGCGGCCTTCGCGTAGTCCGTCAAAACCCGGCCCATTCGTCGCTGCCGGTGACGCCGTCGTTGACCGACACGCGCGAGCGCGATGACGGCGTGAACCCCATCTCGGCGGCGGCCTTCATCATGATCGCCGCCTGCTTGTTGACGATCGGGAGGTAAGGGTTCTGCATCCAGTCGCCGGTCTTCGGCGTCTTCGTCAACAAGCCATACTGGCCGACCTTCTCGACAGCCTCCTGGTGCAGCACCCTGGCCGTCACCCAGACCGTGTAGATCGACGCGTCGAGCCGCTTCAACAGCCCCGCCGGGGCGGCGGCCAGCCCGTCGGCCCAGGCCGCCTTCTGTTTCGCGTCCATCCAGCCGGGCGGGTCGATCAGGTCGCCTTCGGGACGCGGCTCGGCGGCGTTAAGCGGCCGCCTGCCGGGGTTGCCCGCCACCAGCTTCAATGCCGTCGGAGTGGGTTTCGGTCCTCGCATTGCCAAATCCGTTGATCACGCGCGGGTCGTACCCGATGCCGAACACCTGGCGGCAGACCTCGAGCGCGATGCGCTGCATCATGAAGGGCGGCACCGACATCCCGATCAAGTAGCCGGGTTCGATGCCGAGGTAGTCGTAGTCTTCCGGGAAGGTCTGCAAGCGCGCCGCCTCGCGTGCCGTGATGCGCCGCATCTGCGACCAGTGCCGGAACAGGTCCAAGGTGGTGGTGAGCGTGTTGGCCGCGCGGCTGCCGTCGAACTTGATATGGTTGAAATACGAATGCTTGCCCTTCAGGCGCTCGCTCTCGTGCGCGTAGCTTGTGCCGGGCCTCGTGCCGGGCCAGAACTCGAAGTCGATTTTCGTCGGCCCCCAGCGCTTCCATTCGGCGTTTGTCATGACCAGGTCGGCCGTGGCCCGCGAGCAGCTGATTTCCGGCTCGTCGAAATGCAGGCTGACCGTCCTGGCGATGTCGGACCGCACGGCGATGAAGACGGCGCGCTCGCGCCGCTGCGGCACGCCCATTGCCGCGGCGTTCAAGAGCCACGCCTTCGGTTCGTAACCGGCCGCCCGGAACTGCGCGAAGATCTGCTTGACGAACCCCTTGGCCTTGCCCAGCAACAGCCCCTTGACGTTCTCGGCGATGACGACCTTCGGCCTCAGTTTGGCGGCCACGTCGATGAAGTCGAAGAACAAATCGTCGAGCCGCTGGACCGCCTGCCCTTCGCGGAAGTGGTACTCGCCGCCCCACTTCTTGTGCCGGTCGCCGGCCATCGAGAACGTCGAGCACGGCGGTGAACCGTCCAAGATGTCGACATCGAAAAGCTCGCCGGGCAGCTGGCCGTCGGCGATGTTGACGAAGTCCTGCACGCCCATCTGGAAGGAGTGGCGAGGCGCGAAATTCTGACGGTAGACGGCCATCATCTCGGGGTCGATCTCGACGCCGCCGATGACCTCGCAGCCGGCCAACTTGTAGCCCATCGTCGAGCCGCCGCCGCAGTGGAACGTCGTGAAGACGGTGATGCCGTTGGGGGCGATCGACTTCAGGTCGGCCAAGTGCCACGGGCCGATCCGGCGCACGGGCGCGTCAGTCGTCATTGAACTCGAACCCGCACTTCGGGCAGGTATGGGCGAAGTTGTCATAGTCGGCCGGGTCCAGTTCGGTCGCCCCCCTGACCGGGCGCGGCGCGCGGCCGCCGAACAGCTCGGCCAATTCGTGCTCGGCAAAACCGGTCAGGCCCATGTCGAAGCCGGCGTCTTTGAGCCCGGCCAGTTCGATTGCCAAGAGGTCCTCGTCCCAACCCGCATTGCTGGCGATCTTGTTGTCGGCGATGAGGTAGGCGCGCTTGGCGTCGTCGGTCAGGCCGTCGACGGCCACGCACGGGACGGTCCGCATCTTCAGCAGCTCGGCGGCGGCCAGCCGACCATGCCCGGCCAGGACGGTGCCGGCTTCGTCGATGACGATTGGGACGGTAAAGCCGAACCGCTCGATCGACGCGGCGATCTGCGCGATCTGCGACGCGGCGTGCGTGCGGCTGTTCGACGGATGCCGGGTCAGGCCGGCCAGCGGGCGATCGATGATGTTCATGATGACAATTTTTGATGGGGACGCAGGATAAACCTTGCCAAAACCGGAACATAGATAAGGCGATGAAGAGTCAATCTTCGCGAGTCAACAGAAAAACTTATCTGTCGGTACATATACGAATCGGATATTTCTTGTACTATGCAGTCACTCTGTCACCCCCGACACGAGTCACCGGCGACGGCATAGTCGTCGTCTCCTCTGTAAGTTTGCGCGCCCTTGCGGCGCGCTTTTTTTCATCGGCCGTCGGCAGTGGCGGTGTTGCGTGGCCACCACGATTGTGTCACCAGCATACCGTCGGGTTGCCGACCGGCGCCGGCCCTGCGAGCATCAGGAACCGTACCAGCCAACGTTTGTCCGACACCGTTCACCAACACCGCGCCCGACTGACATGCACCGTTTACCGAGGATCGGCAACACCCGGATTGCCCGCGAACTGCTGGCGATGGCCGAGCGCGGTCATCGGATCGAACCGGGACTGCTGGTCTTTGCTATGCAGGAGGACTGGACCGGTATCGACTGCAGCCGGCCTGCGCTGGCGGCAATTGACTTGCTGATCGCCGCCGAAGAGACGGACCGGCTGCTGACGCGCCTGTGCCGCCGTACCCCCCCCTGTTGAAATTCGCGGCGAAGAAAAAACGCTAGCCGGTGACGGTCTTTTGCCAAAGGCCCAGACTTTTGAGGTACCGGTGATCAGCCATCTCACGTCAAAATTGCGTTCCGAAATTGACCTTCTAACTTTTAATGTCTTGCTTTACGGAAAGTAAGCGTACAGGTATGCTCATATGCTGACACTTTCCGGGGAAACGGTGATGCAAGGTCCGATTCAGGCGCATCTGCTCGACCAGATGCGCGGCGACTTACATGAAACGCGGCAGGCGTTGTCGCGTCTGAACTTCAAGGTCAACGAGATCGGGGCGGTGTTTGCCGACTCGGGGCTGCGAGAGCATGTCGCCTCGATCAAGCCCTGGCTGATCCTGCTGGCGTTGCAGGGATTTGCCAACATCGTCCTGCTGGCCGCGATTGCCTTGCGCTGAGTAGCCGTCGATGAACCAGTCGCTGTTCGACAAATACGGCGGCGTGCCGGTGGTCACCGGGATCGTCCGCGACTTCTACAAGCGCGCGTTACGTCGGCCCAACTTGCGGCGCTATTTCATGACGATGGATCGCAAGCAGTTGTCGATCCACCACGCCGCACTGGTAGCGCTGGCCATGGGCAAGCCGCCGCCCAACTACGATCCGCAGACGCTGCATGAGGCCCATCTGTCCGTGGCTGTCACCGGGACGTCGTTTGACCTGATGGTCACCCTGCTGGTTGAGGCCATGGCCAGTGCCGGCGTCAGCCTGCACGACCGAGCCGAGGTCAGACGCCGGCTGGTGGCCGTGCGAAGCGAGATCGTCAGCCGCTAACCCATCAGAGGAAGCTTCATCCAATCGGCTGCGGCAAACTTGCAACGAGAATTCCGATGTCCCATGTGCGGCGTGTGCTGATGGAGATCCTGTACGACGACTGCGAGGTGCGCGCACCGTACATCTGTTTACTTAAGGCCCTCGTCGATACCGAGTCCGACGCTCAGCGCCCGCATGCGTTTTTCGATGGTGTTCGTGTCCGCCGCGGCACGCTCTACACGCTTGGCACCGACGAGGTGTTTTGGTTGCAGCCGTCCGAAGCCGATCCCGAGCAGTTATTAATCATGAGCGACCGACTGCGGGAGAATTTGCTGGACTTGCTGGCATTGCATCCGATGTATGCGATCTGGTTCGGCCAATGAGCTGTTTGTTGCCGCCTCGCGCGCAGGCGCGCCGCTTCCCGTTCCGTGATCGTTTTGACCCGGTGGCACTCATCGCAGAGCGCCTGCAGGTTATCCATCGCGTCGGACCCACCTGCCGACTTGGGCAGGATGTGGTCCACCTGGCATGCAGGGGTGATGCGGCCGGTGACGAAGCATCGCTGGCAAAGACCCGCGTCGCGGGAGAGGACCTTTTGCCGCAGCTTCGCCCACTTCCAACCGTAGCCGCGCTCGGATGCATTGCCGCGCTTCGGGTCCCAGCCGTGAGTGTCGGCGTCGGACAGATGGCGGTCGCAGTAGCCGCGCTCGCTCGCCAAGCGCATGCAGCCAATATGGCGGCAGAGCGAGTGCCATTTGGTGGTCATCGGATTTTAATAGGAAAAAAATCGCAGTGGATTGAAATGTCGGCGCGCGTGCCGCGAAGCTGCGGGACGTTCCTCTGAGCAGACTTCTGCTTCTTTGAATAGAAACGTGGCACTAAATCGGCGGCCGCTTGTCTCCTTGGAAAGGCGATATTCAGGTTCAGCAGCATCAGGTGCGTCGCTGACGCGTCAGCATCTTACGGGCTCGCCTTGCGACAGATTTCTGATAGTTTTCCGTCTTCTGGCATCCCGTATGTCCTCCAGTATGTCTGGTTGCCCGCCTTAACATACGGACAAGATCAGCATATCGAGGCCCGATACCGCTGCTTACTTCGGTCTGCGACCGCTAAGTATTGACTCGATGGCTCTTGCTGTTCAGGCAAATGTTTGAGATGGCGCAAGTGCCTCGGCGTTTGCGAGAACGATGATCAAACCGCATTGACAAAATCATCCCCTATGGGAATTCGAAGCGAAATGCACAACGGAATGGTGTTCAACCGTGCCGTTGACGCCTAGGACAATCAGCGAGACACGAGCTCGTCGCAACTGGATTAAAAAAGAGGCAGGTCAATGGCCGACCAATCTACCGTCAGACCGCAGTCTATCGACACCCTCTCGCGTCAACTCGCGCAGTGCGAACGCGCGCTGACAGACGCACAGGAAACCCTCGTCACCAATCGTCAAAAATTTCGCGACACCTTCGATAACGCCGCCATTGGACTGGCACATTTATCGTGCAGCGGCCAATGGATCCGCGTAAATCCAGCGCTATGCGAGATCTTGGGCTTCTCGGAATCCGAACTGCTAACGATGACGTTTTGCGATGTTACCCACCCTGAAGATCTTGAAATGGACCAGGCCCAGACGGACCGGCTGCTGGCAGGCGAGATCGCCCGTTATACGATCGAGAAGCGCTACGTGCGCAAGAACGGCACACCGCTCTGGGTCCGGCTACATGCAGCGCTGGTGCGCACTTCGGACGACAAACCCAGTTACTTCGTGGCCGTCGTTGAGAACATCGATGAACGCAAGCAGGTCGAGCGCGCGTTAATGCTGGGCCGACAGCGCCATGAAATCGTGCTCAGCGCAGCCCGTCTGGGCGTATTCGATTTTTTCGGCGACGGCGATCCACGTAATTACTGGTCATACTGGGTCAGGCGTCACTTCGGCATCGACGATCACTCGGCGCTTGACTATGCCCGCTTCGCACGGCTGTTCCACACCGATGACTGGCCTTACGTGGAGCGCGAACTGACGCGATGCATGAAAGAACCAGGTAGTCGTTATCAGGTCGAGTACCGAACTATCGGTGAGCAAGATCGCATCCTGCGCTGGATCGAGGCCAGCGGCCAGTCCCTCTATGACTCGGAAGAAGGCGCCATCCGCCTGTGTGGCACGACGCTCGACATCACCGCCCGCAAAATCGCTGAGCTGGCCCTACAGGTGCGTGAAGCACGGTTTCGCAAGGTGTTCGACAATATCCCTGATGTCGTCGTCATTTATGATCGCGACCTGCGCATTCGGTATGTCAATCCGGTGACCACCTGCACCACAGGGCTACCGCCGGCGGCCTTCATCGGAAAAACAGAAGCCGAAGTTTTTCCCACGGGGCTGATCGCCTCATGGCAGCCGGCACTCAAGACAGCACTTCGCGAAGAGAAAACGACCTCGATCGACGTGGCGCTGCCATTGAAATCCGGCATTCGCCATTGCCATATTACATACGTACCGCTGACCGATGATGCTGGTCAAGTTGTCGAAATTATGGGCATCACCCATGACTTCACCGACCGAAAAAATGCACAGGAGCAGGCACTGCGTGCGGCGTTACACGACCCGCTGACGGGTTTACCTAACCGCATCCTGTTGTTTGAATACTCAGCCCACATTTTCGACCATGCAGTGCGCCAGCATCATATGGGTGCCGTAATGTACATCGACCTCGACCGGTTCAAGCAGATCAACGACTTGCACGGACACGAGGTCGGCGATCAACTTCTGGTAGAAGTCGTCGGACGCATCCGGAACATCATTCGCCGAGGCGACCTGCTGTTCCGCCTCGGCGGTGATGAATTCCTTGTAATGTTGCCGGAAATCACTGGCGAAAGTGAATCAGCGCAGATCGCCGACCGGCTGGTCGCTGCATTAGCCGAGCCGTACACCGTTGAACCATTGTCGTTGCTCGCCTCAGCCTCGATCGGCATCAGCCTGTTTCCATCCGACGGCCACGACATCCACGAGCTTGTTCGAGCCAGCGATAGTGCTATGTACTTGGCCAAGCACAGTGGTAAAAATACCTGGCGCTTTTTTTCACATGCGCTTTCAACAGCCGCGCGCAAAACAATCGAATTACAGAACCACATCCGCGGCGCGTTGGCCCGTAACGAGTTCGAGTTGGTCTACCAGCCTGTGATCGATATTGCCACCGGCAGCGTGTGCGCAGCTGAGGCATTGCTTCGCTGGCCTGCTGGGAATACCGGTCCGGAAGAATTCGTCCCGGCTGCTGAAGTCGTCGGGCAGATCGTGTCGATCGGTGACTGGGTGATCGACCGCGCGTGCCAGACCCATCGCGACTGGCTCGATGCGGGCCTGCCTGCTGTCCCGGTCGCAGTCAACGTATCGGCGCTCCAGCTACGCCAGCGCGATTTCCTCAGCAAGTTGCACGACACCCTACACCGCCATCGCCTACCGCCGTCAGCGCTGCAACTGGAGTTGACAGAGACGGCTGTTCTCGAAGACGAGGCGCTGGCCATTGGCCTGCTACGCCAATTTCGGTCTGACGGCATCCGTATCCTGCTCGACGATTTCGGGACTGGCTACTCAAGCCTTGCGTACTTAACAAAGCTCCCGATCGATAAAATCAAGATCGACAAATCATTCGTGCAAACGGTCGAATCAGACGAAGCCTGCCGCGCAGTCACCGAGGCAATCGTCGCCATCGCACGGCGTTTGAAGCTCGAAATCGTCGCCGAAGGGATTGAGACGCACGAAGTGCTGCAAACGATGCTGGAGCTGGGTTGCCACCAGATTCAGGGTTACCTTATTTCGCATGCCTGCGCAGCAGACAAATTCGCTACTTGCCTGCGGGAAGGCTTGATGCCGCAAATGCTGGCGCGCTCGAAACTGGCATTACACCCAATGTAGCGAGCGACCATCGATAACCTGCCGTGCAGATCGGATCGGAGCGACACCAGCCTCGGCAGCCATAGTGGCTATCCTGTTCTATGCACGCAGCGTTACGACGCAGGAATTACTGGCAGCGGTCACTGACTTAAAAACGTCACGGGTGGCGAAATCCGATGGTCAGAACCGATCTTCGGAACTGTGAAACGATTAACCAGCAAAGCGGCCTAGCCGGCTGCTGGAAAAATCGCCGGAGTGACCGAACTTGCATGGGTGGCCGCTATTTTCATCCTAGGTGTCCGGACCGTCCAATGTTTTTTTGTCCGATCCTATCCGGACACGCGCCTGCTCGTCAGCGCGCGCAAGCGACTGCGACAGCCTCCACGCGCGACGGGCGAAGCGACGGACCTTCACGTAGAACGTCGACCGGGCCACGCCCATGTCGGCGGCAACGGTCTTGATGTTCCTCGCACGCTTGATGTAGAAGACCATGAAGGCCTCGGCATCGGCGTCATCCATGGCGCGCAGCGCCCGTACGGCCGTGTTGAACCACGCCAGCTCGGCGCTCAGTCGCGCATCGGGCGGCTCCTTGACCTTGGCCGGCTGCATGCGCGCCAGCAGGTTGCCGGCGGCGGGCCGCACGTAAAAGCGACGGGTCGCGCACCAGCGCACCCATGCCTCGACGAACGCATGCAGTTCCTGGTCACTCATGCCCGGGTCCGGCCTTTCGTCGCGGTCAGCAGCCGGCGCGCCGCGTCTTCCGAATCGATGACCTCGACCTGTCCGGCCCACGACCGGTGCCAGCGCTGCTGGTCGGGCGTCAGGCGCCTTGCCGATGCCGGCCGGCCGGCATCCTTGACCTCGACGAGCAAATTGACGCCCCCGTACCCGACCAGGAGGTCCGGACAACCGCGCCCGACGGTATGCAACAGCTGCACGGAGGCGCCGGCGGCGCGTAACGCCGCAACGATGGCCCGCTGGTTGTCGTCTGTACGCGCCGCCCGCATCACCGGCTCCCGTGGTGCTGCCGGCGATGCCATGCATTGACCCATGCCACCATTGCCAGGGCCGCATCCCGCCCGTCGATAGCGGCCAACCGCCGGTAGGCAGCCTGCCGCACGTGCCGCGGGGCCTGCGCCAGCCACCGTGCTCGGCAGCAGGGGCGCGTCATCATGTACTGGCCGCACCGCGCACTCGTGCACAACGCACACCAGGTGATCGCCGCGGGGCTCATCAACCGGCTTCCTTTGCTTCGTACCGCGCCTGGGTGAACGCCGGATGGTCGTGATATTGGCCGCAGTTCCTCGCGTAGCGAAGCAGGACCGCGCCGACTCGTCCATTGGCCTTCTTGCGCACTTTCTGCACGTGCACCTGCACTTCGGCCGTCTCGGCATTCGGGTCGCGCCAGATGGTCAGGCAATTGTCGGCCTTGTTGCGCCAGTGCGCGCTGCCGGCGACATCGTAGGGCGTCGGGACCGGGTAGCGTCCGTCGTTCCCCTTCTGCAGCTTCGTCGGATGGGCGACGATCCAGACATGGATGCCGTGGGTACGCGCGAAGGCACGGACCTTCGACAGGCTCTGCGAGATGTGCTCGGTCTCCGACAACTGCGCCGCGCGCGAGTGGTCGATCTCGTTCCACGGGTCGATCACGAAGCCGCGGATGCCGTGCCGCAGGACCAGTTGCCGGCTAACGGACAGCAGCTCCTCCACGGTCGGCATGGCAGGCTGGACGAACGTGATGTGCGCGTCGATCCAGGCCAGCGCATCGCGCGCTTCCGCCAGGCTCATCCTGTGCGCGCGTCCGGCGGCAAACGGCTTGCCGACGAATTTTTCGGCAAGTTTTTCTGCGTGATACTTCGGCGGCTGGTTCTCCGGGCTGAACATCCCGAAGGTCCAGCCGTACAGGCGGGCGAGGTTGACGACGAGCGCGTCGAGCCATTCGCTCTTGCCATGGCCGGGAATGCCGGTCACCAGCGTCCATTCGCCGGGCAGGACCCGGTAGCAGTCATCCATCGATGCCCAGCCGGTCGAGACGCCCTGCTCGATCCCGTGGTCATAGTCGTATTCGAGCTCGGCCAGCAAGTCGCCCGGGCGCAGCGTGCCTTCGATCGGCACCGGGCGGGCATCGTCGATCAACCGGCGCAGTGCGGCGGGACCGAGGGCCAGCAAGACGTCGTTGGCGTCCTTGCAGCCTTCGGGCCAGCTGACGGTCCAGCACTTTTCCGGCCCCAGCCGCCGCACCAGTTCCTGCGCCAGCCGCTGGCCGGGTGGGTCGGCGTCGACCGCGATGACGTGCCGCGCCACGCCGGCCAACAGCACGTCGGACAGGAAGTCGAACTTGGTTTCATAGGCGCGCGTGTCGGGTGTCGGCGCGCCGTCGGGAACCGACACGCAGGAGACGATGCCGGCCACCTCGACGGCCAGCTTGTCCATTTCCCCCTCGACCCAGACCAGCCGCTCGGCGTCGATGTCGTCAAGGCCGTACAGGATGCGCTGGGCGCCGGCATGCATGCGGAAGAGCTTGTCGCGGGTGCGGTACTTGACGTTGACGGTCTGGCCGGCGCGCAGATAGGGGAAGGCGATACAGCCGCGCTCGCCGTCGACCTGCGGGAACCAGGCGGTGGCCTTGACGATGCCGTTGCGTTCGATAACCGCCGGCGGGATGCCGCGGCCGGCGAACCAGGCGACGACGTCGTCGCCGGGAACCGACGGCGGCAGCGGCTGCGGCTTGACGAAGACCTTCGGCGGCCGCGAGGCCTGCTGCTCGCCGCCCTTCAGGGTGCCCGACCAGCCGCAATGCCAGCAGTTCCAGATGCCTTCATCGACGTTGACGGACAGGCACGGCAGGCGGCTTTTCTTTCGCTGCGGCGAACAGTGCGGGCACAGGGCCTTGACCTGTGGGCCGCGGCGACTGCCGACGTCGATCCCGAAGTCAGCGAAGCTTTTCAAAGGACCGGCTCCAGCCTGCCCGCCCCCAGGTGCCTGCTGCCGGGCGGAGCAGTGGTTTTCGTGCTGGCGTTCGGATAGAAACTCTGCCAGCAATTGAGGATCGCCTCGTCGACGAGCCGCACCGGGTCATGCCCTTGCCCGACGAGCTTGGTCAGCCGGTTGAGCGCCAGCTTGGCCGTGTAGTCGGTGAGCGGCTTTTTGATCGCACGGCGATGGTCGATCCATGCCTGCCACACGGCCGGCGCCAGGAACGCGGGCAGTGCAACGGCGGGAAGATCTGTTTTGTTTCTTTCGTTTCCGTGTCCCGATTTCGGGTCACTTTGCCGTTCTTTTCGGGTGGCTTCGACGGGCACAAGCGATCCGTTTTCGGGTGCCTTGGTATCCGTTTTTGGTAGTGTTCCGTGGTCGGAGGCCGTCGGCAGGGCCAGCCGGTAGACGACGATCTGACCCGTGGCGCCGCGGCGCTCGCCGGAATCGGCGATCAACCCGGCCTCTTTCAGGCGCCGCAGGTTGATGTAGACGGTTTTCGTGTTCTGCTGGGTCGTCTCCTCAAGGTAGGCCGCCGACGGCCAGCACAGGCCGGTGACGGCGTCGGCGCAGTTGGCAAGCACCGTCAGCAGGTGCTTCGACGATGCGTTCGGCGCGGTCTGCTTGAGTGCCCAGGTAATGGCCTCGACGCTCACGGCCGGCTCTCCGGGCGCAGGGATGCCAGCGCGCGGCGCAACTGCAGCAGGTGTCGCCACAGCCCCGAACCTTCGATGAAGGCAACCTGTGCGGCGTCGGGTTGCCATGGGCAATCGGACCACGGCACGACCGTGCGTGCATCGATGTCGCAGGCTTGCAGGCGCGATGGCAGGACCCAGCGGGCCGCACCCGAGCGCTCGAAGACGACCCGGTAGACGGTCGGTGCCTGGCCGCTGGCATCACGCCAGTGCGAGGCAACTTCAGCGAGCGAATCGATGATGGCGAGCCGGTCGATCAGCGGCAGGGACCCGCTGACGATGACGCGCTGGCCGAGTCGGAAGTTCAGCGACATGGATGCCTCCTTCGCGAATGGACGGGATGGTCGGGCGCGGGACGGCCGTACAGGTCCGGACGCAGCTGGAAGCGGGTGACGAGTCCGCCGGTGGCGGCCTCGACGGCGACGACGCGCTCGGCCGGCACGCGGCCGCGCCGTTTCCAATCGTTGATGGCCTGGGGCGTCACGCCGACGGCGCGCGCCAGCCCGATGGCGTTGCCGCAGGCATCGATGGCGGCAAGCAGGGCAAGGATTTGCGTGGTCTCCATGAGACCGAATTAAAACTGAACTTAATTAATAATTCAAGCTCTGCTTGCTTCCCTTCACGACAAAATATCGCGTAACTTTCGGCTGAGGAACATGCTCACATGAAAACACCGCTGAATGACACGGCCCTGGCCGATTTGATAAGGACGCGCCTGGCCGAACTGGGGCAGACGCAGAAGTGGCTGGCCGAACAGGCCGACGTCACGCCGCAGGCCATCCATCACTGGATGAAGACCGGGCAGATTGCGTCCAACAGCGCGCGCCGCGTTGCGCTGGCGCTGCAAGTCACCGTCGATGCGGTCTTGAATCCGGGCACGCAGCCGGCCCGGGACCGCGAAGAGAACTTCCAGATGATCTGGGCCAACCAGCGCGAACGCCAGTTGCTGCACTGGTTCCGGCTGTCGTCCGAGGTCGGCAAGCAGATCGCCGAGTCGGCCGCCAAGGGCGCGCCGAAACTCGACGACCTGCCGATCAGGCCGGGCGACTGACCCACCGGACCACGACCGCGTCGGGCTTCTGCCAGCCCGGCGGATGTGCCGGCGCGGGCGGCCGCACCGCCGGCATCAGGGCCGCCACCGTGACGGCCAGGTTCAGCAAGTACTCCTGCCCCTCCGGATTGCAAGCATCGAAGGCAGCAACCAACGTCGCGCGCGCACCACAAGCCATGTTTTTTCTTCAAGCAAGGTTGATTAACACTGCCCGATGTCTGCGCTGCGGGCAGCTCCCCGACCATCCACATCGTTATGCCGTGCATAACATCGGGCAAGTATATCGACCAGGATTGTCATTTTGACATGCAAGATTTTCATTTTAAAAATGCATTGAGATGCCTCAAAGGCGCTGAAGAATCACTGACTGGTGACTTAATTTTTTAAAGCCACCCTAAAACGGAACTTTTCAACGTAATCAAGCCTTGCTTTAATCTCCTCCACGGCACCCGTCCCCTGCGGTGCCGCCGGAGGACCGATGACCGAACCCGCCACACCGCAGCCGCCGTGCCCGCCATACAAGCCCCTGGTATCGCGCCGCTTTACTGCCGATGAACTGCTCAACCCGCGCCGCGCGTGGGTGCCGTCCCACCTGACCGACATCCGCGCAACCTTCGCGCGCATTCGCGCCGCACAGGAGGCCCGTCGTGGCTGACCCGTTCGAATTCCTCGACGAGGCGACCGATGCGCACGCACCGCCGCCGGCCCGGGCAGCGCAGCGCACGGCCCATGAACGCCTGCAGGCGGTGCGAACCGCGCTGCTGGCCGTCGAGATCAGGAAGTCCGGCTTCAACGGCCACCTGAACTTCGCCTACTACGAGCTCGACGACTTCCTGCCGCAGACGATCACGGCCATGTCCGAGCAGGGACTGGTCGGCATCTTCAACCTGCTGGCCGACCGGGCCGAACTCGTCATCCATCGCACCGACGACCCGCGCGACTGCGTGCGCTTCGCGCTGCCGACGGCCCTGCCGGCCAACCCGACATGGCAGGCCATCGGCGCGGCGCAGTCGTACGCGCGCCGCTACCTGTGGCGACAGGCGCTGGAGCTGGTCGAGACCGACATCGTCGACAGCGCCGAATCGACGCTGTTCAAGGAAGTCGCCAAGCTCATCGACGACAACCTGCCGAAGAAGGCGGCCGAGCGCCTGGCGGCGGCCACCGCCACCGACGCCGACCTGAAGAAGGCCGTCTGGTCGATGTTCTGCGAAGCCGAACGCGCCGCACTCAAGCCCCACCTGCCGAAGAAGGTCTCAGCGCCCGTCACCCCGAAGGAGGATCCCCATGGCCCTACTTAAGCTCGTCGTCATCGGCAATGCCGGCAGCGTGCCCGACATCCGCACCACCGCTGCCGGGACCAAGCAGGCAACCGTGTCGATTGCCGTCAATGCGCGCAGCAAGGATCGCGAGACGCACCAGATGGTCGAGACCACCGACTGGTGGCGGGCCATCTTCTTCGACAAGCTGGCCGGCATTGCCGAGCAGTTCATCCAGAAAGGCAGCCAGATCTACGTCGAAGGCCGGCCGCGCCTGCGCAAGTGGACCGACGAGAACAACCAAACACGGATCGAACAGGAAGTCGTCGTCGACCGGCTGCAATTGCTCGGCGGACGGCCGCAGGAGGCCGTGCGTGCGTCTGCGCAGGCGATCGACAAGGCCGTCGCCACCAAGCCGGCAGCCGCAGCGGAGTACGACGATGACATCCCGTACTGAGCTCACCGCCGCGCCGATGCGCTCGTCGCTGTACCAGCTCGCCGTCGAATACCGCGAACTGGCCGAACGGCTGGCCGATACGCAGGAAGACCCGCAGGCGGTCCTCGATACGCTCGAAGGCGAGCGCTGGCCGATCGAACAGAAGACGCGGGCCGTCAGCTACGTGCTGTCGAACCTCGACTACCTGGTCGAGGCCGGCAGGCAGGCAGAAAAGCAGGTCGCCGCCCTGCGGCGGGCACGTGAGGCACGCATCGAGCGGCTGAAGTCGTACCTGCATGCCTGCATGGACGTGGCCGGGATCTCGAAGATCGACTGCCCCGAGTTCCAGGCGGCGATCCGCAAGAACCCGCCGAAGGTCGTCATCGACGACGAAGCGCAAGTGCCGGCGGCGTACTGGCGCCAGCCCGAGCCGCCGCCGCCGGTCATCGACCGGGAACGCATCAAGGAAGACATCAAGGCCGGACGCGACGTGCCCGGCGCACGGCTGGAACAGACGACCCGACTGGAGGTGAAATGACGATCCCGACACTGACCCGTCCGCGCCTGCGGACCGACGAGACGATCAAGCTGGCCATCTGCATCCGGCAGGCATGGGACCACAGCCCCTGCCCGCCCGAACTCGAGCCGCTGATCTACGCCATCGATGCGGCCAACCAGGCCGGGCTGGCCGATTTCGGGCTGGCGATGTACCGCCTGGGGATCGGACACGCCCTGGGCACCTGCGAGGATCGGAGCTGAACGCGATGGAACGACGGATCTATCTCGTCCACGATCCCGCGCGCGCCCACGCGAAGGCAGCCATCGACGGCGCGCCCGCGGGTGCGGTCGTCACGATCGGCACGAACCGCACGACCGAGCAGAACGCCGCGCAATGGCCGATTTTGCAGGCCTTCGCCGACCAGTTGCCGTGGGTCGTCAACGGGCAGGCGGTCTACATGTCGGCCGATGAATGGAAGGACGTGCTGACTGCCGCGTTCAACCGCGAGCAGTTGCGCGTGGCGCAAGGATGGGATGGCGGCCTGGTGATGCTGGGCTTGCGCACGCGCCGCTTTTCCAAGCAGCGGTTTTCGGAATGGATCGACTTCCTGCACGCGGCAGCGGCCGAGCGCGGCATCGCCATCGGAGACACTTTCCGATGACGCGACCGAAAAAACCGGTAAAACCGGCAGCCTCCGACGTCCTGCCGAACATTAAGGAATCGGCACGAAAGACTGTAAGGACGCTAACGGCAGAAGGCTTTTCCATTAGCGTCTATCAGGAAAGCGATGCCCGAGCCGCCGACCTGACCTACCTTGCCGACATATTGATCGCCCGTCTACTACGCGATAAGGAGCGACCACATCATGGCCAATTTGAAGAAACGACGCGACCGCACGCTGCTGTCGCCTGCCGTCAACCAGGAAAGCGAAACTAACGCAGTCCTGTACATGCGCTCGTCGAAGGACCGCAACGAGGTCTCGATCGACGCGCAGTTCCGCTTGCTGCACGAGTTCGCCGCCGAGAAGAACCTCGTCGTCGTCGGCACTTATCAGGACGTCGTCATCTCGGGCAAGACGATCGAGCACCGGCCCGATTTCCAGCGGCTGATCAACGACATCACCAACCCGGCACGGGGCTGGAAGTTCATCCTCGCCTTGGACACCGCGCGCGTGTCGCGTTCGGTCGCCGACGCGACGTGGTTCGACAACGAATGCCGACGGAACGGCGTCGAACC
Source organism: Betaproteobacteria bacterium (assembly GCA_027490755.1). Lineage (GTDB taxonomy): Bacteria > Pseudomonadota > Gammaproteobacteria > Burkholderiales > UBA3065 > UBA3065. The sequence goes on from JAIXXL010000033.1 coordinate 44,664, forward strand.
GCTGTACAAGATGATGCCCCTGGCCGAGCAGAAGTCGGCCACGGCGACCTTCACGAAAGGGATGTTCTTCAACTTCGACCAGTACCACTCGGCCGTGTCGAAGGAAAAGGGGCTGGCCGGCATGGAACAGAACGTAATCGCGGGGTGGCGTGCTGGCGGCCGTGCGCCGCGCGGCTACAAGCTCGTCTGGCATGAGACCGGCGGTGTGCGCAACGGCGCGAAGGTCAAAAAGTCGAAGCTGGCCATCGATACCGATCTCGCACCAGCCATCCAGCTGTACCTGAAGGCGCGTGCCGCCGGCGAGGCCCGCGCCGAATGCGCGCAACGGCTCGGTTTGCCGTTCCCCATCACATCGCTGGTCGGCATGGAATGGCAGGCGCTGACGTACGCCGGCCATACGGTCTGGAACATGCACAACGAATTCCACAAGGGCCGTGGCTACGCGATGGGCGAGAAGCGCCGGCCGCGCGAGCAGTGGAAGATCTGCTACCACACGCATTCGGCGCTGATCACCGACGAGGAAGCCGAACACCTGCTCGACCAGCTCGAACTGCGGCGCCAGCGCACGTGGCGGCAGAACAAGAAGTCGTACCTGCTGACGGGCCTGTTGTGCACGCCCGACGGCACGACCTACACGGGCGAGTGGGACAAGAAGAACGACGCACCGGTCTACCGGGTCGGCGCGAAAGGCCGCCGGATTTCGGGCCGTCGGGTCGAAGCCGCGCTGCTGACGACGCTGAAGATGCACCTGACGGGCGAGCCGTTCATCAAGCGCATGCTCGAGCTGGTCAAGCTCCGCATCGACAAGGGGATGAAGGCCGCGCGCGACATCGACATCACGCGCGCGCGCATCACGAAGCTGCAGGCGCAGATCGACAGCCTGATCATCAAGGTCGCCGACTGCGATGGCGACATTGTCGAACAGTTCTACCGGAAGATCGCCGAACTGGAAACCGAACGCAAGGCGCTCGTTGACGATATTGAAAAGTCGGAAAATGCAGCGAAGGAACGCGGGAAGATGGAGGAACTGACGGCCGACGCGGTTTGCAAGTACATGGACGACGTGGTCAACCTGCTGTCGTCGCATCAGGAAGGCGGCAACATTGATGCCATGAAGGCAATGTTATTTGCAATGATCGACCGCATCGAACTCGATCCGGAGACCGAACGGTACGATGTGTTCGTGAAGATGAATTTGCCTGAAAGCACCGAACAGGCAGAGGTGGGAGTGGCGTCGGGGGGTATCACCCCGGTACTCGGACCAAACAAAAACCCGGTACCCGGCGCGCTGCCGGATACCGGGGTCAAAATGGCGTCCCCACGGGGATTCGAACCCCGGTACTCACCGTGAAAGGGTGATGTCCTAGGCCTCTAGACGATGGGGACAAAAACTGTCCGTACTGCCGACC
>JAIXXL010000002.1 GCA_027490755.1 Betaproteobacteria bacterium
CATCCGCGCACAGACCATCGCCTTCGACGACTACCTCGCGTGCAAGGGCGAGGCCGGCGCGAAGGAAGCCGGCAAGATGCGCGCCGAGGGCAAGGAGTACGTGGTCAAGGATGGGTACGTGCTGAATTTCCTGTTCAACGTCTAAGCCGGGGGCAAAACAAGGGGACACTCACTTTCTTCATTCGATAGTCGCACCATCGGACCACGCAAGTTTTCACTTGCACATAAGCGCCAGCCATGTTTTTATAGTTGACAATAAGAAACATCGGTCTTCGGTTCCCACCCGGGAATGTTCACCCCTTGAAGGGCGCGATACATGTTTTCAGACGAGCTCCACTACAAGCAAATCTCTGAGATCGCCGGACTTCTCGCATCGCGGAAGTTATCGCCCGTGGAACTGGTCGAGCATCTGCTGCACCGCATCGACAATGTCGATCCCGGCTTGCTGTCCTATTCGCTGGTTACCCCCGAGGTGGCGCTGCAGCAAGCCCGACTGGCCGAGGAGCAAATCGGTCGCCGCCAGATCCGCTCGCAACTGCACGGCGTGCCGGTGGCAGTCAAGGATCTCTGCTACACCGCCGGCATCCCGACCATGTCCGGGATGCCGATGCACCGCGATTTCCGGCCGGGCTACGATGCAACGGTCGTTCGCAAGTTGCGGGAGGCCGGGGCGGTATTGATCGGAAAACTGCAACTGACCGAGGGCGCTTTCGCCGATCACCACCCGGATGTGCCGCCCCCGATCAATCCCTGGCACCGCGACCACTGGTCCGGCGCGTCATCGTCCGGATCCGGGGTCGCCACGGCCGCCGGCCTGTGTTTCGGCTCCATCGGATCGGATACCGGAGGATCGATCCGCTTTCCCTCCGCAGCCAACGGCGTCACCGGCCTGAAGCCGACCTGGGGGCGCGTTTCGCGCTACGGCTGCTTCGAGCTGGCGGCCTCGCTGGACCACATCGGCCCCATGTGCCGGAGCGCGACGGACTGCGCAATCATGCTGCAGGCGATCGCCGGCGACGACCCGGATGACCCGACCGCGGCCCGCATTCCCGTTCCCGACTACCAGGCGTCGGCGGAGCGCGACTTGCGCGGCTTGCGCGTGGGTTTCGACGAGAACTACGCCGCGCGCGATGTCGATCTCGATGTCGGCCTCGCGCTCAACGAAACGCTGCGCGTCGTGCGCGACCTCGGCGCCGAGATCGTGCCGATCCGTTTTCCCGATGTGGCAACGATGGTCAATGACTGGGGAACGGCCTGCTCGGTCGAGACGGCCGTGGCCCATGAGACGACCTACCCGGCGCGGCAGGCGGAATATGGCCCCGGGCTGTCGGGCCTGATCGATCTCGGGCGCAGCCTGTCGGCCACGGCCTATCAGCACATCCTGCTGCGTCGCGCCGAATTCCGGGGGCGCGTCATTGCGGCGCTGTCGTCGGTGGATGTGATGCTGATCCCGGCACAACCTGTCGCCGGCCCGAGCGTGGCGCAGATGACGACGCTCGGGCAGGTGCCCGAGCAATTGGCCGCCATGCTCCGCTACACCGCCCCCTTCGACTTCTCCGGGCACCCGACCCTGACCGTCCCGGCCGGCTTTACCGCCAAGGGCTTGCCGGTTGCCGTCCAGTTCGTCGGCAACCTGTTCGATGAAAGCGCGATTTGTCGTGCAGGCCGCGCATTCCAGTTCGCGACCCGCTGGCATCTCAAGCACCCGCCGCTGTAACACTGCTTCGCCTGTTCCGGACCAGGCATGTGCTCCGGACTGCCGACGGATACATACGGCGTCGCGCTCAATACCGCATTGAGCGCGCGGTCTTTTCGGCCGCGCATCTCGGAGGACATTTTCATAAAAGTAATTTAATCAATTCAAAACAAACTTTTTAAAAAATGAAAGCCCGCCGAAATGTTGTAAACCGGAAATATCATGTAGATTGAAACGTGATTGGATTTTCAAGCATTGCAGAGGGATCTCATGGTCATTGTCGCTGTGCTGTTCGGAATCATCCTTGCCGTCATCATCGTCGCCATTCTGGTGGCGTTCCTGAACCGGTTCTATCGAAAATCCTCTCGCGACGCCGCGCTTATCCGCACCGGCTTCGGCGGCCAGAGCATCATCCTCTCCGGTGGCTGTCTCGCTCTCCCGTTCCTGCACAAGGTCGATGAAATCAATATGCGCACGATGCGCATCGAGGTCTCGCGCACCGGCAACAGCTCGCTGATCACGAGCGACAAGATGCGCGTCGATGTCGAACTGGAGTTCTATCTGCGCGTGCAGCCCACGATCGAAGGGGTGGAGACGGCGGCGCAGGCCATCGGATCGAAGTCGCTGAACCCGGACGGCGTGCGCAACCTGCTCGAAGGCCGGTTCATCGATGCCGCGCAGGCCATCGCCTCGGCCGAGCTGATGGACAAATTGCACACCGACCGCGCCGAATTCGTCCGCCGCATCCAGGAATCCGTCCGTGGCAATCTCGCACAGAGCGGCATCCAGCTGGAATCGGTATCGCTGACGCGGCTGGACCAGGCCGCGTTCGCTTCGCTCGACGAGAACAACGCTTTCAATGCGGTCGGCATGCGCAAGCTCGCGGAGATCATTGCCGAGAGCAAGAAGCAGCGCGCGCAGATCGAGGCCGATGCCGAAGTGTCGGTCCGCCAGACTCAGCTGGCCGTGATCAAGCAACGGCTGGCACTGTCGCAGGAAGAAGAAGAAGCGCAGATCGCGCAGCGGCTCGAGATCGAAAAAATAAAGGCCCAGAGCGACGGCGAGACGGCGCGCGCGCGCGAGGCTGCGATGATCGAATCCGAATCCGCGCGCCTGAACCGCGAGAAGCAGATCAGGCTGTCCGAGCTCGAAAAGCAGAAAGAGCTGCGCCGGCAGGAGATCGATGCGCAACTGAACTCCGAAGTGCGCAAGGTGGAAAGCGCCATCGAGCTGGCAGGCAGGCACGCCGAGGAAGCCGCCGCGCAGGCCAGGGCGGAGGAGGCGCGCATCGCGATCGTCCTGGCCCAGGAAAAAGTGCAGACCGAACGCGAACGCGCCGCCGCCGAGCGCTCGCGCGAGATGGCCCTGCTGCGCGAGACCGAGCGCGGCGAAGTGGAGACCTCGAGGGCCGAAGCCGAGGCCCGGGTACTGCTGACGAAGACCAAGGCCGAGGCCGACGCAACCTGTGCCGAGGCCGAGGCGCAGCGCATCCGCATGCAGGCCGAGTCGGAAGGCAAGCTGGCCATCATCAGCGCAGAGAATGCGCGCTCGTCGGAGCTGATGCACATGCAGCTCGAGCAGTACCGTCTGGACCGCCTGCCCGACATCGTCGCCCAGATGATGAAGCCCGCGGAAAAGATCGACAGCATACGCATCCATCAAGTCACCGGCTTCGGCGGCTCGTCCACCCCGGGCGATGCCTCGGCCGCTCCGGGCGGCAGCGACAAGGCGCCCGTCACCCAGGTCATGGACAGCATCATGGGCATGGCCCTTCAACTGCCGGCGCTGAAGACCATCGGCGAATCGATTGGCGTGGATCTGTCGTCGGCCGTGACTCCGTCCAAGCCCGCCGGCCAGAAGCCGGCCGAGAAATAGCAAGAACTGTGTGCGTCCGGCCCCGCCAGCGGGGCCGGCGCCTCATGCAGCAAGCACCACGGCATCAATCGAAGAAGACGTATTCCCGCATGTTTTCAAAATTATCCGGAGAGGAGTCATCATGAGCGTCAGTCGTCGTCAGTTTCTCGGTTCCCTGTCTAGCGTTGCCCTCGGTTCGATGCTGCCTGTCGCCGACAGCCTGGCGCAGGGCGCTCCCATCAAGGTGGGCTCGGTGCTCGACAACTCGGGCAACCTCGACATTTATGGCAAGCCGATGGTGATGGCGACGACGCTGGCCGTCGAGGAAATCAACGCCGCCGGCGGCCTGCTCGGCCGCAAGCTGCAGCCGATCCAGTACGACACCCAGTCCGACATTGCGCTCTACACCAAGTTCGCGCAGCAACTGGTCCGGCAGGACAAGGTCGATGTCGTCCATGGCGGGATCACTTCGGCGTCCCGCGAGGCGATCCGCCAGACCTTCACCCGTGCCAACACGCTGTACTTCTACAACGTGCTGTACGAAGGCGGCGTCTGCGACCGCAACATCGTCGTCACCGGCAGCACGCCGGCCCAGGCCGTCGAGCCGATCATGGACGTCGCGATGAAGCAGTGGGGGAAAAAGGTGTACATCCTCGCGGCCGACTACAACTACGGCCAGATCACCGCGAAGTGGATCGCCCACTACGCGAAAGAACGCGGCGGCTCGGTGGCCAAGACCGACTTTTTCGCGCTCGACGTATCGGATTTCGGATCGACCATCGCGAAGATCCAGCAGGAGAAGCCGTCGTTCGTGATCTCCGCGCTGGTCGGCGGCGCGCACATGTCGTTCTACCGCCAGTGGGCGGCCTCCGGCATGAACAAGAAGATCCCGCTTGCCTCGACGACCTTTGGCGTCGGCAATGAGCACCTGGCGCTGTCTCCGGCCGAAGGCGACGGCATCCTCATCGCCGGCAATTACAGCCAGGAGTCGACCGATGCGGCGAACAAGGACTTCCTGGCGCGCTGGAGCAAGCGCTTCAACGACACCAAGATCGTGCACGAGATCGCCGTGTCGCAGTACCAGGGGATCATGCTGTGGGCCGAATGCGTCCGCAAGGCAGGGTCGCTGAAGCGGGAGGACATGCTCAAGGCGATCGAGTCCGGCGTCTCCATCGTCGGCCCCGGCGGCACGGTGACCATCGACCCCAAGACGCACCATGCGGCGCTCGACATCAAGGTCATGGAGGTGAAGAACCAGAAGCTGACCGTGAAGAGCACCGTCAAGCAACGGCCTCCGCTGGATACCGCCCGCTACTGCGACCTGCAGAAGAACCCGAAGGAAAACAAGCAGTTCGAGGTGAACGTGTAACCTGGCCTCAGGCCGCCTGAAAGCCCCTCACCATGGATTACTTCGCGGTTGTTCTCCTCGAAATCCTGTACATGATCGCCTTTCTCGCGCTGACCAGCGCGGGACTGGCTGTCGTTTTCGGGATGATGCGCGTGATTAACCTCGCGCACGGGGAATTCGTCATGGTGGGGGGCTACACCACCATCGCCTGCTACCGGGCCGGCATCGACCTGTGGTTCGCCATGCTGGTCGTCGCGCCGCTGGTCGTCGGCGTGCTGGGACTGATCATCGAGAGGCTGGTGATCCGCCACCTGTACGGCCGCATGATCGACACCATGCTGGCCACCTGGGGGCTCAGCCTGCTGATCGTGGGCCTGGTCACGCTCATCTTCGGCAACTCGGCTGTCAGCGTGCAGGCGCCGATCAGCTCGTACGAGATCGGCCAGTACCAGATGGGGGGTTACAACCTGTTCATCATCGCGGTGGCCGCGCTGCTGATGATCGTGCTGTGGCTGGTGATGCGCTTCACCCGCCTCGGGCTGGTGGCGCGTGGCGCGATGCAGAACCGCGACGTCGCCGCCTCGCTGGGTTACAACCCGGGTCGCATCTACATGTGGACCTTCACCGTGGGCGCCGCGTTGTCGGGCCTGGCCGGCGGCGTGCTGGCACCGCTCACCGGCCTGCTGCCCTCGGTCGGCAGCTCGTACATCGCCAAAGCCTTCATCACCGTGATCACCGGAGGCGCGGCGATCATCACCGGCACGCTGTCGAGCTCGCTGCTGTTCGGCACGGTCAACCAGATCGTGTCGTTCGCATCGATGCCGGTGGTCGGCGAGATCGCGATGCTCACTCTGGCCATCATTCTTCTCCGGCTCATGCCGCAGGGGATTACCGGCCGCTTCTTCAAGAACTCCGCATGAGTATCAGTTCGAATTTCGGCACGGGCCGGACCAATTGGCTCGGCTTCGCGCTGGCCACGCTCGGGCTGCTGGTCGCCCCGGCTGTCTTTGATGTCAACACGATGACGGTGCTGCTGATCTGGTCGCTGTTCGCGCTGTCGCTGGGGCTGATGTGGGGATATGCCGGCATCCTGAGCTTCGGTCACGCCGCGTACTTCGGCCTCGGCGCGTACACCTTCGCCGTCGCCTCGATGAACATCGGGGAAAGCACCGTGCCCCTGCTGCTGGCGATGCTGATACCCGCCTTGCTGGCCGCGGTGATCGGCGCGATGATGTTCTACGGCCGGATCAGCGATGTCTACATGGGCGTGATCACGCTGGTGGTCACCCTCATCATGTTCAAGTTCATCAACTCGACGGCGGGCGACGCCTACCGCATCGGCGACGCGCGGCTCGGGGGTTTCAACGGCATACCGGCCTTTCCGGTGCTGAACGTGCCCGGCGATCCCGAGCTGCAGATCTACGGAATCGGGCTGTACTACGTGGTGGCGGCGGCGCTGCTCCTGTGCTACCTGCTGTGCCGCTGGGTTCTCGCCTCCTGGTTCGGCCGCGTGCTGATCGGCATTCGCGAGAACGAGGCGCGCGTCGAACTGCTGGGCTACAGCGCGCCCCTCTACAAGACGGCGGTCTTCACGCTGTGTGCGGCGATGGCCGGGCTGGCCGGATGCCTGTTTGCGAGCTGGGCAGAGATCGTCACGCCGGGCCTGTTCAGTCTGGGCCAGTCGGCCGAGGTGATCATCTTCACCATCGTGGGCGGCCTCGGCACGCTGGTCGGGCCCATTCTCGGGGCGATCGGCCTCGGGATGCTGAAACTGCTGCTCGGCGAGCAGACCCTGATCGACAACTCGCTGCTGCTGGGCGCCATCCTCGTGCTGGTGGTGCTGCTGCTGCCAAGCGGCATCGTGCCGACCTTCCTGCGCTGGAGACAGCGGCGCGGCGCCATGCTGGCCGCCCGCAGCAAGGCCGGCAGCGCGCGCCGCCGCCGGCGCTCGCAGGGAGAGGGCGCATGAGCGATACCGTCGTCGAGACCCATGACCTGTCGGTGCGCTTCGGCGGCGTGCATGCGGTCAACAGCGTGAATTTCCGGCTCGAGGAGCGCGAGCTGCGCTGCCTGATCGGCCCCAACGGCGCCGGCAAGAGCACGTTCTTCAAGTGCCTGACCGGCCAGGTGGCGGTCGGCCACAACGATGGCCGGGTCAGGATACGGGGACAGGACGTCACCGGCTGGCGTCCCTACGATATCGTGCGGCTCGGGGTCGGGATCAAGACCCAGACGCCCTCGGTCATGAACGGCCTGACGGTCGAGGAAAACCTCTGGCTGTCGGCGCGCCGCGTCCATCCGCGGGAGGCGGTGCGCGATGTGGTGCAGGCCGTGATCGCCCAGATGTCGCTCGAAGGCATCGCACGCCGCCAGCTCGGCGAACTGGCCCACGGCCAGCGCCAGCTGGTCGAAATCGGCATCGTGCTCGCGCAGCATCCGTGGCTGATCCTGCTCGATGAACCGGCAGCGGGCATCACGCATGCCGAGGCCGACCGGCTGGTCGAGATCATCCATCAGGTCAACCAGAAGGCGACCATCGTGGTGGTCGACCACGACATGCAGTTCGTGCGCAGCCTGGGCGGCCGCGTGACGGTGCTTCACCAGGGGGCCGTGCTGCGCGAAGGTCCGGTGGACGAGGTACTGGCCGACCAGAAAGTACGCGAAGTCTATATCGGGAGCCGCGCCAAATGAATCGTCTGCTTGCCGACACGCCGACGGCGACGCCCGCCGATGTCGTTCTCGACGTGGCCGAACTGCGTGCCGGATACGCCGGCATCCCGGTACTGCGCGGCGTGAACCTCGCGCTGCATGAGGGCGAGGCGATCGGCATCGTGGGTCACAACGGCATGGGCAAGTCGACCCTGCTGAAGACGATCGTCGGGCTGGTGCCGGCCACCGCGGGCCGGGTCAGCATCGACAGCCTCGAGGTCACGCGCCTGCCGGCGCACGAACGCAGCCGGCTCGGCATCGGCTACGTGCCGCAGGGACGCGGGATCATGCCGGGATTGACCGCGCTGGAAAACCTGCGGCTGGGCTGGACGGCCGATTCCGGCGACACCGAGCAGGCCGCGCTGGAGCGGGTACTGGATACCCTGCCACGACTCAACAGCGTTCTGGACCGCAAGGGCGGCTCGCTGTCCGGCGGGGAGCAGCAGATACTCGCGCTGGGCCGCGCCCTGATGCCTGCGCCGTGGCTGCTGTTGCTGGACGAGCCATCGGAAGGCATACAACCGTCGATCGTTCAGGAAATCGGCGAGATTCTCGCCAACCTGCGCAAGCGTGAAAAGCTGTCGCTGATCATCGTCGAGCAAAACCTCGATCTCGTGCTGGACGTCGCCGACCGCATCGTCGTGATGGAGCGCGGGCAGATCGAGCGCGAGATGCCGATCGGGTCCATCCACAGCGGCGGCCTGTCCGAACTGCTCGGCATGGGCGCCGCGCGCATGACGCGCGACAGCCGGCCGGCGGCGAGGGCGGCCGCCAAGACGCCGCCCCCGGGGCCTCGCCCGGCCCACGGATCGACCGCGAGCGCGACCCTGCCCGCGCCACGCCGGTCCGACCCGCAAGCCGCTTCACGACCCGCTTCACAACCCGTTTCGCAACCCGTTTCGCAACCCGTTTCGCGACCGGCGCCCGCAGCGCGGCAGCCGTCGCCTGCCAACACAAGAAGAGGTGAACCGATGGCGAAGGTGAAGCGCCCCACGCACCAGCAGCTCGGCAAGATCGTCGAGTCGCTGCACATGAGCATGTCCGATGCCGAGATCAGCGAGTACCTCGAGGTCATCGACGGGACGCTGGGCGCCTACGACACGCTGGCCGGCATGCCGGACCACCTGCCGCAGGTACGCTATCCGCGCACGCCGGGATACCGGCCGTCGCCGGCAGAGAATCCGCTCGGCGCCTGGGCCGCGAAGACCGAAGTCAAAGGCGCGCCGTACGGCCCGCTGGCCGGCAGGACCATCGCACTGAAGGACAACATCTGCCTCGCCGGCGTGCCGATGATGAACGGCGCCAGCACGCTGGAAGGCTACGTGCCGGATGTCGACGCCACGCTCGTGACCCGCATTCTCGATGCGGGCGGGACGATTGTCGGCAAGGCGGTGTGCGAACACTTCTGCCTGTCGGGCGGCAGCCATACGTCGTCGTCCGGCCCGGTACACAACCCGTACAAGATGGGCTATGCAGCCGGCGGATCGTCAAGCGGCTCGGGCGCGCTGGTCGCGGCGGGCGATGCGGACATGGCCATCGGCGGCGACCAGGGCGGCTCGATCCGCATCCCTGCGTCGTGGTGCGGACTGGTCGGCATGAAGGCGACACATGGCCTCGTTCCCTACACCGGCGTGATGCCGATCGAGGCGACGATCGATCATGCCGGCCCGATGACCACGACCGTCGCCGACAACGCGCTGCTGCTGGAAGTGATCGCCGGCGAGGACGGCCTCGACCCGCGGCAGGTCAACGTGCGTACCGACAAGTACACGGCCGCGCTCGGCAAGGGCGCTGCGGGCCTGCGGATCGGCGTGCTGACCGAGGCCTTCGAGCTCGACTCCTGCGAGCCGGACGTCGTCGAGAAGGTGCGCGAAAGTGCGGAACGGCTGCGCAGGCTGGGCGCCATCGTGGAGGAGGTGTCGGTACCGATGCATCTCGACGGCGCGGCGGTGTGGGCGCCGATCGCGCTCGAAGGCCTGACCGCGCAGATGATGCACGGGAACGGGATGGGCTTCAACTGGAAGGGCATGTACACCACCAGCCTGCTCGATGCGCATGCCAACTGGCGCGCGCGCGCCAACGAGCTGTCGCGCACGCTGAAGCTGTCGATGATGGTTGGCCAGTATTTCATCAGCGAGTATCGCGGACACTTCTACGCCAAGGCACAGAACGTCGCACGGCTGCTGCGGGTGGCCTATGACGATGCGCTGTCGCGCTACGACATGCTGCTGATGCCCACGCTGCCGATGAAGGCCACGCCGCTGCCGCCGCAGGACGCGCCGCTGGCGCTCTGGTGCCAGCGCGGCTTCGAGATGCTGACCAATACGCAGCCCTTCGATGTCACCGGCCATCCGGCCATCAGCGTGCCCTGCGGCATGAGCGGCGGCCTGCCGATCGGCATGATGCTGGTCGCAAAGCACTACAACGAATCGATCCTGTACCGCGCCGCCCATGCGTTCGAGCAGAGCGGCGACTGGCGCGACTTCTGAAGATTCCGATCGTGCGCGGCAATCCCTTCGAGTCCGACTGGTTGCGCGGTGCGCTGGCCGGTGCGCAAAAGCCGCGCGGCACCGTGTCGTATGCGGCCGGCGAGACCTCCGTGCCCCTCGAATTCACGACATTGCCGGAGTTCCTGAAGCAATGCGTCCGGCGCCACGGCGCGCGCGAGGCCGCGATCTTCGATGCAGGGCAAGTGCGGATGTCCTGGTACGACCTCGCGTCCGAGGTCGATCGCATGGCCGCCGGCCTGCTGGCGCTCGGTCTGCGCAAGGGCAACCGGGTCGGCATCTGGGCGCCGAACCGGCAGGAGTGGCTGGTCACGCAATTTGCGACGGCACGCATCGGCCTGATACTGGTCAACATCAATCCCGCCTACCGGACTGCCGAGCTCGAGTATGCGCTGCGGCGCGCAGGCTGCCGTGCGCTGGTGATGGCGCGCCGCTTCAAGACCAGCGATTACCTTCGGATGATCACCGACCTCGCACCCGAACTGGCCATGGCCGGGGAGCGAGGCACGGTGGACTGCGTGCGACTGCCCGATCTCAAGCATGTGATCCTGCTGGGAGACGAGGCACCGCCCGCGTGCGCGCTGGGCTACCGGGACCTGCTGTCGCTGGCCGGCCCGGCACAGACCGCACGGCTGGATGCGCTCAGCGCAGCGCTCGACCCGGACGATGCCATCAACATCCAGTTCACCAGCGGCACGACGGGATCGCCGAAAGGCGCGACGCTGTCGCACTTCAACATCATCAACAATGCCCGCCACGCCGCCATGCTGATGCGGCTCGGCGAGCGGGACCGGCTGTGCATACCGGTCCCTCTCTACCATTGCTTCGGCATGGTGCTCGGCGTGCTGTGCGCCGTCGCCTCGGGGGCGACCATGGTCTTCCCCGGCGAAGGCTTCGATGCGGGCGAGACGCTGGCCGCGCTTGCGCGCCATCGCTGCACTGCCCTGCATGGCGTACCGACGATGTTCGCGTCCCTGCTCGAGCACAAGGATCGCCGGCAGCTTGACCTGAGCTCGCTGCGCACCGGCATCATGGCCGGTGCGCCGTGTCCGGTCGAGACCATGCGCCGCGTCATCGGCGAGATGCACCTGCAGGAAATCACGATTGCCTACGGGATGACGGAGACGGCGCCGATCTCGTTCCAGACCAGCGTCGAGGATTCGCTCGAGCACCGGGTGTCCACGGTGGGCCGCGTGCAACCCCATGTCGAGGCGAAGCTGGTCGGCCGCGACGGGCGCATCGTCCCGCTCGGCGTTGCCGGCGAAGTCTGCACACGCGGCTACGGCGTGATGCGCGGCTACTGGAAAGACCGGGAGCAGACCGCGGAGGCGATCGACGAGGCAGGCTGGATGCACACCGGCGACCTCGGCGTCATGGACGCTGACGGTTATCTCCGGATCGTGGGGCGGGTAAAGGACATGGTGATCCGCGGCGGGGAAAACATCTACCCGCGCGAGATCGAGGAGTTCCTGCTCGGTCATCCGGCCATCGCAGCCGTGCAGGTGGTAGGTGTGCCGGACGAGAAATACGGCGAGGAACTCGCGGCCTGCATCGTCCTCAGGGAGGGCGAGATCCTGGATGAAGCAGGCGTAAAGGCCTATTGCAAGGAGAGGATCGCGCACTACAAAATTCCCCGTCACGTCGACTTCGTTGCCGGATTTCCGATGACGGCAACGGGCAAGCCGCAAAAGTTTTTGCTGCGCGAGCAATTGATGCGAAAGCTGGGCAGGTGAACTGAGGGGACGGCGCTGTCGCAACAGCCAGAATCGTCACTGATATCCGACACTACGGGAGCGTTTCGATGGACACACTGATCGCAGGGTTCAATTCGGTGGCCGTGGCTTCGGTATCCGACGCCGTCGACACGATCTGCGGCAAGCGCGGCTTCATGGACAGCATGATCAAGCCG
>JAIXXL010000001.1 GCA_027490755.1 Betaproteobacteria bacterium
CCTGATGGTCAGGCAGATGAACCGCTTCCGGCGCGCCGCTCCCGCCGCCCCGAGCGCGCCGCCGCCCACGCCCGAGGAGGTCGTGCTGCTGCGCGAGATTCGCGACAGCCTGCAGCGGCCTGCGCTCACGCAGCCGTAGGCGCCGAACCGCCGGGGCCGCCGGTGGTCAGTGGTGTATTCCAAACGATTGGGAGAACACCATGCAAGACAACCATCCGGGCCAGCAGCCGATGAAAGTCGCGATCCTCGTCACCGATGGCTTCGAGCAGATCGAACTGACCGGTCCGAAGGATGCGCTCGAGCAGCACGGCTGCCAGACGGCGATCGTCGCGCCCGGGCCGACGGTGCAGGGCTTCCATCATCATGACCGGGGCAGCACCTTCGAGGCCGACCTGACGCTTGACCGGGCCGATGCGCAAGATTTTGATGCGGTGCTGCTCCCCGGCGGCGTCATCAATGGCGACCAGCTGCGCTCCATTTCCGAGGCCCAGCGCTTCGTGCGCGACATGGATGAGGACGGCAAGCCGGTGTTCGTGATCCGCCATGGAGGATGGATACTGGTGTCGGCCGGACTGGTCGACGGTCGCACGATGACGAGCTGGCCGACGCTGCGCGACGACATCATCAATGCCGGCGGCGACTGGATCGACAGCGAAGCCGTGGTTGACGGCAACTGGGTCAGCAGCCGCAAGCCGGACGATATCCCGGCCTTCAACGACAAAATGCTCGACCTGCTGCAGCAGAAACAGGCCGGCACTCTGCAGGGACGGCGCGGCGGCCAGCAGGGCATCGGACTGACCGGCTGAGCCTGCGAGGGCTTTGTCGACGAGAGCCTGTCGGCAGACGAGGACCTGCCGATGCCCGGCGAACGCTGTACGCCCGGGCCTTAGACGATGGCTGGCCGGCAAGAGAGCATGAGGTTGCCCAACGGATCAGTCCGGGCGAGAAACCCTGAAAGCGGCACCGGGTCCATCATGTGTTCCTGCCCCTGCCGGACCTCGCACGCCCTTGTCGATGGACCCGTCCCTTAAAGGCTTTGCCCGTCGCATGCTGATCGCCAACGCGATGGCGCTGCTGTTCATCGCTGTTACGCTGTTCGCTTGGGCCAACTTCAGCGCACTGCTGGTGGTGTTCGCCGGCATCCTGCTGGGCATTCTGGTTTCCGAACTGGCCCAGCGCGTGATGCGCTGGCTGCACCTGCCTTACGAAGCGGCGGTGGCAATCGTGGTGGCGCTGCTGCTGGGCGCGATTGCCGTCGGCATCTGGCTGGGGGCTGCGCCTGTCGGCCGGCAGCTGGCACAGCTGTTCGACTCCTTGCCGCAGGCGCTGGCGACGCTGCGCGAATGGCTGGCCGAGCAGCCGGCGCTCAGCCGCCTGTTGCCGCCGATACCGTCGGCCGAACAGATCATGTCCCGGCTGCCGCGTCTGCTGCCGGATGCCGCGCCTCTGTTCAGCGGCGCATTCGGCGCGCTGATCAACACGGTTGTCATCATCGTCATCGGCGTCTATCTGGCGGCGCAGCCTCGCCCCTACCTGCGCTCGCTGCTGCTGATGGTGCCGCCCGCGCAGCGGCCGCGGGCCGCGCATGTGCTGGATACACTCGGCAACACGCTGGCGCGCTGGCTGGTCGGCAAGGCCTTGTCGATGCTGATCGTGGGCGTCATGACCGCGGTGTCGCTCGCCTTGCTCGGTGTGCCGATGGCGCTGGTGCTAGGCGTAATTGCCGGCCTGCTCGACTTTATTCCCTACCTCGGGCCGCTGCTGGCAGGCGTGCCTGCCGTGCTGATCGCCTTTTCCCATAGTCCGGCTGCGGGCGCTTATACGGCCCTTGTCTTTCTCGCGATACAGCTGATCGAAGGGTACCTGCTGATTCCCATGATTGAACGGCGCGCAGTGGCCCTGCCGCCGGCGCTGACGATTGCCATGCAGCTGCTGCTCGGATCGCTGGCCGGGCTGGCCGGCGTCGCGCTGGCCACGCCGCTGACTGCCGTCATCGTGGTGCTGGTGACGATGCTCTACTTGCAGGACGTGCTCGACGCGCCCGTCAAGCCGCCCGGCGAGAGCTGAGGGGCATGCCAACCGACAACGGACTGTACGGACTCGCGCCGGACTCGGTAGCGGATCCCCGAACCAGATGATGGCCGACCATGCAGACACCTTTCCCATCCTGCTGTCCCTCGCCTTGTTGATGTGGCTCGCCTACCGCGGCGTGAGCCTCTATCCTCGCCATCGTGCTCGCCTGCGCGCTTCTCACCTATGGCGGCGTGTTGCCGTTCGTCGTCGCTTTCGCCGTCTATCCGATTGCTGCCGAGCTGTTCCGCGCGGTCGACCTGCCGAAACGCCTGATGCCCGCCACCATCGCGCTGGGCGCGTTCACTTTCACGATGACGGCGTTACCGGGAACGCCGGCGATACAGAACGCCATCCCGATGTCGTACTTCGGTACCACGCCGTTTGCCGCACCGGTGCTCGGCATGATCGGCGGAGGCGTCATGCTGGCGCTCGGAGCCGCCTGGCTGCTGCGCCGTGCTCGGCATCGCGCCCCATAACCCGCTGATTTCGCTGTCGGTCGCCGTGAACATCCTCGCCGGCATCACCGGCTCGGCGTCCGGCGGCATGAGTATCGCGCTGCAGACATTGGGCAGCAACTACGTCGAGATGGCACGCGCCGCCGGAATCCCGCCGGAATTGCTGCACCGCGTGACCGCGATCGCCACCGGCGGCCTCGACGCACTGCCGCACAATGACGCCGTCATCACGCTGCTGGCGCTGGCCGTGGTGGTGGCGCTGGGGACGCTGTTCGGCGCGTTTTAGCGCATCGGCATCCTGCTTGCATGGTCGGCGGCAGACCCTGACATGGAGGATGCCCGATGGACCTCACACGAATGCCGGATCGCCGGCGCTTTTTACACGCGGCAGCAGTAGCAGGAAGCGGCCTTCTGGTAACGAGTCCGGCCGTTGCGGTGGTCCCGGCCACGCTGGCCGGACCGGTCGAAGACCTGATGCGCGAGCACGGGGTATTACGGCGCGCGATGCTCGCGTACCGTGAATGCGCGCGTCGCCTGCGGCAGGGGGAACGGGCCGCGGTGGCCGAGCCGCTGCATCGCACTGCCAAGCTGATCCGGCGCTTCGGCGAAGATTTCCATCAGCGCGCGATCGAGGAAAAATTCATATTTCCAACGCTGTTGGAGGAGCCGCCTCCGCTATCGCGCTATCCGGCAATTCTGATTGCGCAGCACGAAGCTGGCCGGGAGCATACTTCCTACCTGCTGGAAGTCTCCGCGCGCGGCCAGATGGCATCGGGCAACGTACGGCCTGCATTGCGCGCGATCGGCAGTTTCATCCACATGCATGAGCATCACATGAGCCGCGAGGATACCGAGGTATTTCACCGCTGGCGCCAGTCCGTGCCGACGGAGCGCTTCGAATATCTGGATGCGCAGATGCAGGATGTCGAGCAGCGAATGATCGGGCCGACCGGCATCGAGCAGGCAATTGCCGAGGTCGGCGATCTCGAGCGCGACCTCGGCATTGCCGATCTGATGCAGTCCACGCGGCGCTAGCGGTCGCTCCCATGCGGTGCGGCCGTTACGGCATGTGGGACGGATCTCGCTTTACTTGGCCTCGATCGATTCGGGTGCGCCCGGGTCATCAGTCGAGACCTCACCCCCGCTGGCGCCAGTCGAGGCGCCGGTGGCGCTGCCGCTCGGCTTGGGCATGGCTGCCGTCAGCGCATCGGCCTTGCGGCTGGTGACCTTGCCGGTGATGATCTCGCGCGCCGTCACGCCGGGGCGATAAAAAGCGGCATTTTCCTCATTGTCAAAGCTGATGTCAGTCGCACCGACCGCTGCGCTGGCGAACGCGCCCCATGTATCGGTCCAGACGATCACGTCGCCCCGGCCGAGATTGGCCGAGGCCTTGCCGGTGAAGTTCACCAGTGTCAGTCCGGCATCGGCATCGAGCGCGAACTTGTCGTCTTGCATGAAATTCCTGACGGCCTTGTCGGTCATCAGCAGCATCGCTACCCGACCGACCTCGGCCCCGCCGAGTACGCCCACGCTGACGCCGCCAAGGTTGTAGAAGGCAGGACTGCTCCACGTGCCTTGGTTGTTGGCCATCATCACGCCCTCGCCGCCGCGCACGCCCACGCCAAGCCCGCCGCGTGCATAGTCGGGCATGATGAAGATACCTTTGGCCTGCTGCATCAAGCGCCTCAATTGCGGCTCCTGCTCCATCTCCTTCACCACCGAGGCGGCCTCGCGCAGGGTCGCGTTGGCATCCGCAGCCGGGCCGCCGCTTGCGCGCGCCGGGTCGCTCCGGCGCGCGCCACCGCTGGTGACTGCGTTGTCGCTTGCGCCGGCCGATGGCTCCGCGGGCTGGCGGTCCGCGGCTCCACTGGTATTCGAAGTGGCACCTCTGTCGCTGGTACCCGAGGCCTCCGCCACTGCGGGGCTCGTCGATGTCGCTGCAGCGCCTTGCCTCGGCTCTTGCGAACCAGGCACTGCCGGCATGCCGCTCGACAATGCGTAGGCGTTGATACCCGCGGTCAGAAGCACTGCCAAACAAAAGCGGATTTTCCGGTAGTTCCACTTGTCCATAGGGTCCTCCGTGATGATTGACGATGAACCGCCAAGCCGAGCAATTACGGTGCCATCGGCGATAGCCGTCTGTCAGCCCGTGTGCGCAAACGGCAGTGAGACAAACTGCACATGCCGGGAAAAAACTGCATGATCTGCCCGCCCTTGGACAGAGAGGTTTCCAGCCCGCTTTAACCAGGTTTCAGTTCATCGCGCGTTGGCACGGCCGCTGCATGGCCTCAGGTCCACACACTATCGGGATGATTGTCATGTACCTGCCACGCATCGCCCACCGGATGCTGAGCCCACTGTTGCTCGTGCTCGGCTTGACGCTCGCCGCGCAGGCGCTGGCCCAGATGCATCGCGTAACGGCAGACGGCTTCACCGTGCAAGCCAGCACGACCGACACCGGCAACATCTCCGACGATGCCGCGCGGCGCTTCGGCATAGAACGCGGACCGGGACGGGCTGTGCTGAATGTCACTGTGTTCGACCCCGAGGGGCGCACAGTGCCTGCCGAGATCGACGCGCAGGCGGTCAATCTTGCCGGCATGAAGCGCCGCATCCCGGTCAAGTCGACCGCAATGCAGGGCTGGATATCTTACGCAGGCGGCTATCAGCACACGCCGAGCGAGGTGATCGATTTCGTCATTCATGCCCGTCCCGAGCGGCTCGGGCAGGCGATCACGCTGCGTTTTCGTGATCGCCTGCCGCTGCGCTGAAGCGCCGCATCATGCAGTCGCTGGCAAGAATTCGGCTCCCGTTCTGGCTCCAGCGGCTGGCCATCCGGGCGCGCGCCAGCTTTTGGCTGCTGGCCGCAGTCATCATTGCGGCCATGGGTATGCTGGCGACCGTGATGATCGCCGTCGACCGCCTGCTGCAATTGCGCTTGGGCGATGCCTCGCGCTTCTTCGCCAGCGATCCCGACGGCGCGCGCACCATGATGTCGACGATCGCGACCTCAATGGCCACTATCGCCGGCGTGGTGTTTTCGATCACGGTCGTTGCGCTGGCACTGGCGGCCAGCCAGTACACGTCGCGGGTACTGCGGACCTTTGTCCGCGACCGTGCGAACCAGGCCGTGCTGGGGGTGTTCGTCGGGGTTTACCTGTATTGCCTCGTTGTGCTGAAGTCGGTCGGCCCCGACGGTCCGTCACCGTTCGTTCCATCCGCTTCGCTGCTGGTCGGCGTCGCGCTGGCGTTAGTGGCGATAGCCTGCTTCATTTTCTTCATCCATCACATCTCGGCATCGATTCAGGTGGCGAATATCTGTCAGGTGGTCGCACGCGAGACGCTGAAGGTCGTCGACCAATCCTGCGATGCCAACGCTGGCCCGGCACGGCCCGATCCCGGGCCGCCGCGAGCCTCGCGTACGTGGCAACCGGTTGTCGCGGATGAATTCGGCTACCTGCAGACGATCGATGTCGACGGCTTGTGCAGGTTCGCCGTGGAGGCGAATACCCGGATCTGCCTGGAGGCGACGGTCGGTGATTTCGTGACCGAGGGTCAGCGGCTGGTATCGATCGATGTATCCGTGCCGCCGGACAGGCAAATGGTGGGGCGCATCCGCGAACTGTTCGTAGTGGCACCGGTACGCACCATCGAGCAGGACATCGGGTTTGGCATACGGCAGTTGGTTGACATCGCGCTCAAGGCACTCTCGCCGGGTTCGAACGACACGACGACAGCGGTGATGTGCGTCGATCACTTGTCGGCCATCCTGTGCCGGCTTGCCGCCAGCCCGTTGCCGACCGTGATGCGCTATCACGATGGCGTGCTGCGGGTCTACGGCGTCGCGGCGGATTTTTCCGACTACATGGATCAGGCCTTCAGCCAGGTCTTGGAAGCGGCACCCGACAACAGCAGCGTGCTGCTGCGCGTCCTCGATGGTCTCGGTATGGTAGCCGACCGGGAGTTACCCACAGAGCGCCGCAAGCTGGTCGCCGACTGGGTGTTGCGGGTAGAGGCGTCGGCGGCACGGGTCGGACGGCCCGACTGGTTTCGTGAACGCATCGATGCCCGAGCGCGACGGGTGCTACAGCGACTGTCAGTGACGCCTCCCGGGGGAGTCGGGCAACAAGGGTCTACTTCCCGATGCAGAACCGGCTGAAAATCACCCCGAGCAGATCATCGGACGTGAACGCGCCGGTGATGCTATTGAGCTGCTCCTGGGCCAGGCGCAACTCTTCCGCGAACAGGTCGAGCGCGCTGTCGCGCTGCTCGGCGAGCTGGGCGGCGACGGCGAGATGCTCGCGCGCCGCCTGCAGCGCCTGCAGGTGGCGCTCGCGCGCGAGGTAGATCGATTCGCCGGTCTGCTGCCAGCCGGCGATGCGCAGC
>JAIXXL010000003.1 GCA_027490755.1 Betaproteobacteria bacterium
CCGCAGGGCGATCACCCCGAACGCGAGGCGGATATACAAGACGCTGAGAGCAGACGCCGTGAGGGCGGCAATAGGTGCGGCGGGGATGGTGAATGTCGGCATGGCCGGACTCTAAAACAAACGGCCCGCACTCAGGCGGGCCGTCACATGTCTGGTGGGTTGTCGAGGACCGAGACCTGGCCAGAGGATGCTGGGCGCCATCCTTTTAAAGGACAACACCCTACCGTCCCGTTCTTGGAGGCTACGTCCGCGGACTTGGCTATAGTTCTTGTTCTTTATCGAGGAATCCGTTTGGCATGAGCAGGCCACACCTTGTCGTTGTCCGCGCCGGGGACAAGTCTCTCCACCCGCAATGGCTTTCGTCCCAGAACCGCACTTGGGATCTGGCGGTCAGTTGCTACGGCCGCCATCCACAACGCTATGTGGAGCAGTACGACCTTCTACACGTTTGTCCTGGCTCGAAGTGGCAGGGTCTCAATCAGTTCCTTGACGACCATCCGGAGCTTCTGAGACCTTACCAATACGTTTGGTTTCCCGATGACGACCTGCTGACGACAACAGAAAACATCAACCTGTTTTTCTCGTGGTGTGAAAGACTGGACTGGGTCATCGCGCAACCCGCACTAACCAGAAACAGTTATTACGGTTGGCAGATTACCCGCCAAGTAGCCGATGTGGTTGCGCGCCGTACCAACTTCGTCGAAATCATGGCGCCCTGCTTCAAGGTGAGCGAATTCAGACCGTACCGGCCCACCTTCGCCGAGAACTCGTCGGGCTACGGACTAGAGTGGTTGTGGCTGTCTATTGCAGAAAAACATGGCCACGCAGACCGCCTTGGGATCGTCGACTGTACCCCGGTTTACCATACACGCCCCGTCGGCTCGGCCGGCAGTGGAGGTGCTGCGGCCGCGCCATGCGCGGAGATGTTGCAATTGTTCAAGCGTCATGGCTTGCATACGATTAGCCCGACCGTGGGCTGTCGATATGTCCTTGGCGGCAACCCAAACTCTGGACCACAAACGAACTGAGTGGAAGCCATGGAAACTGGCTGGCATACCCCCGATAGCGCCGTCAACTTCTCGCACTTGGAGTGCCGTTGACTCCACATCGCATACTCGTCGTAGGCGCCGGCTTT
Organism: Betaproteobacteria bacterium; assembly: GCA_027490755.1. Taxonomy (GTDB): domain Bacteria; phylum Pseudomonadota; class Gammaproteobacteria; order Burkholderiales; family UBA3065; genus UBA3065. Next base: position 1,136 of record JAIXXL010000003.1, read on the forward strand.
ACCGGTGCAGTGATCGCGCGGGAACTTGCCGATGCGGGTATGCGCGTTGACATCCTTGAGCAGCGCGAACACGCCGGCGGAAATGCGTTTGATTTCGTGAATGAGCATGGAATCCGCGTCCATCGCTACGGGCCACACCTGTTTCACACCTCAAATATGCAGGTGGTCGAGTGGTTAAGCCGATTCACCGAATGGCTCCCGTATCGCCACCGTGTCAAGGCTTTGTTGAGTGACGGTCGTTTCGTTACCTTGCCGGTCAACGCTGAAACTGCCGCGATTGTGGGCCTGGAGAACGTTATCGACGTATTTTTTCGTCCTTACACTCGCAAGATGTGGGGAATGGAACTGGAACAGGTTGACCCGAGTATTACCTCAAGGGTGCCTATTCGCGAAGACCTCAATGAGTTCTATTTCCCCGACGATAAATTTCAAGCCATACCCAAGTATGGCTATTCGGCACTCTTCAACCGAATGCTCGACCACGAACGAATCAGAGTCCAACTCAACGCTCCATTCCAGCCTGGGATGGAGCGCGAGTATGACCATTGCTTCAACTCGATGCCCATCGACGAATTTTTTGGCTACACCCTTGGTGACCTCCCATACCGCTCGATCCGGTTTCATAACGTGACTCTACCTTTGCCCCAAGCCCTGCCAGTCGCGACCGTCAATTTCACCCATGACGGCCCCTATACCCGGGTAACGGAATGGAAGCACCTACCCGGCCACGGCTACCCTCCATGGCACACCACCCTGACCATCGAAGAACCTTGCGACTACAGGGCTAACAACAACGAGCGATATTATCCAGTTAAGGATCGCGGTGGCCTAAATAGAGACCTCTATCGGCGGTATGCCGCGATGGCCAGCGAGACAATGACTTTCGTCGGCCGCTGCGGGTTGTATGCCTATCTGGACATGCACCAAGCGGTGAGTCATGCGATTGCTGCTGCGAGTAAATTTGTTGCCCGATGTGATGCTGGCTCCACCATGCGTTAACAGGCCTTTGAAATACTGGTCGCCAGTCGTCTTTGGACACACTGAGTTATGCGCCATCCAGGCTGCGAATTCATCGAAGGCAGGCGATAGTGGATGCATTGAGATGTGGAGGGGTGGTATCCCGCCGAAGGACAACTCAGCTTTGTCTTGTTCTTGGACGCTTCTCGCATACGGCCACACAGAAAGCTAACGGCCCGCACTCGGCGGGCCGTCAATGTCTGGTGGGTTGTGAAGGATTCGAACCTTCGACCTACGGATTAAGAGTCCGCTGCTCTACCAACTGAGCTAACAACCCGGAAACCGGTCTGCGAACCGTTGGTGGGTCGTGTGCGACTCGAACGCACGACCAACGGATTAAAAGTCCGCTGCTCTACCGACTGAGCTAACGACCCGCAGGACCGCGGATGATAGTCGCGGCGAATGCCTAGGTCAACGCAGGCGAGGAAGAATCGTCTCAGGTCGCCCGAGACCAGCTCACCCGCACCATGTACTCGTCTTCCGGGTACTCGATCTCAAGGTGGCCACCAAAGGCCTGACCAATGGCGCTGCCGATGCGCTGCGCCAGATGCGGGTCGGTGGTGCTGAGCACCAAGCTGCCCGCTTCGGCGCGGATGGCCATGATCCGCTGCAGCGGGTGCTCAGCGTTCTCGATGTTCTCCTGCTTGCGCGCCATGTTCAGCAGCGCCTCGCGATTGGCCATGGCGTAACTGCCGCTCAGGGTAACGATGCCCGCCGGGAAATCCTCTTGTGTGCGCAGGCAGGCTGGGCAGGTGTGCTTGTGGGCGCCGGGCGGGCGGCCGAGGCGCTGCCAGCGGCCAGCGTGGAAGACCAAGCCGCAGGCCGGGCAGACCGCTGGCTCCTTGGGCTTGCCGCGCTCGCGGTAGGGGTCATGCCGGACCTCGTCGATCTGCCGGTCGCGGTGACGGTGGGTGTGGGCTCGGATCTCGTCGATGCGCATGGTCTTGCCTCAGGACGCGGCTTTGCGGAAGCCGCATTCGCGGCGCTGCGCCCGCTCGCCGATCGACGCCAATGCCGACATCTCCTCGGCCAGCAGCGACTGCACATCGTCCGCCGCGACGATACCGATCAGGCTACCGCGCGAGGAGGTGACCGGTATGCGTCGCACGCCGCGCACGCGCATCAGCTCGGTGGTCTCGGCGATGCCGGTATCCTCGTGCACCGAGAGCAGCTCATCGCTCATGATGTCGCCCGCCGCCACCACATCCGGGTCAAGCCCTACGGCCACCACGGCAACGACGATGTCGCGGTCGGTGAGCATGCCGATGGGCGTTCGCGCGCCGGCAGCTTCTTCCACCACCACCACGCTGCCGACATGGTGCTGCCGCATCAATTGCGCGGCCTTGGCCACGCTCTCGACGCGGTCGATACACACCACTTCGCGACTGCAGATGTCGCCAACGCCCATGATCCTCACTCCTGCTGGTTCGGAGAGGGCAGTGTGTCGGTGGGGGTGCAGGGCTGCTTTGACCGGGCGCAAGCCGCGGTGGGGGCTTACAGCTTGGATTCGCGGATCAGGGCCTCGAGCCGGGCCGTAGCGCTGCCGTCGCGCAGAGCATGTTGCGCACGTGCCACGCCGTCCTCCAGCGATACAGCCATGCCGGCCACATAGACCGCGGCCCCGGCGTTGAGGGCGACGATGTCGGCGGCGGGGCCGGCCTTGCCGGCGAGCACGTCGCGCAGCACTGCAGCCGACTGGGCGACGCCATCGACGCGGATGCTGCCGATGTCGGCACGGTTCATACCGAATCGCTCTGGCGTGAGTGTGTACTCACTTATGGCCCCATCTAGCAATTCGGAGACAAAGGTCTCGCCGCTCAGCGTGATCTCGTCCAGGCCATCGCTGCCGTGCACCACCATCACGTGCCGGCTGCCAAGTTCACGCAGCACCTCGGCCATGGTGCGGGTGAGCGACCGGCTGAATACGCCAAGCAACTGGTTGGGTGCGCCAGCCGGGTTGGTCAGCGGCCCCAGGACGTTGAAGATGGTGCGCACGCCAAGTGCCTTGCGCACTGGCGCGGCGTGCTTCATGGCGCTGTGGTGGTTGGGCGCGAACAGGAAGCCCAGGCCGACCGAGTCGATCAGCTGGCCGACGCGATCCGGGCCGGTGTTCAGGTTGACGCCCAGATGCTCCAGCACGTCGGCGCTGCCGCTGCCAGAGCTCACCGCGCGGCCACCGTGCTTGGCTACCTTGGCACCGCAGGCGGCGGCCACGAACGCGGCGGTGGTCGAGATGTTGAAGGTGTGCAGCGAGTCGCCACCGGTGCCGCAGGTGTCGACCAGGTGGCTGCGGTCCGCCACCGTGACTTTGGCCGAGAGCTCGCGCATGACCTCGGCGGCGGCGGCGATCTCGGTCACCGTCTCGCCCTTGCAGCGCAGCGCGATGACCGCCGCGGCGATCTGCGCCGGTTCTAGTTCGCCGCCCATCAGCGCACGCATCAGCGCGAGCATCTGGTCGCGCGAGAGGTCCTCGCGGGCGAGCAGGCGGTTGAGCGTGTCCTTGAAGATCACGGGTTCAAGCCGCGTGCGCGCTGCCGGTCCATCGCACGCCGACGAAGTTGCCGAGCATTGCGTGGCCGTGCTCGGTGAGGATGGACTCGGGGTGGAACTGCACACCCTCGACGGCCAACGTCTTGTGGCGCACGCCCATGATCTCCCCGTCGTCGGTCCAGGCCGTGATCTCGAGGCAGTCCGGGATGCTCTCGCGCTCGATCACCAGCGAGTGGTAACGGGTCGCCGTGAACGGGTTGGGCAGGCCCCGGAAGACGCTGGTGTCGTTGTGATGTACCAGCGACGTCTTGCCGTGCATCAGCTGTTTGGCGCGGATGATGTGCCCACCGAAGGCTTGGCCGATGCTCTGGTGGCCCAGGCACACCCCCAGGATCGGGATCTGCCCGGCAAAGCGCTGGATGGTCGCCACCGAGATGCCGGCCTCGTTGGGTGTGCAGGGGCCGGGCGAGATGACGATGTGGTCCGGCTTCATGGCTGCGACCTCGTCGACGGTGATCTCGTCGTTGCGGTGCACGCGCACGTCCTGGCCCAGCTCGCCAAAATACTGGACCAGGTTGTAGGTGAACGAGTCGTAGTTATCGATCATCAGCAGCATGGCGTGCCTATGTCCTTGTATCGACGGGCTGCGGGGCCCGCAAACGGCAAATGGTACCCGCGCCGGTACCCCTGATCACGTTTTGCGTCCATGTTTTGGGCTCCTGCAGCTCAGCCGAGCAAGATCAGCCCCCACATCACCGGCACATTCACCAGCGCCACGAAGACCCCGGCCGAGCCAGCATCCTTGGCGAACTTGCTCAGCGGGTGGTCCTCGTAACCGACCCGGTCGATGGCCTTCTCGATGCCGGTGTTGAGTAGTTCGGCAATGAGCACGAGCGCGAGGCTGCCGACCATGACCGCGTTCTCAAGGCCGCTGCGGTCGAGGAAAGGCAGCGTCAGCAGGAATAGCATGCCGAGCGCACACTCCTGACGAAAAGCGGCCTCCTCGCGCCAAGACGTGGCAAGTCCGTCGAGGGAGTGTCTGCCGGCGTCGATGATGCGGGGGATACCAGTCTTCTTCGGGCGCATATTCACCTCAGGAACAGCCGGTAGGCCGGGTTCTCCGTCTCCTCGACGAAGGGGTAACCGAGCGCGTCCAGGAAGCCCTGGAAACGGCTCTTGTCTTGCGGCGGCACCTGTATGCCGACCAGCACGCGGCCGTAGTCGGCGCCGTGGTTGCGGTAGTGGAACAGCGAGATGTTCCAGCCCTGCGGCATCTGCGTCAGGAAGTTGAGCAGCGCGCCCGGCCGCTCGGGGAAGGTGAAGCGGTAGAGCAGCTCGTTGGCCGCGTCTGCGCGCCCGCCGACCATGTGCCGCAGGTGGCTCTTGGCCATCTCGTCATCGGTCAGGTCGAGCGTGGGCAGCCCGTGCGCCGCGAGGTTGGCCACCAGCTTGCGGCCCTCGTCGCGGCTGCCCACGCCCACGCCGACGAAGATGTGCGCCGCCTGCGGGTCGGCGTAGCGGTAGTTGAATTCGGTGATGTTGCGGTTGCCGATCTGCGCGCAGAAGGCCTTGAACGCGCCCGGCTGCTCGGGGATGGTCACCGCCAGCACGGCCTCGCGCTGCTCGCCGACCTCGGCGCGTTCGGCCACAAAGCGCAGCCGGTCGAAGTTCATGTTGGCGCCGGAGGCGATGGCGACCACCGTCTTGCCACTGAGACCATTCTCGGCCAGCCAGGCCTTGGCCCCGGCCACGCCGAGCGCACCGGCCGGCTCAAGGATGCTGCGCGTGTCCTCGAAGACATCCTTGATGGCAGCACAGATGGCGTCGTTGTCGACGCGGACGATGCCGTCGCAGAGGTCCTTGCACAGGCGGAAGGTCTCCTCGCCGACCAGCTTGACCGCCGCGCCGTCAGCGAAAAGGCCGACCTGCGCCAGCTCCACACGCTTGCCGGCGGCGAGCGATTGCGCCATGGCGTCGGCATCGGCGGCCTCGACGCCAAACACCTTGATCTCCGGCCGCAGCGACTTGATCGCCGCCGCCACGCCGGCCAGCAGTCCGCCACCGCCGACGCAGCAGAACACCGCGTCGATCGGGCCCGGGTGCTGCTCGAGGATCTCCAGCCCGATGGTGCCCTGGCCAGCGATCACGTCGCGGTCGTCGAAGGGGTGGACGAAGGTCATGCCCTCGGTCTTTTCGAGTTCGCGGGCGTGGGCGTAGGCCTCGTCGTAGCTCATGCCGTGCAGCACCACCTCGCCGCCGCGACGGCGTACGGCGTTCACCTTGATGGCGGGCGTGGTGGTAGGCATGACGATGACGGCGCGGCAGCCGATCTTGGCCGCCGACAGTGCCACACCCTGCGCGTGGTTGCCGGCCGAGGCGCAGATGACGCCCTTTGCCAATTGCTCGGGTGTGAGGTGCGCGATGCGGTTGTAGGCGCCGCGCAGCTTGAAGCTGAACACCGGTTGCTGGTCCTCGCGCTTGAAGAACACCCGATTGCCGACCCGCTCCGACAGCGCCGGCGCGAAGCCCAGATCGGTGCGCACGGCAACGTCGTAGACGCGCGCGTCGCGGATGCGCTGCAGGTAGTCGGCAGGGGTCAGGTTGGTGGTGGACACGAGCGCACGAGGCAGGCCGGGATGGAAGGCCGAAAGGTTAACAGAGGGCAAGCCGCCGGACCGCGCCGGGCTGGCCTTTGGGCTATCCTCGAAGTGTTCGCATCAGTCGGGAAGTCGATCCGTGGGTCTCTTCAGTTCAGCCGCCGACCAGGCCAAGCGCGCCGTCGCCGAAGCCGCTTTGGCGTATGTGCCGCGCGGGCAGGTGATCGGCGTCGGCACCGGGTCCACCGCCAACTTCTTTATCGACATGCTGGGCGACCTGCGTCAGCAGATCGTGGGTGCTGTCGCCAGTTCCGAGGCTACCGCCCAGCGCCTGAAGAAGGTCGGCATCGAGGTGCTAGATCTGAACTCGGTCAATGATCTGCCGGTTTACGTGGACGGCGCCGACGAGATCAGCCCCGACCTGCACCTGATCAAGGGCGGCGGGGGCGCGCTCACGCGCGAGAAGATCGTCGCAGCCGTGGCCCGCCAGTTCGTCTGCATCGCCGACGAGAGCAAGTGCGTCGACATCCTCGGCCGTTTCCCGCTGCCGGTGGAGGTGATCCCCATGGCGCGCGCCTACGTGGCCCGCGAACTGGTGCGGCTGGGCGGCGCGCCTGACCTGCGCATCGGCGTGACCACCGACAACGGCAACTGCATCCTCGACGTGCACGGGCTGGAGATCCTCAACCCCATCGAGATGGAGCGCGAGATCAACCAGATCACCGGCGTGGTCACCGTCGGCCTGTTCGCCCGCCGCCCGGCCAATGTCGCGCTGATCGGCGGCGCCAATGGCGTGCGACGGCTCGAGGCGCGGGCTTGAGCGGCAACTGAATTCTTTCTGTCATATTCCTCTCATAGACTCTCGCCTTCCCGAAGTCGCCGGCAACAAAAAGCAGGAGCAGCCATGAACCAGCACATCAGCAGCAAGTTCGACGCCGAGCTCGAGGCGTTGCGCAGCCGCGTCTCGCACATGGGCGGCCTGGTCGAGGCGCAGTTGGCCCGGCTCGCGGGGGCACTCGCGACCAACAATGTCGGCGATTTCGAGACGGTGATGACCAGCGATTACCAGATCAACGCGCTGGAGGTCGAGATCGATGAGCTCTGCACCCACCTGATTGCCACCCGGCAACCGGTCGCCAACGACCTGCGCTTGGTCATGGCCACCATCAAGTCGATCACCGACCTTGAGCGGATCGGCGACAAGGCCGAGAAGATCGCCCGCAAGGCACACGCCATCTCGCTCGACGGTGGCTTGCAGGTGACCCGCTTTGCCGAACTGCGCTCGATGCTGGACAAGGTCATGGTGATGGTGCGTCAGGCGCTGGACTCTTACGCCCGTCTGGACCCCTCTCTGGCGCCCGTGGTGGCGGCCGCCGACAAAGCCGTTGACCTCGAGTTCGATGGCATCACCCGGCAGCTCATCACGCACATGATGGAGAACCCGCGCAACATCTCGGCGGCACTAGACATCCTGTTCGTCGCCAAGGCCATCGAGCGCATCGGCGATCACGCCACCAACATGACCGAGTACGTTGTCTACATGGTGCAGGGTCGCGACGTGCGCCACGTCACGCCGGAGACTCTGGCGAAGGTGAGCAGCGGCGCCTGAGTCGTCGGCTGCGGGCGGTAAAATCGCGGCAGTCCGGGTCGCTTGTCGGCCTGCAAGTTCCGCCGTCTGAGGGGTGTACGTCTTGAATCCGCCGAGGACCCTCGCGTCCGTCGATCTGGGCTCCAACAGCTTCCATCTGCAGGTCGCCCGCGTGGTCGATGGGCAGGTCTTCCCACTCGACGCGCTCCGCGAACCGGTACGTCTGGGTGCCGGCCTGAGCGCCGACAAGATCCTGAGCGCCGAATCGCAGCAGCGCGCGCTCGACTGCCTGGCCCGCTTCGGCCAGCGCCTGCGGGGTCTCGCACCTGATGATGTGCGCGCGGTCGGCACCAACGCCTTCCGCATCGCCAAGAACATCGACGCTTTCCTGCCAGCGGCAGAAGAGGCTCTCGGCTTCCCGATCGAGGTGGTGGCTGGCCGGGAAGAGGCGCGCCTGATCTACCTCGGGGTGGCCCACAGCCTGCCGCCCTCGCGGGCGCGCCGGCTGGTGGTCGACATCGGTGGCGGCTCCACGGAATGCATCATCGGCCAGTCATACCGCCCGATCCGGCTCGAGAGCCTGTACATGGGCTGCGTCAGCTACACGCTGCGTTATTTCCCTGACGGCGTGGTCACCGCCGATTCGATGCAGCGTGCCCGACTGGCGGCGCTGACCGAGTTGGAGGTGGTGGCGCACGAGTTCACGCCGGCCGACTGGGCACAGGCGGTGGGCTCTTCCGGCTCGGCGCGTGCCCTGTCGCAGATCATTGGTGAGTCGAGTGGCCTCGATGACGGTGTGATCACGATGGACGGGCTTGAGAGCCTGGTCCGCCGCGGCATCCGCAGCGGGGGCTTCGACCCGCGGGATTACCCCCAGGTGCGTACCGACCGCATGCAGGTGCTTGCCGCCGGGCTTGCCATCATGTGTTCAGTGTTCGAGGCCTTCGGCATCGAGCGGATGATGCCGGCCGAGGGCGCCATGCGGCAGGGCATCCTCTACGACATGCTCGGCCGTTCTGGCGAGAAGGACCTGCGCGGTGCCACGGTGACCCAGTTCCAGCGCCGCTACCAGGTCGATGTGGCGCAGGCCTCGGCGGTCGAGCAGACCGCGCTGGCCATCCTTGGTGAACTGGACGGCGGCGATGAGAGCGTCCGCCAGCAGTTGCGCTGGGCCGCCGACCTCCACGAGCTCGGCCTCTCGGTCGAGCACTCCGGGTACCACAAGCATTCGTCCTACATCCTGCGCAACGCCGACATGCCGGGCTTCTCCCGCGCCGAGCAGGAGGCGTTGGCCAACCTGGTGCTCGGCCACCGCGGCAAGCTTGGCAAGGTGGCGCCGAGCCTGCGCAACGACCTGCGTCGCGCGCAGATCGTCGCGTTGCGCCTGGCCACCCTGCTGCACCGCTCGCGCCACCCGCTCGACGGCGTCCCGCTGCGCCTGCTCGCCTGCGAGCAGAACCTGATCCGCGTCTCGCTCGACACGGCCTGGCTGGAGACGCACCCGCTGACGCAGGCCTCGCTGGCGGAGGAAGTGCGGCAGTGGCAACTGGTCGGTTGCGAGCTGCGGCTGGAACAGGCCGAGGACCTGCGCCGCAGCGCCTGACCGAAGATCTGGCGGTGGGTCGGGGGCGGCCGGTGCTGCGCCAGCCTCACCCGCCGCGCTGGCGCATCAGTCTTGCGAGTCCATCACCATCGAGGGCGGCAGGCAGGCGGTGAGCACCACCGGGCTGCCCTCGCGGGCACGGCCGGTCAGCCACCAGATCGCCCCCTTGCGGACCGCCACCGCGCCGCGAATACCCAGCAGATGGGCCGCCACCTCGCCCAGAGTGGGTTGATGGCCGACCACCAGCACGCTGCCCGCGGCCGAGCCGGACCACGAGCACGCCCCGAGCACATCGGCCACGCTCGCGCCCGGGGCCAGGGCCTCGACGGTCTCGAACCGTTTGGACAGCGCTTTGGCGGTCTGCTGGGTGCGTCTGGCTGGGCTGACAAGGATGCGGGTGCCATCCGGCAGGCGGCTGCGCAGCCACTCTGCCATGGCGCGTGCCTGACGCTCGCCGTGAGGCGTCAGCGCGCGGTCTAGGTCGGGCAGGCCATACTCGGCTTCGGCGTGGCGCCAGAGGATCAGGTCCATCTACTTGTTCCAGAACGGTTTGATCTTGCAGAAGAGTTCCAGATGCCCGGCCAGTGACTCGAGCCGCTTTCGGGCGATCGTGTCGAGGTGGCGCTTGATCGACCGGCGTGCCGCCTCGGCGCGACCGGGCGGCAGGCTGTCGAGCCGCGCGCTTGCCACCGCCGCGTCGTTGAGACCGCCGAGCGACTTCTGCAACTGCGCCAGTGCGCCGATGTACCGCTCGCTTGTGCGTGGTCCAAAGGCCGGCGCCAGAGACTCGGCCGTGTAGCGCAGCTTCTTGCAGGCCAGCCGCAGCCGGTGCCGTGAGTCGTCGTCCACCAGGACCTCCGGGCGGCTCAGGTACAACACCTTGCGATGGCGCCGCTCCAGTTGCTCGCGTGCCGCCGAGGTGGATCGGCGGCGGCCCTCGGGTGCCGGCAGTTCAAGCCACGCCAGCAGGTCCAGCACCAGCTCGCCGTAGCGCGGCGCAGCCGCGGCCTGCACGGCGCCGCGGCGAGCGTCGCGTTGTGCCGCCGTGGCGTCGGCGATCAGGCGGGTGTACCCGGCCGGCTGGCCATGCACCGCGATGTACCCGGGCAGCACCTCGCCGAGGATGACGTCCCAGTCGCGCGCCGGCCCCAGACTGCGGCCCAGCCAGGCGGTCTCAAGCAGGAGATGCGCGATAAGCGGGTGGTCGGAGCGGCGTCGCGCGATGGCGAGGAGGGTCCGCAGCCGCCGGGTCGCAACACGCATCTGGTGGATGTACTCCGGGTCCGGGTCGTCATCGCGAACGCCTGCTGCGTTGCCATGCAGGTGCGTGATGGCGCTGCCGACGGCGGCCCCGATCAGTGTGTGCCAGTCGCGGACGTCCGATTCCGTGGCCGGTATGGCGTTGACGGGGGCGATGGCAGGCGCGCGGTCGGGCCAGGCCAGGCGGTAGCCGCGCGCTGCCTTGCTGGTGTCGTCGAGCCAGCCGCCATCGCGCACAACGGCGCGCGCCAGCGCCAGCAGATCGGTGGCGGAGCCGGACTTGAGCTCCAGTTCCACCTCGCAGATCGGCGCCTCCAGGCTGCCGGCGATCACGCTGCCGCGGTCGAAGGCCACCTCGATCTCGGTGCCGCCGGGCATGTGTACGGTGCGCGCGAGCCGGTCGAAGCGCGTCTCGAACACCGCGGACAGCTGCGCCTGCACGGACTTGCTGCCGAGTGCGCCGGTCATCAGTTCGGCCGGCACCTTGGCCAGTTCCGGGCGGGGGCCGCCGACCGCGCATTCCACTTCATGGCGGCGATGCAGGCCGCCGATCGAGCCACCTCCGCCCTTGACGGTCTGGATCCACCGCCGGCCCATCCTTCGGACGCGCAGTGCCAAGCCTTCGGCTGCGAGGTCTCCGCCGGGGCTGTCAAAGTAGATGGTGTGCAAGCGTTGGCGGGCGTCGGAAGTACGCCAGATCGACCACAGCGGGCTGCGCATCAGGCGGCGCAGGTTGGCGGACGCCATCGAAAGCTTGAGCTCGGTCTCCATTACCCCTGCACGAATTTGGTGCAACGAGCCCGAACCTTACGTCAAAGGATGCCTGCAGCAATGAACAAAAGATGACATGCAAAGTGACGCAAGCGATTTACTTCGCGTGGTTACTGTTCTCCGCCAGTTTCTCCAGCAGGTCGGCCTGGGCCGAGATCTTGCGGGCGCCGCGGCGCGGCACGCGCAGCCGGTAGTTGCCGTCGGCGTCCATCAGCCAGGCTTGGGAGTTGTCGTTGAGGTAGGGCCGGATGCCCTCGCGCAGGATGCGACCCTTGAGCCGGCTGTCGCGAACCGGGAAGCAGGCCTCGACGCGGCGGAAGAAGTTGCGGTCCATCCAGTCGGCCGACGACAGGTAGAGGTCGGGCTCGCGGTCGTTGCGGAAGTAGAAGATGCGGCTGTGCTCGAGGAAACGGCCGATCACCGAGCGCACGCGGATGTTGTCCGACAGGCCCGGTACGCCGGGGCGCAGGGCGCAGACGCCGCGCACGATAAGGTCGATGCGCACCCCGGCCTGGCTGGCGCTATACAGCGCCTCGATGGTGCCGGGCTCCAGCAGGGCGTTCATCTTGGCGATGATGTGGGCGGGGCGCCCGGCACGGGCGTGCCCGGCCTCGCGCTCGATGGCATGGATGATGTTGCTGTGCAGGTCGAATGGCGCCTGCCAGATCAGCTGGTTGGGCACCGGCCGGCCGGTACCGGTGAGCTGGCTGAAGATGCCCGACACATCGCGGGTCAGCGCCGGGTCGCAGGTGAACAGGCCGAAGTCGGTGTAGAGCTTTGCCGTGCGCGCGTGGTAGTTGCCGGTGCCAAGGTGCGCGTAGCGGCGCAGCTCGCCCTTCTCGCGGCGGATGACCAGCGCCATCTTGGCGTGCGTCTTGAAGCCGAACACGCCGTAGACCACGTGCGCTCCGGCGTCCTCGAAGCGCTGCGCCCAGTTGATGTTGGTCTCTTCGTCGAAGCGGGCCATCAGTTCGACCACCACCGTGACCTCTTTGCCCCGTTGGGCCGCGGCCAGCAGCGCCTCCATCAGCGCCGAGTCGTTGCCGGTGCGGTAGACCGTCTGCTTGATGGCGACCACGTCGGGATCGGTTGCCGCCTGATGGATGAAATCGACGACCGGCTGGAAGCTCTGGAACGGGTGATGCAGTAGCACATCCTGCTGGCGGATCACGGCGAACATGTCGGCGTGCTTGCGCAGCACCCTGGGCGTGCCGGGGTCGAAGGGCGGGAACTTGAGGTCCGGCCGGTCGACCATGTCCGGCACCTGCATCAGCCGCACCAGATTCACCGGCCCATCGACCTGGTAGAGGTCGTTGCGCGACAGCCCGAACTGCTGCAGCAGGAAATCGCTGATGTCGGCCGGGCAGGTGTCGACCACCTCCAGCCGCACGGCATCGGCAAAGCGCCGCTGCGGCAGGCCGCCCTGCAGCGCTGTGCGCAGGTTGGCCACCTCGTCTTCCTCGAACTGCAGCTCGGCGTTGCGCGTCACGCGGAACTGGTAGCAGCCGGTGATCTCCATGCCCGGGAACAGGTCCGCCACGTGGGCGTGGATCACCGAAGACAGGAACACGAAGCCATCGCGGTGGCCGCTGACGTCGTTCGGCATGCGGATGACGCGCGGCAGCACGCGCGGCGCCTGGACGATCGCCAAGGTGGGCTTGCGACCGAAGGCGTCGGTGCCCTGGAGCGTCACCGCAAAGTTGAGGCTCTTGTTCAGCAGGCGCGGGAACGGGTGCGCGGGGTCGAGCACGATGGGTGTCAGCACCGGTGCCACCTCGCGCTCGAAGAATGCGCTCACCCAGGCCTTCTGGACCTCGTTCCACAACGAGCGGCGCAGAAACACGACGTCTTCTGCGGCCAGCGCCGGGATCAGCACCTCGTTGAACAGGCGGTACTGGCGATCGACAAGCTCATGCGCCTCGCGGGCGATGCGTTGCAGGTTCTGGCCGGGGGTCATGCCGTCGGGGCCGGCGTGCGGCTTGCGATCCTCGCGCTGGTTGCGCAGTGAGCCGATGCGGACCTCAAAGAACTCGTCGAGGTTGCTGGTGGTGATGCACAGGTAACGCAGCCTTTCCAGCAGCGGCGTGTCCGGGTTCTCGGCCTTCTCCTGCACGCGGCGGTTGAACGCCAGCAGCCCGAGCTCGCGGTTGAGGAAGTGGCTGTGGTCGTAGTCCGTGACCGCGCTGTGTTGCGGTCGCGGTGTCATCGCGGAGGTTGGGGGCCGGAGTTCCATGTCGTGTTGGCTAGGCAGGGCCTTGCGAGGGTGTGCCGCGCACGTTGCAGGCGCGTGACAGCGGCCCGGCGCGACGCGCTCTCAGGCCTTTGGGGGCACGAAGCCCTCGACCATGTCGGCCCCGCTGCCGAAGAAATGGTTCTCCATCTGCTCCGCCAGATACTTGCGGGCGCGCGGATCGGCCAGGCTCAGCCGGTTCTCGTTGACCAGCATGGTCTGGTGCTTCAGCCAGGCCTGCCAGGCTTCCTTGGATACGGCTTCGAAGATGCGCTTGCCGAGATCGCCGGGGTAGGGAGGGAAATCAAGGCCCTCGGCTTCGCGGCCGAGCTTGACGCAATGGACGGTGCGGCTCATCAGGTCTCCGTGTCTGGTCGTTAGCCCCTGAGTATAGGACCCGCGGGCCAGCCGGAGCACGCCCGCCGAAACGCCAAAAAAAAGGGCCCGCTCGGGGCCCTGAAAGTCGCTGAAGGAGGAGGAATCAGTCGACAAGGCAAATGCTAGACCGATTTTTGTCGCAGCGCAACATTTGGGCTGGGCCGGTTTATTCAACCAATTAGTGCGTTAATCAGCTTGCTCTGGTGCCCGGTTTTGCCCTGGGTCGCTGCAGCGCACCAATATGTTGAGCGCGCCACCCTGAACTTTCCGTGCACGGCTCTGCCTATCTGTCATTCAGATCAATCGGGTCCCTTTCATGCGCGGAATCGCAATTCTCGGCGTGGCCACATCTGTGGTGTTCGCCTTCTCGGGCACTGCGCAGGCGGTCGATTTCGATGCCGGTTTCATTACCCGCTTGTCGACCTCGGTGCTCAAGATCTCGGCCAACGCGTCCGGCAACCGGACGTTTTCCGGCAGTGGCGTTGTGGTCGGCCACAACGAGATCCTGACCAACTGCCACGTCACCCGCAACAGCAACCAGATCATCGCCCTCAAGGGCTCGCTGCGTTACAACGCCTACTCGCAGCGGGCCGACCTGCACCGGGACCTGTGCCTGCTGACCACCGACGAGTTGCCGTTCACCCCGGCGCCGGTTCGCCTGACGTCGGGTCTGCCCACCGGTGAGGCAGTGTTCTTTTACGGCTACCCGGGTGGCGTCGAGGCCTTCTTCACCGAGGGTCGGGTCAGTTCGCTGCACCCCTACCTCGGCAGCCGGGTCATCGAGACATCGGCTGGCTTCGGGCTGGGTGCCAGCGGCGGCGGCCTGTTCGACCGCGACGGCGCGCTGGTCGGTATCACCACCTTCTTGTCGGCCGGGCACTCGGGCTACTACTACGCCATGCCCGCCGACTGGCTCGAGGAACTCCGCCGCAGGCCAGCCGAACCGCTGGCGCCGCTGGAGGGCCAGGCCGTTTGGGAGCTGCCGATCGCCGAGCAGCCCCGTTTCCTGCAGATGCAGCGTCTGGCCGAGGCCAGCGACTGGGCCGGCGCGCTGCGCCACACCACGGCATGGACCGCTGCTGAGCCGGACAACTTCGACGCCTGGCTAAGCCACGGCCAAGCGCTGCTGCGTGGCGGCAAGTCCGACGACGCGATCGCCAGCCTGCAGAAGGCGCTGGCCATCTCGCCGGCCGACGCCAACGTCATCCGTACGCTGGGCGCGGCCCTGGCGCGCGCTGGCCGGGGGCAGGAGTCGGAGGCTTTGCTGGCGCAACTGGCGCCCGAGGACCGCGACTGCGACGTGGCCTGCTGAGGCCCCACGGGTCGGGTAACCTAGATGCCCGCAACCTACGCTGACTATGCCGATTGCGACTCCTGCTGGTCGAGGATGACGATGCCCTCGCCGGAGCCCTCGTCGAGGGCCTCCGCGGGGAAGATTTCGCCATCGACCGGTTCGCCACCCTGCGCGAGGCACGCGCTGCCCTGAGCGGTACCGCGTTCGATGCGGTGGTGCTGGACCGCGGCCTGCCGGATGGCGACGGCATCGAGCTGCTGCAGGACCTGCGCGCGCGCTCCGCTGACACCCCGGTGCTGCTGCTCACCGCCCGCGACGCGCTCGACGACCGCCTCGCTGGTCTGGATGCCGGCGCCGATGACTACATCCTCAAGCCGGTCGCGCTGCCGGAACTACTGGCCCGGCTGCGTGCGGTGGTGCGCCGCGCGCGTGGGCGGCCGCAACCGGTGTGGACGCACGGCGCGCTGACCCTTGACCCGGTGGCCCGCCAAGTCACCTGGCACCAGTCGCCGGTCGAGCTGACCGCGCGCGAGTTCAACCTGTTGCAGCTGCTGCTGAGCCACGCGGGGCAGGTGCTGTCGCGGGTGCGCATCGAGGAGAGCCTGTACGACTGGTCGAGCGAGGTGGGCAGCAACACTGTGGAGGTCTATGTCCACCAGTTGCGGCGCAAGATCGACCCGGCGGTGGTGCGCACCCTGCGCGGCGTCGGCTACACGCTGGGTTCTGTGGAGGCACTGAGCTGATGGCCGCGCGCCCGGACGGCATCGAGAGCCGGCTGCGGCGGGTCTTGCTGATCGGCCTGCCGGTCATCTGGCTGGCATCGGGTGTGGCGAGCGTCTACCTGGCGCGTCAGGAGGTCGACGAGCTGTTCGACACGCGGCAGGTGACGATGGCACGTCTTCTGATGTCTTCGCTGCCCATCGAAGCGGCGCCGCAGGACCTGCCACCGGTGCTGCCGTTCCCGCCGATCAGCCAGTTGGGCCACGCACAGCTGGAGGACCAGATGGTGGCGGTCTGGGACGGTCTGGGCCGCCTGCGTATCGCCGACCGTGAGGGCCGGCTGTTCCCACAGACACCGCACGCCACCGGTTTCTACGCCGGGGAGTTGGGCGGCGAGCCATGGCGGCTCTACACGCAGCATGACGTTTCGAGTGGATGGCACGTGACCGTCGGCCAGCGTCTGGGCGAGCGCGACCAGCTGATCCTTGACGCTAGCCTGACCCCCCTTGTGCCATGGCTGCTGGCGCTGCCGCTGCTGCTGCTGGCCAATGCGTCGGTCATCCGGCGCGCGTTGCAGCCGATCCGCGCCATCACCGCCGAGTTGATCACGCGCCGGCCTGATGACCTGCGGCCGCTGCCCAGCGAGGACCTGCCGGGCGAGCTGTTGCCCATGATGACCGCCGGCAACGCTCTGCTGCAGCGTATCGCCGAACTGCGGCAGCGCGAACGGCGCTTCACCGACTGCGCCGCTCACGAACTGCGTACCCCGATCGCCGCGCTGCGGCTGCAGTGGGATGCGCTGCGTGCAAGGTCGTCGGTATCGCCAGCGGACTTGCAGGCGCTGGGCGAGGGCATCGCGCGGGTCAGTCGCCTGACCGGGCAGCTGCTCGACCTCACACGGGCCGAAGACCGTACCGACCTGACAGCGTCACCACGCGTCGACTGGCAGACGGTGATCGCGGCGGCGGTTGGCGACTGCCTGTCGCAGGCCGAGTCTGCGGGAGTCGAGATCGTTTGCCGATGGCCGACGTCGGGCCGCGAGGCGGCCTGGCCGCTGCATGGCGATGCGGACCAGCTGCAGATGCTGTTGCGCAACCTGCTGGACAACGCCATCCGCCACGCGCCGCGTGGGGGCGAGGTGGCCATCGAGCTGGGTGGCGACAGCCTGTCGGTGGTCGACCATGGCAGTGGCGTGACGCCCGAAGCCCTGCAGCATCTGGGCGAGCGCTTCTACCGGGTGAGTGGGGACAGCACACCCGGGACAGGCCTTGGCCTCGCCATCGTCGGCCAGATCGCCCGCGTGCACCGGATCGAGGTGGGCTACACGGGGACGCCGGGCGGTGGCCTCACCGTCAGCCTGCGGGCGCAAGCGTCGGGCGATGCGGCGCCCGCCGGAGTCACTTGACCTTCGCTTTGGCCTTTTCCAGCAGCGCCATCACTTCCTTCCGGCGCCCCTCGTCGGCGATCTGCCGGCCCGGACGCGGCGGGGCCTTCAGCGCCCTCTCGAGGTGTTCCATGGCGAGCGCCGCCTTGCCCTGCTCCATCAGGAACTCGGCGTAGAAGTAGTTGGGGTCGATGCCGTTGGGATTTCGCTGCAGCGCGGCGAGGAAGTTCTCCTCGGCCTTCGTCTTGTCACCAAAACTCAGCGGCCAGCCCGGCGCCTTGGCGTAAAGCACGGCCAAGCTGTTGAGCGCCGAGCCGTTTAGGGCACCTGCGTCGATGCGGATGGCCGTCTCGTAGCGGTCGCGGGCCCGCTTGATAAGGCCGAGCGCGGAGAGCTTGTCGAGCCCCTGCTTCTCGCCGGCGAGCGAGCTCAGCACGATGCCCTCCCAGATCAGCGCGTCGGGGCGGTCGGCTTTCGCTGCCGCCAGGGCGGAGGCCTTTTCCGCCAGCGTCTCGAAGCCCGCTCGGCGTTCTTCCTTGGCGGTCTGGTACTGGATCACCTCCCAGCGGTGCTGGATCTCTGCGACAGCCGGGTCGATGTCCTCGGCCTGTGCGGGGGCTGCGCCCAGCCAGGCTGCGCCGAAGACGAGCAGCAGTGCGGCAAGGCGATTGCGGGTGGGCGTGGTCATGGTGTGTCTCCTTGATGCGTCAGCGGTTGTTCTTGCGCGCGTCCCAGATCTGCTTGAGCGCGCGGCGGTGTTTGGCGAAGGCGCCGTCCAGAAGGCTGGGCAGCCAGCCGTTGAGTGGCGCGGCGAAGCGTTCCGGGAAGCCGATGAAGCGCTCCCCAGGTGCGTCGCCGAGGGCGGCGCAGACCGCCTGCGCGACCACCTCGGGCGGGTCGCTGGCGGTGCCAGTGGCCTGGTTGTAGGCCTCGACCGGGCCGGCGTTGAAGCCGGTGCGGACCGCCCGCGGCGCGATGTGGTGGATGCGGACCGGCCCGTCGCCCCACTCGCGACGCAGCGCCTCGGCGGCGCCGCGCAGGCCGAACTTGCCGGCGCTGTAGGCGGAGAAACCCGGGATGCCGATGCGGCCGAGCGTCGATCCGAGCCAGATGACGTGCGCCTCGGCATGCGCCGAGAGCACTGGCAACAGGTCGCGGGTGACCAGCAGGGGCCCCATCAGGTTGACGCGCAGGGTGGTCTCCAGCGTCGCCTCGTCCAGCGCCTCCAGCGGCCCGAACACCGGCATGCCGGCGGCATAGAGCAGGGCGTTGGCGTCGAGCGCGCGCGCCGCTGCAACGATCGCGCTGCGGCCCTCTGCGGTGGTGGCGTCGGCCTCCAGCGCCACGGCAGCCGATGACGAGCGGGCCAGCGCGACGACGTCAGTGCCGGCGCGGTCGACCAGCAGCAGCCGTGCGCCCCCGGCAGCCAGCGCGCCGACGCAGCAGCGGCCGATGCTGCCAGCAGCGCCGATCACTACGATGCGGGTGGTGGCGGGCGTCATGCGGCTGCTGCCGGTTCGCTGCGGATGTCGCGGAAGACATCGCCGTACAGGCGGAAGAAGCGCCTGGCGGCGTGCACCAGCGCGCGCACGTCTTCCTCCCTGTCCAGCCCGTCGACCAGCGTGGCGAAGTGGTCGGTGTGCTCCAGGTCCAGCGTGCCGTGGCTGCACAGGTATGAGAAGGCGCTGTTGGGCAGGCCGGTGGCGCGCTGGATCTGGTCGGCGGCGCGCAGCGCCAGCGCCACGCTGGTGCCCTCCAGCACGTAGACCATGCCGAGGAACCCCACCGGGTTGCCGCGCTGGATCTGGTTCCAGGCGTAGGCGACCATGACCTCGGCGGCGTGGTCCGGTACACCATCACGCACCGCATCGGCGTCGCCGCCAGCGGCGCGGATGTCGTTGAGGATCCATTCCTCATGGCCCTGCTCCTCCTCGATGTACTCCTCGAAGGCCGGGCGCATCCACGCCAGATGGGCTGGCAGGTGGTCGCGGCAGGCGGTCAGCAAGGGTACGGTCTGCCGGACATGGTGGTAAGCCTGCGCCAGGAAGCGCAGGTAACGTTCGCGGTCCATGCGCCCTTCGAGCGCGTCGATGACTAGCGGGATGCGGGTCAGGCTCTCGCGTTCGTGGGCGGTGGCTGCGACCAGCGTCTGGTATGGCGTCATTCGTCTTGCCTCATGCGTGGGTCTCGTGAAGGGGGCCGATTCGGTTTCGGGGTTGGGTCTCGGCGTGGGCGGCGGCGATGGCCGCGCGCAGGGGTTTGCCGCCCGGTGTGGCGAGTCCGCTTGCGGCATCCAGGGGGCGGCACGCGCGGCCCCAGCCCTGCAGGCGGGCGTAGTCGGGCAACTGCTGGTTGGCCCTGGCGACCGCGGCATCAATAGCGGCATCGGCGGCGTTGACGGCCGGCCAGATCACGGCGCGAAGGCCACCGTGCCGGTCGGTCAGCACGACGGCCTCGCTCACGTCGGCCGAATCGCGCAGCAGCGCCTCGAGCCATTCCGGCGACACGTTGCGGCCGAGGCCGGTGATGATCAGGTTGTCGCGCCGGCCACGGACCCAGACGAAACCGTCGGCATCCACCTCGCCGACATCGCCGGTCGCCAGGTCGTCATCGGCGGTGCCTGGCTGACCGATGTAGCCGAGCATCAGGGTGCCGCCGACGTGCAGCTGCCCATCTTCATCGGCGTGGATATGTGCGTGGGGCAGGGGGCGGCCGGCGCTGCCGGGGCGGTCAGCGCCGGGCAGGTTGAGCGTCTGCACCGAGCCGCCCTCCGACAGACCGTAGCCCTCGAAGGCCGGAAGCCCGGCCGCTCGTGCGGCCAGGATGGCCTGCGCGCCAACCGCCGCACCGCCCACCGCGACGAGGCGCAGCGTGTCCGGCGCGTCGTGGCCCTGTTCCAGATGTGCGGTCCAGGCGCGCAGCATCTGCGGCATCAGGATCAGGCTCTCTGTGCCGGTGTCGCGCACATTCTGGTCCAGCAGCGCGGCGTCGAAGCCGGCGGCGCCGTGCCAACCGAGCGCCGCCGCCGGGCGCAGGTGCACAGTCGCGCCCTTGGACAAAGCCACCATGGCGCCGGCCACGTTCTCCAGCAGCACCGCCAGCGGCAGCGCGCACAGGTGGTGCCGGATGCCCAGCGGCCGGGTCGCCTTTTGGACCCCGCCGACGACCCGCAGCAGGCCCCCGACGCCAAGGCACACGCCCTTGGGCGCCCCGGTGCTGCCGGAGGTGAAGGTGACCTTGGCCGTGCCGGCGGGCAGTTGTGGCTGGCTGGCCGCCGCGACGCCTTGCAGTTGCAGCTGCTGCAGGCCGGCGACCGGCGATGCGCCGTCGGGCCGGGCTGCGGGGCCGTGCACCTGTGCCGCGGCGAGGAGTGCGTGCAGGGGCGATGCGGGATCGAGCAGCACGCCCTCGACGCCCGCGGCGGCGCACGCCGCGGCCACTTGGGTCGGCGTGAAGAAGCCCGGCAGCGGCACGTGTACGACGCCGGCGCCCAGCATGGCAAGGTCGGCCACCAGCCAGTCGATGCTGTTGTCGGCCAGGCTGGCGACACGGCTCAGCCCGCTGCCCCTCAGCCAGGCGGTGGCGCTGGCGACATGCGCGTGCAGATCGTCGAAGCTGAGCGTCTGCGTACCGTCATCCAGCGCAAGCGCCGGGCCGCGCGGGAGCCACTCGTGGAAATCAGCCGTCATGCGGGTCGAACGCGGTTCCGATTGCGACGGCCGAGCGCCGTTGGCAGGTGGATGGCAAGCACCACGGGTTGGTCGTCGTAGTAGCGCCCCCACGCCCGGCCACCATCCGGCAGCCGTGTCGGATCGGCGGCGGCAAGCGCCAACGGGGCGGCGCGCAGGCCGAGGATCAGGCGGCGGGTTTCGGTTGTCGCGGTGTTGACCAGCCAGTCAAAGCCATCGCGGTGCAGGTGGTCTGCCAGGTCGAGCAGCAGCAGCGCACCCGCCCCACCACGCCGCGACGCCAAGTGACCGACCTCGACGATGGTGTCGCGCCGTGGCGTGCGTCCGATGTGGCTGGCGATCGCCGCCTCCACCGGTTGGTCCAGGTAGTTCTCAAGGTAGAGCTGCTCGTTGCCGGGGCGGAAGCCGGCCGCCGCCTGGATGCCGTCGCGTCCCGGGCGCGCGGCCAGGAAGGGCATCCAGCCCGGGATCTCGGCGCCGTAGCGTTCGCGGTAGACATCCCGGATCAGGGCCTCGGCGCGGCCACGGCAGCCGTGCTCGGCATCCATCACCAGAACGCCGCGATCGGCGGCGTCATCCTGGCACTCGGGTGCTGTGGGCAGCGGTGCTCCCAGCAGCGGGACGAGGGCGTTGACCGTATGCGGCATGCAAACCTCCTGAACGTATGGAGGCAGTCTGCCGGCCGAGTCTTAGGCTTTCCTTAAGTCAGCAGGCGCGCTTTGCCGCCGCCTAGCCGCGTCCAACGAAAGGCTGCTTGGTCGCCATCACCGTGAGGAACAGGACGTTGCTGCCGAGCGGCAGCCCGGCCATGTAGCGCACCGCATCGACCACGTCGGCGACGTCGATGCGCGGCTCGACCATGATCGAGCCGTTCGGCTGGATGATGCCGTTGGCCATGGGTCGCGCCATCTCGGTGTCGGCGTTGCCGATGTCGATCTGCCCGACCGCGATATCGTGCGCACGGCCGTCCAGCGCGCAGGCCTTGGTGAGGCCGGTGATGGCGTGCTTGGTCGAGGTGTAGGGCGCGTTGTTGGGGCGCGGCACGCTCGCCGAGATCGAGCCGTTGTTGATGATGCGGCCGCCTTTTGGCTCCTGCGCCTTCATGATGCGGAACGCGTTCTGCGTGCAGAAGAAGGTGCCGTTCAGGTTGACGTTGACGCAGGCCAGCCAGACCGCCGGGTCGAGCGTCTCCAGCGGCACCTGGGGTGTGCCTGTGCCGGCGTTGTTAAACAGCAGGTCGAGCCTGCCGAAGCGCGCCACGAAACGGTCGAAGGCATCGCGCACCGCCTCCGGCTGGCCGGTGTCGCAGGGCAGCACGAGCGCCTGCGGATGGCCGTCGGCCGTCTCTGCCAATGTCGACTCACGGCGACCGATCAGGCCGACGCTCCAGCCGTCGGCCAGCAGGCCCTGCGCGACGCCGCGGCCGATGCCACTGCCGGCGCCGGTGACGATGGCGGTTCTGCGTGTCTGTTCGCTCATCGGACTAGTCTAGCGCGGGGCGAAAAAAAACCGCGCCGGATGGCGCGGTTGCAAGTTCCCCGAGGGGAACGTGGCCACCGCGAGGGCGGCCAGGGGGTTCTTCAGCCGTTGAGCGTCGCTCAGGCAGCGGCGGTGGCGCGCTTGACCGGCGAGGCCTTGACAGCGTCGGCGGTCGCGGTGGCGGCAGCCTTGACGGTCGATTCGGTCATCTCAGCGACTTGCTTGGCGGCCTTGGTCATGTTGTCAACGGCAGCCGAGGTGGCGGCAACGGTCGACTTGACGGCCGAGAGCAGGGCGTCGGTACCGTTCGGAGCCGACTTGGTGGCGGTCTCGACGGCGGCGGTCAGTTCGCTGTTGATCTTGGCGAAGCTGTCTTGCATGAACTGGTTGACTTCAGCCTGGGCCTTGGTCGAGGTCTCGTAGACGGCCTTGCCGTAGTTGACCGACTTCTCGATCGAGGTCTCGGCCCACTTGCTGCGCAGGTTCATCAGGTCGTTGATGTCCTTGGCGGCGGCGATGGTCTTGGCGGCTTCGGTGAAGTCGGCGACCGAGGCTTCGGCAAGCTTCATTTGCAGGTCGACCAGCTTCTGGGTGTTGGCCAGCGAGATGTGGGCGAGGCGGGCGCCTTGCTCGGCAACCGACTTTTGTGCGTCTGCGAATTGGGTGTTGATGTTCAGCATTTTCATACTCCTTTGCAGGTTTAGCGGATGGCCGGAGGGCCTTAAATGTTGCAATGCACAAATATCCTAGCGAGGGCCGTTGGAGGCTGTCAACAACTTTTTTGCAACGCAGTGTGTAGCGTCGGCTGGGAAAGGATTAAAATTTGCGAATTAGACACTTACGCCGCGTATCGCAGCGCAGCGAATCCCTCAAATGACGACGATGCCGCCCAGACTCATCAAGAAGTACCCGAACCGCCGTCTCTACGACACGCAGGCCAGCGCGTACATCACGCTGGGCGACGTCAAGACGCTGGTGATGGACCAGACCACGTTCCAGGTGGTCGACGCCAAGTCGGGCGAGGATCTGACGCGCAGCATCCTGCTGCAGATCATCCTTGAGGAGGAGGGCGGCGGCACGCCCATCCTCTCGAGCCAGGTGCTCGAGCAGATCATCCGTTTCTACGGCCACACCATGCAGGGCTTCCTCGGCACCTTCCTGGAACGCAACCTGCAGACCTTCATCGACCTGCAGTCCAAGTTAAAGAATCAGCAGGTCGAACTCGGCGACACCGCCAAGATGAGCGCCGAGATGTGGCAGCAGCTGCTGGCCATGCAGGCGCCGGCGCTGCAGGGCATGGTGGGCAACTACCTCGAGCAGAGCGCGCGGCTGTTCGCCGACATGCAGGGCCAGTTCGAGAGCCAGACCCGCAACATGCTGCAGGGCTTCCCGTTCCCGCCGTTCCCGGCCAAGCCCGACGCCAGTACGGACAAGTAAGGCGTGGCTGAATCCTCCAACGCGGTGCCGCGCGTCGGCTTCGTATCGCTCGGCTGCCCCAAGGCGCTGGTCGACTCCGAGCGCATCCTGACCCAGCTGCGCGCCGAGGGTTACGACATCGTTCCCGATTACGACGGCGCCGACCTGGTGGTGGTCAATACCTGCGGCTTCATCGACTCCGCCGTGGAGGAGTCTCTCGACGCCATCGGCGAGGCGCTGGCCGAGAACGGCAAGGTCATCGTCACCGGCTGCCTGGGTGCCAAGCGCGACGTCATCCTCGATGCGCACCCGGCAGTGCTGGCGGTGACCGGCCCGCATGCGCTGGACGAGGTGATGGGCGCGGTGCATGACCACCTGCCCAAGCCTCACGACCCCTTCACCGACCTGATCCCGCCGGCCGGCATCAAGCTCACCCCGCGCCACTACGCCTACCTCAAGATCTCCGAGGGCTGCGACCACAAGTGCAGCTTCTGCATCATCCCGTCGATGCGCGGTGGCCTCGACAGCCGCCCGGCCGGCGAGGTGCTGCGCGAGGCCGAGAAGTTGGTCGAGAGCGGCGTGAAGGAGCTGCTGGTGATCAGCCAGGACACCTCGGCCTACGGCGTCGACCGCAAGTACCGCACCGACTTCTGGGGCGGCAAGCCGGTCAAGACGCGCATCACCGAACTGGCGCGCGAGCTTTCTACTTTGGGCGCGTGGGTGCGCATGCACTACGTCTACCCCTACCCGCACGTCGACGAGCTGGTCGAGCTGATGGCCGAGGGTGGCAACCTGCTGCCCTATCTGGATATCCCGTTCCAGCACGCCAGCCCGACCGTGCTCAAGGCCATGCGCCGCCCGGCTGCGGCCGAGAACACGCTGCGCCGCATCGAGCGCTGGCGAGAGATGGTGCCGGACCTGGTTCTGCGCTCGACCTTCATCGTCGGCTTCCCCGGCGAGACCGAGGCCGACTTCGAGGAGTTGATGCAGTGGCTAGAGGCGGCGCAGCTTGACCGTGTCGGCTGCTTCACTTACTCGCCGGTCGAGGGCGCCACCGCCAACGAACTCGCTGGCGCGGTCGACCCCGAGGTTGCCGAGCAGCGCCGCGAGCGGTTCATGCACCTGCAAGAGAACATCTCGGCCAACCGGCTGATCGCCAAGGTGGGCCGCGAGATGCGCGTGCTGGTCGACGAGGTCGGCGAGGATGGCACCGTGCTGGCGCGTTCCAGCGCCGATGCGCCGGAGATCGATGGCGTGGTCTACGTCGAGGGCGCGGACGAAGTGAATGTGGGCGACTGGCTCGACGTGCGAATCACCGACGCCGACATCCACGACCTTTGGGCGGAGCCGGTCTAGAGCCCCAGCCGCTGCCAGACGGTGCTGGTCGCCCCGGCGCGGTTCATCGTAAAGAAGTGCAGGCCGGGCGCCCCTCCTGCCAGCAGGCGGTCGCAGAGGTTGGTCACCACGTCCAGCCCGAGCGCGCGGATCGACGCCGAGTCGTCGCCGAAGCTCTGCATCTTCATGCGCAGCCAGCGCGGGATGTCGGCACCGCAGGCGTCCGAGAAGCGCACCAGTTGGCTGAAATTGCTGATCGGCATGATGCCCGGCACGATCGGGATGTCGATGCCTTCGCGCTGGCAGTCCTCGACGAACTGGAAGTAGGCGTCGGCGTTGTAGAAGTACTGGGTGATGGCCGAGTTGGCACCGGCCTGCACCTTGCGCTTGAACGCCATCAGGTCGTCGCGCGCGCTGCGCGCCTGCGGGTGCACCTCGGGGTAGGCCGCGACCTCGATCTCGAACCAGTCGCCGGTCTCGGCGCGGATGAACTCCACCAGCTCCGAGGCGAAGCGGAAGTGGCCGAAGTCCATGGTGCCGGATGGCAGGTCACCGCGCACCGCCACCGTGTGGCGGATGCCGTGCTCCTTGTAGGTCTGCAGCAGGGCGCGGATGTTCTCGCGCGTCGAGCCGATGCAGGACAGGTGCGGTGCCGCCTCGCAGCCGTGGTCCTGGATGTCGATGGCGGCCTCGAGCGTGCGCTCCTGCGTCGAGCCCCCCGCGCCGTAGGTCACCGAGAAGAACTTGGGCTTGAGCTGGGCGAGCTGGTTGCGAGTCTCCTGCAGCTTCTGCATGCCCTCTGGCGTCTTCGGCGGGAAGAACTCGAAGCTGTAGATGCGTTCGGCGGCGACCGCGTTCATGCATCGCCCCCCTTGCGCGGCGGACGACCGCCGCCACCGCCACCACCACCACTACCGCCACGCGGACCGCCGCGGCTGCGGCCGCGTCCACCGCCGGGCTTGGCGCCACCACCCGCACCGCCGCCGGCCTTGACCATGCGTGGCCCGTCGACGCGGTTGCCGTCGGCCTCCATCCGCTCGCGCGGGGCGCTGCGCGTGCGGCCCTTGCCGATCGGCATCTTGGCCGGGTCGACGACGATGCCGCCGGTCTTGTCGCCGAGCTGCTTGGCGACCTTGGCGGCGATCAGGTCGATCGCCATGTCGAGGTCGACCGCATCCGGCTCCTCATCCTTGGGGATGGATGCGTAGACGTCGCCCCACTTCACGTAGGGGCCGAACTTGCCGCTGCCGGTGGTGATGGGGCGACCGTCCTTCGGGTGCATGCCGAGGATCTTGCCGACGCCACCGCCCTTCTCCGCGGCCAGCAGCTCCAGCGCACGCGCCAGTTCGATGCCGAAGATGCTGTCGGTCTTCGCCAGCGACTTGAAGATGCCGTTGTGCTTCACGTAGGGGCCGAACTTGCCCGAGCCGAGCTCGATCGGCTTGCCGTCCGGGTGCAGGCCGATGACGCGTGGCAGCGAGAGCAGGTAGACCGCGTCATCGAGCGTCGCGTCCTCCAGCGGCTTCTCCTTGGGCCAGCTGGCGCGCTTGGGCTTGGGCACCTCGGCGCGATTGCCCTTCTCGACCTTGTCCTTGCCCTTGGGGTCCTTGGGCGGCGGCGGGGTCTCGCCCAGCTGCACGTAGTGGCCGTAGGGGCCCTTGCACAGGTAGACCTGCAGCCCGCTGTCCGGGTCCTCGCCGAGTGCACGATTTGCCGGCTCGTTCTCGTCGCGGCCCCACGGCTTGGTGTAGTCGCAGTCGGGGTAGCCGGTGCAGCCGCAGAACAGGCCGCGGCTGGATGCGCGCAGGTGCACCGCCTTGCCGCACTTGGGGCAGGGCTCGGGCAGCGGGATGCCCGGCAGCACGTCGGCCAGGCCCTCGACCGTGCCGTGGAATCCGCTCCAGAAGCGCTCCATCACCGGGATCCAGTCGACCTCACCCTTGCTGATGCCGTCCAGTTCGGCCTCGAGCTTGGCGGTGAAGTCGTAGTCGACGTACTGGCGGGCGTAATTGACGAGGAAGCCGCATACCAGACGGCCGATGCCGGTCGGCGTGAAGCGCTTCTTCTCCAGCACCACGTATTCGCGGTCCTGCAGCGTCTTGACGATGCTGGCGTAGGTCGACGGGCGGCCGATGCCGAACTCTTCCAGCGCCTTGACCAGGCTCGCTTCGGTGTAGCGCGGCGGCGGCTGGGTGAAGTGCTGCTCGCCGTAGACGCGGTCGTTGGGCAGCGCATCGCCCTCGACCAGCGCCGGCAGGCGCGAGTCGCCCTCGTCGGCCTTGTCGTCCTCGCCCTCCAGGTAGACCGCCATGAAGCCGGGGAATACCAGCGTCTGGCCGGTGGCGCGGAACACGCCCTCGCCCACCGCGATATCGGCGGCGACGGTGTCGTACTGCGCCGGACTCATCTGGCTCGCCAGGGTGCGCTTCCAGACCATCTCGTAGAGACGGAACTGCTCGGGCGAGAGGTACTGGCGGACGCTGTCCGGCGTGCGGCTGATGGAGGTCGGGCGGATCGCCTCGTGGGCCTCCTGAGCGTTGGCGGCGGCGTTGCTGTAGACGTTGGGGCGCTCGGGTAGATAGGTGCCCTTGTCGTGGGGCTTGGCGTCGAATTCGCGCTCGATGTAGCTGCGGATGTCGGCGATGGCCTCGCGCGCCAGCGTGACCGAGTCGGTCCGCATGTAGGTGATCAGGCCGACCGTGCCCTCGCCGATGTCGACCCCTTCGTACAGCGACTGCGCCGTGCGCATGGTGCGTTCGGTGGTCATGCCAAGCTTGCGCACTGCTTCCTGCTGCAGCGTGCTGGTGGTAAAGGGCGCGGCGGCGCGACGCGTCTTGGCGCTCTTCTCGACCGAAAGGACAGCGGCCGGCTGGCCTTGCAATGCGGCCACCACCGATGCCTGCGAGGCCTCGTCGGTGAAGCTGAACTGCTCGACCTTGGCGCCCTGCCACTTGGTCAGCTTGGCCGTGAAGGCCTGCCCGCCCTTGTTCGTCTCCAGGTGCAGGGACCAGTACTCGCGGCTCTGGAAGCGCTCGATCTCTTCTTCACGCTCGACGATCAGGCGCAGGGCCGGGCTCTGCACACGTCCCGCAGACAGCCCCGGTTTGATCTTGCGCCACAGCACCGGCGAC
Organism: Betaproteobacteria bacterium; assembly: GCA_027490755.1. Classification (GTDB taxonomy): domain Bacteria; phylum Pseudomonadota; class Gammaproteobacteria; order Burkholderiales; family UBA3065; genus UBA3065. The sequence goes on from JAIXXL010000003.1 coordinate 29,518, forward strand.
AGGTTGAAGCCGACCAGGTGGTCGAGCGCGCGACGCGCCTGCTGGGCATTGACCAGGCTCACCGAGATGTCGCGCGGGTTCTCCACCGCGTGCTGGACGGCTGACTTGGTCACCTCGTGGAAGACCACCCGCTTGAGCGGCTTGGTTGCGGTGGCCTTGTTGCCGTGCAGGATCTCTGCCAGATGCCAGGCGATAGCCTCACCCTCGCGGTCCGGGTCAGTCGCCAGCAGGACGTTGTCCGCGGCCGAGGCAGCCTTGAGGATGGCATCGACATGGCGCTTGTTGCGGTCGATCAGCTCGTAGGACATGGCGAAACCGTGCCCCGGATCGACCGCGCCGTCCTTGCGCAGCAGGTCGCGGACGTGTCCGTAGGAGGCCAGCACCTCGTAGTCGGGGCCGAGATACTTCGACAGTGTCTTGCCCTTGGACGGCGACTCGACGATCAGCAGTGTGGTCATGCAGTTCTCGCTTGCGGAGCGGGGTCCGCGGATGGTGAGTGGCCGTGGTCGGCCGCTCGGGTCAGGATGGGTCGGTAGCGCGGTGTGCGCATCGGTCAGTTGGCGGTCGTTCAGTTGGCCGCGGTGGTGAAGGCGTCGGCGAAGAAGCGGTCCTCGGGCAGTCCGGCGGCGGCAAAGTCGCGCCGTGCCGCGTCGACCATGGCCGGCGCGCCGCACACATAGGCGTCGAAGCCGGAGAGGTCGGGAAGGTCGGCCAGCGCGGCGGCGTGGACCAGGCCAGTGCGGCCGCTCCAGTCGCAGGCGGCAGTGGCTTCGGAGAGGACCGGCACGTAGCGGATGCCGCGCGACGCGGCGGAGAAGCGCCGCGCCAGTTCGTCACGGTAAAGACCGCCACGGGTGCGGGCGCCGACGTACAGGTGCACGCCGCGCGCGCTCTCCTTCTCCAGCAGCGTCTCGAGCATGGCCTGCAGCGGCGCAAAGCCGGTGCCGCCGCCGACCATCAGGATCGGGCGGTCGGTGTCCTCGCGCAGGAAGGTGGTGCCCAGCGGCCCTTCAAAGCGCAGGATGTCCTTTTCCTTCAGCGTCTCGAAGGCCTGGGTGCTGAACAGCCCGCCCTCAAGGCGACGGATGTGCAGCTCGATCTCGCCCTCGCGGCTTGGCGACGAGGCGATCGAGTAGCTGCGGCGCTTGCCCTGGGGCAGCAGCAGGTCGACGAACTGGCCGGGCAGGAAGACGAAGCGGTCGTTCGACGGCAGCTTCAGCGTCATCACCATGACGTCGTCGACGGCGCGCTCGAGGCGCTGGATGCGGGCCGGCAGTTTGCGCACCGGGATGTCGGCGACACCCGCTGCGGCCCGCGATTCGATGACGACGTCCCCCTGCGGCACCGCGCAGCAGAACAGCGCCTTGCCGGTGGCGCGCTCGGACTCGGTGAGGGTGTCGGGGCGCGACTTGCCGTGCTCGACGCCACCGGCCAGAATCGAGCCCTTGCAGGCCCCGCAGGCGCCGTCGCGGCACCCGTAGGGCAGCGTCACACCGGCCGCAAGGGCGGCCTCAAGAATGGTCTGGCCGGGCTCAGCGGCGAATTGCTGGCCGCTCGGTTCGAGACGGATCGTCGTTACAGTCAAGCGTGAATCCTCGATACAAAAGTGCCGCGAGCCGCACCACACGGCTGCTCCTGATCGGCGGCGGCGATGTCGCCTACCGCATGCTGGCCTGTCTGCCGCCGCGGTGGCGCGTCACTGCGTTCGTGCGCGAAGGGCCACAGGTGGCCCGTCTGCGGTCGGCTGGTGTGCGGGTCGTGGTCGGGGACCTCGACGACAGCGACACATTGGCCCGCCTTGCAGGCCATGCCGACCGGGTCGTTTATTCGGCGCCGCCGGCGTCCGATGCGGACGGTGACCCTCGTCTGGCAAGGGCCTTGGCGGCACTAGGCGCGCAAAGATTACCACGCAGTCTTGTTTATATCAGCACCAGCGGCGTCTACGGTGACCAGGGCGGCGCGAGGGTCGCCGAGACCGCCCCGCGGCGCACCGCATCGCCACGCGCCCGCCGCCGCGTGGCCGCCGAGGCGCTGCTGCGCGACTGGGGGCGCCGGCTCGGCGTCGCCACCGCGATCCTGCGCGCGCCCGGCATCTACGCCGCCGACCGGCTGCCGGTGGCGCGCATCCGCGCCGGCACCCCGGCCATCGTGGCCGCCGAGGACAGCTTCAGCAACCACATCCACGCCGACGACCTGGCTCGCGCCTGTGTGCTGGCGCTGTTCCGGGCCGACGGGGGCCGCGCCTTCAACGTATGCGACGACGAGCCGCTGCGCATGGGCGACTACTTCGACGCGGTTGCCGACCGCTTCGGCCTGCCGCGGCCGCCACGGCTGCCACGCGAGGTGGTGCGCGGCCGGGTAGACCCGATGCTGTGGTCGTTCATGGCCGAGTCACGCCGGCTGGACAATCGCCGCGCGCGGCGGGAACTGCGACTGCGCCTTGCATATCCCACGGTTGCGTCCTTTCTGGAGACGACCGATGTCCGCGCAGCCCATCCCACCTGACTCGCCAGCCGCTCCCGGCCCGGACGAGCCGGTCGTCGTCCTGCTGACCACCTTTCCCGATCGCGATCAGGCTGCGGCCGTGGCACGCGGCTGGGTCGAGGCGGGTCTGGCCGCCTGCGTGCACCTCGCCCCGGCTGGGCTCTCCATCTACCGGTGGGCCGGCGCTGTCGAGTCCGCCGAGGAGGTGCAGGTGACGGTGAAGACCACGGCCGGGTGCCTGGAGGCGCTGAGCGCGGCCCTGGATGCGGTGCATCCGTACGAACTTCCCGAGCTCCTGCTGGTCTCTCCTGACGGTGGCAGCGAGGCCTATCTGGATTGGGTCCGGCAGGCCTGCAGCACACCGTCCCGCGCCGCCTGATCGGCGTCCGCCCGATACCCCTGGAGAGCCCCTGCCGGATGCTTCGCACCTCAGCCCGTGCCATTACGGTGATTCTGCTGGCAGTCCTCTGCCAGTCGGGGCTTGCTGCGGATGGCACGGCGGATGCGGCCGCGCCGTTGCCGCCCGAGCAGGTCTTCGCGGTCGAGGCGGCGCGTGCGCCGGATGGCGGCATCGACCTTGCGTTCAGCATCCGCGACGGCTACTACCTGTACCGCGACCGCATCTCGGTGACGACTGACGGCGCTGCTGCGCAGCCGGTTGTGGTGGAGCTGCCCTCGGGCAAGGTCAAGGACGACCCCAACTTCGGCCGGGTCGAGATCTACCGTGGCACGGTCGACGGACACCTGTCTGGTGACCCTCGCAGCGACTGGACGCTGGCGGTCCGCTACCAGGGTTGTGCCGATGCCGGCCTTTGCTACCCGCCGCAGACGCGCCAGTTCCGCGTCACGGCGCAGGGTGTGACACCGGTCGGCGGCGGCATCGTCGCCATGATGACCGGCTCTGCCGGGGCGATGGCGGCACCGTCCAGCGCATACGCCGCCCCCCTCGGCAGCGGGGCCGGTGGCGACGACGAGTCCGAGCGGGTGGCGCGGGCTCTGTTCTCCGATTCCCTGCCGATCACGCTGGCTGCCTTCTTCGGCGCGGGTCTGCTGCTGGCCTTGACGCCGTGCATGCTGCCGATGGTGCCGATCCTGTCGGGCCTGATCGCCGGCCAGGTCGGCGGTGCGGGCGGCGCTGCGGGCAGCGGTGGCGCGCGCGCCGACCGCCGCCGCGCATTCACGCTTTCACTGACCTACGTGCTGGCGATGGCCGTCACCTACGCGCTGGCGGGTATCGCGGCCGGCATGTCCGGGGTGCTGCTCTCCAGCCTGTTGCAGAACGTCTGGATCCTCAGCGCCTTCGCGCTGGTCTTCGTCACCCTTGCGCTGTCCATGTTCGGGCTGTTCGAGCTGCAGCTGCCTTCGGGCGTGCAGGCGTGGGCGACGCAGGTCTCGAACCGGCTGCCGGGTGGCCGATTGTCCGGCGCGGCGGCCATGGGTTCGCTGTCGGCGCTCATCGTCGGCCCCTGCATCGCGCCGCCGCTGGCGGGGGCGCTGCTGTTCATCTCGCGCAGCGGTGATGTCTGGCTCGGCGGCAGCGCGCTGTTCACGCTGGCCCTCGGCATGGGCGTACCGCTGCTGGCGGTCGGCACCTCGGCCGGGCACCTGATGGCCCGCGCCAACGCCTGGTACGGCCGCATCCGCGTGGCGTTCGGCGTGATCCTCCTCGGTGTCGCCGCGTGGATCACGCAGCCGGTCTGGCTGCCGGCCTGGGATCGCCTGAGCGGCCATGAGGTGGCCAGCGTCCCGTTCGAGCGGGTCACCTCGCTGGAGGCGCTGCGTGCGGTGTTGAAGGACAGCGGCGGCCGCCCGGTCCTGCTCGATTTCACTGCCGACTGGTGCACCACCTGCCGCGAGCTTGAGCGCAACACCTTTGCCGATGCGCAGGTGGCGGAGCGCCTGTCCGGCTGGCGACGCCTGCGCTTCGACGTCACTGCGTCCACGCCCGCCGACCGCGAGGCGCTTGCCGCGTTCGGTCTGTTCGGCCCGCCGGCCGTGCTGCTGTTCGATGTCAACGGTGTCGAGCGGCGCGCGCTGCGTGTTTTGAACTTCCAGCCGCCGCAGGCGTTCCTAGCAACATTGGACAACTTCGAAACCCGCCCATGAAGACGCGCATCCTGATCGCCGGTCTTGTCATCTTGGCTGTTGCCGCCGGCGCAGCCGTTGGCATCGGCCGCAAGTCATCGGTCGAAGGGCCGGATCCCCGTGCTCAGGCCATCTTCGCCGCGCGGCTGCCCGACAGCCTGGGCGTCGAGCAGGACCTTGGGCGCTACCGCGGGCAGGTCGTGGTGGTGAACTTCTGGGCGACCTGGTGCGCGCCGTGTATCGAGGAGATGCCCGGCTTCGTGCGCCTGCAGGACAAGTACCGGGAGCGTGGCGTGGTGTTTGTCGGCGTGGCGCTGGATGACCCAGACACGGTGCGCCCGTTCATGCAGAGGCTCGGTGTGGATTACCCGGTCCTGACGGCCGAGGCCGCGGGCTACGAACTGCTGAAGGCGGCCGGCGACAGCAAGGGTGTGATGCCTTACACGCTGGTGATCGATCGCACGGGCGCGGTTGCACAAACGCGTTCGGGCATCTACCGGGAAAGCGAACTCGATCAAGCACTTGCGGCTCTACTTTGACGTCTATATCGGCTAATTAGCCGGTATCTTCGTTCAATTTCAGGCAAAACTCTGGACAAGAAACAGTCTCGGGTGCACACTTTGCACCCATGTCCGACGCCGCAAACAACGCACCGGCGCGCCGCGTACTGGTCCTCCACGGGCCCAACCTGAACCTCCTCGGCACACGTGAGCCGGAGGTCTACGGTACAAAGACGCTCGCCGGGATCGACGCCGAACTTGGCGCCTTGGCCAATGAGCTGGGTGTCTCCGTCGAGTGCTTCCAGAGCAACCACGAAGGCGAGTTGGTCGAGCGCATCCAGGCGTCTGCGCGCGACGGTTCCGGCTTCATCCTGATCAACCCGGCAGCCTTCACGCACACCAGCGTGGCGATCCGCGACGCGCTCGCGGCGGTCGCGATCCCGTTCATCGAGGTTCACCTCTCCAACGTCTTCGCCCGCGAAGCGTTTCGTCATCATTCCCACCTTTCCGACCTCGCCGTCGGCGTGATCTGCGGCCTCGGTGCGCAGGGCTATCTGTTTGCCCTGCGCGCGGCTGCGGCGCGTCTGACGGGCGGGGTCCGCTGACCGTCTTACGGAGGCCCAATGGATCTACGCAAGCTGAAGACCCTGATCGACCTGGTCCAGGATTCCGGCATCGCCGAACTCGAGATCAAGGAGGGCGAGGAGACCGTCCGCATCATCCGCGTCCAGCAGGGCGGTGCCGGCCCGGCGGCGGCACCGGTCGCGCACACGGTCGCGTTGCAGCCTGCGGCGCCGTTTGCGGCCGCGCCGCAGGCCGCCGCCGCAGTGCCTGCGGAGGCGCCGGCCGCCCCCGCCGGCCATCAGGTCAAGTCGCCGATGGTCGGCACCTTCTACCGTTCGTCGTCTCCGGGCGGCACGCCCTTCGTCGAGGTCGGCCAGACCGTCAAGGAAGGCGACCCGCTGTGCATCATCGAGGCGATGAAGCTGCTCAACGAGATCGACGCCGACCGTTCGGGCGTGATCAAGGCCGTCCTGGTCGACAATGGTGACCCGGTCGAATTCGGCGAGCCGCTGTTCATCATCGAATAAGCGATGGCGATGTTCGAGAAGATCCTCATCGCCAACCGCGGCGAGATCGCGCTGCGCATCCAGCGCGCCTGCCGCGAGATGGGCATCAAGACCGTGGTCGTCCACTCCGAGGCCGACCGTGAGGCGAAGTACGTCAAGCTCGCCGATGAGTCAGTCTGCATCGGGCCGCCGCAACCGGGCCTGAGCTACCTCAATATTCCGGCGATCATCAGCGCTGCCGAGGTGACCGACGCCGAGGCCATCCACCCCGGCTACGGTTTCTTGTCCGAGAACGCCGACTTCGCCGAGCGGGTCGAGCAGTCCGGCTTCGTCTTCATCGGTCCGCGCCCGGACACCATCCGCATGATGGGCGACAAGGTCCAGGCCAAGGCTGCCATGAAGCGCGCCGGTGTGCCTTGCGTGCCTGGCGTCGACGGCGCCCTCGGCGAGGACCCGGCGAGCATCATCAAGGCGGCGCGGACCATCGGCTACCCGGTCATCATCAAGGCGGCGGGCGGTGGCGGCGGGCGCGGCATGCGCGTGGTCCACACCGAGGCAGCGCTGCTGCACGCGGTGCAGACCACCCGTGCCGAGGCACAGGCGGCCTTCAACAACCCCATGGTCTACATGGAGAAGTTCCTCGAGCAGCCGCGTCACATCGAGATCCAGGTGCTGGCCGACGGCTTCAACAACGCCGTGTACCTGGGCGATCGCGACTGCTCGCTGCAGCGCCGTCACCAGAAGATCATCGAGGAGGCGCCCGCGCCCGGGCTCACCGAGCGGCTGCGCGCCAAGATCGGCGTCCGCTGCGCCGAGGCCTGCCGCAAGATCGGCTACCGCGGCGCGGGCACCTTCGAGTTCCTGTACGAGAAGGGCGAGTTCTTCTTCATCGAGATGAACACGCGGGTGCAGGTCGAGCACCCGGTGACCGAACTGATCACTGGCATCGACATCATCCAGCAGCAGATCCGCATCGCGTCGGGGCAGAAGCTGGGCTTCACGCAGAAGGACATCGCCTACCGCGGGCATGCCATGGAGTGCCGGATCAATGCCGAGGACCCGTTCACCTTCATCCCGTCGCCGGGCAAGGTGACGCGCTGGCACACCCCGGGTGGTCCCGGCATCCGTGTCGATTCTCACGTCTACGCCGACTACACGGTGCCGCCCTACTACGACTCGATGATCGGCAAGATCATCGCCTACGGCGACACTCGCGAGCAGGCCATGGCGCGGCTGAGTATCGCCCTCTCCGAGATGGCGGTCGACGGCATCAAGACCAACATCCCGCTCCACCTGGAGCTGCTTGAGGATGCCGGTTTCCAGCGCGGCGGAGTGAGCATTCACTACCTCGAAGAAAAGCTCGCTCACAGGAGCAAGCAGGTTTGAGCGAGCCCGGCGGCGCCTACCGCCAGCTGGTCTTCACGACATCGGCAGACCTGGCGGAGAGCCTCTCCGAGGCACTTATGGATCTGGGCGCGGTGTCGGTGGATGCCACCGATGCGCTGGCCGGTACCCCCGACGAGGAGCCGCAATACGGCGAGCCGGGCATGGCGCCAAAGGCCTGGACGGTGAGCCTGATCAAGGCGCTGTTTCCGCCCGACATCGAGCCAGTGGCTGTTCTGACCGAGGCCTGCACCGCGCTGGGCGTGGTGGTGCCCGACGCGACCGTGGAGCCGGTGCCGGAGCAGGACTGGGTTCGCCTGACACAGTCGCAATTCAGCCCCATCCACGTCAGCCCGCGTTTGTGGATCGTGCCCTCCTGGTGCGAGCCGCCTGCAGACGGTGCCGAGATGCTGGTGCTGGACCCGGGGCTTGCCTTCGGCACCGGCAGTCACCCCACCACCCGCCTTTGCCTGCAGTGGATCGACGCGCACATGCGCCCCGGCATCCGCGTGCTCGATTACGGTTGCGGCTCCGGCATCCTTGCCCTGGCCGCGCACCGGTTCGGCGCGGCCGCGGTTCTCGGCGTCGACATCGACGAGCAGGCAGTGACCAGCAGCCGCTACAACGCCGAGAACAACCGGTGCACGGTGGACTTCGCGCTGCCCGACGGTGACCCGGGCGGGCGCTTCGACCTGGTGGTCGCCAACATCCTGAGCAACCCGCTGATGCTGATGGCGCCGATGCTGTCGTCCCGCGTGGTTCCGGGCGGCAATCTTGTGCTGTCGGGGGTGCTCGAGCGCCAGGCAGACGACGTCATCGCCGCCTACCGGCCGTGGCTCGAGCTAGAGGTGTGGCGTAGCGACGAGGGCTGGGTCTGCCTCCAAGGCAAGGCCGTCGGCTGATTCGAGCGGGCGGTATTGCAGCGCCTCTGCCAGATGCACCACGCCGATGGTGTCGGATGCGGCGAGGTCGGCGATGGTCCGCGCCACCCTGATGACCCTGTGCGTGGCGCGTGCCGAGAGGCGGTCGCCGGCCATCGCGCGACCCAGCAGGGCCCGCGTGCCGGCATCCAGCGGCGCATGCGTCTCCAGTGCTGCACCTTGCAAGCATGCGTTCGGCAGCCCCTGCCGTTCCGATTGTGCCTTCGCCGCGGCGTAGGTGCGCCGGGCTACCGCTGCGCTGCTCTCGCCGGGCGGCGCGCCGAGCAGGTCAGCCTCGCGCGGCACGCCGACGGTGACGTGCAGGTCGATGCGGTCGAGCAGAGGCCCCGAGATGCGGCCGCGGTAGCGCGCGACCTGCTCCGGTGTGCAGCGGCAGACCCGCGACGGGTGGCCGAGGTTGCCGCAGGGGCAGGGATTCATGGCCGCGACCAGCTGGAAGCGTGCCGGGAATACCGCCTGCCGGGCTGCTCGCGAGATGCGCACCTCGCCGGTCTCGAGCGGCTCGCGCAGGGTCTCCAGCACGTGCCGCGAGAACTCTGGCAGCTCGTCGAGGAACAGCACGCCGTGGTGCGCCAAAGACACCTCACCCGGCCGTGGCTCGTTGCCGCCGCCGATGAGTGCCGCTGCAGATGCGGTGTGGTGCGGGGCGCGGAACGGCCGCAGCCCCCAGTGCCGCGGGTCGAATCCGGCGCTGGCGAGCGACTGGATGGTGGCGGATGCGGCGGCCTCGTCCTCGCCCATGGTCGGCAGAAGCCCGGGCAGGCGTTGCGCCAGCATGCTCTTGCCGGTTCCGGGCGGGCCCTGGAGGAGGATGGAGTGGCCGCCGGCTGCGGCGATTTCCAAGGCGCGACGCGCCTGGTGCTGCCCCTTGACGTCGCTGAGGCAGGGCCAGGCCGGGGCGGGCGTGCCTGCATGTGTCGGCGTATCGATGCGGTCCAGTGCATCGCCACCCGCGAGAGATTGCGCAACGCCGAGCAGGTGGTCCGCCGCCCGCACTGCCGCCCCGGCGGCGCGCGAGGCCTCCTGTGCGCTGGCGCGGGGCAGGATCAGGGCGTGCCCGCTGTCGCGAGCGGCGATGGCCATCGCCAGGCCGCCCCGTACCGGCCGCAATTCGCCAGTGAGCGCGAGTTCGCCAGCCAGTTCGAGGCCGGCGAGCGCCTCCAGCGGCACCTGACCCGTCGCGGCGAGGATGCCCACCGCGATGGGGAGATCGAAACGCCCGCCCGATTTGGGCAGGTCTGCCGGTGCAAGGTTGACGGTGATGTGCCGTGCCGGGAATTCGAAGCCACTGCTCTGCAGCGCGGAGCGGACGCGCTCACGGGACTCGCGCACCTCGGTGTCGGCGAGGCCGACCAGGTTGAAGCCCGGCAGGCCGTTGGCGACATGCACCTCGACCGCGACCTCCACCGCCTGGACGCCCAGAAGCGCCCGGCTGCGGACGACTGCGATCGACACGGTCGGCTCAGCGCTTGCCGGCTTCGATCTCGGCGACGCGCGCTTCCAGCGCGTGGACCTGCTCCAGTGCGCGGTCAAGCAGGCGGCGCTGGGTGTCGAACTCGTCGCGCGGCACCAGTTCGAGACGCTGCAGGCCTGCGTCCAGCAGGGCGCGGACATTGCGCTCCAGATCCTGGCCGGGTTGGCTGCTGGCCAGTGCGGAGATGCGGGCGCTGATCTGGTCGAGAAACTGCTGCATGGTGCTCATTCTTTGTGCCCTTGATGACGTTTTGCCCAGTTTAGCAAGTGCCTCTCGGGCAGGCTTCCGCCATCCGACCGATGCGACGGGTTGACCGAGGTTGGTGCATCACGTGCAACAAGATTCCGTACGCGCCAACTGCCGAACCGGTGCCAGAGGTGTGGCCGATCTGTTGCGCCCGCGCCACAGCCGAAGGCCCGGTCTCGGTCTTTGGCCTCTACAGAACCCTTCACTTGTCGCGGGTAGTCCTTGATTCACTTATGGTGAAGTCTCGGTGACTGCGTTCTTGGCGGTTCGCAACGCACCGTGATTGTGCGTGTTGACGGGTGCATGCCCGTTCAGCGCGCACCGAAGGGGTTCTAGCAGTGCCAAAAGGGCCGGAAACGGCCCGTGAGGAGGCTGGCACGATAAGTGCTAGCACGCTGTGCAGAGGTCTTGGATTGGTCTCAACACGAAAGGACATAACATGAAATATGCAATTCCCACTTGCGCGGTAGCGGCCTTGCTGGCGGCTGCACCCGTGCTGGCTGCTGATGAGCCGGCGAAGGCGGAGACGCCCGCTTGGACGGTCACCAGTAATATCGGCTTGACCAATGCCTACTTCTTCCGGGGCCTGAATTACAGTCGGGAGCGCCCGGCGGTGCAGGGTGGCTTCGACATTGCGCATTCAAGCGGTTTCTACGCTGGCGTTTGGGGCAGCAACGTCGATACCGACTCGGTCCCCAACGCCAATGTCGAGATCGATGTTTACGGTGGCTACGCGCAGGCCATCGGCCCGATCACGGCCGACGTTGGCGTGCTGCAGTTCCTGTTCCCCGGCAGCAAGCTGCCGACGGGTGCCGACTTTGGCACCGGCGACTCGCGTGGCGCCTCGGCCAACACCACCGAGCTCTACCTGTCGCTGACCTGGCAGATGCTCAACCTCAAGTACTCGCATGCTGTGACCGACTACTTTGGTGTGCAGAACACGCAGAACTCGGGCTACGTCGAAGCCAACGTCAACTATGAGTTCCTGCCGAGCTGGACGCTCAACCTGCACTCTGGCTACCAGAACGTGCAGAACGCTGGCGACCTGAGCTTCACAGACTACCGCTTCGGCGTGACGAAGGCCTTCGAGGGCGGCTGGCAGGTCAGTGCCGCTGGCATCGCCGTCGACGAGAAGACCAAGGGCTTCCTCACCGATTATGGCTGCCTGCGCAACACCAACGGCGGCGTCTGCGAGCCGTATGTCGACCTTCACTACCAAGTGATGGTCAAGCGCACCTTCTAAGCGCTTCCTGCAGTAACCCTCTGTTCGTAAAAGCTTTCCCAAGCCCGCAAGGGCTTGGGCTAGCCCCCCTCATACCCAAGGAGCTGTGATGAAGCTGGTAACCGCCATCATCAAGCCGTTCAAGCTCGACGAGGTGCGTGAGGCGCTGTCCGCCATCGGCGTGCAGGGCATCACCGTCACCGAAGTCAAAGGCTTTGGCCGGCAAAAGGGACACACCGAGCTGTACCGAGGTGCCGAATACGTTGTCGACTTCCTGCCCAAGGTCAAGGTCGAGGCCGCCGTCGACGGCAGCATGCTCGACCAGGTGATCGAGGCCATCACCCGGTCCGCCGCGACCGGCAAGATCGGCGACGGCAAGATCTTCGTCTCCAACCTCGAGCAGGCCGTCCGTATCCGTACGGGCGAGACCGGCAAAGACGCCCTTTAAGGAGACCGCCATGCTGAAGAAACTTCTGCTTTCGCTGGCCCTGGTCGCCGGCATCGGGCTGGTCTCGCCGACCTTTGCCGAGGACGCGCCCGCCGCCCCCGAGGCCGCCGCTGTTGCCGACGCGGCTGCACCCGCAGCCGAGGCGCCTGCCGCTGATGCGGGTGCTGCAGCACCCGCTGCGGCCCCTGTCCCCGACAAGGGCGACACCGCCTTCATGTATGTGGCCGTTTGCCTCGTCATCCTCATGACCATCCCTGGCCTGGCTCTGTTCTACGGTGGCCTGGTGCGCAGCAAGAACATGCTCTCGGTGCTGATGCAGGTGATGATGACTTTCGCGCTGATCAGCGTGCTTTGGGCGGTCTACGGCTACTCGATGACGTTCACGGGCGGGTCTCCGTTCTTTGGCGGGCTCGACAAGCTGTTGCTCGCCGGGGTCACGCCGGAATCCGCAGGCGCAACGTTCAGCAAGGGCGTCTATATCCCCGAGCTGATGTTCGTCGCCTTCCAGTGCACCTTTGCCGCCATCACGCCGGCGCTGATCGTCGGCGGTTTCGCCGAACGCATGCGCTTCTCTGCGGTGCTGGTGTTCGTCGTGCTGTGGTTCACCTTCGCCTACATCCCGATGGCCCACATGGTCTGGTATTGGGACGGCCCCGACGCGATCACCGACGCCGCTTCGCTGGACGCCGTGACTGCGGCAGCCGGCTGGCTGTGGCAGAAGGGCGCGCTGGACTTCGCTGGTGGCACGGTGGTGCACATCAACGCCGGTATCGCCGCGCTGGTCGCCGCCTACATGGTCGGCAAGCGTATCGGTTACGGCCGCGAAGCCATGCCCCCGCACAACTTGGTCATGACCATGATCGGCGCATCGCTGCTGTGGGTGGGTTGGTTCGGCTTCAACGTCGGCTCGAACCTTGAGGCCAATGGTGTCGCTGCGCTCGCCTTCGTCAACACCCTGTTCGCCACCGCCGCTGCGGTGCTGGCGTGGACCTTCGTCGAGTACGTGGCACGTGGCACGGTCTCGATGCTGGGTGCTGCCTCGGGTGCGGTGGCCGGGCTGGTCGCCATCACCCCGGCGTGCGGTTTTGTGGGTGTTGGTGGCGCGCTGGTGATCGGCCTTGCGGCTGGCGCCATCTGCTACTGGGGCGTGACCGGGCTCAAGCGCATGCTTGGCGCCGACGACGCGCTTGACGTGTTCGGCGTGCACGGCCTGGGCGGCATCGTTGGTGCCATCCTGACCGGCGTGTTCGCTTCGCCCGACCTCGGCGGAACCGGCATCTGCGACTACGTGGCCAACACCTGCGGCAGCTTCCCGGGCATCGGGCCCCAGGTCTGGATCCAGGTGCAGGCAATTCTGACCGCGGTGGTGGTCTCCGGTGTGGTGTCCTTCATCGCGCTGAAGCTGATCGACATGACCATCGGACTCCGCGTCAAGGAAGAGGAAGAGCGCGAAGGCCTCGACACCACCTATCACGGTGAGTCGGCCTACCACTCCTGATCGAACAACCCTCCAGTGGGTTTGGGGCACCTCCGGGTGCCCTTTTTTTATGGCGCGTCGCCGGCGGTGACTAGTCGGCCGAGGGCCGGGCGAGGCTGAGCCGGCGTGCTGCCAGACGCGTCTCCGACCAACCCAGGTGACGGTAGAAATCGAGCGCGGGCGGGTTGTCCAGGTCCACCAGCAATTGCGCGCGGGTGGCGCCCCGTCCGGTGGCCCAGGCCAGCACATGGCCCAGCAGCGCCCGGCCCAGCCCGTGGCCACGCCAGTGCGCAGCCACCACCACATCCTCTATCCAGGCCGACCAGGCGCCCTCCGCGGTGGAGAACACCAGCTGCCCTGAGCAGACGCCGACCACCGCTCCGGCATCGTCGATGGCGACCGCGACCAGTCCGTTGGGGTTGCCGATGACGCCGGCCAGACCGCGTGCCTGCTTGTCCGTGTCGGGTGCGAAGTCCTGCTCGATGGTGAAGAGTGCCGCCAGCAGCTGGACCAGTGCCGGGATGTCGCCAGGTGTCGCCGGGCGGATGCGGCTGCCGGCGCTCAACTCGGGTCACCGTTGCCGTACATGATCACCGCGACAAACCGTATCGGCGTCTCCACCAGTACCTCGGGCCCGTGCGGCACATCACCGCTGAAGGTGAGCGAATCGCCCGGGCCGAGCTCGTGGGTGTCCTTGCCGTGACGGTAGACCATGCGCCCCTGCAGCAGGTGGATGAACTCGGTGCCGGGGTGCTGGAAGGTGGGGAACACCTCGGATGCGTCGTCGAGGCTGATGAGGAAGGGCTCGAACAGCTTGCGCGGCCCTTGGTCATAGGCGAGCAGGCGGTAGGTGTGGCCGCGACGGGTACCACGCCGCACCACTTCCATGCCCTCATCAGCCCGCACCAGCTGCGCGTTGCCCTCGATCACGTCGACGTCACGGAACAGCGCCGACAGCGACACACCGAGGGCCCGGGCCAGGCGATGCAGGGTGTCCAGGCTGGTTGCCGACTGCCCGTTCTCGATCTTCGACAGCATGCCGCGCGAGATGCCTGCCAACTCCGAAACGTCGGCTATGGTGAGTCCGTGGGCGAGTCGCTTTTGGCGGAGCGCCGTGCCCAGGCAGCGTTCGAGCGTGTGATCCATCTGGGAATCATCGGCGCTTGCTGCTGCGGCTCCCCGTTCGCTGCCCAGATTGTCCGCCATGATTCATCCTGTGAAAAATTGTTGACCCAGACGTCCGGCTCATCTATAAGAATAATTGTTTCTCTGCAAGAAACAACTAACCTGTTTCGAAGACCCCTCAATTCTCAGGCAGAACAGCTGACATGCCCTGGCGACTTCTTCGTTTTGGTTTGAGCCGCAAGCACCCGGAGCCGAGGATGTTCACGGCACCGACGGAGCTCAAGTCGGCCTATGACGTGGTCATCATCGGCGCGGGGGGGCATGGCCTCGCCGCTGCTTACTATCTGGCGCGCGAGCATGGCATCACCAACGTCGCGGTGCTGGAAAAAGGCTACATCGGCGGCGGCAACACCGGCCGCAACACCACGATCATCCGTTCCAACTACCTGACCCCCGAGGGCGTGAAGTTCTATGACGCCTCGGTGCATCTGTGGCAGGACCTGAGCGAGGACTTCGACCTCAACCTGTTCTACTCGACGCGCGGCCACTTCACCTTGGCGCACACCGATTCGGCGGTGCGGACCATGCGCTGGCGGGCCGAGGTGAACAAGCACTACGGCGTCGAGTCCGAACTGGTGGGCCCCGACTTCATCAAGCGCTCGTGCCCGAGCATCGACATCAGCTGCAACGGCCACGCGCCGATCCTGGGTGCCCTGTACCACGCGCCCGGCTCCATCGCCCGCCACGATGCGGTGGCCTGGGGCTACGGCCGCGGTGCCTGCCAGCGCGGCGTCGAGATCCACCAGCAGACCGCCGTGACTGGCATCGAGGTGAAGGGCGGCAAGGTGGTCGGGGTGCAGACCAGTCGCGGCCATATCGCCACCAACAAGGTGCTGTGCGCGGTCGCCGGCTCGACCCCGCGCCTGACCGACATGGTCGGCATCCAGACGCCGATCTACATCCACCCGCTGCAGGCGATGGTGAGCGAGCCGATGAAGCCGTGGCTGGACCACATCTTCGTCTCCGGCAGCCTGCACATCTACATCAGCCAGAGCGCACGCGGCGAGCTGGTGATGGGCGCCTCGCTCGACCCCTACGAACTGCACTCGACCCGCTCGACGCTCGACTTCACAGAGGGCCTGTCGGCGCACATGCTCGACATGTTCCCATTCCTGTCGAACGTCAAGGTCAACCGGCAGTGGGGCGGCATGTCCGACATGACGCCGGACTTCGCACCGATCATGGGCAAGACCCCTGTCGAGGGCTTCTACCTAGACTCCGGGTGGGGTACCTGGGGCTTCAAGGCGACCCCGGTCTGCGGCAAGACCATGGCCTGGACCGTCGCCAACGACTCGCCGCACGAACTGATCACCGGCTTTTCCCTGGACCGCTTCCGCAACTACTCGCTGACCGGCGAGAAGGGCGCGGCGAGCGTCGGGCACTGAGGGGGCGCGCGATGAAACTGCTGACCTGTCCCGTCAACGGCGCCCGCCCGGTGTCCGAATTCACCTACTGGGGCGAGATCCGGCCGGCGCCGGATGCCAACGCCTGTACTGACCATGAATGGGCCGACTACGTGTTCAACCGCAACGGCGCACCCGGCGTGAAGCGCGAGTGGTGGTGCCATACCCCCTCCAACACCTGGTTCATCGCCGAACGCGATACCGAAAAGGACCGCGTGATGCGAACCTGGTTGCCCGGGAGTGAAGCATGAGCCGTCTCCCGCAGATGCCTGACGAGTGGGTCGACCGCTCGAAGACCCTCCGTTTCCGTTTCGAAGGCCGTGACTACGTGGCCTTCTCGGGCGACGCCGTGAGCAGCGCGCTGTGGGCCTCGGGTGTGCGCACGCTTGGCCGCAGCTTCAAGTACCACCGCCCGCGCGGCATCCTGTCGATGGCCAACCACGACGTCAACGTCATGGTTCAGGACGGCCAGCGCCACAACGCACGCGGCGACGTGGTGCAGGTGCGCGACGGCATGGACCTCACGGCGGTCAACACTTGGGGCGGCGTAGCCAGCGACAAGGTGCGTTTCCTTGACCGCCTGTCGCCGTTCCTGCCGGTCGGCTTCTATTACAAGGCGTTCTACAGCAAGCGCTGGTTCCCGATGTGGGAGCGCATGTTCCGCGCCATCACCGGCCTGGGCCGCCTCGACACCAACACGCCGCACATCCACACGCCCAAGCGTTACGACTTCTGCGACGTGCTGGTCATCGGCGCTGGCCCGTCGGGCCTCAGCGCGGCGTTGGCCGCGGCCGATGCCGGCGCCAGCGTGGCGCTGGTCGACGAGAACGCGCGTGCTGGTGGCTCCGGCCTCTACCAGCTGGGCGGCGACGCCGCCCGCCGCCAGGCCACCCGCGAGCTGCTCGCCAAGGCCCGCCAGCACGAGCGTATCCGCATCTTCGAGGGCACGCTCGCCGCCGCCTGGTATGCCGACCAGTGGGTGCCGCTGGTGGACGCAGACAAGATGACCAAGATGCGTGCCGGTGCCACCGTGATGGCCAGCGGTGCGTTCGAGCAGCCGACGGTGTTCCGCAACAACGACCTGCCCGGCGTGATGCTGGGCTCGGCCATGCAGCGCCTGATCTACCGCTACGCCGTGCAGCCTGCGCGCCGCGTGGTGGTGACCACTGCCAACGCCGACGGTTACCGCCTGGCGCTCGACCTGTTCGACGCCGGCGTGCAAGTGCTGGCGGTGGCCGATCTGCGCGAGGCGATCCCCGCATGCGCGGCCGTCGACGCCGTGCGCGCGCGCGGCATCGACTGCCTGCCGGGCACCGGTGTCTACGAAGCACACGCCGACGGTCGCGGTGAGCTTGCCGCCGTGACCCTGTGCAAGGTGCGCGATGGCGTTGCCGAGACCTCGACCGCGCGCCGCATCGACTGCGACGGGGTGGCCATGAGCACCGGCTGGGCGCCGGCTGCCAACCTGCTTTACCAGGCCGGCACCAAGATGCGCTTTGACGAGCGCCTGCAGCAGTTCGTGCCGGATGCGCTGCCCGAGGCCGTCTTCGCCTGCGGCCGCGTCAACGGTGTGTTCGGTCTGGACGCACGCATCGCCGATGGCGCCCGCGCCGGTACGGCCGCGGCCGCCCACGTGCTGGGCAAGGCGCTGTCGGCGCCGCCGGTCCCGGCCGAGAGCGAGGCACCCAGCCACCCGTGGCCGGTGGTCGCGCACCCCTCGGCGAAGAACTTCGTCGACTTCGACGAGGACCTGCAGGTCAAGGACTTCGAGAATGCCGTGCAAGAGGGCTACGACAACATCGAGCTGCTCAAGCGCTTCACCACGGTGGGCATGGGCCCGAGCCAGGGCAAGCACTCCAACATGACGGCGCTGCGCATCCTCGGGCGGCTCGTCGGCAAGTCGCCGCAGCAGGTCGGCACCACCACGGCGCGGCCGTTCTTCCACCCGGTGCCGATGTCGCACCTGGCCGGTCGCGGCTTCAACCCGCAGCGGCGCAGCCCGCTGCACGGCCGCCACGCAGCGCTGGGCGCGGTGTTCATGCCGGCCGGCGCCTGGGAGCGCCCCGAGTACTACGTGGTCGCCGGCAAGTCCCGCACCGACTGCATCCACGACGAGGTGCGGCGTGTGCGGACCAAGGTCGCGATGATCGACGTCGGCACGCTGGGCAAGATCGAGATCCGCGGGCCGCAGGCGGCTGAGTTCCTCAACCGCGTCTACACCGCACGCATCGACCTGCTGAAGCTGGGCGGCACCCGTTACGCCATCATGTGCGACGAGTCCGGCGTGCTGACCGACGAGGGCGTGATCGCCCGGCTGGCCGATGACGTCTACTACTTCACCACCACCACCTCGGGCGCGGCCAACGTCTACCGCGAGATGTCGCGCCTGAACGCCGAGTGGCGGCTGCAGTGCGGCATCATCAACCTGACCGGTGCGTATTCATCGGTGAACCTAGCCGGTCCCGACTGCCGCAAGGTGCTGGGCCCGCTCACCGACCTTGATCTGTCGGCTGCAGCCTTCCCCTATCTGGCGGTCCGTCAGGGCAGCATCGCCGGCATCCCCGCGCGCCTGATGCGGGTCGGCTTTGTCGGCGAGTGGGGCTACGAGATCCACGTGCCGGCCGAGTACGGCCCGACCCTGTGGGACACGCTGATGAAGGCGGGTGAGCCCTACGGCATCGGCCCCTTCGGCGTGGAGGCTCAACGGCTGCTGCGCCTGGAGAAGGGCCACCTGATCGTCAGCCAGGACACCGACGGCCTGACCCACCCGTTCGAAGTCAGCATGGACTGGGCGGTCAAGCTGGACAAGCCGTTCTTCGTCGGTCAGCGCTCGCTGAAGATCCTCAAGCAGATGCCGCTCAAGCGAAAACTTGCGGGCTTCCGTCTGCCCGCGGGCTACAGCGGCCAGGTGCCGCAGGAATGCCATCTGGTGATCGTCGGCGGCGAGATCGCCGGCCGCGTCACCAGCATCTACTGGAGCCCGAACGTGGGCTGCCACATCGGTCTGGCCTTCCTGCCGCCCGAACTGGCCACGCCGGGCAGCCGCTTCGAGATCCGCGTCACCGACGGCAGCATGGTGGCAGCCGAGGTCTGCGAGACACCCTTCTTCGACCCTGAAGACCTCCGTCAGAAGGAGCAATCATGAGCACCCCCGTACGCGTCAGTCCGCTCACCGATGTGCAGGTGGCACACGCCGCCCGCTGGGTCGATCTGGAGGACATGCCCAGCGTCGCCGCATTCGCCGGCGAGAGCGAAGCGCATCTGGCCGTGGTCGCGATCGGCGACCTGAGCTTCCGCCGCCGCACCGGCCTGAAGGGGCCGGGCGCTGCCGCGGCTCTGGCAGATGCCGGGCTGGCCACGCCGGCGCGCGCCAACAGCTGGTGCCGCAGCGAGGGCGCCCTCGTGGCGCGCCTGGGGCTCACCGAATACCTGGTCGAGGACAGTGCTGGCGGCACCGCGGTGTCGCGCGTGCTGGCCCTGCCAGCTGCGGCTGATGTCTACCCGGTGCCGCGCTACGACGCGGCGCTGGTGGTGGCAGGTCCGCAGGCGATCGACCTGTTCCGGCAGACCTGCGCGGTCGACATGGCCACGCTGGATGCGGCCGGAGGCGCGTTGGCGCTGACCTCGATGGTGGGGGTCGGTGTGACGGTGGCTGCGGTGATGACGCCAGCTGGCGTGTCGTACCGAGTCTGGTGCGACGGCACCTACGGCGGCTACCTGTGGGACACGTTGTGTGGAGTGGTGCAGGAAATGGGCGGCGGGTGGCTCGGTAGCGAGTCGCTGTCACGGGTCGGGCTCTGAACGGCCGACAACAATAGCCCCCAGCCCGGGGGTGACATAAAGGGGGGCAGGGATGAAACCAGCAGATGCCAAGAAGTTCTTGAAGGACAACGGGGTCAAGTATGTCCTGGCGCAGTTCGTCGACATGCACGGCACCGCCAAGGCCAAGTCGGTGCCGATGGAGCACTACGAGACGGTGATCACCGACGGCGCCGGGTTTGCCGGCTTCGCCATGAACGGCATGGGTATGCGTCCCAATTCCGACGGCGACTACATGGCGGTTGGTGACCCCTCGACGCTGAGCCTGGTGCCATGGCAACCCGGTTATGCGCGCATGGCGTCGGACGGACACGTGCACGGCAAGCCCTGGCCCTACTGCTCCCGCGTCATCCTCAAGCAGCAGCTGGCGCGGATGTCGGCCAAGGGCTGGACATTCTTTACCGGCATGGAGCCCGAGTTCTCCCTGCTGCGTCGTGTCGAAGGGCGCCTGGTCGCTTGCGACGCGACCGACACGCTGGCCAAGCCCTGCTACGACTACAAGGGGCTGTCGCGTTCGCGTGCGTTCCTGGAGCGCCTGGCCGAATCCATGCGCGCGGTCGGCATCGACGTGTACCAGATCGACCACGAGGACGCGAACGGTCAATTCGAGATCAACTACACCTACACCGACGCGCTGACCTCCTGCGACCACTACACCTTCTTCAAGATGGGTGCGGCCGAGATCGCGAACGAGATGGGCCTGATCTGCTCGTTCATGCCCAAGCCGTTCAGCAACCGTCCGGGCAATGGCCTGCACATGCACATGAGCATCGGCGACGGCAAGAAGAACCTGTTCGAGGACAAGTCCGACAAGCGCGGGCTGGACCTGTCGCAGCTGGCTTACCACTTCATCGGTGGCCTGCTGGCGCATGCTCCGGCACTGACCGCCGTGTGCTGCCCGACGGTGAACAGCTACAAGCGTCTGGTGGTTGGCCGCTCGCTGACCGGCGCCACCTGGGCCCCGGCCTACATCTGCTACGGCAACAACAACCGCTCCGGCATGGTCCGTGGCCCCGGCGGACGCATCGAGATGCGCCTGCCTGATGGTTCCGCCAACCCCTACCTGGCCACCGCAGCGGTCATCGCCGCGGGCCTCGACGGCGTCGAGCGCAAGCTCGAGCCGGGCGAGCCGGTGGTCGACAGCCTCTACGACGCGACCCCCGCCCAACTGCGCCGTCGCGGCATCAAGGTGCTGCCGCAGAACCTGAAGGAGGCGCTGGACGCCTTCGAGAAGGATGCGGTGATCAAGGGTGCGCTGGGCGTACTCGCCGATGACTTCATCGAACTCAAGCGCAGGGAGTGGGTGGAGTACATGCGCCATGTCTCGGACTGGGAGGTCGACAACTACCTCCAGTTCTTCTGATCCAAGGAGAAACCGCCATGTGTGGAATCGTCGGGCTGCTGGTGAAGACACCGGCGCTCAAGCAGCAACTGGGGCAGCTGATGGTGCCGATGCTGATCGGCATGACCGAGCGCGGCCCCGACTCGGCGGGTCTTGCCGTGTTCGCCGACCCGCTCAAGGGCTCGGCGCGCAAGCTCAGCCTGTATTCCGGCCTGACCGAGGATGGTGCCGACTTCAACTGGCACGGCCTGACCCACGGGCTCAAGGAGCACCTGAGCGTCGAGTCGCAGATCGAGGTGAAGCACAACCACGCTGTGCTGACCTTTGAGGTGTCGCCGGACCTGGTGAAGAAGTGGCTGCACGAGCACCACCCGCTGCTGCACATCCTTTCGACCGGCCAGACCATCGACCTGTACAAGGACATCGGCACCCCGACCGAGGTGGCCAACCGTTACGACTTCGCGTCGCTGACCGGCTCGCACCTGGTCGGTCATACCCGCATGGCGACCGAATCGGCGGTGACGCCGGACCGCGCCCACCCGTTCACGGCGGGAGAGGATTTCTGTCTGGTCCACAACGGCTCGCTGTCGAACCCGAACAGCCTGCGCCGGATGCTGGAGCCGCGCGGCATCCACTTCGACACCGACAACGACACCGAGGCCGCGTGCCGCTTCCTCGAGTGGCGCCTGCGCGAGGGCGATGACCTGGAGACCGCGCTGCAGAAGGGTTTCGAGGAGCTGGATGGGTTCTTCACCTTCCTCATGGGTACGCCCGACAAGCTGGCGCTGATCCGTGACCCGTTCGCCTGCAAGCCGGCTGTGGTTGCCGAGACCGACGACTACGTGGCCATCGCCAGTGAATTCCGCTCGCTGGCCCATCTGCCGGACGTCAAGCACGCGACCGTGTTCGAGCCGGCGCCAGAGGAGATGTACGTATGGAACGCGTGAGTTTCGACCTCGCCAAGACGCCGCTGCGCGAGGTCAACACCTACCTGCACCAGCAGCTCGTCGCTGACGACCACCGCCATGTCGAGGTCCTCAACCCTGACGGCGCGCACAACATCGCCGTCGGCCTCGACCAGCCAGTGACCGTGGAGATCCATGGCCATGCTGGCTACTACGCCGGTGGCATGAACAAGAAGGCCACGGTGGTGGTGCATGGCAGCGTCGGTACCGGTGTGGCCGAGAACATGATGAGCGGCAAGGTCCACGTCAAGGGATTCGCATCGAACGGCGCCGGTGCCACCGCACACGGCGGCCTGCTGGTGATCGAGGGTGACGCCGGACTGCGCTGCGGCATCTCGCTCAAGGGCGGCAACATCGTCGTTGGTGGCTCGGTCGGCAGCTTCTCCGCGTTCATGGCGCAGGCCGGTCGCATGGTCATCTGCGGCAACGCCGGCGATGCCCTCGGCGATTCGCTTTACGAAGCGGTCATCTACATCCGCGGCGAGCCGAAGTCGCTGGGCGCCGACGCGCGCTTCGAACCGATGACCGACGCCGACTACACGGCCGTGGGCGAGCTCTTGCGCGAAGCCGGACTGGACCACGACCCCAAGACTTTCAAACGCATCGCTTCGGCGCGCAGCCTGTACCACTGGAACGCCGACGCCAATCAGGAATACTGAGCCGCGTGGCGGCAAGGAGCACCACAAGATGGACATGAAGCCCGTTCACATCAAGCGCCGCTCGACCGAGGAATCGGCCAGCTTCGACCGGCGCATCATCGACTACATCCAGAATGCTGCGGCTCATGGTCTCTACGAGATCCGTGGGCTGGGTGCCAAGCGCCATGTGCCGCATTTCGATGACCTGCTGTTCCTTGCCGGATCGATGTCGCGTTACCCGCTCGAGGGTTATCGCGAGAAGTGTGTGACCAAGACCATCCTTGGCACCCGTTTTGCCAAGAAGCCGATCGAGCTCGACATCCCCATCACCATCGCCGGCATGAGCTTTGGCGCGCTTTCCGCCAACGTGAAGGAAGCGCTGGGCCGGGCCGCCACCGAGATGGGTACCAGCACGACCACCGGTGATGGCGGCATGACGCAGGAGGAACGCGGTTCTTCCAAGACGCTGGTCTACCAGTGCCTGCCCTCGCGTTACGGCTTCAACCCGGACGATCTGCGCAAGGCCGATGCCATCGAGGTGGTGATCGGTCAGGGCGCCAAGCCGGGCGGCGGCGGCATGCTGCTAGGCCAGAAGGTGAACCCGCGCGTGGCGAAGATGCGCACGCTGCCCGAGGGCGTGGACCAGCGTTCGGCCTGCCGCCACCCGGACTGGACCGGCCCGGATGACCTGGCCATCAAGATCCAGGAACTGCGCGAGATGACCGACTGGGAGAAGCCGATCTACGTCAAGGTCGGCGCGACCCGGACCTTCAACGACGTCAAGCTGGCGGTGCATTCTGGCGCAGACGTGGTGGTGGTCGACGGCATGCAGGGCGGCACCGCAGCCACGCAGACCTGCTTCATCGAGCACGTCGGTATCCCGACGCTGGCGGCTGTTCGTCAGGCGGTGGACGCGCTTGAGGACCTCGACATGAAGGGCAAGGTGCAGTTGATCGTCTCCGGCGGCATCCGCACCGGTGCCGACGTCGCCAAGGCGCTCGCCATGGGCGCCGACGCTGTGGCCATCGGCCAGGGCGTGCTGTTCGCGCTGGGCTGCAACTCCGAGACCTACATCCGCGACGAGCAGCATTATTCGGCGCTGGACGCGTACGACGCGCTGGGTACCGCGCCGGGTTTCTGCCACCACTGCCATACCGGCAAGTGCCCGGTCGGCGTGACGACTCAGGATGCCGAACTCGAGCAGCGACTGCAGCCCATGGTCGGTGCCCGCCGTGTGCGCAACTACCTGAAGACGCTGAACATGGAGCTCACCACCATCGCCCGCGCCTGCGGCAAGCAGAACGTGCATCACCTCGAGCGCGAGGATCTGGTCTCGCTCACGGTAGAGGCGGCAGCCATGTCCGGTATCCCGCTGGCTGGGACCAACTGGGTGCCGGGGCGCTAGAGGATTTCCAATCCCATGCTGCAAGTAGTATCTTTTGGTCTGAATCTAGGTTAATTCACCGATTCAGTAAGCATTCTGTCCGATCGGCGGGGTGCCACTTGGCGGCCCGTCTATTGATCTTCAAGGGGGGCGACCACCGCCACACACTTTCGACGCGTTCTATCCATCACATAAAAAACCACAGGAGGGGGAACTGATGGAACAAAACAGAACCAAGGCTCTCGACCCGGCGACAGCCGCTCGGGCGGAGGCCATGCATGCCCGTGACCGCTGGAGTGCGCTCGCTATCCTGATCATGTTGTGGGCCACCCTGATCTACACCTATGCCGCCGTTCCGCACGGCTTCCTGCAGGCGCCGATCGGCATCGTGCTGACCATCTCAGGCGCCCTGCTGCTGATCTTCAACACCAGCTCGGTGTTCGCCATGCTCGCGCACTACCGCGAAGACCGTGACCATATCTATGGTCAGGATCTGCACAACCTCGACCTCAACCGGCAACGTCTGCGCGATCTGTCGCTGCGCCCGGCGCACGTCGATACCGACCCGGGAGCGCCATGATGAGCAAGAAGCCCTACGAGCCACCGGTGCAGAGTGGAGCCGGCCAGTTCTTCGACAGCCTGGTGGTGCTGGTGCTGGTGTATGCCAGCCTGATGGCGCCGCTGTTGTTCAAGGAGGCCCCGCAGGCGCCCGCCGATGCCGCCGACAAGCCGGCCGTGACCTGGGAGTCGTTGAACCAGACCCCGGCCATGGTCGAGCAGTGGGAGAAGCTGGGCGTGGACATCAAGGCCGCCGAGCCGATGATCACCAACCGCTTCGACTACAGCATCGAACCGGTCTCGCTGGCCATCACCGTGCTGGTGATCGTTGGCTATTTCTTCTTCGTTCTGCGCACGTCCGAGCGTGAATACCGCGAGGTCATCCGCGAGCGCTTCGGCCCGGCCAAGGGGGACTGACATGGATTTCTGGACCGCTCTGGAGTACGCCGCCTGGCTCATCTCCATCGTGCTTTTTGCCTGGATGCTGGCCGACGCACGGTTCACCAGTTCGCAGTACGGCGAAGACTTCCTGCTCAGTTCGCGGGAAGGTGAAGACGAGTGAGGGGGGCGACATGACTGCTGCAAGCATCTCGGCCTCCGCGCCGCAAAAGAACGCCCTGCTGAAGGTGCTGGGCCCCATCCACGTCTGGGCGCTGGGCGTCGGCATCGTTCTGGTCGGCGAGTACATGGGCTGGAACTTCTCGGTCGGCAAGGGCGGCGCCTACGGCTCGCTGATCGCCTGCTGGATCATCGGCCTGCTCTACACCTGCGTGGCCATGATCGACTCGGAGGTGACCTCCACCGTGGCTGCTGCCGGCGGGCAGTACACGCAGGCAAAGCACATCATCGGGCCGCTGATGGCGTTCAACGTCGGGCTGTATCTGGTGATGGCCTACACCATGCTGGAGGCGGCCGATGCACTGGTGGTCGGCGACCTGATCAAGACAGTCGCCGGGCAGTACGGGGCCGAGGTCGACACCAAACCATTCGTGGTGCTGACCATCGCCATCCTGGCGTGGCTCAACTACCGCGGCGTCTTCATGACGCTGACAGTGAACTTCGTCATCACCGCGTTCGCCTTCGTCGCCATCCTGGTGCTGTTCTTCAGCGCCGCAGGCTTCGGTGGTGCCGAGCCGATCCTGCGCCACAGCGAGATGCTGACCGAGCTGCCCTACGGCTGGATCGGTGTGCTGGCGGCGTTGCAGTTCGGCATGTGGTACTACCTTGGCATCGAGGGCACCTGCCAGGCCGCAGAAGAGGTGCGTTCGCCCGGGCGCTCGATCCCGCTCGGCACCATGGGCGGCATGATCACGCTGCTGATCGCTGCAACGCTGACCTGGTACGTCTGCGCCGGCCTGATGCCGTGGGAGTACCTGGGCCAGGCGGTGACGCCGCTGTACGACGCCGGGCGCCTTACCGGCAACCTCCAGTTGGAGGTGGTCCTGTTCATCGGCACCATCTTCGCTGCAGTGGCGTCGGCCAATGGCTGCATCAACGACGCCTCGCGGGCCTGGTTCTCGATGTCCAGGGATCGCTACATGCCGCAGTGGTTCGGCGCCGTGCATCCGCGCTACCGCACGCCTTACCGGTCGATCCTGTTCCTGGTGCCGATCGCGGTGTCGTTCGCCTTCACCGGGCTGCTGGACCAGGTGATCACCTTCTCGATCCTGTCGGGCCTGCTGGGTTACACCTTCATGTCCTTCAACATCGTGCGGTTCCGCAGGCTGTGGCCGCTGGGCAGCATCAACCGTGGCTATGTGCACCCGTTCCACCCCATCCCCTGCATCCTGCTCGGGTTGCTGTGTGCGGCGACCTACTTCGCCACCTATCTGGGTTACGGCGCCTCGCTGCTGTCGATCATGGCCTTCTACATCCTGATCTCGGTGTGGTTCGTCACCCGGCGTTACCAGTACGTACGGCGCGGTGACCAGTTCACCATGCCGTGGCCGCGTCCGAAGGGCTACTGATGCCCGCCGCCCTGACCGGTGCCGGCGTTGTTGCCGGCCTGGTCGGTCTGGCGGCTGCCTGGTACTGGCAGCGGCGCGCTCAGGCCCGCTACGCCGCCCGCCGGGCCGGCGTTTTCGCGGATTGCCGCGAGGTGTTCTCCGAGTCCGAGGTGGTCAACCCCGGCAGCGACTACCCGCTGCTGCGCGGCCGCTACCACGGCGATCGCGTGCTGCTGCAACCTTTGCTCGACCATGTCGGCTACCGCAAGGTGCCGTCGCTTTGGCTGGTGCTGACGCTGGACCGGCAACTGGCGGTGGGCGGCAAGGTGGACATCCTGTTCCGCCCCGCCAACATCGAGTTCTTCTCCAACGTGGACCAGCTGCCCGAGCGCATCCACCTCGGCCCGGAGTGGCCGGAACACCACATGGCCCGCGTCGGCCCGTCCGGCTGGCAGCCCCCGCTGGCCAGCATGCGCGCCGCACTGGGCGAGGCGATGGACAGCCCCGACCTGAAGGAGGTGGTGGTGACGCCGCGCGGTGTGCGCCTGGTGGTGCGCGTCTGCGGTGTCGAGCGCAGCCACTACATGGTGCTGCGTTCGATGCTGCCCGAGGTCGACCGCATCCCGGCCGACTGGCTGGCCTACTGGCTTGATGTCGCCACCGAGCTGGCGGCAGCGGTGAGCCACGACGTCGGGGAGACCGCCTGAGGTGTTCGCAAGACCGCTGCCACCGCTGCTGGTGCTGGCTGTTGCCATCGTGCTTCCCGGCATGGGGCAGGTGCTCAACGGCATGCTGGTGCGCGCCTGGGTGATGCTGTTCTTCGCCCTGAGCCTGGGCGTGGTGACGTACCACCTGACCACGCCCGAGCACTCTTTCGTCGGCCGTCACGCCGGCGGTTTCTTCGTCTACGCCATCATGGTGATGGACGCCTACCTGTGGGCGCGCTACCGGAGAGCGCTGACGGCCTAGAGGTTGTGCAGCGCCCAGACGGCGGCCTCAAGCCGGCTCTTCATGTTGAGTTTGCGCAGCAGGTGCTTGATGTGCACCTTCACCGTGGCATCCGAGATGCCGAGAAGGCGAGCGATGTCCTTGTTGCAGCGCCCCTCGGCCAGCTGCGCGAGGATCTGCGACTCGCGTTCGGTCAGGGTGGTCTTCTCCGGCGGCTGGGGCGCGTTGAGCGCCTGAGTGAGGATGCCGGCTACGGCGCCATCCAGCACAACGCCGCCGATCACCGACTGGCGCACCCGCCGCACCAGTTCATCCGGCTCCATGTCCTTGAGCAGGTAGCCGTCGGCGCCGGACTTCATGGCGCTGAGAACGTGCTGCTCGTCGCCCGACACGGTGAGCATGATGCAGCGCGACTGCACCCCGCTGGCCTTGAGCTTGCGCAGCGTCTCGAGGCCGTCCATGCCCTTCATGTTGAGGTCGAGCAGAATGACATCCGGCTGCAGCGTGGCCGCGAGGTCGATACCGTTGGCCCCATCGCCAGCCTCGCCGACCACTTCGAAATCAGGTTCGGCCGCAAGCAGTTGCGCCACGCCCCTGCGGAACAGCGGGTGGTCGTCGATGAGAAGGATGCGTGTGCTCACGGACTTGCGGTGTCCTCGGTTTCGCTGGGGAGACGCTTGGGCCGGAACGCTAAGCGGACCCGTGTGCCGCCAGTCGGCCCCCCCACGACCTCCAGCGTTCCGCCGAGTGAGGCGGTGCGTTCGCGCATGATACTCAGTCCGTAGTGGCCGGTATCGGTCGCGCTGGTCTTGAACCCCGAGCCATCGTCATCGACGGTCACGGTGAACTCATGGCCAGGGTCATAGCGCAGGTCGACTGCCGCGAACCGGGCGCCGGAGTGGCGGCTCACATTCGCGAGTGACTCGCGGATCACCTGCAGCACATGGAATTCCTCATTGACGTCGAGTCGGCAGCGTCCGAGGTCGTGGCCCAGTGTGGTGACGATGCCGGTCTGCGCGCCGAAGCTCTCGATCGCCCGGCTCACCGCATCGACCAACCCACCATCGTCCATCTTGGCACGGAACGTCGAGATGAGCTCCCGCACCTCGCCATAGGCGGCGTTGACACCCTCCTTGAGCTCGGCGGCGATGCGTGCTGCCTCGGTGGCATCGTCGCTGACCGGCTGGGGCGACTGGCCATCGAGCTGGCGCTGCAGGCGGGACAACTGGATGCGCATGAAGCCGAGCGACTGTGCCAGCGAGTCGTGCAGTTCCGCAGCGATCGCAGAACGCTCCTCAAGTAGCGCCAGGCGCCGGCTCTCAGTGCTGTCGCTGAGGCCCACCAGCGCCAGTGCTGCGATACGTGCGACGGTCTCCGCGAGGCGGACCTTGGCATCGTCCACGCGCACCGTGCCCTCGAACTCGGCGATGAGTGTGCCCACACCCACCCCGCCACTGCACAGCGGGACAAGCAGGGTCTGGAACTCGCCCGGCCCGGCGACCAGCCGACCGCTGACCTCGCGCGGCGGGTGCTCGGCCGGCAACTGCGCGGCGATGAGGGGCTGGTGGTAGGTGGCGATCCTCTCGGCAAAGCCAAGGGTGCGGCTGACGCGCGCATCGAGCGCGAGCGCGACGGTGCGCGCGCTGCAGGCAGCACCCAGCACAGCGAGTGCGCTGCGCAGGCTGCCGGCTGAGAGTTCGGAGTCGCTGATCAGCCTTGCGACCTCGTGCGAGACCTGGGTGACCGTGGTCTGCCGCTGATTCTGTGCCTCACCGACGCGGCGGTGCCAGGCCGCCTCGGCCTCGAGCCCGGCGGCGCGCGCGTGCAGCGTCGCCAATCGTGAGCGCACCCGCTCGAACTCGTCGCCCATGGTCTCCACCGTTCCCATGGTCTCCGCCGTTGCTTCGCTCTGGCCGGTCAGCGTGAGCGCGTTGCCCATCCGTCTCACCAGCAGGTGATAGCCGCGCGTAGCGATCAGTGCCAGACCGACCAGCGACATGAGCACGCACAACAACTGCAGCATGAGCATGGCGGAGCTGCGTTCGAGGAACTCGCGCCGCATGGTCCCGCCGACCTGGCACGCTGCGCCGCCGTCCTGTTCCGCCAGGCACACCGCGAGCAGCTGATCGACGTAGCTGGTGAACTCGACATGCATGGCGAGGCTGCCCCAACCCGAGAGCATCGCGGTGGCGACGCAGCCACCGATGATGCCGGCCAGCGCCATAAAGAGCGGATAAGACGAACGGCGCATATGGGGGACAATGGCGCCCATGAGCTTGTTCGTGTTCTCGGCCTTCACGCTGTCGCTGCTGTTCGCTGCGGTCATCGGGTCATGGTATGGCGGCGCCGCGGTTTATGCCATGCCGGTGGCGCTCGGCTCCGGCGGAGTCGCCATCCTTGCCGCGGCTCGTTGGCTCGAGCGGCAGCGTCGCCCCGTCGAGTCGAGGCGATCTGCAGCCGACGCGCGCTGGGCGAGCGAGGTCTGCGGCACCATACCCTCGGCTGCAGCCATCGTTCGCGGACCGGTGGTGAGTTTCGCCAACCGTGCCCTGCTCGACCTGCTCGGACTTGCCGAGCGCGGCGATGAGGTGGTGGGCCTGCCCTTTACGAATGTATTGCACCCTGGCGACCATGAGCGCTTCGCAGCGATGCTTGCAGCGCCCTCGGATGGCTCGCCGCGCGGGCAGGATCAGGTGCTGAGGCTGGTCTGCGGCGGCAGCAGCGTGTTGCGCGTGTACGCCAGTCTGTCCCCGCTCGAATCCGACCCGGGCAGCCACCTGCTGCAGTTCAGCGTCGATGTTCCGTCGGGCGAGACGCGCGATGTCTCCAGCGCAAGCCTGGTGGAGGCCTTGGATCAGCTCGATCTGGTGTTCTTCAAGACCGACGAGGTCGGCCGGCTGATCCACGCCAACCGGGCCTGGGAGCGGCTCACCGGACGCAGGCTGGCCGACAGCCGCGGGCGTACTTTGGTGGCACCCTGCCACCCTGATGACCGCGACGCGCTCGAGCAAGGGCTGGCGCGCATCACCAATGGCGAGGTCGACCGGTTCTCGATGGAGCTGCGCTTCGTCCACCTCGCCGGCAATGTGCTGCGCGGTACCTTGCGCGCCAACGCGTGTTTCGACGCCGGCGGCGACCTTAACGGCCTGGCCGGGACCATTTCCGAGGTCGACCGCCGACGCCGAGAGGACGAGACGCCAGGTACGCGCCGCTACGTCAACACGCTTCTCGCCAACGTGCCCGGGATGATCTACCGCGGCCTGAATGATCGCGACTGGACCATGGAGTTCGTCAGCGACGGTTGTATCGATCTCACCGGCTATGAGTCGTGGGAGATCATCGGCAACCAGCGGGTGGCGTTCGGCAGCCTCATCCACCCCGAGGACCGCGAGTTCGTCTGGTCGCAGGTGCAGGCGGCGGTCGAGGCCCGCCGCACCTATCAGATCGCTTATCGGCTGGTCCACGCCTCCGGCCGCACCATGCGCGTCTGGGAGCAGGGGCGTGGCATGTTCTCGGCGCAAGGCGAGTTGCTGTCGGTCGAGGGCTTCATCACCGATCTGGACATCCGCAGCAGCACTGAGGAGCGCACACGCAACCGGGTCTGGTTCGATGCCCGTACCGGCATGGCGAGTCGCTCGGTGTTCACTCAGGTTTTGGTCTGGACGCAGCACCAGTCGCGCATCCGCAACCTGCGTTTTGCCGTTCTCTGGGTCGACGTCAACGTGCCGGCGCTGCAGCAGATCGCGTTTTCCAGTGAGCCGGCCGAGAACCTGCTCGATGTCGTGGCGCGCCGGTTCCGTGCGGTGAACGGACCGGGGACGCTGGTGACCTACATGGAGGACTGGCGCTTCGCCGTGCTGCTGTCGGATTTCCGGGCTGATGGCGGCGGACGCCAGGTGACGGCAGCGCGCGATGTGGTCGGCGCGACGTCGCGCATCGCCCAGCAACTGGCCGTCGAGATGTCGACCAGCGTGATGGTCGGCGGCAAGCAGCAGCCGGTCGAGGTGGCGATCGGCATCGCCCTCAGTGGGCCGCGCCATGTCGATGCCGAGTCGTTGCTGTCGGCGGCGCGCGAGGCCTCGCTGCAGGCGCGCGCACTCGGACCGGTGCGCTGCGAGTTCAGCGAGGACTGAGCATTGCAGTGATGGCGTGTGCAGCCCGGCTCACTCCGGGTGCGTGCCGATCTCCACCAGCGCACCGTCGTCCATGCGCGACAGATACTCCAACACCATCGGCTTGTAGCGCACCAGACCCTTGTACTCGGCCAAGTCCTCCGGCAGGTCGCGTAGCACACGGTGCAGGCGCTTGCCCCAGCGCGGGTAGCGCGCGAGGTCGCCGACGCTGGCCAGATAGGCGCGGATGGAGAACAGCACGCCGTTGCTGCGCGGCAGCCGGAACAGCGTCTGCATTTCGACGCGCAGGTGAACCTTCTTGCCGACATTCTCTGGGGTCACCGAGGCGCGGTCCTGGCCCCACTCGGGGTAGGTCTCCGGCGCGGTGTCGAGACGCGGGTTGATGGTCATGGTCCAGTTGAGGCGGCGCACCGGCTTGCCCAGCTGCAGCATGAGCAGATACTTGAGCGCGCGGTCGAAGACGCCGATCTCGTGCGCCCGCGGTACCGGGCCGTGCCACTCCTTGAAGCTCATGCCGACATCGAAGGCCAGCGACCAGTCGGCCTGCTGCGTGATCATGCCCGAGTCGGCCCAGAGGTCGCCATCGCGCTGGTCGAGGATGACGAAGTCGCCCTGGGTCTGGCGCGTGATGTACTCGAAGGGTGGGTAGGGCAGCGTTGCCGCGTCCCCGAACACGAAGGACTGCTCGATGCCGAGCGGCAGATTGGTCCAGTGCCAATGCGAGCCGTCCTGACGCAGCCGAAAGTGGTCGGGGTAGTCGCGCGCGAGCGAGGTCATGATCAGTTCGAGCACGTCCCACTCGGCGTCGATCATATGCGGCAGCGATTCGCAGCGGCCCGGGTCACGCTCGAGCGTGATGGCGCGGTCGCGGCACTCGGAGACGTAGTGCTCGTCGATGTCGAAGGTGTGCTCATAGACCGAACCCGGCTTGCCACCGGCGTGGGGCTCGATGTTGACCGAGTACATGTACTCGTCCTGGCCGAACGGGAACGGGAAGCGGCGCACCGCTTCGTCTGAGTTGCGGTAGGTGTAATCGTCCCGGAAGGTCTCGTCGTGGAAGGCGATGGCCATCGTGTACCTCGCGTGTACCTGTTACAGGTTGATGGTGATGCAGCCGCCGGAGAGGCGCGATACGCAGGGCATGATCTTGCGGCCCGAGTCGCGCTCTGCCTGGCTGAGGAAGAGATCGTTGTGCTGGATCGTCGAGTCGCAGGCGACGACCTCGGTCTCGCACTGCCCGCAGGCACCACCACGGCACAGGAACGGCGGTTCGGTGCCGGCGGCCTCGAGCGCCTCGAGCATGCTCTGGTCGCTTTTGACAACCAGCTCGCGCGCGCTGCGGGCGAGCCTGACGGTGAAGGCTTCGCCGGGCGGCGGTGCGAGGAAGCGCTCGCTGTGCACGTGGGTGTCTGGCCAGCCCATGTCACGAGCGGTCTTGTGGAAGTCTTCGACCATACCTTGCGGACCACACAGGTAGGCGTGCGTGCCGAGCGGGCGGCCATTCAGCAGTTCGCGAAAGTCGATCGTCTCGTTACGCGAGGCGACATAGCAGTAAAGGTCTGAACCGGCCAGCTGGCGCAGCTCATTGGTCAGCACGCCGAACTCCGGTGCGCGGTGCGCGTAGTGCACCTCGAAGCTCTCGCCTAGGCGTGCCAGCTCGCGCGCGTGGGAGACGATCGGCGTGACGCCGATGCCGCCCGCGACCAGGATGTGGTGCCGGGCGAGGCGTGCCATCGGGAACAGGTTGGCCGGCATCGACACCTTGATGGACTGACCCTCGCGGGCGCTTTCGTGCAACCACGCCGAGCCGCCGCGCGATTGCTCCTGCCGACGCACGGCGATGCGCCATTTCTGGTGATCGTTGGGGTCGCCGACCAGCGAGTAGGGGTTGCGGCGGATGCCGCCGGGCAGCGGCAGCGAGAGGACGATGTGGCTGCCGCCCGAGTAGGCAGGCAGTTCGCCACCATCCTCGCGCGTCAACCAGAATTCGCGGATGCCGGGCGCCAACTCGACGATCCGGCTCAAGACCAGAGCGATCTCGGCGTTCATGGGTATGCAACCTCCACCGGGGGTTTGACGCCGGGTTCCTCGGCGTCGATCTGGAAGCCCATGTAAGCACCCAGACGTCGCGAGAAGTGGTCACGTACGAACAGCGTCCGGCCACATCCGCTGCAATCGACCAGGTTGGTCCGCACGCCCCGCGTCATCGCGCGGCAGTGCACGCAGAACACCGGACGTGCCTTGGTGCCGGTCTGGAATAGGCGGATCTCGGGCGAGAGCATGCCGTACCGGGCGGCGATGCCCGCGGCCTGCCAGATGGCATCCTCGGGACCGACCAGGTACAGGCGCAGACCCATGTGCGCCTTTTGAACGATCGATTCCAGCGATTTCAGCCCATCACTCAGGTCGTGCCTCAGCACCATTTGTGCTGCAGCGGTCGTTTTACCCAACCGCTCAGCCGCTATCGGGTCGGCGACCACCACGGCAAGTTCACCGTGTGGCGGGGCGGCCAGCAGTCGGTCAAGCAGTGGCCGATCGTCGGCCGCCACGAACAGCAGGTGGCTGGCACCGGCGGTGTCCCACTCCAGCGGGCGGTAGACGGGTTGGCTCTTGATCGAGGGTGCTGCAGCGCTCATGGTTCAGGTGTAGATCGGGTTCAGTCTTCTATGTCGTTCAGCCGTGCGTACGCTTGCGAAGAGGGTCGTAGAACGGCGTCGGCACCACCAGTGCCGAGAACTCGCCGTCCTTGCTGTGGATGGTGTAGGTGCGCCCGATAACGGCGTTGGCCTTGTTGAGGTGCACCATGGCCAGCGACTGCATGAGCAGACGGCTGTAGGAGGCGGTGGTGACGACACCGACCTTGTCCTTGCCGTCATAGATCGGCGCACCCGCCTCGACCGCGGCGTCGTGGCGAACCAGCATGCCGGCCTGCTTGACCCGCTCCTTGCCCTTGGCGGCCAGCACCGCAGCCTTGCCGATGTAGTCGCCCTTCTTGTCGAGGTCGACCGCCCAGTCCATGTTGACCTCCCACGGCGTGGTATCGCCCTCTGGCATCTCGAACGGGAAGAACAGCAGCCCGGCTTCGACGCGGGTCAGGTCCAACGTGTTCCAAGAGCAGGCGATGACGCCGTGGGGCTTGCCGGCTTCCAGGATCGAGTCCCACAGTGACACGGCATCTGCCGCCTTGCACCAGACTTCGTAGCCGAGTTCGCCGGAGTAGCCGCCGCGGCCGATGGCCACCTTCTTGCCGAAAAGTGTCGCCTCGGCGTGGTGGAAGTAGGCGATGTCACCCAGTTTGACGCTGGCGTGCGGCTGCAGCACCTTGGCCGAGAGCGGGCCCTGTAGCGAAAGGATGTGCACGTCCTGGTCCGACTCGACCTTGACGTTGCGGCCGGCTGCCAGTTTGGCCAACGTGCTGGGCGTGGCGCCACTGCCGTGCGACAGGCGGAAACGGTCGGCGGCGTCGCGGATGACCATGATGTCGTCGACCAACGCGCCGGACTCGTTGACCTCCGCCGCCAGGCGGGCGCTGCCCGGCTTGAGGCGGGTCATGTCGATGGATACCAGCTGGTCGATCACCGATTCGGCGTCGGGGCCGCTGACGTTGACGATGTTCAGCGCCGAGACGTCGTACAGGCCGGCGCGAGTGCGGGTGACCACCACCTCTTCGTGCGGGTCGGTGTTGTAGCTCCACGGGATCGGCATGTTGTTCCAGGTGTCGCCATCGAGCTTCGAGCCAAGTTGGCGGTGGCGTTCGTTGAGGATCGAGTTGCGTTGCATGGACTGCCTCCTGTGGGTACCGCGTCTCTCGACGTCTTGATGTGGCAAGGATTCTGTTGAGGCCGGGCGCCTCGGGCAATCGCCCTGTGGGGTTACCCCCTACGGGTTATCTCCGCTGAAACTGGGCGTCAGGCGCGCACCCGTGTCTTTTCGGGGTCGTAATGCGGGAAGCGGACGACGGTCGCGCTGATGCGTTTCTGCAGGCCGTCGAGCTTGCCGACCTCGACCTGCGTGCCGATGCCGCAGGCGCTGATGTCGAGCCGGGCGAGCGCGATGTTGCGGTCGAGCACCGGCGAACGCGTCGCGCTGGTGACCTCGCCGATCTTGGCGCGCCCGATGTAGACCGGGTCGCCGTGGTGGATGCACTCGTGGCCCTCGATGTCGAGCCCGACCAGCGCCCGCATCGGCTGCGCCTTACGGCGCTCCAGCGCGGCCTTGCCCATGTAGTCGGCGGCCTTGTCGGCGGCCACGGCGAAGCCGATGCCGGCCTCGAACGGGTCGGTCTGGTCGCAGAAGTCGTAGCCGGCAAATACCAGGCCGGCCTCGATGCGGACCATGTCGAGGGCTGAGAGCCCCATCGGCGCGATGCCGTGCGGCTCGCCGGCGGTCATCAGCGTGTTCCAGATCGCCACCGCATCGTCAGGGTGGCACCACACCTCGTAGCCGAGCTCGCCGGTGTAGCCGGTGCGCGACACCACCACGGCGCGGTTGTCGATCTTGCCGACGGTGAAGCGGAACCACTTGAGTTCGTCGGCCGAGGCCTGATGCGGCGGCGTGACCAGCACCGTGCGCAGGATGTCGCGCGAGCGCGGGCCCTGCAGCGAGACGTTGTGCAGCTGGTCGGTGGAGCTGCGGACCCAGACCTTGAGCCCGAGCCGCTGCGCCAGCTCGCGCAGCCACGCGCCGACGTACTCGTCGCCGCAGACGACGCGGAAGTTGTTCTGGCAGAGACGGAACACGGTGCCGTCGTCGAGCATGCCACCGTGCTCGTGGCAGAAGGCGGTGTAGACCACCTGGCCCACCGCCAGCTTGCGGATGTCGCGCGTCACCGCCGCCTGCACCAGCGCCTCGGCGTCCGGCCCGGTGACCTCGAACTTGCGCAGGGGCGACAGATCGACCAGTACGGCGCGCTCGCGGCAGGCCCAGTACTCGTCGATCGGGCCGTTGCCGGAGAACGATTCGGGCAACCAGAAGCCGCGGTATTCGACCATCCGCCGGGTCAGCGCGGTGGTGGCGGCGTGAAAGCCGGTCTCGCGGGTCATGCGGGGTTCGGAGTCGGGGCTCATGCGGAACGCGATGCCTTTGCTGAAGTTGCACGCGGCCGGGTAGGTGCGCACGTGGATGTCGGTCGGCTCCCAGCCGTTAGCGGGGTCGATGTCGTCGGGGCAGGCAGAGGACACGCACACCAGATCTTCAAGTGCCCTCAGCAGAACGTAGTCGCCCGGGCGCGACCACGGCTCGTCGAGGGTGATGGTGTCGTCGGCCTGGTAGAGCGTGTTGTAGAAGAAGTTGATGGCTGGCCAGCCGGTTCGCGGCGCCACCCCGTGCGGTGCCAACGCGCGGTTGAAGTTCTCGCTGCAGTTTGGGTGACCGGGGTAGCCCATGTCGTCGTAGTACTTGGCGCTGCAGGCCAGCATGAAGGTGTCGTGGCGGCCCACCGTGTCGCGCACGACCTCGACCAAAGGCCGCTGGCGCAGGTCGAAGAAGCGTGAGTGCAGCCCGGGTCCGGGCGATGCCGTGCCCATAAGCGTGCGCGTGGTGGTGGGGTCGATGCCATATTCGCGGCCCGCCTCCAGGTCGCCGGCGTGGAAGGCCAGGAAGTCCGAGCATTGCCGACCATCGACGTCGATGATCTGGATGTAGTCACCTGCGCGCACCATGTAAGCGGCGGCGGTGCCGGCGGCGATGCGCAGGTCGACCAGCGGCTCCGCCAGCGGTGCTGGTGCCAGCCCACGCTGAGAACTGGCATGCAGGATCTCGGCCAGCAGGGCTGTGGCGGTGTCCTGGCTCTCCGGCGACATGCGGACGCCCGGCGCACGCAGCACGACCCGCGCCGGGCTGCTGAAGGCGATCTCGATGCTGCCGCCGGGCGCGGAATCCTGTCCGAACAGGCTGGCCTGGTAGAGCGCTGCGCCGGTCTGGGCCCGCAGCCATGCTGGAACCTGGTCGCCGGCGCCCGTGAGGGCAGACCAGGCGAGGCCCTCGGGCGGGCTCCCGCTGGCGGCGATCAGCAGCTCGCCGGGCTGTCCGCCCTCCGGGTCGACCACCCGCAGGCGGTCGCCGGCGGCCAGTTCGAGGCATGTCTCTCCGCCACCCAGTGCAACGTGCCGCAGCCAGCCCTCTGCCGTACGCATGCCGGGCTACTTGCCGCCAGGCGTGGTGAGGTAGGTCGCCAGCGAATCGTCCAGCGCCTCGAGCCAGGGCGTGTGGTGCGGGATCGCCATCGACCCGGTCATCACCGAGCGGTAGCACTTGTTGCGGTAGCCCATGATGTCCTCGGCCTTGTCGTGCTTCCACTGCAGGAAGGTCTCGTTGACGGCGTTGATGTCGAAGGTCGGGTAGTCGGTGGCCTCGATCAGCTGCCGGATGTACTCGCCCTGGTACTCGTACATCTCCTTGGCGGTCTCGAGTTTCAGTTCTTCCTCGCGCCAGCGCAGGTCCTCAGCGTGCATGGTGTCGTAGTCGGGCAACTTGATGCGGCCCAGCACCACGTCGCGTGCGTACCAAGCCTGCGCGTCGAACATGTTGAAGCTGTACCACTGGTCCTGCATGCCGACGTACATCATCTTCGGGTTCTTCTCCCAGAAGATGCCCTTGTAGAGGTCGAGCGGCCAGAGACGGTTGTTGGTCTTCAGGCGCAGGTCTTCGTCGATGTAGGGGAAGTGGTGCAGGTAGCCGGTGCACAGGATGATCGCGTCGATCTCCTTGCTGGTGCCGTCCTGGAAGAACACCCGCTTGCCCTCGACGTGGGTCATGTTGGGTTTCTCTTCCCAGTTCGCCGGCCAGTCGTAGCCCATCGGGTTGGTGCGGTAGCAACTGGTGATCGAGCGGGCGCCGTACTTGTAGCACTGCGAGCCGATGTCCTCGGCCGAGTAGCTGGCGCCGACGATCAGTACGTCCTTGTCCTTGAATTCCAGCGCGTCACGGAAATCGTGCGCGTGCAGCACGCGGCCGCCAAAGTGCGAGAAGCCGGGGAATTCGGGCACGTTCGGGATCGAGAAGTGGCCGGTCGCCACCACCACGTAGTCGAACTCTTCGGAGTAGGTCAGGTTCTCGCTGTGATCGTGCACCGTGACGGTGAACTTGCCGGTCGACTGGTCGTACGAGACCCCGCGCGCCGGCGAGTTGAAGCGGATGTACTGGCGCACGCCAGCCTTCTCGACGCGGCCCTTGATGTAGTCGAACAG
Source organism: Betaproteobacteria bacterium (assembly GCA_027490755.1). Classification (GTDB taxonomy): domain Bacteria; phylum Pseudomonadota; class Gammaproteobacteria; order Burkholderiales; family UBA3065; genus UBA3065. The sequence goes on from JAIXXL010000003.1 coordinate 68,356, forward strand.
GACTTCGCGTGGCGGGTAGGAGCCCATCGGCCGGCCGAAATGCTCGTCGAAGGTGTAGTCGGCGAATTCCAGACACTCCTTGGGGCCGTTCGACCACAGGTAGCGGTACATGCTGCCGTGTACCGGCTCGCCGTGCTCGTCCAGGCCGGTGCGCCAGGTGTAGTTCCACAGGCCGCCCCAGTCGGTCTGCTTCTCGAAGCAGACCAGTTCGGGGATGTCGGCGCCCTTCTGGGCGGCAGACTGAAAAGCCCTGAGTTGTGCCAGACCGCTGGGTCCGGCTCCAAGGATCGCGACGCGTTTCTTCATGCCTTTGCTCCTCGACGAACTGCACGCAAGTCGCAGGATGGTGGCGATGCGCGCATCTGCATATCAATCGCCAGAAGGGATTACTCCCTTGGGGGTAGCCCGGCCTGATTTGCCCATTACTCCATTGGGGTTACTCCCTTTTCACGATTGCAAAGGGTCCTGACGCATTCCAATCTCAAGGTGCGGACGTGTAGCCCGGTGGGCTGCACGCGTGGGTGCAAGCCCTAGTACCGTGCAGTGCCTTTCTTTCTATGGGGCGGTTCGCGCCGCCCGAACATACCGGGGTATGGCATGAGTGACGTTGCAGCAGGGAGCGCCGGCGGTCTGGCTGGCGGGGGAAGCAACACGCTTCAGCGCAAGATCGACTGGACTGGAGCCTTCTGGGTCGCCAGCGGGGTGCCGGCGCTGGTGCTGTTCTCGATCGGCGCCATTGCGGCCACGGTGGGCAAACCGTCGTGGCTGGTGTGGACGCTGTCGATCAGCTTCGGCTTTATCCAGGCCTTTACCTACGCCGAGATCGCCGGGTTGTTCCCGCACAAGTCCGGGGGGGCCTCGGTCTATGGGGCGGTCGCCTGGGTGCGCTACAGCAAGTTCATCGCGCCCATATCCGTGTGGTGCAACTGGTTCGCCTGGTCGCCGGTGCTGGCCATCGGCTCGGGCCTTGCCAGTGGCTACATCCTCGGGGCGCTGTTCCCGGCCGATGCAGCGATAAATACCTGGCAGATCACCTTGATGGACCTCAGCTTCATCAAGGCTGGCTTGCTGTTGCGCATCAATTCCACCTTCGTTCTGGGCACCGTGATCCTGCTCGGTGTTTTCGCTGTGCAGCACGGCGGCATCCTGCGCTCGGCGCGCACCACCATGATCCTCGGCATCACCGCGCTGATCCCGCTGATGCTGATCGCGCTGGTGCCGCTGCTCGGTGGCGGCCTGCCGACAGAACACTTCTCGCCGATGGTGCCGATCGCTCATGACGCCGCCGGAAACGTGATCGACGGCGAGTGGAACATGGCCGGCATCACGCTGATGGCTGGTGGCTTGTTTATCGCGGCGTGGTCGACCTACGGCTTCGAGACCGCGGTCTGCTACACCCGTGAGTTCCGCGATCCCAAGCGCGACACCTTCAAGGCGATCCTTTTCTGCGGCCTGTTGTGCATCGTCGTCTTCACGCTGGTGCCGTTGGCATTTCAGGGCCACCTCGGCCTCGGCAAGGTGGTGACCGCGGCGGTGCTGGATGACGCTGGCGCAGTCGTGACCCCGGCTGTCTACGACGGCATGCTCGCGCCAGACATCTACAGCGGCATGGGCGTGGCAAGTGCGATGTCGCAGATGGTCGGTGGGGGCGAGGTGGTGGCCAACGTGCTGGTCGTCATGCTCGTGCTGGCCGTGCTGCTGTCGATCATGACGTCGATGTCGGGTTCTTCGCGCACCCTGTACCAGGCCTCGGCTGACGGATGGCTGCCGCGCTACCTCTCGCATGTGAACGAACACGGCGCACCGACCCGTGCCATGTGGACCGACCTCGGCTTCAACCTGATCCTGCTACTGCTGTCGGACTATGTGTTCGTCCTGGCGGCTTCCAACGTCGGCTACATCATCTTCAACTTCCTAAACCTGAACTCCGGCTGGATCCACCGCATGGACCGTCCGAACTGGGTGCGGCCGTTCCGTGCACCGACCATCGTCCTTGCCATCGGCGCGCTGTTGAGCTTCGTCAACCTCATCCTGATGGGTCTGGGGGCCGACATCTACGGCGCTGGCACGCTGACCGCGGGGCTGGTGTTTGCAGCGCTGATCGTCCCGGTGTTCCTGTACCGGCACTATGTGCAGGACAAGGGCATCTTCCCGGCGACCATGGTCGAAGACATGCACATGGGTGACGACGATGGCGCCAAGCGCGCCGGCGTGCTGCCCTACCTGGTGCTGGCAGCGGGCGTGGTCGTGGTAATCGTTGCGAACAGCATGGCCGTCTACTAGGCACGGTATCTTTGAGCGGGCCCGGCGATCGCCATCGCCGGGCCCTTTTGTTTCGTGCGGGGCTGCACCGAGCCCCTGGAGGACGCTGTGAGTACCTTGCGCCAACTTGTCACCCATTTCGGCAGGCCAGGCCGGGTGGACGCCATCCTGCTGCGCCCGGCGCGTGGCCAGCGAGCGGTGCTGGCCGATCGTGCCGAGGCACGGGTGGGGCTGGGTCTGGTTGGCGATCGCTCGGCGGCGGCCCGGCAGGCCGACCCCAAGCGGCGGCGTCAGGTCACGCTGATCCAGGCCGAGCACCTCGCCGTGGTCGCAGCACTGCTTGGCAAGACCGGCATAGACCCAGCTGGGTTGCGGCGCAATCTGGTGGTTTCGGGGGTGAACCTGATCGCGACACGCTCTCTGCTCAAGGGGCAGGTTCTGTGCCTGGTATTCGGCAACGACCCCGGCGCAGCAGACACTGCCATGTTCGAGGTGAGCGGCAACTGCGATCCCTGTTCTGCCATGGAGGCCGAGCTCGGCTTCGGTGGCTACAACGCCATGCGCGGGCATGGTGGCGTGACCGCGCGCGTGGTCCGCGAGGGCTGGATCGAGAGTGGCATGCCGGTGTGGGTGGTGGAGAGGCCCGAAGGCGAGGGCTGAGAACGGCTTTTGTCGGTGCCGCCCATGCTGCGCGTCAGGGTGCACCGGCGTTGCACCCTGTGCAATTAGGTTGTACGTTGAGCAATCACTGGCAGACCACGCACGCAAACCACATGTCATCCACCGGCCTACTCCTGTCGACGCTCTGCAAGGGCCTGCTCGATGGCCCCGACGGAGCGATGGCGAACCGGCCTTACTGGTGGGATGCCGCCCCGCCTCAGGCCGACCTGTTCGACTTGCCGCGCCAGATCGACGTTGCCGTTGTCGGCTCCGGGTTCACCGGGCTGTCTGCCGCACTCGCCCTGCTGCGCCGAGGCCGCAGCGTCGCCGTCTTTGATCGTGGCGTCCCCGGCTTTGGCGCCAGTACCCGCAATGGCGGGCAGGTTGGCAGCGGCAACCAGAAGTTCCGGGTACGCAGTCTCATCGAGATGCGCGGAGAGGCCAAGGCTGTCGCCCTGCTGCGCGAGGGTGTCGCCATGCTCGACCACATCGAGCAGCTGGTCGCTGGCGAGGGGATCGACTGCCACTTCTCGCGCTGCGGACGTTTCCGCGGCGCGATGCGGCCCGAGCACTACGATTCGATGGCGCGCGACCTGGACGACCTGCGGCGCCATGTCGGTGTGGAGTCGATCGTGGTGCCGCGTGCCGAGCAACACCGCGAGATCGCCAGTGATCTGTTCCACGGCGGTACTGTCTTGCCGCACGATGCGGCTGTTCACCCAGGCCTGTACCACGCTGGCCTGCTGCGCCGGGTCCGCGAAGCCGGTGGCGTGATCCTCGGGCTGACGCCGGTTGACTCGAGCGCCGCACAAGGTGCCGGCTTCAGCGTCAGGACCCCTCGCGGTGAGGTGATGGCGCGAGACGTCATCGTTGCCACCAACGGCTACACGCAGAACATGCACAGCCACCTCGACCAGCGCATCGTGCCGGTGGGTTCGGCGGTGATCGCGACCGAGCCGCTGGCGCCCGGGCTCATTCAGCAGCTGATGCCGGGCCGACGGATGTACGGCAACACCAACCGGGTCTTCTCTTATTTCCGGGCGGCGCCGGATCAGGACCGGATCGTCTGGGGCGGTCGGGTAGGGCGTGGGTTCGCGCCGGATTCGCCGTTCGCCTTCGCGCATCTGGCCCGCGACCTGCGCAGGACTTTCCCGCAGCTGGGCGACGTGCGCATCACCCACGGCTGGAGCGGACAGATCGGCTACACCTTCGACAGCCTGCCGCACCTGGGCAAGACACCCGACGGCATCCACTACGCCATGGGCTACTGTGGGACGGGCGTATCCCGGTCGACATGGTTCGGGCACAAGATCGCGCTCAAGCTGCTGGGTGACGCCGAGGGTGCTACGGCTTTCGACGACATCGCCTTCCCGACCCATCCGTTCCATGCGCTGGCTCCGAGCATGGTCCCGGCCTATGAGGCCTGGTACCGGATGCGTGATGCCCTCGATTTCTGAGCCAAGAATCAAACCGGAGGATCCATGAGCAAGTCGACACGCCAGAACATCTCGTCGGGTGGCGCCTATGAGGCCGTATTCGGATACTCCCGCGCGGTGAGGGTGGATCGCCATATCCACGTCTCGGGCACCTGCGCGCCCGCTGGCCACGAGAAGAGCGATGCCAAGACCCAGACTCTTGCTGCGCTCGACATCATCGGCCGTGCGCTCAAGGAGGCTGGTGCCGATTGGTCGGACGTTGTACGCACCGTGGTTTACGTGAAGGACATGAATGAGGCCGAGAACGTCGCCGAGGCGCACGTGAGCATCTTTGGCGATATCCGTCCGGCCAGCACGCTGGTCCAGGTGGATAGCTTCATGCGGGTCTGGCAGAAGGTCGAGATCGAGGCCTACGCCATCCTCCCGGCTGGCTGAGCTCACGGCGCCCCCGCATGGTGAACGCTTGCATTCCGTCACGTGACGGGTATCATGGTCCCGGAGCCGCTGCGATGCCCGACAGGTGGTTTTCGCATCGTGGCGTGCCCAGCCAATACAACCGCAACTTCAGGAGGGGGTCACGATGAAGGTTTACAAGCGCGGCATGCCGACCGAGGGGCTCGCACCGGCAGGGTTTCTTCGGGCAGCCAACGCAAAGATCTACGGTGCCGAACCCAAGGATTCCATCCGCATCGACTCTGGCAGCCTCGAGGGCCCGTATGCGGTTGGTGTCTGGTCCGTCGAGAAAGGTGAGTTCGACCTGCCCTACGGGGGTACGGAGTTCGTCACGATCCTCGAAGGCCGCGTGGTGGTGACACACGGTGGCCAGAGCCATGAACTTGGCCCCGGCGATACCTTCTTCACGCCGAAGGGCGAGACCGTTCACTGGAAAGTTCTCGAGAACCTCAAGAAGGCCTTCATCGTCATCTTATGACGAGTGCCAGCGGGCACTTCTGGTGGAGTGCCCGTCGGAGCCGTCGGTGTCTGGACAAGAGGCCGGCGGCTAGCAGATGGTTTCAGAGAAGAACGGTTGGTGAACATGCTGATCACTGGCATCAAAAGCAGACCCATATACGACACCCTGCATCCACTCCCCAGGGCCTGCCGCCACATCGTTGCCGCGCAGGGCACCGGTGGCGAGGCGGTGATGAGGCTGCTCGAACCCATGGGCGGTCTGCGCAGCAGCGTCGAGTTGCTCTATTCATCCGAGTCATTCAGCGGCAACGACCTCAGCGATCGCCTCAAAGGCCTCGATTGCGGCAGCGCGGAGTTCTTTCCCGCCAATGATGATCTGGTCCGGCGCCTGTCTTCCCTCCTGGCCTCGGCAAAGATCGGTACCGCCTTGTATCTGGCTGGCTCGGAGACGTTCATCGGCCGTGCGATGCAAGTCGCCACCGATCACGACCTGCGCAGCGACCAGGTTCTGCGGGAGCACTGCGGTACGCTCGCCCGCCGCGTGATCTGCATGCACTGCGGCGAGTACAACGAGGACATCGCGAAACGCGTATTCCGCTGCCAGGCGTGCCGTGAGCACCTCGTGGTACGCGACCACTATTCAAGGCACTGGGCTGCATTCATGGGCGTCAAGGCAGATGCCGAGACCCCAGGGACCATCCCCCCCAACGAGGATCTCGACACATGAGGGCCAAGCACGGGACTTTTGCGGTCGTTGTCGATGCCATCGAGAGCGTTACGCCGCTCATCAAGACCTTTCGCCTCGTCGATCCTGATGGCGAGCCGCTGCCGGGCTTCTCGGGCGGGAGCCATGTCATCGTCATCGTCGGCGATGGGGAGAGGGTCTACCGGAATCCCTACTCGCTGATCGGCTCGCCTTTTGATACGCGTTCGTATGAGATCGCGGTGGGGTTCGACGCCAACGGGCGGGGTGGATCGGCGACGATGCACCATCGGGTGAAGGTGGGGGACCGCCTGGAGATCACCTACCCGGCCAACCAGTTTCCGCTCGACAGACTCGCCAAGAAGCATGTCCTTATCGCGGGTGGTGTCGGTATCACTCCGTTCCTTGCGCACCTGCATGAGCTCGCGGTGGCCACTACGCCGTTCGAGCTGCATTACGGTGTCCGTAGCCAAGCCCACGCGGGTCTTGTCGGGCGCATCGCACCAGACTTGCGAAAGCATTCGCGCATCTATCCTAGCGACGAACTAGGGCGTCCTGACTTCGCCTCGATCCTTTCCGGGCAGCCGGTGGGAGCCCATGTCTACATCTGTGGCCCTCGGGGCATGCTCGACGCCGCGAGGGCAGAGGCTGAACGCGCCGGGTGGCCTGATAGCCATATCCACTTTGAGCTGTTCGATCAGCAGACCACTGGTCAGCCCTTCAGCGTTTTCTTGGCCGCCAGTGACATGCAGGTCGATGTGCCGCCAGAGATGAGCCTCCTTGAGGCTGCCGAGGCGAAGGGCATCTCGATCCCCTACCTCTGTCGCGGCGGTGCTTGCGGGTACTGTGAGACCGAGGTGATCGCATGCGAGGGTGAACTTATCCACCGCGATATCTGGCTCTCGGCCGCAGATCGGCAGGCGAACAAGAAATTCATGCCCTGCGTTTCGCGGGCGCTCTGCAGCAAACTCATCCTCAACGCGTGACGCCATGACCATCAACTTCAAGACGGACGAGTCCTACCGCGAGCCGTTCAATTTCTACAACAGTGCCGCATCCATCCGGCGCTTCCCGTTCCCGTTCAAATCGGACGAGTTCAACTACACCACCAACCTGGAGCCTCACGTTCCTGGCGACGGCATCTTCGAGAACCTTCTCGACATCGATGAGCATTACATCGGCGAGATGCAGGAGCGACGGGCGATGCTCCGTGACAACCCGGACCAGCACTTCGTCTCGTTGCCGCAATCCATCCCGTCTCAGTGGGAGTTTCTCGAACTCATCATGGAGTCCTACTCGCAGGACTTCCCGGAGTACTTCTCGCTCAAGCGGGATGGTCCGCGATGGACCTGGATCAACCGCATCCTCGGCATCGAAGACACCTTCACCTTCGGTGATGTGAGGTCGCTTCGGGAGGAACCACTCAAGTACATCGGCATGCAGGCCCAGGGTGACTGGATCCTCCTGGAGGAGCGGGACGGGAACCTGTTCTGGTCGGCTGGGCTTGCCACATCAAGGGCCGGTTACTCGCTCAAGTTCAACATCGGGATGAACTTCACCGAGTTCCACGGCCCCGTGCCGCTGGCGCACGAGTCTGGTGTGTTCGATCGCGCCATGAAATTCCTGATTCGGCTCAAGCCGGGCCACCCCTTCCGCCGAACGAACTGGAACCTGACTGTCCACCCGCGCCACGACATCTCGGTTGAAGCGACCCCCCGCTGGGCGAACGACTGGAGCCACGTCACCCGCGAGAACGTTGGGGAGATCGTGCACCTGCGGATCGAGGTGCAGCCACTGTTCCGACTTCCCCGCACCAACGCCATCGCGTTCCCGGTCCGCACATATTTCGCGACGCTGCAGGAGATCGCGACCAACCGGGACTGGGCCAGACGTTTGCACCGCGTGGTCAAGACCTGCCCGCAGGACATCGTCGATTACAAGGGTTTCACGAGGTTCCAGCACCTCGTCGTCGACTACCTCGCGGTCTTTGACGACAGCAACTGAGCGTGTGCTAGCGGGCCATCAGGCCGTACGCGAGCCGCTCACCTCGCCCTCCACGTGGCTTGCGGGGGGCATGCCGTTGCGGCTGAATCCGGCGATGTCGCAGATGGTGTCGGTCACCGAAGCTCTCAGGCCCTCATATTGGGGGTGTTTGGGCTTGCCGTGCCCCATGATGAGGAGCAACCCCTCTATGAGCATGCCGATAATCGCAGCGCGATGCGATACCTTGGCCATGGGGAGCTTTGGTTCGATCGAGCGGATCATCTCTTCGATGCTGGCCAGGTGACGCAGGTAGAAGATGTCGAGTACTTCGGCGACTTCAGGGTCGTGGCTGGCCAGCGCCCATAGTTCCGGGAACAATCTTGCGGTGAAGGGTTGCTTGAGGTCGTCGAGCAGGTACTCGATCATGACTCGGAACTTCTCTTCCGAAGTCTGCGCGCCCAATTTGGCGAACAGCACCTGATAGGGATGGAAGTAGTAGTTCTCGATGGTGTAGTTGACGACGTCGATGAGCAGCTGCTTTTTGGTCGGGAAGTAGTACTGCAGTGACTTCAGATGCATGCCCGCGCGCGTCGCTGTGGCTCGCAGAGAGAACTTGTAATAGCCGTCATCGGCGATGATGTGCCGGGCGGCCTCCAATATGGAGATCTCGGTATCCGACCAATGCGGGTCATCGCCCCCTGCGGGACGCGTCACCTTGCCTTTGGATCTCGGGGGCATGGGGTCTGTTTTCTCGGCACTTACCGGAGGGTGCCATCACATCGGGCAGGATAGCGATGATACCGCCTTGGGACTGGGCATCACGCCTAGCAGCTCCCTGTCTTGCCGGCGACCACTCAGCGAGAAGCGCGCTCGGCCGTCGCGGTTTTGCCGATCGATACGACCAGACAATAAAGATGGCAGCTTGCGCTGCCATCTTTAACCGAGAGTCTGAACCTGAATGGTTTAGAACACCCGCTTAACCATCACTTGGTAATGAAGGTCTTGGTAAGACTCCGCAACTCCAGTTGCTTGGTTTCGCAGGAATCCGTAATCCGTAAGGAAGTCTTTCCTTTGGGCGTCGACGGCGATTCCGGCTGCGCTAAGTTGCCACCCACCCTCGAAAGCCTTGGTCACGCCGAAGCGAAAGTCAGAAAAGCTCGACCCAACTATGTTGTTAACGTTTTGGTGGCCGGCGTGAAGGTTGAGTGTCCAACTCGGAAGAAACTCGTAGTTGACGTTCGCTTCGATATATCCGGAATTCTTCGTGTCTTTGAGGCCAAAGTAATCCGTCACAGTGTGAGAGTACTTGACGTTCAGGATTTCCCAAGTAAGCGAAAGGTAAAGTTCCGTGGTGTTGGCGGAGGAGCCCACCGAGTCACCGGTGCCAAAGTCCGCACCGAGCGGCAACTTGCTGCCCGGGAACAGGAACTGCAGCACACCGACGTCGGCGGTGATCGGGCCTATCGCCTGCGCGTAGCCGCCGTAGACGTCGATCTCAACAGTGGCATCAGGTACCGCGTCCTTGTCGACGTTACTACCCCACACGCCGGCGTAGAAGCCGCTCGCGTGGGCGACGTCAAAACCACCTTGAACCGCAGGCTTTTCGCGCGTGTAGTTGAGGCCACGGAAGAAGTAGGCATTCGTTAGACCGATATTACTGGTCACAGTCCATGTCGGCGTCTCCGCCTTCGCGGGTCCCTCTGCGGCGATGACGGGTGTGGCGAACGGTAGTGCGATTATCGCTGTGCCTAAAAATCTGATTCCCTTGAACATGTCTCCCCCTGAAAAGTGTGCATCGCCCGGAAGGGCGTTGTCGTAAACAGCCACATCCTCGTTCTGTCCTTAGGGGCTGCCTATCTGCTCAAAGGAGGTCGGCAGGTGGTGAACTGGAAACATTCCCAAACACAAAACGATTCGGCTATTCTAACCGTCAGGTGACGGGTTCTGGGGTGCTTCGTTGCCTGGAATGGTTGATGCGCGCACTCCGCATAAAAGCTGGAGGATGTGATGTCGAGTCACCAAGGTTCGATCGCAGGCTCGCAAGAGGGGGGCGCGGGCGCTCAGTTGCACAGGGCGCTTGATTGGCGAGGGGCATTCTGGATCGCGAGCGGTGTGCCCGCGCTCGTGTTGTTCTCCATCGGCGGGATCGCCGGTACCACGGGCAATGTGGCCTTCATGATCTGGACGGTCTCCATGATCATCGGTCTCTTCATGTCGTTCACGTTTGCCGAGCTCGCGGGGCTGTTCCCTAACAAGTCTGGCGGGGCGTCGGTCTACGGCGCGGCAGCTTGGGTCAAGTACTCCAAACTGGTTGCACCGCTGACTGTCTGGTGCAACTGGGTCGCCTGGACCCCGGCGATCGCGCTTGGCTGTTCCATCGCAGCAGCCTACGTGCTGAACGCCGTCGTACCCATGGCTGCACCCGATTCGCCAGAGGTTCTCGCCTGGGTGCAGGCGAATGCGTCGAGCATCGCACCCGATTCGGCAAGAGTGACCGAGTGGCTGGCTGCCAACGCCGGCAAGACGCCGGATGATGCGATCGGTGCGCTATTGGTCTTGGATGGTGTAAGCGCCCTGAGTCCCGCCATCCGAGGCTGGAGCCTTTTTTCCGCGCAGTTGGGGCCGGTGCATGTGTCGCTCAATGCCACCTTCTTCATAGGCGCGGCATTGCTCCTGATCGCATTCCTCATCCAGGATCGAGGTGTGTTGAGCACGGCGCGCGTGCAAAAAGCGATCGGCTTGGTGGTCGTGGTGCCGATGGCTGTGGTCGCCCTGGTCCCCATCTTGACCGGCCAGATCACCTGGGACCATTTCTCGCCCTTCGTTCCTCTGGCTGTTCCCTACGTCCCCGGCGCTGGTGAGTGGAATATCGGCGGATGGACCTTGGTGCTGGGCGGGATGTTCATTGCGGCTTGGTCCACTTATGGATTTGAGACCGCGGTCTGTTACACCCGCGAGTTCAAGAACCCGGCTTCGGATACGCCAAAGGCCATCTTCTACTCCGGCCTGTTGTGTCTCGCGCTCTTCTCGTTGGTGCCGTTCACGTTCCAGGGCGTGCTTGGACTCGAGGGGATGCTCGCGCCGGCGATCGTCGACGGATCGGGTGTGGCCGAGGCCATGGGCAAGATGCTTGGCGGCAATATCATCATCACCAACATCTTTGTGGTTCTGATGATCCTTGCCTTGATGTGCTTCCTGATGACCGCGATGGCCGGCTCATCGAGGACGCTCTATCAGGCTTCGACCGATGGCTGGTTGCCGCGCTACCTCAGCCACGTCAACGAGCACGGCGCACCGACCAGGGCGATGTGGACCGACTTCGTGGTCAACCTTCTCATCCTCTCCATTGCGTCGGCGGATGCGACGAGCTTTTTCTTCATCCTCGCCGTTTCAAACGTCTGCTACCTGCTCTGCACGTTCCTCTACATGAACGCGGGCTGGATCCACCGCATCGACAGCGGTCACATCCAGAGGCCCTACAAGGCACCTACCATCATGTTGGCACTGGGTGTCGTCCTGGCCTTCATCAACATCGGTCTGGTGGGGGCGGGTGCCAAGGTGTGGAACCCGGTAGCGCTATGGGCGGGGCTGACGACCGCGGCGTTGATCATCCCGGTGTTCCTCTACCGCCACTACGTGCAGGATGGGGGGGTATTTCCCCGGCACATGCTCGAGGACCTGAACCTCGACGAGAACTACGCGTCTTCGCGAAAGGCGGGTGTATTGCCGTACATCACTCTGCTGGCTGGGCTGGCGGTCATGCTTGCGGCGAACTGGTTCTTTACTTTGCCGGCTTGACGGCATCGGCCGGGGCGCCCCGCGCCCCCTTCAAGTAGATCGGCCCGCTCTTGCGGGCCGATCTCTTTTCGAGTGAGGAACAGGATTTGTCAGGGGGCCGGCAGCTGGAAGTAGCTGTCGGCCACCAGAACGACCACCAGACCGGCCGCCAACGCCAGGTAGGGCAGGAAGCCGGCCTTGCGCTCGCCCAGCGACCCACGGCTGATGCCGAGGTCCTCGAGCATGCGGTCCGGGAACATGCCCTTGTCCTGCACGTAGTGGCGGAACACGAACACCGGGATGATGAGCAGCGCAAAGCCGACCCCGTACATCAGTGCATTGGGGTTGCCCCAGACCTTGGCGCCAGCACCCATCAGCGCCAGGTTGACGAAGCCCAGCAGGGCCCCAAGCACCAGCAGCGCGGTCGGCGCCCGGTAGGGCCGCTCTGCGTTCGGGCTGTCGATGCGGTGGATCCAGGTCGACTGCAGGTTGAGGAAGATGAAGATCATGTACCCGACATTCGAGACCGACAGGACCAGGTAGTAAGCCGTGGCGTCGGAGGCTGCGATGGTCAGCAGACCGAGATTGAAGACAAGGTCGGTCCACATCGCACGGGTCGGGGCGCCGTGCTCGTTCACGTGGCTGAGGTAGCGCGGCAGCCAGCCATCCACCGAGCCCTGGTAGAGCGTCCGCGACGACCCGGCCATGGCCATCATGATGGCGAGCATCAGCGCGAGGATCATCATCATCTCGAGCAGATGGACAACGAAACCGGACCCGCCGCCGACCATCTCGCCCATGGCTTGGGCCACGCCGGTGCCATCGACGATGCCCGGAGCGGTCATGCCCTCCACGCCCAGGTGGCCCTGGAACGCCGCGGCGACAAGGCAGTACAGCACGACGCAGACCACCCCCGACCAGAGGATGGCCTTGAAGGTGTCGGTTGCCGGGTTCTTGAACTCGCGGGTGTAGCAGACCGCCGTCTCGAACGCGTAGGTGGACCAGCCGGCGATGAACAGGGCGCCAAGGAAGACGGTCCAGCCGCCGTTATCCCAGGCCCCGCCGGGTGGCACCAGGGGCGAGAAGTTGCTGGCCGCGACACCGCCATTGAAGAAAGGCGCGATACCCACGATCGCCATCGGGATCAGCACGATCAGGCCGATGTACATCTGGATCTTGGCGGTGCCCAGTACGCCGCGATGCTGGATGGCGAAGGCCACCAGCATGAGGATCGCACCGATGAAGAAGGTGGCGCCGATCTCGACCTGCACCACACCGAACAGCGAGAAGCTGGCCACTTTGAAGGCGCGGATCCATGGGGTGCCGGCCTCGGTGAGTGCGGCAACGGCGAGCTTGGCAGCCTCTTCAGGCGTCTGACCGGCGATCGCTGCCGCGTTGGCAGCATCTGCGATCCACGCCTGGACTGCCGGGGATGCCGGGTCGATGACCGGCAGGGGCGCGACGGCGTTCAGGATGTAACCGGCAGCGATGGCGCAACCCAGCGACAGCACCGGTGTCCAGGCGTACCAGTTGCACCACACGGATAGGGGCGCGATGAACTTGCTGTAGCGCAACCACGCGGCAGCGCCGTAAACGGCCGCGCCGCCGGATTTGTTCTTGAACAGGCCGGCGATCTCGGCATAGCTGAAGGACTGTATGAAGCCCATCAGCACCGAGATGGTCCAGGCGACGAAGGCCAACTTGCCGGCCGTCGCGCCCATGCCGCCGATCGAGATAAGGACCAGCGCCGGGACGCCGCTGGCGATCCAGAAAGCGCCCTTCCAATCGATGGTGCGAAGCAATCCTTGCTGCCCTGAACCGCTATTCGTGGCTTGCGTCATGACCCCCCCTTGTCCAAGTGAAGCGCTGCGAAGCCCAAGCTTGAGCCCACTCGGAAAAGTAACCCAGAGTTTGCAAGATGTGCAACGAGCTTGCGTCTGAGTAAACTTATTAGAGATAACGCAAATCAGATGATGGCGACGATGCTAATGTAGCCCAGATAAAGCATACTAATCATCTATAATAATGATTAATATATCTACTTCCGAGGGCGTGAGGGCGGATGACGATGCCGAGTCCGCCGGGCTGGGCACGCCGGTGATCCCGATCGAGCAGAAGATCGGCGCCGTGATCCGTCAGCAGCGCCTCGCCAACGGACTCACGCTCAGCGATGTCGCCTCCGGAGCCGGCCTGTCGCGGGGCATGCTCAGCCGTGTCGAGACCGGACGGGCGACCGCCAGCCTGGAGAAGCTGGAGCGCATCTGCCTCGCGCTTGGCATCAGCATGTCGGACGTCTTCCGTAGCATCGAGGGCAAGAGCGGTTTCGCCCAGCACATCAAGCGTAAGGACCACATGGAGGTGGTGCGCAGTGGCACCCGCCACGGACACGCTTACAAGCTCCTGTCATACGAGCGCGGTCCGAAGAAAGCGTTCGAGCCCTTCCTGATCGAGATGGACAAGTACAGCGATGTCTACCCGCGCTTCCACCACCCCGGTACCGAATTCCTCTACATGCTCTCAGGCCGCATGAAGTACCGTCTCGGCGAGCACACCTACCTGCTCGAGCCCGGCGACACGCTGACCTTTTCCGGCGAGATCGAGCACGGGCCGGAGGCGCTGCTCGATGAGAAAGTGCAGTTCCTGGCGATCATGGTCTACGGCGACTAGGGGCTCTAGCCGCCTTTCAAACCGGTGGCCCAGTGGCGGTAGATGTGATCGGTCAGCTGCCGCATGCGCGGCAGCCGTTCGGCGGTAAGCCCGAGCACCTGTCCAGCGGTCTGCACGCCACCCGGGCGCGGCCCGGCCAGTGCCTCCGCCACCTCCGGCGCGCCACCCTCGCACCACGTGGCGATGGTCGGCTCGTCCATCTCGATGTGGCACTGCATGCCGATGCTGGGGCCGATGGCGAACATCTGGTTGTCGCAGAGGGTGCTGCTGGCCAGGCGCGTGGCGCCGGGCGGCAAGCTGAAGGTCTCGCCGTGCCACTGGAAGACGTCGAATGCGGTGGCCTCACCCAGCCATGCTCGGGCCTCAGCGTTGGGCTCGGGCTGGATGTGGTGCCAGCCGATCTCCTTGGTCGGCTCGCCATCGCGGGTGTTGGTCCCCACCGTCCCGCCCAGCGCGCGGCTGAGCAACTGGCCCCCCAGACAGTGGCCGATCACCGGGATGCCACTGGCCTGGGCCTGGCGGATGAGCTCGAGCAGCGCTTCGATCCACGGCAGCGGGTCGTTGACGCTCATCGGGCCGCCCATCATGCCGATGCCGCTGAAGCCTTCGGGCGAGGCTGGCACCGGCTCGCCGCGGTCGATACGCACCTCGGTCCAGGCTATGCCCTGACTGGTCAGCCACTCGGCGAAGAATGCCGGGCCTTCGGAGGGCGCAAAGCGAAAGATGACGACGGGCTTCATGGGGTCTTTCCTGTGTTGTTGTTCAGTTTTGCATGCCGGGCGTGGTGGCGCCGGAGTCGGCAGCGGCAAGCCACCGTCGCAGCGCCAGCGTCAGGTCCTTGCCGGAGAATCCGCAGGCCTCGCCGCTGAACCAGCGCGCGCTCTCCATACGCATCAGCAGGGCCTCGGCAGTCTCGGTCAGGTCCGCCGGCAGGGTGCCAGCCATGTCTAGCAGGGCGCGCCGCCATTCCATGCAGAAGCGGTCGACGTCTACGCGTTCCGCCTCCAAGTCGTCGAGGGCGCTGCGCAACCGGGCGATGGACATTGATCTTCTCCTGGGCGGACGGGTGTGGACGGCGGCGTAAGATACGCCGATGACGCGCACTTCGACACCGCAACTGGCCGCACGATTCCTTGGCGCCGAAGAGGTGCCCGCTGCGCTGCGCCGGCATGCGGCATCGCCCGCCTACCGCGACGCGCTCGATGCGCTGTTGCCGCTCGATCTGCTCACCGCCACGCACCTGATGCGGGTGGATGGCGATGTGGTCTGGCTGCGTGCCGACTCCCCGGCGGTGGCGACGCGTCTGCGCCAGATCCAGGCGCGACTGCGGCGCGGTCTGCTGGAGCGCGGCCTGGCGGCGTCGGTGGTCAAGGTCAAGGTCGGGTCGCCACACTTTCGCCGTCGCGAGCCGGCACCGCCGGCCCGCCGCGAGCTGCCAGATGCGGCACGCAGCGCCCTGTCTCGGGTCGCCGAGCGCTTGCCTGAGGGCCCGCTGCGCGAGCGCATGCTGAGGCTCGCGCGGGTCTAGATCGCAGACGCCTGATGGCCGCTCAGGCGGCCTGGACCAGCTCCTCGCCGGCGGGCAGGGGTGCAAATGCCGCCGGCAGGTCGTCGTCACGACCGAAGGTGACGATCTCGTGGCTCGCCGGGTCGGCCAGCAGGGCGCGCACCAGCGCGTTGTTGAGCGCGTGTCCGGACTTGTGGCCGGTAAAGGCGCCGATGATGGGGTGGCCGGCCAGGTAGAGGTCGCCGATGGCATCCAAGACCTTGTGTGTGACCAGTTCGTTGGGCGTCCGCAGACCGTCGCGGTTGAGCACGCGAAACTCGTCCATCACGATGGCGTTGTCCAGGCTGCCGCCCAGCGCCAGGCCATTGGCGCGAAGCGCCTCGACCTCGTGCATGAAGCCGAAGGTGCGGGCGCGGCTCACGTCGCGTACGTAGGACTGTTCGGCAAAGTCGATGGTCACCTGGCCGGCGCTGCCACGCGTGGCCGGGTGAGCGAAGTCGATCGAAAGCGTGATGCGGAAGCCGTCGTGCGGCTCCAGACGCACCCACTTGTCGCCATCACTCAGCTCGACGGCGCGGGTGACGCGGATGAAACGCTTGTGCGCGTCCTGTTCGAGCAGTCCGGCGGATTGCAGCAGGAAGACGAAGGGCGCCGAGCTGCCGTCCATGATCGGCACCTCGGGCGCGGTGAGTTCGATCAGCAGGTTGTCGATGCCGAGGCCGGCGATGGCGCTGAGCAGGTGCTCGACGGTGCCGACGCGTGCGCCCTCACATTCGAGGGCGGTACACATGCGCGTGTCATGCACCAGCCGGGCATCCGCCGCGAAGCTGACCGGCGGGTCGAGATCGACGCGGCGGAAGACGATGCCGTGGTCGGCCGGTGCCGGTCGCAGGGTCAGTTCGACCTTGTTTCCGGAGTGCAGGCCGACGCCGGTGGCGCGGATGGTCTGGGCGAGGGTGCGCTGGAACAGCATGTCGTGTCGTGCCGGGGTGGGCTCAGGGCGTACGTTCAGGGGCGGATTGTAACCGTCCCGTCACGCGACGACGACCGTTGCTGTTGCAGCGCACCATGGTCCGTTCCCTCAGTCGGCCTGTCGGCGCAGGAAGGCCGGGATGTCGTACTGCTCGAGGTTCTGCTCGGTCAGCACCGGACGCGGGCCACCACGACCGCTGCGACCGCTGCCGAACACCGCAGGCGTCTCGCCGCTGTCCATCGGCGGCATGAAGCCGGTGGCGTCGTCGGTGCCGGTGCGTGCGCTCATCAGGTCGCTGGTGTCGATCACCTCCAGCACCGGACGGCTCGGGCGTGCGGCGGCCTGCGGCCGGCCGAGGCCGGTGGCGACCACGGTGACGCGCAGCGCGTCACCCATGTCCGCGTCGATGGCGGTACCGAAGATGACGGTGGCGTCCTCGGCGGTGTAGGCGCGGATGGTCTCCATGATCTGGTTGATGTCGGACAGCTTGAGGCTGCCGTCGGCAGTGATATTGACCAGCACACCGCGCGCGCCGCGCAGTTCGACGTCTTCCAGCAGCGGGCTGGCGACGGCCGATTCGGCGGCGATGCGGGCGCGGTCGACGCCGCTGGCCGAGGCCGAACCCATCATCGCCAGGCCCATCTCGCCCATCACCGTCTTCACGTCGGCAAAGTCCACACCGATCATGCCCGGCGAGTTGATGACCTCGGCGATGCCGGCGACGGCGCCGTGCAGCACGTCGTTGGCGGCGGCGAAGGCCTCGACCAGCGAGACGTCGCCGAGCTCGTCCATCAGCTTCTCGTTCGGGATGACGATGACCGAGTCGACGTGTTGCGCCAGTTCGGCGATGCCGCTGACCGCCGCCTCCATGCGCTTGCCCTCGAAGCTGAACGGCTTGGTCACCACGGCCACGGTCAGGATGCCGAGCTCGCGTGCCACCTGGGCCACGATCGGCGCGGCGCCGGTGCCGGTGCCGCCGCCCATGCCGGCGGTGATGAACAGCATGTCGGCGCCGGCCACGGCGTCCACCAGCTGCTCGCGGTCCTCGAGTGCGGCGCTGCGGCCGACCTCGGGGCGCGCGCCGGCGCCCAGACCCTTGGTGAGCTGCTGGCCGATCGGGATCTGCGTCGCCGCCTGCGTGCGCACCAGCGCCTTCTGGTCGGTATTGGCGCAGATGAACTCGACCCCCTGCACCCCCCGGCTGATCATGTGGTCGACCGCATTGCCGCCGCAACCGCCGACGCCGATCACCTTGATGACTGCGCCTTGCTTCGGCGCTTCCATGACTTCGAACTTCATGCCCACCTCCAGTTAGAAATTACCCTGCACCCAGGTCCTGACGTTGCGGAGTGCCGCCTTGAAGGGGCCCTCCTTGATACGTTCGATCTCAAGTCTCTGATGGCTCTCGAAGCCGGCTTGCACCAGCCCCACCGCGGTGGCGTAGCGCGGATGCCGCACGAACTCCGCCAGGGGTCCGGCGTAGTTGGGCTGGCCGATGCGAACCGGCATGTGGAAGACCTCCTCGCCGAGCTCAGCCATGCCCGGCATGGCGGCGCTGCCGCCGGTCAGCACGACACCGGATGACAGCCCCTCGGCAAAGCCGGCGCGGGCGATCTCCGCCTGCACCAGCGAGAACAGTTCTTCGACGCGCGGCTCGATGACATTGGCCAGCGTCTGCCGCGACGATTGCCGCGGCTGGCGGTCGCCGACGCCGGGCACCTCGATGCCGATCGTGCTGTCAGCCAGCTGTCGCAGCGCGTAGCCGTGCTGCTGCTTCAGCTCCTCGGCGTCCTTGGTCGGCGTGCGCAGCGCCATGGCGATGTCGTTGGTGATCTGGTCGCCGGCGATCGGCAGGATCGCGGTGTGACGGATGGCGCTGCCCGAGTAGACGGCGATGTCGGTGGTGCCGCCGCCGATGTCGACCATCACCACGCCCAGCTCGCGCTCGTCGTTGTGCAGCACAGTGATAGCCGAGGCGATCGGTTGCAGCACCAGCTCCTCGACCTCCAGGCCGCAGCGGCGCACGCACTTGACGATGTTCTCGGCGGCGCTGACGGCGCCGGTCACCATGTGCACCTTCACTTCCAGGCGCACGCCACTCATGCCCTTGGGCTCCTTCACCTCGCCCTGGTCGTCGATGATGAATTCCTGGATCAGGGTGTGCAGGACGCGCTGGTCAGCGGGGATGTTCACCGCCTGCGCCGTGCGCAGCACGCTGTCGATGTCGTACTGGCTCACCTCGCGGTCGCGGATGGCGACCATGCCGTGCGAGTTGAAGCTCTTGATGTGGCTGCCGGCGATGCCCGCCCAGACGCGCGTGATCTTGCAGTTGGCCATCAGCTCGGCCTCGGCGATGGCGGCCTGGATGGCGTTGACGGTGGCCTCGATGTTGACCACCACGCCACGCCGCAGCCCGGTCGAGGGGGCGCTGCCGAAACCGATCATCTCGAGCTGGTCGTCGGCGTTTACGATGGCGACTATCGCGACAACCTTCGAGGTGCCGATGTCGAGGCCGACGATGGGCGGGTTGGCATTGATGACGGGCTTCATGGCGTAACGGGCTTCATGGCTGGCTTCAGGTCTTGCGGGTGACTGCAGCGCCGGTGGGCGTGCGGCCGGGAGGGGGGATCGGCTTGCCGTCGCGGCTGCGCAGGGCGAAACCGTTGCGGTAGCGCAGGTCGATCTGGCTCAGGCGTGGCAGCAGCGGCTCGATCTGCTGCGGATAGGCGGCGACGAAACGTTGCAGGGTGGCGATGTCGCCGTTGCGGCCCAGCTCGATGCGTGTGCCGTTCTGCAGCTCGACGCTCCAGGCGTGGCGCGGCGAGAGCTGGATCGCGCGGGGTGCCAGGCCGACGTCGGCCAGCACGCTGCGGATGCCGGCGTAGCGCTCGGCGACCAGCCTGCTGCTGCCGTCCGGCCCGGCAAACACTGGCAGCTCGGCATCGCTGGCGCCCTGGAACACGTCGCCCTCGCGGTTCACCAGGCCACCGTCCTGCCACACCGCCACCGCCTCCTGCTCGACGATGCGGACCGAGAGCGTGCCCGGCCAGTGGCGCTCCAGCGAGGCCTCGCGCACCCACGGCAGGCGGGCGAAGGCGCGCCGGGAGGCTTCGAGGTCGAGGGTGAAGAAGTTGCCGCGAAGCTCGCGGCGGACCACATCCTCGACCTGGCGGCGTGTGACGTGGACCGGCGGCTCGGCCACCTTGACCAGGCTGATGCCGAACATGGGCCGGTGCACCAGCCAGTGGAGCGAGCCGTAGACCACCAGCGCCACGCTGACCGCCAGCAGGCCCAGGCTGACGCGGTCGAGGCCGGCGGGGCTGTCCCAGAAGCGTCTCCCGGACGGGGTCTGGCCCGACATCGGCCGGTCGAGCGGGCGCTTATCCCACATGGGCCCGCTCCAGGATCTCGACCACCAGTTGCTCGAACGGGATGCCAGCGGCCTTCGCCGCCATCGGCACCAGCGAGTGCCCGGTCATGCCGGGGCTGGTGTTCATTTCGAGGAAGACCGGCTCGCCGGCCGCGGTCAGGATGATGTCGGCGCGGCCCCAGCCGCGGCAGTCGAGGGCACGGAAGGCGCGCAGCGTGAGCGCCTGGATGCGTGACTCCAGCGCCGGGTCCAGCCCGGCCGGGCAGAAGTACTGCGTGTCGTCGCTGAAGTACTTGTTCTGGTAGTCGTAGTTGCCCTGCGGCGGGACGATGCGCACCATCGGCAGGGCGCGTTCGCCGAGCACCGCGCAGGTGTACTCGCCGCCCTGCACGAAGCGCTCGGCCAGCACGATGCTGTCGTGGCGCAGGGCCTCGTCCCAGGCAGCGCGCACCGCGGCCGCATCGCCGCCGATGATCTTGGTGATGCCGATCGACGAGCCCTCGCGTGCGGCCTTGACCATCATGTCGGGGCCGAGGCGGTCGATGACATGCTGCGGGTTGACGTCCGGGGTCAGCGCCATGCCGTCGGCGACCGGGATGCCGGACTGCTGCCAGACCAGCTTGGTGCGCCATTTGTCCATCGCCAGAGCCGAGCCGAGCACGCCCGACCCGGTGTAGGGGATGCCGAACGCCTCGAGCGCGCCCTGCAGCGTGCCGTCCTCGCCAAAACGACCATGCAGCGCGATGAAGACGCGCGCGTAGCCTTCGTCGAGCAGCGCGGTGAGCGGCTTCTCGGCGGGGTCGAAGCGGTGCGCGTCGACGCCCTGCGACTGCAGCGCGGCCAGCACGGCGCTGCCGCTCATGATCGAGATCTCGCGCTCTGCCGAGGTGCCGCCGAACATGACGGCGACCTTGCCGAGGCCGGTGCGGGGCGCGCTCATGCCGCCACCCCCTCGACCAGCTGCGTTGGCACCTGCCCCATCGAGCCGGCGCCCATGGTGATCAGCACATCGCCGTCCTGCAGCTGGGCCAGCGCGGCCTGCGGCAGCTCGCTCACCTGCTCGACAAAGATCGGCTCGATGCGGCCCTGCACCCGCAGCGCTCGTGCCAGCGCGCGGCCATCGGCGGCGACGATCGGCGCCTCGCCGGCGGCGTAGACCTCGGTCAGCAGCACCGCGTCGGCCTCGCCCAGCACACGCACGAAGTCCTCGAACAGGTCCCGGGTGCGCGTGTAGCGGTGCGGCTGGAAGGCCAGAACGATGCGCCGGCCAGGGAAGGCGCCGCGCGCGGCGGACAGTGTCGCGGCCATCTCCACCGGGTGGTGGCCGTAGTCGTCGATCAGCGTGAAGGCGCCGCCGCCGGCCAGGGCGATGTCGCCGTGGCGGGCAAAGCGACGGCCCACACCCTGGAACTCGGCCAGCGCGTGGACGATGGAGGCATCCGGCACGTCGAGCTCGGTGCCGACGGCGATCGCCGCCAGCGCATTGCGAACGTTGTGCTCGCCCGGCAGGTTGAGGGTGACCTCGAGGCTGGACAGCGGCGAGCCGTTGCGCCGCGTGGCGGTGAAGTGCATGCGGCCGTGGTCGTGGCGGACGTCGATGGCGCGGATCGCAGCGGCTTCGCTGAAGCCGTAGCGCACCACGGTCTTGCCCACCTGCGGCAGGATCTCCGCCACCACCGGGTCGTCGATGCAGGCCACCGCGACGCCATAGAACGGCATGCGCTGCAGGAAGTCGATGAAGGTCTGCTTGAGCCGGCCGAAGTCGTGGCCGTAGGTCTCCATGTGGTCCTGGTCGATGTTGGTGACCACGCTGATGACGGGTGTCAGGTGCAGGAAGCTGGCGTCCGACTCGTCGGCTTCGGCGACGATGAAGTCGCCCTGGCCCAACTTTGCGTTGGCGTTGGCGGCGTTCAGCCGGCCACCGATGACGAAGGTGGGGTCGAGCCCGCCGGCGGCCAGCACGCTGGCGACGAGGCTGGTGGTGGTGGTCTTGCCGTGGGTGCCGGCCACGGCGATGCCCTGGCGCAGGCGCATCAGCTCGGCCAGCATCAGCGCGCGCGGCACCACCGGGATGCGCGCGGCGTGGGCGGCCACTACCTCGGGGTTGTCGGCGGTGACGGCGGTCGAGGTGACCACCGCGTCGGCGCCGGCGATGTTGGCGGCGTCGTGGCCGATGGTGATGCGGGCGCCCAGCTGCGCTAGGCGGCGGGTGGCGGCACCGTTGGCGATGTCCGATCCGCTCACCTGGTAGCCCAGATTCAGCAGCACCTCGGCGATGCCGGACATGCCGGTGCCGCCGATGCCGACGAAGTGGATCTGGTTGATGCGGTGTCTCATGCCGCCAGCCCCGCGGTCTCGAGCGCGATCCGCGCCACGCTGGCGGTGGCGTCCGGCTTGGCCACCGTCTGCGCGCGCACCGCCATCTGCGCCAGCTCCTCGCGCGTCAACGATTGCAGCAGCGCGGCCAGGCCCTCGGGCGTCAGCTCTCGCTCCGGCAGCAGGCGCGCCGCGCCGGCGTCTACCAGCAACCTTGCATTCGCGGTCTGGTGGTCGTCGACGGCGTGCGGGAAGGGGATCAGCAGCGCACCTACGCCGACCGTCGCCAGCTCGGCCACGGTCAGCGCGCCGGCGCGGCAGATGACCAGGTCGGCCATGGCGTACTGCATCGCCATGTCCTTGATGAAGGGCACGCATGAGGCCATCACGCCGACCTCGTCGTAGGCCTCGCGCAGGGCGTCGATGTGCTTCTCGCCGGCCTGGTGAAAGACGAACGGGCGCTCCAGTTTGGGGATGAGTGCCAGCGCCGCCGGCAGCGTGCGGTTGAGCGCCTGCGCGCCAAGGCTGCCGCCGACCACGAGGATGCGCAGGCGGCCGCCGCCGCGCTCCGCGAAGCGTTCGGCCGGGTCGCCCAGGCTGAGGATGGACGCGCGCACCGGGTTGCCGACCCACTCGGTGCGCGCCGGCGGGCGGCACCTCATGGCCAGCGCCGAGCTGCTCGGGGCCTCGAAGGCGCCGGGGAAGCCGGTCAGCACGCGGTCGGCGAACATCGCCAGCACGCGGTTGGTGAGGCCGGCCACGGCGTTCTGCTCGTGCACCACCAGCCGGCGGCCGAGCAGCTTGCCGACCAGCGCGCCGGGGAAGGCCGCGTAGCCGCCAAAGCCCAGCACCACGCGCGGACGGTGACGCAGCACACCGAACAGCGCCTGTAGGCAGGCCAGCAGCAGCTTCAGCGGGAACATGGCGGTGGTGAGCGCGTTCTTGCCGCGCAGGCCACCCAGCGTGACCCACACGCCGGGGTAGCCGGCCTCGGCCACCAGCCGCTGCTCCATGCCGCCGCGGGTGCCCAGCCAGACCACCTCGTGGCCGCGCTCGCGCAGGGCGTTGGCCACCGCGATGGCCGGGAACACATGCCCGCCGGTGCCGCCCGCCATGACCATGAACGGCGTGCTCATACCGGCTTGCCCCGCATCAGCAGGCGGTTCTCGAAGTCGACGCGCAGCAGGATGGCCAGCGTCAGGCAGATGGTGATCAGCGCGCTGCCGCCAAAGCTCATCAGCGGCAGGGTCAGGCCCTTGGTCGGCAGTGCGCCCATGCTCACGCCGGCGTGCACCAGCGCCTGCGTGCCCAGCCACACGCCGATGCCCTGCGCCACCAGCGCCGAGTAGACGCGGTCGAGCGCGATCGCCTGGCGGCCGATGAGGAAGGCGCGCCAGATCAGCCAGGCGAACAGCAGCATCACCGCCACCACGCCGATGAAGCCGAGCTCCTCGCCGATCACCGCCATCAGGAAGTCGTTGTGCGCCTCGGGCAGGTAGCCCTGCTTCTCCATGCCGGCACCCAGCCCGACGCCGAACCATTCGCCGCGGCCGAATGCCATCAGCGAGTGGGTGAGCTGGTAGCCGTCGGCCATCGGCTTGTTCCACGGGTCCATGAAGGTGACCAGACGCTGCAGGCGCCACGGCACGAACCAGATCAGTGCAAAGAACACCGCCGCCACCGGCGCGATCAGCCCGAGGAAGATGCGCACGCGCATGCCGCCGAGCCAGAGGATGCCGGCAGTGATGGCGCACATCACCGCGAACGAGCCGAGGTCGGGCTGCACGATGACCAGCGAGCCGGCGAGGATGATCACCGCGGCGAGCGGGAACAGGCCCTTGGTCCAGCTGTGCATGAAGGCGGCCTTGCGCACCGTGTAGTCGGCCGCGTACAGCACCACCGCCAGCTTCATCAGTTCGGCCGGTTGCAGGCTGACCACCCCGAGCCGGATCCAGCGCCGCGCGCCGTTGATCTTGAGGCCGATGCCGGGAATCAGAACCAGCGCCAGCAACACGATGCCGCCAAAGAAGATCCACGGCGCCGCCTTCTGCCAGGTGCGCATCTCCACCGCGAAGACGCACATGGCCAGCAGCACGCCGATGCCGAGGTAGATCAGGTGGCGCTTGAAGTAGAACAGCGAATCGAACTGCGTCTGACGGCTGAGTTCGGCGGTGGTGATGGTGGCGGAGAAGACCATCACCAGGCCCATGGCGGCGATCATGGCGATGACGAACAGCAGCGCCTGGTCGTACATCGGCAGCAGCCGACGACCGTGGATGCCGGGTGCGGCGACCCTCACGCGTGGACTCCCGGCAGGCGCCGCACGGCGTCGATGAAGACCTCGGCACGGTGAGCGTAGTTGCGGAACATGTCGAGGCTGGCGCAGGCCGGCGACAGCAGCACAGCGTCACCCGACCGCGCCAGCGCGGCGCAGGCGCGCACCGCCTCCGGCAGGCTGTCGGCGCGCTCCAGCGGCACACCGGTGCCGCGCAGGGCACCTTCGATGGCCGGCGCGTCGCGCCCGATCAGCACCACCGCCCGCGCGCGCTCGCGCACCGGGCCGGTGAGTGGCGAGAAGTCCTGTCCCTTGCCGTCGCCGCCGGCGATCAGCACCACCGGCCGGTCAAAGCCGTCGAGGGCGGCCACAGTGGCGCCGACGTTGGTGCCCTTGGAGTCGTCGTAGTAGGTCACTCCGGCGACCTCGGCGACGCGTTCGACGCGGTGGGCCAGGCCACGGAACTCGCGCAGCGCGCTGAGCAGCGGGCCCTCCGGCATGTCGAGCGCGCGGCACAGTGCCAGCGCCGCCAGCGCGTTGGTGGCGTTGTGCAGGCCGGTGACGCGCAGCTCGCCGGTGCGCATCAGCACCCGGCTGCCCTGCGCCAGCGCTGGCTCGCCATCCACCTCGACCAGGCCGAAATCGCTCGGCGACACCGGGTTATGCCGGCTGAAGGTCCAGACCCGCCGGCCGGACTCGCCCATGCGGTCGACCATCGGGTCGTCGCGGTTGATCACCTGCACGCCCTCGCCGTTGAAGATGCGGGCCTTCACGGCGGCGTAGGCGGCGAGACCCGGATAGCGGTCCATGTGGTCCTCGGAGATATTGAGGACGGTCGCCGCGTCGGGGTACAGGTGGCGGGTGGTCTCGAGCTGGAAGCTCGACAGCTCGAGCACGAAGATGTCGGGCGTCTTGCCGCCGGCGATGGTCTTGGCCAGCGCGTCGAGCACCGGCAGGCCGATGTTGCCGGCCACCACGGTCTTGAAGCCGGCCTTGGCGCACATCTCGCCGACCATGCTGGTGACCGTGCTCTTGCCGTTGGAGCCAGTGATGGCGATGCAGCGCACGCGCGGGAAGTACTTGTTCAAGGCGCGGGCGAATAGCTCGACGTCGCCGGTGACGGGGATGCCGCGGCGCACCGCGTCCTGCACCAGCGGCTCTGCCAGCGGCACGCCAGGGCTCAGCGCGATCAGGTCGATGCCCTCGAAGCTCGACTCGTGGAAGGGCCCGCAGTCGGTGCGGATGTCGGGGAACTCGGTCTGCAGTGTCCGCAGGTGCGGTGGGTCCTGACGGCTGTCGGCGACCCGCACCGTGGCGCCGGCGCCACGCAGCCAGCGCACCATCGAGATGCCGGTGTCGCCAAGGCCAAGAACGAGGACGGTCTGTTCGCGCAGTGCCATGGTCTACCTCAGCTTGAGCGTAGAGAGGCCGACCAGCACCAGCATCATGGTGATGATCCAGAAGCGCACCACCACCTGCGTCTCCTTCCAGCCCTTGAGCTCGAAGTGGTGGTGGAGTGGCGCCATCCGGAACACCCGCTTGCCGGTCAGCTTGAAGGAGGCGACCTGAACGATGACCGATAAGGTCTCGACGACGAACACGCCACCCATGATGAACAGCACGATCTCCTGGCGGACGATCACGGCGATGGTGCCGAGCATGGCGCCCAGCGCCAGCGCGCCCACGTCACCCATGAAGACCTCGGCCGGGTAGGCGTTGAACCAGAGGAAGCCCAAGCCCGCGCCGGCCATCGCCGCGCACAGCACCAGCAGCTCGCCGGCACCGGGGATGTACGGAAAACCAAGATATTTGGAGAAGACGGCGTTGCCGACGACGTAGGCGAACACGCCCAGCGCGCTGCCGACCATCACCGTCGGCATGATCGCCAAGCCATCAAGACCGTCGGTCAGGTTGACCGCATTGCTGGTGCCGACGATGACGAAGTAGGTGAGGATGAGGAAACCGATCGAGCCGAGCGGGAAGGCCACGGTCTTGAAGAACGGCACGATGAACTCGGTCTGCGCCGGCAGCGTGGTGCTGAAGGCCAGGAACGCCGCAGCGGCCAGCCCGATCACGCTCTGCCAGAAGTACTTCCAGCGGCTCGCCAGGCCCTTGGGGTCGCGTCGGACCACCTTGCGGTAGTCGTCGACCCAGCCGACCACCCCAAAGCCGAGCGTGACAAGCAGCACGATCCAGACGAAGCGATTGGAGAGGTCGCCCCACAGCAGCGTGGCACCGGCGATGGCGATGAGGATCAGCGCGCCGCCCATGGTCGGCGTGCCCTGCTTGACCAGGTGGGTCTGCGGGCCGTCGTCGCGCACCGCTTGGCCGAACTTCATCGCGGTCAGTTTGCGGATCACCGCCGGTCCGGCCCAGAAGCAGATCATCAGCGCGGTCATGCAGGCCAGCACGGCGCGCAGCGTGAGGTAACTGAAGACGCGGAAGGCGCCGACGTCCTCGGCCAGCCAGTGCGCCAGGATCAGCAGCATGCGGCGGCCTCCTTACGGCTGACGCCGGGCGCCGCCGCGCCACCGCCGGCGGATGCGAGCAGCGCCTCGACCACCTGCTCCATGCGCATGAACCGCGAGCCCTTGACCAGCACCGTGCTGTCCGCTGCAAGCCTGCCGCGCAGCGCGACGATGAGGTCGGCGTGGCTGGCGAAGTGCTCGCCGCCGGCGCCGAAGCCCTCCACCGTCTGCCGCGACAGTTCGCCGGTTGCGAGCAGGCACTCGAGGCCGGCGGCGCGTGCCACCTCGCCCACCTCGCGGTGCAGCGCGGGTGCATCAGGGCCCAGTTCGCCCATGTCGCCGAGCACCAGGATGCGAGGCTGCGCTGCGGCGGCGAGCACTGCGATGGCGGCCCTGGCCGAGTCGGGGTTGGCGTTGTAGGTGTCGTCGATCAGGGTGGCGCCGTTGCCGGCGCGCTTGACCTGCAGGCGGCCCTTGCTGCCACCGAAACCGTCCAGCGCGGCGGCAGCCCGCGCCAGAGGCACCCCGGCGGCGATCGCGGCGGCGATGGCGGCGCAGGCGTTGTGGGCATTGTGCAGGCCCGGCACGGCGAG
This sequence comes from Betaproteobacteria bacterium, assembly GCA_027490755.1. GTDB lineage: Bacteria > Pseudomonadota > Gammaproteobacteria > Burkholderiales > UBA3065 > UBA3065. The sequence goes on from JAIXXL010000003.1 coordinate 96,258, forward strand.
CCGGCAGGTGGCTGTGTTATCGCCGTGGCGCAGGGTCACCACGCCGTCGGCAGCGGCCTCGCCGGCCACCTCGGCGGCCGGGTCGAGGCCGAAACGCAGGCTCTGGCGGGCGCCGGCAAGCTGCTGCCAGAGCGGCAGCCAGCGGTCGGTCTGCGGCAGCACGGCGACACCGTCCGCGCGCAGGCCCTGCACGATCTCGCCCTTGGCGCGCGCGATGCCCTCGAGCGAGCCGAGGTTCTCCAGGTGCGCGGTGCCAGCGTTGTTGATGACGGCGATGTCGGGCTGGGCGACCTGGCACAGGTAGGCGATCTCGCCGGCGTGGTTCATGCCCATCTCGCAGACTGCGAAGCGGTGCTCAGGCTGCAGGCGCAGCAGCGTCAGCGGCAGCCCGATGTCGTTGTTGAGGTTGCCTTCGGTGGCCAGCACCGCCACCTCGCCGTGCACGCCGCGCAGGATGGCGGCGAGCATCTCCTTGACCGTGGTCTTGCCGTTGCTGCCAGTCACCGCCAGCAGCCTGGGGGCGACACGCTGGCGGTGGGCGCGGGCGATCTGGCCGAGTGCGCGCCGGCTGTCCTCGACGACGATACCGCTGGCACCGGCCGGCAGCGCATCGGCGCGCTCAACCAGCGCGGCAGCCGCGCCCGCCGCCAGCGCATCGGCGGCGAATGCGTTGCCGTCGAAGCGCTCGCCGCGCAAGGCGACGAACAGGTCGCCGGCGCCGATGCTGCGGGTGTCGGTGTGCACCCGCGCGATGTCGCGGTCGGCGCCAACCATTCGCCCGCCGCAGTCGGCGGCCAGCGTCGAGAGGCGGAAACGGGCGGCGGCCATGTGGTGCCGGGTCATTTCACTGCCGGTCATGCGGCGCTCCTCTGCCAGCTGTCCAGCGCCATGCGCGCGTGGGCGACGTCGCTGAACGGGTACTTCTGGCCGGCGATCTCCTGCGTGGTCTCGTGGCCCTTGCCGGCCAGCAGCACGATGTCGCCCGCCCGGGCGCCGCCGACTGCCAGCGGGATGGCGCGGGCGCGGTCGGCCTCGACCACCAGCTCGCAGGCGCTGTCGATGCCGCGCCGGATGTCGTCGATGATGGCCGCCGGCTCCTCCGAGCGCGGGTTGTCGCTGGTCAGCACGACGCGGTCGGCCAGCCGTGCCGCCACCTCGCCCATCAGCGGGCGCTTGCCGGCATCGCGGTCGCCGCCGCAGCCGAACAGGCAGTGCAGCTGGCCGCGCTCGCCGAGGCCCGGGCGCAGGCTGCCGAGCGCCTGCTCCAGCGCGTCGGGTGTGTGCGCGTAGTCGATGACAACGGTCGGGCCGCCGGCGAGTCGCAGCACCTGCATGCGGCCGTCGACCGGCAGGAAATCTGCCGCCGCGGCAACCGCCTCTTCAAGCGGTACGCCTGACACCAACATGCTGGCCAGCACGCAGGACAGGTTGTCGACGTTGAACAGGCCGACCACCGGGGCGTGGACCTCGGCGTTGCCCCACGGTGACGCCAGCTGGAACGACAGACCCTCGGCGGTGGCGCGCACGCCCTCCGGCCGCACATCGCCGCGATGACCCACCGTCACCACCTCGGTGCGGCTGCGGTCGATGCTGTCGGCCAGTTGCGCGCCAAAGGTCTGGTTGGTCACGACCACCGCGTACTGCAACTCGTCCCAGTGGAACAGGCTCGCCTTGGCCGCACCGTAGGCCTCGATCGAGCCGTGGAAATCCAGATGGTCGCGGGTCAGGTTGGTGAAGACGGCGACGTCGAACTCGACGCCGTGGACACGGCCCTGCGCCAGGCCGTGGCTCGACACCTCCATCGCCACCGCATCGGCGCCGGCGCCGCGCAACTCGCCCAGGATGTCCTGCAGCACCACGCCATCCGGGGTGGTATTGGGCAGCGGCGTGAGCGTGTCGATGCCGTAGCCGAGCGTGCCGATGCGCCCGCATTGGCGCCCGGCGCGGTTGAGGCCGGCCGCCAGCCAGTGGCTGCAGGTGGTCTTGCCGTTGGTGCCGGTGATGCCGACCGTCCACAGCGGCCGGCCCGGGTGGCCGGCGATCTCGGCGGCGATCCAGCCGAGCCGCCATGCCAGGTCAGGCACTGCCTGATTGGGGACATCGATCTGCGGGGCCTCGCCACCGACCGGGTCCCACAGGACCGCCGACGCGCCGGCGGCCACCGCCGCATAGATGAAGGCGCGACCATCCACCCGGTGTCCTGGTACCGCGGCGAAGACGTCGCCCGGCTGCACCAGCCGGCTGTCGATGCGCAGCCGGCGTCCGGCCAGCCCCATGGCATGGACGAAGCCCCGATCGAAGTCGGGGCGTCCGCTCGGCTGGTTTCCGTGTCGCAGCGCGTTCATCTTGGCGGCTCGCGTCGGGGCGTGTCCTGTGCGGCCACGCGCACCGCGGCCGGCGGCGGCGCGGGGGCGGCCGGCGGTGGGGCCTGGCGATTGTCGACCCAGACCGGCCCGGCCTGGTCGCGCGGCACGCCGTGCTGCCGGAGCGCCTCGCTCATCACCTTTGAGAACACCGGCGCAGCCACCGCGCCGCCGTAGATGGCGCCGGCGCCCGGCTCGTCGATCATCACGGCGAGCACGTAGCGCGGCGCGCTGGCGGGCGCGAAGCCGACGAACGATGCGATGTAGCTGTTGTGGGCGTAGCCGCCGCCGACGCGGATCTTGCGCGCGGTCCCGGTCTTGCCGGCCACGCGGTAGCCAGGGATGGCCGCAGCCTTGGCGGTGCCGCCGTCCTGGGTCACCGACTCCAGCATGGCGCGAACCTGATGCGCGGTCTCGCTGGAGAGCACGCGCTCACCTTGCGGGTCCTCGCTGTCACGGGTCAGGCGGATCGGGATCATGTCGCCGTCGCGGGCGAACACCAGGTAGGCGCGCGCCATCTGCAGAAGGCTCACGGCCACACCGTTGCCGTAGGACATCACCGCCTGGTCGACCGGCTTCCAGTCCTTCCAGGGGCGCAGCAGACCGGCTGCCTCGCCGGGGAAGCCGGTGCCGGGTGCCACGCCGAAGCCGAAGCGGTGCAGGTACTCCCAGTGCCGCGACGGCTGCACCTGCAGCGCCATCTTCAGCGACCCGACATTGCTCGAGTGCTGGATGATCTCGGTGACCGTCATGAAGCGGATGCTGTGGTGCGTGTCCTTGATGGTGTGCTTGCCGATGCGGTAGCTGCCGTCGCCGGTGTCGATCTGCGTGTCCGGCTTCACCAGGCCCTCTTCCAGCGCCATCGCCGCGGTGAACGGCTTCATCGTCGAGCCCGGCTCGTAGAGGTCGATGACGGTGCGGTTGCGGGTGCGATCGGGGTCGGCCCGCTCGTCGTTGTTCGGGTTGTAGGCGGGGTAGTTGGCCATCGCCAGCACCTCGCCGGTGCGTACATCGAGCATGACGATGCCGCCGCCGCGGGCCTTGTGTTGGGTCACCGCCGCGCGCAACTCGCGGAAGGCCAGGTACTGCAGGTCACGGTCGATGGCCAGCGCGAGGTCGCGGCCGTGCTGCGGTGGCAGGGCGCTGCGCGCGTCGTCCACCATCTGCCCACGACTGTTGCGCAGGCCGACACGCTGCCCGTCGATGCCGCCGAGTTCGCGATCGAAGGCGCGCTCGATGCCGGCGCGGCCCACATCGTTGCGGCCGCCATCGCGGCCAGTGAAGCCCACCAGGTGGCCGGCTTCTTCAGCGGCAGGGTAGTAGCGGCGGAAGTCGGTCTCGAATCCCAACCCGGCGATGCGCAGGCTGCGGACATGGCCAGCTTGCTCGTCGGTGAGGTGGCGTCGCAGGTAGACGAAGCCCTGACGCGTGTCGGCAAGTTGCGCCTGCAGCCGTTCGGGCGGCATCTCCAGCGCCTTCGCCAGCGACTCCAGTTGGCCGGGCTTGAGGTTGATGTGGCGCGGGTCGGCGGTGACCGAGACCAGCGGCATACTCACCGCCAGCAGCGCGCCGCGGCGGTCGACGATCTTGCCGCGATGCGCCGGGATCGACTGCGCGGTCTGCACGCGGCGATCGGCCTGCGCCTGCAGAAAGTCGTTCTGCACGCTGGCCAGCCAGCCGGCGCGGACCACTAGACCCAGGGTCGCGGCGCCGAACAGGCCGAGGATGACGGTGGCCCGCCACGGCTTGAGTCGCAGGGCGAGGGCGGGGTGCGGGTTGCTCACGGGGCGGTCCCGGGTGCGGTGGTGGCGACGCTGGCCGGCTCGGGCAGCGCCTGCACCTGGGGGCCGACCGGGATCGCCATGCCGAGGCGCTCGCGCGCGACGGCCTCGACCCGGCCGTGGGCCGAGAGCGTGCTCTGCTCGAGTTGCAGCTCGGTCCGCTCCACCTCGAGCTTGCGTGTCTGCTCCTGCATCTCGTGCAGGCGGATGTAAAGGCTGCGTGCCTGATGCTGGGTCATGACGACGGCGATGGCGCTGCCCAGCAGCGCCACCAGCAGCCAGATGTGGCGGTTGCTCACGCCGGCACCCCGGGCACCCGCTCGGCGACGCGCATCACGGCGCTGCGGGCGCGCGGGTTGGCAGCGACCTCAGCCGCCGAGGGTTTGACGGCGCGGCCTACCGCAGCCAGGGGGCGCGGCGGCAACTGGTCCTCGCGCAGCGGCAGCCGCGCGATGTCATCCGGCACCGTGCTGTGGCGACGGATGAACTGCTTCACGAGTCGATCTTCCAGCGAGTGGAACGCGATGGCCACCAGTCGTCCTCGAGGAGCAAGGTGTTGCAGGCCCTGCCCGAGTGCCGCTTCCAGTTCCTCGAGTTCGCGGTTGATGTGAATGCGAATGGCCTGAAAGGTGCGGGTGGCTGGGTCCTGGCCGGGCTCGCGCTTGCGTACCGCCGCAGCGACGACCTGCGCGAGCTGCCGGGTGCCTGTGAGCGGGCCCGCCTGGCGCGCCGTGACAATTGCGCGCGCAACCTGCTTAGCAAACCGCTCTTCTCCGTACTTGCGGATGATGTGTGCCAGCTCATCTTCGTCTACCTCCTCAAGCCACTGGGCTGCACTCGGCCCGCGCGTGGTGTCCATGCGCATGTCGAGTGGCCCGTCCTGGCGAAAGCTGAAACCCCGCTCCGGCTCGTCGATCTGCGGGGAGGAAACGCCGACGTCCAGCAGCAGGCCGTCGATGTGGGGGATGCCCTGTTCGTCGAGCACGCGCCCGAGGTGGGAGAACGGCGCGTGGACGATGCAGAAACGCGGGTCGGCAATGCCGCCTGCGGCTGCCACCGCGGTGGGGTCGCGGTCGAGGGCGAGCAGGCGACCGCGCGGGCCGAGGCGCTGCAGGATGGCGCGGCTGTGTCCGCCACGACCGAAGGTGGCGTCGACGTAGGTGCCGTCGGGGTCGATCCGCAGTGCGTCGGTGGCTTCTTCGAGGAGGACCGGGACATGCGCCGGGCTCACAGGATGAAGTTCATGTCGGCCGGCCACTCGCTGACTGGCAGGGCGAGGGTGCGGTCGCGCTCCTCGGCCCACAGGCTGTCGGACCAGAGCTCCAGTTTGTTGCCTTGGCCGACCAGCATCACGGTCTTGTCCAGCTTGGCGATCTCGCGCAGGACGGGTGGCACGAGCACGCGGCCGGCGCTGTCGATGTCGAGTTCCTCGGCGTGGCCGATGACCAGACGCTTGAGCGCGATCACCCGCGGGTCCATGCCGACCCGCTCGAACTGGGCCTCGACCGTCTTCCATTCGGGGATGGGGTACATCGCCAGGCAGCCGGCACGGTCCAGCGTGACCATCACGCGGCTCTCGAAACCTTCGGGCAAGGCGGCGCGATGCTTGGTCGGCATCACCAAACGCCCCTTGTTATCCAGATTGAGTTTCGTCAGACCGCGAAACATGGCACCCCCGACGCCGCCGAGATTTCCCACAAAATCCCACTGCACGCCACTTTTCCCCACTATAAGGATGCGGCATGGCCAAGGTCAAGGTTGTCAGAGGGTTTTTTGCGCGATGTCGTATCGCCCCGACGCGAATGCCGAAAAGCGTTTTCCATTCATGGGATTGGTGGGCCACGGCAGGGGCGCGGCAACGCGCCCGGTGAAGCCATTTCGGCTCACCGCGGCGGGTGCTGGAAGAAGGTGTGAAGACGGCCGATAAGCCGGGTTCTGTGGGCGGCGGTTGCCCGCCGCTGACAGTCATTCATCTGGGCCGGCCATTGCTGACCGGCTCGAGCAGCCTACCCGGACGCGGTGCGAGCCACACCATGGCGTCCCTATTTGGCCTTGCTCCGGATGGGGGTTGCCGTGCCGTCCGTGTTGCCACGTCCGCGGTGCGCTCTTACCGCACCCTTTCACCCTTGCCAGCGCCCTCGCGGGTGCTTCGGCGGTTTGCTTTCTGTTGCCCTGTCCATCGCCTCACGGCGTCCGGCCGTTAGCCGGCATCCTGCTCTGCGGAGCCCGGACTTTCCTCCATACGGTCAAGCCGTACAGCGACTGTCTGGCCGTCTTCACCCGACCAGTCTATCAGTCCGCCCGGGGCGCCCCGGGTCAGTGCGTCTTATGGCTCGATGTCGATCAGGCTGCGGTCGAGGAAGTCGAGCGCCGCATCCACCGCGCCGCCGTCGAAAAGGAACGCCGCAATGTGCCCGCGGCCACGCTCCAGGTAGAGCTCGTTGCGCATCCCGGCGCGGTCTAGCGCTGCCTTGTAGTCGGTGGCGTGGTCGACCGGCACCACCGTGTCCAGCGTGCCGTGGTACAGGAACACCGGCGGGTCGTCGGCGCTCACGTGGCGGATGGGCGATGCCGCGGCGTATCGCTCCGGCACCTCGTCAGGCCGGCCGCCGAGGTAGCGCACCACCAGCTTGCCGTTGGACCACTTCGCCAGTTCGGTCGGGGCGCCGCCAGCCACCACCGCCTGGATTCGCTGTCCGGCTGGCGCGTCCAGCGCGCCCAGCAGCGTCGCCAGGTGCCCGCCCGCCGAGTAGCCGAATGCGGCGACGCGGTCCGGGCGTGCGCCCAGATCGCCTGCCTGCGCACGCAACCACGTCAGCGCCTGGCGCAGGTCATCGACCGCCGCCGGGTGTTGGTGGCGGGGCGCCAGACGGTAGGTGGCATTCATCACCACGTAGCCGCGTGCGGCCAGCCGCTCGGCGATCGAGTCCATCTGCGAGCGGCGGTCGGGCGGCGCCCAGCCGCCGCCGTGGATCAGCAGCACCGCCGGACGCGGGCCATCCGCCCCGGGCCGGTAGATGTCGGCGCGCAGCGTCTCCGGCCAGCCCGGCGGACTGTAGACGCGGTCGCGCTCGACGCTGAAGGTGGTGCGGACGGCGGGTATGGCCCGCGCCGGCTCAGGTTTGCCCAGATGCGTCGCGCAGCCGGCCAGCATTGCGGCCGCCAGCAGCGTGCCGAGCCGGGTACCCAACGCTCCGCGTCTTATTGCAGGCGCCAAGCCAGCGTCTCCCCCGCGCGGAAGGGGGTCAGCCGGTCTCCGCCGTAGGGCAGGTCGGCTGGCACCGAGAACGGCTCGCGGTGCAGGGTGACGCTGCCGGTGTTGCGCGGCAGCCGGTAGAAGTCGGGCCCGAAGTGGCTGGCAAAGCCCTCCAGCCGGTCCAGCGCGCCGGCCGCCTCGAAGGCCTCGGCGTACAGCTCCACTGCGGTGAGTGCGGTGTAGCAGCCGGCGCAGCCGCAGTCGGCTTCCTTGGTGTGGCGGGCGTGCGGGGCGCTGTCGGTGCCGAGGAAGAACTTGGGGTCGCCGCTGGTGGCGGCCTCTACCAGGGCCACGCGATGCACCTCGCGCTTGAGCACCGGCAGGCAGTAGTTGTGCGGCCGGATACCGCCCTGGAACAGTGCGTTGCGGTTGTAGAGCAGGTGGTGCGCGGTGACGGTGGCGGCCACGTTCGGGCCGGCCTGCGCCACGAACTGGGCGGCGTCGCGCGTGGTGATGTGCTCAAAGACCACGCGCAGGGCCGGGTGGCGCTGCAGCAGCGGGCCGAGGATGCGGTCGATGAACACCGCCTCGCGGTCGAAGACGTCGATCTCGGCGTCGGTCACCTCGCCGTGGATCAGCAGCGGCATACCCAGCCGCGCCATCTCGGCAAGTGTGTCGTCGCAGCGGCGGATGTCGGTGACACCCGAGTCGGAGTTGGTGGTGGCGCCAGCCGGGTACAGCTTGACGCCCTGGACGAAGCCGCTGGCTTTGGCGGCGGCGATCTCGGCCGGCGGCGTGGCGTCGGTGAGATACAGCGTCATCAGAGGCTGGAAATCGCTGCCTGCCGGCCGCGCGGCCAGGATGCGCTCGCGGTAGGCGCCCGCCAGCGCGGTGGTGGTCACCGGCGGCTTTAGGTTGGGCATGACGATGGCGCGGGCGAACTGGCGCGCGGTGTCGGGCAGCACCGCAGCCAGCGCGACACCATCGCGCAGGTGCAGGTGCCAGTCGTCGGGGCGGGTCAGGGTGAGGGTGTCTGTCATGCCGAGGAGTTTAGCGCGGCGGCCGGGCCGGCCGGCGGAGGCGGTACGATGCGCCGATGTCCGATGAGCCATTGACCATCGCCTGCCTCTGCGCCGCCTGGTGTCGCACCTGCGATGCCTATCGCGAGGTGTTCGAGTCCGCCGCGGCCGAACTCCGCGCGGCTGGCCACACGGTCACGGCACACTGGATCGACATCGAGGATCAGGCCGACCTGGTCGGTGATCTGGATGTGGAGACCTTCCCGACGCTGCTGCTGGTGGTCGGTGGCGAGGTGCGTTTCTTCGGGCCGCTGGAGCCGCAGCCGGAGACCTTGCGGCGGATGCTGCGCGGGGCTCTGGAGGTGCGCGGTGGCGCGGGTGTCATGGAGGCGCCCGCTGCGTTGGAGCGGATGCTTCGCGTGCTTGCCGGCTGATGGGCAGAGGATCGGCCTTGGCCGAGTCCTTTACCTTTCAGGCGGATCTGGTGTGATCCGGATTCTCGCCCCGGGGCTTGGCTCAGTCACCCCGTAACACGCTGGCCGCCGCCTTTACCGTCGCCTCGTCGGCGGTCTTCGAGCACAGCTCGATGAAGCGGTAGGCGAAGCCGCGCAGGTAGTGGCCGCGGCGCACGGCGATGCGTGTGACATTCGGCGGGAACAAGCCCGGCGGGTCGAGCAGCGCCAGCCCCGCGTCCTTGCGCGGGTGGTAGGCCATGGCGGCGACGATACCGACCCCCAGGCCCAGCTCCACGTAGGTCTTGATCACGTCCGCGTCCAGCGCCGACATGACGATGTCCGGCTGCAGGCCCGCCCCAGAAAAGGCGCGGTCGATGCTGGCGCGGCCGGTGTAGCCCTCGTGGTAAGTGATCAGCGGGTGCTCGGCGAGGTCCGCCAGTGTCAGGTCGCCACGACCTGCCAGCGCGTGGCCCTCGGGCACCACCACGGCGTGGTGCCAGCTGTAGAAGGGGAACGTCGCCAGGGTCGGCTCCGCGTCCAGCGCCTCGGTGGCGATGCCGATGTCGGCCTCGCCGCGGCGGAGCCGCTCGACGATCTCGCCCGGGCTCTCCTGGTGCAGCGCCAGATGCACCTTGGGGAAGTCCTGCTTGAACCGCGCAACGATCTCCGGCAGGGCGTAGCGCGCCTGCGTGTGGGTGGTCACCACCGTCAGCTCGCCCTCGTCGCGGTTGGCGAACTGCGCCGCGACTCGGCGGATGTTGGCGGCGTCCATGAGCATGCGCTCGACGATGCCGACCAGCTCCTGGCCCGGCTCGGTCAGGCCGACCAGGCGCTTGCCCTTGCGGACGAACAGCTCCACGCCCAGCTCCTCCTCCAGGTCCTTGACGTGCTTGCTCACGCCGGACTGCGAGGTGAACAGCGCGTTGGCGACCTCGGTGAAGTTGAAGTCGCGGCGGACCGTCTCGCGGATGATGCGCAGCTGCTGGAAGTTCATCGCCGCGGTTCCGCTGCCGGGCGCTCCTCCGGCTTGGGGAAGACCTTGAGCCGCGAGGGCACCAGGCGCACGCTCTGGCCCTCTTGCAGGCCGATCCGCGTCACCTCCGCCCGTGTGAGTTCGACCTCGAAGTGCCGTCCGGTGGCGCCATTGGCACCGTCCAGCTCCACCCGTGCGGTGACGCCGAAACTCAGGATGCGGCTCACCCGTGCGGCCACACCCTCGGTGCTGCCGGTGTCGGTGATGATGTCCAGCTCGTGGGGGCGGGCAAAGGCCAGCACCTCGGCGCCATGCTCGAGGTCACTGTGGTCGTGCGGCAGCGCGTCTTCTCCGACCCGCACCGCGCCGCCCTCGACCCGGCCGTGGAACAGGTTCACCGCGCCCAGGAAGCTGTAGCCGAACGGCGTCGAGGGGTGCCGGTAGACCTCCTCCGGCGCGCCCGCCTGCTCCACATGACCGTGGTTCATCAGCACCACGCGGTCGGCCACCTCCAGCGCCTCTTCCTGGTCGTGGGTCACAAAGATGCTGGTCACGTGCAGTTCGTCGTGCAGGCGCCGCAGCCAGCGGCGCAGCTCCTTGCGCACCTTGGCGTCGAGCGCGCCGAACGGCTCGTCGAGCAGCAGCACGCGCGGCTCCACAGCCAGCGCACGGGCCAGCGCGATGCGTTGCCGCTGACCGCCCGAGAGCTGCGAGGGGAAGCGGTCGGCCAACCAGTCCAGCTGGACCAGGTCGAGCAGTCGGTGCACCTTCTCGGCGATCTGCTGCTCCGACGGGCGCTCTGCCCGCGGCTTCATGCGCAGGCCGAAGGCGACGTTGTCGAACACGGTCATGTGCTTGAAAAGCGCGTAGTGCTGGAACACGAAGCCTACTTGCCGCTCGCGTACCGAGGCGCTGGACGCGTCCTCGCCCTCGAGCACCACGCGGCCGCTGTCTGCCGTCTCGAGGCCGGCGATGATGCGCAGCAGCGTGGTCTTGCCGCAGCCCGAGGGGCCGAGCAGGGCGGTCAGCTCGCCGGTGGGGAAGTCCAGCGACACATTGTCCAGCGCAACAAAGCTGCCGAACTGTTTGCGGATGTTGTCTACGCGGATGCTCATGACGGGGTGCTCAGGTTGTGCTTGCCAGGGGTGCGGATTCCTGCGGCGGGACATCGTCGGCCGCCGCGCGGTGCTCGATCCAGGTCTTGATCACCAGGGTCACCAGCGCCAGCAGGGCGAGCAGCGAGGCGACGGCGAAGGCGGCAGCGAACTGGTACTCGTTGTAGAGGATCTCGACGTGCAGCGGCATGGTGTTGGTCTCGCCGCGGATGTGCCCGGAGACCACGCTCACCGCGCCGAACTCGCCCATCGCGCGGGCGTTGCACAGCACCACGCCATAGAGCAGGCCCCACTTGATGTTCGGCAGCGTGACGTGCCAGAAGGTCTGCCAGCCGTTTGCGCCGAGCACGATGGCGGCCTCCTCCTCGTCGCGGCCCTGCGCCTGCATCAGCGGAATCAGCTCGCGCGCCACGAAGGGGAAGGTGACGAACAGGGTCGCCAGCACGATGCCCGGTACGGCAAAGATCACCTTGATGTCGTTGTCGATGAGCCACTCGCCGAACCAGCCGTGGGCGCCGAACACCAGCACGTAGATCAGGCCCGCGACCACCGGCGAGACCGAGAACGGCAGGTCGATGAGGGTGATCAGCAGGTGCTTGCCGCGGAAGTCGAACTTGGCGATGGCCCACGCCGCAGCCACGCCGAACACCAGGTTGAGCGGCACCGCGATGGCGGCGGCGGTCAGGGTCAGCTTGATCGCCGACAGCGCGTCGGGGTTGGTCAACGCTGCGAGGTAGGCGTCCCAGCCTTTCTTCAGCGCCTCGTGGAACACCGCGACCAGGGGCAGCAGCAGAAAGAGCGCAAAGAAGCTGAGCGACACGCCGATCAGCGCCCACTTGACCCAGCCTGGCTCGCGGGTGGCGGCGCGCGACTCGAAGCGGGCAGCGCGGTCGGTGCCGGCATGCAGCGTGGTGGCTCCGGCCATCAGCGATCCCTCCCGGTGACACGTTCGGTCCATGCCTGCAGCCCGTTGATGGCCAGCAGCAGGATGAAGGAGAAGACCAGCATCACCGCCGCGATGGCTGTGGCGCCGGCGTATTCGTACTGCTCGAGCTTGGTGATGATGAGCAGCGGCGTGATCTCGGAGACCAGCGGGATGTTGCCGGCGATGAAGATCACCGAGCCGTACTCGCCCACCGCGCGGGCGAAGGCCAGCGCGAAGCCGGTCAGCAGGGCCGGCGTGAGGATCGGCAGCAGCACGTGGCGGAACGTCGCCCAGCGACGCGCGCCCAGGCTGGCCGCCGCCTCCTCCAGTTCTGTCTCGATCTCCTCCAGCACCGGCTGCACCGTGCGCACCACAAAGGGCAGCCCGATAAAGGTCAGCGCCACCAGAATGCCGAGTGGGCCGAACGCGACCTTGATGCCCAGTTCGCCCTCGATCCACTGCCCGAGCCAGCCGTTCTTGGCATACAGCGCGGTCAGTGCGATGCCGGCTACCGCGGTGGGCAGCGCGAACGGCAGGTCGACCAGCGCATCGACGAGGCGCTTGCCGGGGAAGGTGTAGCGCACCAGCGTCCACGCCAGGATCAGGCCAAAGAACGCGTTGAGCGCCGCGGCCAGCAGCGAGAGGCCGAAGGAGATTCGGTACGAGGCGACCACGCGCGGCGAGGTGGCGACCTGCCAGAACTCGGCCGTGGAGAGTTCTGCCGTGCGGATGAACACCCCGGCCAGCGGGATGAGCACCAGCAGCGACAGGTACGCCAGGGTATAGCCGAGGGTGAGCTTGAAGCCGGGGAGGACGTGGGTCTTGCGGGCCATCGGGCGGTGCTGGGAGGAGACAGGCGACGCAGGTTAGGCCGGCATGCTAATCCACGGAAGTGATAAAAACTGGATTACTTATGAATAAAATGAAAGAGCCGGCGCAGTGCCGGCTCTTTCAACAGGTGGCGACCTGCTCGCAGCAGGCGTGCCTGGTGTGCGGAATCACTTCGGCTGCGGCGTCATCCGCAGGTAGGGGCGGAGGGCGTTGTAGCCCGCCGGGAATCGCTTGGCGATCTCGGCCGGGTCCTGCAGCGAGGGCACGATCACCACGTCGTCGCCGTGCTTCCAGTTACCCGGGGTGGCTACCGCGTGCTGGTCGGTGAGCTGCAGCGAGTCGATAACGCGCAGCACCTCGTCGAAGTTGCGTCCGCAACTGGCGGGGTAGGTGATCATCAGCCGCACCTTCTTGTTCGGGTCGATGATGAACAGCGAGCGCACGGTGAGTGTGGCCAGAGCCTTGGGGTGGATCATGTCGTAGAGCTCGGCCACCGTGCGGTCAGGGTCGGCGATGATCGGGAAGCCCACCACGCAGTGCTGCGTGTCCTCGATGTCGGCGATCCACTTCTGGTGGGAGTCGACCGGGTCCACCGAGAGCGCGATGGCCTTCACATTGCGCTCCTCGAACTCGGCCTTGAGCTTGGCGGTGAGCCCGAGCTCGGTGGTGCACACCGGCGTGAAGTCGGCCGGGTGCGAGAACAGCACGCCCCAGCTGTCGCCCAGCCACTCGTGGAAGCGGATGCGGCCGATGGTCGAGTCCTGCTCGAAGTCGGGGGCGATGTCGCCGAGGTGGATGCTCATGTGCTCTCCTTGGGTGCGGTTGTGCGTTCAGGCCAGCCTGGTACCGACTGGCCAAGCATCAGAGCCGCCGATGTTGGCCGCGATCTGCCCCTGCGGCAAGCCCCCGCACGGTCCTCAGTACGCCACCTGGTAGCGGAAGGAGAGAAAGCGCTCCTTGTCGCCGCGAAGCACAGTCGGAGTCCCCGCGCCTCTGAGCACGTCGTCGAGGCTGGTGTCTTCGTAGTTGATCAGGAACTTGGAGTTCTCGTTGTGGTACCAGCTCAGGCCGACACCCCAGGTCCTCGCGCTGAGGCCGTAACCTGCGCGACCAGATGTCCCCGCGTTGTTGTCGGCGAAACGCGCTGCAGCACTGTCCAGATTGTTCTCCTGGTAGCGCAAGCCGATCTCCCAGGCGCCCCAACCACTGGGCTCACCAAACTTGAACGGCTGGAAGGGTTTGACGCCCTTGAACGATGCGTCCTCGCCAGTGATAAGCCATGTCGCCGCAATCTGCCAGGCGTCGTTCTTGAGCTCGGTCGGCCCGATGGCAGCGACGGCGTTGGTCGCCGCGCCGGACGCTGCGGTCTCAGCGCGCTGCACGTCCTGTGTCACCTGTGCGTACTCCGCAATGATGCCCAAGGGCCCGTTGTAGTAATAGGCCTGAGGCGAGATGCGCGAGCGCGTGCCGGCGGCGGTGACAGTGCTTGCGTAGGCAAAGAATTGGTTCTGACCCGGCGTGCGGTAGCGCGGCAGCGCGTTGGTGTTGGAGTCGTTTGCCCAGGTGCCAGCCACACCGAAGCCCAACCCCTCGAGGTTGCCGCCACTGCCGGCAAATGGGGTGGTGAAGAGGCGCGCTGCGAAGTCCTTGTCGGTGTTGTCATCGACGCTGGTGAAGTTGTCGCCGCCGTCGGCTACGCCGTTGAAGTAGCCCACCGCGTAGTTGAGCTTCTTGTCGAACGCGTCGCCGTGCAGCGAGACGCCGATGTCGCGGTTCGGCAGGATGTTGTTGCTCACGTAGGAGCGCTCGATGAACTTGATGTCGCTGCCGCTTTGCAGGCGCTCGAGGCCGACGAAGGGCTTGTGCTTGCCCAGCCGGAACTTGTAGGCATCGTTGGCGTTGACGTCGAAGTAGGCATCGACCACGCGGACCCGGTTGTTGCGGCGGTCGCCGCTGGCGGCCGCGCCACCATCACCGCTCTCGGCGAACTCCGGCGTAAACCGGAACCCGTACTTGCCGAGCAGCGTGCCCTCAAAGGTGGGGCGCAGGCGGCGAGCGAGGAAGCCGTCGGTAGCTACTGCGGTGTTGCCGGTAGTCTGCGCGTGGGCATCGCCGTCGTAGACCCGGTAGTCGATCTGGGCGAGACCACGCAGCTTGAACTCGAAATCCTTGTCGGCCGAGCGGATGCTGAAGCCCTTGTTGCTGGCGGTCACGGTCGGTGCATCCTTTAGCTTCTTGGCCACGTCCTCATTGACCAGCTCCTGCTTGCGCTCGACGATCTTCACCTTCTGCTCGACCGTCTGGTCGAGCTCTTCGAGGCGCTTTTGCAGTTCGCGGACAGTCTGCTTGAGGGTTTCGATCTCGTCCTGGGTGGCGGCCTGGGCCGGCAGGGCGATGCTGGCCAACCCGGCGAGGGCGAGCGCCCCCACCAGCGGCCGTAGAACGGCGCTGTAAGTCATGGTTTTTCCTTTTGTTTAAGGCACCCGCGGTGGCGGGTGCGAGGGGTCTGGCTGTATATCTGCGACGCCGCAGATGACCACTGCAGCAGTTTTCAGCGGATCCCGTAGATCTGATCGAAGCTGCCGCCATCGGCGAAGTGCACCTTCTGTGCCTTCTGCCAGCCGCCAAACACCTCGTCGACCGAGATCAGCTTGGTCTTGGCGAATTGTTTCTCGTACTTCTTGGCCGCTTTCTCGCTGGTCGGGCGGTAGAAGTGCTTGCCGGCGATGTCCTGCCCCTCATCTGAGTACAGGTAGTTAAGGTAGGCCTCGGCCACCTTGCGCGTGCCGCGCCGGTTGGCAACCTTGTCGACCACGGTGACCGGCGGTTCGGCCAGGATGCTGGTGGCCGGCACGATGATGTCGAACTTGTCCGGTCCGAGTTCCTTGGTGGCCAGCAGGGCCTCGTTCTCCCATGTGATCAGAACGTCGCCGATGCCGCGTTCGATGAAGGTGGTGGTCGAGCCGCGCGCGCCGGAATCCAGCACCGGCACGTTCTTGTAGACCTTGGTCAGCAGCTCCTGCGCGGTCTTGTCGTTGCCGCCGGGCTGCTGCAGGGCCCAGCCCCAGATGGCCAGATAGTTGTAGCGGGCGCCGCCCGAGGTCTTGGGGTTGGGCGTGATCACCGCGACGCCCGGCTTGGCCAGGTCACCCCAGTCCTTGATGTTCTTCGGGTTGCCCTTGCGCACCAGCAGCACGATGGTCGAGGTGTAGGGCGAGCTGTTGTTGGGCAGGCGCTTCTGCCAGTCGGCCGGGATCAGCTTCCCCTTGGCGTGCAGCTCGTCGATGTCATATGACAGCGCCAGCGTGACGACGTCGGCCTGCAGGCCGTCGATCACCGCGCGCGCCTGCTTGGCGGCACCACCGTGCGACTGCTTGACGGTCACGGTCTCGCCGGTCTTTTCCTTCCAGTACTTGGCGAAGGCGGCGTTGTAGTCGACATACAACTCACGCGTCGGGTCGTACGACACATTGAGCAGCGTGGTCTCGGCGGCTGCCGGGCCGGCGATCGCAGCTGCGGCGAGGCCGAGGATCGCCGCGAGGGCCTTGAGCTTGGGGGTCTTGAATGCCATGAGGATGCTCCGTCGTGTGGGTTTGACGAGCGCACTCTAGGCAGGCCCCCTTTTCAGGGGAACCAAGAAAACTTCAGTTCCTTATCAGGTGTGGGCGAATAAGCATCCGCAGGTGGCGGCGGCCGCCGGCCGCGGGCCCCGGGCGGGGCGATACCCGCACGCGGCAGATACGGCCCTCAGATCACCTGCGAGAGGTCGTAACCAGCGTTGCGGGCCGCCGCGACCATGGCCTCGCGGTCGCCGTGGTTGCGCTGCGACAGCGCCCACAGCGTGATCGAGCGCGTGCCCGAGCGGCAGTAGGCCAGCACCGGCTTGGGCAGGTCGGGCCAGGCCTTCTCCATCGCGTCCACATGAGCCTGCGTCATGCCGCCACCGGCCACCGGCAGGAACAGCGTGGCCAGCCCGGCGGCCTGCGCCGCAGCCTCGACCTCTGCAAAGGTGGGCTGGTCGAACGATTCACCGTCGGGCCGGTTGCAGACGATGCTGGCAAAGCCGGCGGCCTTGACCGCCTCGATCTCCTCGGGGGCGATCTGCGGGCTGACGGCGAGGTCTGGGGTGACGCGGCGGATGTCCATGCGGGCTTCTCCTGAGGGGCTATCGGTCGGCTGGCGGATGCGCCCTTGCGAGCGACCGCCGATGATGAGTGCCGGATTATCGGTCCGGTTTCAATTCCAGTGCGCGACGGTATAGCGTCTGCCGGTCGATCCCGGTCGCCTTGGCGGCCAGCCGCGCCGCCTGGTTGGGCGGCAGTTCCTCGAGGAGCACGCGCATCAAACCATCCGCCTGCGCTGTATCGGGTGCTGCCTCGCCGGCGGCGTCGATCAACAGCACGAACTCGCCGCGCAGGCGGTCGGGGTCGGCGCCCAGCCATGCCGCGGCCTCGGCCAGTGGCAGCCGGTGCAGGGTCTCGAAGCGCTTGGTCAGCTCGCGTGCTACCAGACACTGCCGCTGGCCGCCCAGCGCGGCGGCCATGTCGGCCACCGATTCGAGTACGCGATGCGGTGCCTCGTAGAACACCAGCGCGCCCGGCACGGCTGCCAGCGCGGTCAGCGCCTTGCGCCGGGCTGCAGCCTTGGCCGGCAGGAAGCCGACGAAGGTCACCGGCCCGGGCGGCAGACCGCTGGCCGACAGCGCGCAGGCGAGCGCGCTGGGGCCGGGGATCGGCACCACCGCGAGGCCCGCCGCGCGCACCTCGGCGACGATCACCGCGCCGGGGTCCGACACCCCGGGCGTGCCGGCGTCGCTGATCAGGGCGATGCGCTGCCCCTGCTCGATCGCCTCGACGATGCGCGCCGCCGCGGCGGCCTCGTTGTGCATGTGCGCGGCGAACAGCGGCGTCGTGATGCCGTGGTGCAGCAGCAGCGGCCGCGAGTGCCGCGTGTCCTCGCAGGCGACGCGGTCGACGCCACGCAGCACCTCAAGGGCGCGCAGGGTGATGTCGCCGAGGTTGCCGATCGGCGTCGCCACCACATAGAGCGCGGGCGGCAGCGGGGCGGTGTTGTCGCTGGACATGGGCAGGCCTGGAGTGTGGGCCGACTATACGCCACGCCTGCAAGGCCGCCGGTGGGCCCGTCGCCGTGAACGATCGGGGCGCGGCGGCCGAGCGCCTGGCTGAACAGCACCTGTGCGCGGCGGGGTTGCGGGTGCTGGCGCGCAACTACCAGTGCCGCCTGGGCGAGATCGACCTGGTCTGCTCTGAGGGCGATGTGCTGGTCTTCGTCGAGGTGCGTCAGCGCCGCTCGGAACGCTACGGCGGTGCGGCCGGCAGCATCACCGCCGCCAAGCGCCTCCGCATCCTGTCTGCCGCGCGGCATTACCTCATGAGGCTGGGCCGCGAGCCGGCCTGCCGCTTCGACGTCGTGCTGTTGCGCGGCGTCACCCGGCAGATCGAATGGATACGCAGCGCTTTCGAGGCATGAAACAATATGACCGTAACACTGGTCATGTATGACTGAAACCTTACTCTCGCGGAGATTTCATGCGCCTCGCCAAACTTGCCACCGTTGCCCTTGTCACCGGACTCTCGGCCAGCCTGTCAGGCTGCTTCCCGATCGTGGCCGGGGGCGTCGGCGTTGGCGCCATGATGGCGGACGACCGTCGTACCAGCGGCATCTACATCGAGGACGAGCGCGTCGAACTCCGCATCCTGGCGGATACGGCGAAGATGGGCGACAAGGTCCACATCAACGCCACCAGCTTCAACCGCTTGGTGCTGCTGACCGGCGAGGTGCCCGATGAGGCGACCAAGGCCAAGGTAGAAAAGCTCGCCGCCGATGTCGACAACGTCAAGCGCGTGCAGAACGAACTCGCCGTGGCGCGCCCTAGCACGCTTGGCGAACGCAGCAACGATGTTTACGTCACCACCCGCGTCAAGGCCCGCTTCCTGAGCGAGTCGAACAAGCGCTTCTCGCCCAACCACGTCAAGGTCATCACCGAGATGGCGACCGTCTACCTGATGGGCTTGGTCAGCAAGGAAGAGGCCGCCGCCGCAGCCGAGATCGCCGCCAGCACCCCGGGCGTGAAGCGCGTGGTGAAGGTGCTCGAATACACCGAGTGAGCCACCCTACAGCCCCCCTGAGTCTTGGACCGCAGTGATGCTTTACCCGGATCTTTTCAAGTCGCTGGAGAAGGCCCGCTGGAACATGGCGGAAGACGTGCCGTGGGATGCCTTCGACGCCAGCCTGCTGAGTGACGAGCAGGCGCGTACCATCAAGTACAACGCCATCACCGAGTGGGCGGCATTGCCGGCCACCGAGATGTTCCTGCGCGACAACCGGCACGACTCCGACTTCTCGGCCTTCATGAGCATCTGGTTCTACGAGGAGCAGAAGCACTCCCTCGTGATGATGGAGTACCTGCGCCGCTTCAGGCCCGACCTGGCGCCGACCGAGGCTGAACTGCACGCGGTGCGCTTCGAGTTCGACCCGGCGCCGCCCTACGAGACGCTGATGCTGCACTTCTGCGGCGAGGTGCGGCTGACCCAGTGGTACCGTCGCGCTGCCGAGTGGCACACCGAGCCGGTGATCAAGCACATCTACGACCTGCTCTCGCGCGACGAGGCGCGTCACGGCGGTGCGTATCTCAAGTTCATGAAGCGGGCCATCGAGCGCGCCGGCAACGATGCGCGTGCGGCATTTGCCAAGATCGGCATGCTGATGGCCAGCCCGCGGCGCTCCGGCAAGCCGATGCATCCGACCAACCTGCACGTGAACGAGGCGCTGTTCCCCAACGACACGGTGCAGAGCCGGCTACCCGATCCGGAATGGCTGGAGCACTGGCTCGACGAGCAGATCCGCTTTGATGACGAGTGCGAGCGCCGTGTCACCGGCGGCATCCTGCGCAATCTCTCCAGCCTGTTCGAGCAGACCTTCGAGACCGTGCAGGACCTGAACCGCTACCGCAAGTCGCTGGCCGCAGCCGCTTAGAACGGGACGTCGTCCTCGAAGCTGTCGTACGGATCGCCACCGGCCGCGGCAGGGGCGCCAGCCTTGGCCGCCGGCTTGGCGCTGCTGCGCGCCGGAGCCTCGCCGCCGTCATCACCGCTGCCACCCATGCCACCGCCCTCGCGGCTGCCGAGCATCTGCATCACGTCGCCACGCACCTCGGTGCTGTAGCGGTCGGCGCCGGTCTCCTTGTCCTGCCACTTGCGCGTCTGCAGGCGGCCCTCGATGTAGACCGAGCGGCCCTTGCGCAGGTACTCGCCGGCGATCTCGGCGAGCTTGTCGAACAGCACCACCGAGTGCCATTCGGTGACTTCCTTCTTCTCCCCGCTGGCCTTGTCCTTCCACGATTCGGTGGTGGCCAGGCGCAGGTTGCAGACGGCCGAGCCGCTGGGCAGGTAACGCACCTCGGGGTCGCGGCCAAGGTTGCCGATGAGGATCACTTTGTTGACGGAAGCCATGTCTGTCTCCAGTTGGATGAGGTTGCGGGCTCAGCCGGCGGGCTGCGTCCCGGACGGGTTTCGCGGCGGGGCGGCAGGCATGCCCAGTGCAGCGATGAGCCAGATACTAGTGACTACCGAGCAGAACGCGAATACGGCAGATGACCCATGGTGCTCGTACAGCCAGCCGCCTATGGCGCCGCCGAGGAAGGTGCCGACGAACTGCAGCGTGGCGTAAAGCCCGCTGGCCGAGCCGCGTGCGCCGGCCGGGGCGAAGCGCGAGATCATCGACGGCAGCTGCGCCTCTAGGATGTTGAAGGCGACGAAGTAGGCCAGCAGCGCGCCGATGACCAGCGCCAGACCGGCGCCGGCAGCAAAACCCAGCACCACCTGTGTGGCCAGCAGCAGCGCGATGCCGCCCAGCATCACCGCCTTGCCCTTGCCGCGCTTCTCGGCCAGCACCAGCGCCGGGATCATCAGCACCACGGCGGCGATCATGGCGGCCAGGTAGACCTGCCAGTGGCGGTCCTCGCCCAGGCCGGCGTCGCGCATCATCAGCGGCACCACAACGAACAGCGCCATCAGCGTCAGGTGCAGGGCGAACACGCCCACGTTCAGCCGGTTCAGTGCCGGGATGCGGATCACCTCGGCGAACGCCACCGGCGCCGGCCCACTGCGGTTGACCGCCGGCACCACGCGCCCCACCGCCAGCAGCGCGCCCACCGCGAGTACGCCAGTGAGGGCGAAGATGCCGGGCACGCCGATGCCGCGCTCGAGCACCGGCCCCAGCGCCAGCGAGCCGGCGAAGGTCAGCCCGATGCTTACGCCGATGAAGGCCATCGCCTTGCCGCGGTGTTGCTCGTCGATGACGTCGGCGACGCAGGCCAGCACCACGCCTGAGATGGCGCCGGCGCCCTGCAGGGCGCGGCCCACCGTGACCCAGAACAGGTCGGGTGCCCACGCAGCCAGCACACTGCCGAGGGCGAACACGGAGAGGCCGAAGTACAGCACCGGGCGCCGACCGATGCGGTCGGAGACCCAGCCGAAGGGGATCTGCAGCAGGCCCTGGGTGAGGCCGTAGATGCCCATCGCCAGGCCGACGCTGGCGTGGTCGCTGCCGCCCGGCAGGGTGGTGGCGTACAGGGCGAACACCGGCAGGATGACGAACAGCCCGAACAGGCGCAGCGCCGAGATCGATGCCAGCCACGCGGTGGCCTGCATCTCGGGGCGGCCCATGCGCGGCACGGCGGCCGCTTCGGCGGTCGGCGACGGGGCGATGCCGGAAGAGAGGGCGCGTTCGGTGTCCATGCTCGGGGGGCGATGCGTTGGTGGGGCGTGCGGCCCAGACAGCCTGGCCACACAACTGCGAGATCAAGAAAAACGGGGGTCTGGCCGGCGCGGACTACGCCGCCCTTGGGCCGACCGGTGGTCAGCGGCTAATATTAGCAGTTTGGGTTCGGCCTCCCTCCATGGACTTCATCCGCATTCGCGGCGCACGGACGCACAATCTCAAGAACGTCAGCCTTGACCTGCCGCGCGACCGCCTGATCGTCATCACCGGGCTGTCCGGCTCGGGCAAGTCCAGCCTCGCCTTCGATACCCTCTACGCCGAGGGCCAGCGCCGTTACGTCGAGAGCCTGTCGGCCTATGCGCGGCAGTTCCTGCAGCTGATGGAGAAGCCCGACGTCGACCTCATCGAGGGCCTGTCGCCGGCGATCTCGATCGAGCAGAAGGCGACCAGCCACAACCCGCGCTCCACCGTGGGCACCGTCACCGAGATCCACGACTACCTGCGCCTGCTATTTGCGCGCATCGGCGAGCCGCGCTGCCCCGACCACGACGAGCCGCTGGCGGTGCAGACGGTGTCGCAGATGGTCGACCACGTGCTGGCCCTGCCTGAGGACACCAAGGTCATGGTGCTGTCGCCGGTGGTCACCGACCGCAAGGGCGAGCAGGCCGACCTGTTCGAGGACCTGCGCGCGCAGGGTTTCGTCCGCGTCCGTGTCAATGGCGAGGTCTATGAGCTCGACGCCGTCCCACGCCTCGACAAGAAGCGCAAGCACAGTATCGAGGTAGTGGTCGACCGGCTGAAGGTGCGCGAGGACGCCAAGCAACGCCTGGCCGAGTCGTTCGAGACCGCGCTGCGCCTGTCCGAGGGGCGCGCGCTGGCACTGGAGATGGATTCGGGCAAGGAGTACCTGTTCAGCCAGAACTTTGCCTGCCCGGTCTGTGGCTACTCGCTGGCGGAGCTCGAGCCGCGGCTGTTCTCATTCAACAACCCGGTCGGCGCCTGCCCCAAGTGCGACGGCTTGGGCATCGTCACCTTCTTCGACCCCAAGCGGGTGGTGGCCTTCCCGCAGCTTTCGCTGGCCTCTGGCGCGATCAAGGGCTGGGACCGGCGCAACCAGTTCTATTTCATGATGCTGCAGAGCCTGGCGCGGCACTACGGCTTCTCGGTCGAGTCGCCCTTCGAGTCGCTCTCCGAGGAACACCAGAGGGTGGTCCTGCACGGCTCGGGCCGCGAGACCATCCCCTTCACCTACCTTGGCGAGCGCGGCAACACCTTCCTGCGCGAGCACAGCTTCGAGGGCATCATCCCCAACCTCGAGCGCCGTTACCGCGAGACCGACTCCACCCTGGTGCGCGAGGAGCTGGCGCGCTACCTCAACAGCCAGCCCTGCCCCACCTGCGAGGGCGCGCGCATCCGTCGCGAGGCGCGCTACGTGTTCGTCGGCGGCGAGACGCTGCACGCCATCTCGCGCAAGCCGCTGCGCGACTCGGTGCGCTTCTTCGACGAACTCACCCTTAGCGGCCAGCGCGCCTCGATCGCCGAGAAGGTGGTCAAGGAGATCCGCGCGCGGCTGCAGTTTCTCATCAACGTCGGGCTGGATTACCTGTCGCTGGACCGCTCGGCAGATACCCTGAGCGGCGGCGAGGCGCAGCGTATCCGGCTCGCCAGCCAGATCGGCTCCGGCCTGACCGGCGTCATGTACGTGCTCGACGAGCCGAGCATCGGCCTGCACCAGCGCGACAACGACCGCCTGCTCGAGACGCTCAAGCGCCTGCGCGACATCGGCAACACGGTGATCGTGGTCGAGCACGACGAGGACGCCATCCGCGCCGCAGACTACGTGGTCGACATGGGCCCCGGCGCCGGCGAACACGGCGGCGAGATCGTGGCGCAGGGCACCTCGGACGAAGTGACCGCTCACCCCGATTCGCTGACCGGCGCCTTCCTCTCGGGCCGTCGGCGCATCACCATGCCGGGCGGACGCATCGGCCCGGGCGAGCGCTGGCTGCGCGTGCTCGGCGCCAGCGGCAACAACCTGCAGAACGTCGACCTCGCCATCCCGGTCGGGCTGCTCACATGTGTGACCGGCGTATCCGGCTCCGGCAAGTCGACGCTGATCAACGACACGCTCTACACCGCCATCGCGCGCACCCTGTACGGCGGCAGCAGCGAGCCGGCGGCGCACGCTGCGGTGGATGGTCTGCAGCACTTCGACAAGGTCATCTCGGTCGACCAGAGCCCGATCGGGCGCACGCCGCGTTCCAACCCGGCCACCTACACCGGGCTGTTCACGCCGATCCGCGAACTCTATGCAGGCGTGCCGCTGTCGCGCGAGCGCGGCTACGGCCCCGGCCGCTTCAGCTTCAATGTGAAAGGCGGCCGCTGTGAGGCCTGCCAGGGCGACGGCGTGATCAAGGTCGAGATGCACTTCCTGCCCGATGTCTATGTGCCCTGCGACGTCTGCCACGGCAAGCGCTACAACCGCGAGACGCTGGACGTGCGCTACAAGGACCGCACCATCTCCGAGGTGCTGGCGATGACGGTGGAGCAGGCGCTGGGCTTCTTCGATGCGGTGCCGGTGATCGCCCGCAAGTTGCAGACGCTGATGGATGTGGGCCTGGGCTACATCACCCTCGGCCAGAGCGCGACCACCCTCTCCGGCGGCGAGGCGCAGCGCGTCAAGTTGTCGCTGGAGCTGAGCAAGCGCGACACCGGCCGCACGCTCTACATTCTGGATGAGCCGACCACCGGTCTACATTTTCACGACATCGACCTGCTGCTCAAGGTGCTGCATCGTTTGCGTGAGCACGGCAACACGGTGGTGGTGATCGAGCACAACCTCGATGTGATCAAGACCGCCGACTGGATCGTCGACCTCGGGCCCGAGGGCGGCGCGGGTGGCGGACGCATCATCGCTGCCGGAACGCCGGAGCAGGTGGCGACGACGCCGGAGAGCCACACCGGGCGCTACCTGGCGCCGGTGCTGGCGCGGGCTTAGTTTCGGGTCCAGGTTCGGCTATTTGCGCCGATCTGGTGCGGGCCGGCCTCAGTCGGCCGGCTGCAGGCGCTTAAGGCAACCCTCGACGGTGGTGTCGCCCACCGCGAACCAGATCAGGCCGTCCTGCACCGTCACCTGGACCGCCATGTTGCGGTTGGCGCAGGCGGCCAGCGCACGGCTGAATTCTTGCGGCACCTCGAGCACGCGCAGGTTGCCCAGGCGCGCCAGCGTGTCGCGGTTCTGTTGCCACCACACGCTCACCGCGCGGCCACCGTAGGCATAGAGCACCACCTCGCGCGCGCGACCACTCGCGCGGCGCAGCAGTCGCTCGTCGGGCAGACCCACCTCGACCCAGAGCTGCAGGTTGCCAGAAAGGTCATGCTGCCAGACTGCTGCCTCGTCGTCGGAGGAGATGCCGCGACCGAAGGCCAGCCCCTCGCCGATGTGCAGGGCGTAGGCGAGCAGGCGCACCATCATGCGTTCCTCGGTCTCGGAGGGGTGCAGCGCCAACGCCAGCGGCTGCGATTCGAAGGCCTGGCGGTCGAGGTCGCTGACCTGCAGGTCGGTCTTGTAGACGGTGGAACGGAGAGCCATGCCGGATGTTAGCCGGCGCAGCGTGCCTGCAGTTCGGTCGTGGCCCGCTATTGCTTCGCGGCGACCCCTGCCAGGCTTGGCGCTACTGGCTCCGCCGCGAGCTGCGGCGGACGCAGCTGCTGCGCGACCTGCAGGCTCTGCCCAACCCGCGCGCTGAAGGCGTCCGACGACACCATGACGTTGCGGTGCTTGCTCATGTAGGCCGGCAAGGGCTCGTCCACCGGGTTGCTGCGGTAGCTGGCCAGACCCACCACCGTCCAGTGACCGTCGATCAGCTCCAGCAAGGGCCCGCCCGAGGCGCCCTTCTCGAACGCGCAGTCGACGCCGACGATGGGGAAGACCGGGCCGTAATCCCAAGCGTGGCAGCCGCGCTCGAAGGTCACACCGCCCAGCCCGCGGCGCGACTGCGGGTATCCGGCGAACAGCAGCTCGCCGTAGCCGTCGCGTGCCTTCTCGCCAGCGCCGGCGATCTGCGCGTAGCCGACCTCGCGGCCCAGGCAATCGTCCAGTTGCAGCAGCGCCCAATCCTCGGACTGGCCGCGCAGGGACCAGCGGCTGAACTCGCCCCAGGCCACCGGCCGCGCCAACGTGCTGCGGCGGAAGCTGCCAGGCTTGTTCGGGTCGGGGTCGAGCATGAAACGCGACACCACGTAGCCGGACGGCTTGTTGAGGTTGCCGTCGCGGCGGAAGAAGGTGGAGTGGTAGGCGCTGAGGATGTGGCACTCGCCTACGAGTACCGCGCTGCCGGTCTGGAACTCGTCGTTCTCGCTGTAGAGCTCGCCGACCCAGCGCAGCGGGTCGATGTCTGCTGCCGCCTGTTCCCGACGGTCCACCCCGAACACGTTGGCCGACGCCAGCGCGGGCATCAGCGCAAGGGCGAGAACCAGCAATCTAGATCCGAGTGACTTGTCCACAGACACCCCCAGTCTTCGACAGGATGCGTCGATTCAGCATAGCCAAATCCGGGCCGTCTGCCATCCCCCTTGGGGCAAATTTGATCGGTGTCCTGATCGCCGTCCGGATCAGACCGGCGATGGCATGTCGCCACCTGGTCGTGCGGCAACGAAGGCGCACAGGTCCTGCAGGACCGGAGCCAGCGGCCGCAAGGGCTGGCCGAAGGCGCCCACCACCGTGTAATGGTTGGCGCGCCGGTAGTAGCGCTCGGTCACCGGCACCTGCAGCGCGCGCAGGCGCTGGGCCAGGCCGCCAGTGTTCACCCCGGGGTAGACGATGTGGTCCTCGCGGGCGGCGACCAGCAGCGCCGGTGGCGCCCCGGCGCTGGCGTAGAAGATGGGCTGGGTGTCGTCCGGCGTGGTCTCGGGGTCGTCCTGGGCGTTGAAGATCGCCATCAGCGCGCGGTCGATCAGCGGGCGGAAGTCGTAGGGCCCGGCGATACCCACCCAGCCGGCGATGGCCGCCTGCGGCTGCAGCCCGTGCGGCGCCAGCCAGCGTGCGTCCAGCGCCAGCATGGCGGCGTTGAAGGCCCCGGCGCTGTGACCGGCCACAAACACGCGGTCGACATCGCCGCCCCACTGAGGGGCCTCGCGCTTCAGCCACGCCAGGGCGGCGGCGCTGTCCTCCAGAACACCCTGGTAACGCACCTCGGGGTGCAGCCGGTAATCCGCCACCGCCGCCACCATGCCGTGTGCCGCCAGCGCCTCGCCCAGAAAGCGGTACTCGCTGCGGCTACCGCTCTGCCAGCTGCCACCATAGAAGAACAGCACCACCGGCCAGCCGGCGTCGGGGGCCTCTCCGAGCGGCAGGTAAAGGTCCAGCGCCTGGCGCGAGTGCGCGCCATATGACTGCCCTTCTACATACCGGTGGCTGTCTGCCGACGGGATCTGGTTCAGCGCCGCCAGCGGCGAGCAGCGGCGGCGGACGCTCTCCAGCCCCAGGCGGCCGAGGCAGCGCAGCGCGGCGAGTCGGGAGATGTCGGACACTTTGTGTTGGCGGGGGAGCAAAATCGGTAGCGCGCGGTCAGACCGCATGACCGCCGCGGAGTTTACCCATGCCCTGTCTCGCCCGTATCCCCCTTGTCCTCGCGCTTTTCGCGCTGCCGCTGCTGGCCGTCCCTGTGCAGGCGGTTGCCGGGGACGACGACCCGCTGCAGTTCCTCGCCTTCAGCACCGACTTCGACTCCAAATGCGTGCAGCGCAACGGCGTGATGATCTACATCGCCAACAAGCACCCCAGCCGCAGCATGAAGCTGGTTCTGGAGCGCTGGTACATGGACAACCGCACCGCCGACCGCGGCAAGTCGCTGCTCAAGCCGGGCGAGGAGCCGGAGCCGCTGGGCTGCTCGAACATCGAGGGCGGCAAGCAGGAGTGGAAGGTCCTGAAGAGCGAGTGGGCGGACTGATCCGCCGGCGCTAGGCGCCCAGCCAGCCCTTCCTTAGCGCCAACGCCGACTCGTCTGGAGATGCCGCCAGCTTGAGCACGCAGGTGTCGGGCTCCGGCGCCACCGGCACGATCTCGCTGGTACGCAGGCGGCCATCGCGTGCGCTGTGCAGGCTCACCGCCTGCCCGGGCGCCAGCGTCTTCAGCACCTCCGGCAGCGTGGCGGCGTCCACCCGCCAGCCATCCAGCGCCACCACCTCGTCGCCCGGGGCCAGGCCGGCGCGCTGCGCCGGGCCGCCCGGCAGCACGGTCTTCACGCGCGCCGCGCCGCGCTTCTCGAGGCGCGCGCCGAGCGTCACCTGGTCGGCCTTGTCGTCGGACTCGCCGACGCGCCACTGCCAGTCGATACCGAATCCGGGCATCTGCTCGTGCAGCGGCAGTTCATCAGTGCCGCGCAGGGCACGTTCGAAGAAACCACCCAGCTCAACCCCGCTCACCGCCTCGGCCAGCGACTCGAAGTCGCCATCGTGCAGCGGGGCGTTGGCATGCTGCTGCCATAGGGCCTGCATCACCGTGTCCAGCGTCACCCTGCCAGCGGTGGCGTGGCGCAGGTGCAGGTCGAGCGAGAGCGCCACCAGCGCGCCCTTGGCGTAGTAGCTCACCGTGGTGTTGGGGCTGTTCTCGTCGGGGCGGTAGTACTTGATCCACGCGTCCAGGCTGGCGTCCTCCAGCGTCTGCACCCGGTGACCGGGCATGCCGTGGACGCGGCCGATGGTCTCGGCGACCAGCTTCAGATACGTTGGCGCGTCGATCACGCCGGCGCGCAGCAACGCCAGATCGTCGTAGTAGGAGGTGAAGCCCTCGAACAGCCACAGTTGCCGGGTCAGGTTCTCGCGCGTCAGGTCGTAGGGTGCAAAATCGGCCGGCTTGATGCGCTTGACCAGCCAGCTGTGGAAGTACTCGTGGCTGAACAGGCCGAGCAGGGTGCGGTAGCCCTTCTCGTCATGGCCGCGGGCGCGTGGCAGGTGGTCGCGCTGCACGATCAGGCTGGTGCTGGCGCGATGCTCCAGGCCACCGTAGCCGCCGCGGGTGGCCAGCGTCAGGAAGTCGTAATGGGCGAACGGCGCCTCGCCACCGAACAGGCCGATCTGCCAGGCGCACACCTTCTGCACATCAGCCGCCAGCCGCGCCAGGTCAGCGGCGTGCTCTCCACTCACGACGATACGGTGCTGCGTGCCGCAGGCCTCGAATCCCACCGCCTGCCACGCCGCGATCTCGACCGGGTGGTCGATGAGTTCGTCGTAGTCGGCGGCGACGTAGGTGCCAAAGCCATCGGCGTCGACGTCTACTGCGGTCATCGCGGTGGCGACGCGCCAGCCGGCTGCGCAGGCGTCGTCGATGCGCTCGATGCGCAGTCGCTGCGGACCGCTCTCCATGCCCTCGGCCCACGGCAGCAAGGCCGCGCCGTTGAAGTAGGCGCGGCGGTCGTCGACCCAGGCGCCACGCACCGACTCGTCGTGCGCATACACGGTCAGCTCGAGGTGCAGCGGCCCGCTGCAGGGCGCGGCCTGCCAGGTCTGCTTGTCGATCTTGCTGACCGCCACCGGGCCCTCTGCGGAGTGAGCGCTCACGCTGACGACGTGCCGGGCGTACTCGCGCACCAGATAGCTGCCCGGGATCCACACCGGCAGGCGGAAGCGCTGGCCATCGGCGGCTGGTTGCTCTACGGTGACGATGACCTGCCACAGGTGCCGGCGGGGGTCGTCGCAACGGAGGGTGTAGATGGGGCTGCTCAAGGTCTGCTCTGCGCTGGCGGAAGGGTTGGTACACACGATCAGGGTCGCGGCAAAGGCTAGCACGCGTTCCGCGCACATGCCGGTGGTCCTCGCCTGCGGCGTGGTCATGGCTCTCACCGCTAGCGCCTCCGGCGCGGCCGAGCCCGGGGAGGCCTCGCGCCTGCGCGTACCTCAGGGCTTCGCCATCGAGGTCTACGCCAGTGGCGTATCCAACGCGCGGCAGATGGCGCTGCTCCCTTCCGGCACTTTGCTGGTCGGTTCGCGCGACGCCGGCGTGGTCAGCGCCGTGCTGCCCGGCGCCTCAGTCGCCGAGCGCCGCGTGCTCACCCTGTTGGCGGGCCTCGAGATGCCGACCGGGATCGCCGCCCACGAGGGTGACCTCTACGTCGCCGACATCTCGCGCATCTACCGGGTGGCCGATGTCGAGGCGCGCATCGCCGAGGTGGCGCGCGGCGGCCCACGGGTGCGGCCAGAGACGTTGAACGACCGCCTGCCGGCCGACACCCACCACGGCTGGCGCTACCTGCGCGTCGACGAGCAGGGCCGGCTGATCGTGCCGATCGGCGCCCCGTGCAACGTCTGTGACCGCGATGCCGACGGCTACGCGCAGATCGTGCGCATGCAGCCGGACGGCAGCCAGCGCGAGACGCTCGCGCGCGGCGTGCGCAACTCGGTGGGCTTCGCCATCGAGCCGGCCAGCGGCCACCTGTGGTTCACCGACAACGGCCGCGACTGGCTCGGTGACGACCTGCCCAGCTGCGAGCTGAACCGGATGACGCAGGCCGGCCAGCATTTTGGTTTTCCGTTCTGCCACGAGGGCGCCGTGCCCGATCCCAAGTACGGTCGCGGGCGCAGTTGCGGCGAGTTCGTCGCGCCGATGGCCAAGCTCGGCCCGCACGTGGCGCCGCTGGGCATCACGTTCTGGCGCGGCGACGCGGTGGTGGCGCTGCACGGTTCGTGGAACCGCTCACGCAAGTCGGCCTACAAGGTGGTGCGCGTGGTGCTGGACCGCAAGCCGTCAGGCAGCACGGTTCAGCGCATCGAGGACCTGGTGACCGGCTGGCTGCAGGGCGAATACGCCTGGGGCCGCCCGGCCGACGTGCTGGCAATACCCGACGGCAGCCTGCTTATCGCAGACGACCAGCAGGGTCTGGTCTACCGCCTGTTCGAGAAGCGCTAGCGGGCCTTTCAGGCGGCTCCGCCGATCTCCGCGACGATGCCGGCCAGCGCCGCGGCCGGGTCGGCTGCTGCGGTGATCGGCCGGCCGATGACCAGATCATCGGCGCCATTCGCAAGTGCCTGCGCCGGCGTCATGACGCGCTTCTGGTCACCGGCATCGCTGCCGGCAGGGCGGATGCCCGGCGTGACGCAGCGGAAGTCGGCGCCGCAGGCGACCTTGATCTCGGTGGCCTCGAGCGCCGAGCAGACCACGCCGTCCAGTCCGCACGCTGCCGCCAGCCGCGCCAGACGCAGCGCCTGCGCGCGCGGCTCGACGTCCACGCCGACGCCGGCGAGGTCCTCGCGCGTCATGCTGGTGAGCACAGTCACCGCGATCAGCAGCGGCTTGTGCTCGCAGCCATCGATCGCCTCGCGCGCGGCGCGCATCATCTTCTCGCCGCCGCTGGCGTGCACGTTGACCATCCACACCCCCAGCCCGGCGGCAGCGCGGCAGGCGCTGGCCACGGTGTTGGGGATGTCGTGGTACTTGAGGTCGAGGAAGACGCCGAAGCCCATTCCCATGAGTTGCCGCACCAATTCGGGCCCGGCGGTGGTGAACAGCTCCTTGCCGACCTTGAGCCGGCATTGCTGCGGGTCGAGCCGGCGCGCCAGGTCGAGTGCCGGTTGCGCGCTGGCGTAGTCAAGCGCGACGACGATGCGGGGTTCAGATGACATGCCTCGGTTCCGGTCCTTGTTGCGGGTTGGGGTGAGGCTACGCGAGCCTGGTGCATGGCGTATGACAAACCGCCGTGTTCGCCGCAGTCTCAGTCGTAGATGTTCAGCTCTTCGACCCGGCGCGCCGGGTAGGTCTCCCACGCCGAGCAGGCCGGGCACTGCCAGTAATGCGATCGGGCCCGGAAGCCGCAGGCCTTGCAGCGGTACTGCGACAGGCGGCGGGTGTGCTGCCCGAGCAGTTGGCGCAGGGTGGCGATATCGCCCAGCGGGCTGCCGTGTTCCAGTTGCCGCGACACCGCCAGGATCGACGGCCGCTGCAGCACCGCCTCGGCCAGCAGCGCGCGCGCCGCGTCCTCGCCCTCTACCGCCAGCACCACGCGCAGGGCTGCATCCAGCACGTCTACGGTAGGCACCTGCTGCCAGTAGCCGCGCAGCAGGTTGGCGGCGGCTTGTCCATTGCCATGCGCCAGCGCTGTCTCGGCGATCAGGCCCGCCACCAGCGGCAGGTCCTCGGCATTCTGCGACTCGACCCGCTGCCAGCACGCCAGCGCGCGCGTCGGGTCGCCCTGGCGCAGTGCCAGGCGGCCACCGATCAGGTTGGCGCGGGTGCACTTGTAGTTGGCGGCCAGCGCCGCCTCCACCGCGGCTGCCGCGCCGGCATCGTCGGAGTGGTTGAAGGCGTGCTGCGCCACCTCGCACCAGTGCTGGGCGATCTCGTGCGGCCGCGGGTGGCCGGTGATCTCCTCCAGCCGGCGTGCTGTCTCGATCGCCTTCTGCCACTCGCGCTCGGCGGCGTACAGGTTGAGCAGCGGCGGTAGCGCGCGCGCCTCCTGCGATGTGCCGACCAGGCGGCGCAGTTCGCCCTCGGCGCGGTCGAGCAGGCCGGCGGCGAGGAAGTCGAGCGCCAGCTCCAGAGTCACCTTCTGCTTAGCCTCGGTGTCGAGGCCGCCCTCGGCGAGCAGGTTCTGGTGGATGCGGATGGCGCGGTCGGTCTCGCCCTTGCGGCGGAACAGGCCGGCCAGGGCCAGTTGCAGTTCGGTGTTGCCGCGCTCGGCACGCGCCAGCTCGACCAGAACGTCGGTGGCGCGCTCGGTGTCCTCGGAGACCAGCAGGTTCAGCGCGCGGAAGTAGGCGCGCGGCAGGTCGCGTGCCTCGCGGATGACCTGACGGATGTCGATGCGGGCAGCCGCCCAGCCCAGCGCAAAGAAGGCCGGCACCACCGCCAGCCACCAGTATTCGATCTCAAGCATCGGCCGGGTCCCGTGCCGTGCCTTGCGCCAACTGCGCCCGCAGGCGGCGGATCTCGCTACGCTGGCGCACCCACGGCGACAGCATCGCCAGCAGCCCCATCAGGGCGCCGGCGACGAAGAACACGAACAACACCAGCGCCATCGGTGCCTGCCATTCCAGGCCCAGGTAGTAGCGCAGCGTCACCGGGTCGCTGTTCTTGATCGCGAGTCCCAGCAGCAGCAGGAACAACAAGCCTTTGACCAGCCACGCGGCGATCTGCGCGAGTCGGGTCAGCAGCGGGATCTCCATGGGCTCGGGTGTGGCGTTGTGCGGCGCGCGGGGCGCCCGGTGCGCAACTGTAACCGATTCGCCGCAGACGCCGTCCGCCGGCAAAAAAGAAGGCTGCCCTGGGGCAGCCTTCTGGCATTGCGATCAGCGGTCTTACCGCAGGCTGCTTCAGCCCGTGCGTGCGCTCTCGTCGACGCGGTCGCGCAACTCCTTGCCGGCCTTGAAATGCGGCACATACTTGGCCGGAACCGGCACGGTGTCGCCGGTCTTGGGGTTGCGCCCCTGACGCGGCGGCCGGTAGTTCAGGCTGAAGCTGCCGAAACCGCGGATCTCGATCCGGTCCCTGTCGCACAGCGTCTGCGACATGGCATCCAGGATCGTCTTCACCGCGATCTCGGCGTCCTTGAGCACCAGCTGCGGAAAGCGCACCGAAAGTTGCGCGATCAGCTCGGACTTGGTCACCTGGTGTGGCCTCCGACCTTATTCGCTCTTGCCGCTGTCGAGCTTGGCCTTGAGCAGGGCACCAAGGTTGGTGGTGCCGGTGCTGGCCGGGCTCTCCGAGTACTGCTTCATGGCTTCGGACTCTTCTGCATAGTCCTTGGCCTTGACCGAGAGCTGGATCGAGCGGTTCTTGCGGTCGACGTTGATCACCATCGCCTCGACGCTGTCGCCTTCCTTGAGGAACGCGCGCAGGTCTTCGACGCGGTCACGCGACCACTCGGAGGCACGCAGGTAGCCTTCCTGGTCGCCGTCCAGCGCGATCACGGCACCCTTGGCGTCGACGCTGCGGACGGTGCCGTTAACGATCTTGCCCTTGTCGTGGCTGCTGGCGAAGCTCGAGAACGGGTCGCCCTCGATCTGCTTGATGCCGAGGCTGATGCGCTCGCGCTCGACGTCGATGGCCAGGACCACGGCTTCCAGTTCCTCGCCCTTCTTGAAGCGCTTGACGGCCTCTTCACCGGCTTCAGACCACGACAGGTCCGACAGGTGGACCAGGCCGTCGATGCCACCCGGCAGGCCGATGAACACGCCGAAGTCGGTGATCGACTTGACCTGGCCGCGGACGCGATCGCCCTTGGCCTGGCTGGCGGCGAACTCGTCCCACGGGTTCGACAGGCACTGCTTCATGCCCAGCGAGATGCGGCGACGGTCGCCGTCGATCTCGAGGATCATGACTTCGGTCTCGTCGCCGACCTGGCAGACGCGGCCCGGGTTGACGTTCTTGTTGGTCCAGTCCATCTCGGAGACGTGCACCAGACCTTCGATGCCCGGCTCGATCTCGACGAACGCGCCGTAGTCGGTGATATTGGTGACCTTGCCGAACAGGCGGGTGCCTTGCGGGTAGCGGCGGGCGATGCCGACCCACGGGTCGTCGCCGAGCTGCTTGATGCCCAGCGAGACGCGGTTCTTCTCCTGGTCGAAGCGCAGAACCTTGGCCTCGACCTCGTCGCCGACGTTGAGCACTTCCGACGGGTGCTTGACGCGACGCCAGGCGATGTCGGTGATGTGCAGCAGGCCGTCGATGCCGCCGAGGTCCACGAACGCGCCGTAGTCGGTCAGGTTCTTAACGATGCCCTTGACCACTGCGCCTTCTTTCAGCGTCTCCAGCAGCTGGGCACGGTCGGCGCCCATGCTCTGCTCGAGCACCGCACGGCGGCTCACAACCACGTTGTTGCGCTTGCGGTCGAGCTTGATGACCTTGAACTCGAAGGCCTTGCCTTCGTAAGGGGTGGTGTCCTTGACCGGGCGGGTGTCGACCAGCGAACCCGGCAGGAAGGCGCGGATGCCGTTGACCATGGCGGTCAGGCCGCCCTTGACCTTGCCGGTGACGAAGCCTTCGACCACGGTGCCGGCTTCCATCGCCTCTTCCAGCGCGTGCCATGCGGCCAGGCGCTTGGCGCGATCACGCGACAGGCGGGTTTCGCCGAAACCGTTCTCCAGCGATTCGATGGCGACGGAGACGAAGTCACCCTCGGCGACCTCGAGTTCGCCGCGGTCGTCACGGAATTCTTCGATGGGTACGAAGCTCTCGGACTTGAGGCCGGCGTTGACGACGACGAAATTGGGTTCGATGCGGACGACTTCGGCGGTGATGATCTCGCCGGAACGCATCTCCTGACGGCTCAGGCTCTCTTCGAAGAGCGCGGCAAAACTTTCAGGGGCGTGCTGGGAAGCGGTTGCGGTTGCAGTGGACATTGAGTTGGGGGTTCCATCGGCCCGGACCGTGAGGACCGGGGTTGATTTCGAAAGCCCTCGGCCGGGCGGCCTCGGGCACCTGTTACTGCTGTGGTTCGGCTTGTTCAGGGACGCGCCGCGCGGCGGCGAGAAGCGGATCAGACCAGACCGGCGTCCCGCACTGCCTGCATCACTCGCTCCACCACGGCATCGATGCCGAGTTCGGTGGAGTCGATGACGATGGCCCCGGGACACACCTTGAGCGGGGCGGTGGCGCGTGCCGCATCGCGTGCATCGCGCTCGGCCAGTTCCTGCTCGAGGGCGGCGAGACTAACACCATCCTCTTTGCCATTCAAGGGCTTGTCTTGCGACGGCGCTTTCGCCTGCAGCTGTTTGTAGCGGCGCAGCGCACGCGCGGCCACGCTGGCGGTCAGGTAGATCTTCAGCTGCGCGTCGCTGAACACCACCGAACCCATGTCGCGGCCATCGGCCACCAGCCCAGGCGCTTTGCGGAAGGCGCGCTGACGGTGCATCAGGGCTGCGCGCAGGGCCGGGTGCACGGCCACGCGGCTGGCCGCCACACCGCCGGCGGCGCTGCGCACCGCATCGCCCACATCCTCGCCATTCACCAGGATGCGGTCGCCGTCAAAGCGGATGTCGAGACCGTGCGCCAGGCGGGCCAGCGCCTCGCCATCGTCCAGGTCGACGCCCTGCTGTGTTGCGGCGTGGCCGACCACCCGATACAGCGCGCCGGAGTCCAGGTAGGCCCAGCCCAGACGCGCCGCCACCCTTTGCGCGATGGTGCCCTTGCCCGATGCCGCGGTGCCGTCGATGGCGATCACCGGCACATCGACCCGCGCCAGCTCGTCGGCCGGCAGCAGCGTGCGCAGGTCGTCCCAGTAGCCGGGGTAGGTCTTGGCGGTGCAGCCCGGGTCGTTGACGCGCACTGGCGAGCCCATCAGCGCCACCAGCGAGAAACACATCGCCATGCGGTGGTCGTCGTAGGCGTCGATGCCGGCGAACTCCATGTTGGTCGGCGGCGTGATGCGGATCCAGTCCTCGCCCTCATCGACGGTGGCGCCGACCTTGCGCAGCTCGGTGGCCATGGCGTGGATGCGGTCGGTCTCCTTGACCCGCCAAGAGCCGATGTTGCGCAGCCGGCATGGCCCGTCGGCGCGCAGCGCGCAGACGGCCAGGGTCATGGCGGCGTCGGGGATGTGGTTGAAGTCGGCGTCGAAGGCGCGCACGGTGCCGGTACCGCTGGCCTCGATCCAGCCCGGGCCGCTGCTGATGCTGGCGCCCAACTTGCGCAGCTCGTCGGCGAAGGCGATGTCGCCTTGGATCGAGCTGCTGTCGACGCCCTCGACGCGCACCGGGCCACCACCCAGCAAGCCGGCGGCGAGGAAGTAAGACGCACCCGAGGCGTCACCCTCGACGTGCAGCTCGCCGGGCGCGGTGTAGGCGCCGCCTGGCACGCGGAAGCGGCTCCAGCCCTCGCGTTGCACCTGCAGGCCGAAGCGCTGCATCAGTCGCAGCGTGATCTCGATATAGGGCTTGCTGATCAGCTCGCCGATCACCTCGATGGTGCTCGGCCGGCCGGTCAGCGGCAGCGCCATCAGCAGCGCGGTGAGGAACTGGCTGGAGACGTCGCCGCGGACCTTGAGCGTGTCGCTGCCCAGGGTGGCCGGGTGGATGGCGAGTGGCGGGTAGCCCTCGTTCTGCGTGCAGTCGATCGCCGCGCCGGCGGCGCGCAGCGCATCGACCAGGTCGCCGATCGGGCGCTCGTGCATGCGCGGCACGCCGCTGACGCGGTACTCGCCGCCGCTCAGCGCCAGTGCGGCGGTCAGCGGCCGGAACGCGGTGCCGGCGTTGCCCAGGAACAGGTCCGCCTGCTTGACCGGGAAGACGCCGCCCACCCCCTCGACCTGCCAGTCGTCGGCGCCTAGGTGCTTCAGCCCGACGCCGAGGGTGACCAGCGCCTCACGCATCACCCGCGTGTCGTCGGCGTCGAGCACGCCGCGCAGGGTGGTGGTGCCTTGCGCCAGTGCGGCCAGCAGCAGGCAGCGGTTGGAGATGCTCTTCGATCCGGGCAGGCGCACGGTGCCGCGCGCGTGGCTCACCGGCGGCAGCAGGAGGGAGTCGGTGGCGTGGCTCAAGGGGGCGCTGGTGCTTGTGGATCGGGGCGCTTGGTCAAACGGCTGCCGCTGGCGGGCCGTTCAGCCCTGGCCGGTCCGGCGCAGCCAGTCGGCGCGGGCATCGCGTGCCAGCGCAAAGGTCTGCTGCAGAGCCTCGCCGTCGCCGGATTCCAGCGCGGCACGCAGCTGCGCCACCCGCGCGGTGTAGCCGTCGAGCCGGTTGAGCAGCGCCGTGCGGTTGGCCAGCGCGATGTCGCGCCACATCTCGGGGTGGCTGCCGGCGATGCGGGTGAAGTCGCGGAAGCCCGACGCCGCGTAGGAGAACAGCCGCTCGTGGTCGGGGTCCAGCGCCACCTGCGCCACCAGCGCGTAAGCCAGCAGGTGCGGCAGGTGAGAGACGGTGGCAAAGATGTCGTCGTGCTGCGTCGGCGTCATGCGGTGGATCACCGCGCCGGCGGTGCGCCACATCGCCTCGACGCGCTCGACGGCGGCCGGGTCGGTCTCGGCCAGCGGTGTGGTCACCACGTTGCGGCCACGGTAAAGGTTGCCGCGCGCCGCCGAGGGGCCGCTCTTCTCGTCGCCGGCGATCGGATGCGCCGGCACGAACTGCCCCATGTGCGCGGCGAAATGCTCGCGCGCGGCCGCCACCACGTCGCTCTTGGTGCTGCCGGCGTCGGTGACGATGGTGCCCGGCCCGACGCCCGGCGCGATGGCCGCCAGCATGCGTCCGGTCTGCCCCACCGGCATCGCCAGCACCACCATGTCGGCGCCACGCACGCCGGTGGCGGCGTCGGTGAAGCCGTGGTCGATCAGGCCCAGCGTGCGCGCCTCGTCGAGCGTGGCCTGCGAGCGGCCGATGCCGACCACGGTGCCGACCGCGCCGGCCTCGCGCAGCGCCGCCGCCAGCGAGCCGCCGATCAGGCCGACGCCGACGATGGCGAGGCGCTCGATGCGGCTGCCCGGCGCGGGGCTGGGGTGAGGTGCGTTCATGCCGGGCCCCGGGTCTGTTCCTCGGACTCGGCCAACTCGGCCGCGCGCAGCACGGCGCGTGCCTTGTTCTCGGTCTCCTGCCACTCCGACTGCGGCACCGAGTCGGCGACGATGCCGGCTCCGGCCTGCACGTACAGCTGACCGTCCTTGACCACGCCGGTGCGGATGGCGATGGCCACGTCCATGTTGCCGCTGTAGTCCAGGTAGCCCACCGCGCCGCCGTAGACGCCGCGCTTGGTCGGCTCGAACTCGTCGATGATCTCCATCGCCCGCACCTTGGGCGCGCCCGACAGCGTGCCGGCGGGGAAGGTCGCCTTGAGCGCGTCGATGGCGTCCAGCCCGGGCTTCAGCTGCCCCTGCACGTTGGAGACGATGTGCATGACGTGCGAGTAGCGCTCGATGACCATGTGGTCGGTCACGCGCACGCTGCCGGTCTGCGCCACCCGGCCCACGTCGTTGCGACCCAGGTCCATCAGCTGCACGTGCTCGGCGCGCTCCTTGGGATCGGCCAAAAGGTCCTCGGCCAGCGCGTGGTCTTCCTCAGGCGTCACGCCGCGTGGCCGTGTGCCGGCGATCGGCCGGACGTTGACCGTGCCGTCTTCCAGGCGCACCAGGATCTCCGGGCTGGCGCCCACCACGTGGAACTCGCCGAAGTCGTAATAGAACATGTAGGGCGAGGGGTTGATGCTGCGCAGCGCGCGGTACAGCGACAGCGGGTGCGTCGCCAAAGGACGGCGGCGGCGGTTGGCCAACACCACCTGCATGATGTCGCCGGCGCGGATGTACTCCTGCGCCGCCTCCACAGCCTGCAGGAAACTTGCCTCGGGCCACTCGCGTACCGCCTCTACCGGCGGCGCGCTGACGGCGGCCGGGGCGTGCGCCACCTGGTCCAGCTGCGCGGTGAGTTCGTCGAGGCGCTTCTGCGCGGCGTCGAAGGCGCCCGGCAAAGACGGGTCGGCCCAGACGATCAGCGACAATTTGCCGCGGAGGTTGTCGAAGACGGCCAGCTCGTGGCTGACCAGCAGCAGGATGTCGGGCAGGCCGAGCGGGTCGGGTGGCGTGCTTTCGGCAAGCCGCCGCTCGATGTAGCGCACGATGTCGTAGGCGAAGTAGCCGCTCAGGCCGCCGGCGAATCGCGCCGGGCCCTCGCAGGGTGCGGCACGCACCGCCGCCAGATGCTCGCGCACCGCCTGCAGCGGGTCGGCCACGGTCTGCTTCGACACCGGCTTGCGGTCACGCTCCAGCGTCACCTCGTGGCCGCGCACCACCAGCCGCTCGCGCGCCGGCAGGCCGATGATCGAGTAGCGGCCGAAGCGCTCGCCGCCCACCACCGACTCCAGCAGGAAGCTGTCCGGCCGGTTGGCCAGCTTGAGGTACACGGTCAGCGGCGTCTCGAGGTCGGCGTAGGTCTCGCGCATCACCGGGATGCGGTTGTAGCCCTGCGCGACCAGCCGGTCGAAGTCCTCGCGTCTCATGCCGCCTCTGCCAGTGCCAGCAGTACCGGCAGTTCGGTGAAGGAGCCGATGATGCGGTCGGCCGCCAGCGGCACGCCGGGCCCACCCTCGTTGTAGCCGTAGGGCAGGCACCACACCGGGCAGCCGGCGGCACGCGCCGCCTCTACGTCGTTGCTGGAGTCGCCCACCATCAACGCCTCTGCCGGCGCCACACCGAAGTGCGCGCAGGCGTGCAGCAGCATGTCCGGGTACGGCTTCTTGCGCGTACAGGTGTCGCCGCTCACCACCAGCTCGAAGAACGGCGCCAGGCCGGTCTTGTCGAGCAGCGGCAGGGTGAATCTCTGGTGCTTGTTGGTGACGCAGGCCAGCGCGAAGCCGGCGTCCTGCAAGGAACGTAGCCCCTCGATCACGCCCGGGTAGGGCGGCGAGTCGAAGCCCAGCAGGTCCTCGTAGTGCGCCTCGAAGCTTGGCAGCAGGGTGTCGATCTCGGCCTGGGTGGGCTCGCGCTGCAGGGCCACGCGCAGCGATTGACTCAGCAGATGCCCCAGCCCGCGACCGATGAAGCTGACGATCTGCGGCAGGTGCAGTTCGGCCAGGCCGCGTTCGACCAGCGTGCGGTTCATCGCCCGCGCCAGGTCCGGCCCCGACTCCAGCAGTGTGCCGTCGAGGTCGACCAGCAGGGCGCGCACGCTCAGCTGCTCGATGTGGAATGCGGGCTCGCGATCCATCGCCGTCGCGGTCAGTGCACGCGGCCCGGCGTGAGCCCGGCCAGTTGTTCGCGCAGGGCGCGCAGCACGCTGTCGTAGCGGTGCGGGTCGCTGTCGCGCGCGGCGCCGAACACCGCCGATCCGGCGACGAAGGTGTCAGCGCCGGCGCGTGCCACCGCGGCGATGTTGTCGACCTTGACGCCGCCATCCACCTCCAGCCGGATGCGGTGGCCAGTCTCGCGCTCGTGCGCGTCCAGCATGGCGCGCACCTGGCGCAGCTTGGGCAGCGTCGACGGGATGAAAGACTGCCCGCCAAAGCCCGGGTTCACCGACATCAGCAGGACCAGGTCGAGCTTGTCGAGGACATGCTCGAGGTGTGCCGCCGGTGTGGCCGGGTTGAGCACCAGCCCGGCCTGGCAGCCCTGGTCGCGGATCAGCGCCAGCGTGCGGTCGACGTGGTCGCTGGCCTCCGGGTGGAAGCTGATCAGGTTGGCGCCGGCCTTGGCAAAGTCCGGCACGATGCGGTCGACCGGGCGCACCATCAGGTGCACGTCGATGGTCGCGCTGGTGTGCGGGCGGATGGCGGCGCAGACCAGCGGGCCGATGGTCAGGTTCGGCACGTAGTGGTTGTCCATGACGTCGAAGTGGATCCAGTCGGCGCCGGCGGCGATGACGTTGCTCACTTCCTCGCCAAGCCTTGCGAAATCGGCCGAGAGGATGCTGGGTGCGATGACGAATTCGGACATGGAGCGGTGGCCCTGGGCGCGCCGTCTTTAAAGCCCGCCAGTGTAACCGAGGGTCGCTGGCTGACGAGGTCCGCCTTGCGTGCGGCCCCAAAATCGGATGCAATCCGTCCATGAGCGACGACGCCACCCACCGCATCGAGGTCACGGCACATGCCGTGTTCGTGCCCGAGCAGTCGGACATCGTTGCCGACCGTTATGTGTTTGCCTACACCGTGATCATCCGCAACAGCGGCTCGGTGCCGGCCCAGCTGGTGTCACGGCATTGGGTCATCACCGACGCCCACAAGCGCTTGCAGGAGGTGCGGGGGCAGGGCGTGGTGGGTGAACAGCCCTGGCTGGCGCCGGGTCAGCACTTCGAGTATTCGAGCAGCGCATCCATCGCCACGCCGGTGGGCACCATGCACGGCAGCTACCAGATGGTCGCCGCCGACGGTACCCGCTTCGACGCCGAAATCCCGCCCTTCCAGCTGAGCCTGCCAAGGACGCTGCACTGAGACTGTTTGCCGCGATCCTGCTGCTGTTGCTGGCCACCGGCTGCGCGCAAATGCGGCTGCCCGGCGGCACCCCGCCGCGCGAGGCCCCGCCGGCTGCGCGTCCGGCACCCGCCGCGCCGCGCCCCGCACCCGAGGCGCGTCCTGCCCCCGAGACCGTCGCACCCGCTGGCCGGGTGGTCGCCTTCGCCGACCTGCCAGGCTGGGCCGACGACCGCCACGCCGAGGCGCTGGCGGTGTTCGTCGCCGGCTGCAAGGCGATCAAGCCGGATAAGCCCCTTGCACCGGCCTGCGCCGCCGCGCGCGGCGTACCAGCGGGCGACGATGCCGCCGCGCGTGGCTTCTTCGAGTCGCGCTTCGAGCCGGTCGAACTGAGCAACGGCAACGGCGCCACCGAAGGCCTGGTCACCGGTTATTACGAGCCGGTGGTCCGCGCCTGCCGAGCCCGCAAGCCCGACTGCAGCGTGCCAATCCACGGCGTGCCTGACGACCTCATCACGGTGGACCTTTCCGCCATCGACCCCGACCTCAAGGGCAAGCGTCTGCGCGGCCGTCTGGAAGGGCGCAAGCTGGTTCCATATGCCAGCCGCGCCGAGATCGACGCGCGCAACGGCAGCGCCGGCGCCTCAGCCAAGGGCAGCGCAACCAATGGCAACGCGAACGGCAACGGCAAGTCCGCCAACGGCAAGTCCGCCAACGGCAAGCCGCTGCCGGCACCCATCCTGGCCTGGGCGGCCGACGCGGTGGACGTGTTCTTCATGCAGGTGCAGGGCTCCGGCCGCCTGCAGCTGGACGACGGCGGCGTCATTCGCGTGGGCTACGCCGATCAGAACGGGCACCCCTACCGGCCGGTGGGGCGGTCTCTGGTCGAACGCGGTGCCCTGGCCAAGGATGGCGTCTCGATGCAATCGATCCGCGACTGGTTGGCCGCCAACCCGGCCGAGCGCGACGCCGTCTTGGCAACCAACCCCAGCTATGTCTTCTTCCGCGAGCTGCCGCCCAGCGAGGACGGCCCGCCAGGGTCGCTCGGCGTGCCGCTGACGCCAGCGCGCAGCATCGCCGTGGACGTGAACGCGGTGCCGCTGGGCAGCCCGGTCTGGCTCGCCACCACCGACCCCGACGACGGCAGCGCCATCCGCCGGCTGATGGCGGCGCAGGACACCGGCGGCGCCATCCGCGGCACGGTGCGGGCCGACCTGTTCTGGGGTCGGGGTGATGCCGCCGCGGCCAAGGCCGGCCGCATGCAGCAGCCGGGCCGCATGTGGCTGCTGCGGCCGCGCCAGTAGGCGCTTACTTCCCTGATTCGTTCAGGTAACGCTCGATGTCCTTGGCCGGGATGGCGCCCGGCACGGTACGGCCGCTGGCGAACACCAGTGTCGGCGTGCCGTTGATACGGTACTTCTCGCCCAGTGCAGCCAATTTGGCGACCGGGTTCTCGCAGTCGGCACCGCTGGCCGGGCTCTTGCCCTCCAGCATCCAGTCCTTCCAGGCCTTCAGCCGGTCGCTGCTGCACCAGACCCGGCGCGAGCGCTCGTTGGCCTGTGGGTGCAGCTTGTCGATGGGGTAGAGGAAGGTATAGACGGTGACGTCGGTCACCTCCAGCAGCGACTTCTCCAGCCGCTTGCAGAAGGGGCAGTCGGCGTCGGAGAACACCACCAGCTTGCGCTTGCCGTTGCCCTTCACCTCCTTGATGGCGAGGTCCACCGGCAGGCTGCCGAAGTCGATGCTGCGCAGCTTGGACAGTCGCTCGTCGGTCAGGTTGGCGCGCGTCTTGGTGTCGATCAGCATGCCGTTGAGCAGCACATGTTCGCCCTTCTCGTCGGCGTAGAAGATCTGGCCATCGGCGTAGACCTCCCACAGGCCGGCGACCGGCGACTTGCTCACCTGCTCGATCTGCAGGTCGGGGAAGCGCGACTGCAGGGCCTTCTTCAGCGCGTCATTGGCCAGCGCCGGCAGCGCCAGCAGGCAGAGTCCGACCAGCAGCGATGCGCTGACGGTGGTAGGGGCGAGGGCGGAGCGACGGGTCATCTGGGGTACCGGAGGTGTTGGGCGGATGCGCAGACGTCGAGCCTAACGCATCGCCTGCCGCACCATCTCGGACTTGAGCGGCGCGAGGTGGTTCAGCAGGCCCATGCCGTGACCACCCACAAAGCCCGCCAGCGGCCGCTTGAACAGGTGGAACAGGCCGTCGGTGACGGTCTCGATGCTGTGCACGTCGAACTGGCGCAGCGTCTGGTAGCGCGCCAGCGCCATGCGGTCGCCGATATCGCGACGCCCGGCGGTGGCCTCGAGCAGCGCGCGCACGTCGCGCAGCCCCAGGTTCATACCCTGGCCGGCCAGCGGGTGGACCACGTGCGCGGCATCGCCCACCAGCGCCATTCGCGGCGCGGTGAGCTGGCGCGAGCGCTGCCGCCGCAGCGGGAACGACTGCGGCTGCGAGACTATTTCAAGGTCGCCCCAGCGGTGGGCCCCGGCCGCTGCCACCTGCGCTGTCAAGGCCGCGTCGTCCAGCGTCAGCAGCGCCTCGGCGCGCGCCT
The DNA here is from genome assembly GCA_027490755.1 of Betaproteobacteria bacterium. Taxonomy (GTDB): domain Bacteria; phylum Pseudomonadota; class Gammaproteobacteria; order Burkholderiales; family UBA3065; genus UBA3065. The sequence goes on from JAIXXL010000003.1 coordinate 140,029, forward strand.
GCGGCAGGCTCCAGACCATGCTGATGTGGCGCCCGGGCAGTGGCAGCCAGGCCAGCACCGCGCCGTTGTCGAACCACTGGCAGGCGATGCCGCGGTGGTCGCGCTCACAAATGAAATTGGCCACCACCGCGCGGTGCTCGTAATCGTCGCCGCTGGTCTGGATGCCTGCCATCGCGCGCAGCGGCGAGGCGGCGCCGTCAGCGGCCACCAGCAGGCGGGTGGCCAGCGTGGACGCGTCGCTCAGCGCAAGCTCAAGGCCGTGGCCGGTGTCGGTCATGCCGCTGATCTCAGCTGCCGAGGCGGCGCCGGGTCGCTCGGCATGTGCCGCCACCGCCGCCTCCAGCGCCCGCAGCAGGTTGTCGCTCTCGACGATCAGCGCCATCTCCGCCACGCCGGCCTGTTGCGCTGAAAGATCCAGGCCGCTGCCGTGGCGGGCGCGGATGTGCATGGCGCGCACGCTGCCGATGCGTCTGCGGTCGAGATGTGGGAGCACCCCCAGGCTCTCCAGCCAGCCCAGGTTGCCCGGCGAGAGGGCATAGATGCGCGCCGCATAACCATCGGGCAGTGGCGGCAAGGTATGCGCCTGCCGCAGCCAGCGAACGCGGGTGCCGCGGGCCAGCAGTCCGAGCGTGGCCGCTGCGCCGACGATGCCACCGCCGGCCACTACCACCTCGGGGTGCGGGTCACGATCCTGTTCTGTGTCCATGGTGTTCTGGAAGTCTTTTGTGGCCGGTCTGGCGGTGTGTCGCGGTGCAGGGCTGGTCTTGCCAAGGTTGACCCGCCGCAGCACCAAGCCTAGACTACGCGGCCCATGGCGAATTAGCTCAGTCGGTTAGAGCGACGGAATCATAATCCGCAGGTCCGGGGTTCGAGTCCCTGATTCGCCACCAGTCTCACCAGCAAGGCCGACCACTGTGTCGGCCTTGCTGCTTTCTGGTGCCGCTCATCGGGTGCTGCTGGCGGGTGGATCGGCGAACAGGTCAGGCCAGCTCCAATCGGCATTTGCAAATTAGATTTTATCTAACGGAACAAGTGTTTATCACCGGAAGTCTTCTGTCTCCCTGACAGCGCTCATCCGGAGTTTCCGACATGCAGAGCGATACCTGCTCCTCAACGGCGGACTTGGCGGTCGATCGCCAGCTGTGTTTCCTCCTCCACCGCAACACCGCCCGTTTCATCGGCCGCTGGGACCGGTTCCTGCGCAGCTACAACCTGACCTTCACCGAATACCTCGTATTGCTCGCGGTGTGGGAGCGCTGGCCGGTGAGCGAGAACGCGCTGGCGGTGCGGCTCCAGTTCGATCCGTTCACCATGGAGGAAGCGCTGGCCAACCTTGAGCGTGGCCGCCTTGTGACCCGCAGCGAGGACCTGGGCATCCCCGAGCACCGGGTGGTGGAGGCCACCCGCAAGGGGCTGGACATGCGGCCCGAGATCGAGGAGATCCGTGGCCGCTTCTCGTGCGAGTTGGGTCTGACACCGAAAGACTCCGCCGTGCTCATGGCGCAATTGGAGAAGCTGTCGGAAGCACTGGCCGGGATGGACCTTGTCCGCGGCGACTGGGCCGCGCAGCCGGCCTGACCGCCACCGTCTCCGCGCCGCGGGTCCGACCCGCGCGAGAACGCTCGGGGCGCTCCGTTTCTGACATGTCGCGGCGGCCAGGAGCGTCCCAACGCACCCTGGTAAAATAACTATCTCTATTGGATTGATTCTTCCGGTAGCGTGTCTGGCTGGAAGGGTGCCGGCTGGTGCGGCGGCGCTCGCCAGAGTGGGTCGTCAATACCCGCTGCACCGCTCGATACGGAGAATCCGACAATGAAGAGCGATACACCTCGGGCCGCACCTGCGGTCCTCAACACAGCGTCGCAGCTTTGCGGCCTGCTGCATGCCACCAACGCCAAGCTCATCGGCCCCTGGGACCGCGTGCTGCGCCAATACGGTCTGGATTTTGCCGGTTACGCGGCACTGCTGGCCTTATACGAGCGGTCACCGATCAGCGAGGGGGATCTCTCGCTGCGCTTGCAGTTCGACCCCTTCACCTTCGAGGACGCGCTGGCGGATCTCGAGCGCTGCCGGCTCATTTCCCGCTCCGGGAGCACCGAGGCCGGCGACCGTCTGGTTGCACCCAGCGGCAAGGCCTTTGACCTGCAACCCGACCTGCTCGACATCGCCGGCCGCCTCGCCAACGATTTCAGTTTCGCCGAGGCCGATGCCCAGCAGCTCATGGGCCAGCTCAGGCGCTTGTCGCTGGCGATCACCAACACCGCGCTCGACCATCTGGATGTCACCCGGGAGCATGCCTGAGGCGACTCAGCGGGCTGGCAGGTCGCGCCAGCGGCCCTCCATCACGAAGTCCTGAAGCATCTGGGCGGACGGTTTGCTGTCGTACATCAGCGCGTCCAGCAGTTGCATGAACTGTTCGGCATCAACCTGCGTCGAGGCCATGGCCCATTGTCCGAAGTCGCGCTCCATGATGGCGTTGGCGCGCAGCAGCAGGAACTCGCCGTTGCGGCTGTCGTTGCGGATCTTGGCCATCAGGTTGTTGACCTGCAGCACCGGGCCCTCCAGCACTTGCATGAACCAACCGCCGTGTGACACCAGCACGCCGGTGATGCCGTGCTCGGGGTTGTTGCGACGCGAAGATTCTAGGATGGCGCGCTCGCCATCGTCGTCGGTCAGGCAGCGGCTGCGGTAGACGACCCGGATCAGGGCGCGGGATATGGAGTCGGGTGTCGCGTTGGTGTGAGCGGCTGGGGCCGGTGATGCTTGCATGCGGTGCGCCTTTTGGTCGCGTCGGTGTGCCGACAGCGGAATCTTGTCACGTGTATTTCGAAAGCCAAGACGAGACAAAGTTCGTTTTCGAAATGGCTTGTTTGCCGTGCAATGCGAACCCCGCATCCCTGATCTGCATCGTCTTGCGCGTTGCACCTTTCCTTTGTAACGAAGTCCATCTATAGTCCGGTCCGGCTGGGTGATAACTTTCTTAAAAGAAATCTATCAGCCTGAAAGTTTTAAATTATCGACCCGCGCAGCGGGTCTCTCACAACGGGAACGAGGAGACTGAAATGCCGCAACTCAAGGGCAGCAAGACCCACCAGCATCTGAAGGACGCATTCGCCGGCGAGAGCCAGGCCAACCGCCGCTACCTGTACTTCGCAAACAAGGCCGACGTTGAAGGTCATCCGGAAGTGGCGACGCTGTTCCGCTCGACCGCCGAAGGCGAGACCGGCCACGCGCACGGTCACCTGGACTATCTGGCCCAGGTCGGCGACCCGGCCACCGGCATGCCGATCGGCAGCTCGGAGCAGAACCTGGCCTCGGCCGTTGCTGGCGAGACCCACGAGTACACCGACATGTACCCGGGCATGGCCAAGGACGCTCGCGACGAGGGCTTCGACGAGATCGCCGACTGGTTCGAGACTCTGGCCAAGGCCGAGCGCTCGCACGCCAACAAGTTCGCCAAGGCTCTCGAAGCTCTGGCTGCCTGATCAGGCGTCTGCAGTTCGCGGGGGTGTCACACGGCACCCCCGTTTTGTTACGTCACCCACCGCTCTCGATTAAAGTCGCGCCCGACACCTCTGGAGAACGACCATGACCGTCCGCGAAGGCTCGCTCGAAGCCCCGATCCGTCACCCCATCGACTGGAAGAATCCGGCCTATTACGACGAAGCCGCCGTCGAGGCAGAGCTCGAACGCGTGTTCGACATCTGTCACGGTTGCCGCCGCTGCGTGAGCCTGTGCAATAGCTTTCCGCTGCTGTTCGACCTGATCGACGAGGGCCCGACCGGTGAGGTCGACGGCGTCGCCAAGGCCGACTTCCACAAGGTCGTGGACCAGTGCTACCTGTGCGACGTCTGCTACATGACCAAGTGCCCGTATGTGCCGCCGCATCCGTGGAACCTCGACTTCCCGCATCTGATGCTGCAGCACAAGGCCATCGAATTCAAAAAGGGCATCCCCACCGCGTTCCGCGACAAGACCCTCTCCAACACCGCGCTCAACGGCAAGCTGGCCGCCATCCCGGTGGTGGCGCAGACCGTCAACGCGCTGGCCAAGACCGCGCCGGCGCGTGCCCTGGGCGAGAAGCTGCTGGGCGTGCACAAGACCGCCTGGCTGCCTGACTTCACCTCCAAGCCCTTCGAGAGCAACCACGCCGCGTCGCACAAGCATCCTGTCAAGGATGGCCAGCGCACGCCCGGCAAGGTCGCCATCTACACCACCTGCTATGTGAACTGGAACGAGCCGGGCATCGGCCACGACCTGATCAAGGTACTCGAGCACAACGACATCCCCTTCGTGGTGGTCGAGAAACAAGCCTGCTGCGGTATGCCGAAACTTGAGCTGGGCGACCTGGAGTCGGTCGAGGGTCTGGTCAAGCAGACCATCCCCGGCCTGGCCAAGCTGGCCAAGGACGGCTACGCCATCGTCACGCCGATCCCGTCCTGCACGCTGATGTTCAAGCAGGAGATCCCGCTGATGTTCCCCGGCGACGAGGACATCGCCGCGGTGCAGAAGGCCATGTTCGACCCGTTCGAATATTTTGTGGCGCGTGACAAGGACGGCCTGCTCAAGACCGACTTCAAGCAGCCGCTGGGCAACGTGAGTTACCACGTCGCCTGCCACCTGCGCGTGCAGAACGTTGGGCAAAAGACCCGCGAGATGCTGCAAAAGGTACCGGAGACGGCCGTGAACACGGTGGAGCGCTGCTCTGGCCACGCCGGCACCTGGGGCGTGAAGAAAGAATTCCACGAGATGTCGCTGAAGATCGGCAAGCCGATGTTCCGGCAGATGAACGAACACCCCAACGGCGTGGTCGATTACATCGCTTCGGACTGCCAGCTGGCCGGTCACCACATCGCCCAGGGTATCGACCAGGGCGTGGCCAATGGCCCCACCGACGACAAGGTTCAACATCCCCTCTCACTGCTGGCGCGCGCCTACGGGCTGTGACCCGCCGCGCCGGCCAACACGTACTCAGGAGACGCACATGACGCTGACCCGCGAATCGCTCTGGACCCTCGAACACTACGCCAAGGTGCGCAAGGACTTCCGCACCGAGGTGATCGCCCACAAGCGCCTGCGCAGCCTGGCACTGGGTGAGCACGTCACCCTGCTGTTCGAGGACGAGATGACCATCCGTTACCAGGTGCAGGAGATGCTCCGCATCGAGAAGATCTTCGAAGAGGACGGCATCCGCGACGAACTGGAGGCCTACACGCCGCTGATCCCGGACGGTCGCAACTTCAAGGCGACGATGATGATCGAGTACTCGGACCCGGACGTGCGCGCCGCCGAACTGCGCAAGCTCAAGGGCATCGAGGACCGCGTCTGGCTGCAGGTCGAGGGCCGCGAGAAGGTCTGGGCCATCGCCGACGAGGACCTCGAGCGCGAGAACGACGAGAAGACCAGCGCCGTGCACTTCATGCGCTTCGAACTCGACAAGGACATGGCCGAGGCGCTCAAATACGGCGTCGCCCTTGCGGCCGGCATCAGCCATCCCGAGTACACGGTGAAGGTCGACCCGGTCGCGGCGGAATTCCGCAACGCCCTGGTCAAGGACCTCAAGTGAGCCAGTACAACGAGAAACGCATCATCTCGACGCCGGACGCCCCGGCGGCGATCGGCACCTACTCGCAGGCGGTCCGTGTCGGCGACACGGTGTACTGCTCCGGCCAGATCGGCCTCGACCCGCAGACCATGCAGATGGTCGACGGCATCGAGGCGCAGATCCACCGCGTCTTCGAGAACCTGGCCGCGGTGGCCCACGAGGCCGGCGGCAGCATGGCCAACGCGGTGCGCCTGACCGTTTTTCTGACCGACCTTGCCCACTTCGCCAAGGTCAACGAGATCATGGCCGAGTACGTGCCGCAACCCTACCCGGCGCGCGCCGCGGTGGGCGTGGCCAGCCTGCCGCGCGGCGCGCTGGTCGAGGTCGACGCGGTTCTGGTGGTGTGAGCGGTCTTGCCCGGCTCGGCCTCACCGAGCCGTGGCATTGCGTCCTCCACCTGCCGCTGCGCTACGAGGACGAGTCCCGCGTCACCCCGATCGGCGCGCTGAGCGGCGGCGAGCATGCCCTCACCGAGGGCCGTCTGGTGCACGGCGAGGTTCGGCTGCGGCCGCGCCGGCAGTGGATCGGCAAGGTCCGCGACGATCACGGCGACGAGGTCACGGTTCGCCTGATCCACTTTTCCAACGCGCAGCTGCAGGCCCTGCCGGTAGGCAGCTGGCTGCGGCTGTACGGCGAGGTGCGCGGCAGCCTGTTCGGCCGCGAGATGGTCCACCCGCGAATGCGCGTCAGCGAGCCTGGCGCGCCAACCCGCTCCGGGCTGACGGCGGTCTACCCCACCGTGGCCGGCGTTGCCCAGCCGTCCATCCGCCGCGCTGTGGCGGCGGCCTTCGCCGGCATCGACTGGTCCGACACCCTCGACGAGCCGACGCGGCGCCGCCTGCGGCTGCCCGCCCTGCGCGAGGCGTTGGCGCGGCTGCACTACCCGCAACACATCCCGCCCGCCGACGACCCTGCATGGCAGCGTGTGCGTTTTGACGAGCTGCTGGCGCAGCGGCTCAGCCTGCGTCTGGCACGTCAGGTGCGCGCCGCGCTGGCGGCCACGCCCCTGCCGCCGCCCGGGAGTGCCCCCGACAGGAGCACTGCTTCGATTGCTGGCGGCCCCGCGCGAGTGGCCAGCGCGGATGCGGCCGGCCGGGACCTGGTCGGCGCGCTGATCGGCAGCCTGCCGTTCCCGCTGACTGGTGCCCAGCAGCGCGCCTGGACCCACATCGCCGCGGACCTGGCGCGCGCGCAGCCCATGCAGCGCCTGCTGCAGGGCGATGTCGGCGCCGGCAAGACCATCGTCGGCGCGCTGGCCTGCCTGCGCGCGGTGGAGAACGGCCGGCAGGCGGCGGTGATGGCGCCCACCGAGCTGCTGGCCGAGCAGCACCTGGCCAAGTTCCGGCAGTGGCTGGAGCCGCTCGGCATACGCGTCGCGGGACTCTCAGGTGGCCAGAAGAAGGCCGAGCGCGAGCGCCTGGCGGCGGCGGTGGCGGCCGGCGAGATCGACGTGGTGGTCGGAACCCACGCGTTGTTCCAGAAGGGCGTGGCGTTTCGCGCGCTGGCGCTGGTGGTGGTCGACGAGCAGCACCGTTTCGGTGTGGCTCAGCGGCTGAGCCTGGCCGGCAAGGGCGAGGGCGTGCACAGCCTGATGATGAGCGCCACACCCATCCCGCGCACGCTGGCCATGAGCTACTACGCCGACCTGGATGTGTCGGTGATCGACGAGCTGCCGCCCGGCCGCAGCCCGATCGAGACACGAGTGATCGGCAACCCGCGCCGGGACGAGGTGGTGGCCAAGCTCGCTCTCGCCTGCGGCGACGGCCATCAGGTCTACTGGGTCTGCCCGCTGGTCGAGGAATCCGAGGCGCTGCAGCTGCGCGCCGCCACCGATGCCTACGAGGACCTGCGCGCGGCGCACCCCGGTGTGCGTTTTGGTCTGGTGCACGGGCGGCTGGCGGCCGCCGAGAAGGCGGCGGTGATGGCTGCCTTCCAGCGCCACGAGATCGACTGGCTGGTGGCCACCACCGTGATCGAGGTGGGCGTCGACGTGCCCAACGCCACCTGGATGGTGATCGAGCACGCCGAGCGGCTCGGTCTGGCGCAGCTGCACCAGCTGCGTGGGCGGGTGGGGCGCGGGCCGCGGCAGAGCCACTGCATCCTGCTGTTCGAGCCGGGCCTCTCGGAGAACGCGCGCAAGCGCCTGGAGATCATCCGCAACAGCACCGATGGTTTTGAGATCGCTCGCCGCGACCTTGAGCTGCGTGGCCCGGGCGAGTTGCTGGGGAAGTCGCAGAGCGGGCAGCCGCTGCTGCGTTTTGCCGACCCGGAGCGTGATGTGCTGCTGCTGGAGCAGACCTCGCAGCTGGCCGAGGACTGGATCGCCGCCGAACACCCGGCGGTGACCGTGCACCTGGACCGCTGGCTCGGCGAGCGGCAGGGCTTCTGGCGGACGTAGCACCCCTGAGGGCCGCGAGTGACCTCTCTTCTTGCTCCGCGCTTCGCGTAGTCACTCCGGGGCCTCCCCGGCACCGGCCAAGTGGCGGCGCACGACAGGCAAGGGGCCAGTGCTGCGGTACGAATCGCTACACTCGGGCCATGCTGACTCGTCCTGCTGATGGCTGGAGACCCGTGCTGCGGGCTGCTCCGCGCGGCATCCTCCCCTGGCTCACCGACCACGACTCGCTCACCGCAGCGGTGCGCGCGCGCTGCGGCGAGTTGCGCGTGCGGGTGCTGCGGCAGGGGCTGGGGCGGGTGCTGCCCGACGAGGCGCCGCTGGTGGGCGTGCGGCCCGGCGCGCGCGTCTGGGTGCGCGAGGTGGCGCTGGTCGCCGATGGCGTGCCATGGGTGTGGGCGCGCAGCGTGGCCCGGCCCGGTGACCTGCGTAACGCTTGGCGCGACCTGGCGGGGCTCGGCAACCGCTCGCTGGGCGCGGCGCTGTTCGCCGACCCCCGTGTCGGCCGCGGCAACCTGCTGGCGCGTGCGCTGGACCGGCGTGACCCGCGGGGCAGGGTGGCGGGGCGGTACCTGCTGGGTGCCGGGGCGGCGGTTGACGCTATGGGCCGCGGCAACTGCCCGTTCTCCGCGCTCTGGGGCCGCCGCTCGCTGTTCTGTCGCGGCCACGGCTGCATCCTCGTCACCGAGGTCTTTGCGCCCGCTATCCCGGATCGCAGAGCCTAGTCCGGCGTGATTGGCGGTGCGGCCGTCCGCGCCCACCTCGGCTATCCTTCGCAGCCTTGAGCCTCGGCCGGTCATGGCCCATCCTCCCAACGCATGAGCAGCGCCGCGCAAGTCCTCTCTCCCTACATCCGGCTGGTCCGCCTGGACAAGCCGGTCGGCATCTGGCTACTGCTGTGGCCCACGCTGTGGGGCCTGTGGGTGGCCGCCGGAGGCCTGCCGCCGGCAGATGTAGCGTTCATCTTCGTGTTGGGCACGGTGCTGATGCGGTCGGCGGGCTGCGCCATCAACGACTGGGCCGACCGCGACTTCGACGGCCACGTCGAGCGCACCCGCGGGCGCCCGCTGGCCAGTGGCGAATTGCCGCCGCGCGCTGCGCTGTGGGTAGCGGGTGGGCTCGCGCTGGCGGCATTTCTGCTGATCCTGCCGCTGTCGCCCGGGGTCTGGCTGTGGTCGGTGCCGGCGGTGCTGCTGGCGGCCAGCTACCCCTTCACCAAGCGCTTTCTTGCCATCCCGCAGGCGTACCTGGGGCTGGCATTCGGCTTCGGCATCCCGATGGCCTTTGTCGCCATGACCGGCGAGGTCCCCGCGGTGGCCTGGCTGCTGCTGGCCGCCAACCTGTTCTGGACCGTGGCCTACGACACCGAGTACGCCATGGTCGATCGCGCCGACGACCTCAAGCTGGGCATCCGCACCTCGGCCATCACCTTCGGCCGCTTCGACGTCAACATCATCGCGCTGTGCTACTTCGTCAGCCTGCTGCTGCTGGCGGTGGCGGGCGGGCTGCTGGAGCGGGGCATCTGGTGGATGCTCGGTCTCACCGTCGCCTCCGGCATCGCGCTGCACCACGTGCGCCTGATCGCCGGCCGCGACCCTGCGGCCTGCTTCCGTGCCTTCCGCCACAACGTCTGGTACGGTGCCGCCGTGTTTGCCGGCCTGCTCGCCGACTACGCGCTGGTGCCGGCCAGCTGACCCCGGCCAACCGACAACCAGCCGCGCCACGCGCGGTGCCCCCGATCTGCCCCTACACCCCACCCGGAGCCCGTAACCGACATGAGCAGCGACATCCTCGACCGGATCCTCGCCACCAAACGCCGCGAGGTCGCCGACCTGCTCGGCCGCACCGACTTGGCGGCCCTGCGTGTTGCAGCCGCGGCGGGCGGCCCGGTGCGTGACTTCGTCGGCGCGCTGCGCGGCAAGGTGGCCGCCGGGCAGGCTGCCGTCATTGCCGAGGTGAAGAAGGCAAGCCCGAGCAAGGGCGTGCTGCGCGACCCCTTCGACCCGGCCGCTATCGCTGCCGACTACGCCGCGCATGGCGCGGCCTGTCTGTCGGTGCTGACCGACGTCGACTACTTCCAGGGCTGCCGCGCCTATCTGGAGGCCGCGCGTGGTGCCTGCAGCATCCCGGTGCTGCGCAAAGACTTCATCGTCGACCCGGCGCAGGTGCTCGAGGCACGCGCCATGGGCGCCGACTGCATCCTGCTGATCGTCGCTGCGTTCGCCCGCAACGCTGCTGCCGGCACCACGACCGACAGTTTCGACCTGGGCGCGCTGCAGCGGCTCGAGGCTCTGGCGATGGACCTTGGCATGGCGGTGCTGATCGAGGTGCACGATGCCGCCGAACTCGACATCGCCCTGCAGATGCGCTCGCCGCTGGTCGGCATCAACAACCGCAACCTGCGCACCTTCGAGGTCAGCCTGCAGACCACGCTCGACCTGCTCAGCCGCATCCCTGACGAACGTCTGGTCATCACCGAGAGCGGCATCCTCGGGCCTGACGACGTCGCGCTGATGCGCGGCAAGGGCGTGAACAGCTTCTTGGTCGGTGAGGCGTTCATGCGCGCACCCAGCCCGGGTGCGGAGTTGGCGCGGCTGTTCGGCGGCTGACCTTTGCCGGGGGGCTGCCTAGAGCCGCCCCGCGATGGCCGCCAGCCGCGCCGCCCTGACAGCGCCCGCGATCTGCGCCTTGTCGGCGCAGGCCTTGGCGATGCCGCCGGCATCCACGCCAGACGCTGCCCTCAATGCATCACGCAGCCGCCCGGCGCTCGCAGCATCTCCCTCGCCGGCAGCAGCGCGCACGGCGATCAGGCACTCCAGCCGGTGCGGCTGACGCAGCGCGTCGACCACCTCCAGCGTACGCAGCAGACCCTCGGCGCTGTCGGTGCCAAGCGCGCGGCTGCGTAGCGCATCCTCGCCGGCACGCGCCACGTCCTGCGGCACCCGCAGCCGTGCACACAGCGCGCCCCAGGCCGCGTCGTCGCGCAACGCCAGCGCCAGCAGAGCACCCACCACCGGCACCGGTTGCCCGGCGGCGGTGGCCAGCCTTTGGCAGAGCGTGTTGAAGGTCGTGGCATCCAGCGCCGCCAGCTCGGGGAACACCACCGCCAGCGCGTCGCAGTCGCGCAGTACGGTCCAGTAGCGGTGCGGCAGGGGCTCGGCAAGCGCCCGCGCCGTCTCTTGCCAGACACGTTCCGCCACGAGGTGCGCGAGTTCGCCATCGCTGGCCATCTGTCGGGCCAGCGCGAGCGTCTCCGGCGCCACGCCGAAATCGAAACGCGCCGCAAAGCGCGCCAGCCTGAGCACGCGCAGCGGGTCCTCGACGAAGGCGGGCCCGATGTGGCGCAGCAGCCCGGCGCGCAGGTCTGCCTGGCCGCCGCAAGGGTCGACCAGGGTGCCGTCGGCCGCCCGCGCCATCGCGTTGATGGTCAGGTCACGCCGCACCAGGTCCTGTTCCAGCGTGACGTCGGGCTCGGCGTGCACCACGAACCCGCGGTAGCCATGCCCAGACTTGCGCTCGGTGCGCGCCAGCGCATATTCCTCGTGGGTGTCCGGGTGCAGGAAAACCGGGAAGTCCCGCCCGACCTGCTGGTAGCCGGCGTCGAGCATCTGCTGCACGGTGGCGCCTACCACCACCCAGTCGCGGTCCTGCACGGGTCGGCCGAGCAGCGCATCGCGCACCGCGCCGCCGACCTCGTAGACCTTCACCTCGCGGCGCGCCGGCGGTAACGGTCCATCGGGTCGCGGTTGCCGAACATGGTCGGCAGCACCGCGTCGAGGCCCTGCGGGCCGGGCGCGAACACTTCCGGCCAGCTGCCGCGGGCGACGTTCGCTACCTGCATCGAGGCGAGGTTGTCGCGCGTCATGATCGGGCCCGGCAGGTGCTCGAAGACCAGCGCCTGCAGGTAGGCGACGGGCCCGGGCAGGCCGACGATGGCCGGGTCGTGGCCGGCAGCCTGTGCCGACTTGCGCACCAGGTCACGCAGGCGGAACACCTGCGGGCCGCCCAGCTCGTAGGTCTGGCCGAAGGTCTCCGCGTTCTCCAGGCTCGCCGCCATGGCGCGCGCCACGTCCTCGACCCAGACCGGCTGGAATTCGACGTCGGCCCCGGCCAGCGGCACCAGCGGCAGCGCGGCCAGTCCGGCAAAAAGCGTGAGGAAGCTGTCACCGACGCCGAAGATCACCGAGGGCCGGAACACCGTCATCGCCACCTCGTTGCCGGCCGCCTTGCGCGCCGCCGCTTCGCCCGCCGCACGGCTGCGCAGGTAGCGGCTGGGCGCGTCGGGGGCGGCGCCGAGTGCGCTCATGTGCAGGTAGCGGTGGATGCCGTTGCGCCGGCATGCCTCGACCACCTTGCCAGGGAATTCGCCGTGCACGCGGTCGAAGTCACCGCGCCGGCGCTCGTGGAGGATGCCGACCAGGTTGATGACGGCGTCGCAGCCGTGCACCGCTGCGGCCAGTCCCGCCTCGGTCATCACGTTGCAGTCGAAGACTTCGGCCGCCGGCAGCTCGAGCAGGCCCTGCTTGACCCGCTCGCGGTGGCGGGTGGGCACCCGCAGGCGGTAGCCGGCTGCGGCCAGCTGGCTGCACAGGTAGTGGCCAACGAAGCCGCCGCCACCGATCACGCAGACGGTCTGGATGTTTTTCGTGCGGGTCGTCATCGCGCTGTTTCTCCGCCGGCGCCGCCGGCTCAGGGTTCTCGCAAGTCTTTGTTATCGCTCAGGATAGGCTGCCACTCGGCAGCGCTTGCACGCGCCGGGATGATACCAAGCCGGTCCCGCAGCGACAACGCGGTGCCGCCCAACTGGCGGCCGTAGACGGTGGCGTTGGCGAGCACCTTCTTGACGTAGTCGCGGGTCTCGCCGATCGGGATGGATTCGGCGTAGACCGCGCCCTCCAGCGGCCGCTGGTCGCGCCAGCGTTGTGCGCGACGGGGGCCGGCGTTGTAGCCCGCCGCCACCAGCACCGGGCTCTGCTCGAGCGTGTCGAGCAGGTGTCGCACATAGGCCGAGCCAAGCTGCACATTGGTCGCCGGATCACCCAGTGCCTTGTCCCCCGGTTTGTTCATGCCGAGCTTCTTGGCCAGCCAGCTGGCGGTGGCCGGCATCACCTGCATCAGGCCGCGCGCGCCGGCCGGCGAGGTGGCGGACGGGTTGAAGCGGCTCTCCTGGCGGATCAGCCCGTACAGCAGGGCTGGGTCCACGGTGTGGTGGCTGGCGCGGCCGCGGATCTGCTCGGCGAACGGGGTGGGGTAGCGCAGCGCGTAGTTGTGCGTGCGCCGGGTGCGCTCGGCGGTCCAGATCGAGCGCTCGAACCAACCCTCGCGGCGCGCCAGCTCCGCACCGGCGATCATCTGCTCGTCGCTCAGTTCGGCGATGCCCCATGACCACTCGCGCGTGGCCTCGAAGTCGAAGCCGAGACGGTGCAGCGCGAGCCCCCGCGCAAAGCCGGGCCGTTCGGCCATGGCGCGCATGTCCGCCGCGGTCGGCGTGTGGTCGCGCTGCGGCTCGCTCATCGATGGCCCCAGCGCCTCGCTGGCGAGCAAGCCGTAGAAGCTCGGCTCGCCCGAAAGGCCGATCAGCACTGGCGTGGCCTCGCCCTCGCGGGCACTGGCCTGCAGCGCCCGCGCGCGCCAGAAGCGCCAGGCCGGTTCGTTCTGCGCGTCGCGGCTCATCCGCTCGATGTGCTGGAGCACCGCTGGCCAGTCGCCGCGCCGCAGTGCGAGGCGGGTCTGCCAGGCCCAGTCCTCGTCGGCCAACAGCGCGGGGTCGGCCTGCGCGAACCAGGCCGCCGACTGCGGCAGGTGCTGGCGTGCCGCGTAGAACGCCAGCCTTCCGGTGAGCCAGCGCTGGTCGCCGGTGCTCAGGTGGCCGCGCACCGCCTGCAGCGCATCCCAGGCCGGCAGAGGCTCCAGGCGCGCCTTGCGCAGGATCGCCACCAGCACCGCGGCGTCGGGTTTGGCGCCCGGGCGCAGACCGTCCAGCAGCCCGTCCGGCTTTTCGTTGGCGCGATGGATGCGGCCGGCGTCCACCACCCAGTCGTCGCCGCCCAGGCGCGACAGCAGGCGCGCGTCGCCGCTGTCCAGTGCCAGCAGGCGCCGGCGGTGCAGCGCGCCGGCATCCACCAGTCCGCGCTCGCGCAGCTGGTCGAACAGCGCCTCACAGGCATCGTTCAGGGTGCTGCCGGATGACCACAGCGTTCGCGTGTCACCCAGGCCGGCGAGGTCACCCAGCGCCAGCTGGGCCTGCGCCACCAGGCAGGGCACGTCGGGGTCAGGCTGGCGGATGGCGCGCGCCGCGCCGATCACGCCCGGCCAGTCGCTGCGCTTGGCCAGCAGACGCGTCCAGTCGTGGCGCATGCGGTCGCCCAGATACTGGCCGTCCATCCGGCGCACGAAGGCATCCAATGCAGCGGGCTCGACGTTCTCGATGCGCATGCGCAGTCGCCAGTAGTCGGCGTAGGGCTCCAGAGGGTGCCCCGACAGCCTGGTGGCGTGTTTGTCCAGCAGATCGGCGCGACCCTGCCTGAACGCCTCACGTGCGGACGTGAAGGCGTTGTCGGCGGCGCGATCGGCCAGCACATCGCCGGCACCGAGTGCGGCGAGCAGTGGTAGTGCGCGGAGGGCTGCTAGAGTGAATCTCACCATTGTCGGTTCGCAAGCATGTTCACCAGCCGGGATCCCAGCAGCGGGGCGATCATACAGTCGTTTCGCAGCCATACATCGACCCGCATCAACCGCATCGTAGACCGTGTGTCTGCGGCGCAGGTGCGCTGGGCCGCGACCGCGCCGTCGGAACGTTCCGCTTGCCTGATGCGGCTGGCGGCCCTGCTGCGCGAGCAGCGTCAGGTGCTGGCCTCGACCATGACCGACGAGATGGGCAAACGCACCATCGAGGCCCTCGGCGAGGTCGAGAAGTGCGCGCTGGTCTGCGACTTCTACGCGGTCCACGGCCAGGCCTTTCTCGAGCCGGAGCGCTTCATCACCGAAGCTGGCGAGAGCTACGTCGAGTACCCGCCGGCGGGCGTGGTGCTGGCGGTGATGCCGTGGAACTTCCCGCTGTGGCAGATCCTGCGCTGCGCGGTGCCAGCACTGGTGGCTGGCAACGGTGTACTGGTCAAGCCGGCGCCGTCGACGCCGGCGACTGCACTGATGCTGGAGTCGCTGGTCGCCGATGCTGGCTTCACCCCGGACCTGCTGCGGGTGATCCTGGCCGAGGTGCGCAACCTCGAGCCGGTCATCGCGCATCCGGCGGTTGCGGTGGTCTCGCTGACCGGCTCCGAGCGGGCCGGCCGCGCCGTGGCAGAGCTGGCCGGCAAGCACCTCAAGCGCTCGGTGCTCGAGCTCGGCGGCTCAAACCCGCTGGTGGTGTTTGCCGACGCCGATGTCGAGGCCGCCGTGGCAGCGGCCACCAGTGCCCGGTTCCTCAACTGCGGACAGTCCTGCATCGCGCCCAAGCGCCTGATCGTGGTGCCCGAGGTGGCGGATGCCTTTGCCGCCGGCATGGCGAAGGCGGTCGCCGCCCTGCGCACCGGCGACCCTCGTGCTGTAGACGCCACGCTGGGGCCGATGGCCAACCGCGAGGCACGCGCTCTCCTGCACGGTCAGGTTCGTGCCTCTTTGGCGGCCGGCGCCATCTGCCTCGCCGGTGGCGAGCCCCTGCCCGGCGCTGGCGCCTTTTACGCGCCGACTCTGCTCGACCATGTGCTTCCGGGCATGCCCGCCTTCGACGACGAGTTGTTCGGCCCGGTCGCCTGTCTGGTGCGTGCGGTGAGCGAGTCGCACGCGCTGGAGCTGGCGGCCAACAGTCGCTTTGGGCTGGGCGCCAGCCTTTGGACTGCCGATGTCGAGCGCGCCTCCCGGCTGGCGCGCTTCATGCCGGTGGGCATGGTGGCCATCAACGCCACCGAGCGTTCGGACCCGCGGCTGCCGTTCGGCGGTGTCAAGGCGTCTGGCTATGGCCGCGAGCTGTCCTACCACGGGCTGCGGGAGTTCACGTCGCCCCGGAGCGTCTGGATCCGCTGACCTGTACCGGCAGGGTGCCGTCGGCGAAGTGCAGGTCGACCGCGTCGCCTGTTGCCAGGTCGCCGGCCCGACGCACCAGCTGGCCGCCGGCATCGCTCACCCAGACGTAGCCGCGCTCCAACACGCGCTCGGGCGAGAGCATGGTCAGAGCGGCCCCCGCCCGTTCCATCCGGGCTGCAGCGTCGTCGAGCCAGCGTCGGCCAAGTCGCGATCGCAGGTGCGCCAGCCGCTGCAGCTGCAGCTCGATGCGCTGCGCCGGCGAAAGCAGCCGCGCGGCGAGGTTGTCGAGGCCCTGGGTCAGGGTCTCGTCGCGCCGGTTCATCTCGCGTTGCAGCCTGCGCCACATCTGTTCCAGCCGGGCGATCGACTGCCGGCGGTCGGGGCAGACCAGCGCCGCGGCGGCGGTGGGGGTGGGCGCGCGCAGGTCGGCCACCAGGTCGGAGAGCAGGGTGTCGGTCTCGTGGCCGACCGCGCTCACCACCGGCATGCCGCTCGCGAGGATGGCGCGCGCCACGCGTTCGGTGTTGAAGGCCCACAGGTCCTCGATGCTGCCACCACCGCGCCCGACGATGAGCACATCGACCTCGTCGCGCCGACTGGCCGTGGCTATCGCCTGCGCGATCGACTCGGGTGCCGCTTCGCCCTGCACCAGCGCCGGGTAGAGGATCACCCGCAGCCCCGGCATGCGCTCGCCGAGGATGCGCAGCAGGTCGCGGATGGCGGCGCCGGAGGGCGAGGTGACGATGCCGACCGCGCGCGGCATGGTCGGCAGCGGTCGCTTGCGCTCGCTGTCCAGTGCGCCCTCGGCCAGAAGCTGGCGGCGCAGCGCCTCGAGCGCAGCAAAACGGGCGCCGAGTCCGGCCAGGCGCACGCTGTCCACCTGCAGCTGGAACTCCCCGCGCGGCTCATACAGCGTTGCGCTGGCGCGCACGTCCACCTGCTGGCCGTTCGCCAGCGCCACCTCACTGCCGCCGGCGCGACCGCGGAACAGTACGCAGCGCACCGCACTCTGGGCGTCCTTCAGCGAGAAATACTGGTGGCCTGACGCAGCGCGGACGAGGTTGCTGACCTCGCCGGTGACCCACAGCAGCGGAATGGTCGCCTCCAGGCGGCCGCGCGCCAGCCGGTTCAGGGCGCTCACACTCAGCGGTAAACCGGTGTCCGGCAGTCCGGCCGGATGCGCCTCCTCCACATCTGTCATATGTTTGTCAACGACCCCGGTGAATTTTTTTATGTAAAGCCGCTTGACCAGATAAGGCCATGATAAGTAAGCATTAAATTTCAGGCGCGAATCGGGTGCAGTCCAGCTTTTAGCACGAGTTTACGCGGCCTCCAGGGCTCCGAAAGGAGGTCTGTGCACAGAGTTATCCACAGAATCTGTGGAGCGTTTTTAAATCCCCTGTGCGAGTGGGTCATTGCCTCAGATAGCTGCGCCATTCATCAGGTAAATGGGCTAAGTCATTCAGTCGATGGCCGAATCGCAGACTTATGCCGTGCCCCACGTGAGCGCCCCCTCGCTTTTCTCTGCTCGGCACTGTGCTCGGCGCTCGTGCCGGCTTGCCGCTGCCGCGCCCGGCAGGCTAAAGTCGCGACCTGACGCAATTGGGGAGGTGACTCCGTGCTTGATATGGTGACGGCCGCTGGTTGGCCGATCTGGCCGATGATCGTGGCATCCGTGATTGCGCTGGCGATCATCCTGGAGCGGCTGTTCTCGCTGCGTGCCAACGTGGTGGCGCCCGCAGGTGTGCTGGAGCAGGCGATCGCCTGCGGACGCGCTGGAGAGGGCCTTGACGCGCTCGAGGGCTCGCCGCTTGGCCGCGTGCTCGGCGCCGGCATCCGCAACCGCAACGGCTCGCCCGAGGACATGAAGCAGGCGGTCGAAGAGACCGGCCGCGCCGTGGCGCACGATCTTTCCCGCTACCTCACCACGCTCGGGTCGATCGCCTCGATGTCGCCCTATCTGGGCCTGTTCGGCACGGTGGTCGGCATGATCGAGATCTTCGCCGCGCAGTCGCCCACCAGCGGCGCCGACCCGGCGCTGCTGGCGCACGGCATCTCGGTGGCGCTGTACAACACGGCCTTCGGTCTGATCGTCGCCATCCCCAGCATGGTCTTCTACCGGCACTTCCGGGCGCAGATCGATGCCTATCTGGTGGACATGGAGCAGCAGGCCATCCATCTGGTCGACGCCATCAACAAGGGCCGCTGACGCATGGACTTCCACCGCGGGCTGCGCAACGAGGAGCCGGAGATCAACCTGATCCCGCTCATCGACGTGCTGCTGGTCATCGTCATCTTCCTGGCGGTCAGTACCACCTACAGCAAGTTCGCCGAGCTGAAGATCACCCTGCCCAAGGCGAGTGCCGAGGCGGTCCAGCAGAAGCCCGTCGAGCTCGACCTCGCCGTCAATGAACGCGGCGACTACTTCCTCAACCGGCAACCGATCGACGCTCACGACGCCGAGGCCTTGGCGAAGGCCATGCGCGCGGCCGCCGGCGCCGACAAGGACCCGGTGATCGTCATCCGTGCCGACGCCAAGGCTACCCACCAGAGCGTGATCAACATCATGGAAGCCGCGCGTCAGGCGGGTTTCGTGCGCATCACCTTCGCCACGCAGGCGCGCGGCTAGGCCGGTGGCCGGCTGGCGCTCCAGGCTCGAGACCTCTCTCCTCCGCGAATGGGCTGGCGGCGGCGCTGCGCAGTGGCTGCTGCGTCCGCTGTCGTGGCTCTACGCCGGCATCCTCTGGCTGCGCCGGATGGCCAACGGCAGCGTCCGTCCCCTCTCTACATCGGCAGCCAGCCTGCGCGCGCCGCTGGTGGTGGTCGGCAATCTCACTGCCGGCGGCAGCGGCAAGACCCCATGCGTCATCGCGCTGGCACAGGCGCTGGCCGCGCGTGGCTGGCACCCCGGCATCGTCAGCCGCGGCTACGGCGGGCGCGGCCGCATCACGCCCGTCACCGCCTCCAGCGCGCCGGCAGAGGTCGGTGACGAACCAGTCCTGATCGCCCGCCGCACCGGCATGCCGGTGTGGGTCGGTCGTGACCGCCTGGCCGCTGCGCGCGATCTGCTCGGCGCCTGTCCGCAGGTGGACGTGCTGATCAGCGACGACGGCTTGCAGCACGCCAGCCTGCCGCGCGACGTCGAGATCGTGGTGGTCGACGCCCGTCGCGGCTTCGGCAACCGCCGCCTGCTGCCGGCCGGGCCACTGCGCGAGCCGCTTTTGCGCCTGTCGCGGGTCGACCAGCTGTGGGTCTGCGGCGAGGGTGAGGTGCCCGCTTGTCCGCCCGCCGCCGCCGCGGTGCCGGTGCGCGTCGGTCTGGCGCTCTCGGGCACCGCGTGTTCGCTGGCGCGCCCCGGCGAGACGCGTCCGCTGGCAGGTTTCGCCGGGCAGGATACGGTTGCGGTGGCCGGCATCGCGGCACCCGAACGCTTCTTCGGCATGCTTGGCGCGGCCGGCATCCGCGCCACCCCGGCAGCGTGGCCGGACCACCATGCCTTCCGCGCCGAGGACCTTCAGCACCTGCGCGATCGCTGCGTGCTGATGACGCAGAAGGATGCGGTAAAGTGCGAAGCGTTCGCCGCAGCGGACTGGTGGATGGTGCCGCTCGATGCGGTGATCCCTGCCAGCGCCGTGGATGCGGTCGAGCGCGGCTTGCGCCACAGCCCCCGTGGCGCATCGTCCGATACCTCACCGAGACGCTCATGAGTACGCCCCTCGTCGACATCCTCGTCTGTCCCGCCTGCAAGAGCGGACTCCGCCTGGACCGGCAGCGTCGGGAATACGTCTGCCCGGCCTGTCGTCTGGCCTACCCGGTGCGCGACGGCATCCCGGTGATGCTCGAGTCCGAGGCGCGGCCGCTCGAGGCCGACGAGTAGGGCGAACGATGCCGGCCGCGACGGCGTTCAAGGCCGTCATCCCCGCCCGCTACGCCTCCAGCCGCTTGCCCGGCAAGCCGCTGGCCGACATCGGTGGACTGCCCATGGTGGTGCACGTCGCGCGGCGTGCGTTGGAGAGCGGCGCCGCAGAGGTGGTGGTGGCCACCGACGACACGCGCATCCAGCAGGCGGTCGCGGCGCACGGCATCGCCGTCGAGATGACCGACCCCGAACACCCCAGCGGCACCGACCGCATCGCGCAGGTTGCGTTGCGACGTGCCTGGCCGGACGACACCGTGGTGGTCAACGTGCAGGGCGACGAGCCGCTCATCGACCCCGCTCTGATCGCAGCGGTAGCCGCCCGCTTGGACGCGGGCGAAGCCGACATCGCTACCGCCGCGCACCCACTGCACGAGGTCGCGCAGTTCATGGACCCCAACGTGGTCAAGGTGGTGTGCGACGAGCGTGGCCACGCGCTGGCCTTCTCGCGGGCGCCGATCCCCTGGCCGCGCGACGACTTTGCGCGCGACCGCAGCCGCCTGCCCGAGGGCCTGCCGGCCCTGCGGCACATCGGCATCTATGCCTACACCGTTCGCTACCTGCGCCAGCACGGCGGGCTGGCCATGACCGCGCTGGAGCGTTTCGAGTGCCTTGAGCAATTGCGGGCCCTCGGATGGGGTTTTAGAATCTCGGTCCATGTAGTCGGTCAGGCGCCGGTGGCCGGTGTCGACACCGAGACCGACCTGGCGCGGGTCCGCGCCCTGCTTGCCAGATCCAATTCCACTTAGCAGCGTCCGCCCAACGGCTGCTGCCCCGCCGCAAACCAACTCACGGACACCCTCATGCGAGTCATCCTCCTCGGCGCCCCCGGCGCCGGCAAAGGCACCCAGGCCGCGTTCATCACCGAGCGCTTCGGCATCCCGCAGATCTCCACCGGCGACATGCTGCGTGCCGCGGTCAAGGCCGGCACGCCGCTGGGTCTGGAGGCCAAGGCGCATATGGATTCGGGTGGTCTGGTGCCGGACAGCCTGATCATCGGCCTGGTCAAGGACCGCATCGCGCAGCCAGACTGCGCCAACGGTTTCCTGTTCGACGGCTTCCCGCGCACCATCCCGCAGGCCGAGGCGATGCGCGAGGCTGGTGTGCCGATCGACCGCGTGGTCGAGATCGACGTGCCGGACGCCGAGATCATCAAGCGCATGTCGGGCCGCCGCGTGCACCTGGGCTCTGGCCGCACCTATCACGTCGTCTTCAACCCGCCCAAGGTGGAGATGACGGACGACGCCACCGGCGAGCCGCTGGTGCAGCGCGACGACGACCGTGAGGAGACGGTGAAGAAGCGCCTCGAGGTCTACCACTCGCAGACGCGCCCGCTGGTCGACTTCTACAGCGGCTGGGCCCAGCGCGGCGAGCCCGGCGCGCCGGCCTATGTGCGGGTCAACGGTTTGGGCGCCCTTAATGACATCCGTGATGCGGTACTTGCAGCGTTGTCCTGAAAGCTTTCACGGCTGCTTGCCGATAACGCTTTTTGCTGCAGTGCAGTAAACTCCGGTCTCCTCCGACCGAGTCACCCAGGGAGTCACCATGTCCAAAGCCCCCGTCCGTGTCACCGTCACCGGCGCCGCCGGTCAGATCGGCTACAGCCTGCTGTTCCGCATCGCCTCCGGCGAGATGCTCGGCAAGGATCAGCCGGTCATCCTGCAGCTGCTCGACCTGCCCGACTTCCAGAAGAAGGTCTCGGGCGTGATGATGGAACTGGACGACTGCGCATTCCCGCTGCTGGCCGGCATGACGCAGAGCGACGACCCCAATGTGGCGTTCAAGGACACCGACATCGCCATGCTGGTCGGCGCCAAGCCGCGCGGCCCGGGTGAGGAGCGCAAGGACCTGCTGGCCGGCAACGCCAAGATCTTCACTGTGCAGGGTGCGGCCATCGGCCAGCACGCGAAGCCGGACTGCAAGGTGCTGGTGGTCGGCAACCCCTGCAACACCAACGCCTACATCGCCATGAAGACGGCGCAGAAGTACGGCCGCGTCAACCCGGCCAACTTCACCGCCATGCTGCGTCTGGACCACAACCGCGCGCTGTCGCAGCTGGCGGCCAGGACCGGCCGCGCGGTGACATCGTTCAAGCACATGACGGTGTGGGGTAACCACTCGCCGACCATGTACGCCGATTACCGCTTCGCCACCTCCAACGGCGACGCGGTCAAGGGTCTGGTCAACGACGACGCCTGGAACCGTGACGTGTTCCTGCCCACCGTGGGCAAGCGTGGCGCCGCCATCATCGAGGCGCGCGGCCTGTCGTCGGCGGCCTCGGCGGCCTCGGCGGCGATCGACCACGTGCGCGACTGGGTGCTCGGCAGCAACGGCGAGTGGGTGACCATGGGCGTACCCTCCGACGGCAGCTACGGCATCCCCGAGGGCGTGGTGTTCGGCTACCCCTGCACCACCGTGGGCGGCAAGTACAGCATCGTCCAGGGCCTGGAGATGGACGCGTTCAGCAAGGAGCGCGTCGGCGTCACCCTGAAGGAACTGGAAGAAGAGCGCGCGGCTGTCGCGGATCTGCTCTAAGCCCATGGCCGGCCTCACCCGCGACACCCCGATCCCCACCGAGATCACGCTGCACAAGGCTTCGCGCGTGCTCGAGCTGGCCTTCGAGAGCGGCGAGCGCTTCCGGCTGCCCGCCGAGCTGCTGCGCGTCTACTCGCCCTCGGCCGAGGTGCGCGGCCACGGCCCGGGTCAGGAGACGCTGCAAGTGGGCAAGCGCAACGTCGAGATCACCGGCGTCGAGGCGGTCGGCCACTACGCCATCCGCCCGACCTTCAGCGATGGGCACGACACCGGCATCTTCTCGTGGGACCTGCTCTACGACATGGGCCGCCATGAAGACGACCTGTGGACGACCTATCTCGAGCGACTGAACGCGGCCGGGGCCAGCCGTGACTGAGGGGGTGATGTCGGTGGCGACTTCCGGCGCTGAGGTCGCGGCCGGTTCCGAACCGCTGGCCTATCGCGCGCTCGCGGGCATCCTCTGGCCCGGCGTCCTCGGCCTGTGCATCCTCTCCACCGCGCTCGGCATGCAGGCCGGGCACGGCCCCCTGGTCTTCGTCATCACCTATGTGTGCCTGGCGCTGAGCCTGTTCGTGCTCGAGCGCGTCATGCCGTGGGAGCGCGAATGGTTGAAGAACGACGGCCAGATGTGGCCGGACTTCCTCCACACCTTCATTACCAAGACGTTCGTGTATTGGTTCACGCTAGCGGCCGGTGCGCTGGGCATCTTCGATGCGCTGCGCGTGGGCGAGGGGCTGTGGCCGCACCAGTTGCCGCTGCCGCTGCAGGTGGTGCTTGGCCTCGTCATCAGCGAGTTCGGCTTCTACTGGAGCCACCGACTGGGTCACGAGTTCAAACCGATCTGGCGCTTCCACGCCATCCATCACTCGGTGCGGCGGCTGTGGTTCTTCAACACCGGGCGCTTTCACGTGGGCGACACCCTGCGCGCCATGTGCTTCGGCTTGCCGCTGATGTTCGCCATCGGAGCGCCGGAGGTGGTCTTCACCTGGGTCAGCGCGATCACCGCGTTCGTGGGGCTGCTGACGCATTGCAACGTGGACATGCGCACGCGCTGGCTGCACCGCTGGTTCAACACGCCGGCCATGCACCGCTGGCACCACAGCAAGCGCCTGTACGAGGGCGACAAGAACTACGGCGAGAACCTGCTGTTGTGGGACCGCCTGTTCGGCACCTGGTATGACGCTGACTACCGCGCGTCGGCCGACATCGGTATCAAGGAATACATGCCGCGCACCTATCTGGCGCAACTGCTGGCACCGCTGTGGTGGAACCGGCTGCAGGCGAAGGTCGCGAGCGGGGCGATCGACCGCAGCGGCGGGCTCTAGGCCTTTTGGCGGATGACTCCGCTACGGGCATGGTTTAGATTGGGCCACTCCAGATTCATGCGAGGCAGTCATGGGTGACAGGTTCCGGGACATTCAGGCCAAGGCACTCGACCTCTCTCCTGAGGAACGCGATCGACTGATCGGAACGTTGGTTGAGAGCTTTGAGCCCGGCAACACCGAATCGCCGGAGGCTGTTGCCGATGCGTGGGCGGCGGAGATTGCCCGTCGCGTGGTTGACGCCGACGCTGGCCGCGCAGATTGGGTCGACGCAGACGACGTGCTGGCTCGCATCGAGCAAAAGATCGCCGCGGCGGTAGCCGCCCGTGCGGGTTAGGTTCTCGGCTGCGGCTTCGACGGATCTGGAGGCGGCCGTAGATTGGTATCTCGATCAGGGTGCTCCGGTTGCCGCGCCATCGCCCTCAAGCGTTTCCCGTTCTCTCTCGTCTATCGAGTTGCTGAGCCATTTGTGGAGGTTCTCGCGCTCTCGCACCAAAGCCGCCGGCCGGGATGGTGGGATGTCCGGGGGCCTGGCTAATGACAGGCCGACCACTGCTGCCCCCTGACGCCGACCTCGAGCGTCTCTCTACTTGGGCCAAGTACCGCAACGGCCTGTGCGAGTCCTGCATGGCCACGTGCTGCACCATGCCGGTCGAGGTCAAGGTGCCCGACCTGGTGCGCCTCGGCGTGCTCGACGCCTTCGAGGCCGAGACCCCGATGAAGCCCTGGCTCAAGCGCCTGCAGAAGGCCGGCGTGGTCGAGCGCCACTCGCCGGCGACCGGGCTGTTCACGCTGGCGCGGCAGTCGGGCGGCGAATGTGTGTTCCTAGACCGGCAGACGCGCCGCTGCACCGTCTACGAGCAGCGGCCGGATACCTGCCGCAAGCACCCGCAGGTGGGGCCGCGGCCGGGGTATTGCGCGTTTCGGTGGAGGGGGTGAGGCCCGGCAGCCTCAGTTGACCAGTTCGCGGAGCAATTCCGGGTGCTGGTCCAGCAGGCGCAGTAGCAGCAGCGTCGAACGGTGCGGGTGAGTCTTGCCGCGTTCGTATTCGGAGAACGCGTTGACACCGCCGCCGAACAACCGCCCCGCTTCCGCCTGTTTGAGCCCGAGCCGCTTGCGGATCGTCCGGACGGTCGCTGCGATCTCGCGGTCGACCCCGGCGCTGAAAGCATCGATGGCCTCGGAGTAACGCGCGGCCTCGCCTGGGTCAAACTCACACTCTCCGCAGTTCGGGCAGTGCCATCCGGCGACGGCGGGGACGATCGTCTTGTGGTCCCGGTAACTGAAGACCAGATCGCGCGGCCCGTGGACGAGCGCGTGGCCATGGTCACAGCGCAGGCAGTTGCGCTTTGCACTCATGTCACCTCTCCTTGAACTGGATGACCACCGCACCTTCTCGCAATGTCAGCTTGATGTAGACCCAGCGTTCATCGTCCAACTGCCGGTGATAAACGTCTTGCCAGACCGAGTGGTCGCCGTGGGTTGTCATGCTCTTGTAGAAATCTGTTCGGGTAAGCCCAATCACCACCAAGACCGTATCAGCACCGTCCAGACCCATGTGCCGGGCGTTGTCGAGTGCTGTTCGGGTAAACGCCGCAACGCCAACTTCTTCGACCTTTTTTAGAACGGTCTCCAGAGGGTAGTGAGCGCGGCTCTTTTCCATTAGCATGGTAACGGATTCCGTTAGTTTTGCCGCGGCAGTCCTTGGCGACGACTGTGCCGCAACGCCGGCAAAATCCGCATCAGTCAAATGACGGCGTCGGTTGATGGGCGACGCACCGCTCGTGACCCGCTACCATCACGCTTACCGATACTGAAAGCATGTTTTGCCATGCAGCTCTACGCAGGCCATTCACGGGATTTCGTCGAGCAGGCGACGCGCAACGCCATTGCCCGGCGGCTCGAGGATGCTTTCTTCGAGGCTTATCACTACAAACCGGCACAGCAGGAGGTGACCTCCTGGCAGAACTCCCTTTTCAGAATGGCGTACACGCTGGAGCGGGGCGGTTTTGACGACCACGGCATCCTTCTTGAGTACCAGTTGCCCCTCTCTAGTCGCCGCCTCGACTGCATGGTGACCGGCCATTCAACTGAGGAAGATCGCAACGCGGTGATCGTCGAACTCAAGCAGTGGTCGGACGTTGAGCCCTCTTGTGCAGACGACTGCGTGACTACCTGGGTCGGTGGCCGCAAACGCGACGTACTTCATCCTTCCCGCCAAGTCGGCCAGTACGAGGAGTACTTGCGCGACATGCATACCGCGTTCGCTGAGGACGGCATCGGCCTGCGTTCATGCGCCTTTCTGCACAACCTCAATTTTGATTTCGGCAACGAGATCTTCGCTGAGCGCCATCGCGCTCTGGTCGAACGTCACCCGGTCTTTACCGGGGACCGGCAGGTGGAGTTGCAAGCTTTCTTGCGGATGTACCTGGGCGGTGGGCGCGGCGAGAAAGTACTTGGCGACGTCCTCGCGAGTCGCCACGCACCGAGTCGGAAACTGCTGGAGCACACAGCGGAAGTGGTGAACGACCAGCAAGCCTACGTACTGCTAGACACGCAGTACGTTGTCTTCAATCGGGTTCTCGCCGAGGTGCGCGCAGCCTCTGCGGCCACCGGATCGCGCAAGACGCTGGTCCTCGTGCACGGCGGGCCAGGCACCGGTAAATCGGTCATCGCTCTTCATCTGCTCGGGCGCTTGTCCGGCGAGGGTCGCAACGTGATGCACCTGACCGGCTCCAAGGCGTTCACCGAGAACATGCGCAAACTTGTGGGCAGCAAGGCTGCAGCTCAGTTCGGCTACTTCAACATCAATAAGCGCGGCGACATCCCGCCCAACCAGTTCGATGCGCTCATACTCGACGAAGCGCACCGCATCCGGGAGACGAGTCGCGACCGCTTCACCAAAGCGAGCGACTGGTCTGGGCTTCCGCAGGTGGATGAGCTGATCGCATCGGCACGAGTCTGCGTTGCTTTTATCGACGACCGTCAGATCGTCCGGCCGGGCGAGGTCGGGAGCTCCGTGTTGCTGCGCGAGGCAGCGGAGCGCGCGGGTGCCGACGTCCTCGATTTTGAACTGGATGCCCAGTTCCGTTGCAGTGGCTCGGACGGTTTCATCAACTGGATCGACAACACGCTCGAGATCCGACGTACCGCAAACGTCCTCTGGAGCCGCTCCGACCCCTACGAGTTCAGCATCTGTCGCTCAGTATCCGAGCTTGAAGCATTGATCCGGCAGAAGCAGGACTCGGGCGCGACGGCCCGTCTTGCCGCGGGTTTCTGTTGGCCGTGGTCAGACCCGGCAGCAGACGGTTCGCTGGTTCGCGATGTGACTATCGGCGAGTGGTCGATGCCATGGAATGCGAAACCCGATGCTGGTCGGTTGGCCAAGGGCATCCCCAAGTCAAACTTTTGGGCCTCAGAGCCCGCGGGCGTCTATCAGGTGGGTTGTGTCTACACCGCGCAGGGCTTCGAGTTCGACTACGTCGGTGTGATCTTCGGACAAGATCTGCGATATGACTGGGATGCCGGCACTTGGGTCGGTGATCGGAAGAAGTCGTATGACACGACGGTAAAGCGTAGTGGCGAGCAGTTCACCGAGCTGGTCAAAAACACCTATCGGGTCCTACTGACTCGCGGCATCAAGGGTTGCTTCGTCTATTTCGAGGACGAGGACACGCGGCGCTTCTTCCAGAGTCGGTTGGGTTGAATGCCGCCCAGTCTCGTCGCAAATGGCGCGAGGCCGCGAAGCAGCCCGACCTCACTAGAACGCCCCCGGGTAATACCACACCATGTTGCGGTCGGCAGTGAGCAACGGCGTGGCGTCATGCGCAGCCTGCGCCACCACGAGCCGGGGGCGATTCACAGACAAGCGTTTGGGATGTCATCGGCACTGCTTCGGCTACACCGCCAGCTTGGCCGAGACCAGCCGATTAAGGCTGATGCCCTGCTCGGCGGCTTCGGTCGCCAGTGCCCCGTGTGGCGACGCTGGCACCCGGGCGAGCAGACGACCACTGAAGTGCCGTTCCGCTAGCGCTACTGGTATTGGTTCGCCGTTGGCGAAAAGGTCACTCACGGTTTCACTCACTATTTGGCGAATGCCTGAAAGGGCATCCTCGGGCGTCGGTGCCAGCCATGACAGCGATGGGAACTCTGCACAGAGCCCCACATGCTCGGCATCTTCCGCCGACCAGGTGACTCGGTAGGTGTAGTGGTCGCCGTGAGTCATGTGCCTGGACCGACCCGTTCGATTGCCATGCTTATTTGACATCAATAACGCTATCGTTCGTCAAGTCGTGGCCTCGGAGGTGGGGCTGTCGATATGAGAAACGACTTGTGTCAAAAGCGCATCGGTCGGATGGGCAGAGTTTTTAAACCGACCGGAGAGTCGCTGTTCAAAGCCTTCTTTCCCAGCTATTCTTCTGTACATTGAAAATGTACAGAAATGGGTGTTCAGATGGCGGATGTCAGCATTACCGAGCTTCGCCAGAATCTCCCCAACTATCTCAAGCAGGTCGAACGGGGGGGGGAGATCGCTGTGACGGTTCGTGGGCGTGTCATTGCCAAGCTTGTGCCGGCTTCGGAGGTCTCTGCGCAGACGCAGGCTCGGGAACGGCTGCTCGCCCTTCGCGGCAAGGTCACTTTGGGCGATGTGGTTAGCCCCACAGGTGCCGTTTGGGAGGCCGATGCGGGCAGTCTGTGACACCCACGTGTTGCTGTTCGGCGCGTTGGAACCTGAGCGTTTGTCCGCGGAGGCAGTTCGCGTGCTCGCCGCAGGTGCAGAGGTCGGCCAGCTGGTTTGCGCCGATATCAGCCTGTGGGAGATCGCCATGCTGCATTCGCGTGGCCGGCTGCAAATGCCTCCGGAGGTGGGTCTCGTCGAATTGGTGTCCGATATCCTCGCCAGCCTGCAGATGCAGGTGGTGCCGATCACACCGCGGATCGCGGCGGTCGCCCAAGACTCGCGCTTCAGCCACGGCGACCCGGCTGACCGGCTGATCGCGGCGACTGCCATCGCCGAAGGGCTGCCGCTGATTACGGCGGACAGCCGACTCCTGCAGGTGCCCGGCTTGCGCTGTATATGGTGATTTCCTGGTGTGTCTGGCTGACTCGGCGCTGTGCTCCCGCGAGTCATTCCAGGAACTGATGCGCTCCGCCATACTCACACCATGATGAAGCGCTGGCTCGCACCCTTCCTCGCCGTCTTCCTGCTGGTCTCGACTGTCGGGCAGGTGAGCATGGCTGCGCGCATGCCGTGCAGCGCCGGGCCACACGCTGCCGCGTCCTCTGCGGTCACGCCATATGGCGATGTCGCGCACGCAGCGCACCACGCCGATGCCGCAAAAAGCCCCTGCCATGATTCCGGCGCCCAAGACTGCAGCGACGTCTGCAAGCGGCTGTGCGGCAACGTGGCGTTCGTGCCGAACGCTATCCCGCAGCCGGCCACGCCTGAGGCACCGTCGCGCGCCTATCCGCCGATCAGCGCATCGCTGTTCACCCGTACAAGTCCGCCGGACACGCCGCCACCGATCGCCTGATCGAGCCGCCCGGGCATCCGCCCGTCCCTCGATCACTGGAGATCCGGCATGAACCCACTCCGTCCTTGTTTTACGAAGCGCCCTTTGGCTCGCGCGTCTGCTTGCCTCATGGCTGTCGGTCTGCTTGCCGCTGGCACGGCGCAATCCGCGCCGATGGGCTTTGTTGGCAGCGCCATGACCATGGTCGACTACGACGAGAGCTGGCGCATGCTCTCGGCCAACTACGCCCTCACCCGCAGCGATGCCATTGGCGCGAGCGTCAGCGAGTTGCGCCCCGAGGGCGTCGCGCAACGCGAGACCCTCACCCAAGTGGAGTACGTGCGCCTGCTTAAGCGCTGGAACCTCAGCGACGCGCAGGCCAACGTCTGGTTGTTCGGTGGCATCGGTGAACTCGACCGCGGCACGGCCGGCAGCAACATGGCCTGGTCGCCCGGCATCCAGGCGGATTACGAGACCACCCGGCTCTACGCCGCAGCCACCGCGCGCATGTACCGCGCCGGTTCGGTCGACCGCGACCAGTACAGCGTCCGCGCCGGCTTCTCCTTCTACGAGGCCGCATACGACGAGCCGCAACCCTGGCTGATCGTCGACGCCAAGCGCATGGTCGGGCTGTACGAGGGCTGGGAAGTCACGCCGATGCTGCGCATCATCCACAAACGCTTCTTCGTCGAGGGCGGCATCAGCGATCGCGGCAATGTGCGCGCCAACCTCATGATCACCTTCTTCTGACAGGACACCCCATGAACACCCATCGTCTATTCATCTCCGCCCTTGCCACCCCGGCCTTGCTGTTCGGGCTGGCGCAATCGCCCGCCTTCGCCGAAGACGCGCAGAGCATCACCGCTACCGTGAACGGCATGGTCTGCGCCTTCTGCGCGCAGGGCATCGAGAAGAAGCTCAAGGCCATGGCCGAGACGCAGTCGGTCAAGGTCGACCTCAAGTCCAAGTTCGTCTCGGTCATCGCCAAGCCCGGCCAGCAACTCGACCCCGCCAAGGTCAAGCAGGTCATCGTCGACGCCGGCTACGAGGTGCGCGACCTCAAGGTGGGGGGCGCGCATTGAGCGCGCCGCTCAGCGATGGCGGGGCGACCCGGGTCGGCCTGCTCAGCGTGCTGGCTTCGGCCAGCACTCTGGTCTGCTGCACCATACCGGCGATCCTGGTGTTGCTGGGTGCTGGCTCGGTGCTGGCGGGACTGGTCAGCTGGTTCCCCGGCATCGTCTGGCTCTCCGAGAACAAGCCGCTGGTGTTCGGCTTTGCAACGGTGATGATGCTGGTGGCGGGCGTCGCGCAGCGGGCCGCGGCGCGGCTGCCGTGTCCGGCTGATCCTGCGCTGGCCGCCGCATGTGCGGCCAACCGCCGGCGTGGACGTGTCCTGTTCCTGGGCTCGCTGGTCCTGCTGCTGGTCGGGGCCACCTTTGCCTTCCTGCTGCCCGCACTGAGCTGAGGTGCCGGATGCGTGGTGTAACGCGTCCGCAACACTATTTGATTAGATTGGAACAATGAAAACAAATCACGCGGTCCTCGCGCTGGCGGCCCTGGCTCAACCGCACCGGCTCGCGACATTCCGCCAGCTGGTGGTTGCAGGGCCGTCGGGGCTCACCCCCGGTGTTCTGGCTGAGCGCTTGGCGATACCGGCGCCGACACTCTCTTTTCACTTGAAAGAGTTGCTGCATGCCGGCTTGGTGAGCCAGGCGCGTGAAGGCCGCAACCTGATCTACCGCGCCCGCTTCGACCAGATGCAGTCGCTGGTCGGGTTCCTCACCGAGAACTGTTGCGGCGGCCAGCCATGCGCGCAAGTCAGTGATGTCTGTCTGAGTTGCGAGGAGACGCCATGAAGCGGTTCCACGTTCACCTGCGCGTCGAGGACCTCGGCGCCAGCGTTGCCTTTTACCAGCGGCTCTTCGGTGCCGAACCCACCCGCCTGGAGGCTGACTACGCCAAGTGGATGCTGGAGGATCCGCGCATCAATTTCGCCATCTCCACACGTGGCGGTAGCGCCGGGCTCGATCATTTCGGCTTCCAGACCGACACCGAGGCCGAGCTGGAGGCGCTCAAGCAGTCTGCCGAAGCCGCCGACATGGCCATGATCGATGAGGGCAGCACGTCCTGTTGCTACGCCCGCAGCGACAAGCACTGGATCGTCGACCCGCAGGGTGTGGCCTGGGAGCATTTCCACACACTCGCCGATATTCCGGTCTTCCACGAAACCGCGGCTGAGGCATCCGGTTCTGCCTGCTGCGGCCCCTCTGTAACCCTTGCCCCGGTCAAGCTGGGGCTGCCCCGACCCCGAAAGACTCAGGAGACCCCATGAGCAGGAATCCCTTCAACGTCCTCTTCATCTGCACTGGCAACACCGCCCGCTCAATCATCGCCGAGGGCTTGCTCAACCACTTGGGCCAAGGGCGTTTTGTGGCGTATTCGGCAGGCAGCTTCCCCAAAGGCGTGGTCAACCCCCATGCATTGAGTGTGCTGGAGAAGCAAGGTATCGCTGTGGCCGGCGCGCGAAGCAAGAGCTGGAACGAGTTCTCCGGGCCTGATGCGCCGCACCTCGACTTTGTCTTTACCGTTTGTGACAACGCCGCCGGCGAAGTCTGCCCGGTCTGGCCAGGCCAACCGATGACGGCGCATTGGGGAGTGGAAGAGCCCTCGGCTGCATCGGGCAGCACGCCCGAGGAGGCGCTGCGCAAGTTCATGGAGGTGGCTTTGACGCTGCGCCGTCGTATCGAGTTATTCATCTCCCTGCCGATGGAGAAGCTCGACGCGCTATCGTTGAGAGAGGAACTCGACGCGATCGGCAAGGCGTGAGTCTGGGCCGCCAGTTATTCGCCGAGGCGCTCGGTACAGCGCTTCTGCTCGCCATCGTCATCGGTTCCGGCGTGATGGGCGAGACCCTGGCCGCCGGCAACGCGGCGGTCGCTTTGCTGGCAAATACGCTGGCGACGGTGTTCGGCCTGTACGCGTTGATCGCGGTGTTCGGCCCGGTCAGCGGCGCGCACTTCAACCCCGTGGTGTCGCTGGTGATGACGCTGCGCGGGGCCCTGCCGCGCTCACATCTGCTGCCATTTGTGGTGGCGCAGCTGGCGGGTGCGGCCTGCGGCGCCCTGCTGGCGAACGCGATGTTCGATCTGCCCCTTTGGCAGCTTTCGACGCATATGCGCGAGGGCGGTGGGCAGTGGCTGGCGGAGGTGGTCGCCACCGCCGGCTTGCTGCTGGTCATCCTGCGCGGTCCGGCAGCGCAGGTGCCGATGCTGGTCGCCGCCTGGATCGGCGCCGCCTACTGGTTCACCGCGTCGACCTCGTTCGCCAACCCCGCGGCGGTGTTCGGCCGCATGCTCAGCGACACCTTCGCCGGCATCGCTCCGGTCAGCGCGCCGGGTTTCGTGCTGGCCGAGGTGGCGGGGGCGCTGCTCGGGCTGGCCGTCGCACACGCGCTGTCGGGAGACGGCCGCCGGCGCTGAGCGCGACGGCTACCTCCCTGCGGTTCGGCCGCCTAGGCCCAGACCAGCACCTCCGCCTTGCCGCCGTTGCCGGTGTCGCCCATCCAGCGCTGCGCGCGCGGGTTGACCGGCAGCGTCGCGAACGGCGCACCCGCCTCTTTCCACGACGCCATCAGCAGCGGCAGAAATGCCAGCGTGTGCGTGCCGCAATCGGCAAAGGTGGCGGGCAGGGGCGGGCGCTGGCGCACGATCAGCGAGCCGCGACGCATGGCATGGCCACAATGCGCACCGACGGTACCCAGCACCACCAGCGTCCCGGCGATCATGCGCGAGGCGGCGTAGGCCCCCGCGTTGCCGGCCACCAGGATCTGCCCGCGGCGCAGCTGGTCTGCCAGCCGTTCGCCGGCGTTGCCGTGCACCACCAGCATGCCGCCCGACATGCCCTTCTTGTTGCCGGGCAGCGGCGCGCCGGCGCTGTCGCCGACATTGCCCTGCACCACGATGCGGCCCCTCTTCATCTCGCAGGCGGCGAAGTCGCCGGCGTTGCCGGTCACGGTGATCTTGCCGCCCTTCATTTGCAAACCAAGGTGGTCGCCGGCGTCGCCCTCGACGCGGATCGAGCCGATGGTCATGCCGGCACCGATGCGGTTGCAGGTCGCCCCGTTGCCCCTGAACACGATCTGCATCGTGTCGCTGCCGCTCACGTCGAAAACATCGCCGCAGGGCGTCTGGCGCCCGCCGACCAGGATCGGCAGCTTCGCCACCTCGGCGGCAGACTTGCCGGCCAGGGAATCGCAGGTCAGGCCACCGCAGTCGATGTCGGCCGCAGGCATGCCGCGGGCGGTAAAGGTCAGCGCGCTCATTGGGTACCCCCCATGATGTCGTGCAGGTGGAACTGGAACTGGCCCAGCTTGCCCCCGTAGTTGCCAGCCGAGATGCGGCGGATGCCGCCCTTGGCGCCGATGTCGCAGCAGGCCTGCACGCCCACCCGGGTGGCCTCGCGCACGTCGGCCTCGGTCAGGCCGTCGATGACGATCTCCATCACCGACTCGATGCCGGGAGAGATGTCGCTGCGCGTGATGCCGCGGATGGTCGGGCAGAAGGCGTCGTTGGTGGACGCCATCAGCGCCTTGTATTTGCTGCCGACCTTCGACCCGGAGCGCACCACCCCGCCGGGGAAGGGCATGACCACGTTCGGCAGCTTCTTCATGGCGTCGATGGCGGCCTCGCAGGCGGCCAGGGCCTCGGGCTGGCTGGTCGCCAGCACCAGAAAGTTGCCGCCGCCGACCGCGCGCACCATGCCCGCTGTTTCTTCGACCAGGAACTCGCCGTCCATCACCGGGATGCGCCAGTAGCGCTTGTTGCCGATCTTCTTGCTCTGCTGGAAGCCGTCGCCGAAGAAACGCAGGTTCTTGCCCAGATTGATCCGGTCGCCGCCGTCGATGCCGCTGAACGCAGCGCTGGTCGGCGAAGTGAGCACACACTGCCCCATCCGTGTCTCGAGCTGCTTGATGAGCACCGCCGAGCCCGCGGCGAACAGCAGCACCGAGTAGCCGGGGCGGCCGTCAGGCGTCTCGGATGGTGCCAGCTCGCGCTCGATACCGGCCTCGACGCCGCAGGCGATCACCGAGGTGGCGAAGCCGGTCATGGCGTTGGCGGCGTTGAATGCCCAGCGGTGGTTCTGCGCGGTGATGATGACGCGCGTGCCGCGCATGCCGAAGCCCTCGGCAAAGGTGTCGTCGATGACCGTGCCGTTGATCACCATATTGCGAGCGGGAGCAGTCGATTCGCTCATTGCTTTCTCCCGTGGGTGCAGTCGTGGACGTGCAGCTTCGAGCCATGGCCGCACTCGCACATCTCATCGTTGGAGATCTTGAAGTTGCCCATGCGCTGCGTGCGGAAGCGGCGGAAGTGCGGCTCGATGACCTTCTCGATGCCGGGGTCGTATTCTGGCTTGACCACGTGGGTGTTGCCCCACACCACCTGCACGATCCTGCCGTCGCGGGCCACCAGCGTGCCGTCCTTGAACACGTAGTTTGGCTTGGCGAACATCTTCTCGCGGTCGGCGTCCTCGGTGTAGACGGTGATGTCGGCCGCTGCGCCCACGCCCAGGTGCCCGCGGTCGCGCAGGCCGAGGGTCTTGGCTGGCGCGGCGCGCGTCATGATGGCGATCTCGTAGAGCGAGTACTCGCGGTCGAGCGAGCCCAGTGTCGAGAGGCCTGCGGCGTCGGTGTTGATGCGCGCCAGCTGCTCGTTGCGGAACGACTTGTCCATCAGCAGCCGGATCAGGTGTGGGTAGCTGGTGAAGGGCGCGCCGTTGGGGTGGTCGGTGGTCAGGAACACCCGCCACGGGTCGTCGACCAGCAGGAAGGTCTCCAGCCCGATGCACCACTGCAGCGCGTTCACGAAGTTGGTGTCGCGGTACCTGAACGGCACCACGCCGCAACCGGCGTCGCACTCGATGTCCATGATCACCGACTTGGACGGGTCGGCGTGCGCCGCGTTGCGGTGCTGGCTCATGTTGTCGCCGGATGCGGTCACGGTCTGGCCGAACAGGATCTGCCCCACGTCCACCGAGATGTTCTTGTGCTTGTTGACCATCTCGGCGATGTGCGCGGCGCCGCTGGAGAACTTGCGGTCGCCCTCGGTCCCGTAGCTGTGGAACTGGATGTGGGTGAAGTGCGCCGGCAGCCCGTCGAGGGCGGCGAACGAATCCAGCGTGGTCTGCACGTTTCCGGGCACGCCGAGGTTGCAGCCGTGGACGTGCAGCGGGTGCGGCACGCCCAGATCATGCAGCGCCTGCGCCAGGGTCTTGAGGATCTGCCGCGGTGTCACGCCGTAGAAGGGCGCCTGCTCGTCAAGGTCGAGCTTGCGCTGGTTGAACTTGAAGGCCGAGATGCCACCCGGGTTGACCACCTTCAGGCCCATGGCTTGGCTGTGGGTGATGGTCCAGGCCACGTAGTCATTGATCACGCGCTGGTCGACACCGTCCTTCATCAGGCTCAGCAGCAGGTCGTCGCTGCCGAGCATGGCGTAGGCGCCCTTGTCGATGATCGGTGTGTCGCCCATCTCCATGTGTGCCTGGCGGGCGTTCACCGGCATCATCGCCGGCTCAAAACCGGCGGTGTAGCCCATCTCGGCGTAGCGGTAGCCGGTGGTGAAGGTGCTCGGCGCGGCGTGGCCGCAGCCAGACCGTTCCAGGTCGGTGGCGGCGCACAGGTCGGGCCGATGGTCCTCGGGCAGCATGGCGCGGGCGATGTTGACCTTGCCGCCACCGATGTGGGTGTGCAGGTCGATGGCGCCGGCCATCACCAGCTTGCCGCGCAGGTCGTACTCCTGGTCGACCTTGGCTCCCGGCTCGGGCGCGTCGACGATGCGGCCGTCGCGGATGTAGATGTCGCGCGCAACGCCGTCGACGTTGTGGGCGGGGTCGATGACCTTGCCGCCAGTCAGCTTGATCAGCATGCGCGGACCTCCTGCTTCGCTTGGCCGTTTCCGGCTGGCCGCAGGATCGCGAGGATGCCGGCGGTCACGTCGGCCACTTCTGGCAGCCCGACATCGCGCAACTGGCGCATCGGCACCGCCACCGAGCTGTCGGTGCGGAACAGGTGCCCGGCGCTGTCGATGCCGGGGATGCCGACCGGGATGAAGACGTCGCAGTCGACCCGCATGGCCGGATGGCCCAGCACCACTGTCGGCCGCTTGCCCGCTGGCGGTGTCTTGCCGGGGTCGAAACTGGACACCCAGAACAGGGCATCGGCGCGGCCCTCGGCGAGCACGCGCTCGGCATCCAGCGCCACCGGGTCGTGTTGCGGGCCGGCCGCGGAGAGGCGCGTGCGCACGGTGAAGCCGGTCTGCCAGGTGCAGACCTGGTGCGCCGTGTAGTCGCCGTCGGTGCCGCCCAAGGGCAGGCCGTTGCAGCGGGTGTGGGCGTTGAGCTCGCGGACCAGGTCGCAGGCCGACTGGATGGCCAGTTCAGCGTGGTCGAAGTCGAGGTCGGAGGTGACCCACGCCACCACACCGTACTTCGCGGCCTTCAGCCGCTCGGCCAGGCGTGCGAGGTCGGCTAGCGGGATGCCGGCAACGGCGTCGCCGGACACGGGCGCGCCGCGCACCAGCGCACGCAGCGCCTGCGCCACCTCGCCCAGTTGCTCGTTGCGGCAGGCCAGCACCTCGGCCTTGCGGCCCCCCGGCGAGGTCGCCAGCAGCGGGTCCTTCGGCTGCCCCAGCATCACCACCTCGCGGTCCTCTGCGCCCAGGCCGAACAGGGTGTCATCGACCCACAGGCAGCGCTCGTAGAAGCGCGGCAGACGGCTGCCGATGTCGGTGCCGAAGCAGACCAGCAGGTCGGCGCGGTTACGCACCTCCGAGAGGCTGGTCACCACCCAGCCCGAATTCTGCAGCACGTGGAAGTTGCGGAACATGCTGTAGCTGTTCATGTGGTCGACCGTGCCACCGGTGGCGTCTGCCAGTTCCATGACGCCGCGCATGCCGGGCAGATGAGTGCCGCAGCCACCGAACAGGGGCGCCTGCGCCTTGCCCAGGATCGCAGCAGCGGCAGCGACGGCCTCTTCCAGCGTGGCAGTCTTGCCGCCGATGCTGGGAGACGCGCCAGCCTCGAGGTGGCGGTTGGCGGCGTCGAAGCCGGCTAAGGCGCGCGGGCAGTTGCCGCTTTCGATACGGACGCGTCCATGGTCGGTGGTGACGCTAAGGTCGTCACACAGCAGCCCGCAGAAGCTGCATGGCACCTCGTGACGGGACTCGGGTGGGTGGTGGCTCATGCGGATCGCGCTCTCGAGTGGAGATGGTTCTGGCAGGCAGGTCGGTTGCGGCGGGCCGGTCCCGGTGTCGCCATGTTGGCGCGGTGTCAGCCCGGACGTTGGCTTTATAAGCTGTCTTAACCTGCGGGAACGCGGAGTTTACCCCTGCCGCGTTGCGAAATGAGCATCGCCGACCGCCTCGGCCGAGTCGGCGACCTTGATGCATAATCGTCTGTGTCTAAAAAGCCGGCCCTGCGCCTGGTCATACGGAAACTCATGTCCCGCAACCCGCAGGCTATGTCACGCCCCACCGCATCCTTCGCCACGGCGAGAGCCGCTCACGGCGTCTCGGTCTGGGCGCCGGCTCGTCTGCACATGGGGTTCCTCGACCTCGACGGTGGGCTGGGGCGGCGCTTCGGCAGCCTGGGCTTCACCCTCGACCATCCCGGCACCCGGGTCACTGCCACGCCGGCGGCCGACCTGCAGGTCAGCGGCATGCCGGCCGATCGCGCCAAGCGCTACATCCAGCGCGCAGCCGAGCACTTCGGGGTCGTGCCGGTGGGGCACTACCATGTCGCCGAGACGGTTCCAGCACACATCGGCCTCGGCTCGGGGACGCAGTTGGCCCTCGCGGTGGCGCGTTGCCTGTGCTGGCTCGCGGGTGTCGATGCCAGCGACGCCGAGTTGGCTCGGGCGACCGGTCGCGGCTTGCGTTCGGGCATCGGCATCGCCGGTTTTGGTCAGGGCGGTTTTCTGGTCGACGGCGGCAACCGCGGCGACGGTGTCGCGCCGCTGGTCTCTCGGCTCGACATCCCGGAGGCGTGGAGCGTGCTGCTGCTGTTCGACGAGGTCGCCACCGGCCTGCATGGCGACGCCGAGATCGAGGCTTTCCGCCGCCTGCCGCCGTTCACTGGCGCGCGCGCCGAGCGCCTTTGCCGCGCCACCCTGATGCAGATGCTGCCGGGCCTGGCCGAGGCCGACCTTGGCGCTTTTGGCGCTGCAGTGAATCTGGTCCAGGACGAGTGCGGCGACCACTTCGCGCCAGCGCAGGGTGGACGCTTCGCCAGCCCGCGCATCAGCGCCGCACTGGCCTGGCTCGACGGCCAGGGCATCGCCTGTCGCGGACAGAGTTCGTGGGGGCCGACCGGTTTCGCCGTGTTGCCAGACGCCGCAGCAGGCAATGCAATGGCTGCGGCGCTGCGCGAGCGCTTCGGCCCGCAGGGCGTGCGCATCGAGATCACCCGTGGCCGCAACATTGGCGCCGACATCGCACCGCTGGCGGTCGGCGTCCGTGCCGCCTCGGTGGGCTGAGGGCCGCGCCAGCCGACCCCGCACGCTCCTGGCCCCACCGGCTGATTTTTCGAGCCGACCGCTGCGGGCCCGCCGCGCTTGCCACCCCGACCCACTGGATTCAAGAACACTGACCTTCTGGAGACCCCGATGTCCGACTCGCCCTACATCCTGCACATGTTCACTCATGCTCCCAACGTCAGCCCGTTCGACGTGAACATGGCGGTGGACTCCGGCTACGACGTCGTCATCCCCTACACCCACCTGACGGTCGACCAGGTGCAGGGCATGACCCAGGACGCGATCTTCTCGCGCGGCCCCAGCGGCGTGAAGCGCACCGCCATCTTCATCGGCGGCCGCGACAACGAGATCGCCAACGACATGGTCGAAGCCGCGCACCGCGCCATGGTTCCGCCGTTCGAGGTCAGCGTGTTCGCCGACCCGTCCGGCGCCTTCACCACCGCCGCGGCGATGGTCGCCTGCGTCGAGCGCGCGCTCAAGCGCGACCACGGCACCACCCTCGAAGGCAAGCGCGTCGCCGTGATCGGCGGCACCGGCCCGGTCGGCGCGGCCGCTGCGGTGCTGTCGGCCGATGCCGGCGCCGACGTGCACATCATCGGCTACGAGCCGATGACGCAGGCCCGCACCACTGCCAACCGTCTGGCCAGCAAGTATGAGGTTGAGATCACCCCAGCCGAGGCCGATCTGGAGCAGATCAAGCTGCGCATGATCCGCGACGCGGATGTGGTTCTGGCCACCTCCAAGGCCGGCGTCGAGGTGCTCGGTCCGGCCGGTCTGGCCACCACGCATCATCTTCTCGTCGCGGCCGACGTCAACGCGGTGCCGCCGGCCGGCATCGCCGGTGTCGACCTGATGGACGATGGCAAGCGCATCGACTCGGCCTCTGGCAAGACGGTGGCGATCGGCGCGCTGGCCATCGGCAACGTCAAGTACCAGACCATGCAGCGCATGTTCCGGAGCATGGTCAAGGCCGAGAAGCCGGTCTATTACGATTTCCGCGCCGCGTTCTCGTTCGCCCGCGCGTTCGTGGCCGAGGCCCGCTGAGCGGCTCCAGGCCGTCACGTCCGCGCCAGGGCGCTTCGCTGCCGAGCTTGTGACTATGACCGGAAAGTCGGACGCCGCGCCGCTGGTGGTCCTGGCGGCCTCGGCTCGCGCGTTGGCCGAGTCCCTGCGACGTGCCGGTCTGCCCGGGCAGGGCATGCCGCTGCTGGCGGTCGATGCCTTCGGCGACGATGACCTGATGGCTGCGGTCGACGCGTGGCAGGCGTTGCCCCTGCAGCATCTGGCTCGGCCCGATCGAGTGCTGGCTGCGGTCGACGCGGCATTGCAGCGGGTGGGTAGTGGGGCCGCGGCGTCTGTCGTGATCGGCGGCGGATTCGATGGCGCTAACGACGTGCTGCACGCCCTCGCCGCCCGCTTTCGCCTGCTCAACGCGCCACCCTCAGCCTGGGCGGCAGCCCGCGACCCACTGCTGTTCAGCCGTCTCGGTATCGACGCGCCCGAGACGCAGATGCACCCCCCCAGCAACCGGCGTGGCTGGCTGCAAAAGCATGCCGGCAGCAGCGCCGGTCTTGGCGTGAATCCTGCGGCCGCGGCGCGTCCTGCCCTGACTGACGGCGCATCGCCCGATATCGGCCATGCAGCGGCGTACTGGCAGCGTCGCGCGCACGGCATCCCGGTCTCGCTGCTGTTCTGCGCGCATGCCGACGGCATCATTGCCGTTGGTATCAACCGGCAATGGTGCAGTCCGGCGCCGGGTCTCCCATTTCGTTTTGGTGGCATCGCCAGCAGCTTCGACCCCGGTGCGATGGCTCGGCAGCAGCTGGTCGCGGCGGCGGGTCGGGCCGCGGCCTCGATCGGCTTGCGCGGGCTGTGCAGCCTGGACGCGGTGCTCGAGCGTGGCGGTCGGGTCCGCGCGCTCGAGATCAACCCGCGGCCCACCGCCAGCGTCGAACTGTACGACCGCGCCGCGCCTGGCCTGATGCGCCTGCACACCGCTGCGGTCCTCGGCCACAGCCTGCCGGACTGGGCCCCGGCGCCTGGCAGCGGGGCGTTGGCTCTGGTCCGCGCGCCATGCGACCTCCACGCCGGCCCGCGTCCGCGCGGCTGCTCCGACTGGCGCGAGGGCGCGCCGGTAGCGGCCGGCGAGCCGCTGTGCACGGTCCACGCCGAGGGCCCTGATGCGCGCGACGCCATGGCCCGGGTGATGGCTTCAGCTGGCCGTCTGCGGCATCGGCTGCGCGCCGCAGCTGCAGTTGCCGCCCCGGACGCAGAAGCGTTTTTCTACAATGCCCCCGATACTTCGTCCAGATCAGTCCCTAGGAGAGACCATGCTTGATATGAGCCCGGGTCAGTGGCCCAGCCTTGGCGCCACCGTCCAACCCCTGGTGGAGCGCCTGGTGCGCGATGCCCGCGCACTGCGTGTCGGCGTCAGCCGCGCTGCCAACGGTGCCACCATCGTCGATGCGGGCGTCAAGTCGCCCGGTGGTGTCGAGGCGGGCCGCCTGATCGCCGAGATCTGCCTCGGCGGCCTCGGCCAGGTCTCGCTCTCCTACGCACCCTACGAGCGCTGGTCCTGGCAGATCGTGGTCAGCACCTCCAACCCGCTGCTCGCTTGCCTGGGCTCGCAGTACGCCGGCTGGAGCCTGTCGCACGGCGACGGCAAAGACGCCTTCTTCGCCCTCGGTTCGGGCCCCGGTCGCGCCCTGGCTGGCCGTGAAGAGCTGTTCAAGGAGCTCAACTACAAGGACCAGCACGACCAGTGCGTGCTGGTGCTGGAGACCGACAAGGTGCCGCCGCCCGAGGTGATGGACAAGGTCGCCCGCGACACCGGCGTGCCGACCGAGCGCCAGACCTACATCCTCACGCCGACCCGCAGCCTCGCCGGCGCGACGCAGGTGGTTGCGCGCGTGCTCGAGGTCGGTCTGCACAAGGCGCACACCGTCGGCTTCCCGCTCGACCACATCCTCGACGGCCACGGTGCCGCGCCGCTGTGCCCCTCGGCGCCGCAGTTCATGGACGCCATGGGCCGCACCAACGACGCCATCCTGCTGTGCGGCGAGGTGCACCTGGTGGTGCTTGGCCCCGACAGCGACGCCCGCGATCTGGCCGAGAAGATGCCCTCCTGCACCTCGCGCGATTACGGCAAGCCGTTCGCCGAGGTGTTCAAGGCGGTCAACTACGACTTCTACAAGATCGACCCGGCACTGTTCGCGCCGGCGGTGGTGTCGGTGACGTCCTACGAATCTGGCCGCACCTACCGCGCCGGCAAGGCCAATCCGGAACTCCTCGACCAGTCCTTTGGTGCCTGAGGCGC
This sequence comes from Betaproteobacteria bacterium, assembly GCA_027490755.1. GTDB lineage: Bacteria > Pseudomonadota > Gammaproteobacteria > Burkholderiales > UBA3065 > UBA3065. The sequence continues at coordinate 182,182 of JAIXXL010000003.1, forward strand.
CCAGAGTCCTTGTCGCCACCGATGACGCCGGCTGGCATGGTCGGCGCCTCGACGCTGCGCTGATCGCGCGCGGCCTCAAGCCGGTCACCGCCAGCCTGCGCGACTGCCGCATCGACCTGACACGGCCGTCCGGAATCGCCATCCCGGGCTTTGAGGACGCGCTGAGCGGTCTGCCGCACGCGGTCTTCGTGCGCGGTATCTCGGGTGGCTCGCTGGAACAGATCACGCTGCGTCTGGACGTGCTGCACGCGCTGCAGGCGCTCGGCGTGCCGGTCTTCAACCACGGCCGTGCGATCGAGAAGAGCGTCGACAAGGCGATGACCAGCCTGCTGCTGCACCGTGCCGGCATCCCGACGCCGCCGACCTGGGCCTGCGAGTCGCGCGAGCAGGCGCAGGCGGTGGTGCATGCCGAGGCCGCTGCTGGCCACGAACTGGTGATCAAGCCGCTTTTCGGTTCGCAGGGCATCGGCGTGCAGCGCGTCGCCGGGCGCCAGCTGCCGCCGCCGGAGCAGTTCCGCCACGCCTACTACCTGCAACGCTTCGTCGACACCAGTGAGGCTGGCTGGCACGACTTCCGCGTCTTCGTCATCGGCCGCGAGGTCGCGGCGGCGATGATCCGTCGTGGCAGCGACTGGATCAGCAACGTCGCCCAGGGCGCGCGCTGCGAGGCGGTACCGGCCGAGGGCGAACTGGCGCGGCTGGCGGTGGACGCCGCCGCCGCGCTCGACATGGACTACGCCGGCGTCGACCTCATCCGCGGCCGCGACGGGCAGCTCATGGTGGTCGAGGTCAACGGCATCCCGGCCTGGCGCGGCCTGCAGTCGGTGTGCGGCTTCGACGTGGCGCAGCGGCTGGTCGATCGGCTGCTGCCAAAGGTGGCCTGATGGCGCCCGTTCCGCCGCGCCTCGGGACGGGCGATTCCGCGCCCACCCCCCTGCAGCGGGCCCTGCTGCGCGCCTGCCGCGCCGACGTCGAGGCCTTCAAGCCGGGCAACGTTGCGATCGGCGCGCCGGCGCACCGCATGACCGCCGACGACTTTCTGCGCAGCGCCGAGGTGGTCTTGGCGCCGCTCGCGGATGCGGGCTTGGCGCTCGGCGCGCGCATCGAGGCCGCGGTGGCCGCCACCATCGCCGCCGTAGGCTGCAACACCAACCTGGGCATCGTGCTCCTGCTGGCGCCGATGGCCGAGGCGGCCATCAGGGCTGCAGCGGCTCGGCAACCGCCGCTGCGCTGGCGCGAACACATGTCGGCTGTGCTGGCCGCGACCACGGTCGCCGATGGTGCTGCGGTGGCGCGCGCCATCCTGCTGGCCCACCCTGCCGGGCTCGGGGGCGCGCCCGAGGCGGATGTCTCTGGTGCCGGGTCCGCAGGGGGTGGCTTCAGCCACACCCTGTATCAGGCCATGGCCCTTGCCGCTGGCCGCGACCAGATCGCGCGCCAATATGTGTCCGGTTTTGCCACGGTGCTGGCCATGGCGGATCGCTTGCGCGACCTCTTGCGCCAGGGTGCCACGCGGGAGGATGCAGTGACCGCCGTGTTCGTCCGCCAGCTGGCGGCGGAGCCGGACACCCACATCTGTCGCAAACATGGTGCTGATAGCGCGGGCGAAGTCCGGCACCGGGTGGCAGAGTTGGCGGACGAGTTGCCCAATCCGCCACGCTGGTCTGTGGCAGAAGTACGTCGAATGGCAAGTCTTCACCATGAATTGCTGGCGCAACAGGTCAACCCAGGCACCACGGCCGACCTGATAGTTGCAGCAGTTTTCGCTACAGAACTGGACGCAATGCAGAACTTTTAGGACAATGCCGCGCGACCAGCCTGCCAAAGAGGGTGGGCGGGTGTGACACCCCAAGAAATTTTTCCCTGTAAATACTGAAGGAGAGTTGGATATGGCAAAGATCGATCGCGTGATGGTGGGCGAATCCCTGGTTGGTGACGGCAATGAAGTTGCTCACATCGACCTGATCATCGGCCCCCGCGGCTCGGCTGCCGAAGCTGCGTTCTGCAACACGCTGACCAACAACAAGGACGGCTTCACCTCCCTCCTCGCAGTGGTTGCCCCGAACCTGATGTGCAAGCCGGCCACCGTGATGTTCAACAAGGTCACCATCAAGGGCGCCAAGCAAGCCGTCCAGATGTTCGGCCCGGCACAACGCGGCGTCGCCATGGCAGTTGCTGATTCGGTCGAAGACGGCACCATCCCGGCCGACGAAGCCGATGACCTGTTCATCTCGGTCGGCGTGTTCATCCACTGGATGGCCGAAGACGACAAGAAGATCCAGGACTACAACTACACCGCCACCAAGGAAGCTCTGGCCCGCGCCGTCAAGGGCGAGCCGAAGGCCAAGGACGTGGTTGCAGCCAAGGGCACCTCGGCTCACCCGTTCGCCGCCCACTAAGTCGTACGCCGTCCGCCCCCGTTGTCTGCAACGGGGGCGGATGCCAGACGATACGGTCCGTCCGCACGGGCGGGCCGGCACCGCAAGGGAGTCAACATGGGAATCCTCGACAGCATCCTCAGCGCGCTCGGCCTCAAGTCGCAGCCTGCTGCTCCGGCGCCTGCACCCGCGCCAGCACCTGCTGCCGCAAAGCCCGCAGCCGCCAAGCCGGCGGCCGCAAAGCCCGCCAGCAAGCGCTCGGCCAAGATCAACAAGGTCCTGATTGGCGAGTCGCTGGTGGGTGACGGCAACGAGGTCGCGCACATCGACCTGATCATCGGCCCGCGGGGTTCCGCAGCCGAAGGTGCCTTCAACAACAGCCTGACCAACAACAAGCACGGCTTTACCGCCCTGCTCGCTGTGGTCGCGCCGAACCTGATGGCCAAGCCGAACTGCGTCATGTTCAACAAGGTCACCATCAAGGGTGCCAAGCAGGCGGTTCAGATGTTTGGTCCCGCCCAGCGCGGCGTGGCGATGGCGGTGGCGGATTCGGTCGAGGATGGCACCATCCCGGTCGATCAGGCCGACGACCTGTTCATCTCGGTCGGCGTGTTCATCCACTGGGATGCCTCGGACGACAAGAAGATCCAGGACTACAACTACCGTGCCACCCGTGAGTCGATCCAGCGTGCTGTCGCTGGTGAGCCGACGGCCAAGGACGTGATCGCCCAAAAGGGCAAGGCCACGCACCCGTTCGCGGCACACTGAACGCTCCGGCTTGCCGGAAGCCCGGTCCGCCGGGCAACGTTTGCAGAGCCCCCCTCGTGGGGGTTCTTTTTTTGCCTATCGGCGCAGCGCGCCGGTGTGCAGCGCGGTGGCGACCAGAACAGCCGACGCTCCCGCTGCCCGGAGTGAACCCAGGTCGCCCCGGTCCCTCACACCGCCGGCCGCGACCCACGCCCTGTCCGCGGCAATCCCCATGCAGGTCTCCAGCCACGTGCCGACGCCCCCCGCCGAGTTGCCCACCCGTGTCAGGTCCATGGCGATGACGTCGCGTGGCCAGAGCCCGGGGCGCTGCAGTATGCCGGCTGGGTCACGCGGTCCCTGCGCATCGTGGTCCAGCGACAGGATCCACCGTGCCTGCGCCAACCCACTCGAGGCATCGGCCAGACCGTCGAGCGTGGTCAGGGATTCGCTGCCGATCACGGGGACGCATCCGTGCGCCGCGGCCGCCATGGCTGCCGTGGCATCACCAAAGCCAGCGTCGACCCACAGCGGCACCGGGGATGCCCTGCTCAGCTTATCCAGCAGGGCCCACTGCGCCTTGCCGGCAACGATGGCGTCGAGGTCGGCCACGTATGCGGCAGGGGTCCGCAGCCCGGCGCTGGCCACGGCCTCGAGCATCGCCTCGAGCACAGCCACCGGTTCGCTGCCCGCGAGCAGCCCCGAACGCAGAGGCGCGTAGGATGCGCGTTCGCCCCGTCTGGCATGCACCACGATGCCATCGCGGATGTCGAGGACCGGAACTATGTCCATGAAGCTTCTTCTGATCGAGTCGGTGACTGCCGGTGCATTCAACCGGCCGCTTGAGCACGGCCTGCTGGAGGAGGCTGAGTCGATGCTCGGCGCCATGGTAGCCGAGACCGCCGCGGGCACCGCTGCGGCGCGAGCTGGCGTGGCAGCGCGTCTGCTGCGGCGGCAGGGGATGTCGCCGCGCTGGCCCGGCATCGCCGCGCCGGTGGCCGACGGTGCGTGGTCGGCCGCCTGGCAGGCGGCGCTGTCCAGCAACGACGCGGTCTGGCTCCTGGCGCCCGAGACCGGCGGCGAACTCGCTGCCCTGGCGTGCGAGGTCGAGGCGGCGGGTGTCCGCCTGCTCGGGCCGTCGTCCCGGGCGGTGGCGGTCGCCGCATCCAAGTCGGCGTGCCATGTGGCCCTCGCTGGCCGCGTTCGTCAGCCGGCTGACCTGCCCGGTAGCGGTGGCTGGGTGGTCAAGCCGGACGACGGTGTCGCTGCATGTGGGGTCCACCGCCTGGCGGCCGGCGCGTTGCCCGCCGTGCCCCCGCAACACCTCGTCCAACCCTTCGTCGAGGGCGCCGCCTTGAGCCTGAGCGTTCTCAGCGATGGGCGCGATGCCCGCGTGCTGTCGGTCAACCGGCAAGACGTCGGCTGGGATGCCGGTGGCGCCGCGAATTACCGTGGCGGCGTCACCAATGCCATCGCCGACCGCACCCGTTTCCTGCCGCTGGCGCAGGCGGTGCAGGCGGCCATCCCGGGCCTGTGGGGCTGCTGGGGCATCGACTGCGTCCTGCCGCCGGATGGCGAGCCGGTCCTCATCGAGGTCAATCCTCGCCTGACCACTGCCTTCGTGCATCTTCGCGCCGCCACCGGCTTCGATGTCCTTGGCGCATTGCTGGCGCTGGCTGCTGGTGAGCCACTGGCTACGCTGCCTGAGGCAGCGGCAGGGCAGCCGGTGCCCTTCCGTCTCGCAGGCACCCTCGAGGCCACCCCATGAGCGGCTGGGTCTGCGGTTGGGACATCGGCGGCGCCCACCTCAAGGTCGCCCTGCGCGACCCGTCCGGACGCTGGGTGCAGGTGCGCCAACTGCCGTGCCCACTCTGGCAGGGCATCCCTCATCTTGCCGACGCCTTGCAAAGGGTGGTTCAGGGCTGGCCGGTCGGTGCGACACAGGTCCTGCACATCGCCACCATGACCGGCGAATTGGTAGATGCCTTTGATGACCGCACCGAGGGCGTCCTTGCCATCGTCGACTGCAGCGAGTCGGCCTTTGTCGGGGCATCCTGGCGCTGGTTCGGCCTCGACGGACGTCTGCTCAACGGCGCCGCTGCACGCCGTGACCCGCTGCAACTGGCCTCGGCCAACTGGTTGGCCACCGCCAGCTGCGCCGCTCGCCACGGCGACGGCCTGCTGATCGACATCGGCTCCACCACCACCGACATCGTCGCGCTGGCGGCGGGGGCCGCTCGCCCGCTCGCCCTGACCGATGGCGCACGTCTTTCCATGCGTGAACTGGTCTACCGCGGCGTGGTGCGCACGCCCCTGATGGCGGTCGCCGCCAGCGTCGACTGGCGCGGCGAACCCCGGCCGCTGATGGCCGAACATTTCGCTACCAGCGCCGACGTCTTCCGGCTCACCGGCGATCTTGACGAGGCAGCAGACGCCTGGCCGGCGGCGGATGGCGGCGCAAAGACCCCGGCAGGCAGTGCCCGTCGCATCGCGCGGATGCTCGGTGAGGACCTGCCTGCGGCCAGCCTCGACCTGTGGCGCGAGGTGGCCGGCCAGCTGGCCGGGGCCATGACCGGCAGCATCGTCGATGCCGCCGGTGCCGTGCTGGCGGCCGCGCCGCCGCTTGCGCAGCCGCGGGTGGTCTGCGCCGGTGCGGGGCACTGGCTGGCGGCGCGTGTCGCCGCGCAACTGGGTCTGCCCGCGGTCGACTTCGCGGCGCTGCTGGGCGCGGCCGACGTGCCTGGCGCGCGCGAGCATGCACCCGCCCTCGCGGTGGCGGAACTTGCGGCCACATCTGTCGACGAACACGCGCAAGCTGGTTGAGGCTATGGTTATGCAGATGCGAGCGCAGATCCCCTATCGCGAAGACAGTGCCGACCTGTTCGAGGCCATCGCCGACCTGCCGTGGGCGATGTTCATCGACAGCGGGCCGCCGCGTGGTGGCCAGGCGCGTTACGACATCCTCGTCGCCGAGCCCTACGCCACGCTGACCACCCGCGGCGCGATGACCGAGATCCGTCGCGGTGACGCGGTCGAACTGTCTCCGCGCGACCCCTTCGAACTGCTGCGTGAGGCGTTGGGCGAGCCTATCCCCGTCGAGGACGACCTGCCCTTCCCGGGCGGTGCCGCGGGCTACTTCGCCTACGACCTCGGCCGTCGAATCGAGCGGCTGCCCGCCACCGCCGAGGACGCCGAGCGCATCCCGGAGATGGCGGTCGGCCTCTACGACTGGGCGCTGTGTGTGGACCACGAACGGCGCACCGCGACGCTGGTCGGCGCTGGCCGCGACCCGGCCACGGCCACCCGCTGGCAGGCGCTGGTGGAGCGCTTCAGCACGCCGCCGCCGCAGCGCGTCCGCGCACCGTTCCGGGTGCTCTCCAAGGTCAACTCCAACCTGTCGCGCGCGGCCTATGGCGAGGCTTTCCGCCGCGTGCAGGCGTACATCGCCGCCGGCGACTGCTACCAAGTCAACCTGGCGCAACGCTTCTCGGCGCGCGCCGAGGGCGACGGCTGGTCGGCCTACCGGCAGCTGCGGCTGATCAACCCGGCGCCGCAGGCGGCCTACCTCAACCTGCCCTTCGTGCAGGTGCTCTCGGCTTCGCCGGAGCGTTTCCTGCTGTCCAGCAGGGGCCGCGTCGAGACCAAGCCTATCAAGGGCACCCGCCGCCGCTCGGGACTGCCGCAGGAGGACATGTCGCTGGCCATCAGCCTGCGCGAGAGCCTCAAGGACCGCGCCGAGAACCTGATGATCGTCGACCTCCTGCGCAACGACATCTCTCGCGTGTGCCGCACCGGTACAGTCCGTGTGCCGAAGATCTTCGACATCGAGAGTTACGCCACCGTGCACCACATGGTCAGCACGGTTGCCGGTGAGCTGGCAGAAGGTTGCGACGCGCTCGACCTGTTGCGTGCGTGTTTCCCCGGCGGCTCGATCACCGGCGCGCCCAAGTTGCGGTCGATGGAGATCATCGAGGAGCTCGAGCCGCACCGGCGCGGGCTCTACTGCGGCTCGATCGGCTATGTCGGCTTCGATGGCAGCATGGATACCAGCATCGTCATCCGCACGCTGGTCTACTCGCAGGGCGTGGTGCGCTTCTGGGCCGGCGGCGGCATCGTCGCCGACTCGCGCGAGGAGGACGAGTACCAGGAGACGCTCTACAAGGGCGCCGCGCTGCTGCGCCTGCTGGCGCAGGTCGAAGCGAGTGGCGTCGGCGCCTGACGGCCCGGCCCCCGGCGCTGGCGCGTCTCCCCGCGCAACACCCTCGCTGGCCAGCGGTCGGGATATCGGTGTGCCCGGTCGCGGAGATCGCTGACCATGTGGGTGCTCAAAATCGGCGGCAGCATCCTCCATGCCGCTTCGCATGATGGTTCGGGGGATGGCCCATGCAACGCCTTTGCCGATGCTCGCGACGCACTGCTTGAAGAATTGACACGCCAGCCGGGGCGCTTCCTGTTGGTGCCAGGGGGCGGCCGCCATGCCGATGCGGTGCGATCTGCGCAGCGTGAACAGGGCTTCGACGATGACGCGGCGCACGTGCTCGCGCTCGCCGCGATGGACCTTTGCGCTGCCGAGTTGGCGGCGCTGCTCGGTGGCACCGCACGGGTCATCACGCGACTGGCAGATGCACCGGCTACGGTCGCCACTGGCTTCACCCCGGTCTGGGCGCCGCACACCGAACTCGCCGGTGACCATACATTGCCGCGCAACTGGGGTCTTACCTCCGACAGCATCGCGGCGGTGGCTGCACGTCGGCTTGGCCTGGACGGCGTCTGTCTGCTCAAGAGCTGCACCGTGCCGGAGGGGGCGAGCCCACAACAGCTTGCGGCTGCCGGGGTCGTGGATGCAGAGTGGCCGCGCCAGATCGAGGGGCTCAGGGCCAGGGTGGTGGCGCCCACGGACTGGGCGACGTCGGCCGCGGTGCCGGGGCCCCCGGCCTGATCGCCTGCCCGCGCGCTTGGTGCTGGTCCCGTCGGCCGCTCAGGCCCGCGCGACGAGCAGCCCCTTGAGGTACTCCCCCTCGGGTGCCGCCAGGGCCACCGGGTGGTCGGCACCCGCCTGCAAATGCTGCAGCACCATCGCATCTACGCCGGCATCTGCCGCCGCCGAGGCGACAAAACCGCGGAAGCGCTCTGCCGACACGCCGCCGGAGCAGGAATAGGTCATCAGCAAGCCACCTGGCGCCAGCAGTTGCAGGCCGAGCCGGTTGATGTCGCGGTAGGCGCGGCCGGCCCGTTCCGCGTGGGCGCTGGAGGGCGCGAACTTGGGCGGGTCGAGGATGACCATGTCGAAGCGTTCTTCGGCCGCCTTCAACTCGCGTAGCAGCTCGAACACGTCGGCATCGCGCCAGCTCGCGCGCCCAGCATCCAGCCCAGGGTTCAGCGCAAGGCTCGTCTGCGCCGCCGCCAGTGCCGGCCCCGAGCTGTCCACCGACAGCACCTCGCGCGCGCCGCCGGCCAATGCCTGCAAGGAGAAACCGCCGGTGTAGCAGAAGCAGTTGAGCACTCGTCTTCCGGCTGCCAGGTCGCGGGTCAGACGGCGATTCTCACGCTGGTCGAGGTAGAAGCCGGTCTTGTGGCCACCCACCAGATCCACCAGCAGTCGCACGCCGTGTTCGGTGATGACGGTGGAGGCCGGCGGGGCGCCGTGAAGCGGCCCGACCCTCGGCTCGAGCCCCTCCAGCCGGCGCACATCGCTATCGCTGCGCTCGTACACATGCGCGGCGCCGGTCGCGCGCAGCAGCGCGCCGACGATCGCGCCAGACCACTTCTCGGTGCCGGCGCTGTTCAGCGCCACCACCAGCACCTCACCGTAACGGTCGACGATCAGCCCGGGCAGGCCATCAGCCTCGCCGTGCACCAGCCGCAAGCCGTCCTGTCCGGCCAGTATCGGCAGCGCAGCGCGGCGCGCCACCGCAGCCTCGATGCGCCGGCGGAAGAATGCGTCGTCGATACCCTCGTCGGCGTCGAATGTCCACATGCGCGCGCGGATCTGCGAGGCCGGGCTCCAGGCGGCGCGACCCAGCGCACGGCCGTCGTGCGTCTCGACCAGCACCGTGTCGCCGGGCCTCGCGCGGCCGACCAGCGCCTCCACGGCGTTGGCAAACACCCACGGGTGACGCCTGAACTGCGGCGCCTCCTTGCCTCGCGCCAGCACGATGCGAGCGCTCACTTCGCTGACTCCACTTTCTTGCGCGCCCTCGGATGCGCCGCGTCATACACCTTGGCCAGATGCTGGAAGTCCAGATGCGCGTAGACCTGCGTGGTGCTGATGCTGGCGTGGCCCAGCAGTTCCTGCACCGCACGCAGGTCACCCGACGACTGCAGCACGTGGCTGGCAAACGCGTGGCGCAGCATGTGCGGGTGCACGTGCTGCTCGAGGCCACGCGCCCGCGCCAGACGGTCCAGCCGCGTCTGCACCGTGCGCGGCCCCAGGCGGCGTCCGCGTCGCGTGATGAACAGGGCAGGGTCGTCGGGGCGGGCATGTTGCGGCCGCACCGCAAGCCAGTCGCGCAGCGCACCGATGGCGGCCTCGCCGACCGGCACCTCGCGCGTCTTTGAGCCCTTGCCCAGCACCCGCACGGTGCCGCTGCTCAGGTCGATGACGCCGGTATCCAGCCCGGTCGCCTCCGACAGCCGCAGGCCCGACGAGTAGATCAGTTCGAACAAGGCGCGGTCGCAACTGGCGTCGAATCCTTCGGCATCGAAGCCCAGTAGGTGGCCGGTCACGTCAGGCGACAGGGTCTCGGGCAGGCGCTTGGGCGATCTGGGCGCACGGATGCCGGTGCAGGGGTCGCCAGTGATCTCGCCACGCCTCTGCAGCCATAGGAAGAAGCTGCGCCAAGCCGAGAGCCGGCGGGCCAGGCTGCGGCCGCTCAGGCCAGCGGCATGTTGCCGTGCCAGGATCCGACGCAGTTGCACCGGTGTCATCGCCGCCAGGGACTGTCCGCCGCTGTCGCGCAGCAGGCAGTCGAGGTCGCGCCGATAAGCTGCTGCGGTGTGCGGGGAGAGGCGGCGTTCGGCCCTCAAGTGGGCGATGAAGCCGTCGATCCGGCCCTCGTCGCCGCTGGCTGGTTCGGCCGTGGTCTCAGGCGTCCCCATCGAGCAGCGCCTTGAGCATCTCGCCGACCCGTTGCAGGTACTGCGGCCCGGCATCTGCCGGAAATCGGGCAGCATCGCCGCTGCCCAGCAGCAGGACGCGCTGGCCATGCGTCGTCTCGATCGGCACCCACGCCAGCGAGGCGATGGGCTGGCCGGCCAGCGCCATGAGCCGTTCGGCCTGGGGGCCATATACCGCACCGCAACCCGGCGAGGTCGCGGCGTCCGGTTGGTCAGCAAGCGCATCGTGTTCGGCGCCACCGCTCGACAGGTAGACCCACGGGATGCCGAAGTCGTCGCGAAGACCCGCCAGCAGCACCTCGATGCGTTCGGCCTGCGGTGCCGCCAGGACCTTGACCACCAGGCGGTGCATGCGGTCTCCGCGGTCATCGTTGGCGTGCCCTACATCGAGCCAGTCGGAGAGTTGCGCCTCCAGGTTCCTGCAGCGCTCGCGCAGGCTCAGCAACTGCCGCTCGTTGATCGAGATGGCGCGTCCGTGCTCGGGGTGGGGGATGGTGATCTGGGCGATCGCGGCAGCGTGGGCCTCAAAGAAATCCGGGTTGTTTCGGAGGTACTGCAGGACGCTTTCGGGGGTCATGGCGTGCCGGTTCACCGTAGGTGGCAAGACTCTACCACCGCCACCATGCTTTGAAGGCCGGCGGGCTTTGCGCTATGGTCGCGACGATGAAGAACCCGACACGTACCTTCCGCTCGCGTCATCCGCACGATCAGCGCTTTGTCGACTGGTTCCGCTCGACCACGCCCTACATCAACGCGTTCGGCGGAAAGGTGTTCGTCATCGCCTTTGGCGGCGACGTGGTCGACAGCCCGACCTTCACCGGTCTGGTCCACGACTTCAACCTGCTGGAGAGCCTCGGCGTGCGCTTGGTCATCGTTCACGGCGTGCGGCCTCACATCGAGCGGCGCATGGCGCGTGGCGAGATCGAGGGGCGCTACGTCGGCGACCTCCGGGTCACCGACGCGGCGGCGCTCGAGTGCGTCAAGGAGGCGGTCGGCGAGGTTCGCTGCGAGCTGGAGGCGGCGCTCTCGATGGGTCTGCCCAACACGCCGATGGCCGGCGCCGACATCCGCGTCTCGGGTGGCAATTTCGTCACCGCGCAGCCGGTCGGCGTGGTCGATGGTGTCGACCTGCAGTTCACCGGACGCGTCCGCAAGATCGACGCGGTGGCCATCAACAACCGTCTGCGGGACGAGGAGATCGTCCTGCTGTCCCCGCTCGGCTATTCGCCCACCGGCGAGATCTTCAACCTCACCGTCGAGGATGTGGCGGCCTCGGCCGCAGCCGCGATCGGTGCCGACAAGCTGATCTTCATGATGGACGCCGAGGGCGTGGTCGATGCCGCGGGCGAGTTGCGCGCCGAGCTGACCATCGCCGAGGCCGAGGCGCTGCTGCCGGAGCTGCCGGCGGGGGATGCCCGGCTCTACTTGCCGCACGCTGTCCGTGCCTGTCGCGCCGGGGTGGCGCGGGCGCACATGATCAGCGCCGCCACCGACGGCGCGCTGCTCACCGAGGTCTTCACCCACGACGGCATCGGCACCATGCTCACCGCCAGCGGGCTCGACGAATTGCGCGAGGCGACCATCGACGACGTCGGCGGCATCCTGCAGCTGATCGAACCACTGGAAGAGCAGGGCGTGCTGGTCAAGCGCTCGCGCGAGCGGCTGGAGCAGGAGATCGAACGCTTCTTTGTGCTCGAGCACGACGGCCTGATCGTCGCCTGCGGGGCTCTGTATCCGTTCGATGGCGAGGCCGCGGCCGAGCTGGCCTGCTTGGCGGTGGCGCCGGCCTACCGCGATGCGGGTCTGGGCGACCGCATGCTGCGCCATGCCATGACGCGGGCGCGGGCGATGAAGCTGAAGCGGCTGTTCGTGCTCACCACCCAGGCCACGCACTGGTTCCTCGAGCGCGGTTTCGTCGAGGGCGGTGTGGAGACATTGCCGGAGTCGAAGAAGCGGCTCTACAACTGGCAGCGGCGGTCCAAGGTACTGATCCGCCGCTGCGACTGACGGTCAGCCGCAAAACCGCTGTACCAAAGATCCTCGCGGCGTCTTTCAGCCGCCTGTCCTCGCCGAGTTGGCGGCGAAGCTGGCCGCGGCGCGCAGGTGCGGCAGCGCGGCTGCGCTCTCCCCCAGGCCCTCCAACAGTTCTGCCAGGCTCAGGTGGGTGACCGCGCCAGGCTGGATCGCCACCGCGGCCTCCAGGTAGTTGCGCGCCTTGCCCCACAGGCTGCGCCGGCGGCACAGCTGCCCGAGCGCGTGCAGCAAGATCGCATCGGTCGGATGCGCGGCCAGCCACGCCTCGCCACGCTGCAGCACCTGAGCGGCCTCCAGCTCGCTGCCAAGGTCCAGGTAGAGCGCCGCCAGTTCGCTCGACCACTGTGCCTGCAGCCCTTCGGCAAGCCACTCGAGCGCACGCGTGCGCTCGCCGGTCCGCGCCAGCGCCCGGCTGGCCGCCATCAGCAGTGGCGGGCGCGTCTTCAGGTCGGTGGACGTATCGCGCCACAGGCGCTCGATCGCGGCAGCATCGCCGCCACCCTCCTCGAGCACGCCGATGGTCGCGGTCTCGCGGTATTGCGCCAGGCTGGCGGGGTCCAGTGCGCCGTGTCTCGAAGCCTGCTCGGCCAGCCGCAGCACCTCCCGCCACTGGCCGGCATTCAACTCTGCCTGGATCTCGAGCCGCAGGGCACCCGAGTGGGTCGGCGCACGCTTGCGCAGCCGCTTCAGCAGCGGCAAGGCCTCGGCGGCGCGCTTGCGCTGTACCAGCAGTTCGGCCCGCGCCAATTCACCCATCCAACGCTCGTCGCCGCTGGCCTCGGTCTGCCGGTCCAGGTAGGCCTCGGCGCGGCCGTACTGGCGCTGCGCCTGTGCCGCACGCGCTGCGACGATCTGCGCCAGGACGCCAGTGGCCGGCGTGTCGATGGCGCGAGCGGCATGCCGCTCGGCGCGGCTCCAGCGGTTCTCGAAGTAGGCGCGCAGCGCGGCGTCGAGTTCGCCGCGGGCACGACGTTCGGCCACTGTCTGCCGGTGGGCGCTTACACGGCGGGGCAGGCTCAGCGCAGCCCGGATCAGCCGCGCCAGGGTGCCGAAAGCGATACCGAACAGCAGCACCAGCAGCACGAACAGCGAGAACGCCAGCTCGATGCGCATCGACGGGAAGACGAACTGCACGATGCCCTGCTGAGCTTGGGCCAGCGTGGTGATGCCGACGGCGATGCCGAACAGCGTGATCACCCACAGCAGAGAACGCATCAGCCCTGCCGCTCGAAGGCTCGTCTGGCCTGTCGCAACGCCTCCAGGCTGCCGGCGACCTGCGGCGGTTCCGCAGGCGCCGTTCCGCGTCGCAGTTCGGAGATCTGCTGCAGGGCTGAGCGCACGGTGCCAGACCGTTCGTTGAAGTAGCGCTGCATCCATTCGGACGTCAGCCCGAGCTCGCGCGAGACCTGCCCTTCGTCGCCGCGGATCATGGCGTGGCGCACCGAGGTCAGGCGCAGCCGGATGTTCTCGCGCAGCAGGATGCCGCCCTCGGGCGACACGGCGGCGAGGTCGCGGTCTCCCCGGTACTCGATGCGGATCAGGCTGCGCAGGTCGGCCCACAGTCCTGCCAGCCCACCCGATGGTGCCGCGCTGTCGGCGGTCGCCCCCGGCTGGATGCGGAACTGGTGGCGCAGCGGCCACTCGTCGACCCCGGCGATCAACGTGTCGACGCGTGCCACGCTGCCCACCACATCGCGCTGGGGCCGGCTGCGCAGCGCATCGATATCGGCCGCCAGCGCCCGACGCAGCGGGATCATCGCCGGCCGGGCCTGGCGCTGCAGGATCTGGTCGGCAGCCTGCAGCGCATTCAGCGCGCCATGGATGTTGCCAGCCAGCTGCAACTGCTGGTCGGCGGTCAGCAGCATCTGTTCGATCTCGCCCAGCACCCACTCGTCGCGGGTGCGAGCCAGGTTGCGGTACAGCGCCTCCATCGCGGCCTGCTGGTTCTGCCACTCGGTGAGCCGCTGCTCGACCATCTCGATGCGGCTGTCGAGTGAGCGTGCAACGCTGTCGGCGCGGTCGGCGAGTTGTCGCGACTCGGCGTTGGTGCGATCGCCACGTGCCAGGTAGTCGACCATCTGCTGCCGCAGCTTGGCCTGACTGCGTGCAGCATCGATGGCCAGCCAGACGCAGCCGGCGATGGCGATCAGCGCCAGCAGCAGCGCCAGGGTCGGCGTAAAGGAGGGGGCAGTGGGGCGCTGCGGCGGGGTTGCCGCGCCCGGCTGTTGTTGCGTAGGTGGCTCAGTCATGGTCGCTCACATCAAACCATGTCCGCAGAGCTGCCATCAAGCCGGCGTCGCCGCTCTCACTGAGGACGGTCATCCAGCCAGCCCGGCGGGCGGCTTCGGCGATGCGCGGGTGCGGCGCAAACAGCGGCGCCGAGCGCGGCGCCCCGGCCGGCCACGCCGCCTCAAGATGAGCCAGAGCCTCGCTGCTGGTGACACTCCAGGCCGCGGGCGGGTCGCGCATCAGTTCCGCGAGCCTCGCGGCGAGCCCGGCCGGTGTCTGGCGGCGATAGCAGAGCCACTCGGATACCTCTGCGCCGCGGCTCTGCAGCGTCGGTCCCAGCAGGTCCCTGCCACCCTCGCCGCGCAGGATCAGGATGCGCTGTCCGGCCACCTGTTGCAGGGCCGAGTGGGCCAGCAGCGCCTCGCTGTCGCCGTCACCCTGCGGTTCGATCACCTGCTGTGCGCCGGCAGCACGCCAGGCCCGGGCTGTGCCTGCACCCACACCGGCCACCGCGCATGCCGGTGGCCAGGTCTGTGGCCACCAGGCGCGGCCAAGCGCTACGGCGCTCGGGCTGACGGCGATGACCAGTTCCGCATCTGCCGCCTCCTTGCACAGGTCACGATCGCCATCGGGCGGGATGGGCACAAGTTCAAGCAGCGGCAGTTCGACGGGCTGCATGCCCGCCCCGCGCAGGGCATCGACCAGGCCCGCCGATTGGCCGGCAGGCCGGGTGACGACGACCCTGGGTGTGCGACTCAGTTCGAAGGCCTGCTCAGGTGGTCGGCAAGCAGTGCCATCACCTCGCCAGCGCCACGTCCGCGCAGCTGTTCGGCCAGGTCGAGGCCGATCGCCTCGGCGTCGGTCGCCAGGCCCTCGCTCTCGCCGCGGATCATGCGGCTGCCATCGGGCATCGCGACGAAGCCGGTCAGGTGCAGGCGGTCGCCGTCCAGCACGGCGTGGCAACCCAGCGGTACGTTGCAGCTGCCGCCCAAGGCGCGGCTCATGGCACGTTCGGCGGTCACGCGCTGACGCGTCGGCTCGTGGTTGAGGACCTGCAGCAGATCGGCCACGTCCTTGCGGTCTGCGCGCACCTCAAAGCCGAGCGCGCCCTGGCCGACGGCCGGCAGGCTGACCGAGGGCTCGATCAGCTCGCGGATGCGGTCGGCGAGGCCCAGCCGGATCAACCCGGCGGCGGCCAGCAGGATGCCGTCAAACTCGCCGGCGTCGAGCTTGCGCAGTCGGGTGCCGACGTTGCCGCGCAGTGTCTCCACCTGCAGGTCAGGACGGCGCGCACGCAACTGGCAGGCACGGCGCAGGCTTGCGGTACCGACACGGGCGCCCTTGGGCAGGTCGTCGATGCGCTCGAAGCGGTTGGAGACGAAGGCGTCGCGCGGATCCTCGCGCTCGCCGATGGCGACCAGCGCGAACGGCGCCTCAAGCTCCATCGGGACGTCCTTGAGCGAGTGCACGGCGAGGTCGGCGCGACCTTCCAGCAGTGCCACCTCGAGCTCCTTGATGAAGAGCCCCTTGCCACCCGCCTGATAGAGCGGGGTCTCAAGGATCTGGTCGCCGCGAGTGGTCATGCGGGCAAGGTCCACGCGGGTTTGCCGGTATACTTCACTCAAACGACTCTGGACGTGTTCGGCCTGCCAGAGAGCCAACGGGCTCTCGCGTGTCGCGATGACGAGACGCTCCGGAGCGGTGTGATGTGCCAATGGTTTGCCGTTATTGTTGTGGGACATGACCCGTCTGTTCGGTACCCGCGGGCGCCAGGGTTGAATCGCCCAGCAGTCTAACATGCGACCTCGTTGCGGCCGGAAGGCTGCGTGGCCGTTGCGTCAGCGCGAACAGTTACAACATCCGGAGTGAGGAATGAGCCGTAGCATCGAACTGCAGTCGCGCCTGCGCGACGACATCCGTTATCTGGGGCGTCTGCTCGGCGACACGCTACGCGCGCTCGAGGGCGACGACATCTTCGGTCTGATCGAGGAGGTCCGCAGCCTCTCGATCCGCTTCCACCGCGACGGTGACAAGGCCAGCGAGGCCAAGCTGCAGAAGCTGCTGGCCGGCATCGATACCGCCGGCACCGTGCGCGTGGCGCGCGCTTTCAGCTTCTTTTACCAGCTTGCCAACATCGCTGAGGACGTCCACCTCAACCGCCGCTACCGGCAGATGCGCAAATCCAAGTCCCCGCGCGAGGACGGCGACTTCGAGCTCGCGCTGGAGCGCATCCGCGAGGCCGGCACCGAAGCCAAGAAGGTGGTCGACACCCTCAACGGCATGCTCACCGCGCCGGTCTTCACCGCACACCCGACCGAGGTCCAGCGCAAGAGCATCCTCGACAACCTGCGCGAGATCCACAACCGCATGGACGAGCGCGATCAGGTCGACATGACGCCCGAAGAGGCGCAAGAGGCCGAGGACGCGATCCGCCACACTCTGCAGGTGTTGTGGCGCACCCGCATGCTGCGCGTCGAGAAGCTGCAGGTGCAGGACGAGATCGAGAACGGTCTCTCGTTCTACCGCTACACCGTGTTGCGCGAGTTGCCGCGCGTCTACAGTCGCATCGAGGATGCGGTAGCCCGCGCCTACCCCGAGTGCGCCGACGCTGACCTTGGCAACTTTGTGATGATGGGCAGCTGGATCGGCGGCGACCGCGACGGCAACCCTTTCGTCACCGCGCAGGTCACGCGCCACGCCATGCGCCGTCACGCCGTGATCGCGTTCGAGTTCTACCTGGCGGAGGTCCTCAAGCTCATCCGCGAGCTGGCGCAGTCGCGTCTGCTGATGCCGATGACGCCAGAACTGGTGGCGATGTCCGAGGCCTCGCCCGAGGAGTCGCCACATCGCGCCGACGAGCCCTACCGGCGGTCTCTGGTATCCATCTACTGCCGGCTCTACGCCACGGCGCAGGCGCTGCAACTGGACATGTATGCGCAGCCGCCGATGGCGGATGGCAAGCCCTACGCCAACGCCGCCGAGTTCGTCCACGAGCTTGACGTCATCGACACTGCGTTGCGTTCGCAGGGTTCGGTGTGGGCTGCCCGTGGTCGCCTGCGCGAACTGCGCCGTGCCGCGCGCGTGTTCGGCTTCCACCTGGCGCCGCTGGATTCGCGTCAGCACAGCCGTCTGCACGAGAACTCGGTCGCTGAACTGCTCGCCCGCTCTTTGGTGCACGCCAACTACAGCGGCCTCGACGAGGAAGCCAAGATCGCGCTGCTGGTGCAGGAGATCGCCGATCCGCGTCCGCTCAAGTCGCCGTTCATCGAGTACAGCGAGACGGTTGCCGGCGAACTCGAGATCTTCACCGAGATCGCGGCGATCCATCGCGACTTCGGCCGCCAGGCGATGCCGAACTACATCATCTCGAACTGTGCGGGCATCTCGGACATCCTTGAGGCAGCGCTCCTGCTCAAGGAACACGGCCTGCTGCAGCCTGGCGAGACGCCGCAGCTGCACATGAACATCATCCCCCTGTTCGAGACCATCGGCGACCTGCGCGCCTGCGGTCCGATCATGGATCGCCTGTTCTCCATCCCCGAGTACCGTGCTCTGCTGGCGTCGCGTGAGATGACCCAAGAGGTCATGCTCGGCTACTCCGACAGCAACAAGGACGGTGGCATCTTCACCTCCAACTGGGAGCTCTACCTTGCCGAGCGCAACCTGACCAAGGTCGCCAACCGGCATGGCGTGCGTCTGCGCCTGTTCCACGGCCGCGGCGGTACGGTCAGCCGTGGCGGTGGCCCGAGCTATCAGGCCATCATGGCGCAGCCCCCGGGCGCGGTGAACGGCCAGATCCGTCTGACCGAGCAGGGTGAGGTCATCGCCTCAAAGTACACCGACGCCAAGATCGGACACCGCAACCTCGAGACGCTGGTCTCGGCCACGCTCGAAGCGACGCTGCTGCGCGCATCAGGCGAGGACGGCGCCAGCCAGGCCGATCGGGAGGTGCTCTCCAACCTGTCCGATGCGGCCTTCCGCGCTTACCGTGATCTGGTCTACGAGACCGACGGCTTCCTCACTTTCTTCTGGGAAGGCACGCCCATCAACGAGATCCGGCAGTTGCAGGTCGGCAGTCGCCCGGCCTCGCGCACGCAGTCGAACCGGATCGAGGACCTGCGCGCCATTCCCTGGGTGTTCAGCTGGAGCCAGAGCCGCATCGTGCTGCCCGGCTGGTACGGCATCGGCGCGGCGATCGACGAGTTGCTGGCCAAGGAGGGCGCCGCTGGCATGAAGCGTCTGCGTCAGGTCTACGCGCACTGGCCGTTCCTGCGCGCGGTCATCTCCAACGTCGAGCAGGTGCTGGTCAAGTCCGACCTCTCGATCGGTGAGCGCTACGCCGACCTGGTGTCCGACCGCGAGGCCGCTGACCGCATCTTCGGTCGCATCCGCACCGCGTTCGAGCGCACCACGGAGCACGTCCTTGCCATCACCGAGCAGAAGTCGCTGCTGTCGTCCGATCCCACCCTGGGCGAGAACCTGCGCGCGCGGATGGTCTACGTGGCGCCCCTGAACCATCTGCAGGTGGACCTCCTGGCACGCTTCCGCAAGGGCGACCCGGAGCCGCGTCTGCGCAACTCCATCTTGATGACCATCAACGGCATTGCTGCAGGAATGCGCAACAGCGGATAAACTCCCGCGAGAGAATGCCGTTAAGGCCTGAAACCATTCGACTCTTTCCAGAACAACAGGTGATCCACATGACCCGTCTTTCGAAATCCGTAGCCGCCGTCGCGGTTGCTGCGACCCTCGCCGGTTGCGCGTCCGCACCGCAGCAGACGGCTCATCCGAGGGATCCGATCGAGGGTTTCAACCGTGGTGTGTATGCCTTCAACAAGGGCGTCGATCAGGTCGTCCTGACCCCGGTGGCCAAGGGCTACAACTTCCTGCCGGCCGTAGTGCGCACCGGCGTTGGCAACTTCTTCGCCAACCTCGGCGACGTCATGATCGGCGTCAACAACCTGTTGCAGGGCAAGGGCGCAGCTGGCGTCAGCGATTTCATGCGCTTCGCCTTCAACAGCACCTTCGGCATGCTCGGCTTCGTCGATGTCGCCACCCCGGCCGGTCTCGAGAAGCACAACGAGGACTTCGGCCAGACCTTCGGCAAGTGGGGCATCGGCAGCGGTGCCTACGTCGTGGTGCCGTTCTTCGGCCCGCGCACGGTTCGCGACACCGTCGGCCTGGTCGGTGACCTGGTCACCGACCCGTTGTTCTACATCGACCCGACATCCACCCGGAACCAGGTCACCGGTGGCCGCCTTGTCAGCCGTCGCGCAGAGTTCCTCGACGTACAGGACATCGTCGATGCCGCTGGCAAGGATGAGTACGCCGTGGTCCGTGACTTCTACCTCAACCGTCGCGATTCGCTGGTCACCGACTCCAGCGTGGTGGGCGCCGACGAGTGACGCTTGCCGGGCCCCGCCCGGGAGACGCACCGTCTGAATAAAAACTCGGCCCGTCGGTCGCGTTTTTATTTGTCTTCACGGCATCCGCGGAGGTGGTTCCTTCAGCGTCGCCACCACGCGCCGGTTGCGTGAGCGACCCTCGGCGCTGTCGTTGTCGGCGATCGGCCGGTTCGGGCCGAAGCCCTGCGCCGCCAGACGGTCCCCGCTGACCCCCTCGGCCTCGAACAGTCGAGCCACTGCTGCAGCGCGCGCGGCTGAGAGTTCCCAGTTGGAGGCAAAGATGCGGTTGCTGATCGGGGCGTCGTCGGTGTGCCCCTCGACCGTGACCAGGTATTCGGTGGGGGCCACCACCAGCGCCGCCGCCGTCAAGGCGCGTCGCGCTTCCTGCGAGGGCTCGGCCACGCCGGTGTCGAACAGCGCGTTAGCCGTGAAATCGATCACCAGGCCGTCGGGCGTCTCGGTGATGCGTACTTTGCCCTCGTCGACCATGCCCTTGAGCGCCTCGCGCATGCCCTTGGCTGTGCGGTGGCGTACCGCGATGCGCTGCGCGGCGAGCGGGTCCACGGCGGTGGGTGAAGGCTGGTTGCCGATCACCCGTCCGGTCGCCGGGAGGAGGCCGCCGCCGGACCGTCCGAAGGCCTCGCCCAAGGATTCCGAGAGCGCCTTGTACTTGCCCTCGTTGACCTGCGAGTAGGCGTAGAGCACGACGAACAGGGCGAACAGCAGCGTGATGAAGTCGGCGTAGGAGATCAGCCAGCGATCCGGCTTGTCGGAGTCGTCGTCCTCCCGGCGGTTCCTCATGCCCTGACGTAGCCTCGCATGCGACGCTCGACCACGCGCGGGTTGTTGCCCGCGGCTACCGCGCAGAAGCCCTCGATCAGCATTCGCCGCCCGCGCACCTCCTCGACGATGTGAGCCTTGATCCGGTTGGCGAGTGGCAGCAGGAAGAGGTTGGCGAATCCCACGCCGTACAAGGTCGAGACGAATGCCACGGCGATGCCGCTACCCAGCGCGCTGGGCTCGGAGAGGTTCTGCATCACCTGGATCAGCCCCATCACCGCACCCAGGATGCCCATGGTCGGCGCGTAGGCGCCCGCCGATTCCCAGATACGTCCAGCCTGCCGCTCACGCGACTCAAAGGTTTCCAGGTCAAGCGACAGGGTCTTACGAAGCTCTTCGGGCTCGACACCGTCGACCAGCATCTCCAGCGCCAGACGCTGGAATGGCTCGCTCTCGGACAAGGCCGCCGGTTCCAGCGCGAGGAAACCATCGCGCCGTGTCAGCCGGCTGTAGCCGAGCATGTCCTCGATCAGGGGCTCGACCGGGTCCGATCCCTCGTCGCGCAGGCAACGCGCCAGCTCCAGCCCCCGTCGGATCACCGGCCGCGGGGTCTGCAACAGGATCGCGCTGGCGCTGCCGCCGACCACGATGAGCAGCGCGGTGCCGTGCAGCAGCGTCCCGAGTTCGCCGCCGTCGAGCAGGTGCCCGCCGACGACCGCCACCAGAGCGAGCAGCAGGGCAGGTATGGTGGACTTCATCATGGCGTGCTGTCGGTTGGTCGGTTCAGGAGTTGCCGGATGTTGCTGTGGTGCCTTGCCAGCAGGATCAGGCTCATCAGCGTCACCGCCCATGCTGCCACACTGCCGCTCAGAAGGAGCCAGGCCAGCGGTATCGCGGTAAGCCCGGCAGACAGGGCGCCCACTGCCGAGACGCGCGACAGCCGGAAGGCGGCGAGCCAGATCCCGCAGACCGCCACACCCAAGAGCGGTTCGAGCGCCAACAGCACGCCCGCCGCGGTGGCCACGCCCTTGCCACCCCGAAAGCTCAGGAACACGCTGAAAACGTGACCGACGAAGGCAGCGACTCCGCACAGGGCCAGTTCGTCGGTGTCGAGCCCGGCCCAGCGCCCAAGCAGCACTGCCAGTGCGCCCTTGCCGGCATCGCCAAGCAGTGTCAGTGCCGCAGCCTTGCGTGAGCCGGTGCGCATGACGTTGGTGGCGCCGGGATTGCCGGATCCGAAGCCCCGCGGGTCGGGCAGGCCCATGCTGCGGCTCACCACGACGGCGAACGGCACCGATCCGAGGAGGTACGCGAGGGGCAGGGCGAATGGCAGCATCAGACGGAGTCCACTACAATCGGCGGCCGTTTCAGATTGCGGAATTGTCGCAGATGGATGTCATCTTCATTGAGGAATTCCGTATCGACACGCTGGTCGGCGTGTACGAGTGGGAGCGCAAGGTCCCGCAGACCATCCAGTTCGATATCCAGATCGGCATCCCCGGCCCCGATGCCGCGCAGAGCGACGACCTGGACGACACCATCGACTACGGCGAGGTGGTGGCGCGCATCCGCGACAGCCTCTCGGTCAACCACTTCCTGCTACTCGAGCGTCTGGCGGAGCACGTGGCCGACATCATCCTGCACGAGTTCCGCGCCCCCTGGTGCAAGGTCAGCGTGGCCAAGCTCAACCTCATCCGCGGCGTGGCCCGTCTGGGCGTCCGTATCGAGCGCTCCTCGGGCAGGACCACCTGACCACGTGTCACCCGCGGGGGTGATGCTGGCGATGCAACTGCTTCAGGCGCTCGCGCGCCACGTGCGTGTAGATCTGCGTGGTCGAGATGTCGGCATGGCCCAACAGCATCTGCACCACGCGCAGGTCGGCGCCATGGTTCAGCAGGTGGGTCGCAAATGCGTGGCGCAGCACGTGCGGTGACACCGCGCTGCCGATGCCGGCGCGTACGGCGTGTCGCTTCAGCCGCAACCAGAATCCCTGTCGCGTCATCGGCCCACCGCGCCGGGTGACGAATAGCGACTCGCTCTGCCGCCCGTCCAGCAATTCAGCGCGCGGCCCACGCAGATAGCGCCCAACCCAGTCCAGCGCCTCCTCGCCGAGCGGCACCAGCCGCTCCTTCGAGCCCTTGCCGAGGACGCGAACCACGCCCATGTCGAGGCTGACGGCAGCCGCCGGCAGTCCGACCAGTTCGGAGACGCGCAGACCGGTGGCGTACAGCACCTCGAGCATCACGCGGTCGCGGAAGCCCTCGGCGGCCAGGGTGTCCGGCGCGCCCAACAGGGCCTCCACCTGAGCCTCGGTCAGGCTCTTCGGCAGGCTGCGCGGCAGCCGCGGGCTGGCGGTCAGCGCGGTGGGGTCGTCGCCGCGCTCGCCGTCGCGGTGCAGGCGCCGGTAGAAGCGCCTCAAGCTGCTCACTGCCCTGGCGGCGGAGCGCGCCTTGAGTCCGCCCTCCCCGAACAGATACGCCAGGTAGGCCTCGATATCGGCGCTGCCAGCGCCGCCCAGGCTGCCACCGCGGCCCCCCAGCCAGCGCGCGAAACGGAGCAGGTCTGAGCGGTAGCTGGCGAGCGTCCGCTGCGAAAGCCCGTCCTCTAGCCAGAGCGCATCGCAAAAGCGGTCAAGTTGCGCCTGCTCGCCGGGGGCGATGTCGGCCGCTAAGGGCGAAGGGCTTGGAGCGGCGCTCATGTGCAGGATTATCGGCGTTGCGGCGCCACAAAACAGAACGCCCGGCACGGGCCGGGCGTTCCTGGAGCGAGCCGGTTTCCGGCGGCGCTTACTCGGCGGCAGTTGCTGCTGCAGCCTTGGTCGAGTAGGACAGCTTCTCCTTGATGCGGGCTGCCTTGCCGGTCCGGCCACGCAGGTAGTAGAGCTTGGCGCGACGCACGTCACCGCGACGCTTCACCTCGACGCTCGCCACCAGCGGCGAGTGGGTCTGGAAGGTGCGCTCGACACCCTCGCCGGCCGAGATCTTGCGCACCGTGAAGTTGCTGTTCAGGCCACGATTGCGCTTGGCGATGACGACACCTTCGAAGGCCTGCAGACGCTCGCGGTTGCCTTCCTTGACCTTGACCTGAACGATCACGGTGTCGCCGGGGGCGAACGCGGGCAGGGTCTTGCCCAGACGCGTGATCTCTTCCTGTTCCAGTTGTTCGATGAGGTTCATTTGTTCTCCTTTCCGGCAGAGCCGGTACCGTTTTTCTCGTATGAGGCCTGTTCCTGCAGCGCCTGTTCCGTCTGAAACTCCATCCGGAACTCGGCCAGCAGCCGGGCCTCTTCCTCGTTCAATCGCCGGTGTTGCAGCAGGTCTGGTCGGCGCAGTTGCGTCCGGCCAAGACTTTGCTTGAGGCGCCAGCGACGGATCGCCTCATGGTGCCCCGACATCAGCACCGCGGGTACTGCTTCGCCGTGGTGGTCGACCTCCGGCCGGGTGTAGTGCGGACAATCCAGCAACCCATCGGCGAACGATTCCTCGACCACCGACTGTGCATCGTTGACCGCGCCCGGAAGATGCCGGACCACGGCATCGATCAGCACCATGGCTGGCAGCTCGCCGCCGCTCAGCACATAGTCTCCGATCGACACTTCATCATCCACCTCGCGGTCGATAAACCGCTGGTCGATGCCTTCATAACGCCCCGCCAGGAGGATCAGCCCCCGGCGCTGCGCCAGATCCATCACCCCGTCGTGGTCCAGCACACGCCCCTGAGGGCTCATGTAGACCACGTGCGGGTCGGTGACACCCGCATCGCGCTGCGCCTGCCTCGCCGAAGCAGTCGCCTGCTCCAGCGGCTCTCCCAGCATGACCATGCCAGGGCCACCACCGTACGGGCGGTCATCGACCGTGCGGTAGTTGTCGCTGGTGAAATCGCGCGGATTCCACATCTGCAACTTGGCCAGCCCGCGCTCGAAAGCGCGGCCGGTGATCCCTCCGGCGGCCACTGCAGCCACCAGTTCCGGAAACAGCGTGATCACATCGAACCTCACGCCGCCCCCTTCCTGTCCGTCTGGTCCTGTCTCGCCTGCCCGAGCCTGCCGGGACGGTTCGAGACCGACCTAGTAATCTTCTTCCCAGTCGACACGGATGCTGCGCCCGGGAACATCGACCGACTCCACAACCTGGCCGACGTACGGGATCAGTCGCTCGACCCTGGTGTCTCCGCTGCCCGACACCACGACCAGTACATCGTTGGCGCCGGTCTCAAGCAGGCTGGAGACCCGCCCGAGGTTCACGCCATTGCGGTTGACGACCTCACAACCCACCAGGTCGACCCAGTAGAACTCATCCGCCTCGGGCGGCGGCAGGTCACCGCGAAGGATCGCAACATCGCTACCGCGCAAGGCCCGCGCAGCCTCAGGGGTGTCGATGCCCTCGAGGCGGGCGACCAGACCATCGCCGTGCACAACTGCTTCGGCGACCTTCCGGGTCTCCCAGCGGCCTTGGCGTCCGATCAGCCACTCGTCGAAATCGAGCAGGCTATCGATCGCCTCCGTGTACACCTGAACGCGCGCGAAACCGCGCACGCCGTATGGGCCGGCGATCCGGCCCATCACGACCGGCTCGTCAGGCGGCAGCGGCACCAGTCTTGAGCAGGCGCTGGACGGTCGGCGAGACCTGGGCGCCCTTGGCCACCCACGACTGCACCTTCTCGGCGTCGATGCGGATCTTTTGCTCGGCGCCGCTGGCGACCGGGTTGTAGAAGCCCACGCGCTCGATGAAACGACCATCGCGACGATTGCGCGAGTCGGTCACCACAACGCTGTAGAAGGGACGCTGCTTGGCGCCACCACGAGCCAGACGAATCACCACCATGGCTTTGTTCCTGATGAGAAAGCGGAAAAGCCGACTAGTTTACTGTCGAAAGGCCAGCCGCCGCAAGGGCGGCGGTGCCCCGTCGCAGTTCCGCTGTCAGTCCAGCAGGGCGCGCACCGAGTCGACATCGGCCCGCTCAGCCCGGTGGCCGTTCTGCCGCGGCCGGTCGTTCCGGTCCCGCGGCTCCAGTACCTCCAGGTTGACGACGGTGTCGTCGACGAACACCGACAGTACGGGCACCCGCCGCACCTCGCCACGGAGCGTGCGCTTCCGTTCGCCGGTCTCGAAGGGGATGCCGCGGTTGAGCAGGTCGATCTCGACGTCCTTGTCGCTGTCGGCGAACAGCAGCAGGTTGATGTCGGATTCGGGTCCGGCGGTGCCGTTGAGCACCGAGCCGGTCAGTTGCGGGCGGTAGCTCGCCATACGCTCCATCACCTCCACCGCGATCTCGCGCAGCTCGCGCAGCAACTCGGGGTGGCTTTCGGTCTGGAACACCTCGCGGTAGGCGCGCACCGCTGCATCGATCTCGTCGTTGTTGGGCAACTGCTGGCGCTCGGAGGCGCCCAGCATGCGGGCTGCCTTGCGCTTGGCCAGGCCGTAGTCGTTCAGCCCGTCCTCGGCGATCATGCGCGCCGCAGCCTGGGCGATGGCTTCGCGCAGCAGGCGTGACGGGATGTCTCTGCTCATTGCGATCTGTCCGCGATCAGCGCGGCAGCGCCGCTTCGACTGCTTCGCTACCCGAGCCGCCGGGGACGTCTTCCTCGTAGAAATACTCAGCCAGGCCATGGCTGGCGAACTGGCCGTTGGTGGCGTTGATATATGCCATGGCGATCCCTGCCGGCTCGGCCATCTGCGTCTCGGGGATGGTCTGCAGGGCGACCCGCATGTAGTCGATCCAGATCGGCAGCGCGGCGACGCCGCCGGTCTCCTTGGCGCCGAGGCTCTTGGGCTGGTCATGGCCGATCCAGCTCACGGCGACCAGTCGCGGCGTGTAGCCGGCGAACCAGGCATCGACGTTGTCATTGGTGGTGCCGGTCTTGCCGGCGAGGTCGCCGCGGCCCAGGCTGAGCGCCTTGGTCGCGGTTCCTGCCCGGACCACTTCCCTCAGCAGGCTGGTCATCAACCATGCGTTGCGCGGCTCGATGACCTGCTCGGCCGTGCCGCCGACCTGCACCGGCTGTGCCTGCGCCAACAGCCGACCCTTGCTGTCGAGCACCTTCTTCACGAGGTAGGGCTTGACGCGGTAGCCACCGTTCGCGAGCACCGCGTAGGCCTCCACCATCTGCATCGGTGTCACCGAACCCGAGCCCAGCGCCAGGCTGAGATAGGCCGGGTTGCGCTGTGCGTCGAAGCCGAAGCGGGTGATCCACTGCTGCGCATAGAGCGGCGTGATGGCCTGCAGGATGCGGATCGCGACCATGTTCTTGGACTTGGCGAGTGCCACTCGCAGGCGCAGGGGGCCATCGAAATTGCCGTCGTAGTTCTGCGGGGTCCAGGCGTCGCTGCCGGTGACGCTTGAATCGAAGTGCAGCGGCGCATCCTCGACGATGGTGGCCGGCGTGTAACCCTTCTCCAGCGCTGCCGAGTAGATGAAAGGCTTGAACGAAGAACCGGGCTGTCGCCAAGCCTGGGTGACGTGGTTGAACTGGTTGCGCGTGGCGTCGAAGCCTCCCGCCAACGCGCGGATCGCGCCGTCGAAGGGGTCGATCGAGACGATCGCCGCCTCGGCATCAGGCAGCTGGCTCAGTGTCCAGGCGCCCTCAGCGGTGGGCTTGAGCCACACCTCGGCGCCCCGCTGCAGGCGTCGCCCGGCGGCGGCTTTCTCGCTGGTCCAAGCCTTGGCCATGACCATGGATTCGGCGGTCAGCACGATGTTGTCGCCCAGGCGCGTGCGCACCCTCATCTCCCGCGGGCTCACCGCCAGCACGATGGCCGGCTGCAGCCCGCCCGCCGGCAACTCGTCCTGGAGGGCCTCGTCGACGGCCTTTTCCGCCATCGCCGGCAGCTCGGGGAGCCGGATGGTGCGGCTGGGGCCGCGATAGCCGTGGCGCTCGTCGTAATCCATCAGGCCCTTGCGCAGCGAGGCCTGTGCGGCTGTCTGGTGCGCAGACAGGATGGTGGTGTGCACGGTGATGCCGCTGTTGTAAGCAGCCTCGCCGTAGCGCTCGAAGATGTCGCGGCGAACCATCTCGGCGACAAAATCTGCCGACTCGCCGGCGGCCATCCGCGAGGCGCGGACGTTGATCGGCTGGTGCTTCGCCTCTTCCAGTTGCGCATCGGTGATGTGGCCGAGCGACTTCATGCGGTCGAGCACGTAGTTCATCCGTGCGCGGGCACGCTTGGGGTTGGCGATCGGGTTGCCGGTCGAGGGCGCCTTCGGCAGGCCTGCCAGCATCGCCGTCTCGGCGATGGTCAGCTGCTTCAGGTCCTTGCCAAAATAGGTCCGCGCTGCAGCCGCAAAACCGTAGCTGCGCTGGCCGAGGTAGATCTGGTTGATGTAGAGCTCGAGGATCTGGTCCTTGGTCAGGTTGGACTCGATCTTGTAGGACAGCAGGGCCTCGTTGAATTTGCGGGTGAGCGTGCGCTCACTCGACAGGAAGAAGTTCTTGGCCACCTGCATGGTGATGGTACTGGCGCCCTGACGGGTCTCCCCCGAGACGAAGTTCACCAGCATGGCGCGCAGGACGCCCGCGTAGTCGATACCGCCGTGCTGGTAGAAGCGCTCGTCCTCGGCCGCCAGGATGGCATCCACCAGCGTCTTCGGCACCTCCTTGAAGCGCACCACCGAGCGGCGTTCCTCGCCGAACTCGCCGATCAGCTTGCCGTCCTCGGACAGGATGCGCAGCGGCAGCTTGGGCCGGTAGTCGGTCAACACCTCCAGCGACGGCAGCTTGGGGTAGGTGATCAGCGCGGCGAACGCGCCAAGCATGCCGCCACTCAGGAACAGCGTGGTGGCGACGAGGGCCAGGCC
Source organism: Betaproteobacteria bacterium (assembly GCA_027490755.1). GTDB lineage: Bacteria > Pseudomonadota > Gammaproteobacteria > Burkholderiales > UBA3065 > UBA3065. Next base: position 210,662 of record JAIXXL010000003.1, read on the forward strand.
CAGCAGCAGTCTTTTCGGTCTCACGTGGGATTCCGGCGTGGCGGGGGTGACACGGTATCGGCCATCAGGCGGCATCGGTCGAATGACGAATTCTCAGAATCGCCGGGTTGGATTGCAATCGTGGTCATTGCCAATCCTACGACAGGGGTCGTGACAAATGTTTCCGACGCCGCTTCGCAAAATGCGCGAGGCTCTCGGTGCCCGGCTTCCCCGGGTGGCTGTGGGTATCGATGTCGGTCAGACGACTTTGCGAGTGGCAGCACTGCGTCGCGGCCGTTCCGGTATCGAACTGTCCGGGCTGGCATCGGCCGCGCTCAGCGGTACGGGCCTGCAGTTCGAGGCGGTCATGTTGCGCGAGACGGTGCGGCGCGCTTGTCGCCGCGTCGACTGGCTGCCACGGCGGGTGGCCATGGGGGTGCCCGCGGGGATGGTCCTGGTGCGTCCGCTCCAGGTGCCGGCCGATGCCGACACCGAGGAGGTCGGCGATGAGGTCGATCGGTCGGCCCGCCTGCTGCCGGTGCCGCCTGCGGCCCTTCGGCTGGCCTGGGCGCCGCTGCCGCACCCGCCCGTTGCAACGGGCGCCCTGCCTGCACAGCGCACCCTTCTGATGGTCGCGGCCCGACGCGAAGCGGTACTGGCGCGCCAGCACCTTGCGGCCCTCGCCGGGCTGGGTCGTGTGACGGTCGATGTGGACATCTTCGCTGCCCTGCGTGGGTCGGCCCCCACCGGCGAGGGCGAGGGCACTTCCGCGGCTGCGTCTCTGCTGGTCGATGCAGGGGCCGACGCGATCTGCGCCATGGCCTGGTCGGCTGGGCAGGCTCCGGCGATCCGGGTGCTGCCGGTGCTGCCGCAGTGCCCCGTCGAGGACCTCTCCGCCGCCGTCGCCGATGCCGTTCGCGGGCTCAGCCCTGCCTCCGCGGGTCTGCCGGGGGTCATGGTGCTGGCCGGTGCGCGCGCCATCGAAGGTGGCCTGGCGGAGGCGGTCGAGGTGCGGACAGGTGCGGTCTGCCGGTTGGCCGAGCCGTTCATCGGGCTGGCGGGGCAAGGCGGGGCCGTCGGCCTGCCACCCGCCGATGCCGCGGGCTGGGCGGTCGCCGTGGGTCTGGCCAGAAAGGCGCTCGCGTGATCGACATCGACCTTGCCGAACCGGCAGAGCGACTGGGCGCTCCGCCCGCTCACCTGCTTGCGCCATCCAGCCTGCTGCTGGTGCTGCTCCCGCTGCTTCTGGCTGCCGGTGCTCATCAGGCTTGGCGCGATGCCATCGCGCGCGCCGACGACGCGGAACGGGGCATCGCCGAGGTCAGTGAGCGCGTGGCTGCTGCCGCCGCCGCGCGTCGTCACTCGGCCCAGTTGCAGTCGATGCAGAACGGTGTCGTGCTGCTGCATGCCGCCGCGCTGGCCACACTCGAGCTGGTTCCGCTGGTCACCGCGCATCTGCCGCCGGGTGTGCACCTTTCCGAACTTGCCATCGATGGCGGCGCCATCCGCATCACCGGCACGGCACCCTCGCCTGGCGACATCTCGCTGTGGTTGGCGCGCTCGGCCGGCCGGGGCGAGTCGCTGGTCTGGGAGGGTCCGGAGGTCCGTCATGTCGCTTCGGGCAGCGGACACGTCGACTTCAGTCTGCGCATCCGACGCGCCACTCCGGAGGCGCGGTCTTGAGCGCATTCGGCCGGCATCAGGTCAAGCCTGCGCCGCAGGCAGATGCCGCCGAAGCGTCATCGGCGCCGACCCGCCGGCAACTCGCGAGGCTCTGGATGCCGTGGGCGGCTGTCGGCACTTCGGCGGTGCTGGGCTGGCTGCTGGCCGCCTGGTGCATCGCATCCTGTGTCGGTGCATGGCAGACCCTTGCCGATCGCGAGGCATCGCTGGCAGACCTTGCTGCCGGGGCGGCGCCGGGCATCGCAGTCGACGTGCGCACCTTTGGTCCGGTCGGCGGCATGGCCCACCCTGAAGATGCCGTGCAACAACTTGTCGCCGATGCCTCCCGGCTGCTTGAGCACGTCGAGTCGCTTGCCGCCAGCGTCGGCGTGACCATGCTCCAGTTTCTCCCCGAAGTCACTCCGGCTGGCAAGGATGCTGCCTTTGTCAGGCTGCATCTGCGGGGCCCGCCGCCAGCCCTCGAGGCCCTGCTGGTGGGCCTTGGCGACCCCGCACCGGCCGTCGAGCTGACCACGCTGCGGCTCGCCGCCAGTCCGGTGGCTGGGGAACTGCTTTGCGAGCTCGGGCTGCGCCTGCACGATGGGGCTTCCCTTGAGCGCCTCGGCAAGGCGGCGGTAGCGCCGGGATACGCAGCCCGTGCGGTTGATGCCGGCCTGATCCCTGCAGGTGTTTTCGGGCCGCCGGGAACGCTGCGGGGTGCCGCTCAAGTCGCAGTCGCCAACGTGGCTCAGCTGGCGATGGCCGAGCCGCAGGTGGCGCAACCCGGACGCAAGCCCGACCCGCTGCTGGGCGTCCGGCTGCTAGGGCTGCTCCGCAAGGGCCAGCAGTTCGCTGCGCTCCTCGACTCGCCGGCCACCGGCCCGGTGCTGCTGCGCCCATCCGAGTCGCTTGGCCTGACGCGCTTTCGCCTGGAGGCGGCAGCAGCAGGACGGGCGACGCTGGCCAACGACGCGGGCGAGCGAAGGGTCCTCGAGCTTGAGGCCGCCATGCCGGGTTCGAAATGAAACGGCCATTGCTGCTGGTGGCGCTCCTTGGGGCCTTGGTCGGCAACCTGCGGGCAGGGGGTCTGGATGCCTCTCTGACCCCGGCGCCCTCGCAGGGCTCCGTCAGCGGTCCTGCGTCGCCCGGCATCAGCCTGCAGTTCAGCCAGGCCGATGTCCGTGCCGTGCTGGAGTCGATCGCCGACTTTTCGGGCGTCAACATCGTCCCGACCGAGTCGGTGACCGGCACCGTCAGCCTGCGGGTCGAAGATGTCCCGTGGGAGCGGGCGCTGGAACTGGTGCTGGCAAGTCGCGACCTCGACCAGCGCCGCATCGGCGACCTCATCCTGGTCGCACCGCGCCAGGAGTTGCTTGAACGTGAACGGCAGTTGCAGACCTTCGCGGCCCAGCGCGCCGAACTGGAGCCCCTGATCAGCGAGGGCATCCAGCTTCACTACCAGCGCGCCGAGACCTTCCGCACCATGCTCGGCGAGCAAGGCAACCGCGTCCTCTCGAAGCGCGGCGTGGTCATCGCCGACGCCAGGACGAACCGCATCTTTGTGCAGGACACCGCCGCGCGTCTGGCCGAGGTCCGGCGGCTGGTTGCCGACACCGACATCCCCCTGCGACAGGTCATGATCGAAGCGCGAATCGTCGAGGCGGCGGATACCTTCGGCCGCAATCTCGGCGCGCGCCTTGGTGTCAACGACATCTCCAATGCCCGCGGCCGGGTGCCTGGCATCGGCGGGGGTATCCGCCTGCTACCTGGCGGCGGACTGCCGGGCGGCGGCGGGGTGGCCGGGCAGTCCGGTCAATATGACCTGCCGAGCAACCCTCTGGTCGATCCCTTGGCGGTCGGCAGCGCCGTCGACGCGCTGGCGCAGTCGCTGCTGGTCAACCTCCCCGCCGCGGCCATTCGCGGTGCGGCCCCCGGCGCCTTCAGCCTGTCGCTTTTCGATGCCGGCCTGACCCGATTCCTCAATCTTGAAGTCAGCGCCCTCGAGGCCGATGGTCGCGGCCGGGTGGTGTCGAGCCCGCGCGTCATCGCCGCTGACCAGGAGGAAGCCGTGATCGAGCAGGGCACCGAGATCCCTTTCCAGTTGGCCACCTCCAGCGGCGCCACGGCGGTGACGTTCAAGAAGGCCACGCTCTCGCTGCGCGTGCGGCCGCAGATCACACCGGACAACCACATCATCATGAACCTGCGGGTGAACAAGGATTCGCCAAACTTCGTCAACGTCACCGCATTCGGCCCGCCGATCGACACGCGCCAGATCCAGACCCAGGTCCGCATCCAGAATGGCGGCACAGTGGTCATCGGCGGCATCCTCACCGAATCGGAGCAGAACAACCGGGCCGGCGTGCCATGGCTGGCCGATCTGCCTGTCATCGGGCCGCTGTTTCGCAGCCGCAGCACGCAGAGGGACAAGACAGAACTGCTCATCTTCGTCACGCCGCGTATCGTCGAGCAGGAGCCGTTGGTGGTGCCAACGCCACTACCCGCCTATCCGCCCGCGCCGGCAGCATCGGCGTTGCCGGGCTGAGCCCCTCGCCCCGCTGGCACCGGGCCTGCCGCAGAGCCTCGTTTAGAATGTACGCATGTCTGGCGTCACGCGTATCTTTCTGGTCGGCCTCATGGGGGCCGGCAAATCGACCATCGGCCGCTTGCTGGCGCGTGAGTTCGGCTTGCACTTTGTCGACACCGATCACGAGATCGAGGCCCGCAACGGCGTGCCCATCGCCACCATCTTCGAGCTCGAGGGTGAGGCCGGCTTCCGCGCGCGCGAACGCAAGGTCATCGACGAGCTCACCCGGCGTGACGGTATCGTTCTGGCCACGGGTGGCGGAGCGGTGATCGATGCCGAGAATCGGCGCGACCTGGCCGGCCGCGGTTTCGTCATCTACCTGCATGCCAGACCGGAGAGCCTGTTCGTGCGCCTGCGCAACGATCGCTCCCGGCCCCTGCTGCAGACTGCCGACCCGCGTGGGCGGCTGATCCAGCTCTACCGCGAGCGCGACCCTTGGTACCGCGAGGTGGCTGATCTGGTGGTCGAGACCGGCCGCCAGAGTGCCGGCAAGCTCGCGCGGCAGATCGCGGCGCGCTTTTCGCCGCCACAGGCCGAGGGCGTGGGTGAGGTGCCGGCATGCAATCCCTGACCGTCGACCTCGGCGACCGCAGCTACCCGATCCATATCGGCCCTGGTCTGCTCGGTCGCGCCGAGCTGATCCTGCCGCATCTGGCCGCGCGCAACGTCGCCATCGTCTCCAACACCACCGTCGCGCCGCTGTACATGCAGCGGCTGGCGGCGCCGCTGCGTGCCGCCGGGGTCAACATCACCGAGGTGGTGCTGCCCGATGGCGAGGCCTTCAAGAACCTCGATACGCTCAATCAGGTGTTCGATGCGCTGCTGCGGGCGCGCTGCGAGCGCAAGACCACGCTCATCGCACTGGGCGGAGGCGTGATCGGCGACCTCACCGGTTTCGCTGCCGCGACCTACCTGCGCGGCGTGCCCTTTATCCAGGTGCCGACCACATTGCTGTCGCAGGTCGACTCTTCGGTGGGCGGCAAGACCGGGGTCAACCACGAACTCGGCAAGAACATGATCGGCGCCTTCTACCAGCCGCGGTTGGTGCTGGCCGACACCGACACCCTGCAGACGCTGCCCGATGCCGAGCTGGCCGCGGGCCTTGCCGAGGTCATCAAGTACGGTCTCATCCGCGACCTGCCTTTCCTCGGCTGGCTCGAGTCGAACATGGAGTCGCTGGTGGGGCGCGATACCGACGCGCTGATCGAGGCCATCCTGCGTTCATGCCAGAACAAGGCCGAGGTGGTTGCCGAGGATGAGCACGAAGGAGGTGTCCGTGCGCTCCTCAACCTGGGCCACACGTTTGGTCACGCCATCGAGACCGCGGCCGGTTACGGCAACTGGCTGCACGGGCACGCGGTGGCGGCGGGCACCCTGTTGGCGGCCGAGACTTCGCTGGGGCTGGGCTGGATCAGCGAGGCCGACGTGGTCCGGGTAGAGGCGCTGTTCCACCGCGCCGGGCTGCCAGTCCGCGCGCCTGCCTATGGTGTCGAGCGGTACCTCGACCTGATGGCACAGGACAAGAAGGTCGAGGCTGGCCGCATCCGCTTCATCCTGCTGAAGGCGTTGGGCGAGGCCGTGGTCAGTTCGGCGGTGCCACCGGAGTTGCTGCAGCGGGTCCTGTCGGGCCGCTTCATCCAGCCGACAGCCTGAGCCCTGCCGGGCCTCGTTGTCAGCCCGGCGCCCGCCGCCGCGGTTCGGTCGGTCTGCGCCCGATCTCTACGTTCGCCACCAGCGGTTTGCCGGCACGCAGCAGTTCGACCTGGGCCACGCTGCCAGGGCTGAGGCTGGCGACCTGGTTCAGCAACGCGGCAGCCTCGCGCGCGGGTTTGCGGTCGATGGCGACGATGATGTCACCAGGGCGCACACCAGCCCTGGCTGCCGGCCCGCCGCGCATCACCCCCGCGACCAGCACGCCCTGCTGGCCGCTCGAGCCGAGTGACGCCGCGACATCCGGCGTGAGTGGTTGCATCTCGATGCCCATCCAGCCTCGCGTCACGCTGCCGCTGCGGATGATCTGGTCAAGCACGCCTCTTGCCAGGTCGACCGGGATGGCGAAGCCGATGCCCATAGAGCCACCGTTGCGAGTGAAGATGGCGGTGTTGATGCCGATCAGGTTGCCGTTCATGTCGACCAGTGCGCCCCCGGAGTTGCCAGGGTTGATGGCGGCATCGGTCTGGATGAAGTTCTCGAAGGTATTCAGGTTGAGCCGGGAGCGGCCCAGCGCGCTGATGATGCCGTGCGTCACCGTCTGGCCGACGCCGAACGGGTTGCCGATCGCGAGGACAGTCTCGCCGACGCGGGCGAGGGATGGGTCGGCAAAGGTGATGGCTGGCAGGTCGGTGATGTTGATGTGCAGCACCGCCAGATCGGTATCCGGGTCGACACCGACCACCAGCGCGGGGGCGGTGCGACCGTCGGCCAGCGCCACCTCGATGGCATCAGCCGCTTCGATCACGTGGTTGTTGGTGAGGATGTAGCCGTTCTGGCTGACGATCACGCCGGAGCCAAGCCCCGGCTGGTCTTCGGTTTTCGGCTCGCCCTCGAACAGCGGCCCCAGAAGCGGGTGGCCGCGCAGCGGGTTGCCGCGCGTCACCTCCCGCGAAGTGTAGATGCTGACCACCGAGCGGCTGGCCCGCGCGGCTGCGACAGCCGTGTTCTCTGCCGCCCCGGGTTCCGCGCCATCGGCGACGGGTGGTGTCGCCTCGCGGATCGTCGGCAGGGGCGCGCTGGACGCCAGCGGACGCCGCAGCCAGTCCGGATGAAAGGTCCACACGACGAACAGGACGGCCACGGCGACCGTGACGGTCTGACTGAACAATTGCCAGAGGCGGAGCATGTTTGGGTGAAGGTTCGGGCAGACGCCGCAACGGTGTTTGCTACATTCTAGCCGCCGGCCCGGCGGGTCATCCCGCCTTACCCGAAAGGATCTGTCGACATCACATGGAACTCGAACACGCTGCAACAGGCATCGGTCTGAGCGAACTGGTGGCTCGCCTCGACAGCCTCCTCGAGCCCTCACGCTTCCGCGACTATGCGCCGAACGGTCTGCAGGTCGAGGGTCGCGCCACGGTGCGGCGCGTGGTCACCGGCGTCACCGCCTGCCAGGCACTGCTCGACGCTGCGGTGTCCGCGGGTGCTGACGCGGTGCTGGTCCACCACGGGTATTTCTGGCGCAACGAGGCCCCGGCGCTGACCGGACTCAAGAGGCGTCGCATCGCTACGCTGATCGGGCACGACATCTCGCTGCTCGCTTACCACTTGCCCCTCGACGCGCACCCCGAGTTCGGCAACAACGCAGGCCTCGGACGAGCCATGGGTGTTTCCGCCACAGCCTTTTTTGGCGAACAGTCTCTCGGCTGCGTCGGCGAGTTGCCGTGCGAGCTTGCGGCGGGTGAGTTCGCTCACCGTCTCGGCGTCGAACTCGGGCGCGTGCCCCTGCTGCTTGGCGATCGCCAGCGCGTCGTGCGCCGGGTGGGCTGGTGCACCGGCGGCGCCCAGAGCTACTTCGCCGATGCCATCGCCGCTGGTGTCGACGCCTTCGTCACCGGCGAGGTCAGCGAGCAGTGCGAGCACCTGGCGCGTGAGTCGGGCGTTGCGTTCATCGCTGCCGGACACCACGCCACCGAGCGCTTCGGCGTGAAGTCCCTGGCTGCCTGGCTGGGTGTCGAGACCGGTCTCGAATGCCGCTTCGTCGACGTGCCGAATCCCGTCTAACCTGAGGGACAAGAGACCCTGTCAAGCGGACGGACTTTCCGATTCGCTACAATCGCCTATATTTGGGCGCGTTCTTTGCGAAGGGAAGATTCATGAGTGACACGCAAGTAGACGCCGGCAAGCGCCGGTTCCTGCTGATCGCGACGGGAGCGGTCGGCGGCGTTGCAGCCGCTGGCATCGCCGTGCCTTTTGTAGGCAGCATGTTGCCCAGTGCCAAGGCCAAGGCAGCCGGCGCACCGGTCGAGGTGGACGTCTCCAAGCTGGAGCCGGGCGCCCAACTCACGGTGGAATGGCGCGGCAAGCCCGTCTGGGTCGTGCGCCGCACGCCGGAGATGGTCGCCCAGCTGGAGAAGAACGGCGAGAAGCTGAGTGATCCCGGCTCGGAAGCGCCGCAGCAGCCTGATTACTGCAAGAACAAGACCCGCTCGCTCAAGCCGGAGTATCTGGTGGTGGTCGGCGTGTGTACTCACCTGGGCTGCTCGCCAACCTTCCGCGCCGATGTTGGCGCGGCAGACCTCGGCGGCGACTGGCCGGGCGGTTACTACTGCCCCTGCCACGGGTCCCGCTTCGACCTCGCCGGCCGCGTCTTCAAGAACGTCCCGGCCCCGGTCAACCTGGTGGTTCCCCCGCATCAATTCGTAAGCGACACCGTCCTGCTGGTCGGTGCCGACGCCAAGGAGGCATGACATGAGCCGCATCGAAGCCCTTCAGGGCTGGGTCGACGCGCGTTTCCCCCTTACCGCCATGTGGAAGGAACACATCGGCGAGTACTACGCGCCCAAGAATTTCAACTTCTGGTACTACTTCGGCTCGCTGGCGCTGCTGGTGCTGGTCATGCAGATCCTTACCGGCATCTTCCTGACCATGAACTACAAGCCGGACGCGGCCAACGCGTTCGCGTCGGTCGAGTACATCATGCGCGACGTCAGCTGGGGTTGGCTGATCCGCTACATGCACTCGACTGGCGCCTCGATGTTCTTCGTCGTGGTCTATCTGCACATGTTCCGCGGGCTGATGTACGGGTCGTTCCGTGCGCCACGCGAACTGGTGTGGGTGGTCGGGGTTGTCATCTACCTTGCGCTCATGGCAGAAGCCTTCATGGGCTACCTCCTGCCTTGGGGGCAGATGAGCTACTGGGGCGCGCAGGTGATCGTCAACCTGTTCTCCGCGGTGCCCTTCATCGGCCCCGACCTGTCGCTGTGGATCCGTGGTGACTACGTGGTCTCCGACGCGACGCTGAACCGCTTCTTCGCCTTCCACGTGATCGCTCTGCCGATCGTGTTGCTGGGCCTGGTGGTTGTGCACATCATCGCGCTGCACGAGGTCGGCTCGAACAACCCGGACGGCGTCGACATCAAGAAGCTCAAGGACCCCAAGACCGGACGCCCGGTCGACGGCATCCCGTTCCACCCGTACTACACGGTCAAGGACATGGTCGGGGCCACGGTCTTCCTGATCGTCTTCTCCGCCATCGTGTTCTTCGCGCCGGAGATGGGTGGCTACTTCCTCGAAGCCAACAACTTCATCCCTGCCGATCCGCTGAAGACGCCCGAGCACATCGCCCCGGTCTGGTACTTCACCCCGTTCTACTCGGTGCTGCGCGCGGTGCCGCCGATGTTCGGCTCGCAGTTCCCCGGGGTGGCAGCCATGGGTGCCGCAGTCGTCATCTTGTTCGCTGTGCCTTGGCTCGACCGCTCGCCGGTGCGCTCGATCCGCTACCGCGGCCCGCTGTTCAAGCGCTGGCTGGCCACCTTCATCGTCGCCTTCATCGTCCTCGGCTACCTCGGCATCAAGCCGACAGGCGTGTGGGGCATCGTGCCTGCTGGTATCCCGCTGCTGGGCGGCGCGCCGGTGGCTACGGTGGTCGCGCAGATCTGCACGCTGGTCTATTTCGCCTTCTTCGTCGCGATGCCCTGGTACACCGCTCGCGACACGTACCAGCCCGTTCCGGAAAGGGTCACCGTATGAAGTTCCTCGCATTCTTGTCCGCGGCACTGCTGAGCGGGGTCGCGCTCGCTTCGGGATCGACTTACCCGCTCGACAAGGCCCCGGTGGACCTCAGCAACACCGTCTCACTGCAGCGCGGTGCTGCGGCTTTCCAGAGCTACTGCTCGGGTTGTCACAGCCTTGGCTACATGCGCTACAGCCGCCTGACCGACATCGGCCTTACCGACGAGCAGATCAAGAAGACACTGCTGCCGGCCGGTGCCAAGATGGGCGACACCATGGGCATCCCGATGCGCCCCGAGGACGCCAAGTCCTGGTTCGGCGTGCGCCCGCCCGATCTTTCGGTCGAGGCCCGTTCGCGTGGTGCTGACTGGATCTACACCTACCTGCGCACCTTCTATCGCGACGACTCGCGTCCGACCGGCTGGAACAACCTCGTCTACGAGCGTTCCGCCATGCCGCACGTGCTTTACCAGCTGCAGGGCGAACTCGCTGTCGAGCACGCCGAAGGTGCTGAGGGCCATGCCGCACCGAAGCTGGTCAAGGTCAGCGACGGCCAGCTCGCGCCGGCGGAGTATGATGCCGTGACGGGTGACATCACCAACTTCCTGGCATGGGTGTCTGAGCCTGCCCAGGACGCGCGAGTGAGGATGGGGTTCATCGTGATCGGCTTCCTGCTGGTGATGCTGGTGGTGGTGTACAACCTCAAGAAGGAATATTGGAAGGACGTCCACTGATGATGCTGCGTCGGTGTCGGGGTTGCTGCGGATGATGACGTTGTTCTCGGGCACCACCTGCCCGAGGAGTCATCGCTGCCGTATCGTCCTCTTCGAGAAGGGGATGGACTTTCACGTCGAATACGTTGACTCCGCGGCCAAGGCCGAGGACCTGGCGGTGATCAACCCGCACAATCAGGTCCCTGTTCTGGTCGATCGCGACCTCGTCCTGTACGAGGCCAACATCATCAACGAGTACATCGACGACCGTTTCCCTCACCCGCAGCTGATGCCAGCCGACCCCGGCATGCGGGCGCGAGCCCGGCTGATGCTGCTCGAGTTCGAGCGTGACCTGTTCTGCCACGTCGAAGCGCTCGAGGCGAACCCCGCCCGCTCCGGAAGCGAACGCAGCGCAGTCATGGCGGGGTTGGTCCAACTCGCCCCCGTCTTTGCGCGCAGTCGCTATCTGCTTGGCGACGACCTTTCCATGCTCGACATCGCCATGGCTTCGTTGCTGTGGCGCCTGCCGCGCTATGGCATCGACCTCGGGCGCGACTCCGGCCCCGTGGACGCTTACCTTGCCCGGCTGTTCGATCGGCCGGCTTTCATGGAGGCGACCACCGCGGCTGAGAAAGCGATGCGCGAATGAGCGGGCGGCGGTCGACCAAGCCCTATCTCGTACGCGCCATCTACGAGTGGTGCATCGACTGCGGCGAGACACCGTTCCTCTCGGTTCGAGTATCAGACCGCGTTGTAGTGCCGCGGGACTATGTTCGTGACGGCGAGATCGTTCTCAACATCAGCGCCGGCGCAACCCGGCATCTGGTCGTCGGCAACGACGCCATCAGCTTTTCGACGCGCTTCAGCGGTGTCTCGCATGAGGTCTACATCCCGATCGAATCCGTTGCTGGTATCTTCTCGCGCGAATCGGGGCAGGGCATGTTCTTTGACGTCGACGAGCCGGTTGAGCCGCCGCCGCTGGAGACGCCCCCGTCGAGGCCCTCGGGCCGGCCCCGCCTGACCCTGGTCAAGTAGTCCGCTCGCCTGAGCGGTCGTGACCGCCACCTTCGCCGGTATAGCTCAGCTGGTAGAGCACCTGATTTGTAATCAGGGGGTCCCGGGTTCGAACCCTGGTGCCGGCACCATCACTGTTGTCCCCTACACGTTGACAGCCGATCATCGCGCATACGATAATCGGCGGTTTGCACAGGAGGGGTTCCCGAGCGGTCAAAGGGATCAGACTGTAAATCTGACGGCTCTGCCTTCGAAGGTTCGAATCCTTCCCCCTCCACCAGTTTTCGTTGTTCGCAAAGCGGGCCGGGCGGGAGTAGTTCAATGGTAGAACCTCAGCCTTCCAAGCTGATGACGCGGGTTCGATTCCCGTCTCCCGCTCCAGGAACCGAATAGGCTTACCGCCCATGTAGCTCAGTGGTAGAGCACTCCCTTGGTAAGGGAGAGGCCGGCAGTTCAATCCTGCCCATGGGCACCACAAATTGACGAGAGGCAGCGATGGCAAAGGAAAAGTTCGAGCGGACCAAGCCGCACGTGAATGTGGGGACGATTGGTCACGTTGACCATGGCAAGACGACTTTGACGGCGGCGATCACGACGATCCTGTCGAAGAAGCA
>JAIXXL010000012.1 GCA_027490755.1 Betaproteobacteria bacterium
AAGGCGCGATCGACGAAGTCACCAACATCCTGCAGCGCATGCGCGAACTCGCGGTGCAGGCGGCGTCGGACACCAACAGCGCCGAAGACCGTACCAACCTGAACCAGGAAGTCGAGCAGCTGTCGGCCGAAATCGACCGCATCGCCGGTACCACCCAGTTCAACAACATGAATATTCTTGACGGCTCGTTCGCCGGCAAGAAGTTCCAGATCGGCGCCAACGCCGGCCAGACCATCCAGATGTCGATCGGGAGCATGAAGTCGAGCGTGCTGGGCGTGGCCGCGACGACCACCACGTCGATGACCGGCGCCACCGAGGCGACCTCCGGCACGGCGGTGCAGGGCGCCGAAGTCAAGGGCACGGCTGCGACGCCGACCGTCGTCAGCCTCGAGTTCGCCTCCAGCGACGCCTACACCTTCACGCTGACCGACAGTGCGACCGGGATTGCAGCGACCATCACCGCCGCCACCGTCGACCTGACCAACAGCCTGTCGAAGGCCAACTTCGCCGAAACGATCAACGAAGCGCTGCGCGACGCCCAGGCCGACACCACGGTCACCGGCGCGGTGGCCGTATCGGCCGCCATGTCCAGCGGCATCCTCGACATTACCGACACGGCGAATGCGCAGAAGATCAAGTTTGCGTTCAGCCTCGATGGCGGCCAGGTCTACAACATCGACCTCGCACAAAAGTTGAGCAGCACTGCCAACGTGACCGCCAGCCAGGTGACGACGACCGAGATCGTCACCGCGATGCAGAGCGAGCTGCGCCGCATATTCGACGACAACATCACCGTCACTGAAGCAACCTCCGGCAAGCTGCAGGTGACCGATGCGCAGGGCCGCCGCATCCAGATCAGCCAGGGTGCCGGCGACGGCTTCCTGTTCGGCACCGATGTCGCCAACGGCGGCGCACTGGTGGCGCGCGAAACCGCCCGCAACCCGATGGCCGTCGAATGGGAAGGCAACAACCTGGTGGTAACGAACCAGTCGGGCGGAAAGATCTCCCTCAGCGGCTATGCAGCGTCTGCCAACAGCGCCGTCGTGTTCAACACGGTCGATGACGCGCAAGTCGACGGCCTGAACGAGCCGATCCTGCTTGCAACGGCAACCGTGACGGCACCGACAATGCCGGCCGTGACCTTCAAGGGCATCACCGAAGCTTCCGAAATCAGCCTGCGCTTCTCCGACCTGGTCGGCAATGGCAGCAGCGCAAACTATTCGTTCAAGCTGACCAACGGCGCCGGCGATGTGTATGCGGACTTCAGCTCAACAGCCAACCTGAACGTCTTCGGTGACCTGGCCAACCGGAACAACGCGATCGCCGATGCGGTGCGCACGGCCATCAGCGCCGGCATCACCACATTGACCACGACCGGCGACAAGACCTTCGACGCCAGCGAGTTCGAAGTCACGGTCAGCGGCGACACTATCAATATCCGCAATATCGCCGGCCGCGCCATGGCCATCGAGGATTTCTCGTCCAGCCATGGCTACATGGTCGCAACACCGCTGAACGAGCCGCGCACGTCGTCGACCCTGGCATCGCAGAATGCCTATACATCGGAAACGCGGATCAAGCTCAACACCGGCGCCTTCGGCAGGGACTTTTCCGCCACCGGCACCAACCGCTTCACGCTGTCTGTCGATGGCGTTCTGCAGTCCGGCAACATGACAATCTCGGTCAACGGATCTGCCGCCGGCGGCGGTCTCGTCAACGGCAGCGATTTCGCTTCGGCAGTGGAAACGGCGATCAAGGCGGCCAACGTCAACATCCTTGCCAATGGCACGGTGACCGGCGCCACCCAGACCCTGTCGAATGTTGAAGTCACCTACGACGCCGACACGGCGGAACTGGTGATCCGCGACTCCAGCGGTCGCCAGATCGGCTTCGGCTACGACGCCTCGGCGAACACGCTGAAGACAACCGGTTCGGTACTGGTACAGGACTTTGTCACCGGCGCATCGAACAAGGGCCTGAACGTCAACCGTGCATCGGGTGTGGCGCAGGGCGATGTGGTTGAAGCGACCCGCATCACGATGACCCTCAGCGACAATGACACGAACTTCAACTTCGCGCTGAACGGCACTGACCTGCACACCACTACTGTTGCCTGGGATGCTTCGCAGGATTTCGCGACCAGCGACATGAAGACCAAGCTGGATGCGCTGGTCACGGCGATCAACGGCGATCATCCGGACAATGTCGTCGAATACGCGGTCAACGGGCGTTCGATCACTTTCTGGCAGCGCGACGGCGGCCCGCTGGAGATCTCGAAGTTCAAGACCGCAGCGACTCACCAGAGCCTCAGCGCCAATATCAAGCCGGCCGAGGGCCAGGGAGACGAGGTCAGGCTCAGCTACCGTGCGCACACGACGGCAACGTCGGCGACCGCGGTCGGCACGCTGGCAGTGGCCTCGACCGCCGTGCTGAACCTCGAGGGTGACGACATCTACTCGATGAAGCTCTCGAACGGCCAGGAAAGCTACAGCTTCTCGAGCACCGTGGTCGACATCAGCGACAACGACAGCGTGAACTCCTTCCTTACCAAACTGGAGAACTCGCTGGCCGGCTCGGGCATCTCGGCCTCGATGGACACCAACGGCAATGTGTACTTCAGCCGTGCCGATGGCGGCCAGATCATCCTGCAGGAGTTCAACTCGGCCACCGGTCGTCGCGGCACCTGGACTCCGGGCGATGGCCAGGGCGACTCGCTGAACCTGAACGGCGGCGGCGCCGTGCAGGTGACGCCGCCCCCGGCCAACACCGGCAACGGCACGACGACCACCACGGCAGCCGGCACGACCTCGGTCGCCCAGATCAGCATCGCAAGCCAGAAGGGCGCCAGCGATGCGCTGGGAGTGATCGACAAGGCCATCAGCTACGTGAACTCGCAGCGTTCGATGCTGGGTGCAGTCCAGAACCGCCTGACCCACACCGTGGACAACCT
>JAIXXL010000014.1 GCA_027490755.1 Betaproteobacteria bacterium
GCTTCGAAGTAGAGGACGCGCTCGATATCGCGCAGCGTCATGTCGAGCACCATGCCCAGACGCGACGGCAGGCTCTTTAGGAACCAGATGTGCGCGACCGGGCTGGCCAGCTCGATGTGCGCCATGCGCTCGCGGCGCACCTTGGCCAGCGTCACCTCGACGCCACACTTCTCGCAGATCACGCCGCGGTGCTTGAGGCGCTTGTACTTGCCGCACAGGCACTCGTAATCCTTGACCGGGCCAAAGATCTTGGCGCAGAACAGACCGTCACGCTCCGGCTTGAAGGTGCGGTAGTTGATGGTCTCGGGCTTCTTGACCTCGCCATAGGACCACGAACGGATCTTCTCCGGAGACGCCAAGCCGATACGGATGGCATCGAACTCTTCTTCCTGGGTGACCTGCTTGAACAGATCGAGCAATGCTTTCATGGGTTCGGTCTCCGGTTAGTGGCGTTCAAGGTCCATATCGATACCGAGCGAGCGGATTTCCTTCACCAGCACATTGAAGGACTCCGGCATGCCCGCATCGATGCGGTGGTCACCCTTGACGATGTTCTCGTACATCTTGGTGCGGCCCGTGACGTCATCGGACTTGACGGTGAGGATCTCCTGCAGCGTGTAGGACGCGCCGTAGGCCTCCAGCGCCCAGACTTCCATTTCGCCGAAGCGCTGGCCGCCGAACTGTGCCTTGCCGCCCAGCGGTTGCTGGGTGACCAGGCTGTAGGGGCCGGTGGAGCGGGCGTGCATCTTGTCGTCGACCAGGTGATGCAGCTTGAGGACGTGCATGTAGCCGACGGTGACCGGGCGGTCGAAAGCTTCGCCAGTGCGGCCGTCGGTGAGCTGGATCTGCCCCGACTCGGGCAGGTCAGCCAGGCGCAGCATCTCCTTGATCTCGTGCTCGGTGGCGCCGTCGAACACCGGGGTGGCGAACGGTACGCCACGCACCAGGTTGCGGCCGAGCTCGATGATCTCGTCGTCGGTCATCGAGGCGAGGTCTTCCTTGCGGCCGGAGCCGTTGTAGACCTTCTCGAGGAAGGCGCGGATCTCGCCGGCCTTGGATTGGGCGCGCAGCATGCCCTCGATCTTCTGGCCCAGGCCCTTCGCGGCCCAACCGAGGTGGACCTCAAGGATCTGGCCGACGTTCATCCGCGACGGCACGCCGAGCGGGTTGAGAACGATGTCGACCGGGGTGCCGTCGGCCATGTGCGGCATGTCTTCCACCGGCACGATGCGCGACACCACACCCTTGTTGCCGTGGCGACCGGCCATCTTGTCGCCGGGCTGGATGCGACGCTTCACCGCCAGGTAGACCTTGACCATCTTGATCACGCCCGGCGACAGCTCGTCACCCTGGGTGAGCTTGCGGCGCTTCTCTTCGAACTTCTTGTCGAAATCGAGGCGCAGCTGGTCGAGCGCAGCCTTCTGCGACTCCATCTGCGAGCTGGTCTCATCGTCGGCCAGACGGATGTCGAACCAGTCGTGGCGCGGCAGTCCCTCGAGGTACTCACGGCTGACCGCGGTGCCCTTGGCCAGACGCTTCGGTCCGCCGTTGGCGACCTTGCCATCGAGCAAGCGGGCCAGACGCTCATAGGCATCGTTCTCGACGATGCGCAGCTGGTCATCCAGATCCTTGCGGAAGCGCTCGAGTTCGGCGTCGATGATCGACTTGGCACGCGCATCGCGGTCGATGCCCTCGCGGGTGAACACCTGCACGTCGATGACGGTGCCGGACATGCCTGACGGCACGCGCAGCGAGGTGTCCTTCACGTCGGAGGCCTTCTCGCCGAAGATCGCGCGCAGCAGCTTCTCTTCGGGAGTGAGCTGGGTCTCGCCCTTGGGCGTGACCTTGCCGACCAGCACATCGCCAGCCTCGACCTCGGCACCGATGTAGACGATGCCGGACTCATCCAGGCGACCGACCGCGCTCTCCGCCAGGTTGGGGATGTCGCGCGTGATCTCCTCGGGGCCGAGCTTGGTATCGCGCGCGACCACCGACAGCTCCTCGATGTGGATCGAGGTGTAGCGGTCTTCGGCGACGATGCGCTCAGACAGCAGGATCGAGTCTTCGAAGTTGTAACCGTTCCAGGGCATGAACGCGACCAGCATGTTCTGGCCCAGGGCCAGTTCGCCGAGGTCGGTCGAGGCACCGTCGGCGATCACGTCGCCGCGCGAGATGCGGTCGCCGATCTTGGCGATCGGGCGCTGGTTGATGTTGGTGTTCTGGTTGGAGCGCGTGTACTTGGTGAGGTTGTAGATGTCGACACCCACCTCACCGGCACCGGTCTCGTCGTCGTTGACGCGGACCACGATGCGGCCAGCATCGACGTAGTCGACCTTGCCACCACGGGTCGCCTGCACGGCGGTGCCGGAGTCGACCGCCACGGTGCGCTCGATGCCGGTGCCGACCAGCGGCTTCTCGGCGCGCAGGCATGGAACCGCCTGGCGCTGCATGTTCGAGCCCATCAGCGCGCGGTTGGCGTCATCGTGCTCGAGGAACGGGATCAGCGAGGCAGCCACCGAAACGATCTGCGCCGGCGCAACGTCCATCGCCTGGACGCGGTCCGGGCCGGACAGTTCGAACTCGTTCTTGAAACGGCAGGACACGATGTCCTGCGAGAACGAGCCATCGCGGCTGAGTTCGGCGTTGGCCTGGGCGATGACGTAGTTGCCCTCCTCGATCGCCGACATGTACTCGATGGTGTCGGTGACCTTGCCGTCAGCAACGCGGCGGTAGGGCGTCTCGAGGAAGCCGTACTCGTTGGTGCGGGCATACAGCGCCAGCGAGTTGATCAGGCCGATGTTCGGACCTTCCGGCGTCTCGATCGGGCAGACGCGGCCGTAGTGGGTCGGGTGCACGTCGCGAACCTCGAAGCCGGCGCGCTCGCGCGTCAGGCCGCCCGGGCCGAGGGCCGAGACGCGACGCTTGTGCGTGATCTCGGACAGCGGGTTGGTCTGGTCCATGAACTGCGACAGCTGGCTCGAGCCGAAGAACTCCTTGATCGCGGCGGAGACCGGCTTCGCGTTGATCAGGTCGTGCGGCATCAGGTTCTCGGACTCGGCCTGCGACAGGCGCTCGCGCACGGCGCGCTCGACGCGCACCAGACCCGAACGAAACTGGTTCTCGGCAAGTTCACCGACCGAGCGCACGCGGCGGTTGCCGAGGTGGTCGATGTCGTCGATCTCCCCGCGCCCGTTGCGCAGGTCGACCAGGATGCGGATCACGGAGACGATATCGCGGGGGCTCAGCGTGTAGCGCTCTTCGGCCTTGATCTCGACCTTGGCGAGGTCGATGCCGGCGTCCTTGAGGCGCGCACGCGCGGCCTCAGCGGCGGCCTCTGCCTCGGCGGTGGTCTGCACCTCGTCCAGGCTCAGGCGGTTGACGTTGAGCTCCGGCGCGCGGCCCAGCGCCTCACGGACGCCGCCCCACTGCCGCTCGGTCATGCCGAGGTTGCGCAGGCTCAGCGTCCAGCTGGTCTTGCCGGGGTAACCGACGCGGCGGTTGAACTTCATCCGGCCGACCGCCGACAGGTCGTAACGGTCCTCAGAGAAGAACAGGCTGTGGAACAGTGCGTTGACCGCGTCCTCGGTGGGCGGCTCGCCCGGACGCATCATGCGGTAGATGGCGATCTGCGCCTGCTGCTGGCCACCGGTCTCGTCGGTGCGCAGGGTCTGGCTGATGTAGCCGCCCTGGTCGAGGTCGTTGGTGTAGAGCGTGTTGAATTCCTTGATGCCACCGACACGAAGCTTACCGAGCAGGTCGGCATCGATCTCGTCGTTGGCGCTGGCGATGACCTCGCCGGTGTCGGTGTCGATGACGTTCTTCGACAGGACGCGGCCGATGACGAACTCGTCCGGCACGGCGATGCGGGCGATACCGGCTGCCTCCAGCTCGCGAACGTGCTTGGCGGTGATGCGCTTGTCCTTGGCGACGATCAGCTTGCCGGCCTTGTCGACGATGTCGAAGCGGGCGACCTCACCGCGCAGGCGGTCGGGCACCAGCTGGAAGTAGGCGGTCTCGTCGACCAGCTGGAAGGTGTCGAACGTGAAGAACTCGGCGAGGATCTGCTCCGGCGTGTAGCCGAGCGCCTGCAGCAGGATGGTGACCGGCATCTTGCGACGGCGGTCGATCCGGAAGTACAGGTAGTCCTTCGGGTCGAACTCGAAATCGAGCCACGAGCCGCGGTAGGGGATGATGCGCGCGGAAAACAGCAGCTTTCCGGAGCTGTGGGTCTTGCCGCGATCGTGCTCGAAGAACACGCCGGGCGAGCGGTGCAACTGGCTGACGATGACGCGTTCGGTGCCGTTGATGACGAAGGAGCCGTTCTCGGTCATGAGCGGGATCTCGCCCATGTAGACCTCCTGCTCCTTGAACTCCTTGACCGTCGGCTTGGTCGCCTCGCGGTCCATGATCACCAGGCGCACGCGGGCGCGCAGCGGAGCGGCGAAATTCAGGCCGCGCTGCTGACATTCCTTGACGTCGAACGGGGGCGTACCCAGCTGGTAGCTGACAAACTCCAGGCGCGCGTTGCCGGAGTGGCTGATGATCGGGAAGATGGCGTTGAACGCCGCCTGCAGGCCTTCGTTGCGGCGGTTCTCGACGGTCACGCCTTCCTGCAGGAAGGCGCGGTAGGAGTCGAGCTGGGTCGCTAGCAGGTAGGGCACCGCCAGTACGCTGTCGCGCTTGGCGAAGCTTTTGCGGATACGCTTCTTTTCCGTGAAGGAATAGGCCATGACATCTCCGATGATCAAACCAACTTCTGGGCTGGCTGGGTAGCCAAAATGAAACGAACGCCGCCACCGGACCGCCCTTCGGGCTGGTCCGCGTGACGGCTCCGGCAGTGATCTTTAACAGTGTGGATCAAGTCGGTCTGCGCTCGTTCCTCATCATGCAGGCCGGTCGCCGCGGGGCGGCAAACGGCCGGGAATATGGGGGTGCCCGGCGGACCGGACACCCGATGACGCCTTCGGTTACTTGACTTCGACCTTGGCGCCGGCTTCTTCCAGCTGCTTCTTCAGCGATTCTGCGTCAGCCTTGCTGATGGCTTCCTTGACCGGCTTCGGAGCGCCGTCGACCAGATCCTTCGCTTCCTTCAGACCGAGACCGGTCACGGCGCGAACAACCTTGATCACTTCAACCTTCTTCTCGCCGGCAGCGGCGAGGATGACGTCGAATTCGGTCTTCTCTTCGGCGGCCGGAGCAGCAGCACCGCCAGCGGCCGGGGCGGCCACGGCAACGGCGGTCGCAGCAGCGGACACGCCAAACTTCTCTTCCATCTCCTTGATCAGCTCAGACAGATCGAGAACGGTCATGTTGGCGATCGCGTCGAGGATATCGGCCTTGGTAGCAGCCATTTCAGTACTCCTTTACTGGTGGGCGCATGGCGCCCGGTTTTTAACGATGTGAACGGTCGCTGACCGGTAAAGGTCAGTTCTCGCCATGTGCCTCAGGCAGCTGCCGCCTTCTGGTCGCGAACCGCAGCGGTCACGCGAACGAATGCGGTCGGTACCTCGTTGAGGGTGCGGACGAACTTGGCCACGGGCGCCTGCATGGTGCCCAGCAACTTCGCCAGCAACTCCTCCCGGCTCGGCAGATTCGCCAGTGCTGTGACATCTTTCGGCGACATGACCTGGTTGGGCATGGCACCGCCCTTGAGGACGAACTTGTCGTTCCCCTTGGCGAAATCGTTCAGCACCTTGGCGGCTGCAACCGGATCAGCGGAAATACCGTAAGCCAGCGGGCCGACCATGTGGTCGACCAGTCCGGCGAAAGGCGTCTCGCTGACGGCACGACGCACCAGGGTGTTCTTGACCACGCGCAGATAGACACCAGACTGACGTGCCTTGGCACGCAGCTGGGTCATCTCGCCCACGGTCAGGCCCCGGTACTCGGCGAGGATGATCGCCTTGGCCGATGCAACCTGCGCACCGACCTCAGCAACGACCTCCTTCTTGCCTTCCAGATTGAGACTCAAGGTCTTCTCTCCTGTCACCCGTGCACACCGAGGTGTGCACATTCAATCGGCGACCTCAAGTCAGGCTGGCTTGCGGACCAGAGTCCACATCGCCCGGGGGTGGCTTGCGCCAACCCCTGAGAACCTGTTTTGGGGACCGCCATCTGCGTAGGGAGGCCAACTGCTCCAACTTAAGCGGCCAACTGCGCCGCCCCTACGGTCTTTGACAACCTGCCGGGAATGAGACCCCGGCAGCCCAAAGTCTTTAAAGCGTGGCCGAGTCGATCCGCACGCCACCACCCATGGTGGAGGAGAGCGACACCTTCTTCAGGTAGACGCCCTTGGCGGACGACGGCTTGGCCTTGTTCAGGGCCTCGACCAGCGCGCGGATGTTGCTGCCGAGCTGGTCGGGCGTGAACGAGGCGCGGCCGACGGTGGCGTGAACGATGCCGGCCTTGTCGGTGCGGTACTGCACCTGACCGGCCTTGGCGTTCTTCACCGCAGTGGCAACGTCCATGGACACCGTACCCACCTTCGGGTTCGGCATCAGACCGCGCGGGCCGAGCACCTGACCCAGCGCACCGACGATGCGCATGGCGTCCGGGGTGGCGATGACCACGTCAAAATCCAGATTGCCGCCCTTGATCGACTCGGCCAGGTCTTCGAAGCCGACGATGTCAGCACCGGCGGCCTTGGCCTCTTCAGCCTTGGCACCCTGGGCGAAGACGGCCACGCGTGCGGTCTTGCCGGTACCGGAGGGCATCACCAGCGAGCCACGGACGACCTGGTCGGACTTGCGCGGGTCGACGCCGAGGATGATGGCGATGTCGACGCTCTCGTCGAACTTGGCGGTGGCGGTCTCCTTGATCAGGCCGATGGCCTCGTCAAGGGCGTAGTTGCGGTTGCGATCGATCTTCGCGCGCAGGGTCTGCGTGCGCTTGGAAAGCTTTGCCATTTAAACCACCCCTTCCACATCGATGCCCATGCTGCGGGCGCTGCCAGCGATGGTGCGCACCGCGGCGTCAAGGTCGGCCGCGGTGAGGTCCGGCATCTTGGTCTTGGCGATGTCTTCAGCCTGAGCGCGCGTCAGCTTGCCGACCTTGTCGGTGTGCGGACGCTGGCTGCCCTTCTGGACACCGGATGCCTTCTTGATGAGGATGGTCGCCGGCGGCGTCTTCATCACGAAGGTAAAAGACTTGTCCGCGTAGGCGGTGATCACCACGGGGATGGGCAGGCCCGGCTCCACGCTCTGCGTGGCGGCGTTGAACGCCTTGCAGAACTCCATGATGTTGAGACCGCGCTGACCCAGCGCGGGACCGACCGGAGGCGACGGATTGGCCTTGCCGGCGGGGATCTGCAGCTTGATAAAGCCGATGATCTTCTTTGCCATTTGCTACTCCTTGTGCGGGTGCGAACGAACCAGCAGGACTGGCTCTCCCCAGAACGGGTGGGACGAAGCCCACCCACCAAAACCGGTCAGCTCTTCTCGACCTGACCGAAATCCAGCTCGACGGGCGTCGAACGCCCGAAGATCGAAACCGACACGCGAACCTTGCTCTTCTCGTAGTTCACGTCCTCGACAGCACCCTCGAAGTCGGTGAACGGGCCTTCCTTGACGCGGACGACCTCGCCGACCTCGAACAGCACCTTGGGCCGCGGCTTCTCGACACCCTCTTGCATCTGCTGGAGGATGTTGTTGACCTCGCGCTCCGAGATGGGGGTCGGCGCATGCGCGCGGCCACCGACGAAGCCCGTGACCTTTGGCGTGCTCTTGACCAAGTGCCAGGTCTGGTCGTTCATCTCCATCTCGACGAGAACGTAGCCCGGGAAGAACTTTCGCTCGGAAAGCGTCTTCTGGCCGTTCTTCATCTCGATCACTTCTTCGACCGGAACCAGGATCTGGCCGAAACTGTCGGTCATGCCCGCCTGCTCGATGCGCTGAACCAGAGCGCGCTGCACCGACTTCTCCAGACCGGAGTGCGCGTGCACCACATACCAACGCTTGCTCATACGCTTCCCCGGATAAGAGCCTCGACCGCACTGAACAGAAGCGCGTCGACCAGCCACAAGAACAACGCCATGACCAAGACCATGGCGAACACGACCAGCGTCATGCGGGTCGTCTCCTGCCGCGACGGCCAAGCCACCTTGCGCGTCTCATCGCGCGCCTCGCGGGCAAAGGCAAGAAACTCACGCCCCTGCGCCGAGGTGGCCGCGACGACCAGACCCAGCACGGCACCCGCCAACACCGCGATCACACGCACGACGGTCGGTGCCGACCCATCGAGCATGTAGAAGGCGGCGATGCCTGCAATCAGGCACAGGCCGGCTACGAACAACTTAAGTCTGTCTGCCATCTACCCACCCGACCTCGAGGGTCGAGCCTTTTTGATCGGGTGGCAGGCCAGGAGGGTCTCGAACCCCCAACCTTCGGTTTTGGAGACCGACGCTCTGCCAATTGAGCTACTGGCCTGCTGCTACCACCCCCGGCCCGAAAGCCGGGAAACCTTTGATCGCGTCTGTACTTACTCGATGATCTTGGCGACGACGCCGGCGCCGACGGTGCGGCCGCCTTCGCGGATCGCGAAGCGCAGACCTTCTTCCATCGCGATCGGCGCAATCAGCGCAGCCTTGATCGACA
>JAIXXL010000009.1 GCA_027490755.1 Betaproteobacteria bacterium
CAAAGCCGGCAACTGGAGACCGTCCGCCGCGCCGCGAGGGCGACCGTCGCGAGCCCGGCGCCGCAAAGCCCTGGGGCGCAAAGCCGGCAACTGGAGACCGTCCGCCGCGCCGCGAGGGTGACCGCCGCGAGCCCGGCGCCGCAAAGCCCTGGGGCGCAAAGCCGGCAGCTGGAGACCGTCCGCCACGCCGTGAGGGTGACCGCCGCGAGCCCGGCGCCGCAAAGCCCTGGGGCGCCACTGCTCCAGCTCGCGCCAGGCCAGACCGCGACGCACCCCAGGCCGATGCCGCGCCGCGCCGCCGCCGCGAGCGTGTGGCCGGCGACTCGCCGCCACCCCGCAGCGGGCGGGTGGGCCCCGGGACTCCGCCGGTGCCCGCCGAAGCAAGTCCTCCGCAAGCCGCGCCCCGCGCCGACGGCCTGGTCCGCGTCTCCAAGCTGCTCGCTGAGCAGGGCCTATGTTCGCGGCGCGAGGCCGACCAGTACATCGAGCGCGGCTGGGTGTTCGCCAACGGCGAGCGGGTCACCCAGCTGGGCACGCGGGTGGTGCCGGATACCGTGCTGCGCCTCGACCGTCACGCCCGAGCGGCGCGGGTCAGGCTGGCCACCGTCCTGCTCAACAAGCCGGTCGGCCACGTGTCTGGCCAGCCAGAGGACGATCACCCGCCCGCCATCGTGCTGGTCCGCCCCGAGAACCTGTGGGACGAGTCGCCGGCAGCACCCGGCAGCGACGAGCCGCGATTCGATCCGGCGCACCTGCGCGGTCTTGCGCCGGCAGGGCGCCTTGACATCGATTCCACCGGCCTGCTGGTGCTGACCCAGGATGGCACCGTGGCCAGGCAGCTGATCGGCGCCGACAGCGATGTCGACAAGGAGTACCTGGTGCGGGTCGAGGGCGAGATGGTGGAGGGGGGCCTCGCGCTTCTGAATCACGGTCTCGAGCTCGACGGCGTGCCGTTGCGCCCCGCGCAGGTCGAGTGGCTCAACGATGACCAGTTGCGTTTTGTGCTGCGCGAGGGGCGCAAGCGACAGATCCGCCGCATGTGCGAGATGGTCGGCCTCCGCGTCACCGGCTTGAAGCGCGTCCGCATCGGAGGCGTGATGCTGGGCGATCTGCCGATCGGCCGCTGGCGTTATCTGGGCCCCGACGAAGGGTTCTGACGGCCCTGCCCAGCTTGGCCGGCATGACCGTCGGCGAGCCGCCGCAGTGAGTCCAGCGAATCCGCGTCCGCGGCGGACTTATCGCGCCGCCAGCGCAGCATGCGCGGAAAGCGCACGGCGATTCCGGCCTTGTGCCGTCGGCTCGACTGGATGCCTTCGAAGCCGACCTCGAAGACGAGCTCCGGCATGACCTGCCGGACCGGCCCGAAGGTCTCCAGTGTGTTGCGCCGGACAAAGCGGTCAACCTCGCGGATCTCGGCGTCACTCAAACCTGAATACGCCTTGGCAAACGGCACCAGCGCGCCCTCGTGCCACACCGCGAAGGTGTAGTCGGTGAACAGGCCCGCCCGCCTGCCGTGTCCGGCCTGCGCGTAGATCAGGACGGCATCGACGGCGTAGGGTTCGAGCTTCCATTTCCACCAGTCGCCACGCGTGCGGCCGCCGCCGTACTGTGACGCGGCTCGTTTCAGCATCAGGCCCTCGGCGCCGAGTTCGCGGGCCGATGCGCGCAGCGCGGCAAGCGTCGCCCAGTCGTCGCCAGGCAGTGTCGGCGCGGCGAGGATGCGCGGACCCTCGCCAGGCACCCTGTCGTCCCGGTCTGCGAGAAGCGCCGCCAGCGCGGCGTGGCGCTCACTCAGCGGCCTGCCGCGCCAGTCGGCGCCATCCAATTCGAGCAGATCGAAGGCGAGGAACACTGCCGGGTGCGAGGCGAGCAGGGCGCGGCCGGGTGCCTTGCGGCCGAGCCGGCGCTGTAGCGAGGCGAACGGCGCGAGGGCGACCGGGGGGCAGCAGTCGGGGGGTACCAGGGGGTTTTCTACCCGTCCGGCTGGGTCGCTAATGCCAGCGGTCGCCGCTACCAGCACCTCGCCGTCCAAAACCGTGCCCGGGGGCAGGCCGCGGGCAGCAGCCACCAGGTCGGGGAAGGCTGCATCGAGGTTCTCGTCGCCGCGCGACCACAGGTGTGCCGA
Organism: Betaproteobacteria bacterium; assembly: GCA_027490755.1. Lineage (GTDB taxonomy): Bacteria > Pseudomonadota > Gammaproteobacteria > Burkholderiales > UBA3065 > UBA3065. The sequence goes on from JAIXXL010000009.1 coordinate 2,126, forward strand.
CTCGCGTCGCACCACCTGTCCGCGGATGCCGTCCCACTTCCACTCGGCGACCCATTCCGCAGCCGGGCCGAGCGCCTCTGGCGGTGCCTCGAGCGGGTGCGCCAGACGGAACGGGTAGGGCTGGGCGCCTGCGGGTCCATCCTCATCTGGCGAGACCAGACGCTGCCAGTGCGCTTCGTCGGGCTTCCAGTCGCCGGCCATCCGCGCCGCCAGCGCCTCGGTGGCGATGCCGGTGCAGACTGAGAGGCCGCGCAGCGCCAAGCCTCGCGAGACGCCTACCCGCAGTCCGCCGGTGAGCAGCTTGTTGAGAACAAAGGCATCCGGGCGATCCACGGACTGCCAAAGCGCTATCAGCGCCGACGACTGCGCCTCTGGCGGAAGGCCGCGCAGCGGCGTGACGCGCTGAGTGACCCAGTCATGCAGAGTAAGCCCATCGTCGCGGCCGCCCTCGGGCAGCAGCAGGGCGATGGTCTCGGCGAGGTCGCCGACCGCCTCGTAGCAATCGGCGAACAGCGCCTCGTCCAGTCCGCTGGCCTGTATCGCTGCAGACTTGAGCACGCGGGTCGGTAACGGCTGCGGCAGCCTCTCGCCACAGAGTAGCCAGAGCGCCCATGCGGCATCCGCGGCGGGCGCGACCGAGAAATACTCGGCCAGCGCGGCCTGCTTGGCCCCGCTTCGGTTGCTCGCATCCAGCGCCCGGAACAGCGCGGCGAACTGTTTCATCGGCCTTGGCCTGCTGTATCGGCCGCGGCGTCGTCTGGCGCTGCGGTCTCGGTATACGCCCCGGCTGTGGCCGCAGGCTCCTCGCTGCCATCCTCGCCGCCGTACTCGGTGCGGAGGGTGCCGGCGTCGATGCCAGCCTGCCGCAAGTGGCGCACTAGCGGCGCGGTGTGGCCGTGAGTCAGCAGGACGCGGCTGGCGCCAGTGGCTTCAACGGCCCGCAGCAGTCCGGGCCAGTCGGCATGGTCGGACAACACGAGCCCGGCATCCACCCCGCGACGACGGCGAGCACCACGCACGGTCATCCAGCCCGAAGCCAGCACGCGTGGCGCTGCGCCGAAGCGGCGGGCCCACGCCCCGTTCAACGCAGACGGCGGGGCGATGACCAGCTCACCTGCCCAGTCGTGGCCGCGCGGCAGCTCTGCCGCCGGCCGGGTCGGTGGCAGGGCCACCCCGCAGTCGCGGTAGACGGCTGTGAGGCGGTCCACGGCGCCGTGCAAAGCAACAGGCCCCGCGGTGTCGCCGAGTATCGCCAGCACCCGCTGCGCCTTGCCGAGAGCGTATGCGCCCAGCAGCAGGGCAGTGCCAGCAGCGGCCGCCTGCCGGCGCAGCTGAGCGAGTTCGGCTGCCACGGCCTTCGGCCCGGGCCAGCGGTAGACCGGGAGCCCGAAGGTGCACTCGGAGATGAAGGTGTGGCAACGCAGTGGCTCGAACGGCTCACAGGTCGGGTCAGGGTCGAGCTTGTAGTCGCCCGACACCACCCAGACCTCGCCGCGGTGCTCGACGCGAACCTGCGCGCTGCCAAGCACATGTCCGGCCGGATGCAGCGACACGCGCACACCGTTGACGGTCACCGCCTCGCCGTATTCCACCGCCTCGATCCGGGCGCCCTCGGGCAGGCGGGCACGTGCAAGCGCCAGCCCCGGCCTCGCCACCAGGTAGCTGTCGCACCCCGGGCGCAGGTGGTCGGCATGCGCGTGGGTGATCACGGCCCGGGCGACGGGCCGCCATGGGTCGATCCAGAAATCGCCCGCGGGACAATAAAGCCCTTGATTTGCCGCATGGATAAGCGGACTGTGTGTGTGCTTAGTGTTCAAGACAAATAGGCCTTGGATTACGTCCAAGTGGCGTATATTCTGTCAGCTGTCCAAGACAAGTGGGGGAGTGCATCATGCGCATGCCCGATACCGACTCACTGCGCGGCAAACGGTATCTTCGCCTGCATCAGCGTGGGCGCAACAGTTCTGCCAACGCAGAGGCCCGGGTTTTGCGCGATATCGAGTCCGAACTCGATCGCTGCAGCCCCCAGGAAGCCGGCTTTCCGCCCGCTCGCGAAGAAGCCCTGCGTCGGATCGAGGCTGTCGACAGCCGCAGCTACCGCCGGCTCCGCGACTACGCGCGCGGCCCGGTCAGCCGGCTCTCGCCCTACATCACGCATGGCCTGGTGAGCGTCCCCGAGGTGTTCGGCTCGGTGGTCGCACGCGGCGATTCCGGCCCGACCGATCGCTTCGTGCAGGAACTTGCCTGGCGCGAGTTCTTCCGCCACGTCTGGCGCCACCTGGGCGACGGCATCGGCGAGGACATCCGCGACGCTATCCCTGGGGTGGTGTACACCAGCGCCATCCCGGAAGACGTTTTGACTGCGACGACCGGCGTCCCGGTGATCGACGCTTCGGTGCGTGAACTGTACGAGACCGGCTACCTGCACAACCACCAGCGGATGTGGGTGGCCAGCTACCTGGTGCACATGCGCAAGGTTCACTGGCGCGCCGGTGCCGACTGGATGTACGGCTACCTGCTGGATGGCGACTTGCCGTCCAACCACCTGTCCTGGCAGTGGATCGCGTCGACCTTCAGCCGCCGGCCCTACCTGTTCAACGCCGACAACGTGCAGCGCTTCGCTGCTCACCTTGCCAGCCGCGGGACGGGAATCGATCGTGGCTACGAGGAACTGGGCCAGATCGCCGCCAGCAACCTGCAACTGGAGCCGGAAGACGGCCCTCGCGGCGAGCCCGTGGTCGCGCCGGGGCTGCTTGAGCTGCCGCCGGGCATGCAGGTCAGCGCCGCCAGCCCGATGGTCGCGGGCAACGAGCGCGTGGCTTGGGTACACCCTTGGACGCTGGGCGAGCGCCCGGCCGCGGACCGCGTCATCGGCGTCATCCATCTGCCGTTCCATCAGCAGTTTCCGTGGTCGGCACAGCGTTGGGACTTCGTCATCACGGCGATGCGTGCCATCAGTGACGAGATCTGGATCGGCGACCTGGGACAACTGGCAAATGAGCAGGGCACGCGTGTGATCGACGTGCAGGCCACCCTGAATCCCGGCTACCGCGAAGCGATCACCAGCCTGTCCTGCGGCGCCCGCGCGGAGCCTCGCTTGACGCCCGACCCAGACGACCTCAAGCCGTCGTTCAGCCGCTTTTGGGAACACGTGTTGGCGACGCGCTCGATCAACTTCTCGCCGGCGGGCTGACGCGGCTTGCCGCTGCAGATGCTCCTGGCGGCGGCCGCCGCCGCTTGGCAGGTGACCCCACTGGTCGTCGTCGAGGCGGGTAATCCTGTGCTCTGCGGCTACGTCTACAGCCTCGACAGCGGCCTCGAGTTGCGAGTCGAGAAGGGCGTGCGTGAGGGTTCCGTGTTCACTGGGGTGGACGTCAGCGGTGCCCGACGGGCCCGTCTGACTACCGCGTCGTTCGACAGCGACCGCGACCTCGCACCGGTCGACTCTGCGCAGCCGGGTCGCATCCGTCTCGAGGGCGATCTTCAGAATAGCGACGTCGGTGGGTTGCTGTTTGCTGAACTGGGTGTGTCCGGCGGCAGGCTGGAGGTGCACCTGGGGGCGGCTTCTTACCCGGCATCGCCTGGTGCGCCGGTTGCGGGGCCCACTACACTCGAACTGCCAGGGCCGCTGCCGCGCGGCGTCACCGCGATGTATCTGAACTGCGCCGGGGATCTGATCCGACCAGACTAGAGCGGCTACTTGCCGGCGAAGGGGTAGTACTCGTAAGACTGCCGGCGCACCTTCGCCGCGTCCAACTGCTCGGAGGGTGCCGGATCGGCTTTGCGCTCCCACCACGTGGTGCGGTGCTCGCGCTGCTTCTCCACGATCTCTGGACGCTTTTTCAGCAGGTCGCGGATGAAGGCAGTCGTTTCGGATTCGTACATCGCAGGCTCCCATAACGCTGGGGCGGACACACGGCCGCCCATCGACTCATTCTAGCTCCTCTGCTCAGCGTGGGGCACGCCGGCGAGCGCGAACCTTCCGCGGGCGCCTGCACCGCGCTAGACCGTCGCGAGGATCTGGTCGTAGGCCTGCTCGAATGCGACCAGGCCGTCCTTCTGCAACTGCTCGCCGATCGCGGCCATATCGATGCCGAATGACTTCAACGCGACCAGTGCGGCCTCGGCGGCCTGTGTGTCCGTCTCCAGCGTTGGCTTTGCGGTGCCGTGGTCGGCAAACGCCCGCAGCGTCGCCTCAGGCACCGTGTTGACGGTGTCGGGGCCGATCAGCGCATCGACGTAGAGCGTATCGCTGTAGGCCGGGTTCTTGGTGCCGGTGCTGGCCCACAGCAGGCGCTGCGGACGCACGCCGGCGCGCGACAGGTCGCCAAAGGTCGCCGGGTGGTCGCCGCGCACGAACAGGTCGAGATAGCGCTGATAACACACCTGCGCCATGGCGATGGCGCACCGCCCGCGCAGCGCAAGCGCGGCATCACTCCCGTTGGCGTCCAGCAGCGGGTCGATCACCGTGTCGACGCGACTCAGGAACACGCTGGCGACGCTGTACAAGCGCGCCGGGTCACCACCACCGGCGACCCATCGGCGTGCACCGGTAGCCCACGCCTTGGCCGTCTCCACCGCCTGCTGCAGCGAGAAGATCAGCGTCATGTTGACGTTGATGCCGCGTGCGGTGGCCTCGGTCAGTGCCTGCCGGCCGGCTGGCGTCGAGGGGATCTTGATCAGCAGGTTGGGGCGGGCCACCGCCGCACTCAGCCGCGTGGCAGCGTCGATGGTGCCGGCCGCGTCGTGCGCCAGCCATGGGCTGACCTCCAGGCTGACCCAGCCGGCGTCGCCGCCACTGGACGTGTAGAGGGACGCCAGCGCGTCACAGGCCTGCTGCACGTCGGCGATGGCGAGAGACTCGTAGCGCGCCTCGGCACCCACACCACTGTCGCGCAGACGCCGCAGGTCGTCGGCGTAACCCTCGCCACCGCTGATGGCCTTCTGGAAGATCGCCGGGTTGGTGGTGATGCCCTGCACGCCGTCCGCGATCCAGCGTGCGAGCTGTCCGCTGCGCATCAGTTCGCGCGACAGATTGTCGAGCCAGAGATGCTGGCCGAGGGCGAGGGTGGCTTGCAGGGTGGTGGTCATGGTCGGCGTTGCGCGAACGGCTGATCTGCGGGTGCGCCACTCTGCCACAAAGCGCCGAATCGCGGCCCGACGCGGCTCATGGATGGCGGCGTGCCGGTATCATCAGGGCCTGCACGCGAGCCCCTCGGGCGTCCCCCCAAAATGCGAATCTTGGCCATCGAAACCGCGACCGCAGACTGCAGCGTGGCGGTCAGCCTCGGCGACGAGGTCCTGCAGCTCACTGCCACACCCGGCACGCAGAAACCCTCCGAGCAGGTGCCGGGGCTGATCGGGCGTGTTATCGCCGAGTCCGGCTGCAGCCTGTCCAGTATCGATGCCATCGCCTTCGACAGCGGCCCCGGGGCCTTCACCGGCATCCGCATCGGTTGCGCGTTGGCGCAGGGCCTGGCGCTGGGCGCCGACCTGCCGCTCATCGGCCTGTGCTCGCTGCGCGTGCTGGCGATGCAGGCGCCTGATGGGCGCGTAGTTGCCATCCTCGACGCACGCATGGGCGAGATCTACTGGGCGGCCTATCTGCGTGCCTCGCGGCAGGGCCGCCCGGATGCTGTGGCACTGGCAGATGCACGGGTCGAGGCGCCCTGGTCGCTGGTGTGTCCCGACGGCGCCGAGATGGCGATCGGTGATGGGCTTGCGGTTGCGTTGCCAAGCGATGCCGGTGCTCCGCCGATGCGTCTGGCCGACCGGCTGCCGCCGGGCTTACGTGTTCTGGACGCCGGGGCGCGGCCTCGCGCGGCCGACATGTTGCCGCTGGCCTTCGCCGCGCTGGCGGCCGGCGAGGCGCTGCCACCCGAGTCTGCCAGTCCGCTCTATGTCCGCGACAAGGTGGCGCTGACCGCGGCGGAGCAGATCGCCCGCAGGGCCGCACGATGAGCGTGTTGGCGGCTGCGCTGCACCTGCGCGCGGCGGTGGTCAGCGACGCCTCGCGTCTGGCGCGGCTCGCCGAGCACGTCGGCGGCACCTGGAACGAGGCGCGCTTTGCCGGTTCGCTGGGTGGCACCGCTACGGGCTGGGTCATCGATGCCGCCGGGCCTGCCGCAGGAGCATCTGGGCCTGCCGCTGACTGCCTGCGCCCGGCCATCGCCGCCGCCATCCTGCTGCAAGCTGCACCGGACGACTGGGAGGTGCTCGACCTCGCCGTGGTACCGGTCTGTCAACGGCAAGGGCTTGCGCGGCTTCTTCTCTCACATGCTTGCGAGACCGCCGCGGCCGCGGGTGCTGCCCGACTGGTGCTCGAGGTCCGCGCTGGCAACTTGCGTGCTCAGGCGGTCTACGCAGCCGCCGGTTTTCGGGAGGTTGCGCGTCGGCGCGGTTACTACGCGGCCGGCGGCGGCTCGCCCACGGAAGACGCCATCGTCATGGCGCTACAGCTGTGAAGCGTGACGAGGCGCGACTTCGCGAACTCGGCCTGTGGCCGACACATGGACTGCTGCCCGCAAGATCGGCCGGCCAGCCGGTCGCCCAGCAGTCTGTAGCCCCGCCGCCTGCTGCTGCGCAGCCCGCCGTCTCGATGCCGGTTGCCCCGCCACAACTCGCAGCACCGCCGGTCGCGGCCACCATGACGCCCGCCGCCGAGCTGCCTGCCGCCGCCGGTACCGACACCATGGGCTGGCCCGAGCTCGAGGCCGCGATCCGGGCCTGCGAGGCCTGTGGCCTTTGCCGCACGCGCCGACAGGCAGTCCCCGGTACCGGCAGCCGCACAGCGCGCGTGCTGGTGGTGGGTGAGGCGCCTGGCGCCGAGGAGGACCAGCGCGGCGAGCCCTTCGTGGGGCGTGCCGGCGAGCTCCTCGACCAGATGCTGCTGGCGGTCGGGCTCGACCGTCGCCGTGTCTACATCGCCAACGTGCTCAAGTGCCGACCGCCAGAGAATCGCAACCCGACACCCGACGAGGTGGCGGCCTGCAGCCCGTTCCTGCAACGCCAGATCGCACTGCTGCAGCCCACGGTGATCCTGGCGCTTGGCAGCTTCGCGGCACGCGCGCTGCTGGGCGGTGAGGGCAAGGTGGGGGCGCTGCGCGGTGGCTCGCATGTGTACGCAGGTATCCCGGTGGTGGTCAGCTACCACCCCGCCTACCTGCTGCGTTCGCCGCAGGACAAGCTGCGCGCCTGGGAGGACCTGTGTCACCTGCAAGACCGGCTCGCCGAGACAACCGCGGCGGCCGAGGCCGCTGTCGCACTTCAGCCCAAAATCGGCGCCGCGGACCGCTAGGCCTCTGGTGGCCGGTGCGGGTCGTGCGGGTGACGCCCACCCGATTCCACCGGCTGCTGGCTGTGCTCTGCAGCCCACGCCAACAGGCGTTCCAGTTCTTCGCGGTGGTTGACCAGGTTCCAGGCGTGCCAGCGGCGGACACCGTACATGCTGGCGGAGACGAACAGCGCGAACAGCAGGATGACCGCGTCGATCGGCAGGTCGATGGCGACCAGACCCGCGTAGAGCGCCAGCATCACCAGGATGCTGAGGTTCTCGTTGAAGTTCTGTACCGCGATCGAGTGCCCCGCACCCATCAGCAGGTGACCGCGGTGCTGCAGCAGGGCGTTCATCGGCACCACGAAGAAGCCGGCCATGACGCCCACCGATGTCATCAGGATTGCCGCAGGGATAGGGTCGTGCACGACCGTCATCAGGCAGGTGACAAAGCCCATGGCGATACCCACCGATACAACTTTCACCGAACGGTCGATCGACACCAGACGGCCGGCCAGAACAGCGCCGATCGCCACGCCAACAGCGAAGATGCCCTGAAGGTAGGTGGCCTCGTGCAGCGGGATGTCCAGATGATCCTCGGCCCAGCGCAGCATGATGAACTGCAGCGTGGCGCCCGCACCCCAGAACAGGGTGGTGGTGGCCAGGGTGATCTGGCCCAGCTTGTCCTTCCACAGCAACGCCACACAGCGCGAGAAGTCGCGGACCAGCGAGACCGGGTCGGCGCGTTCCGGCTTGTGGTCGACCCCGGTGTCGGGCACATAAAGGTTGAGGAAAGCAGCTACAGCGTAGAGCGTCGCGATGCTGACCATGCTGTAGACCAGCACCTGCCCCGGATGGGTGCCGACCATCTGTACCGTGGTGTCGGTGAAGAAGTGGGTGACCGCCGGGCTGATCAGCCAGCCGCCAATGGCCGATCCGAACACGATGGCGCCCACTGTCAGGCCCTCGATCCAGCTGTTGGCGAGGACCAGCTTGGCTGGTGGCAGGTACTCGGTGACGATGCCGTACTTTGCCGGTGAGTAAGCCGCCGCGCCGAGACCCACCACCGCGTAGCCGATCAGCGGGTGCAGCCCGGCGATCAGCAGGCCGCAGCCGGCGATCTTGATGGTGTTGGCGATGAGCATGACCCGCGCCTTGGGCATCGAGTCGGCGAAGGCGCCGACGAACGCCGCCAGCAACACGTAGGACAGGATAAAGGCGAGCTTGAGCAGGGGCTCGTAGCTCTGCGGCGCGTTGATGTCACGCAGCAGGGCGATGGCAGCTATCAGCAGCGCGTTGTCGGCCAGCGCCGAAAAGAACTGCGCGGACATGATGGTGTAGAAGCCGCGGTCCATGCTCACATCGGGTCCTGTCGGGTCGCGGGCATCAAGGTCATCGCCCGCTTATAACACGCCGCTGCGCGGCCAATCGGGCGCTCGGGCATACCGTACTCAGTCCATCCAGCGCGGCCGTGGTTCCGCGGGACCTGAACCGCAAAACCCTATAATCGGGCATCGAAGCCTGCCGACCCGAAATGCCGCGACCGCTCACCGCCCGTATCGACCACGACGCCCTTCGCCACAATCTGGCCCTGGCGCGTGGACTGGCTCCGCATTCGCGGCTGATGGCGGTGGTCAAGGCCGACGGCTACGGGCACGGCCTGTTGCGCGTCGCCAGCGCCCTGCGCGGTGCCGACGCTTTTGCCGTGTTGACGCTGGAGGACGCGGTCGCCCTGCGTGATGCCGGCTACCGTCACCCGGTCCTGCTGCTGCAGGGGTTCTACGAGTCGGTCGAGCTGCCCGAGATCGCCGCGCGTGGCCTCACGGTGGTCATCCACGAGGCCACGCAACTGGACATGCTGCTGGCGTGGAAGGCGCCGCGACCGGTCGATGTCCACCTCAAGATGAACAGCGGCATGAACCGCCTCGGCCTGCCGCCGGATCAATACCGGGACGCGATCACGCGACTCAGCGCATGGCCAGGGCTTGGCCAGCTCACCCTGATGACACACTTCGCTACCGCCGACGAGCCGGCCGGTATCGTCTGGCAGATGGAGCGCTTCGAGGACGCGTCACGTGGCATCGATGCGCCGCGCTCGCTGGCCAACTCGGCTGCGCTGGTGCGACACGAGCCGGCCCGCAGCGAGTGGGTGCGGCCCGGGATCATGCTCTACGGCGTGGCACCGAGTGTCGAGACGGCGGCCGGCGACCTCGACCTTCGACCTGCGATGACGCTGAGCTCTCGCATCATCAGCGTGCAGCAACTCGCGGCCGGCGAAAGACTCGGCTACGGCGGCACGTTCACGGCAGACCGCCCCACGCGTGTCGGCGTGGTGGCCTGCGGCTATGGCGACGGCTACCCGCGCCACGCTGGCACCGGGACGCCGATCCTGGTCGATGGTGTACGCACCCGCACCCTCGGCCGCCTGTCGATGGATTCGCTTTACGTCGACATCACGGCCCTGCCGCAGGCTGGTGTCGGCGCCACGGTCACGCTCTGGGGCGAGGGTCTGCCGGCGCAGGAGGTGGCGTCGGCGGCGGGCACCATCGCCTATCAGTTGCTGTGCGGCATCACGCGCCGCGTGCCGGCGGTCGAGGTCGGGGTGCTGGATCCGGCGCCGCGGGCCTCGGTCGTTGTCTGACCGCGCTGGCGGCGGGGTCTAGCCGCCGCGCTGCGACTTCATGCGGTCGATCGCCGCTTGCAGCACCGCGCGACGGTCCACTGCGCGGCCATCGGGTGTGGTGCTCACAGTTGCTGGGGCGGCCTCGTGTGCGGCGTGCGACTTCCGCCGTTCAGCCAGGCGGCGCTCCCTTCTGGCCGGTTCCGCCGCCAGGCGCGCCTCACGCGCCTCGTAGCGGCTGCGCCACTGCGCTGCCAGGCGCTGCTGCTCGGCATCCGAACGTTCCGCCAGCGGCTGCAAATCGATGCAATCGACCGGGCAGGGCGGCAGGCAGCGCTCGCAACCGTTGCATTCGGCGGCGATCACGGTGTGCATCTGCTTCGAAGCACCGACGATCGCATCCACCGGGCAGGCCTGGATGCACAGCGTGCAGCCGATGCAGTCCAGCTCGCGGATCAGGGCGACGGTTGCTGGCCGCCAGGGCTCGCGCAACGGCAGCAACTCACGGCTGGTCAGGCTGGCGAGCAGCGCCACCACCCGATCTCCGCCAGGCGGGCACTGGTTGATCGGCGCCTCACCGCGTGCGATGGCCTCGGCGTAGGGGCGGCAGGCGGGGTAGTCGCAGGCGCCGCATTGCGTTTGTGGCAGCACGGCATCGATCGCCTCGACCAGAGAAGCCATCGTTGCTTAAGCGCGGGTCGTTACGCTGCGGGCCGACACCGGGTCAGTGCCCGGCATCCCCGGGGCCGACGTCTGCCCAGCAGTTGGGGGTCTCGTACAGGCGCACACGGATCAGGACCAGGCGCTCGCCGTATTCGGCCGCGTAGGCCTCGCGCAGTTGCACGAAAGCGACCTCGGCCAGGTGCTCGGCCGTCGGCGGCTGCTCGAAGACCACCGTGCGGTGCTCGGGCAGGCTGGCGAGGAACTGGCGCACCGGCGTATCGCCGGCGTAGACAAGGAAAGCGTGATCCCAGGCGTCCACCAGGCGTCGCGCAATCTCCTTGATGCGGGAGAAGTCGGTGACCATGCCCTGCTCGGGCGAGGCCGGATCGGCGACCATCGGGCCAGCCACGGTGACTTCGATGGCGTATCGGTGGCCGTGCAGGTGCCGGCACAGGCTGCCATGGTTGGGGATGCGGTGTCCGGCGTCGAACTCGAGTCTGCGGGTGATCTGCATGGCGCGGAGTATAGCGGCGGGTCGCGTGCCGCCGAGCCTCATGGCTTGAGCAGGATCGCGCGGATGCCGGTTGTCTCCAGCAAGCGCGACTGTATGGCGCGGGCTGTGCCGTCGTTCTGTAACGGCCCTAGCCCCAGTCGCCAGTAGCCCCGGTACTCAAAGGCCTCGAGCCGCTCGGGCACATCGCCCAGACGCTCGGCGACGCTCTTGCGCAGTTTTTCTGCGTTGGCGCGCTCGCGGAATGCCCCCAACTGCAGCCACAGGCCCTCGGGCCGGGCGCCGCCTCGAGTCGCGGCCGTGGCTTTGGCCGCCGCTCCGGGTGTCTGCGCCGCTTGCTCTGGCGACGCGGCTGGGTCCTCTATCCGCTGACCCGGACGGATCGCCTCCACCATCACCTCGGTACTGCCTCTGTTCGCGTAGCCCAGACGGTGCGCGGCGGCGTAGGAGAGGTCCATCACGCGGCCGGGGTGGAAGGGGCCGCGGTCGTTGATGCGCACCACCACCGAGCGACCGTTGGCCGTGTTGGTCACGCGCGCGTAACTGGGAATCGGCAGCGTGGGGTGCGCGGCCGACATCTTGTACATGTCGTAGGGCTCGCCGCTCGAGGTGGGCTTGCCGTGAAAGCGCCGGCCGTACCAGCTGGCAATGCCGCGTTGCGAGAATGTGCCTGGTGGTGATGCCGGCTCGTACGTCACGCCGAACATCGAATACGGGCGGTTGGCGAAGCGGTGCGGCTCCTCTTCAACAGGCACCGCGTCGGGGATCTGGTCCATCTCGGCGGCAGGTAGGTCGCCCGGCCCATCGTCGAGGTAATAGCGTTGGCCCCAAGCCGGCGGTGCACCTGCGGCCTGTGGTGCGGCAGGTTTCTGGGCCTGCGCGGACGATAGTGGGGTTCCTGGGCGGTTGGCGGGGGTAGGCGAGGGTGTCGCTGGCAGCGCCGGCACGGTGCGCGGTTCAGCGGGCTTGCGTGGCACGGCCGCGAGCTGGGCCTCTTGCACCGGCGCCGGCCGGATCGATGCAGGCGCGGTGGCGCATGCCGCCAGCAGGATGGCCAGGCACGGCAGCAGCCAGGCGTGCCTCAGCACTTAGCCGTCCCCCAGCGAGCCGCGGTGGCGGTGGATGCTCATCAGGATGCCGAAACCCAGGCCCATGGTGACCAGCGAGGTGCCACCGTAACTCACCAGCGGCAGCGGTACGCCGACCACCGGCAGCACGCCGATCACCATGCCGATGTTGACGAACGCATAGGTGAAGAACGAAAGCGCCAGCGAGCCTGCCATCAGCCGCGAGAACAGACCGCTGGCGTTGCTGGCGATGCGCAGGCCGCGCAGCACGATGGCGATGATCACACCGATCATCACCGCGGCGCCGACCATGCCAAATTCCTCGGCGAAGACGGCGAAGATGAAGTCGGTGTGTCGCTCTGGCAGGAAGTCGAGGTGGCTCTGGGTGCCGTTGGTCCAGCCCTTGCCGGTGATGCCGCCTGAGCCTACCGCGATCATCGCCTGGATGGTGTGGTAGCCCGCGCCAAGCGGGTCCTCCGAGGGGTCTAGAAGCGTCAGAACACGCCTGCGCTGGTAGTCGTGCATGAACGACCACAGCACCGGCAGCGACGCCAGGCCCAGCACCATCAGCACCGAGATCACGCGGTAACGCAGCCCGGCCAGGAACAGCACGAAGAACCCTGCCGCCCCGATCAGCATCGCCGTACCCAGGTCTGGTTGACGCAGAACCAGACCCAGCGGCACGGCCAGCAGGACGACCGCGACAATGAAGTGGATGGGGCGCAGGAAATGCTGATGCCGGTGCAGGTACCACGCGATCATCATCGGCGTCGCCAGCTTGACCAACTCGGACGGCTGGATCCGCGTGACGCCGATGTGCAGCCAGCGCCGCGCCCCGTTCACCACGTCGCCATTCACCGCCACCGCCACCAACAGCAACACGCCGATGACGTAAAGCGGCAGCGCGAGACTGGCGATCCGTGCCGGCGAAATCTGCGCCACCAGCCACATGCACAGCAGCGCGGCGCCGAAGTTCAGTAGTTGTCCGCTCCAGCGGGCCAGCGATTCGTCGATGGCCGAGTAGAGAGTGATCAGGCCGATCAGCGACAGCAGCCCGAGCAGCGTCAGCAGTTGGCGGTCAAGCGGACGCATCAGGAAGCGGCCGAAGCGCAACAGCAGTTCGCTCATTGCGCGGCACCGGTTGCGGGCGTGGGCGCCACCTCAGGCTCCTTGCCGAGGATCCACCAGTCCATCATCTTGCGTGCGATGGGCGCTGCCGCCGAGCCACCGTGGCCACCGTTCTCGACCAGGATGGCCAGAGCGATCTTGGGGTCGTCCGCCGGCGCGAAGGCCACGAACCAGGCGTGGTCGCGGTGTCGCTCGTCGACCTCACTCTCGCGGTATCTCTGCCCCTGCTTGATGCCTATGACTTGCGCCGTGCCGGTCTTGCCAGCGATCTGGTAAGGCGCACCCGCCGCGGCCTGAGCAGCGGTGCCGCCCGGCTGCGTCACGCCGACCATGGCCTGACGCACGCGCTCGAGGTTGCCATCGCCGAACTGCGTCACGTAGGCCGGTTCGGGCTCGACCCGCCGCAGGCGACCGGTCTGCACGTTGGCGATCTCCTTGGCCAGGTGGGGCCGGAATGCGGTGCCGCGGTTGGCCATCACCGCCGTGGCGTAGGCTAATTGCATTGGCGTCGCCAGCACATAGCCCTGGCCGATGCCAGCCGAGACCGTGTCGCCGGCGTACCACTTGTCCTTGAAACGGGCGCGCTTCCAGGCCTCATTGGGGTTGAGCCCGCTACGCTCGCCCTCGATGTCGATGCCGCTCGGCTTGCCAAAATTGAAGCGTGCAAGGAAGTCGTGCATGCGCTCGATGCCCATCTCGACTGCCAGGCCGTAGTAGTAGGTGTCGCAGGACACCACCACCGAGCGGTGTAGGTCCACCGAACCGTGGCCTTCGGGCTTCCAGCAGCGGTAGTGGTGCGCCTGGCCGGGTAGGGTGTAGAAGCCGGGGTCGTGGATGCTGCGATCGGCCGAGCGGGTACCGGTCTCGAGCGCAGCCAAAGCCATGAACGGCTTGATGGTGGAGCCGGGCGGATAGGCGCCGCGCAGGGGGCGGTTTGTGAGCGGGCGGTCGCGCGACTCGTTGAGTTGTCGCCAGATGGCTGGGTCGATGCCGTCGACGAAATCGTTGGGGTCGAAACTAGGCTGGCTGACCAACGCCAGGATGTCGCCGGTGGCGGGTTCGATGGCCACCGCTGCGCCGCGCCGTCCGGCAAAGGCCTCCTCGCCGATCTTCTGAAGCCGGATGTCGATCGCTAGCCGCAGGCGGTTGCCGGGGATCGAGCCCTTCTGCGAGATCGTGCGGATGCCGCGCCCGGCGGCGTCGGTCTCTACCTCTGCGTAGCCCGCCATTCCCCGCAACTCGGCCTCGTAGGTCTTCTCAACGCCATCCTTGCCGATCGACTCGATGCCCAGATAGGCGTCGCTCTCGCCGCGCGCTTCCAGCGCCGCCTTGTCGCGCGGGCTGATGCGGCCGACATGGCCAAGGATATGCGCCGCCGTGGTGCCCATCGGGTAGCTGCGGAACAGACGGGTGGTCAGCTCGACGCCCTTCAACCGGTACTTTGCTGCGGCGAAACGTGCCACCTCGGCGTCCGAGAGGAAGGACTTGACCGGCACGCTGTCGAATTTGCGAGACTCGCGCAGGCGCTTCTCGAAGCGCCTGCGGTCACTCTTGGAAAGGTCGATGGCGCTGGCCAGTTCGGCCATCGTTGCCTTCAGGTCGGGGATGTCCTTGGGGTAGATCTCCACCGTGTACACCGCGCGGTTCTCTGCCAGTACTACGCCGTTACGGTCCGTGATCAGGCCGCGGTTGGGCTGCGAGGGCGCCAGGCTGATGCGGTTGCTCTCGGCGAGCGTGTGGTAATAGTCGTACTGCATCGTTTGCAGAACCAACAAACGGGCCAGAAGGAGACCGAAGGCTACGATGATGAGGATCGACGCAACCTGCAGTCGCGACTGGTAACGGGTGTTCTGGTCGATCTCCTGACGCGTGGTCAGCTTCATTTGCGTCGGCTTTCAGTCGTGGCGGTCTTAGCGGTCGGACCGGCGCCGACGCATCGATAGGTTACGCATGAGGAGCCCAACCAGCGGCCAGCACAGCATGCCGATTAGTGGCCCGGCGAGGTGGGTCTGTGGCGATGGGCTGCCGTCAATGAGTAAGCCGACACCCCAGGACAACATCGATCCGGCCAGCAGGGTCAGCAGCACGAGCAACAGTTGTCCCGAAAACGGTGCGGTCTCAAGCCGCTTGCTCAGCGCGATCCCGATCCATGCTGTCAGACCATAGACTCCGGCGTTTAAGCCGAGCGGGGTCAGGGTTGCGACATCGCGCAGCAGCCCGATGCACCAACCGGTCCCGATGTTCGCCGGAGACCGGCTGCGGGTGCTCCAGTACAGGACCACCAGCAGGGCAAGGTCGGGCCGCAGAATGTCAAGGGTGCTGCCGAACGAGATCAGGTCGAGGGTGACTGCCAGCGCCAGCGAGAGGAGCACAACCCGCGTTTGAGCCATTGGCCGGTTGCCGCGGCGATCAGGTAGGCTGCTCCGGTTCATGGGTGAGCGTCCGCCGGGGGCTCGAACGGCGGGGCCGGCGCGGGGTTGCTCCCTTCCAATGCCGGCTCTACGACAGCAAAGTGCCGCCGGCCATCTATGCTCGCTGCTGGCTTGCAAATCACTTTGGCGAAGTCCGACTGCGCGTCGCTTCTGACGCTAATGACGGTCGCAACCGGCATGCCTGCCGGGTAGACCCCGTCGAGTCCGGAGGTGACAAGCTGATCGCCAGGCTGGACGTCAGCGTTGCTGGCGATGAAGCGCAGGCTAGCCCGGTTCGGGAGCCCCTCGCCGACGAGCACACCACGCAGACCTGTACGCACCAGCTCGACCGGTGTGTTCTGTCCGGTATCCGTCACCAGCGCCACATCGGCGGTAGTCTCGCCGGCTGCGGTGACCTGGCCCACCACACCCTCGGGGTGAACCACCCCCATCCCGGCGCGAATTCCCTTGCGGGTGCCGGCGTCGATGAGAAAACGCTGGGAAGCGATGCCGCGCCCGCGCTGGATCAGCTGCACGGTATGGCGCAAGGCAAAGCGCTCTGCCCTCAGACCAGCGACTGCGCGTAACTCGTCGTTCTCGCGCTGGAGGATATCGAGGCTGCGGGCTGTGGTGCGAAGGTCATCGTTCTCGCGTTGCAGACGGGCTATCTGTCGCAGTAGCTCGCCCTGCGCACTCAGACCGCGTCCAATCTCGCGCGCAGCCTCGCCGGGCAGTTCGAGTGCAATGATGAGCGGCGCTATGAGGTGCTCGAGATTGTTGCGAAGGGCGGCCGACCAATGGTTGCCTCCATCGAGCACCAAAAGCAACGATGAGAAGAGTAGACCGAGCAGGCACTTGCTACCCGGCGATATGCCCCGTCGGAACAGCGCCGGTTCGCGGTTGGCCACCGGTTGCACGGCGCAGGTCCTGACCTGGAACGCCTATTCCTGCGCGAACGCGCCGCCGAGACGGTCAAGCCGGTCCAGCGCCAGACCGCAACCGCGCACGACGCAGGTCAGCGGATCTTCGGCGACGAGAACCGGGAGGCCAGTCTCGACCGAGAGTAGGCGATCGAGACCACGAAGCATGCCCCCACCGCCAGTAAGGACCATGCCGCGTTCCGCGATGTCGCCACCAAGTTCTGGCGGGGTGTTCTCAAGGCCGATGCGGATCGCCGAGACGATCGCGTTGAGCGGTTCCTGCAGTGCCTCGTAAACCTCGTTGCTGCTGATGGTGAAGCTGCGCGGTACGCCTTCGGCGAGGTTCCGACCCTTGATCTCCATCTCACGGACTTCGGTGTCAGGGTAGGCCGAGCCGACGCGCTTCTTCACCTCTTCGGCGGTGGTTTCACCGATCAGCAGGCCGTAGTTGCGTCGGATGTAGTTGATGATCGCCTCGTCGAACTTGTCGCCGCCGACGCGTACCGAGTTACCGTAGACGATGCCGCCCAAAGAGATCACACCGACCTCAGTGGTGCCGCCGCCGATGTCGATGACCATCGAGCCGGTGGCCTCTTCTACTGGCAGTCCTGCGCCGATCGCAGCCGCCATCGGCTCTTCGAGCAGATACACCTTCGATGCGCCGGCACCCAGCGCGGACTCTCGGATGGCGCGTCGTTCGACCTGGGTAGAACCCCAAGGCACGCAGATGACGATTCGGGGCGCGGGCGCAAGGAGCCGGGAGTTGTGAACTCGGCGGATGAAGTTCTTCAGCATCTGCTCGGTGACGGTGAAGTCGGCTATGACTCCATCCTTTAGCGGGCGCATCGCCTCGATATTGCCCGGGGTGCGACCGACCATCAGCTTGGCTTCGCGCCCGACCTCCTGGATGACCTTGCGGCCGTTCTGGTCGGTGCGGATGGACACCACCGAGGGTTCATCGAGCACGATGCCCTTGCCCCGCACATACACAAGTGTGTTGGCGGTGCCGAGGTCGATCGCGATGTCGTTGGAGAAGTAGCTGCGGAGGAAGCCGAACATGGGTGCAAAAGGTTCCAAGTAGGGGCCGAGCGGGGGTTGCAACCGGCCGGTGATTCAAACGCTTATCATATCGCAGCGAAGCACGTTCCGGCACCGCCAGGCGCACCGCTGCACCCCTATTCAAGCCCCTATCAAGACTCATGCCACTCAGTCCCGACGACGTTCGCAAGGTCGCCCGGCTGGCCCGTCTGGCCATTGCCGAAAACGAGATCGCGCCCACCCTCGACACGCTCAACCGCACGCTTGGCCTGATCGACCAGATGGGCGGGATGGATACCGCCGGCGTCGAGCCGATGGCCCACGCCCAGGATGTCTCGCTGCGGCTGAGGCCGGATGCCGTCACCGAGCCAGACCGGCGCGACGCGCTGATGGCCAACGCTCCAGCTGCGGAGAGAGGCCTGTTCCTGGTTCCGAAGGTGATCGAATGAGCGCGACCGTTGCATCGCTGGCGGCTGATCTCGCCGCCGGCAAGGCCTCGGCACTCGAGCTGGCGACCGACGCTCTGGCGCGCGCGCAGGCCTCGACCCTAAACGCCTTCATCACGCTGGACGCGGAGCGCACGCTGGCCGAGGCGCGCGCCGCCGATGCCTCGCGCGCCGCCGGCAAGGCCGGGCCGATTACCGGCATCCCGTTCGCGCAGAAGGACATCTTCTGCGCCGAGGGTTGGCGCACCACTGCCGGCTCGAAGATGCTCGGCGACTTCATCGCGCCCTACGATGCCACCGTGGTGGCGCGCGGCAAGACCGCCGGCCTGGTGACCATCGGCCGCGCCAACATGGACGAGTTTGCGATGGGCTCATCCAACGAGAACAGCGCCTTCGGCGCGGTGAAGAACCCGTGGGATACCACTCGCGTGCCGGGTGGCTCATCGGGCGGTTCAGCCGCTGCAGTGGCAGCGGGCATCGTGCCGGCCGCGACCGGCACCGACACCGGCGGCTCGATCCGCCAGCCGGCCTCTTTCTGCGGCATCACCGGCATCAAGCCGACCTACGGCGTCGTCAGCCGCTACGGCATGATCGCTTACGCCTCCAGCCTCGACCAGGGCGGGCCGATGGCGCGCACGGCGCAAGACTGCGCGCTGCTGCTCAACGCCATGGCCGGCTTCGACGAGCGTGACGCCACCAGCCTGCAGCGTGAGCCGGAGGACTACACCCGTGATCTGGAAAAGCCGCTAGACGGACTGCGCGTCGGCGTGCCGCGCGGCTGGCTCGGCGACGGCGTCAGCGCCGACGTGCGCGCTGCCGTGGAATCGGGCCTGGCGCAGCTGGAGAAGCTGGGCGCCAAGCGCGTCGAGATCGACCTGCCGTACTCGCAGTACGCCATCGCCGCGTATTACGTGATCGCCCCGGCCGAGGCCTCGAGCAACCTGTCGCGCTACGACGGTGTACGTTACGGCCACCGCGCTGCAGAGTACAAGGACCTCGCCGACATGTACGCCAAGAGCCGCGCCGAGGGCTTCGGGCCCGAGGTGCGTCGCCGCATCCTGGTGGGTACTTACGTGCTCTCGGCCGGCTACTACGACGCGTATTACCTAAAGGCCCAGCAGGTTCGCCGCAAGGTCGCCGAGGACTTCGCCGCTGCGTTCAAGGTTTGCGACGTCATCGCTGGCCCGGTCGCGCCGACCGTCGCCTACAAGTTGGGCGAGAAGACCGCCGACCCGGTGCAGATGTACTTGGGCGACGTCTACACCACGCTGGTCAACCTGGCGGGCTTGCCAGCCTTGTCCGCGCCGTGCGGCTTTGGCGAGGG
Source organism: Betaproteobacteria bacterium (assembly GCA_027490755.1). GTDB lineage: Bacteria > Pseudomonadota > Gammaproteobacteria > Burkholderiales > UBA3065 > UBA3065. The sequence continues at coordinate 21,527 of JAIXXL010000009.1, forward strand.
CGGGATGCCGGTGGGCCTGCACCTCGTCGGCAACTACTTTGCCGAGGCGCGCCTGCTCAACGTCGCGCACCGGCTGCAGCAGGTCACCGACCACCACCTGAAGGCGCCGGGGGGTGCAGCATGAGCCGCCCCAACGGTTGGGAGGTCGTGATCGGGCTGGAGACGCACGTCCAGCTCTCGACCCGTAGCAAGATCTTCTCCGGCGCGTCCACGGTATTCGGCGCCGAGCCTAACCGCCAGGCCTGTGCCGTCGACATGGCGCTGCCAGGTGTGCTGCCGGTGATGAACGCCGCCGCGGTCGACAAGGCGATCACGTTTGGTCTTGCCATCGGCGCTCACATCGCGCCGCGCAGCATCTTCGCGCGCAAGAACTACTTCTACCCTGACCTCCCCAAGGGCTACCAGATCAGCCAGTTCGAGATCCCGGTGGTGCAGGGCGGGACCATCACCATTCAGGTCGGCGAGGGCGAGAAGGCCTACGCCAAGAACGTCGAGCTGACCCGCGCCCACCTGGAGGAGGACGCTGGCAAGTCGCTGCACGAGGACTTCCACGGCATGTCCGGCATCGACCTGAACCGCGCCGGCACGCCGCTGCTGGAGATCGTTACCGAGCCGGTGATGACCAGCAGCGCCGAAGCGGTGGCCTACGCCCGCGCGCTGCATGCGCTGGTGATGTGGATCGGCATCTGCGACGGCAACATGCAGGAGGGCTCGTTCCGTTGCGATGCCAACGTGAGCGTCCGCCGGCCCGGCGAGCCCTTGGGCACGCGCCGCGAGATCAAGAACCTCAACTCCTTCCGTTTTCTGCAGCAGGCCATCGACTGCGAGATCCGCTGGCAGATCGAGCAGGTCGAGGACGGCCACAGCATCCAGCAAGCCACCGTTCTGTTCGACCCGGACAGCGGTGAGACGCGGATGATGCGCAGCAAAGAAGAAGCACACGACTACCGCTACTTCCCCGATCCGGATCTGCCACCGCTGGTCATAGAGCCGGCCCGCATCGAGCAGGTGAGGGCGACCATGCCGGAGTTGCCGGCGGCGATGCAGGCGCGTTTTGGCGCTGATTTCGGCCTCTCGGCATACGACGCGGCGCAGCTCACCGCGAGCCTGGGGACGGCACGCTACTTCGAGTCGGTTGTGGCAGCTGCAGGTGCGGCGCAGGCCAAGGCGGCCGCCAATTGGGTGATGGGTGAGGTCGCGGCCCGGCTCAACCGTGAGGAGAAGTCGATCGCCGACTCGCCGGTGTCACCGCAGCAGCTCGCAGGCGTGCTGGCGCGGGTGGCCGACAGCACCATCTCCAACAACATCGCCCGCAAGGTCTTCGAGGCGCTGTGGAACGGCGAGGGCGAGAGCGCCGACGCCGTGATCGAGGCTCAGGGGCTCAAGCAGGTGACCGATGCCTCGGCCATCGAGCCGATCATCGACGAGGTCCTGGCCGCCAATCCGCAGAGCGTGGCCGAGTTCAAGGCCGGCAAGGAGAAGGCCTTCAACGCGCTGGTCGGACAGGTGATGAAGGCCAGCCGCGGCAAGGCCAGCCCGGCTCAGGTCAACGAACTGCTGCGCAAGAAGCTGGGCGGCTGATCGCCGGGACCTGCGCGGCGGCTCTCCGCTGTGCCGCCAAAAGTGCACAATCTGCCTCAATGGACTTCACCTTTCGACACCGCGTACTAATCCTCGGCACCGGCGGCACCATCGCCGGCGTGGCCGAGTCATCGGCGCAACACACCGGCTATCGTGCGGCAGCGCTGTCTGTTGAGCAGCTGGTGGCAGCGGTTCCTGCCCTGGCCGGTTTCGACCTTGAGACCCGGCAGGTGGCGCAGGTCGACTCCAAGAACATGTCTTACGCCATCTGGACCGACCTGCACGCCGCTGTGGTCGCGGCTCTGGGTGACGGGCAGCTGGACGGCATCGTCATCACCCACGGCACCGACACGCTCGAGGAGACGGCCTACTTTCTGGCAAGGATATTGGTCACCGCCAAGCCGGTGGTGCTCACCGCGGCCATGCGCCCGGCCACCGCGGTCTCGGCCGATGGCCCGCAGAACCTGCTGGATGCGGTGCAGCTGGCCACCAACGCTTCGGCAGCGGGTGTCCGCGTTTGCATGCACGGACAGGTATTTGCCGGTTACGCGGTGCGCAAGCGTCACCCCTACGCCGTTGACGCCTTCACCTCATCGCGCGAACGATCGGCGACCATGGAGGAGGGTTTCTACACCACGCCAGCCGCGCTGCCGGAACCCATCCCGTTCGAGCCGGACCTGCCCTGGCCGTGGGTCGAGGCCGTGTCCAACGCGGCCGGTCAGGACGGTCGCACGGTGGATGCGCTGGTCGCGGCCGGGGTGCAGGGCCTGGTGGTCGCCGCGACCGGCAACGGCACCCTGTCGGATGCGCTGCTGGAGGCTGTCCGCCGCGCCCAGAAGGCCGGGGTCGAGATCGTCGTGGTGAGCCGCTGTGCCGAGGGGCACATCGTCGGACAGCCCGAGCATGGACTGCCGGTGCTCGGCGTTACCGCTGCCCAGGCGCGTGTCGAACTGCTGTTGCTGATCCGCTGGAAGCAGGCCATGCAACGGGCCCGCGCAGCGGCGAAGCAGCGCGGCTGACCGTCAGCCCAGGCGCCGACCGGCGTAACGGTCCGCCGCTACCGCCAGTGCGCACAGGGCGACCAGCCCGAAGCAGACGATCGACCACTCGGCGATCGAGAACCCCAACAGGGTCCAGTCGACCTTGCTGCAGTCCCCGGTGCCGCGGAACACCATGGGCAGGGCCTGCGTCAGCGGGAAACTCTCCAGCATGAACTCCAGGTCTGCGCCGCATTCGGAGATGTCTGGCGGGTTGTGCTGCAGCCAGGTCTGGCGCGCGGCGATCACCAGCCCGGTGGCGGCTGACACCGTCACCAGTCCGGAATAGACCCGCCAGACTCGGTACGAACCCCCGTGCAGTGCGCCTGCAGCCGCGAGCAGCGCGGTGGCGATGTAGGCGTAGCGCTGGAAGATGCACAACGGGCAGGGTTGGAGGTTCGCCGACATCTGCAGGTACACGCCGAAGCCGACCAGCGCGAAGCAGGCGAGGGCGATGGCAGCCAGGGTGGTGCGGGGGCGGGTTGCAACGGGGCAGGGGAGTCGGTTCGCATTCATGGCGCGGATGATGCCAGAGTCGGAAAACGGTCTGTCTCGGACAGCACGCGACCGCAGAGGTGCCCGGGCGGTACCTGCCCGCCTGCTAGAATCCGCGCTCCTGTCACGCTCTCTTTGGCGCCGATGCGCACCTTCCAGGACCTTATCCTCACCCTCCAACGCTACTGGTCGGAGCGCGGCTGTGTGCTGCTCCAGCCCTATGACATGGAGGTTGGCGCTGGTACCAGCCACACCGCCACCTTCCTGCGCGCGCTCGGCCCCGAGCCGTGGAAGGCTGCCTATGTGCAGCCGAGCCGGCGCCCCAAGGACGGCCGCTACGGCGAGAACCCCAACCGACTGCAGCATTACTACCAGTTCCAGGTGGTGCTCAAGCCTGCTCCGGCCGATATCCTCGAGGCCTATCTGGGTTCGCTCGAGGCGATCGGGCTGGACCTCAAGGCCAACGATGTGCGCTTCGTCGAGGACGACTGGGAGAACCCCACGCTCGGCGCCTGGGGCCTGGGTTGGGAGGTCTGGCTCAACGGCATGGAGGTGACGCAGTTCACCTACTTTCAGCAGGTTGGCGGTATCGATTGCAAGCCCATCACCGGCGAGATCACCTACGGCCTCGAACGCCTGGCGATGTACATCCAGGGCGTCGAGAACGTCTACGACCTGGTCTGGACCGACGGCGTGAAGTACGGCGACGTCTACCACCAGAACGAGGTCGAGCAGAGCGCCTACAACTTCGAGCACAGCAACGTCGACTTCCTGCTCGGCGCATTTGGGGCCCACGAGGAAACCGCAAAAAAGCTGATGGAACAAAAGCTTGCATTGCCTGCTTACGAGCAAGTCTTAAAAACCGCGCACACCTTCAACCTGCTCGACGCGCGCGGTGCCATCTCGGTGACCGAACGCGCCGCCTACATCGGCCGTATTCGCAATCTGGCGCGCAGCGTGGCGGCGAGTTACCTCGACAGCCGTGCAAGGTTGGGTTTCCCGCTGGCCCCGCGTGAGTGGGCGGACGAGGTGTTGGCCAAGCGCGAGGCTTCGGCATGAGCGGCGACCGCGCACTGCTGGTCGAGCTGCTCTGCGAGGAGCTGCCGCCCAAGGCCTTGCCGCGCCTGTCCGAGTCGTTTGCGCAAACGCTGCTGGCGGAGCTGTCGGCAGCCGGCCTCTGCGCCGCCGATGCGCCGGCCTTGGCATATGCCACGCCGCGCCGCCTTGCGGTGCGGATCCCCGGCGTGCTCGCGCGCGCGGCAGACAAACCCTTGCGGCAAAAGCTGATGCCCGTGGCGGTTGGCCTGGACGCTGACGGCAACCCGACGCCGGCGCTGCAGAAACGGCTCACCGCGCTGGGGCTGACCGATGTCACAGCAGCGCAACTCATCCGCCAGCCCGACGGCAAGGCCGAGAGCCTTTTCATCGACACGGTGGCGCCGGGCGCGCACCTGACCGACGCACTGCAGAAGGCGCTGGAGACGGCTGTGGCGCGTTTGCCCATCCCCAAGGTCATGTCTTACCAGCTGGAGATGGGCTGCGACCAGCCCGGCTGGAGCTCGGTGTCCTTCGTGCGGCCGGTGCACGGCCTGGTAGCCCTGCACGGCAGCGATGTGGTGCCGGTCAGCCTGCTCGGCCTGCAGGCCGGCCGTTGCACGCGTGGCCACCGTTTTGAATCGCCGCAGCCGCAGATCGACCTGCTGGACGCCGACAGTTATGCAACGCAACTGGCCGAGCAGGGTGCTGTGGTTGCCTCTTTCGCCGAGCGGCGCGCCTTGATCGCCGCGCAGCTGGCCGCAGCAGCCGCGGCTGTTGGCGGCGGGGCGCGGCCGATCGAGGACGATGCGCTGCTGGATGAGGTCACCGCGCTGGTCGAGCGCCCCAACGTGCTGGTCGGTCAGTTCGACGAGGCCTTCCTTGCCGTGCCTCAGGAGTGCCTGATCCTGACCATGAAGGCGAACCAGAGATATTTCCCGCTGGTGGATGGGGCGGGGCGACTGACGAACCGCTTCCTGCTCGTCTCCAACGTCTCGCCGGCCGATCCGTCGGCGGTGATCGCCGGCAACGAGCGGGTGGTGCGGCCACGCTTGGCGGATGCGCAGTTCTTCTATCAGCAGGACCGCAAGCTGCCGTTGGCAAGTCGCGCAGCCGGCCTCGATCGCGTCGTCTACCACAACAAACTAGGCAGCCAGGGCGAACGCAGCCTGCGTGTGCAGGCCATCGCCCACGCCGTGGTCGAACAGCTGCGCATGGCCACCGTACCGTACACGGCAGAGGCCCGCGACGGCTTCGATGTGCTCGACTCCAAGGTGCAGGAGGCTGCACGCCTGGCCAAGGCCGACCTGCTCACCGACATGGTCGGCGAGTTCCCAGAGTTGCAGGGCGTGATGGGCGGCTACTACGCCCGTCACGAAGGCCTGCGCGATGGCGTCGCCATCGCTATCGAGGACCATTACAAGCCGCGTTTTGCCGGCGACGCGCTGCCGCGCAACCACACCGGAACGGTCCTCGCGCTGGCCGACAAGCTCGAGACCCTGGTGGGCCTGTTCGGCGTCGGCGAGAAGCCGACCGGCGACCGCGACCCTTTCGCCTTGCGCCGCCATGCGCTGGGTGTCATCCGCGTCCTGATCGAGAAGAACCTGCCGCTGGAGCTGCCGGCGTTGGTCGCAGCGTCCCTGTCCGCCTTCGGTGAGCGCATCGCCGACCCGGGCCCGGCCGTGCTCGAGTTCTTCAACGACCGCCTGGCCGTCTTGCTGCGCGAACAGGGCTACACCGCGCAGGAGGTCGACGCGGTACTGGCACTGCGCCCGCCACGGCTCGGCGACATCCCGCGACGCCTCGAGGCAGTCCGGGCCTTTGCCGCGCTACCCGAGGCGGAGGCGCTGGCCGCAGCCAACAAGCGTGTCGGCAACATCCTGCGCAAGGCCGCTCCAGAGGTGGCCGGTTCCGGCGATGTCGCCGTGAGCCACGGCCCTGCTGCCATGGCCGAGGTGCAGGTAGCGCTGCTGCAGGAGACGGCGGAGCAGGCGCTGCACGCGGCTCTGGTCTCCACGCTGCCGGTAGCCGAGAGTCTGTTCGACGCCGGTGATTACGCGGGCTCGCTCAAGGCCCTCGCGGCACTGCGTGCGCCGGTCGATGGCTTCTTCGACGGCGTCATGGTCAACGCCGAGGACCCGGCACTGCGCGCCAACCGGCTGGCGCTCCTTGGGCGCCTGCATGCGGCGATGAACCGCGTCGCCGACCTTGGCAGACTGGCCGCATGACGCAGGCGTCCCTGGTCATCCTCGACCGCGAGGGCGTACTGACCGAGTGTGTAGCCCCCTTCATGCGCTCGCCTGAGGAGTTCCGTCCCATCCCTGGCGCCTTCGAGGCCATCGCCAGACTGAACCAGGCCGGGGTGCGGGTGGTGGTGGCGACCAATCAGGCAGGGGTCGGGCGCGGGTTGTTCGACATGGCCACCGTCAATGCCATCCACGATCGCATGCACAAGGCAGCGGTAGCCGCGGGTGGGCGCATCGATGCGGTGTTCTACTGCCCACACCCCGAAGAGGCCGGCTGCAGATGCCGCAAACCCGGCACCGGCCTGTTCGAGGAGATCGCCGAGCGCTACAGCTTGGGTAGCCTGGTGGGCGTGCCCGCCGTGGGCGACAGCATCCGTGACCTGCAGGCGGCCGACCGTGCGGGTGCGCAAGCGGTCCTTGTCCGTACCGGGAAGGGCCGCGAGACCGAATCCGCAGGCGCCTTGCCGGCCGAAGTTGTCACCCACGACGACCTCGGCGCCTTTGTCGACGACTGGCTGAAACGGGCCGCCTGATGGCCGGGGCGCCTGTGCCTCGCCGGCTGGCCTCGCTGCTGTTCGCGGCCGGGCAGTTGCTGATGACAGTGCTGTTCGCCTTCGCTTCGCTGCTGACGGTGCCTCTGCCCTTGCTCTGGCGTTACCGTTTCATCACCCTCTGGTGCCGCTACGTGGTCTGGTCGGCGCGCGTGTTGTGTGGGCTCCGCCATCGGGTCACCGGCGCGGACAACATCCCGCCGGGTCCGGCTGTTTACCTGTCGCGCCACGAATCGGCCTGGGAGACGCTGGCCTTCAGCCAAGTCCTGCCGCCCCACGTCAATGTCCTGAAACGTGAGCTCCTGCGCATCCCCTTCTTCGGCTGGGGGCTTGCACTGCTGGCGCCGATCGCCATCGACCGCGCTGCCGGACGCGCGGCGCTGCGGCAGATGGCGGAGCAGGGCCACGACCGCATCGCGCGTGGTTTCTCGGTGGTCATCTTTCCGGAGGGAACCCGCAAGGCGCCTGGCGAGACCGCCGATTTCTTCATCGGCGGCGCTTGGCTCGCCTGCCAACTCGGCGTGCCGGTGGTTCCGGTAGCGCACAACGCCGGCCTTTGCTGGCCGCGCGACGCCCTATGGAAGCGCCCGGGAACGGTCGAACTCGTCATCGGTCCAGCGATCGCCACCGCGGGGCGCAGCGCCTCCGAGGTGAACGCGGAAGCCAAGGCTTGGATCGACGCCACCTGCGCCAAGCTCTCGCACGCACCAAGCCGCGCTGTTGCCGCCTCCTGACGTCCGCGCCCGCGTCGCCCTAGAATGCCGCTCTAGAATCTGGCCACCTTCATCACTCGCATCGGGGAATCCACATGCGCATCCTGCACACCATGCTCCGTGTCGGCGACCTCAAGCGCTCGACCGATTTCTACACCGGCGTCCTCGGCATGAAGGTGCTGCGCCAGTCCGACTACCCCGATGGCCGTTTCACGCTCGCTTTCGTCGGGTATGGCGACGAGAACAGCACGGCCGTACTCGAGCTCACCCACAACTGGGACACGCCGGCCTATGACCTGGGCAACGCTTACGGGCATATCGCCATCGAGGTAGAGGACGCGTACGTCGCTTGTGATGCGGTCACGGCCAAAGGCGGAAAGGTGATCCGCCCGGCGGGCCCGATGAAACATGGCAAGACCGTCATCGCCTTTGTCGAGGACCCGGACGGCTACAAGATCGAGTTCATCCAGAGGGGCACCTGGGGCCACTAGAAGGCCCTTTGACGGGCTTGGGCAACCTGAAGCCACATCTCTGTAACATTTTGACGAGATACTGATTGTGTACTAACGATATCTAGAATCATTCCATGTACGCACCGGGACAGGTGGCGGCATGACCGAGGAGAAACAGATGGATGATGTCGGCCGCTCCCCGAGCGGATACAGCCTGATCAGGCTTTCAGCCATGCGCCGTGCCAGTTTGGCGCGCAAGCTCACACCAGAGCAGTACCGCGTCATGGTGGACCATGGTACCGAGCGTCCCTTCTGCGGCGGCTTGCTGAACGAAAAGGGCAAAGGCGTGTTCGCCTGCCGCCTGTGCGGGCTGCCGTTGTTCCACAGCGAGTCCAAGTTCGATTCAGGTACCGGCTGGCCCAGCTTCTACAAGGCTTTTGACGATGCGCACATCGACCGCGTCGACGACGGCAGCCATGGCATGCGCCGCACCGAGATCCGCTGCACGCGTTGCGACAGCCACCTCGGCCACGTCTTCCCGGACGGTCCGCCACCCACCTTCGAGCGCCACTGCCTGAACGGCGCGGCACTGGAATTCTTCGCCGAAGGCGCGGAGGTTCCGCAATTCGAGGCAGGTTAAGCGCCGGCTCAGGCGGTCTCCGCCAGCCGGATAAAGTCTTCCGGCGCGATCTGCTCAGCACGCGCACCCGGGTCCACGCCGGCGGCACGGATCTGTTCTTCGCTCAACACCCCTGACAGCGCATTGCGCAACGTCTTGCGGCGCTGCCCGAAGGCCGCGGTCACCACCGCCTCGAAGCGCGCCGGGTCGGCGATCTGCGGGGCGGCATCGCCCAGCGGCGCCATCACCACCACCGCCGAGTCGACCTTGGGCGGCGGATTAAAGGCGCCCGGCGGCACCGTGCACAGCCTGTACATGCCAAAACGAACCTGCAATCCGACCGACAGACGCCCATAGGCGGCGCTGCCCGGCTCGGCGACCATGCGATCGACCACCTCCTTCTGCAGCATCAGCACCATGCGCTCGATCCGCGGCGCGTAGGCGGCGAGGTGGAACAGCAGCGGTGTGGAGATGTTGTAGGGCAGGTTGCCGGCCACCTTGAACCGCTCGCCGACCTTGACAAAGTCAAAAGCCAGCGCGTCAGAGGCGTGCACGGTCAGTTTGTGCGCGGCCGCGTGCGCCTGCCAGTGCGACACCAGGTCGCGGTCGAGTTCGACCACCTGCAGGTGGTCGAGGCGCTCGAGCAGCGGCAGCGTGAGCGCACCGAGCCCGGGCCCGATCTCGACCATGGTGTCGCCCGGCCGCGGGTCGAGCGCGTCGACGATGCGGCCGATCACCCCCGGGCTGACCAGGAAGTGCTGGCCGAAGCGCTTTCGGGGAATGTGGGTGGTCAACCCAGCTGCGCCAGTTGTCCGCGCAACTTGCCCAGCGTCGCCTCGAATCCGGCGACGCGGTCGCGCTCTTGCTGCACCACTGCGGGCGGTGCGCGGTCCACAAAGCTGGCGTTGCCGAGCTTGGCGCTGGCGCGGGTGACCTCGCCCTCCAGACGCGCGATCTCCTTGCCGAGCCGCGTCTTCTCCGCCTCGACATCGATCTCGACCTTGAGCATCAGGCGGAAGTCGCCGACCACCTGCACCGGTGCCGGCGAGGCCGGCAGTGCATCGCCTGCTGCCTCCACACCACTCAGCCGCGCCAGCGCAGCGAGGTAGGGCGCATAGGCGGTCGCCGTGTCGCGACAACCGGCCACCACCAGAGGTGCTTTCTCAGCCGGCGACAGGCCCATCTCGCCGCGCAGGCTGCGTACGGCGTCGACCATCGCCTTGAGCCCGGCCAGCCAAGACTCGCTCGCCTCATCGATCTTGTCTGGCTGTGCGACCGGGTAGGGTGCGGTGGCGATCGACGCCCCCTCGGCTGGGGCACGGCCCGCAAGCGGCGCCACTGTTTGCCAGAGTTCTTCGGTGATGAAGGGAATCATCGGGTGTGCCAGGCGCAGGGTCGTCTCCAGCACGCGCAGCAGCGTGCGGCGGGTGGCGCGCTGCTGCTCCGGTGCACCGGTCTGGATCTGCACCTTGGCCAACTCCAGGTACCAGTCGCAGTACTCGTCCCATACAAAGCGGTAGAGCGTCTGCGCGGCGAGGTCGAAGCGGTACTCGCGCAGGTGGCGGTCCATGTCGGACTCGACCCGTTGCAGCAGGCTGACGATCCAGCGGTCCGGCTGCGAGAAGTGCAGGTAGCCGCCGGGGCCGCAGCCGCTAGCGCCAGCAGGCCCGCCGGCGGCCTTGCTGCCGCATGGCGCGAGGCCGCAGTCCTGGCCTTCGGTGTTCATCAGCACGAAGCGCGTGGCGTTCCACAGCTTGTTGCAGAAGTTGCGGTAACCCTCGCAGCGCTGCATGTCGAACTTGATGTCGCGCCCCGGGCTGGCAAGGCTGGCGAAGGTGAAGCGCAGCGCGTCCACGCCAAAGGCCGGGATGCCGTCCGGGAACTCCTTGCGCGTCTTCTTGGCGATGCTCTCGGCCTGCTTGGGGTTCATCAGGCCGGTGGTGCGCTTCTCGATCAGCGCGTCCAGGCCGATGCCGTCAATCAAATCAATCGGGTCGAGCACGTTGCCCTTGGACTTGCTCATCTTCTGGCCCTCCGCGTCGCGGATCAGGCCATGCACGTAGACGTCGCGGAAGGGGATCCTGCCGCTGAGGTGCGTGGTCATCATGACCATGCGCGCGACCCAGAAGAAGATGATGTCGAAGCCGGTCACCAGCACGCTGGAGGGTAGGTACCGGCTCAGCATCGGGTTTGCGGCATCCTTGGCCGCGTCGCCGGTCCAGTCGAGGGTGGAAAAGGGCCACAGCGCCGACGAGTACCAGGTGTCGAGCACGTCTTCGTCGCGGCGAAGCTCGCCGGTGTAGCCGTCCGTCTCGGCCATCTCGCGCGCCTCGGCGGCGTTGTGCGCCACCCAGGCGCGGCCATCCGGCGCGTACCAGGCCGGGATCTGGTGGCCCCACCACAGCTGCCGGGAGATGCACCAGTCCTGGATGTTGTTGAGCCACTGGTTGTAGGTGTTGACCCAGTTCTCGGGCACAAACCGCACCTGCCCATCGGCGACCACGTCGATCGCCTTCTGCACGATGCTCTTGCCGTCGGAACCGGGCTTGCTCATGGCGACGAACCACTGGTCGGTGAGCATGGGCTCGACCACCACGCCCGATCGATCGCCGCGCGGCACCATCAGCTTGTGCGGCTTGACGCTCTCCAGCAGTCCGGCAGCCTCAAGGTCGGCGACCACCTGCTTGCGGGCGGCGAAGCGCTCCATGCCAGACAGATGAGCGGGCAGAGCGATGCCAGCCTGCGCGACGCCCTCGGCGTCGTAGACCTGTGCCATGCCGGGCACGTTGCCGGCCAGATCGAGGACGACGATACGCTGCAGGCGATGACGCTGGCCCACCGCGTAGTCGTTGAAGTCGTGCGCGGGGGTGACCTTGACCACGCCGGTGCCGAATTCGCGGTCGACGTAGTCGTCGGCGATCACCGGGATGCGGCGGCCGGTCAGCGGCAGCTCGACCTCGCGACCGATGAGCGCAGCGTAGCGCTCATCCTCGGGGTGCACCATGACGGCGACGTCGCCGAGCAGGGTCTCCGGGCGCGTGGTGGCGACCGTGAGGGCGTCCAGGTCACCGACCGGCCCGCCGGCCAGCGGGTAGCGGATGTGCCAGAGGTGGCCGTCTTCCTCCTCGCTGACCACCTCCAGGTCGGAGACTGCGGTGCCCAGCTTGGGGTCCCAGTTCACCAGCCGCTTGCCGCGGTAGATCAGGCCCTCGCGATAGAGGCGGACAAAGCTCTGCGTGACGATGGTCGAGAGCCCGGTGTCCATGGTGAAGCGCTCGCGGTCCCAGTCGCAGGACGCGCCGAGTCGACGCATCTGCCGCGTGATCGTGCCGCCGGAGTAGTCCTTCCACTCCCACACCCGCTCGAGGAAGTTCTCGCGACCCACGTCGTGACGGCTCAAGCCCTTGGCCTCGAGTTGCCGCTCCACCACCATTTGCGTGGCGATGCCGGCGTGGTCGGTGCCAGGTTGCCACAGCACGTTGGCGCCGCGCATGCGCTGCCAGCGCGTCAGCGTATCCATCAGCGTCTGGTTGAAGCCGTGGCCCATGTGCAGGGTGCCGGTGACGTTCGGCGGCGGCAGCAGGATGCAGAAGTTGTCGGCCTTGCCGGCGTCGGTGCCGGCCGCGAAATACCCGCTCTCTTCCCAGCGCGGGTACCAGCGTTGTTCGATCGCGGCAGGTTCAAAACTCTTTTCAAGGGTCATCTTGGGGTCTTTCAGGTTCGGCTTTTCAGATCGTGGCTTTGCAGCGGGTAACCGCGGTCGCGGTAGAAGCGGAATCGATCGCGCGCGGCCTGCACCGAGGCGGGCTCTTTGCCGACCACCTCCAGCAGGCGGTCGAAGCGGCTGAAGCAGGCTGGCGTGTCGTCCCGCAGGTTGATCAGGATCTCCTCGTGCGGGACGGCATCCGGGTCGTGACCGACCAGTACGGGGGTGCGGCCCGCCAGCGCATGCCCTGGCGGGCAGTGAGGCAGGAAGCCCCCCGGCGGGTCGGCCCACAGGCGAGCATCGATCTCCGCCGTGTGGGCGGCGTCACGCGTCAGGATCCAAACCCGGTGCCCGGCACGCACCGCCTTCTGCGCCAGCGAGAACACGGTACGGGCAGCGTCGCTGCTGCCGGCGTAGAAGTCGACCCGGGTCACGCCGCGGCGCTGCGGTCGCCGCCGGACCGCCTGATGAGGAACTCGGTGAGCAGCCCGACCGGGCGCCCGGTGGCGCCCTTGGCCTTGCCGGACACCCAGGCAGTGCCGGCGATGTCGAGGTGCGCCCACTTCATGTCACGGGTGAAGCGCGACAGGAAGCAGGCTGCCGTTACGCTGCCGCCGGGGCGGCCACCGATGTTCGCCACGTCGGCGAAGTTGCTCGAGAGCTGTTGCTGATAGTCGTCCCACAATGGCATGTGCCAGGCGCGGTCCCAGGCGGCGTGCCCCGCATCCAGCAACTCGTGGGCCAGCTTGTCGTCATTGCTGTAGAGGCCGCTGGCGACGTGCCCGAGCGCGATCACGCAGGCGCCAGTCAGCGTGGCGATATCGATCGCCAGCACCGGTTTGACCTTCTCCTTGGTGTAGGTGAGTGCGTCGCACAGGATCAAGCGGCCCTCGGCGTCGGTGTTGAGGATCTCGATGGTCTGGCCGGACATGCTGGTGACGATGTCGCCCGGCTTGGTCGCCTTGCTGCCGGGCATGTTCTCGGTGGCGGGGATGATGCCGACGACGTTGATCGGCAGCTTGAGTTGGGCCACCGCCTGCAGCGTGCCGAGCACGGCCGCAGCCCCGCACATGTCGTACTTCATCTCGTCCATCTCGCCAGAGGGCTTGATCGAGATGCCGCCGGTATCGAAGGTCACGCCCTTGCCAACCAGCGCGACAGGCGCGTCGTCCTTGCCCGCACCCTGATAGCGCAGCACGATGAAGCGGGGCGGCTCGGCGCTGCCACGCGACACCGACAGGAACGAGCCCATCCCCATCTTGGCGATGGCTTTCTCGTCGAAGATCTGCGCCTTGAGTCCGTGGTCCTTGGCCAGCGCCTGCGCACGGTCGGCCAGATAGCTTGGTGTGCAGACATTGCCCGGCAGATTTCCCAGCTCGCGGGCCAGGCTGGCACCGTGTCCGATCGCTTCGCCCTGGCGCAGTCCGCGCCCGACCTGGGCCTCGGCCTCCTCGCCGTCAGCCCAGACGGCGATCTTGGCCAGCCGGGGCGGGTCCTCGCGCTTGCTCTTCATGTGGTCGGGTCGCTGCGCCGCCTGCAGTGCGATCTGCGCGACCTGACTGGCGTACCAGGTAGCGTCTCGACGGCGCACCGGGTGGCCGTCGAGGCAGACCGTGAGGTCGCGCGCGGCGCTGGCCAGCACGGTGTCGATTCCGGCACGCATGGCCTTGAGCCAGCTTGCCTCAGTGGCTTCGGCAGACTTGCCGATGCCGACCACGACGATGCGGGTGGCGCCATCGGCCAGGCTCACCACTTGCGCCTGCTTGCCGGTCAGGTCGCCGCGCTTGATGGCAGCGGCGATCACCCCGCCATGCCCGGCGTCTACGGCGCGGGCTGCGGCGCCAAGCTTGCCGCCGGACTCGGCGGTGACCAGCAGACACTGCCCCTTGAGCGCTTCGGCGCGCCCACCTCTCGTGCTAAATTCCATGGGTTTTCCTCATTATTTACGGGGCTTTCCCGCGATTATATGCAGGACCTCGCACCAGCCCCCGCCAAGGTGCGCCGCCCGTGACCGATAACCTCGTCGCCAACGCCGGCGTGGTACCGCGTAGCGCAGCGCCTACTCCTCTGCTGACCAGCCTTTTCAGCCGGCGGATCAGCGGCGAGTGCGCGTCGGTCGCGCTCGGCGTGTTCGCGGTCCTGTTCGGCATCATCGTCACCGCACAACTGGTCCGGCTGCTCAACCGTGCCGCCAGCGGCAGCATCGCCACCGACACCGTGTTCGCAGCGATGTCCTTCCAGACGCTCAATCTTTTCCCTCTGGTCATCGCGCTGACCGTCTTCATCGCTGCGCTGGTCACGCTGACACGTGCCCACAGGGACAGCGAGATGGTGGTGTGGTTCGCCTGCGGCGTGCCGCTGCGCACGTTTGTCGTGCCGCTGCTGCGATTTGCCGTTCCGTTCGTGGTGCTGGTGGCACTCATCACGTTGTTTGTGCGCCCCTGGGCGGTGACACGCAGCCAACAGCTGCAGGCCGAGTTGCAGTCGCGTGACGAGATCGCGCTGGTCGCCCCCGGTGTGTTCAAGGAGACCCGCAACGGCAGCAAGGTCTACTTTGTCGAGCGTTTCTCCGACTTCAACCAGAGTCTGGCCGAACTCTTCATCCGCTCGGTCGATCCGGCGGGCGAGAGCATCACGGTGGCGCGATTCGGGGCCGTTGAACGGGCACCGAACGGCGACCGTTTTCTGGTGCTGCGTGACGGCCAGCGCTACGAGGGCAGCGGCAGCACTGCGGCGTGGCGTACGACGCGCTTCGAGCGCGCCGAGGTACTGATACTCCCGTACGAGAAGCAACCCTACAACGCCAACGCCAAGTCCCGGAGCAGTGCCGATCTTCTGGCTTCCGGGCGGGCGGTCGACATCGCCGAACTGCAGTGGCGCCTGCACCTGCCGATCGCTGCGCTGATGCTGGTTCTGCTGGCGGTTCCGCTCGGCTTCGTCAACCCACGCGCAAGCCGTTCAGTCAATCTGGTGCTCGCGGTTCTGATCTACGCCATCTACAGCAACGCGTTAAGCATCACCAACGCCTGGGTGGCGCAAGGCCGGCTCGCGCCGGTGCCGGGCTTCCTCATCGTTCATCTTGCGCTGGGCGGGATCGTCCTGGCGCTGGTTGCATGGCAGACCGGTACGTTCAAGCGCTGGCGGCGCGCCCCATGAGCCTGCTTTCGCGCGACATCGGCAGGCGGCTGTACGGTACGGTGGCCTTGGTTAGTGCCGCGCTGCTGGTTCTGTTCGGGCTGTTCGACCTGATCGACCAGCTGGATACGGGCGGGACAAAGGCGCCCACCGCATTGCAGGCGCTGGCCTTGACCAGCCTGCTGGTCCCCGGCCATTTCTACGAACTGTTGCCGGTAGCGACATTGATCGGGGGCCTGATCGTCATGGCCCAACTCGCATCAAGCTCTGAGTACACGATCATCCGTACCGCTGGTGTATCGGTTGCCGGGATGGTGCGGATCCTCGCGGTACCCGCGGTGGTCATCGCGCTGGTGGGGCTGCTGGCCGGCGAGTGGCTGGCGCCTCAGGCCGACCGGCAGTTGCGGCGGCTCAAGCTCGGCGGAAACGACGTCGTGGCCCAGCAGATGAAGAGCGGCTTCTGGCTCAAGGACGGCAGCAGCTTCGTCAACCTCGGCAGCGTGCTGCCCGACGGTGAGATGACCTTGCCAAGCGTCTACGATTTCGCCCCCGACGGCAGCCTGCGGGCGATCCGTCGTGCGCAAAGTGCCCGATTCGACGGCGAGGGGTACTGGCTGCTCGCCAATGTCGAATCGACGGTGTTCGGCAGCAGTGGGGTGACCGTCACGCAAGAGCGCAGCCAGCGTTGGGAGACCCGTCTGGGCCCCGATATCCTCAGCGTGATGGCCGTAGCGCCGGACCGGATGTCCGCACTCGAGCTTTGGCCCTATCTGGATCACCTGCGCAAGAACCGCCAGGAGACCGGCCGCCACGAGACCGCACTGTGGGCCAAGGCCCTCTACCCGCTGTCGATCGCGGCGATGATCCTGCTGGCCTTGTCGTTTGCCCGCCTCCAGGGCCGCGCTGGGGGGATCATGGCGAGGGTCTTTGCGGGGATCCTGCTCGGTATCGGTTTCCACTTCCTCAGCAGGATCGGCAACAACCTCGGCCAACTCAACGCCTGGCCGCCCCTGGTCGGCGCCGGGGCTGCCACCATGGCCTTCATTCTGCTGGCACTGCTCCTGCTCAGGCGGGTCGAGAAGATCTAGGCCCGGCAGCCGTCAGCGCATGCCGCGAACCAACGCGGCGAGGGACCGGCGCAGGGCTGCATCGCCACCCGGTTGGATGTCGCCGCTGAACAATGGCCGGTCACACCCGCGCACCTCGAGCGGGCAATCGGCGAACAGGCGCGAGCCCGTCTCACCCTCAAGCAGCGTGATCATGGACGCATGGCGGGGGTCGGCAGCCATCATGCCGATGGTTCGATCAACAGCGTCCGCACTGCCCTCGAGGTAATAGAGCAGGTTGCCGTCGTCGTGGACCAGGATGCCGGTCACGTCGTTATCCGCGTTCTGTTGCCACCACTCATCGACCATGGGCTCCGGTGGCCCGTCAGCCGTGGCCCCGGTCAGCAGGCTGGCGCAGGCGACGTAGCGGAAGGGTCCATGGAAGGGGCGGTCAAGCGCTGCCTTCAGGGAAGCGCCAAGACGGCGTCGAGGCTCGACACGCCTCGGCCAGACGCCATCGGCGATGAAATCGGAGATCAGTCGGTCGGTCGCGTCATGGGCCTGGTCGAGGCTGGCGACCAGTGCATCAAAGCCACCACGGTCCACAGCAGGCGAGCACATGGTCCAGTCACCAAAGCGACGTTGCCCGACCAGACGCACCAGGCTGATGCTGACATCGCGGTGGCGGGGGTCGGCCTCGATCCGGCACATCAACGCCGGGACGGATTCGACCGGCCCCTCGAGGATCTGCATGAACCAGGCACCGTCGCGGATCAGCAAACCGGTGATGTCCGCAGCCTGGTTGTTGCGCCGCGAGACGCGCAGGATCTCGTCGTCGGCTTCTTCGCCGACCAACGCGTAGCTGCTGTAGACGATCTGGACCAGGGTTCCGGCCGGCTGCTCAGCCAGATGATCCTGGTAGACGTTGATGGCCGGCGAGGTGGTCATCCGGGGGCATCCGCTTGATTTGGACAATGTCCAATACGTTAAGCGGTTTGCCGGGTAATGCCAAGCGCTTGTCGCGGACAAGCGCTTGAAACTTCAGGCCGCGATATGCCAGACCCGTGTGCCAACCAGGCGGTCGTGCAGGAACTGGCGGTCGCGATCGACCAGCGGCCAAACGATGCTGAGCGGCAGCGTCAGGGCAGCGACCAGCAGGCGCAGCAGCGAACGGCCCGGCGGCAGCGGGGCGCCTTCGGCGGTGGTGACTACCAGTCGCCAGGTCTTCATGGCGAGGGTCTGGCCGAACCGCCACCAGCAGCCGGCAAAATAGGCCGCGACCAGCCCGCCGATCCACAGCTGCAACGCCAGCCGAGGCAAGCCCACGACGCCGCTCTCACCAGACGGCAGCCCAACGGCGACCAGGCCGCCGACCAGCAGCAGCGCCAAGACGATGAGCGACTCGTAGACCATGCACATCACCCGCCTGGACCATCCGGCCGGATTGAGGGAGAGTTTGGCGAGTGCTTCGGCCTTCATGGCGCCGCAGCATCCTCTGCCGTGGGCGCCTGCTCAAGCCACTGCCGGCGGACGCGCTCACGATGCTCCGGTGACAGCCGCTGCAGGTTCTCGAAGTTGCGTCGGGCCTGCTCGCGCTGCTCGGGCGTCAGGCGTGCCCAGTCCGCCAACCGCTGCCGCACCCGCGTCTGCTGTTGCGGGTCAAGGTCCTGATAGCGGCGCGCAAGCCGCAGCAGGCGGGCCCGTGTGTGGCCGGGCAGCTCTTCCCATTGCTTCTCGACCGGGCGCAACACCGCCTGATCGCCCGGGCTCAGACCCGACCATGCTGCATTGCCCGCGAAGGCGGAACCGGCAGAGAGGGCGAGCGGGAGGAGCAGGGCCAGAAGCAGGGTGCGCCGCATCTCAGTTCTCGAGCAGTTGCACGCCGCTCTCGCCGATCGAGGCTTCGAAACCGGCGTCGAGGTAGGCGTCGAAGGGCAGGGCGTCGGCGAGCAGGTCAGCGTCCAGGCTCTGCCCGCTGTCGACCAGCAGGCTCCACGAGGTGACCACCACCAGCACAAGCGCGAGAGCCGCCGGCGCCCAATTGATCCAGTGCGCGCTGGGCGTGAAGCCCGGGCTGGCCAGCCGCCCGACGGCCATGCGACGCGCGGCCTGCAGGCGCATCGCCACGCGCTGGTCGATGGCGCGTACGGCCAACGCATCGAGGTCGGCCATCAGTCCCTGCAACGACGAACGGTCGGCGCGTTCGATTCGAGCCGTGCCTGCCATCCCTGTCTTCCTTTCAACCATCGTTCCGGTCCTCCAGATCGCCGGCAGCCAAGCCGGATGTCCATGGCCTGGCCACGCCGCGCTCGCCCAGGGCCTGGGCAAGCGCGTGGCATGCGCGGGAACAGTGCGTCTTGACGCTGCCCTCGCTGCAACCCATCGCCTGCGCCGTCTCGGCGAGGTCATATCCTTCCCAGTAACGCAGCAGGAAGGCTTCGCGTTGACGTGGCGGCAACCTGCTGAGGGCGTCGGCGATGTGCGCCAGTTCCTCGCGGCCCGCCACCTCGTCTTCGGCGGAGCGTGCATGGCCCTCGTCCCCGGCGAGCCGCTCGAGCAGGGCGTCCGCCGCATCAGCCGCTTCCTCGTCGCGCCCGCCTGGCAGTAGTGACGACACCAGGACCGTCCACGTATCGCGCACCTTCTGCCGCCTGAAATGGTCGAGGATGGCGTTCTGCAGGATGCGCTGGAACAGCATCGGCCACTCTTCGGCCGGCCGGTCCGCGTAATGCTCCACCAGACGGATCATCGCGTCCTGAACGATATCGAGGGCGGCGTCGTCGTTGCGGACCGCGAGCCGGGCGCGCAGCCAGGCCCGCCGTTCGTTGGCGGCGAGGAAGGCGTCGATGGATGGGTTCGGGCTCACGCTCGCGACAGCATGCCGCAGGACAAGGCGCGCCATGGTAGCAAAGCGGGCGGATCCAGCCGGATATCGGCAGCAGAGCGCCCGGACGACGGCCGCCGGGGCGCCGCCTCGCCTTGACCGGCTCCAATCGACTTGTTAGTGTTTTGGGTTCGCTGCGATGCAGCACCCAAAACCCTTGCGAGTGACCCCCATGCAGTTGAATGGCGCCGAGATTGTTGTGCACTGCCTTCGCGAAGAAGGTGTCGAGTTCGTGTTTGGTTACCCCGGTGGTGCGGTACTCAACATCTACGACGAGATCTTCAAGCAGGACGCGTTCCGTCACATCCTGGTCCGTCACGAACAGGCCGCGGTCCACGCCGCCGACGCCTACGCCCGCTGCACGCTGAAGCCGGGTGTCTGCCTGGTCACCTCCGGCCCCGGCGTCACCAACGCCGTCACCGGCATCGCCACCGCGCACATGGATTCGATCCCGATGGTGGTGATCACCGGCCAGGTGCCGACCCACGCCATCGGCCAGGACGCGTTCCAGGAGTGCGACACGGTCGGCATCACGCGGCCCATCGTCAAACACAACTTCCTGGTCAGCGACGTCAAGGACCTTGCCGAGACCATCAAGAAGGCGTTCTACATCGCCACCACCGGCCGTCCGGGGGTGGTGCTGGTCGACATCCCCAAGGATGTGACGCAGCACGTCTGCGAGTACGTTTACCCCAAGACCATCGAGATGCGTTCGTACAAGCCGGTCGAGGCGGGTGACTCCGGCGAGATCGATCGTGCCGTCGAGCTCATCCTCTCCGCCAAGCGGCCGATGGTCTACGCCGGTGGTGGGGTGATCCTGTCCGGCGCCGCCGAAAAGCTGGCCGAGCTGGTACGCGGCACCGGTTACCCCTGCACCAACACACTGATGGGCCTGGGCGCCTACCCGGCCACCGACCCGCAATTCGTTGGCATGCTCGGGATGCACGGCACCTACGAAGCGAACATGTCGATGCAGCTGTGCGACGTGCTCATCGCCGTTGGCGCCCGTTTCGACGACCGCGTGATCGGCAACCCCAAGCACTTCTTCGACCCCAACCGCAAGATCATCCACATCGACATCGACCCGTCGAGCATCTCCAAGCGGGTCAAGGTGGACGTCGCCATCGTCGGCAACGTGGCCAGCGTGCTGGGCGCGATCAATGCCAAGCTGAAAGCATCCAAGGCCAAGCCGGATGCCGAGGCGCTGAAGAACTGGTGGGCCCAGATCGACCAGTGGCGTGGCCGCGACTGTCTCAAGTTCGACCGTACCAGCCCGATCATCAAGCCGCAGGCGGTGGTTGAGAAGCTCTACGAGGTCACCAATGGCGACGCCTACATCACCTCGGATGTGGGTCAGCACCAGATGTGGGCGGCGCAGTTCTACAAGTTCGACAAGCCGCTCCGCTGGATCAACTCCGGCGGCCTCGGCACCATGGGCGTCGGCCTGCCGTACGCGATGGGCGTGCAGTTCGCGCACCCCGACGCCACCGTGGCCTGCGTCACCGGTGAGGCGAGCATCCAGATGTGTATCCAGGAGCTCTCGACCTGCCGCCAGTACCATCTGCCGCTGAAGATCGTCAGCCTGAACAATCGCTACATGGGCATGGTCCGGCAGTGGCAGGAGTTCTTCTACGGCAACCGCTACTCGGAGTCGTACATGGACGCGCTGCCCGACTTCGTGAAGCTGGCCGAGAGCTTCGGCCACGTCGGCATGCTCATCGAGAAACCCGAGGACATCGACGGCGCCATGCGCGAGGCCTTCAAGCTGAAGGACCGTCTGGTGTTCATGGACTTCCGCACCGACCAGACTGAGAACGTCTACCCGATGGTCCCTGGCGGCAAGGGCCTTTCCGAAATGATCCTGGTGTAAAGGCGGTACCCAGCATGCGTCACATCATCTCCCTGCTCATGGAAAACGAGTCTGGCGCCCTGTCGCGCGTGGCTGGCCTGTTTTCTGCGCGCAACTACAACATCGAATCGCTCACCGTGGCTCCGACCGAGGACCCGACCCTGTCGCGCATGACCATCGTCACCAGCGGCTCGGAAGACGTCATCGACCAGATCACCAAGCAACTCAACAAGCTGATCGACGTGGTGTCGCTGGTCGACCTGACCGAGGGCCCCCACATCGAGCGGGAGCTCATGCTGGTCAAGGTACGCGCCAAGGGCGCTGACCAGCGCGAGGAGATGAAGCGCATGGCGGACATCTTCCGCGGGCGCATCATCGACGTCACTGACGACACCTACACCATCGAACTGACCGGCCCAGTGACCAAGCACGATGCCTTCCTCGAGGCGATCGACAAGGCCGCGATCCTCGAGACGGTACGCACCGGGGCCTCGGGCATCGGACGCGGCCACCGCATCCTGACCGCAGGCTGACCCGGCCCTGCGCCGGCTTGCTGCGGTACATCAATAAAACAAAATAAACTGCTGATATAAAAGGAAATACCATGAAGGTCTTTTACGACAAGGACGCCGACCTCTCGTTGATCAAAGGCAAGTCCGTGACCATCGTCGGCTACGGCAGCCAGGGTCACGCGCACGCCGCCAACCTGAAGGATTCGGGCGTCAAGGTCACCGTCGGCCTGCGCCGGGAGGGCTCGTCATGGGCCAAGGCCGAGGCCTCCGGCCATACCGTCAAGGACATCGCAGACGCCGTGAAGGGCGCCGATGTGGTCATGGTGCTGCTGCCCGACGAGACCATGGCCGGCATCTACCACGCCGAGATCGCGCCGCATCTGAAGAAGGGCGCCGCGCTGGCCTTCGCACACGGCTTCAACATCCACTACAACCAGATCGTCCCGAGCAAGGACATCGACGTCATCATGATCGCGCCCAAGGGTCCTGGCCACACGGTGCGCTCCGAGTACCTGAAGGGCGGCGGCGTGCCCTCGCTGATCGCCATCTATCAGGACGCATCGGGCAAGGCGCGTGACATCGCCCTTTCCTACGCCGCAGCCAACGGCGGCACCAAGGGCGGCGTGATCGAGACCAGCTTCCGCGAAGAGACCGAGACCGACCTGTTCGGCGAACAAGCCGTGCTGTGCGGCGGCTGCGTTGAACTGATCAAGGCCGGCTTCGAGACCCTGGTCGAGGCGGGTTACGCCCCCGAGATGGCCTACTTCGAGTGTCTGCACGAGATGAAGCTGATCGTCGACCTGATGTACGAGGGTGGCATCGCCAACATGAACTACTCGATCTCGAACAACGCCGAGTATGGCGAGTACGTGACCGGCCCGCAGGTCATCGGTACCGAGGCGCGCATCGCCATGGCCGAGGCGCTGCAGAACATCCAGAACGGGGAATACGCCAAGCGCTTCATCCTCGAGGGCCGCACCAACTACCCCGAGATGACCGCGCGTCGCCGCCTGAATGCCGAGCACCCGATCGAGCAGGTCGGCAGCCAGCTGCGCGCCATGATGCCGTGGATCGCCAAGAACAAGCTTGTCGACCAATCGAAGAACTGACCGTTGACGCCCTGGCCACACCCCATCATCGCCCGTGAGGGCTGGCCCTTCGTCGGCGGCAGTGTCCTGCTCGCCGCCGTCGTCTGGGCGCTGTGGGGCTTCGCTGCATCGGTGCTGTTCTGGCTGATCGCGGGCTTTGTCCTGCAGTTCTTCCGCGACCCGCAGCGGCAGGTGCCTGCGGGCGATGGACTGGTCCTGTCGCCGGCCGACGGCCGCATCGTGCGCGTCGTCGAGACCCACGACCCGTACGCCGACCGACCGGCGCTGCTGGTCAGCGTCTTCATGAACGTTTTCAACGTCCACTCGAACCGGGTGAGCGTCAGCGGCAGGGTGCAGAACGTCCAGTACTTTCCCGGCAGCTTCGTCAATGCCGACCTGGACAAGGCCTCGCTCGAGAATGAGCGCAACGCGGTCGTCCTCGACACCGCGCACGGTACCGTTACGCTGGTGCAGGTGGCTGGCCTGATCGCGCGACGCATCCTTTGCTACGTCGGGGAGGGGCAGCACGTGTCCGCCGGCGAACGCTACGGCTTCATCCGTTTCGGGTCGCGGGTCGATGTCTACCTGCCGCTGGATGCGATGCCCAAGGTGGTGATCGGCCAAAAGGTCAGCGCCACCGAGACCGTGCTTGCCGAATTCCGGGCGTCATGAACGCAGCGGTGTTGCCATGAAATGGCGAGGCCGGCGCACCGATGACCCGCAGCGGCCATTCGGCCGCAGCATCTTCCTGCTGCCCAACCTGCTGACCACCGGCGCGCTGTTCGCCGGCTTCTACAGCATCGTCCAGGCGATGAACGGGCGCTATGAGGCGGCAGCGGTGGCGATCTTTGTCGCCATGGTGCTGGATGGTCTCGACGGCCGGGTGGCCCGGCTCACCCACACGCAGAGCGCATTCGGCGCCGAGTACGACAGCCTCTCCGACATGGTGAGCTTTGGCGCGGCGCCTGCGCTGGTGATGTACGTCTGGGCGCTCAAGCCGATGGGCAAGCTGGGCTGGGTGGCGGCTTTCATCTACTGCGCCGCTGCGGCTCTGCGTCTGGCACGCTTCAACACCCAACTCACCAGCACCGACAAGCGCTTCTTCGTCGGCCTGCCGAGCCCTGCAGCGGCGGCCATGGTGGTGGGCTTCCTGTGGCTGGTCGACGACTACTTCGGCCTGAGCGGCACCGACGTCCACTGGCTGGCCTGGGGTGTCACTCTGCTGGCGGGCGTGTTGATGGTGAGCAACCTGCGCTACTACAGCTTCAAGGTGGTCCACCTGCGCTTCAATGTACCTTTCATGGTTTTACCGATTGCGGTACTGGGCCTGCTTCTGGTCTCCTACTACCCACCTATGGTCCTCTTCGCCCTTTTCAGCCTATACGTCCTATCCGGGTTCCTGACGCCCTGGATCCTGCGGCGCTGGCCCGCCGACAGACCCTGACCCCCGAGGCAGTACCGCAGTAAAATCGAATCCCGCTGGCCAGAGTCCAGCGGGTTTTTGTTTTGGCCGCTCCACCGGCACCGAGAATACGAACATGAACAACCGTCTTTACATCTTCGACACCACCCTCCGCGATGGCGAACAGAGCCCCGGCGCGGCCATGACCCGCGAGGAAAAAGTGCGCATCGCGCGCCAGCTCGAGAAACTGGGTGTCGACATCATCGAGGCCGGCTTCGCCGCCGCCAGCCCGGGCGACGCCGAGGCCATCCGCGCGGTGGCCGAGGTGGTGAAAGACTCCACCATCTGCTCGCTGGCACGCGCCACCGAGCGCGACATCCAGGCCGCGGCCGATGCCATCGCCCCCGCGCCGCGCAAGCGCATCCACACCTTCATCGCCACCTCGCCGATCCACATGGAGAAGAAGCTGCGCATGCAGCCGGAGCAGGTGGTCGAGGCGGCCATCGCCGCGGTCAAGTTCGCACGCAAGTTCACTGACGACGTCGAGTTCTCGGCCG
The DNA here is from genome assembly GCA_027490755.1 of Betaproteobacteria bacterium. GTDB lineage: Bacteria > Pseudomonadota > Gammaproteobacteria > Burkholderiales > UBA3065 > UBA3065. Next base: position 46,435 of record JAIXXL010000009.1, read on the forward strand.
AGGACGCGGTCCGGTCCGACATGGACTTCCTCTGCCGCGTGTTCGAAGCCGCCATCAAGGCCGGCGCCAGGACCCTCAACGTGCCGGATACGGTCGGCTACAGCATCCCCAACCTCTGGGGTGAGCGCATCCGCCAACTGATCGAGCGCGTCGAAGGCTCGGACAAGGTCATCTGGTCGACGCATTGCCACAACGACCTCGGCATGGCGGTGGCCAATTCGCTGGCCGCGGTGCAGGCCGGCGCGCGTCAGGTCGAGTGCACCATCAACGGCCTCGGCGAACGGGCCGGCAACGCCTCGCTGGAAGAGGTGGTGATGGCGGTCAAGGTGCGCCCGGACGTGTTCGGTTGTGACACGCGCATCGACACCCGGCAGATCGTGCCGTCGTCCAAGCTGGTAAGCCAGATCACCGGCTACCCGGTGCAGCCGAACAAGGCCGTGGTGGGCGCAAACGCCTTCGCCCACGAGTCCGGCATCCACCAGGACGGCGTGCTCAAGCACCGCGAGACCTACGAGATCATGAGCGCGGAGAGCGTCGGCTGGACCACCAACAAGCTCACCCTCGGCAAGCTCTCAGGCCGCAACGCCTTCCGTTCCCGCCTCGAGGAGCTCGGCATCAAGCTCGATTCGGAGGAGGCGCTCAACGCCGCCTTCGCGCGTTTCAAGGACCTCGCCGACAAGAAGCGCGAGATCTTCGACGAGGACTTGCAGGCGCTGGTCTCGGAAGAGGCCGTCACCCCCACCGAGGAGCACCTCAAGCTGGTCTCGCTGCGCGTCGCCTCAGAGACCGGCGAGGTGCCGCACGCCAGGATCGTGCTCGCGGTCGATGGCGTCGAGAAGGCCAGCGACGCGCAGGGTGGCGGCCCGGTCGATGCTGCCTTCAAGGCAGTCGAGAAGGTGGTGGCCAGCCAGAGCGAGCTGCTGCTCTACTCGGTCAACAGCATCACCGCCGGCACCGACGCACAGGGCGAGGTCACGGTGCGGCTGTCCAAGGGCGGACGGGTGGTGAACGGGCAGGGCGCAGATACCGACATCGTCGTCGCCTCAGTGAAGGCCTATCTGTCGGCGCTCAACCGCCTGCAGAGCGGGCTTGATCGTGCCCACCCCCAGGTCTCGCCCTGACGCGCATTTGCCCCGTCAGGGTGACGGCGGTGCCGACCAGCCGCCGCCGAGCGCCCGGTAGATATCCACCGTCGCGCTGAGCTCGGCGTTGCGGCGGTCCAGCGCGTCGAGTTGCGCGGCGAGCAAGTTGCGGCGTGCGTCGATCACCTCCAGCGCGCCGGTGAGGCCTGCCTCGAAGCGGCGGCCGGCCATGCGCAGCGTGTCGGTCAGTTCCTGCTCGCGGCGTTCTTGCAACTGGCGCGCCTCATGCGCTGTGGCGCGTGCGCCAAAGGCATTGCCGGCGTCGACAAAGGCGGTCTGCACTGTCTGCACATAGCTCGCCTCTGCGGCGCGCACCCGCGCCCGCGCAGCCTTCATCTGGGCATCCAGCAGGCGTGCATTGGTGATCGGCTGCAGCAGGCCGAGCCCGAGGCTCCAGACCGTTGCCGGCCCGACCAGCAACTCCGACAGGTCGCGGCTCTGGTAGCCGTAGCGACCGGTCAGGCTGATCTGCGGGAAGAATGCTGCTCGCGCAGCAGCCACGTCGGCGCTGGCGGCACGCAACTGGGCCTCGGCCTCACGCACGTCGGGGCGCTTGAGCAGCAACTCAGAGGGCAACCCCTCAGGGATCTCCGGCAGTGCCGGCAGGGCGGTGCCGGGGGCCGCGGCACTAGCGGTGATCGAGGTCGCAACGGGCGCAGGCGCACTGTCACCGTCGTCCATCCGGTCTGCGCGCCAGATCTCGTCGGGCTCGGCCCCCAGCAACTGGGCCTGCGCGCGGCGGGTCCGCTGCAGCGCGTCGCGCAGGTCGGTCAGACGCACCGCGAACGCGTCGCGCTCGGCGCGGCTCTGCTGGTACTCAAAATCGCCGAGCAGGCCGGCGTCGCGCTGCCGCCGGATCAGCTCCAGGGCCTCGTCGGCAAGCGCGATGGTGGCCGCTGTCAGGCGGATCTGCTGCTGCAGGGTGCGGATACGGAAGCTGCCGATGGCGACCTGCGCAGCGATGCTGGTCTGCGCCGAATGACGCGCCCACTGCTGCGCCTCGAGCCGCTCGATGGCGCCAAGCTCGCCGGCGCGGATGCGGCCCCACAGGTCGAGCTCGTAGGAGGCCGACAGGCCAAGCTGGCGGTTGTCGGTGATCACCGGCAGACCCGGGAAATTGGTTGCGGTGCGTTCGCTGCGTTTGTTGCGGGCCGCGCCCGCATCGAGGCTGATGTCGGGAATGAGGCGCTGATTGGCCACCCGGACCTGCTGAGCGGCATCGTCGATGCGCGCCTGCGCCGCCGCCAGACGGCTGTTGTGGGCGATGGCGCGCTCGATGTCGGCGCCCAGTGCGGCATCATCAAAGCGCGCCCACCAGCGTTCGAGATCACCCCAGGCCTCGACCGGCGCTTCCTGGGGTGGCAGCGAGAAGATGCGTTGCACCGGCTCCGGCAGCACCGCGCAGCCACCCAGGGCAGTCAGCGCCAGCATCACGGCCGAGCGTGCCAACGGTGCGCGCAGGGCAATCATGCGCCACCGCCGGCAGCGTCGCGACGCCGCTCGAACCAGCGCGTCACCCAGACAAAGAAGGTCGGCACGAAATAGATGGCGAGGAAGGTCGCCGCGAGCATGCCGCCCATCACCCCGGTACCGGCCGACTGGCGCGCGCCGGCGCCAGCACCGGTCGACAGTGCCAGCGGCACAACGCCGAGGATGAACGCCAGCGAGGTCATCAGGATCGGGCGGAAGCGCAGGCGCGCGGCCTCCAGCGCCGCCTCGGCCGCAGCCATACCGTGGCTGTGGCGGTGGGTGGCGAACTCGACGATAAGGATGGCGTTCTTGGCAGCCAGACCCAGCAGCGTCACCAGTCCGATCTGGAAGTAGACGTCATTGGTCAGCGGCGGTATCGGCAGACCCGTCAGGCTGAACAGGAAGTTGCGCAGCCAGACCATTCCCAGCGCGCCGAAGGTACCGAAGGGCAGGGCGAGCAACACTGCCAGCGGCAGGCTCCAGCGCTCGTATTGCGCCGCCAGGATCAGGAAGACCATCAGCACCGCGAGCACCATGGCGAAGGCGCCGGTGCCGCTGTTGCGCTTCTCCTGGAACGAGGCGCCGCTGAACTCGTAGGTGAAGTCGGGCGGCAGCGTCTTGGCAGCCACGCGCTCCACCGCCGCCAGCGCCTCGCCCGAGCTGATGCCGGGCGCGCCGGACCCGAGGATCTTGACCGAAGGCAGGTTGTTGAAGCGGTTGATGGTGTCGGGGCCGCTGGCGTACTGCACGTCGACCAGGGTCGATATCGGGATCAGTTGCCCGGTGGTACTGCGCACCATCACCCGGCCGACGTCCTCAGGCGTGCGTCGGTAGCCGGAGTCGGCCGACATCAGCACCTGCCAGGTTCGGCCGAACTTGTTGAAGTCGTTGACGTAGTAGGTGCCCATGGTCGCCGACAGGGTGCCGAAAAGCAGGTCCAGCGGCACCCCCAGCTGTGCCGCCTTTTCACGGTCGACCTCGATACGCAGTTGCGGCGTGTTGGCTCGCCACAGCGTCTGCGCGGTCTTGAACGCAGGGTCCTTGGCGGTCTCGGCGAGGAACTGTTGCGTCACCTCGGCCAGACGCTTCGGGCCGCCCTCGCCACGGTTCTGGATGTTCACCTCGAAGCCGCCGGCCTGCCCCAGACCAAAGATGGCTGGCGGCATGAAGGCGAGCGCCAGGCCCTCCTTGAGGTCGGCGGTCTTGGCGTAGAACTCGCCGACCATGGCGCCGCTCGGGAGCGTCCTGTCGTCCCAGTGCACCTGCGTCACGAACACGGTGGCCGCGCTATTGCTGTAAGACCCGCCAAAAAAATTGAAGCCGGTGAACGCCACCACGTGTTCGTTGATCGGGTTGGTGCGAATACGGCTGACTACCTCGTTTACCACGCGGTCGGTGCGGTCGAGGGTGGCGCCGTCTGGCAGGAACACTGCCGAGATGTAGTAGCCCTGGTCCTCGTCGGGGACCAGCGAGTGCGGCGTGCGTTGCCACAGCAGGGCAGTCGCCGCCAGCATCAAGCCAAACAGCACCGCAGCGACACCGCCGCGGCGGATCATGAAGGTCACGCCACGGCCGTAGCGGTCGGTGACGCGGCCGAACCAGCCGTTGAACCAGCGCGTGAAGCGGTTGCCGCTGTCATCCTGATGTGGCTTGAGGATGATGGCGCACAGCGCCGGGCTGAGGGTGAGCGCGACCAGCGCAGAGATCAGCACGGCGATCGAGATGCTCACCGCGAACTGCCGGTAAAGCTCGCCAGCCAGACCGCCTAGGAAGCCGATCGGCACGAATACGGCGGTGAGCACCAGCGAGGTGGCGATGATCGGCCCGGTGACCTGCTCCATCGCGCGGATGGCGGCATCGCGGGGCGACAGGCCCTCCTGGCGCATCACCCGCTCGACGTTCTCGAGCACGATGATGGCGTCGTCGACGACGATGCCGATGGACAGCACCAGGCCGAACAATGTGAGCGTGTTGATGGTGTAACCGAGCATCAGCAGCCCGGCAAAGGTGCCCACCAGCGAAACCGGCACCGCCAGCATGGGGATGAGCGTCGCGCGCCAGGTCTGCAGGAACAGCAACACCACCAGGAAGACCAGGATCATGGCCTCGACCAGCGTCTTGATCACGCCGCGGATCGACACCTCGACGAAGCGCGTCGTGTCGTACGGCACCAGCACCTCGAGTCCGGGCGGGAAGGCCGACTCCATGTCGGCGATGGTGGCGCGGACCTCGGCGCCGACCTTCAGCGCGTTGGCGCCGGGGCGCAGGAAGATGCCGACCAGCGTTGCCGGCTTGCCGTCGATGCGGCCCATGAACTCGTAGTCGGCAGAGCCCAGCTCGACCCGGGCGACGTCGCGCAGCCGCACCTGTGAGGTGGCGCTGCCGGTGCGGACGATGATGTTCTCGAAGGCCGCGACCTCGGAAAGCCTGCCCTGGGTGGTGATGGTGTAGACCAGCTCCTGGTCCTTGATCGGCTGCTGGCCGACCTTGCCCGGAGCGAACTGCGCGTTCTGCTGGTTCACCGCGGCGATCACATCGCCAGGGGTCATGCCCAGCGTCGCCAACCGGTCCGGCTTGAGCCAGATACGCATGGCGTAGTTCTTGGCGCCGAAGATCTGCACGCCAGTGGTGCCCTGGATGCGCTTGAGCCTGTCCAGCACGTTCAGGGTGACGTAGTTGCTGGTGTAAAGGTCGTCGAAGCGACCATCCGGCGAGTAGAAGGCCAGCACCTGCAGGAAGCTGGAGGAGCCTTTCTCCACCGTCACACCCTGCCGGCGCACCTCCAGCGGCAGGCGCGCCTCGGCCTGCTTGACCCGGTTATTGACGTCTAGCGCTGCCTTGTCGGCGTCTGTGCCGATGTCGAATGTGACCTGGATCTGCAGTACGCCGCTCGAGGCGGAGGTGCTGCTCATGTAGAGCATGCCCTCGACGCCGTTGATCTGGGCCTCTAGCGGCGCAGCCACGGTGGACTCCAGCACCTCGGCCGAGGCGCCCGGGTAGACCGCGGTCACGGTGACCACCGGCGGTGCAATGTCGGGATACTGCCCGACCGGCAGCGCGCGCATGGCGGCGAAGCCGGCGATCAGGATCAGGAAAGACATCACCGCCGCGAAGATCGGGCGGTCGATGAAGAAACGCGACAGCATCAGTGCGACCGGTCAGCGCGCGGCCGGGGCGGCGGGGGCTGTCTGCGGCGTGTCGACGATCACGGCCATGCCCGGCTTCAGGCGCATCACGCCGTCGGTGATGATGGATGTGCCGGCGGCGAGCCCCTTGCGGATGACCCAGCTGCGCCCGCCCTGTTCGGCCGGCAGGTCGACCCATTCTCCGACCTCGACCGGGATCGGCACCACCACCGTCTCCCCGGCCTTGTCCTTTTCTACGGTCAGGACCATCTTTTGCGCCGGACCATCGAGCACCGCGCGTTGCGGCACCACCACCGCGCCAGGCAGGGTCGCGCCGGTCAGCACGATGCGGACGAACTCGCCGGGGCGCACGCGCTGTTCAGCGTTGGGCAGACTGGCGCGGTATTCGAAGGCGCCGGTCCTCGGGTTGGCGCCCGGGCTGGTGAAGGAGATGCGACCCGGCGTGGCCACCTCCGAGCCGTCGGCCAACCTTACCCGCGCAGCCATGCCACCGGCCGGCGTGCGGATACGGCCCTCGCGCAGGTCGTTCTCCAGTCGCACCCGCTCGCTGTCGGCGAGGCTCCAGACGATGTAGAGCGGATCGACCTGCACCAGGCTGGTGAGTCGCTCCGGATCCTGCGGGCCGACCAGCGCGCCCTCGACCTTCTCAGCGCGGCCGACGAGGCCATCGACCGGGGCGGCGACGCGCGCATAACCAAGCTCCAGACGCGCCTGACGCACTGCCGCTTCGGCCTGCAATACCTGTGCCTTTGCCGCCTCTACAGCTGCCATGGTGGCCTCGGCGGCAGAGCGTGCGTCATCGGCGGCCTTCTGACCGATGACGCGGTCGGCGGCCAGCGGCGCCAGCCGGTTCGACTCGCGGTTGGCTTGATCGGACTGCGCCTGTGCCTGCAGCACCTGCGCCCGTGCCTGTGCCAGTTGCGCCTCGGCGCGGCTGACAGCCGCCTCAAAGGGGCGGGTGTCGAGCGTGTAGAGCGGGTCGCCCGCACGCACCCGGCTGCCCTCGGTGAAGTGGCGGCGCTCGATATGACCGGCCACCCGGGCCCGGATGTCGATCTCGCGCGATCCGCTGGCCTGTGCCGGGTATTCGAAGGTGATGGGGGCGTCGATCTGCTGCGCCGGTGCCAGTGCCACATGCGGCGGCGGCAGGCCGGTCATCATCTTGGGCATGTCGTCAGACTTGCCGCAGCCGGTCAGGCTAGCCAGCAGGGCGAGGAGCAGTGTTCCTGATGGATAGCGCATGTCGCCTACCAGCACGTCGACACGCGGGCGTCGCCGGCACAACGTGCGTCGCCGGGTGCGGTGCCCTTGTGCCCGGTCTCGTCAAGGCTCAGCACACAAGCGCAGTCATCATCGGCGCTGGCCTGGCGCCCGAGTGGCTCGGCGGTGACGCGGAAGGTCTCGGCAGCGACTTCACCGGCAAAACGGTAATGGTTCGAGAGGTCCGCGGTACACGAGGCTGCCGGCACTACGCCGGCGGGGTAGGCGAGACTCGCGGCGCGCTCGCGCTCGAGCGCGGTGGCGAGCTGGCCGAGGCAGGCGGTGGCGGCCTGGCGCCGGGTACGGCTGGTCGACGCGTCGTAGCTGGCGATGGCGATCGCTGCAAGGATGCCAACGATTGCCAAGGCCGCGAGCATCTCGAGGAGGGTGAACCCGGGGCTGCTGTGGCCCGGCGCGCGGCGTCCGCCGATGTCTTGCGGCATGTTTTCTGGTGTAGTCGCCAAGCCCGCATTCTACCGCCATCCTGGCGCGCTTCCGCGGCTCGCTATACTCGCCGCATGACGATCCTCAGGCTTCCCGACCTCCTCATCTCGCAGATCGCCGCCGGGGAAGTCATCGAGCGGCCGGCCGCGGTGGTGCGTGAACTGGTTGAGAACTGCCTCGATGCCGGCGCCAACCGCATCGATGTCGAGGTCGAGGAGGGCGGCGCTCGCCGCATCCGTGTCGATGATGATGGCAGCGGCATCGGTCTCGATGACCTGTCGCTGGCGCTCGAGCGCCACGCCACCAGCAAGATCGCCGCGCTCGAGGACCTCGAGGGCGTCGCCAGCATGGGCTTCCGCGGCGAGGCGCTGGCGTCGGTGGCTTCGGTGGCGCGGGTGGAACTGACCAGCGCTGTCCCCGGCGCGACCCACGCCTGGCAGGTCCGCGTCGAGGGTGGCGCGATTGAGGGCGGCAGGCCGGTGCCGGCCGCGCGTGCGGTGGGGACCACGGTCGACGTGCGCGACCTGTTCTTCAATACCCCGGCCCGCCGCAAGTTCCTCAAGTCGGCGAGCACCGAACGTGGCCATTGTGAGACCGTGCTGCGGCGCCTGGCGCTGGCCAACCCGCAGACAGCCTTCAGCCTGCAGTGTGACGGGCGGACGGTGTTCCGGGTCGGGCCGCAGTCGCAAGCCGAGCGCATCGTCGCCCTGCTCGGCGAGGTGTTCGACAGCGCGGGCCTGCCGTTCGATGGCGAGGCCGGTGGCACCCGGGTGCACGGCATCGCACTGCGACCGGAGCTGGCGTCTGCGAAGGACCAGCAGTACCTGTTCGTCAACCGGCGCTTTGTCCGCGACCGCATGCTGGCCCACGCCATCCGCGAGGCCTTCCGCGACATCCTGCACGGCGCCACGGCGCCGGCCTGCGTGATGTTCCTCGACACTCATCCGGCGCTGGTAGATGTCAACGTTCACCCAGCCAAGGCCGAGGTGCGTTTTCGCGAGCCACAGGCGCTCTACCGCCTGGTGTTCCATACGCTTGAGCGGGCGCTTGCGGTCTCGATCGAGGGTGCCGGGGGCGGATCGGCCACCGCCGCACCTGCCGCAGGCGCCACAGGTCAGGAGATCGCCGCGCTGCGCTGGGGCACCCAGCAGAGCATCCCACTGCAGGTGGCTGACAGCCGGGCAGCGCCCGCCATGCCGGCTGCCTGGCGGGCGGCCCTGGGCGGTGCGATGGCATCGGACCGTGAAGCAGGATCCATCGTGTCGGGCGGCGCGTCGACACCGGCGGCCTGGAGCGGCCTGTCGTCAGCAGACAACGGTCACCGGCCCGGATCGAGCGCCGAAGCGCCGCCTCAAGTCGCGGAGCAGGCCGCTGAAGGTCCACCGCTTGGGCACGCCATCGGCCTGCTGCACGGCGCCTTCATCCTCGCGCAGAACGCTGCAGGACTGGTGGTCGTGGACATGCACGCGGCCCACGAGCGGATCCTTTACGAGCGCCTGAAGCGGCAGATGGATACGCGCATCGAGAGCCAGACGCTGCTGGAGCCGTTGCCTCTGGAGGTGAGCGAGGAGGCGGCAGCGGTGGTCGATGCGCATGGCGACGAACTGCGCGCGCTGGGCGTCGACCTGTCGCGTTTTGGCGCGCAGATGGTGGCCCTGCGCGCGGTACCGGTGCTGCTCGGTCGCAGCGACGCGCGCCGCTGGCTGCCACGCCTGCTCGACGAATGGGCCAGCTTCGGCCGCAGCAGCGCGCTGTCGGCACGCCGCGACGCGTTCCTTGCGACCTGTGCCTGCCACGCCGCGGTGCGTGCCGGCCGCGCGCTCAGCGCCGTGGAGATGGATGCGCTGCTGCGCGACCTCGAGGCCACCGAACGCGGCGGCCACTGCAACCACGGGCGGCCGACCTGGCGCAGCCTGCCGCTGGCCGAGCTTGACGCGTTGTTCATGCGCGGGCGCTAGCCGCAGGCTAGCTAGACACACCAGACGCGACATCGACGCATGTCTATCCCCCAGAGTGACCCCGACGCATCCACCCTGCCAGACGCGATCGCGCTGATCGGCCCGACCGCCAGCGGCAAGTCGTCGCTGGCACTGGAGATCGCCGAACGGTTCGGCGCCGAGATCATCAGCGTCGACTCGGCGGCGGTCTACCGCGGCATGGACATCGGCAGCGCAAAACCGGTGCCGGCGGACTTGGCGCGGGCGCCCCATCACCTGATCGACATCGCTGACCCGCACCAGCCTTACTCGGCGGGGCAGTTCGTGCGCGACGCCCGTGACGCTGTCGCGGACATCCGGGCGCGTGGCCGGGTGCCGCTGCTGGCGGGCGGCACCATGCTCTATGTTCGCTCGCTGTTCATGGGCATCGCCGAGCTGCCGCAGGCCGACCCGGCGCTGCGCGCGTCGGTCGACGCCTTGTTTGATTCGCATGGCGTGGCTGCGATGCACGCCGAGTTGGGCCGCCGTGATCCGGTTGCTGCTGCCCGCATCAAGCCGGCTGACCGCCAACGTATCCAGCGTGCGCTCGAACTGCTCGAGCTCACCGGCCGCCCGCTCGACGAGCTCTACCGCGAGAACGCGCGGCCGCCAGCCGTGCGTGCAAGGGTGCTGGCATTACTGCCCTGCGACCGTGCGGCGCACCACGCCGCCATCGACGCGCGCTTTGCCGCCATGCTCGATGCCGGACTGGTCGACGAACTGCGGCTGTTGCGTGCCCGCTACCCCTTGCACGCCGACTTGCCGTCGATGCGCAGCGTCGGCTACCGGCAGGCTTGGGCGCACCTGGAGGGTGAGCTCGATCTCGCGGGCTTGGTGCAGCAGGGCCAGGCGGCCAGCCGTCAGCTCGCCAAGCGTCAGATGACCTGGCTGCGGCAACTGCCGCACGAGCTGGCGCTCGATCCGCAGCGACCAGACTGGCACGCGGCGGCAATGGACTGGGCCGCGGGGGCCTCCAGGGGGATGCGCTAAGGCGGCGCCGACCGCTCAGTGCCAGCGCATGGGTTGAGGGTTGGCCTCGGTGTAGGCCTCGATCTCGACGTGCGGCGGACGGTCGGGGCCGAGGATCACCACACCCTCGCGGCGGTTGTCGCCGGTCTCGGTGAACTCGAAGCGGAACCGCCTCGCCAGCATCAGCCAGCCGCCCTCGGTCCGCACCAACCGCACGCGTTGCAGCGCAACGGTATCGTCAAGCAACTGCAGACCCAGCCGGGTGGTCTGCTGCCGGGCGACGGTCAGGGCAAGGTCACGGGCACGCAGCCCGTCGAGCCAGAGGGCGAATCCGCCGACCAGCGCAAACAGTACCAACCACGCCATCAGGAGACGGCCGGATCTGCCTTGGGCATCGGCCGCAGCAGGGCGGGGATCTCGGCCTGGCCGCGACGCCGCGAAGGTGGCGGCGGCAGGCTGCGCCGCTGTTCGACCGACGCGAAGGCGCTGGCCGGCAGCGACATCGGGTCAACCTCGGTGGCCGGGTCGCGCAGCGACGGTACCGGCAGGTCACGCGCCGGGCGGTCACTGCCACCGCGCGCGCCGCGTTCGCCGCTGCGTTCTGCGCCGTTGCGTCCGCGCTCGCCGGAACGCTCCCCAGCGCCCGAACGCTCACCGCCACCCGACAGGCGCGGCGCGGCCATGCGCGGGATCGGCTTCTTCAGCAGGTTCTCGATGTCGGCAAGGTTGCGCGACTCCTCCGGGCTGACGAACGACACCGCCTCGCCCGGACAACCCGCGCGGCCGGTGCGACCGATACGGTGCACGTAGTCTTCGGCAGCGCCGGGCAGATCGAAGTTGATCACCATCGGCAGCTGCTCGATGTCGATGCCGCGCGCAGCGACGTCGGTCGCCACCAGCACGTTCAACTCGCCGGCCTTGAAGGCATCCAGCGCCTTGATGCGCTCGCCCTGAGACTTGTCGGAGTGGATCGCGGCGGCCTGAACACCCTCGCGCACCAGATACTGCGTCAGCCGGTTGGCGCCGATCTTGGTGCCACAGAAGACCAGGATCTGCGGCAGCTGCCGCTCGCGGATGAGGGCGAGGAGGGCGCCGCGCTTGCGCTCGGCGTCGATCTCGACGACCTGCTGGTTGACCAGGTCGGCTGGAGAATTGCGCCGTGCCACCTCGACGGTGACCGGGTCGCGCAGCAGCGAATCGGCCAGCTTGCGGATCTCCGGCGAGAAGGTGGCCGAGAAGAACAGGGTCTGCCGCTGCGCCGGCACCTTGCTGACGATGGCCCTGATGTCGTCGATGAAGCCCATGTCGAGCATGCGGTCGGCCTCGTCGAGCACCAGGTGCTGCACGGTGCCGAGGTTGACCAGCTTGCTCTTCAGGTGGTCAAGCAACCGTCCCGGCGTGGCGACGAGGATCTCGACGCCCTTGCGCAACGCCTGGACCTGCGGGTCCATCGGCACCCCGCCGTAGATGGCGAGGATGCGGAAGGGCGTGTTGCGGCTGAAGTTCCGCACACTCTCCTCGACCTGCAGGGCCAGCTCGCGCGTCGGCGTGAGGATCAGCGCACGAACCGGGTGCCGCGCCGGCGAGGCGCTGGTGTTGGCGTGCGGCAGCATGCGCTGCAGGATCGGCAGCGAGAACGCAGCGGTCTTGCCGGTCCCGGTCTGTGCGATGCCGACGATGTCGCGGCCCTGCATCGCTGCCGGCACTGCCTTGACCTGGATCGGCGTCGGGCTGGTGTAGCCGAGTTCGTCCAGGGCCCGCTGGATCAGGGGGTCGAGGCCAAGCGCGTCAAAGCGCGCCTCTGCGGTATCTTGGTCTTGCTCGCTCATGTGGTGCGGACTATAGCACCGTGTCTGCGCCGTTCTTCGGGCGGGCGCTCTGCGATAGAATGCGGGCTTGTCCGCGGTGCCCCTGTAATGACCAAATACGTCTTCGTCACCGGTGGTGTGGTGTCCTCGCTAGGCAAGGGCATCGCTGCCGCCTCTCTGGGTGCGATCCTCGAGTCGCGCGGCATCCGCGTCACCCTCATAAAGCTCGACCCCTACATCAACGTCGACCCGGGGACCATGAGCCCGTTCCAGCACGGCGAGGTGTTCGTCACCGACGACGGCGCCGAGACCGACCTGGACCTCGGCCACTACGAGCGCTTCACCAGCGCGCGGATGAGCAAGCGCAACAACTTCACCACCGGCCAGATCTACGAGTCGGTGATCAAGAAGGAACGTCGCGGCGAGTACCTTGGTCGCACGGTGCAGGTCATCCCCCACATCACCGACGAGATCAAGCTGCATGTCAAGCAGGGTGCAGAGGGCGCCGATGTCGCCATCGTCGAGGTCGGCGGAACAGTGGGCGACATCGAGTCGCTGCCCTTCCTCGAAGCGATCCGCCAGATGGGCTTTGAAGAAGGCCGTCAGAACACCTGCTTCATCCACCTCACGCTGCTGCCTTACATCCCCACCGCGGGTGAACTGAAGACCAAGCCGACGCAGCACTCGGTCAAGGAGTTGCGCGAGATCGGCATCCAGCCCGACGTGCTGCTCTGTCGCGCCGACCGCCCGGTGCCGGATGACGAGCGCGGCAAGATCGCGCTGTTCACCAATGTCGCGCGCGAGGCCGTGATCTCGGTAGTGGACGCCGATAGCATCTACAAGATCCCGGCCATGCTGCACGACCAGATGCTCGACGAGATCGTCTGCCACAAGCTCGACATCCTCGCCCGCGCCGCCGACCTTTCGGTCTGGAACAAGCTGGTCGATGCCCTGCAGCACCCCGAGCATGTCGTCGATATCGCCTTTGTCGGCAAGTATGTCGACCTCACCGAGAGCTACAAGTCGCTCATCGAGGCGCTGAACCACGCAGGCATGCACACGCGGTCGAGGGTGCAGATCCACTACATCGACTCCGAGGAGATCGAGCGCGACGGCACCGGCGTGCTCGAGCCGATGGACGCGATCCTGGTGCCCGGCGGCTTCGGCAAGCGCGGCACCGAGGGCAAGATCGCGGCGATCCGCTTCGCCCGCGAGAACGGCGTGCCGTATCTCGGCATCTGCCTCGGCATGCAGCTGGCGGTGGTGGAGTTCGCACGCAACGTCGCGGGCATGGCTGGCGCGCACTCCACCGAGTTCGACCCGCAGACGCCTTACCCAGTCATCGGGCTGATCACCGAGTGGCTGGACCGCGAGGGCCGGGTCGAGCGGCGCGACGCGTCGTCCGACCTTGGCGGCTCGATGCGCCTGGGCGGGCAGGTCTGCCAGCTGCTCGACAAGACCCTGGCACGCAGCATCTACGGTACTGCCCAGATCACCGAGCGCCACCGGCACCGTTATGAAGTGAACAACACCTTGCTCGAGCAGCTCGAGAGCCACGGCCTGCGCATCTCCGGCCGCGCGCCCGGGACCGACCTCTGCGAGATGGTCGAACTGGCCAGCCACCCCTGGTTCGTCGCGTGCCAGTTCCACCCCGAGTTCACCAGCAACCCGCGCACCGGCCACCCGCTGTTCATCGCCTACGTTCGCGCTGCGCTGTCGCGGCGCGGTCAGGCTGGCAAGGGGCGTATCGCCGCCTGATGCGCCGCCTCGCAAGCGGGGCCCCACAAAACAACAAACCATAGTGAGTGAGTGAGATGAGTTCGATCGTTGATGTCATTGCCCGCGAGGTGCTCGATTCCCGCGGCTTCCCCACCGTCGAGGCCGACGTACTGCTCGAGTCGGGCGAGATGGGTCGTGCAGCTGTGCCTTCCGGCGCCTCCACCGGCACCAAGGAGGCGCTCGAGTTGCGTGATGGCGACAAGGGTCGCTACGGCGGCAAGGGCGTGTTGCGCGCGGTCGAGGCGGTCAACACCGAGATCTGCGAGGCGATCATCGGGCTGGATGCCTCCGAGCAGGCCTTCATCGACCGCACCCTGATCGAACTCGACGGCACCGACAACAAGGGCCGCCTGGGCGCCAACGCCATGCTCGCCGTTTCGATGGCAGTGGCACGCGCCGCGGCGGCCGAAGCCGGGCTGCCGCTCTACCGCTACCTCGGCGGCATGGGCGGCATCACCCTGCCGGTACCGCTGATGAACGTCATCAACGGCGGCGCGCACGCCGACAACAGCCTCGACCTGCAGGAGTTCATGATCGTGCCGCTGGGTGCGCCGACCTTCCGCGACGCGCTGCGCTACGGCTCCGAGGTGTTCCACACGCTCAAGAAGCTGCTGCAGTCCAAGAACCTGGCGACCTCGGTCGGCGACGAGGGCGGCTTTGCGCCCAACCTGCCCGGCAACGAGGCCGCGCTGGGTCTGATCATGGAGGCCATCAGCGCCGCCGGTTACACGCCGGGTGTGGACGTCGCCATCGGCCTCGACTGTGCCGCCTCCGAGTTCTACAAGGACGGCCGCTACCACCTGGAGTCGGAGGGCCGCTCGCTGTCGTCTGCCGAGTTCGTCGATTATCTGGCCGACTGGTGCGCGCGTTACCCCATCGTCACCATCGAGGACGCGATGAGCGAGCACGACTGGGAGGGCTGGAGCCTGCTGACGCAGCGCCTTGGCGCCAAGGTTCAGCTGGTGGGCGACGACGTCTTCGTCACCAACCCGGCGATCCTCGCCGAGGGCATCGAGAAGGGCATCGCCAACTCGATCCTGATAAAGGTCAACCAGATCGGGACGCTGACCGAGACCTTCGCCGCCATCGACATGGCGCGCCGCAATGGCTACACCGCAGTGGTTTCTCACCGTTCCGGCGAGACCGAGGACACCACCATCGCTGACATCGCCGTGGCGACCAACGCCGGCCAGATCAAGACCGGTTCACTGTCGCGCTCGGACCGTCTGGCCAAGTACAACCAGCTGCTGCGCATCGAGGAAGACCTCGGCGACGTGGCGATCTACCCGGGCAGGTCGGCCTTCCGTCAGCGGGGCTGACGCTGGATGACATCGCATGCGACTCGCGACCCTGGTCCTGCTGGCTGTCCTCGCGGTCCTGCAATACACGCTGTGGCTTGGCAAGGGCGGTTGGCTGCGCATCTGGTCGCTGGAACGCGACATCACCGCGCAGGCAGACAAGCAGCGTCAGCTGCGCGAGTCGAACGCGATCGGACAAGCGGATGTCGAGGACCTGCGGTCAGGTCTGGGTGCAGTCGAGGAGCGCGCCCGTCGCGAGATCGGCATGGTCCGCAGGGACGAGACGTTCTTTCAGTACCCCCAACGCAACGGGGCCGAAACCAACGTAACACCGCCCGCCGTTCCGGCGGATCAGGGGGCCGGTAATGCCAGCAAGCCATAGGTCGCTCGTTGCGGCATTCGCCATGTTGGCCCTGGCGCCGGCCGCGCATGCCGTGATGTGGTACCCGGTGACCAACGACGAGCTCGCGATCGTCTCGCTCAACCAGGAGACCCTGCTCGCCAAGGGCAGTACCGTCTCTGCCGAGTTTCAGTATGTGTTCAAGAAAACGCTCACGCTGCCGTATGCGTCAGATGACCATGCAGATACGTTCCGCCGCATGAAGACCTGGGTCGAGATCGATTGCGCAAAGAACACCCTGCGCGTTCTCGAGCGGACGCTGCTGGGCGAAAAAGGGGACAGGGTCGCCGAAGGTGTTCCCTCCGCACTCAAGCTGGCGCGCCCGGCAACCGGGCTCGACGCCATTGAATCGATGATGCTGCGGGTCGCATGCGGCGGCATCCAGGCGGCGGACTGAATCCCGACCGGACACACGGAACAAGGGCACTGGAATGAACGAGACTCCTCACCACGTTGACCTGCCGATCGACGACGACGAATTGATCGTCATCGACTTCGACGAGGTCGAGGAGGGCGCCTCTTCGGGCCACGACCCTCGCGACGGGGACTACCCCGGCTTTCAGCACTGGTTGAAGGGCCGGGGTTTGCGGCTGATCGATGCACAGATCCATGCGGAACGGCTGTCGCGCTGGGCGGTTCGGCCCAAGTTCTTGATGGTCTGCGTCGTCAAGGCCGACGAACTCCCGCTTGTCGCACGCACGCTGGAAAGCCTGGAACGGCAGCTCTACAAGGACTGGATCGTTGTCTTCATCTCGGACCTTGCAGAACCTTCGCCGATCTTCCGGCAATCCGACTGTCTGGGCTGGGTGCAAGTCGAGTCGCTGACCGACGCGGCCGCTTTGACGGCGCACATGAACGAGTTGCCGGGCCTGCTCGGAACCGACTGGGTGTCCCTGCTGCCCGCGGGCTTCGAGATGGAAGAACAGGCACTGCTGGTGCTGGGGGATTACATCAACCTGAACCCTGGGTGGGCTGCGCTCTATACGGATGACTACGCCAGCGATGGGACGGGTGACTTTTCCAGGCCACGCTTCAAGCCCGACTTCGATATCGACCATTACCGCGCTTTCGACTACGTCGGCGAGGCGATCTGGTTTAACGCGGAAGCACTGACAGCGACCGGCGGCTTGGTCGAGCTTGGGGCGGCGACTTTTTACGAGATGCTGCTTCGGACTTGGGAGCGCGTTGGCGATTCCGGTATCGGGCACATCGCTGAACCTGTACTGAGGCTGCCGCTCGAGTCGATAAGGAAGGATGCAGACTCCCCGATGCATGATGCGTCGGTTGCAGCGCATCTGGAGCGCATCGGCGCGGCAGCCACAGTAGGACAGGGCATCGCACCGGGCGTCCGGCAGATCCTCTGGGAACTCGGCGAGGAGCCCGGCGTCACCGTCGTCATCCCGAGCAGGGACAAGCTTGAGTATCTGGCACCGTGCGTGGAGAGCCTGCTGGCAAAGACCTGCTACCAGAACTACGAAGTCCTGGTGGTGAACAACCAGAGCACGGATCCCGACATATTGCGTTGGCTTGAAAAAATTCCTGCCAACAGCGCCGGACGTGTCCGGGTCATTGACTGGGATGCCGAGTTCAATTTCTCGGCCATCTGCAATTTCGCTGTTGAGAACGCCCGCGGCGACTTCATTTGTTTACTGAACAATGACACCGAAATCCTTCAGGAGGAATGGCTTTCTCGCCTAGTGGCGCTGGGAAAGCGTCCTGATGTGGGCGCCGTAGGATGCCGCCTGATGTTCCCCGAGACCGGCAAGGTGCAGCATCTCGGCATCGTTCTCGGCCTCGGGCATCACGGCATCGCCGCACATCCGTTTGGCGGCAAATTCGAAATCGACGAGCCGGGTCCGCTCCATATGGCGCAGGTCGTCCGCAATGCCTCGGCGGTGACGGCGGCCTGCATGCTGATTCGCCGCTCGGATTACGAGAGGCTTGGCGGCTATGACCAAGAGAACCTTCCGGTCCTTTTCAATGACGTCGATTTCTGTCTTCGCATGCGCGAGGCGGGCAAGCGGGTACTCTGGACCCCCTATTGCACGCTGGTGCACCATGAGAGCGTCTCCATCACGTCGCGAAAGGACCTCTGGCAGCTTGCCGCGATAGCCGACCGTAGCCTTGCCGAGCGCCGGTACATGCTCAAACGCTGGGGGAAGGTCATAGGATGCGACCCCTTCTTCAACCGCCACCTGTCGCTCTCGGCCAATCCAGTCACAGCGCCCGTTGAGCACTACTCGCCGGCTGGGGCTTACCGGCTCGCGTGGGATCCCGAGTTCGCCGACCGGCCACGCGTCGTTACCATGCCCTTGGTAGGCGGAAGCGGGCTTTACCGGATCACCCACCCTCTTTCTGCCTGCTCAGACGCCGGGCTGCTCCAGTTTGTCGGCCGCGATACCTTCATCAGTGGTGGCCGCTTCCCGACCCACGGCGATTTGTTGCGGCTCAGGCCCGACGTCCTCGCGGTACACGCCGCTCTCGGCGACCAGGCGATCGACTACCTGCGCGAGATGAATGTCAGCTTCCCCGACATCAGGCGCGTATTCGCGCTCGACGATCTGGTGTCCCAGTTGCCGCGGAAGAACAATCTGTACCGGCACTTCGTCGGCCAGTTCCGCGACGCGCGCCCACGGCTGCGGGCGGCGCTGCAGCACTGCGACCGCCTCATCGTCTCCACCTGGCCCTTGGCCGAACTCTGCCGCGACATGGTCGAGGACATCGTCATCGTGCCGAACCGCCTAACCGACCAGTGGCGGGGACTGCAATCGCAGCGCAACGTCAGCCCCAAGCCTCGTGTCGGCTGGGTAGGGGCGCTGCAGCACCAGGGCGACCTCGAGATCATCGATACGGTCGTTGAGGCACTGCGCGATGAGGTCGATTTCGTCTTCATGGGCATGACGACCGACCGCATCAAGCCGTGCCTGGCCGAGTTCCATGACGCCGTGTCGTGGGAGGAATACCCGGCAAAGCTGGCCTCGCTCAACCTTGATATCGCTCTGGCGCCGCTCGAGATGGTTCCCTTCAACGAGGCCAAGAGCAACCTCCGCATCCTCGAATGCGGTGTCGTAGGCTGGCCGATGGTCTGCAGCGACATCTTCCCGTTCCAGCAGGATGATGCGCCCGTGACCCGGGTCTCGAATGAGCCTGAGGCGTGGATCGAGGCGATTCGCGCGCTTGCCGCTGACCCGGACCGGCGGGCACGGGAGGGTGATGCCCTGCAAGCATGGGTTCAGTCGCGCTACATGCTGACCGACCACCTCGACCAGTGGGTGCAAGCCTTCCTGAAGCCCTAGGCCAAGTGCCGCCCTACTGCCTCCAGGCCCACAGCGTTCCATGAAAAGCAGCCAGATCCGCCAGCAGTTCCTCGACTTCTTCGCCGGCAAGGGCCACACCGTGGTGGCATCAAGCGCGCTGGTACCGCACGGCGACCCGACCCTGCTGTTCACCAATGCGGGGATGAACCAGTTCAAGGACGTCTTCCTCGGCTTCGACAAGCGGCCCTACACGCGCGCCGCGAGCAGCCAGAAGTGCGTCCGTGCCGGCGGCAAGCACAACGACCTCGAGAACGTCGGCTACACCGCGCGCCACCACACCTTCTTCGAGATGCTGGGCAACTTCAGCTTCGGCGACTACTTCAAGCGCGACGCCATCGGCTACGCCTGGGAGCTGCTCACCGGCGTCTTCAAGCTGCCGCCGGAACGCCTGCTGGTGACCGTCTACGCTGAGGACGACGAGGCCTACGGCATATGGAAGGATGTGATCGGCGTGCCAGCCGAGCGCATCATCCGCATCGGCGACAACAAGGGCGCCCGCTACGCCTCCGACAACTTCTGGATGATGGGCGACACCGGCCCCTGCGGCCCCTGCACCGAGATCTTCTACGACCACGGCCCGCAAATCGCCGGCGGCCCCCCGGGCAGTCCCGACGAGGATGGCGACCGCTACATCGAGATCTGGAACAACGTTTTCATGCAGTACAACCGCGACGAGGCCGGTGTGCTGCACCCGCTGCCGCGCCCTAGCGTCGACACCGGCATGGGCCTGGAGCGCATCTCCGCGGTGCTGCAGGGTGTCCACAGCAACTACCAGATCGACCTGTTCCAGCAGTTGATCGCAGCCGCAGCGCGCGAGACCGCCACCAGCGACCTCGACTTGCCCTCGCTGAAGGTGATCGCCGACCACATCCGTGCCTGCGCCTTCCTCGTCAGCGACGGCGTCATTCCCGGCAACGAGGGCCGCGGCTACGTGCTGCGCCGCATCGTCCGCCGCGCGATCCGGCATGGCTACAAGCTCGGCGCGCGTGCCGCCTTCTTCCACAAGCTGGTCCCAGACCTGGTCGCTGCGATGGGCGAGGCCTACCCCGATCTTGCGGCCAACGCAGCCCGAGTCAGCGACGTGCTGCGACAGGAGGAGGAGCGCTTCTTCGCGACCATCGCCAACGGCATGGACATCCTCGAGGGTGCTATCGCGCAGGGCGACATCGACGGCGAGACCGCCTTCAAGCTGCACGACACCTATGGCTTTCCGTTGGACCTTACCGCAGACGTCTGCCGTGAGCGCGGCGTAGGTGTGGACGAGGCCGGCTTCGAGGCCGCCATGGCCCGGCAAAAGGCGCAGGCGCGCGCAGCCGGCAAGTTCAAGATGTCGGCTACGCTGGAATACAGCGGCCCGCAGACCACCTTCCACGGCTACGAGCGGCTCGATAGCGACGCCCGCGTCGTCGCGCTGTACCGCGACGGTGCGGCGGTAGAGGCCCTGCACGAGGGTGAGATGGGCGTGGTGGTACTCGATGAGACGCCTTTCTATGCCGAGTCTGGCGGTCAGGTGGGCGACTCCGGCGTGCTGCGGGGGCCGGACGGCCTGTTCAATGTCGAGGACACGCAGAAGATCCAGGCCGCCGTGTTCGGCCACCAGGGCACGGTCGGCACCGGCGCGCTGCGCATAGGCGACGCAGTCAAGGCGCGGGTGGATGCCGCCAGCCGCACTGCGACCATGCGCAACCACAGCGCCACCCACCTGATGCACAAGGCGCTGCGCGAGTTGCTCGGCGACCACGTACAGCAGAAGGGCTCGCTGGTGGATTCCGACAAGACGCGCTTCGACTTCTCGCACACGCAGCCGGTGACAGCCGCCGAGATCGCCGAGATCGAGCGCCGCGTCAACGCCGAGATCCTCGCCAACGCCGCCACCCAGGCCCGCCTCATGGCAATCGATGATGCGCAGAAGACCGGCGCGATGATGCTGTTCGGCGAGAAGTACGGCGACGAGGTGCGCGTGCTCGACATCGGCTCCTCACGCGAGCTTTGCGGCGGCACGCACGTGTCGCGTACCGGCGACATCGGCCTGTTCCGCATCTACGCCGAGTCAGGCGTGGCGGCCGGCGTGCGCCGCATCGAGGCGGCGACCGGGGAGGGCGCACTCGCACTGACCGCCCGCGCCGATCGCGAGTTGTCGCGCATCGCCGCACTGGTCAAGGCCGCGCCGGAACAGGCCGCGGCGCGTGTCGAGCAACTCATCGAGCAGAGCCGCGCGCTAGAGAAGGAGCTCTCGGCGCTCAAGGCCAAGATGGCGGCGGGTGCCGGCGATGCGCTGGCCGATCAGGCAGTCGCGGTCGGCGGCGCCAAGGTGCTCGCCGCCACCCTCGATGGCGCCGACGCCAACGCGCTGCGCGAGGTGGTCGACAAGCTGCGCGGGACGCTCAAGTCGGCGGCGGTGGTGCTGGCGAGTGTGGCCGACGGCAAGGTGACGCTGATCGCCGGCGTCACCCCGGACCTCACCGGCAAGGTCAAGGCTGGCGAGTTGGTCAACTTTGTCGCGGGGCAGGTGGGTGGCAAGGGCGGCGGCCGTCCGGACATGGCGCAAGCAGGCGGCAGCGAGCCCGGCAATCTGCCGGCCGCGCTGGCCTCGGTCGCGGACTGGGTCGGACAGCGGCTGTCCGGCTAGCAGCAGAGCCCCACCACGGCCGTTGCCCGCGACGGTGCGCGGATACGCGCCGCCACTCAGAAGCCCAGGTGGAAGCCTGGCCCGTAACGGTAGAACGGCTGGGGATACCCGAAGGGGTAGCGCGTGAACGCCCGCAACTCCATCTCGTTGCGCAGGCGCTGCAGATCCTTGAGGTGTTCCTGCTGCTGCTGCGCCAGCTTGCTCTTCCAGGTGTCGCTCAGCGCATCGATCTGGCGCTGGTGCGCCCAGTCGAGCACGTCCGGGTGGATGCCCGAGTCCAGCAGCGCGGCGACGTCCGAGGGCTTGATGTCGAGTACGGTGCTGGTGCGATCGAGCTCGGCGATGATGTCGGATGGTGAGCGTCCGTCCCGCGTCAGCCGGCGGACATCATCAAGGCTCATCGGGAACACGACCGGCTGCTGCGCTCGGACCTCGGTGTCACGCGACAAGAGGCGGTCGCCGTTGGGGGCTGAAGCGCAACCCTGCAGCGTCGCCAGGAGCGCGGTCAAAAGGATCAGGGGGAGTCGCATCGAACCGGACCTCGAAAGCACTCTGGCTTGGACCGCGTTCAGGATGGGCGGTTCAGGGCGCCACGGCCTTGCCCCGGGTCAGGCCGAAGACGTCTCGCCGCGTCTTTGGGCGTCGTCATCAAGCGCGCAGACGAGGTCGTGGAGCGACGTCTGCAGGGCCCGGAAGTCAGACTCACCGAGCTGAGTACTACATGCCACCTCGTTCTGGATCGCGGCGATTAGCGGCTCGATTTCGTGTGCACGCTCGGTCAGCGTGATGTTGACGACGCGCTGATCGACCGAGTCGCGCGTGCGCGTGACGAGCCCGGCCTTCTCCATCCGCTTGAGCAGGGGGGTGAGCGTCGCTGAATCGAGGCGGAGGCGGTCGGCCAGACCCTTGACGGTTGAGCCGCCCGACTCCCAGAGGACGACCAGCACCAGGTACTGGGGATAGGTCAGCCCGAGGGGCGCCAAACGATTTCGGTAACCTCGGGTAATCGACTGCGTTGCTGCATAAAGCGAAAAACACAACTGATTATCGAGAAGAAGGTTTGTGAACTTGGACATGCGCCAAATCGTAGCCTAACCATTCACGCTGTCAATTTGCGCGCACGTCATACTCGTTCCAAGACACAAAAGCGGAACGCACACCGAAGCATCAGCGATCAGGCCGCCAACGCTTGGCCACTCTTGCCAAAGTTGAACACCCCGGCCTTGGCGTCCACCGTGATGACGTCACGTGCCGCGAAAGAGCCCTCAAGGATGCGCTTGGCCAGCGGATTCTCGATCTGGCTCTGGATCGCCCGCTTGAGCGGCCGCGCGCCGAAGACCGGGTCGAAGCCGGCCTTTGCCAGTTCGGACAGTGCGGCATCGGTCACCACCAGGCCCATGTCGAGGGCTTCGAGACGCCTGCGCAGGCGCGCCAGCTGGATGTCGGCGATCTTCGCGATGTTGTTCTCGTCGAGCGCATGGAACACCACCACCTCGTCGATGCGGTTGATGAACTCCGGCCGGAAGTGGGTCTTGACTTCGGCCATCACGGCAAGCTTCACCACCTGATACTCGTCGCCGACCATCGCCTGGATCTGCTGGCTGCCGAGGTTGCTGGTCATCACCACCACCGTGTTGCGGAAGTCTACAGTCCGGCCCTGGCCGTCGGTCAGGCGGCCATCGTCGAGCACCTGCAGCAGCACGTTGAACACGTCCGGGTGCGCCTTCTCGACTTCGTCAAGCAGGATCACCGCGTAGGGGCGGCGGCGCACGGCCTCGGTCAGGGTGCCGCCCTCCTCGTAGCCGACATAGCCCGGCGGCGCGCCAATGAGGCGCGAGACGCTGTGCTTCTCCATGAACTCGCTCATGTCGATGCGCACCAACTGCTCCTCGCTGTCGAACAGGAACTCGGCCAGCGCCTTCGACAGCTCGGTCTTGCCGACGCCGGTCGGGCCCAGGAACAGGAAGCTGCCGTAGGGCCGGTTGGGGTCGGAGAGACCCGACCGCGAGCGGCGGATGGCGTCGGACACCAGACGCACCGCCTCGTCCTGGCCGATGACGCGTTGGTGGATGCGCTCCTCCATCTTCAGCAGCTTGTCACGCTCGCCCTGCATCATCTTGCTCACCGGGATGCCGGTGGCTCGGCTGACCACCTCGGCGATCTCCTCGGCGCCCACCTGCGTGCGCAGCAGTCGCGGCTTGCCACCGGCCGGCATGGCGCCAGCGCTCTCGGCGGCCTTCAGCGAGGCCTCCAGTTTCGGCAGCTCGCCGTACTGCAATTCGGAGAGTTTCTGCCAGTCGCCTTTGCGCTTCAGGTCCTCCATCTGCACGCGCAAGTGGTCGATCTGCTCCTTGATATGCTGGCTGCCTTGCACGGCGGCCTTCTCGGCCTTCCAGACCTCCTCGAGGTCGGCGTATTCCTTGCCCAGTCGGGCGATCTCTTCTTCGATCAGCCCCATGCGCTTGACCGAGGCCTCGTCCTTCTCGCGGCGCACCGCCTCGCGCTCGATCTTGAGCTGGATGAGGCGGCGGTCGAGCTTGTCCATGCTCTCCGGCTTCGAATCGATCTCCATACGGATGCGGCTCGCCGCCTCGTCGATCAGGTCGATCGCCTTGTCAGGCAGGAAGCGGTCGGTGATGTAGCGGTGTGAGAGCTCGGCAGCGGCGACGATGGCCGGGTCGGTGATGTCGACGCCGTGGTGCAGCTCGTACTTCTCCTGCAGACCCCGCAGGATGGCGACCGTGTTCTCGACCGAGGGCTCGTCGACCAGCACCTTCTGGAAGCGCCGCTCCAGTGCGGCGTCCTTTTCGATGTACTTGCGGTACTCGTCGAGCGTGGTGGCGCCGACGCAGTGCAGCTCGCCACGGGCGAGTGCGGGCTTGAGCATGTTGCCGGCATCGATCGCGCCCTCGGCCTTGCCAGCACCGACCATGGTGTGCAGCTCGTCGATGAAGACGATGGTCTGGCCCTCGTCCTTGGCGATGTCCTTGAGCACGGCCTTGAGCCGTTCCTCGAACTCACCGCGGTACTTGGCGCCGGCCAGCAGCGCCGCCATGTCCAGCACCAGCACGCGCTTGTTCTTCAGCGTCTCTGGTACCTCGCCGTTGACGATGCGCTGCGCCAGGCCCTCGACGATGGCGGTCTTGCCGACGCCGGGCTCGCCGATCAGGACCGGGTTGTTCTTGCTGCGCCGCTGCAGGATCTGGATGACGCGGCGGATCTCGTCGTCGCGGCCGATGACCGGGTCGAGCTTGCCCTGGCGGGCGCGGTCGGTCAGGTCGAGGCAGTACTTCATCAGCGCCTCGCGCTGCTGCTCGGCGTCGGCGCTGCCCACCGTCTCGCTGCCGCGCACCGCCGCGATGGCCGATTCCAGTGCGGCCTTGCTCAGCCCGGTCTCGCGCAGCATGCGGCCGGTCTCACCCTTGTCGGTGACCATCGCCAGCAGCACCAGCTCCGAGGCGATGAAGGCGTCGCCGCGCTTCTGCGACTCCTTGTCGGCAACGTTGAGGATGGCTGAAAGTTCGCGAGAGACCTGGATCTGCCCGCCCGCGCCCTCGACCTTGGGCAACCTTGACTGCGCCTGCGTGTTGGCCTGCCGCAACGCGGCGACGTTGCCACCGGCGCGGGCGATCAGGCCGCCACTGCCGCCCTCGGGCTCGTCAAGCAGAGCGCCCAGAAGATGCGGCGGTTCGATGTAGGGGTTATCGTTGCCGACGGCACGGCTCTGTGCCTCGGCGAGCGCCTGTTGCAGGCGGGTGGTGAGCTTGTCGTAACGCATGGCAGCCCTCGTGGGTGAGCGGATGCCTTCAAGCTTGGGCCTGTGCGCCGGAAATCAACCTGCGGTATGTCAGGCAAGGGCCGACTGCCTACCTCAATGCCCCTTCAGGTGCACGCCGGCTGGCAGCGAGTAGACGGTGCCGCAGTACGGGCACTTGGCTTCGCCGCCCGGCGCGATCTGCAAGAAAACACGCGGGTGCGTGTTCCAGAGCTTCTGCGAGGGCAGGGGGCAATGCAGCGGCAAGTCCTCTGCCGACAGGGTCACGTGGGTCTGGTCGAGTTCGGACGGCTTGCTCATCGTTTACTCCCGTGGGGCATTGCAGGGTTTCAGCCGTACGGCAGGGTGCTCAGACCACCGTCAGCCAGTCTCGGTGGCCGGTGTGCTGACCGTGCACGCAGTCAAAGAACTGCTTCTGGATGCTTTCGGTGATCGGGCCGCGGCGGCCATGGCCGATCGGCCGGTTGTCGAGTTCGCGGATCGGGGTCACCTCGGCCGCGGTGCCGGTGAAGAAGGCCTCCTCGGCACAGTACACCTCGTCGCGGGTGATGCGCTTCTCGACCACCTGGACGCCGAGTTCCTCAGCCAGCGTGACGATGGTCTCGCGGGTGATGCCCTCGAGGCAGCTGGTCAGGTCGGGGGTGAAGAGCTTGCCCTTCTTGACGATGAACAGGTTCTCGCCGGCGCCCTCGGCCACATAGCCGTCGACATCCAGCATCAGCGCCTCGTCGTAGCCCTCGTTGGCGACTTCCTGGTGCGCGAGGATGCTGTTGGTGTAGGTCGACACCGACTTGGCGCGGCACATGTTCACGTTGACGTGGTGACGCGTGTAGCTGCTCGTCTTGACGCGGATGCCTTTTTCCAGCGCCTCGGCGCCCAGGTAGGTGCCCCACGACCAGGCAGCGACGATGAGGTGGGTGGAGAGCGTGTTGGCTGCGATGCCCATGCCCTCGGAGCCGTAGAACACCAGCGGGCGGATGTAGCCCGACTCCAGACCATTGGCCTTGACCGTTTCGCGGCAGGCGTCTGCCACCGTCTGGCGGTCCCACGGCATCTTCATCTGGAAGATGTGCGCCGAGTTGAACAGGCGCTCGACGTGGTCCTCCAGACGGAAGATCGCGGTCTGGCCGTCCGCCGTGCGATAGGCCCGGATGCCTTCGAAGCAGCCCATGCCGTAGTGCAGGGTGTGGGTCAGGACGTGGGTGGTGGCGTCACGCCAGGGAACAAGCTTGCCGTCGTACCAGATATGGCCGTCACGGTCGGACATCGACATGGTGGGGAGCCTGATTGCGCGTTTTACGAGGACCGGATTCTAGCAGGGCCAACCGGCGCGGACAGGGCCGCTGAGCCTTCAGCCCGGAGGCATGCGACCGTGCAGTGCGGGCACCGCCTCCGGCAAGAGCCCCATCACCGTATCCCACAGTTCGACCACCACCGCCCGGTCGCCCGCCCAGCCCGCCTCGGGCACATCCGAGGAACCCTGGGCATTCAGGCGCAGCAGGTGCTGCTGCTGGCGAAAGCGGCGGTAGGCCTGACGGCTGCGCTCGGCCAGATCGGCATCGACCAGACCGACGTCGGCAGCGCGCCCCAACAGAGCGAGGGTGCCGGCGTTGTCGAGAAGCTCAGGGTGCCGGTCGGCGAACGCCAGGATCCAGTACTGCACCACGAACTCGGTGTCGATGATGCCGCCACGATCCTGCTTGAGGTTGAACATGCCTGCCTTGGCGCGGTGCGCATCGAGCATGCGCCGGCGCATGTCGACGATGTCCTGCCGCGTCGCCGCGGCATCGCGCGGCGCGGCCAGTACCTGGCGGCGGATGGCGTCCACGCGGGCACCGATCGCGGCATCCCCGGCCACCGCCCGGGCACGCGTCAGCGCCTGCAGCTCCCAGGTCCAGGCCGAGGATTCGAGGTAGCGCTGCCAGTGGTCGACACGACACACCAGCAGGCCGGCGTCGCCGTCGGGGCGCAGGCGCAGGTCGGTCTCGTAAAGCACGCCGGCAGCCGTGAGCCGGTTGAGCCAACCGTTGCAGCGTTGCACCAGCCGCGAGTAGACCTCGCCAGCATCCGGGTGATCGTCGTCGTGGACCCACACCAGGTCGAGGTCGGAGGCGAAGGAGAGCTCCTTGCCGCCGAGCTTGCCGTAACCGATCACACACACCGCCGGGTGCTCGCGGTGGCGACCGCGCAGGCCCGCCCAGACGCGGTCGAGTACGGCCTGCAGAACACCATCCGCCAGCGCGGTGAGGTCGTCGGCCAGCGCCTCGAGCGGCAGGCGGCCGCTAAGGCCGCGCGCCACCAGGCGGAAGGTCTGCGCGTGGCGGAAGTGCCGCAGCGCGTCCATCGCGGCCTCGGTGTCTTCGCCGATGGCGTCGAGTTCTTGGCTGAGGCCGGAAAAAAGCGCCGGCCAGTCGGCGGGCGCATCCAGGCTGCGGGTATCGAGCAGCTCGTCGAGCAGCAGCGGGTGCTGGTTGAGGTATTGCGCCAACCAGCTCGAGGCCGTCACCAGGCTGGCCACGTGACGCAGTGCCTGCGGGTTCTCCTTGAGCAAAGCCAGGTAACTGACGCGACCGCCGATCGCCTCGACCAGCGCCAGCAGCGCAGCCAGGGCCCGGTTCCGCGCCGGCGAGGCCAACGCCGCGGCCGGCAGCTGGGGCACCAGCGCGTCGACGCGAGCCTGCCCCGCGGCCGAAAGTGTGCGGTAGCGGGCGCCATTGCGCAGCGAAGCCAGATGCTCGCCGAGCGCCGGGTCGAAGCCGCGCCGCTCGAGTTCGGCGCCGTAAGCCGCGGCAGTTGCGGCAGCCTGCCAGAGCGTCCCCAGCGCCGCATCGGGCGACTCGCCACCGCGCGCCTCGAACACGTCCTCGAACACCGCCGTCACTGCCTCGCGCATCGCCTGCGTCCGCGCAGCCAGGGCGTCCCAGCGCTGGTAGCGCATCAGCCCGGCAACGCGCGTGCGGCCCTCGTCGCTCTCGGGGAGCATCTGCGTCTGCGCATCGTCCACGTACTGCAGGGCGTGCTCCAGCCGCCGCAAGAAATCGTAAGCATCGAGGAGGGTCCGCGCGGCATCGGCCGGCATACGGCCGCTGGCGGCCAGCCGGTGCAAAGCCTCTCGGGTCGAGCGCACGCGCAGCTCGGACTCGCGGCCGCCGCGGATCAGCTGGAAGATCTGCGCGACGAACTCGATCTCGCGGATGCCGCCGGGGCCGAGCTTGATGTTGTCGCGCAGGTCACGACGCGCCACCTCGGCGCGGATCTGCCGGTGCAGGTCACGCAGCGCGTCGTAGGCACCGAAGTCCAAGTACTTACGGTACACGAACGGCTGCACGATACGGTTCAGCGCCGCCTCGTCGTCGCCTGTCCCGGTCAGTGCCAGCGCCTTCATCCACGCGTAGCGCTCCCATGCGCGGCCGTGCGAGAGCAGGTACTCCTCGAGCATGGCGTGGCTGACCGCCAGCGGCCCGGCGTCGCCCCATGGGCGCAGCCGCATGTCGACGCGGAACACCATGCCGTCGGCGGTGACCTCCGAAATCAGGCCGATCAGGGCGCGTCCCTGGCGGATGAAGAACTCCTGGTTGCCGATGCTGCGCTCGCCATCGGTGTCGCCGTCATCGGGGTAGACGAACACGAGGTCGATGTCGGACGAGGCATTGAGCTCGCCGCCACCGAGCTTGCCCATCGCGACCACCTGCAATTGCTGGGCCCGTCCGGCAGCGTCGCGTGGGGTGCCGAAGCGGTCGATGAGTTCGGCGCGGGTGTGCCACTCGGCGTGTCGGACGGCGACGGTGGCAAGCGCACTCAGCGTCGACACGACCTCGTCCAGGGGGGCCAGGCCGGACGCGTCGCGCACCAGCACCTGGGCCAGGGTTCGCGCCCGCAGGTCGCGCAGGGCCTGGGCGAGGGGATCTCCCGCATCCAGCGATGCATCCACCGCCGCACCCATCGACGCCGGATCGACCGCGCCATGCAGCGCCAGCGCCCAGTCGAACCCGCGCAGGGCCCGTGTCCGCGAGAGGCGCGCCAGGAAAGGGCTGTGGCTGGCGATCGGCGCCAGCGTGGCGGGCAGGTCCGGGGTGTCTTGCATCGGCAGGTCGTCGGGTATGGGCGCGGGCGGCTTGCGGGCTGCAGCCAGACCGTACAATAACGCTTCCAAGACCCCGGCCCACGCCAGGTCCGCCTGCCGACTGCCCGCTTGAACCCCGACGCCCCCAAGACACCGGAATCGACCGGCACCACCCTGAAGACGCTCATGCAGTCGGCGCCAGTGCGTCTCGCGCTCGATTTCAACCGCTGGCTGTGGTGGGTCGCCAGCGGCATCGCCATCATCTTGCTCGGCCTGCACCTTGCCTTGCGCCTTTGGGTGGTGCCGCAGATCCCGGAGCGCCGGCAGGAGATCGAGGCGGCGCTCTCCGATGCGATCCAGCGGCCGGTACGCCTGGGCGAGATCAGCGCCGGTTGGAGCGGCATGCAGCCGCGCATCGACATCGAGTCACTGACCATCCTCGATCGCGCGGGGCAACCTGCGCTGGTGCTCCCAGCCATCAATGCCGCCGTGTCTTGGCGCTCGGTGACGGCGGGTACCGTGGTGTTCAGCCGGCTGCGCACCGGCGGGCTTGAACTTTTCCTGAGGCGCACCGCCGACGGCACCATCCTTCTCGGCGACATCCCGCTCAACCGCGGTGATGACAACCGCTTCCTCGACTGGGTGCAGCAGCAACGGGGGATCGACCTTGAGCGCTCGGTGGTGCATTGGGACGACGAATCCCGTGCGGCGCCCCGGCTGAGCCTGCGCGACGTCAACCTGAGCATCCGCAACCGCGGCAACCGGCACCAGTTCGGCCTGCGAGCCCGCCCGTCGGACGCCGTCTCCGGCCCTGTCGACCTTCGCGGCGACTGGAAGGGCGAATCGATCACGCGCCTGCAGGACGGTAGCGGGCGCCTTTACGGCAGCCTCGAGCGGGTCGACCTGTCGGCATTGCTGCCTTGGTTGGCGCTGCCGTTCGGAGTCGAATCGGGCAAGGGAGGGCTGCGCGTGTGGTTGGACTTGCGTGGGGCCAGTGTCGCCGGGTTCACCGCCGACGCCAGCCTGACCGGGCTTCGGGCGAACATCGAGGGTGCCAGCGAGCCACTGCAGGTGGCTTCCGTCGGTGGCCGGGTCGGCTTCGTCAATCGTCCCGACCGGCATTCCCTCGAACTGCGAAAACTGGTGGTGCAGACAGCCGATGGCGTTGTCGCACCAGAGACGACGATGTTCTGGCAACAGCAGGGCGAAGGGGCCCTCGCCAAGCACGCGGTGCGCATCGAGCATCTGGTGCTCGGGCCACTGTTCCAGACTGCGCCGGCACTGCCGCTGCCCGAGCGCGTACGCGACCTGATCGCGCAGTCGGCGCCGCGCGGCGAATTGCGCGACATGCGCGCCGAGTGGCAAGGCGACTGGCAGCAGCCGGCCAGCTATTCGGTACGCGGACGGTTTGTCGATCTCGGCAGCGCGCCGGTCGAGGGACTGCCAGGCTTCGACAGGCTCTCGGGCAGCGTCGAGGCCAACCAGTCTGGTGGCCGCGCCACCCTGCGCAGCGGCGCGGCGCCCCTACTGTGGCCGGCGCAGTTCCGCCGCGCGATCCCGCTGCGCGAACTCGAGGCCTCGCTCAACTGGCGTCGCGAGGGTGAGGGCTGGCGCTTCGATCTGCCCAGCGTCAGCATCGACACCGGCGAGTTGCAGGCCAGCCTCCGTGGCAGCTGGACGCCGGCCGCACGCTCGATGCAACTCGACGGGCGCATCGCCCGGCTCGACCCGGCAGCGGTCGTCCACTACCTGCCAGAGTCGGTCGGCGCCGGTACCCGCGAGTGGCTCGAGATCGCCTTCCCGGCGGGCGGCAAGGTCTCAGGCGAGGTACGACTGCGCGGCGACGCGAGCCTGTTCCCGTTCAGCGATGGCAAGGGCGGTCGTTTCGAGGCGACCGCGGACCTGCAGGCGCCATCGCTGGTGTTCAGCGCGGAATGGCCACGCCTGCAATCGGTCGAGGGGCGTCTACGCTTCGTCAACGCCGCACTTTCGGCCGAGGGTGCGCGCGCCAAGGCCGGCAGCAGCGTGCTGGAACAGGTGCGTCTGAATATCCCCGACCTCGACGCCGACGACCCGGTGCTCGACATCTCGGGGCGCGTCAACGCCAGCATCGGCGAGTTGCTCGATTACGTTCAGGCGAGCCCGGTGCATGGGCTTATCGGTGGCGCCACCGATGGCATGACCGGCACCGGCAAGGCCGGCGTGAGGATGGCCCTCCATATCCCGCTCAACCATTCGGTCAACACCACGGTGAAGGGCGAACTCGGTCTCGAGGCAAGCCGGCTTGAACTCGGGCCCGGCCGGCCGGCGCTGACCGGCCTTGCCGGAAAACTGCTGTTCACCGAGCGTGGCGTCAGCAGCCCCGCCCTCACCGGCAACCTGCTGGGCGGCGCCGCCCGGGCCAGCATCAGCAGCCAACCCGGCGGCATCGTCCGCATCGAGGCATCGGGCCGCGCGCGCATCGCGTCGCTGGCACAACAGTTCCCCCTGCGGGCCTGGAGCCTGGCCAGCGGCGACACGGCGTGGAGAGGCGACATCAGCATCGCACCAACGTCGACCCGGATTCTGGTGCAGTCCAACCTCGAGGGGGTCACGCTCGACCTTCCAGCACCGCTGCACAAATCGGCCAGCCAGTCTCAGCCGCTCCGTTTCCTTTGGCAGAGCGGCGAGCGGGGCGATCGTTACGAGGTTGATATCGGCAGCCAGGTGCGCGCCCGCGTGCAGACCCGT
Source organism: Betaproteobacteria bacterium (assembly GCA_027490755.1). GTDB lineage: Bacteria > Pseudomonadota > Gammaproteobacteria > Burkholderiales > UBA3065 > UBA3065. Next base: position 78,641 of record JAIXXL010000009.1, read on the forward strand.
AGCGGTGGCCGGGCCGCCGGCTCGACCGTAGAACAGGCCCTGGTGGCGGTGGGAGGCGCGGCGCTGCCCGCGGCTCGCCAGCGCGGGGTCGGCTTCGCGGCGGACCTGCCGCAGTTCTTCGCCACCCAGTGGCTGCCGGTCATCGACCGCTTCACCGCGGCCGGAGAGGCCGGCACGCCCTTGCCGGTAGAGGCTCGCATCAGGGCAGGCCGATTCGAACTCGAGGGCCAGTTCCTCGGCGAGACCGACCTGAGCGTCGAGCGCCAGGGCAAGGCCTGGCAGTGGTCGGTGCGTGGCAACGATGCCGAGGGCAGCGGCCAGTGGGACCCGACCGGCAACGGCTCGGTGACCGCTCGGCTCTCGCGGCTGGCGCTCGGCCCGCCAGTGGACGGCGTCTCGATGCCGCAGGATGAGGACGAAGGCAGCTTCCCGGCGCTCGACGTCGAGGTCGGCAGCTTCCAGCGGCGCGGGCGCGAGTACGGACAGTTGCGCCTGAAAGCCAGCCAGCAGGGCCGCGACTGGCGCATCGACCAGTTGCGCATGAGCGCACCTGAGTACCAGCTCGAGGCCAGCGGCCTGTGGCAAGCCTGGCGCAGCCGACCGGCGACCGATGTGAAGCTCGAGCTCAAGACCACCGACACCGGCAGGTACCTGGAGCGGCTGGGTTACGGCAACGTCATCAAGGCCGCGCCGGCCGCGCTGAAGGGGAGCCTGCGCTGGCGCGGACCACCCACCGACATCGACTTCGCAAGCCTGTCCGGCCAGTTCCGCCTGGAGACCGGGAAGGGCCAGTTCATCAAGGCCGACACGGGTGCCGCGCGTCTGCTCGGCATCCTTAGCCTGCAGGCACTGCCGCGGCGCATCACGCTCGACTTTCGCGACGTGTTCAGCGACGGCCTCGCCTTCGATAGCATCGAGAGCGACCTGACGGTCACCGACGGCATCATGCGCACCGAACAGTTCTTCATCGACGGGCCCTCGGCCAAGGTTCGCATCAAGGGTCAGGCCGATCTCGCCAAGGAGACGCAGGACCTGCAGGTGAAGGTCTCGCCGGCCATGGACGCGGCCACCATCGGCGCGCTCATCGCCAACCCGATCGCCGGTCTGGCAGTTTTCCTGGCCCAGCAGCTGCTGGACGACCCGCTGGGAAAGCTCATCACCTTCAACTACCGCATCACCGGCAGCTGGTCGGAGCCGGTCATCGCCAAACAGGGGGCACCCGAGGTGAGCAACAGGCAGAAGAACGACAAGGGCCAGGGCGCCGGCGTGATGCCGGGGGTCTCGCCATGAACGCCATGGCAGCCTGCGACTCGCCGTCGCCGTACCGCATCGCCGCCGTGCAGATGGTGAGCGGCGAGGACGTCGCCGCCAACCTGGACACCGTCGCCCGTCTGGTGCGTTTCGCAGCGGAGCGCGGTGCGCGTCTGGTGCTGTTGCCAGAATACTGGCCGGTGCTCAGTAGCGACGAGCGCCGCAAGCTCGCCGTGGCCGAGCCCGCAGGGGAAGGGCCGTTGCAGCGCTTTCTCGCCGACCTCGCCCGCGACGAATCGGTGTGGCTGGTCGCCGGCACCATCCCGATCACCACCGGCGACCCGGAACACGTCCGCAACACCTGCCTGGTGTTCGATGACCGCGGCAGGCAAGTTGCCCGTTACGACAAGATCCACCTCTTCAACCTGAGCCTCGGCGCCGAGAGCTTCTGCGAGTCATCGACCATCGAGGCGGGCGCCGAGCCTGTCGGCGTCGCCACGCCGCTGGGGCGCGTCGCGCTCTCGGTCTGCTACGACCTGCGCTTTCCCGAGCTCTACCGGCGCCTGCTGCCGTTCGATGTGCTGTGCATGCCGGCCGCTTTCACGGCGACCACCGGCCGCGCCCACTGGGAGGTCCTGCTTCGTGCACGCGCCATCGAGAACCAGTGCTACGTGCTTGCCGCAGGGCAGGGCGGCACCCATCCCGGCGGACGCTTGACCCACGGCCACAGTATGATTGTCGACCCTTGGGGGGACGTGCTCGACCTGCTGCCCGAAGGCCCGGGCGTCGTCATGGCGGATATCGATCCGGCCCGCCTGCAACAAGTCCGCCGCGACCTGCCCGCGCTCGCCAACCGCGTCCTGCCCTGACCTCATACCGCTCCTCATGAACGCACCACTGTCACCCGACCGCCTCGCCACCGCCTCCGCGCTACTCCTGCAGCCGGCCGGCCTCGACCTTGCCGACCTCGGCCGCGTGCTCGGCGAAGTCGCTGCGCATCGCGCCGACTACGCCGACATCTACCTGCAGTACACGCGCTCCGAGGGCTGGAGCCTGGAAGAGGGCCTGGTCAAGTCCGGCAGCTTCAGCATCGACGCCGGTGCCGGCGTGCGCGTGGTCGACGGCGAGCGCACCGCCTTCGCCTACACCGACGACCTGAGCATCGACGCGCTGTTGCAGGCCGCCCGCACCACGCGCAGCATCGCCGCCGCCGGCGGCAGCGGTCGCGTGCCGGTGCCGGGCCATGGGCACGCCCGCAGCCTCTACCCGGCGGTGGACCCGGTGGCCAGTCTGGATGCCGACGCCAAGGTAGCGCTGCTGCTGCAGGTCGAAAAGATGGCTCGCGCGGCGGACCCGCGCATCACCCAGGTCATGGCCTCGCTGGCCGCCGAATACGACGTCGTGCTGCTGCTGCGCTCGGACGGTCGCATCAGCGCCGACGTACGGCCGCTGGTGCGGCTGTCGCTGCAGGTCATCGCCGAGGCCAGCGGTCGCCGTCAGCAGGGCTCGGCCGGCGGTGGCGGGCGCGAGGGGCTCGCCATCTTCACCGAAGAGCGGCTGCGCGGCCTGGTCGATCAGGCAGTGCATCAGGCGCTGGTCAACCTTGACGCGGGCCCGGCACCGGCTGGCGAGATGACCGTGGTGCTCGGTCCAGGCTGGCCGGGCATCCTGCTGCACGAGGCGATCGGCCACGGCCTCGAGGGCGACTTCAACCGCAAGGGCAGCTCGGCCTTCTCGGGACGCGTCGGCGAGCGCATCGCCGCCAAGGGCGTGACGGTGGTGGACGACGGCACCCTGGCTGGGCGCCGCGGCTCCCTCAATGTAGACGACGAGGGCGAGCCCACCCACTGCACCACGCTGATCGAGGACGGCATCCTGCGCGGCTACATCCAGGACCAGCTCAACGCGCGCCTGATGGGTGTACCGCCCACCGGCAACGGCCGACGCGAGAGCTACGCCCACGTGCCGATGCCACGCATGACCAACACCTACATGCTCAACGGCGACCGCGAACCTGGCGAGATCATCGCCTCGGTGGAGAAGGGCCTCTACGCCGTCAACTTTGGCGGTGGCCAGGTCGACATCACCAGCGGCAAGTTCGTCTTCTCCGCCGCCGAGGCCTACCTGATCGAGAACGGCAAGGTGACGCGCCCGGTGCGCGGCGCCACGCTGATCGGCAACGGCCCGGATGTGCTGACCCGGGTCAGCATGATCGGCAACGACATGGCGCTCGACCCCGGCATCGGCACCTGTGGCAAGGATGGCCAGAGCGTGCCGGTCGGCGTCGGCCAGCCCACGCTTCGCATCGACCGTCTCACGGTCGGCGGCACCGCCTGAGCGCCGCCCGGACCCTGACAGGACACTCTGGAGACACGCTTGAAGACCACCTTCCTCGACTTTGAACAACCCATCGCCGAGCTCGAATCGCGCATCGAAGAGCTCCGCTTCGTGCAGGACGACTCGGCGGTCGACATCGCCGAGGAGATCGAGCGGCTGCAGGCCAAGGCCGACAAGCTGACCAAGGAGATCTACGGCAAGCTCGGCGCCTGGCAGATCGCCCAGGTGGCGCGACACCCGCAGCGTCCTTACACCCTGGACTACGTGCAGGGCCTGTTCACCGACTGGCACGAACTGCACGGCGACCGCGCCTTTGCCGACGACCCGGCCATCGTCAGCGGTTTCGCCCGCTTCAACGGCCAGCCGGTGCTGGTCATCGGCCACCAGAAGGGCCGCGACACCCGCGACAAGATCTACCGCAACTTCGGCATGCCGCGCCCCGAGGGCTACCGCAAGGCGCTGCGGCTGATGAAGACCGCTGAGAAGTTCGGCTTCCCGGTCATCACCTTCATCGACACGCCGGGCGCCTACCCGGGCGTGGGCGCCGAGGAGCGTGGCCAGTCCGAGGCGATCGGCCGCAACCTGGCCGAGATGTCGACGCTGCGTGTGCCGGTAGTCTGTGTGGTGATCGGTGAGGGCGGATCGGGCGGCGCGCTGGCCATCGCCGTCGGCGACAGCATCCTCATGCTGCAGAACGGCATCTACTCGGTGATCTCGCCCGAGGGCTGCGCCAGCATCCTCTGGAAGAGCGCCGAGAAGGCCGGCGAGGCCGCCGAGACGCTGGGCATCACCGCACCGCGCCTGAAGTCGCTCGGCCTCATCGACCGCATCGTCAGCGAGCCACTCGGCGGCGCCCACCGCGACCCCGACGCGATGATGGCCAACCTGCGCAAGGCGATCGCCGAGTCACTGCGGGAATTGCAGGACCGGCCGCTCGATCAACTGCTCGAGCGGCGTATCGACCGGCTGATGGCCTACGGTCGCTTCAAGGAGATCGAAGGCTGAACGATGTGCACCTCGAGTCGGTGATGCTCGCCGCCCTCGAGGCGGAGGGTCTCGCGCATGGCAGGGTGCAGCTCGCCGTCGGTTTCAGCGGCGGCCTCGACTCGACAGCGCTGTTGCATGTCGCCTGCAGGGTCGCCGACGAACTCGAGGCGCCATCGCCGCTGGCGGTGCATGTCCACCACGGTCTGCAGGACGTGGCCGAGAGCTGGGTGCACCACTGCGAGCGCGTCGCCACCGGGCTGGGCGCCGCTTTCATGCTGCAAAGGGTCACGGTCAAGCGCGACGGCGGCGAAAGCCCCGAGTCTGCCGCTCGCGATGCGCGGATGAAGGTCTTCGCTGCCGTCGATGCCGACGCCGTGCTGCTCGGCCATCACCGCGACGACCAGGTCGAGACAGTGCTGTTCAACGCGCTGCGCGGCACCGGCCTGGCCGGCTTGTCTGGCATCCCGCAGGTGCGCGCATTGCCGGGCGGCCGGCCGTTGCTTCGGCCTTTCCTCGGCCTGCCGCGCACGCAGTTGCGCGCCTATGCGATGGCGCATGAACTGACCTGGGTCGAGGACCCGAGCAACGACCACGGCGGCATCCGCCGCAATCACCTGCGCAACGCCGTGTTGCCACTGGTCGAGGAACAGATCCCGCAGGCGCGTCCGGCATTGGCACGGCTGGCCGACCACGCCGCCGAGGCCCAGCAGATCGCCAGCGACCTCGCCGACCTTGACGCTGAGCGCTGGTCCGACGCCCGCGGCCTGCGGTGCCGCGCCTTTGCCGAGCTGCCGCCGCACCGCGCGCGCAACCTGCTGCGCGGGCAGCTGGCGCTGGCCGGCCTGCGCATGCCCGATGCCGCGCGCCTGGAGGAGATGCTGCGCCAACTGCGTGGCACCGGTCGGCCGGAGATCCTGCACGACGGCTGGACCGTCACCCGTCGCGCCGGGCGGCTGCTCATCCTGCCGCCGCAGTAGTGCCGGCTACAGCACCTCGGCGGCGTGCTCTGCAAGGCGCGAGCGTTCGCCGCGCGTCAGCGTGACGTGGCCGCTGTGTGGCCAACCCTTGAAGCGGTCCACGACATAGGTCAGGCCGGATGAGCCCTCGGTGAGGTAGGGCGTGTCGATCTGCGCGATGTTGCCGAGACACACCACCTTGGTACCCGGCCCGGCGCGCGTGATCAGCGTCTTCATCTGCTTTGGCGTCAGGTTCTGCGCCTCGTCGATGATCAGGAACTTGTTGATGAAGGTGCGCCCGCGCATGAAGTTGAGAGACTTGATCTTGATGCGGCTACGCATCAGGTCGCGCGTCGCTGCACGGCCCCACTCGCCGGCCTCGTCGTCGGACTTGTTGAGCACATCCAGATTGTCTTCGAGTGCGCCCATCCAGGGCGTCATCTTTTCTTCTTCGGTGCCGGGCAGGAAGCCGATGTCCTCACCAACCGGTACGGTGACGCGGGTCATGATGATCTCGCTGTAGACCTTGTACTCGAGCGTCTGCAGCAAGCCCGCCGCCAGCGTGAGCAGGGTCTTGCCAGTGCCCGCCTGACCAAGCAGCGTGACGAAGTCGGTCTCCGGGTCCATCAGCGCGTTGAGTGCGAAGTTCTGCTCGCGGTTGCGGGCGGTGATGCCCCACACCGAGTGCTTGGGGTTGGCGTAGTCGCGCAGGGTGCAGAGGACCGCCGCGTCGCCCTCGACCGAGTGCACACGGGCCTGCATGGCGCCGTCGCCCGGCATGAAGAGGAATTCGTTGACGATCATGGACTTGCATAGAGGACCTTTGACCTTGTAGTAGGTCAGGCCCTGCTCTTGCCAGGACTCCATGCCCTTGCCATGGCGATCCCAGAAATCGTCCGGCAGCTCGCGGATGCCGGCGTACAGCAAGTCGCTGTCCTCCAGCACCTTGTCGTTGAAGTAGTCCTCGGCGGCAAGGCGCAGCGCGCGCGCCTTGATCCGCATGTTGATATCCTTCGACACCAGGATGACCTGCCGCTCCGGATGGCGCTCGGCCAGATGCATGACCACGGCCAGGATCTGGTTGTCGTTGCGGCCGGGCAGCAGCCCTGGCGGCAGATCGCCAGGGATGGCGTCGGTCTGCAGGAACAGCTTGCCGCTGGCGCCGTTGCGTTTGGACAGCGGGATGCCCTCGGCGATGCTGTCGGGCGCCGCCGCCACCAGTTCTTCCATGAAGCGGCTGGCCTGACGGGCATTGCGCGCGACTTCGGACATGCCCTTTTTGTTGTTGTCCAGCTCCTCCAGCGTCGTCATCGGGATGAAGACGTCGTGCTCCTCAAACCGGAACAGGCTGGTCGGGTCGTGCATCAGCACGTTGGTGTCGAGCACGAAGAGCTTGCCGTTCGCACCTGTGTTCTTGCGGCGGGGACGGCTGTTGGATTTGTCGGTCATGGTGGTGTCGTTCCTGCGGAATGCTTCGTTCGTGATGATGCCGTCTTGGGCGGGTCTCGGGGGCGTGTCCTGTGGCCGGCGTGCCTTGCTGCGGCGCTAGCCGGCCTGGATCTGCCGCAGCGTCGCCAGCACCTCGTCGACGTGGCCGGGCACCTTGACGCCCCGCCACTCGTGGCGCAGCACGCCGTCGGCGTCGATCAGGAAGGTGCTGCGCTCGATGCCGCGCACCTGCTTGCCGTACATGTTCTTCAGCCGCATCACGCCGTACAGGCCGCAGACCGTCTCGTCGGTGTCGCTGATCAGGTCGAAGGGCAGGCCGAGCTTCTCGCGGAAACGCCGGTGCGACGCCAGCGTGTCCCGCGACACCCCCGCCACATCGCAACCAGCGGCAGACAGATCGGCATGCGCGTCGCGGAAGGCTGCGCTCTCGGTGGTGCAGCCCGGCGTGTCGTCCTTCGGGTAGAAGTACAGCACCAGCCAGCGTCCACGGTGCGAGGTCAGGGTGAACGCCGGCTCCAACGTGGCGGGCGCAGAAAAGTCGGGCGCCTCGTGCCCGATGGCCGGGCGGTCGGTCTCGTTCGTCATGGTCTTGTTGTTCTCTGTGTCGTGGGGTGCAGGTATCTGTGACGCGGTCAGGTCCGCAGCGGGTCGATGCCAATTTCGCGCAGGATCCGCGCCAGCGCGATCATCGGCAGCCCGATCAGCGCGGTCGGGTCGTCGCTCTCGCAACGTTCCAGCAGCGCGATGCCGAGCGACTCCACCTTGGCGCTGCCGGCGCAGTCCAGCGGCCGGTCCAGGGCCACGTAGCGCTGCAGCGCGGCGGCATCCAGGTCGCTGCGCATGACCACCCGCGTCTCGTCGCAGTGGCTGCCAAGCGTGCGCCCGGTGCCGCCCTCGACCACGTGTACGGCGGTGTGGAAACTCACCGTCCGTCCGCGCATCTGCAGCAGCTGCGCCAGCGCGCGTTCGGGGTCGCCGGGCTTGCCGATTCGCAGATCGCCACTGGCCGCGACCTGGTCGGAGCCGATGACGATACAACCGGTCTCCGTGCGCGCGACCGCGAGCGCCTTCGACTCGGCGAGGCGGCACGCGACCTGGCGCGGGGCTTCGCCGTCGATTGGCGTCTCGTCGACATCCGGCACGCGGACCTCGAACGGCAGACCCAAGCGCTCCAGCAAGGCGCGGCGGTAGGGGGAGGATGAGCCCAGCACCAGCCTCGGCGTCAATTCGGACTCCAGCGGTACACGTCCTGCAAAGTCCCGCCAGAATTGACGGGCTTGTGAGGAGTCGGGTAATCTTGCACGTTTATGTCGATGCCCTTGATCGTCGAACTGACGCGATTCTGCGAGGACTCTCGCACGCTGGAGGCGGCTTTTAGCCCGACCCAGCTGCCGAGGCTTCTCGATAGTGTCGCAGATACGACGGGCGGGGTGTCCATGCAGGTACGCGGTTGGGTGGATGCCCGCGACCGCCCGTGTCTGGATATCCAGATGACCGGACAGTTGTGGGTGCTGTGTCAGCGTTGCATGCGACCGATGCCGGTGGATATCCAGGTCGGCCAGACGCTCGCCTTCGGCGAGGAGAGTCTGGACGAGGCGGGTGACCCGGATTCGGTCGAGGTGCTGCCGCCGATGGAGCACATCGACCTGGCCGAGCTGGCTGAAGAAGAGTTGTTGCTGTCGCTGCCGATGTTGCCGCGGCACCAGGATTGTGACCTGCCAGGTCCAGCCGACACCGGCAAGCAGTCGCCGTTCGCAGCGCTCAACGCGCTGCGCAGCGATGCCGGGGATGCTGACCGTCAGGATTGAAACTTTGCCCCGCAGCGATGCGGGGCACGATAGGGAGAAGCAGAAATGGCCGTCCAACAGAACAAGAAGTCCCCGTCCAAGCGTGGCATGCACCGCTCGCACGACTTCCTCACCAACCCGCCGCTGGCAGTCGAGCCGTCTACCGGCGAGACCCACCTGCGCCATCACATCTCGCCGAACGGTTTCTACCGCGGTCGCAAGGTCGTCCGCACCAAGAACGACGAGTGATGTCATCCGGGGCGACCCGGAGCAGCGCCAGTATGTCGGTGACGCTGGCGATCGACGCCATGGGCGGCGACCACGGCTTGGCCGTGACCGTCCCGGCGGCGCTTGAATTCCTGCGAAAGGCCCGGGGTGACCGCGTCATCCTGGTGGGCGACGAGCCGGCCATCCTCGAAGCCCTCAGCCGTCACCGGACCAGCCCCGATGACCGCCTGAGCGTCCGCCACACCACCCAGGTGGTCGAGATGGACGAGGCGCCGGCCCTGGCCATGCGCAACAAGAAGGACTCGTCGATGCGCATCGCCATCGACCTCGTCCACGAGGGCGCGGCCCAAGCCTGCGTCAGCGCCGGCAACACCGGCGCGCTGATGGCCACCGCCCGATTCGTCCTCAAGACCCTGCCAGGTATCGACCGGCCCGCCATCGCCAGCATGATGCCGACGCAGAAGGGTGCGGTCTGCATCCTCGACCTCGGCGCGAACGTCGACTGCAGCCCCGAGCATCTTCTCCAGTTCGGCATCATGGGCAGTGCCCTGGTCGCCGCCACCGAGAACAAGCCCTCGCCCAGCGTCGGGCTGCTGAACATCGGCTCCGAAGACATCAAGGGCAACGAGGCGGTGAAGCGCGCCGCCGCGCTGCTGCGCAGCAGTCCGGTCAACTTTGCCGGCAACGTCGAGGGCAACGACGTGTACCGTGGCGCGGTCGACGTGGTGGTCTGCGACGGCTTCGTCGGCAACGTCTTCCTCAAGGCATCCGAGGGCCTGGCGCAGATGCTGCGCGCCTTCCTGCGTGAGGAATTCGGTCGCAGCTGGCTCACACGCCTCGCGGCGCTGCTGGCTTGGCCGGTACTCAACGCCTTCCGCCGGCGTGTCGACCATCGCCGCTACAACGGCGCCAGTCTGCTCGGCCTGCGCGGGATCGTCGTCAAGAGCCACGGCTCGGCCGATATACTCGGGTTTCGCTGCGCGCTCGAACGCGCCGCCGAGGAAGCCCGCCACGGCCTGATCGAGCGCATCACCGCCCACGTCGAGAAACTCACTCCAGTCGACGCATGACCTTTTCCCGCATCGCCGCGACCGGCTCGCACCTGCCGGACCGCGCCGTCACCAACCAGGAACTCGCGACCCGCGTCGACACCACCGATGAGTGGATCGTCTCGCGCAGCGGCATCTCGCAGCGCTACCTGGCCAACGACGCCGAGCGCACCAGCGACCTCGCTCTCGCCGCCGCGCGCAAGGCCCTGACGACGGCCGGATGGGCGCCCGACGACCTTGACCTGATCGTAGTCGCCACCACCACCCCGGACATGACCTTCCCCAGCACCGCCTGCATCGTCCAGGCCGGGCTCGGGGTGACCAACGGCTGCGCCGCCTTCGATGTGCAGGCGGTCTGCAGCGGCTTCATCTACGCCTTCGCCACCGCCGACGCGATGATCCGCAGCGGCATGGTGAAGAAGGCGCTGGTGATCGGCGCCGAGACGCTGTCGCGCATCATCGACTGGAACGACCGCGGCACCTGCGTGCTGTTCGGCGATGGCGCCGGCTGCGTGCTGCTCGAGGCTGCCACCGAGCCCGGCGTGATCGGCTGCCATTTGCACGCCGACGGGCGCCACATGCCCATCCTCAAGGCGCCCGGTGTGCTCGAGGCCGGCCAGGTGCGCGGCAACCCGTTCATCGAGATGGACGGCCAGGCGGTGTTCAAATTCGCCGTCGAGGCACTCGCCGCCACCGCCCAGGAGACCCTGGCCGCGCACGGCATGAGCGGCGAGGACGTCGACTGGATGGTCCCGCACCAGGCCAACATCCGCATCATCCAGTCCACCGCCAAGCGCCTGAAGATCCCGATGGAGCGTGTCGTGACCACTGTCGCGCAGCACGGCAACACCTCCGCCGCATCGATACCGCTGGCGCTGGATGTCGCGGTGCGCGACGGCCGCATCCGCCGCGGTCAGACCGTGCTGATGGAAGGCATCGGCGCCGGCTTCGCCTGGGGCTCGGCGCTGGTGCGCTACTAGCCTCCGATCGTAGGGCCGCCGCCGCGCCTGCACCCACACCCGCAATCGAACCACCCGAAACCCCGAGAGACACCCCTATGACGCTCGCCTTCGTCTTCCCCGGCCAGGGCTCACAGTCGGTCGGCATGATGAACGCCTTCGCCGACCTGCCCGAGGTGCGCCAGACCTTTGACGAGGCCTCCGTGGCGCTCGGCTTCGACCTCTGGAAGATGGTCACCGAGGGCCCCGAATCGGACCTGAACCAGACCATCAACACCCAGCCCGCTGTGCTCGCCGCCGGCATCGCACTCTGGCGCGCCTGGCAGGCGCGTGGCGGCGCCACACCCGTGGTCGCGGCTGGGCACAGCCTCGGCGAGGTGGTCGCGCTGACCGCCGCCGGCGCGATCGATTTCGCCACCGCGGTGCCGCTGGTGCGGGTGCGCGCAACGCTGATGCAGGACGCCGTTGCCGGACAGGCCACGGCGATGATGGCGGTGCTCGGTCTCGACGACGACGCGGTGATCGCCGCCTGCGCCGAGGCGGCGCAGGGCCAGGTCTGCGAGGCGGTCAATTTCAACGGCCCCGGCCAGGTGGTGATCGCCGGTCACGCCGAGGCGGTCAGCCGCGCCGGCGAGATCGCCAAGGCCAAGGGCGCCAAGCGCGCGCTGCCGCTGCCGGTGAGCGTGCCCAGCCATTGCTCGCTGCTGAAGGGCGCGGGTGAGGCGTTCGGCGAGCATCTGCAGGGCATCGAACTGGCGGCGCCATGCTTCCCGGTGGTGCAGAACGCCGACCGCGCCGCCCACAGCCATGCCGCCGCCATCCGCGACGCGCTGGCGCGGCAGCTGTATTCGCCGGTGCCGTGGACCGCCACCGTGGCCGACATTGCCGCTCAGGGTGTGACGCGCATCATCGAATGCGGCCCCGGCAAGGTGCTGACCGGCCTCAACAAGCGCATCGCCACCGAGGCCGAGTGCCTGGCGCTGAGCGACCGCGCCACCTTCGACCAGCTGCTGGGAGGCTGACATGTCCGATAACCAACACGTTGCCCTTGTCACCGGCGCCAGCCGCGGCATCGGCCAGGCCATCCTGCACGCGCTGGCCAGGGCCGGAATGCAGGTCGTCGGCACCGCCACCTCCGACACCGGTGCCGAGTCGATCAGTGCCGCGCTGAAGGCCGCTGGGCTGAACGGCCGCGGCGCCAGGCTCGATGTGCGTGATGCTGCCGCGGTCGAAGCGCTGCTGGCCGACATCGAGGCGAAGGAGGGCGCGCTGACGGTACTGGTCAACAATGCCGGTGTCACCCGCGACAACCTGCTCATGCGCATGAAGGACGAGGAGTGGGACGAGATCCTCGCCACCAACCTGACGCCGGTGTTCCGCCTGTCCAAGGCCGTCATCCGGCCGATGATGAAGGCGCGCTACGGGCGCATCGTCAACATCACCTCGGTGGTGGGCCACGCCGGCAACGCCGGCCAGACCAACTACTCGGCGGCCAAGGCCGCGGTGGCGGGCTTTTCCAAGTCGCTGGCGCGCGAGGTCGGCAGCCGTGGCATCACCGTCAACTGCGTGGCACCCGGCTTCATCGACACCGACATGACGCGGGCCCTGTCCGACGCACAGCGCGAGGGCCTGCTCGGCAACATCCCGGCCGGACGCTTGGGCCAGGTGGAAGATATCGCCGCCGCAGTCGCCTTCCTTGCATCGCCCGCAGCGGGATACATTACGGGTGAGACGTTGCACGTCAACGGCGGTATGTACATGGCCTGATGGGAAACCTTCCCGGCGCTCATTCCGGCGTTGAGAAATAGGCTCGAAACTGTTTTTTGGTAGTATTCGCACCGGCCTGAGGAGGGCCGCCAGGCTGCCGGATCGAGTCGCACCGCCAGCCGCCCCCTGTCAATGAGGATGGAAGATCAGATGGAAAACATCGAACAGCGTGTCAAGAAGATCGTCGCCGAGCAGCTGGGCGTGAGCGAAGCGGAGGTCAAGAACGAGTCGTCATTCGTCGACGACCTCGGAGCCGACTCGCTGGACACCGTCGAACTGGTGATGGCCCTCGAGGAAGAGTTCGAGTGCGAGATCCCGGACGAGGACGCCGAAAAGATCACCACGGTGCAACAGGCCATCGACTACGTCTCGGCCCACCTCAAGTAACACCGCGCGGCCCTTGCCGGCCGCGCCACAACTCCGGCCGTTGGCAACCGCCGCGGCCGCATGACCCCGGAGAACCGAGTGTCCCGCCGTCGCGTCGTCGTTACCGGAATCGGCATCGTCTCTCCCATCGGCAACAACGCTGCCGAGAACTGGGACTCGATCCGCGCCGGTCGTTCCGGCATCACCCGCATCACCCGCTTCGACGCATCCGGCATGTCCTGCCAGATCGCCGGCGAGGTGAAGGGCTTCGATCCCACCCAGTACATCTCGCCGAAGGAAGTGCGGCGGATGGACACCTTCATCCACTATGGACTCGCTGCCGGCATCGAGGCCGTCAAGGACGCCGGGCTGGACACGCCGCTCGCCGACCCGACCCGCGTCGGTGTCAACATCGGCGCAGGCATCGGCGGCCTGCCGCTCATCGAAGACACGCACAACGTTCTGCTGGAAGGCGGTGCGCGCAAGGTCTCGCCGTTCTTCATCCCCGGCTCGATCATCAACATGATCTCCGGCAACCTGTCCATCCAGTTCGGCTTCAAGGGGCCGAACCTGGCGATGGTCACGGCCTGCACCACGGCGACCCATTGCATCGGCGAGTCCGGACGCATCATCGAGTACGGCGACGCCGACGTGATGATCGCTGGTGGCGCTGAGGCCGCCATCTGCGCCCTGGGCATCGCCGGATTCGCCTCGGCTCGTGCGCTGTCGACCCGCAACGACGACCCCGCCACCGCCTCGCGGCCGTGGGACATCGGCCGTGACGGCTTCGTCATGGGCGAGGGCGCCGGCGTGCTGGTGCTCGAGGAATACGAACACGCGAAGAAGCGTGGCGCGAAGATCTACTGCGAACTGGCCGGCTACGGCATGAGCGGCGACGCCAACCACATCACCGCACCCTGCGAAGATGGCGAAGGCGCTTCTCGTTGCATGATCAATGCCTTGCGCAATGCTTCTGCGAACGTGGATGAGATCGACTACATCAACGCACACGGCACCTCGACGCCGCTCGGCGATGTGGCCGAGCAGATCGCCGTCAAGCGCGCGCTGGGCGACCATGCCTACAAGGTCGCGGTGAGCTCGACAAAATCCATGACCGGCCACCTGCTTGGCGCCGCCGGTGGGGTCGAGGCGGTCTACAGCGTGATGGCGATCCATCACCAGGTCGCGCCGCCGACCATCAACCTGCACGAGCAGGATCCGCAGTGCGACCTCGACTTCGTGCCGAATGTCGCCCGCGAGATGAAGATCGGGCTCGCGCTCTCCAACTCCTTCGGCTTCGGCGGCACCAACGGCACGCTCGCCTTCCGCAAGGTCTGAGGCGGAAGGCCGCGGGCAGGGCGTGGCCAGCGGACGCGAGACCCCAAGCTTGGCTGTCATCGGGTCAGACCGCGGCCTGCTCTACGGCGACGGCGTCTTTCGTACCTTCCGGCGTGGCAGTTCGGGCATCTGGGACCGCGAGGCCCAGTACGCGCTGCTTGCCAAGGACTGCGCAGCGCTCGCCATCGAGCCGCCGGCTCAAGCCGAGCTCGACGGTGCCATCGCAAGCGCGAGTGCCGCGTGCGCCTATCCCGAACAAGTGATCCGCGTGACCGTGACCCGCGGCATCGGCCCCAGGGGCTACCGCCCCCCGGTCGGTGTCCAGCCCTCGCTCTACGTCTCGGCTGGCCCAGCACCGGAACTGCGGGCCTGGGATGCCGGCTACACCCTCCGCGTCTGCGAGCTGCGCCTGGGCTACCAGCCGCGTCTGGCCGGCACCAAGCACCTCAACCGTCTGGAGAATGTGCTGGCGCGCGCCGAATGGGACGATCCCGCGATCGACGACGGCGTGCTGCTCGGCCAGTCCGGTGAGGTTGTCGAGAGCACCATGGGCAACCTGTTCTGGCACTCGGGGGATACCGTCTTCACGCCCGCGCTGAACCGGGCCGGCGTGTCTGGTCGACAGCGTGCGCGCATCCTCGACGCTCTGCGACGCGAGGGTGCCAACGTGGTCATCGGCCACTTCTCGCTCGGCAGCCTGACCACGGCCGCCGAGGTCTGGGTCTGCAACAGCGTGATCGGGCTGCGCGCGGTCACGTCCATCGATGGCCGCGCGTTTCCCGCCGGCAGCGTCGCTCAGAGGCTGGCCAGCAGCCTCTTCTGCGACTGGCAGCCGCAACAGCGGTGAAGCCACGCGCGCCTGCGGGCGGCGCCCGCCCGCCCATCTGGCACCGCCTCCTGCGGCTGTCGGCGTTTTTTGGAATCGTGTTGTCGGCGTGGCTGCTGTGGTACGCGAACAGCAGCTATGACATCGGCGAAGGCGGTATCACGGTCGATATCCCGCAGGGCAGCCAGCGCTCTGTGGCGAAGGCGCTGGCGGGGCAGGGCATCGGTTCGCTCGAGGTGCCGTTCTGGGTGCTCGGGCGGCTCACCGGTCTCGGCAGCAGCATCAAGGCCGGCCGTTACCACATCGAACCTGAGACCACGCCATACCGCCTGCTCGAGCAGCTGGTGCGTGGCGACACGGTAAAGGTCGCCATCACCCTGGTCGAGGGCTGGCGCTTCTCGCAATGGCGCTCGGCACTCGCGGCCGAGAGTGGCCTGCGCAACGAGACCGGCCGGTTGAGCGAGGCCGAGATCATGGCGGAACTCGGGGCCCCGGGCGCGCGCGCCGAGGGCCGCTTCCTGCCGGACACCTACATCGTCAGCCACGGCACCGCCGATCGCGTCGTGCTGCGCATGGCCTACCGTGCCATGCAGGAGGCGCTGACCGCCGCGTGGGCCGAGCGTAGCCCGGACGTGGCGGTTCGCAGCCCCGCCGAGGCGCTGATCCTGGCCTCGATCGTCGAGAAGGAGACCGGCGTCGCCGACGAGCGCCCGCTGATCGCCGGTGTCTTTGGCAACCGCCTGCGCCGCGGCATGCTGCTGCAGACCGACCCGACGGTGATCTACGGTCTCGGCGAATCCTTTGACGGCAACCTCACCCGGGCCGACCTGACACGCGACACGCCGTGGAACACCTACACCCGCACCGGGCTGCCGCCAACGCCGATCGCCATGCCCGGACGCGCAGCTCTGGCAGCGGCCACCCGCCCAGCGAAGACCGACGCGCTGTATTTTGTTGCCGCGGGCGGTGGCCGGCACACGTTCTCCGCCACCCTCGAGCAGCACAATGTGGCGGTACGGCAACTGGTCAAGAGGACGCGCTGATGGGCAGCCTGTTCATCTCCTTCGAGGGCATCGATGGCGCCGGCAAGAGCACGCACATCGCGCGCCTGCATCAGCACCTGTCGGGGCGCGGCCTCGACGTCTGCCTGACGCGCGAACCCGGCGGCACGCCGCTGGGCGAGTCCATCCGCGAGTGGGTGCTGCACCAGCCGGTCGACGTGGTCACCGAGGTGCTGCTGATGTTCGCGGCACGCGCCGAGCATCTGGATCGCGTCATCCGGCCAGCGCTGCAGGCGGGCAGGGTAGTGCTGTGCGACCGCTTCACCGACGCGACGATGGCCTATCAGGGTGCCGGCCGCGGCGTCGACATGGCTTTACTGCGCGCCCTCGCAGACAAGGTCGAGGCCGGCACGCGCCCGGCGCTCACCGTGCTGTTCGACGTGCCACCGGCCGTGAGCAAGGCGCGCCTCGAGGGCCTCAAGTCGCCGGACCGCTTCGAGCGCGAGCAGCAGGACTTCTTTGCCAGGGTGCGGCAGGGCTATCTGGACCTTGCGCATGCCGAACCCGAGCGCTTTGTCGTGCTCGACGCCGGCCAGCCGATGGACAGCGTGACCGCCGCCCTGCTGCAGGCAGTAGAGGCTCGACTGCCGTGAGTCAGGCCGACGCCCCGCCAAGCCTGCTCGGCCGCGCCATCGACCCGCGAGCCGCGCTGCAGGCCGACCTGACCGAGCGCAGCGACAGCCTGCTGGTGGCCCGGCATGCCTTCCCGCACGCGCTCTTGCTGACCGGCAGCGAGGGCTCCGGCCTTTCCGGGCTGGCCGGCGCACTCGCCGCCGGGCTACTTTGCGACCAGCCCGCGGCCAACGGCGGCGCCTGCGGCGAATGCAGCGCCTGCCGGCTGCTGGCGGCCGGCAACCACCCGGACCTGCTGTGGCTGAGCCCGGCAGAGGCCGACGAGCCGGCCGGGCGCAAGGCGTCGGTGCAGATCCGCGTCGAGGCCGTGCGCCAGCTCATAGCCACCCTGGCCCTGAGCCCGCACCATGGCGCGATGCGAGTCAGCATCATCCAGCCCGCCGAGGCGATGAACCCGGCCACCGCAAACGCCCTGCTCAAGGTGCTCGAGGAGCCGCCGCCCGGCAACGTGCTGCTGCTCATCAGCCACCGCCCGATGCGCCTGCTGCCGACCATCCGCAGCCGCTGCCTGCAGGTGCGCGTGGTGGCCACCGACGCGGCCGCGGCGCCTGCAGAGGGTGTGGAAGCCGAACTGGCGGCTTTCCTGCGCGACCCGGCACCAGACACCCTGGCACGCGCCAGCTGGCCGGCACAACGCGCGCTGATCGATGCGCTTGCACGTGGCGAGCGCATCGGCGTCCCGGCAGCCAGCCGCATCTCTGGGCTCGGCCTGGCGGCGGCGCTCGACGTGCTGTCGCGCTGGGTGCACGACCTGGCGCGCGTGCGAGCCGGTGGTCAGCCCCGATTCCTGCCGTCGCGGGCAGCCGAACTGGCACGCGTGGCCGCGCACGCCGACCTGCAGGGCCTGCTGCAGATGGGCCGCCGCCTGGCCGAATGGCAGCGGCATGCCGGGCACCCGCTGATCGCGGGCTTGACAGTCGCCGACATCCTGCTGGAATACCGCGCCGAACTCTTTCCTCCAGCACGCACCGCCGCATGAGACTCGTCGACTCGCACTGCCACCTCGATTTCCCCGACCTCGCCGCCGACCTCGACGGCATCCTCGCCCGCATGGCCGAGGCTGGCGTGGAGCGTGCGATGTGCATCTCGGTGACATTGCCCGACCTGCCGCGCGTCATCGCGCTGGCCGAACGGCACCCGCAGCTGTGGGCCACGGTGGGCGTGCACCCCGACTACGAGGACACGGCCGAGCCCAGCGTCGAAGACCTGGTGCGTCTGGCCGACCACCCGCGCGTGCTTGCGATCGGCGAGACCGGTCTCGACTACTTCCGCCTGAGCGGCGATCTGGAGTGGCAGCGCCAGCGCTTCCGCACCCACATCCGCGCCGCGCGGCGGCTGGGCAAGCCGCTGGTCATCCACACGCGCCAGGCATCCGCCGACACCTTGCGCATCATGGAAGAAGAGGGCGCGGCCGAGGTGGGCGGCGTCATGCACTGCTTCACCGAGAGCCAGGCGGTGGCGGATGCCGCCATCGGCATGAACTTCGTCATCTCGTTCTCCGGCATCGTCACCTTCAAGAACGCGCGCGACCTGCAGGAGGTGGCGCGGACGATTCCATTGCAAAGCATGCTGGTCGAGACCGACTCGCCCTACCTGGCGCCGGTACCGCACCGTGGCAAGACCAACCAGCCCGCATGGGTGCGCCATGTGGCCGAGTTCATCGCGCAGCTGCGCGGGGTCGCGCCTGAGGTGATCGCCGAGGCGACCACCACTAACTTCGAGCGCGTATTCCTGAAGGCCGCGACATGAGCCTTGCCGCGATGCTGCTGGTCGCGGCGGCACCGCTGTTCGGCGAGCGCAGCTTCACCTTCGACGACGTCATCGTCGCCGTACGCAACGCCAAGGTGAAGGAGGTTGCGACTTTTTTGGCACGCGGGGCGGACGTCGAGGCCACCGACGCCGAGGGCAACACGCTGCTGATGCTCGCCGTGCGCGAGAAGGACGCAGCCATGACCGACCTGCTGCTGCGTGCGCGGGCGCGCGTGAACGTGCGCAACGTCCGCAACGAGACGCCACTGATGCTGGCCGCGTGGAGTCGCTGCGAGCCCTGCGTCGAGATGCTGATCGAACGCGAGGCCTTGATCGACAACCCGGCAGCGCCGTGGACGCCGCTGCACTACGCCGCCCACCAGGGCGACGCCCGCATCGCTGCGCGCCTGCTGCAGGCTGGCGCCAAGCCCAACGCCCGTTCGGCCAACGGCACCACACCGCTGATGATGGGCGCGATGTCGGGCGTGCCTGACGTCGCGAAGGTGCTGATGAGCGGCGGCGCCGACCCCGCGCTGCGCAACGTCAACCAGGACCGCGCCGAGGACCTCGCGCTCAAGCGCGGCCACACCGAATACGCAGCGGTGACGCGGGGCGAGGAGCCGCGTTCGCTGGGGCGGCGCGTGCTGGATTCGATCAAGCCGGCGGCCAGGACGCCTAGCAACCCCTAGCGGGCCAGCCCGCCAGGATTCAGACCGCCGCCTGGATGATCCCACCGCCCAGGCAGACCCGGCTCTCGTAGATCACAACGCTCTGACCGGGCGTCACCGCGAACTGCGGCGCGGCGAAGTCGACCGTGAACCCGCCGCCGTCGAGCCGCGACAGGCTGCACGGTGCATCCGGCTGTCGGTAGCGCGTCTTGGCACCGTAGACCCAGTGCAGCTGGGGTGCCTCGTCGCCGATCCAGTGCGCATCACCAGCCTGCAGACGCCCGCTGTGCAGCAGCGGATGCTCGTGCCCCTGCAGCACCGTCAGCGTGTTTGCCGCCATGTCCTTGGCCACCACGAACCAGGGCTCGCCGCTGCCGCCGCGCTGCCCACCCACACCGATGCCCTGCCTCTGGCCGATGGTGTAGTAGGGCAGGCCGATGTGCTCGCCGATCACGGTGCCGTCCGGTGTCACCATGGGCCCCGGCGAACGCGGCAGGTAGCGCTCGAGGAACTCGCGGAACTTGCGCTCGCCGATGAAGCAGATGCCGGTGCTGTCCTTCTTGCCGGCGGTGGCCAGGCCCTGCTCTGCGGCGATGCGACGCACCTCGGTCTTGCGCAGGTCGGCCAGCGGGAACAAGGTCTTTGAAAGCTGCGCCTGGTTTAGCCGGCAGAGGAAGTAGCTCTGGTCCTTGCTCCCGTCCTCGGCCTTGAGCAACTGGTAGCGGCCGTCGACCTGCCGCACGCCGGCGTAGTGCCCGGTGGCGATGTGGTCGGCGCCCAGGCTCATCGCGTGCTCGAGGAAGGCGCGGAACTTGATCTCGCTGTTGCAGAGGATGTCAGGGTTGGGCGTGCGCCCTGCGGCGTACTCGTCGAGAAAGTAGCGGAACACGCGCTCGCGGTACTCCTCGACAAAATTCACCGCCTCGATCTCGATGCCCAGACGGTCGGCCACCGCGGCAGCGTCGATCAGGTCCTGGCGCGAGGAGCAGTACTCCTCGGTGTCGTCATCGGCCCAGTTCTTCATGAACAGGCCGATCACGTTGTAGCCCTGCTGCTTCAGCAGCAGCGCGGCGACGGACGAATCGACGCCGCCGGAGAGACCGACAACAACAGTGGGGGTCGCGCTCAAGTGGAGGACCCCGCGCCGGCGGCGCCGCCAGAACCTCCGGAACACCCGCTGGCGATGCGGGCCAGCAGGTCTCGTCCGTCCTGGCCGACCCGGTGCAGCGCGTCCAGCGGCTGCCGCGCGCCGGCGCGATGGTCGTGGATGCAGCGCGCCACCAGCGGGCTGCGGTGCTGCCCGTGCATGGCCTCGATCTCTGCCAGCGTGAACCAGCGCGCGTCGATGATCTCGGTGTCCAGCACCGAGCCCGGCAGCCGCTCGCCCACGCTGCCGCAGAAGGCGACGCGCAGGAAGGTCTCGCCCGCCGGGTGCGTCCACAGGTAGATGCCGGTCAGCGCCTCCGGCGTGAAGACGCGACCGGTCTCCTCGCGCACCTCCCGGATCACCGCGTCGGTGAGCGACTCGTCGGGGTCCAGGTGGCCCGCTGGCTGGTTGAAGACGACGCGGCCATCGCTGCGCTCCTCGACCAGCAGGTAGCGGCCTTCATGCTCGACGACGGCAGCGACGGTGACGTGGGGTGTCCAGATCATGGGTGGGGAACGCGGGCAACTTCGGTGGGATCTTGGCGGGCGGGTAGCGGCGGTGACGCCAGATTCTGGCGTCGCCGCGTGCGGCTGCCGATTCTAACGCTTGCCGCCCGGCTTCCGCGCCGAGGTCGCGGTGGCCTTCCCGCCATGCCGTTCTCGCCTGGCCGCGTCTGGCTTCGCGCCGGTGGACCCGGAGCCAGTGGGCTTCGAGCCATGGCGCCTGGGCGTGTCTGACCGGGGGCCGCCTGGCCTGGCGCCGCTGCGCTTGGCAACAGGCTTGGGCTCGCGCGCGACACCTCCAGCGCCCAGAACCGCGCCATCGACCTCGCGCCACTCGCCGGGCCGCAGGCCGTCGAGCGACCAGGGGCCAACGGCGACGCGGATCAGGCGCAGGGTGGGGTGACCGACCGCGGCGGTCATGCGCCGCACCTGCCGGTTGCGGCCCTCGGTGATGACGAGCTCGATCCAGCTGGTCGGGATGGCAGCGCGGGCACGGATCGGCGGGTCGCGCGGCCAGAGCCAGTCCGGCTCGTCGATGCGCCGTACGGCGCAGGGCAGGGTCTGGCCATCATTCAGCGCCACGCCGGCAGCCAGACGCGCCAGCGCAGCATCGTCCGGCACGCCCTCGACCTGCACCTGGTAGGTCTTCGGCAGCTTGTGGCGCGGCTGGCTGATGCGCGCCTGCCACGGCCCGCTGTCGGTGAGCAGCAGCAGCCCCTCACTGTCGGTATCCAGGCGTCCGGCCGGGTACACCTCCTTGACGCGCACGAAGTCGGCGAGCGTCGGCCGGTCACCGTCACGGCTGAACTGGCAGATCACGCCGAAGGGCTTGTTGAGGGCGATGAGGCGGGGCACCGGGGTCCTGACCGTCAGCCGAGCCAGAGCAGCGCATGCACTGCTGCGCCGGCACGCAGGTTCAGTGTCTCGATCATCGGCTGGCGTGGCCGGCCTTGGCCGCGTCCACCGCGTCCACCACCGCCACTGCGGTCATGTTGACGATGCGCCGGACGCTGGTGGTGTGGGTGAGGATCTGCACCGGGCGTGCCGAGCCGAGCAGCATCGGCCCCACCGTCACGCCGTGCCCGGCGGTCTCCTTGACCAGCCCGAAGGCGATGTTCGCGGCATCGAGATTGGGCATGACCAGCAGGTTGGCGTTGTCGTGCAACGTCGTCTCGGCCATGCGCTTGAGCAGGATGCTGCGGGTGAGCGCCGCATCGGCGTGCATCTCGCCTTCGACCTCAAGGTCCGGCGCGAGCACACGCAGGCGGTCACGCACCTCGCGCATCTTCACCGCCGAAGGGTGCTGCGACTGGCCAAAATTGGAGTGCGAGAGCAGAGCCACGCGCGGCTTGAGCGCGAATCGCCGCACCTGCCGCGCCGCCATCAGCGTGATCTCGACCAGGTCTTCCACGCTGGGGTCGTGGTTGATGTAGGTGTCGGTGATGAACAGCGTGCGGTCATCCAGCGTCAGAACGTTCATGGCGGCGAACAGCCTGGCGCCCGGCGCCAGCCCGATGGCGCGCTCCACCTGGAGTAGATGTTTGTGGTACTCGCCGTAGGTGCCGCAGACCATGGCGTCAGCGCCGCCGCTGAACAACCTCATGGCCGCGATCAGCGTGGTGTTCTTGCGCAGGTGCTGGCGCGCCTCGTCCTCGGTCACGCCGCGCCGCAGCACCTTGGCCAGGTAGGCCTTGAGGTCACGGTCGTGGTCCGGGTTGTCGAGCGGCTCCACCACCTCGAGGTCCTCGCCTGACCGGATGCGCAGGCCGAGCCGGGCGATGCTGCCGTCGATCACCGCGCGCCGGCCCAGCACGATCGGGCGCGCCAGGCCCTCGTCGATGACGATCTGCGCCGCCTGCAGGACACGGTCGTCCTCGCCCTCGGCGTAGAGGACACGTTTGGGGTTGCGCCGCGCCTTGGCAAACACCGGCCGCATCACCGAACCGGTCTGGTAGACCATGCGCTGCAGGCTCTCGCGGTAGGTCTCGAGGTCGGGGATGGCGCGCGTCGCCACGCCGCTGTCCACCGCAGCCTGCGCCACCGCCGGCGCGATGGCGCCGAGCAGGCGCGGGTCGAACGGGCGCGGGATGAGATATTCCGGGCCGAAGCGCAGCCCGGTCGCGCCATAGGCCGCGGCAACCTCGGACGGGATCTCGGCACGGGCAAGATCAGCCAGCGCACGCACGCAGGCCAGCTTCATCGCCTCGTTGATGGTCGTCGCGCCGGCATCCAGCGCGCCGCGGAAGATGAACGGGAAGCACAGCACGTTGTTGATCTGGTTCGGGTAGTCGCTGCGGCCGGTGCCGACGATGGCGTCGCTGCGGGCCTTGCGGACCTCCTCCGGCATGATCTCCGGTGTCGGGTTGGCCATGGCGAAGATCACCGGGTGCGACGCCATGCGCTTGACCATGGCCGGCTTGAGCACGCCGCCGGCAGACAGCCCGAGGAACAGATCGGCACCCTCGATCAGGTCATCCAGCGTGCGCGCGGCGGTCTTCTGCGCGTACTGCGCCTTGATCGGGTCCATCAGCTCGCCACGGCCCTCCCACACCACACCCGCGGCGTCGAACACCCAGATGTGCTCGCGCGGCAGTCCCAGACGCACCAGCAGGTCGAGGCAGGCCAGCGCCGCAGCGCCGGCGCCGCAGCACACCAGCTTCACATCTTCGATCCGCTTGCCGACACAGTGCAGGGCGTTGATGAAGCCCGCCGCGGCGACGATGGCGGTGCCGTGCTGGTCGTCGTGGAAGACCGGGATCTTCATCCGCTCGCGCAGCTGCGCCTCGACGTAGAAGCACTCCGGCGACTTGATGTCCTCGAGGTTGATGCCGCCGAAGGTCGGCTCCAGCGCGGCGATGATGCGAACCAGCTGGTCCGGGTCGTTCTCGGCGATCTCCAGGTCGAAGACGTCGATGCCGGCGAACTTCTTGAACAGGCAACCCTTGCCCTCCATCACCGGCTTGCCGGCCAGCGGCCCGATGTTGCCGAGCCCGAGCACGGCGGTGCCGTTGGTGACCACGGCGATGAGGTTGCCGCGCGAGGTGAGCCGCGACGCCTGGGCGGGATCCTCGGCGATGGCGAGGCAGGCCTCTGCCACCCCCGGGGAGTAAGCCAGCGCGAGATCGCGCTGGTTGTCGAGCGACTTGGTCGGGACGACGGAGATCTTCCCGGCGACCGGGAGGGCGTGGTACTCCAGCGCGGCGGCGCGCAGCTTCTGGCTCATGCGCTCACTTTACTGTGGCGGCGCGCCTCCCGCTCAGGTCTTCCACCACACGCGCGGTCTCCGGCATGCGCGGTGGCGCGTTGGCCAGCGTCGGGTCATAGCCGAACTGGTCGGTGCGGGAAGCCTCCCAGAACGCCATGAACGCCTTGGGCGTGTCCATCGGCATGCGGGCGCCGGCCAGAAGGCAACCGGGCGCCACGGTGGGCAGGATCGACGACATCGGCGCCGAGCGGCCGCGCGAGACGCGCACCATGACGTGGTCGGCGGTGAGGTCCTGGGGATGGTGCAGCCCGGCCGCGGAGAGCAGCTCGGCCATCGCCTCGATGGTGTGCCGATGGAAGTTCCACACCCGCTGCGCCTTGTCCGGCACCACCAGGGCGCGCTGGCGCAGCGCATCCTGGGTCGCCACCCCGGTGGGGCAGCGGTCGGTGTGGCACGAGCGTGACTGGATGCAGCCCAGCGCGAACATGAAGCCGCGCGCCGAGTTGCACCAGTCGGCGCCGATGGCCCGCATCATGGCGATGTCAAAGGCCGAGACCACCTTGCCGGAGGCGCCGACGCGGATGCGGTCACGCCAGCCGATGCCCACCAGCGTGTTGTGCACCAGTCTCAGGCCATCGCGCAGCGGCATGCCGATGTGGTCGCTGAACTCGGCCGGCGCAGCGCCGGTGCCGCCCTCAGAACCGTCGACCACGATGAAGTCTGGCCCGCGGCCGGTGTCGCGGATGGCCTTGGCGATGCCGAACCACTCCCACGGGTGGCCGATGCACAGCTTGATGCCGACCGGCTTGCCGCCCGAAAGCTCGCGCAGGCGGCAGATGAAGTCGATCAGCGTCAGCGGTGAGTCGAAGGCGCTGTGCGCCGCCGGCGAGATGCAGTCGACGCCTTGTGGCACGCCGCGTGCCGCGGCGATCTCGGCGCTCACCTTGGCGCCCGGCAGCATGCCGCCGTGGCCCGGTTTGGCGCCCTGCGACAGCTTGATCTCGATCATCCTGACCTGCGGGTCGGCGGCGTTGGCGGCAAAGCGCTCGGGGTCGAAGTGGCCCTGGGCGTCGCGGCAGCCGAAGTAGCCCGACGCCACCTGCCAGATCAGGTCGCCACCGTGAGCGCGGTGGTGTGCCGAGATCGAGCCCTCACCCGTGTCATGCGCAAAGCCGCCCAGCTTTGCGCCGCGGTTGAGTGCCTGGATGGCATTGGCCGACAACGCACCAAAACTCATCGCCGAGATGTTGAGCACAGAGCACTCGTAAGGCTGCCGGCACTCCGGGCCGCCCACGCGCACACGGAACGTGGCCGGGTCGGCGTGCACCGGGCGCGCCGAATGCGTCAGCCATTCGACGTCGGTCTGGTAGAGGTTGAGGAGGGTGCCGAAGGGCCGCTTGTCGTTCTGCGACTTGGCGCGCTGGTAGACCATGGCGCGCTGGGTGCGGCTAAAGGGCAACTCCTCGGTGTCGGATTCGAGGAAGTACTGCCGGATCTCCGGGCGGAAGTTTTCCAGGATGAAGCGGATCCAGCCGCTGACCGGATAGTTGCGCAGCAAGGCGTGGCGCGTCTGCCGCAGGTCGAGGATGCCGCGCCAGAACAGCAACGCGCCCAGCATCGCAACGAGCAACAGCCAGGCCGGACCATCGAGGCCCCAGCCCACCGCCGCAGCGAGGGCGGCAAAACCGCAAAGCAACCAGGGAAGGAAGCGCGACACGCCGCCGCCCAAAGAGACCGAAGCAACCGCCATGCCGCCTCCACGACCAGCACCTGACGCCCGACCGACGTCACATACTGGAAAGTATCTAAAACGGCTTCATCCTAAACCCGTCTGCCGGCAGATTCACGCTGCGCTGCGGCAAAGCCGACAAACAAAAAGGGAGCCCGGAGGCTCCCTTTTTGCGAGACATGCTGCTGCTACTTCACAGCGCGCAGCAGTTTCTTAGTGGAACTGCTCTTCTTCGGTCGAGCCGGTCAGTGCCTTGACCGAGGACGAGCCGCCCTGGATCACGGTGGTGACGTCGTCGAAGTAGCCGGCACCGACTTCCTGCTGGTGCGAGACGAAGGTGTAACCCTTATCGCGGGCCGCGAATTCCGGTTCCTGCACCATCTCGGTGTAGTGCTTCATGCCTTCGCCGCGGGCGTAGGCGTGGGCGAACTGGAACGTGTTGTACCAGTTGATGTGGATACCGGCCAGGGTGATGAACTGGTACTTGTAGCCCAGCGCCGAGAGTTCGTCCTGGAACGAGGCGATCTGCGCGTCGTTGAGGTTCTTCTTCCAGTTGAACGACGGCGAGCAGTTGTACGACAGCAACTTGCCCGGGCAGGCGGCGTGCACGGCCTGAGCGAACTCGCGAGCGAAGCCGATATCCGGCACGCCGGTCTCACACCACACCAGGTCGGCGTAGGGTGCGTAGGCGACACCACGGCTGATGGCTTGCTCAAGACCGTTCTTGACGCGGTAGAAGCCTTCCTGGGTGCGCTCACCGGTCAGGAAGGGCTTGTCGTTGTCGTCGTAGTCCGAGGTCAGCAGGTTCGAAGCTTCAGCGTCGGTACGGGCCAGGATCAGGGTCGGCACGCCCATGGTGTCGGCAGCCAAGCGGGCAGCGATGAGCTTCTCGCAGGCTTCGCGGGTCGGCACCAGCACCTTGCCACCCATGTGGCCACACTTCTTCACGGCAGCCAACTGGTCTTCGAAGTGAACGCCCGATGCGCCGTTGGCGATCATGTTCTTCATCAGTTCGAAGGCGTTCAGCACGCCACCGAAGCCGGCTTCAGCGTCAGCCACGATCGGCAGGAAGTAGTCGATGTACTCCTTGTCGCCCGGGTTGATGTTGCGCGACCACTGGATCTCGTCGGCACGCTTGAAGGTATTGTTGATGCGACGGACCATGGTCGGCACCGAGTCGTAGGCGTACAGCGACTGGTCGGGGTACATGGTTTCGGAGGTGTTGCCGTCGGCGGCGACCTGCCAGCCCGACAGGTACACGGCCTCGACACCCGCCTTGGCCTGCTGCATGGCCTGACCAGCGGTGATGGCGCCGAAGGCGTTGACGTAGCCCTTCTTGGCCTTGCCGTTCACCAGGTCCCACAGCTTCTCTGCGCCGCGCTTGGCGTAAGTGAACTCGGGCTGGACGCTGCCGCGCAGGCGGACCACGTCGGCGGCGCTGTAGCCGCGCTTGACCAGCTTCCAGCGGGGGTTGGTGGCCCAGTCTTTTTCAAGGGCGGCGATCTGTTGCTCACGGGTCGACATGTGTCGGTCTCCTGTTGCACTGCGTTGGTTGGAAGGTAGGGACTGCAGACTCGATAAGGCGCTGGCCTCAGTGCAGAGGCTTGTCGGCAAGGATCACGCCGTCGTCGTCGGCGTACAGCCAGACACCCGGTCGGATGGTCTGGCCGGCGAAGGTCAAGGCGATGCCGACATCACCTGCGCCCTTCTTGATGCTCTTCATGGGATGGGTGCCAAGCGCCATCACGCCGATCGGCATGGCGCCGATCGGTCCGCTGTCGCGGATCGCGCCGAACACGACGATGCCGGCCCAGCCGTTGTCGATCGCCATCTGCGCCAGCAGGTCGCCGACCAGGGCGCAGCGCAGGGAACCGCCGCCGTCGACCACCAGGACGCGACCGTCGCCAGGCTTGGACAGCTCGGACTTGACCAGCACGTTGTCCTCGAACACCTTGACCGTCTGCACCGGACCATGGAACCGCGACGCGCCGCCAAAGTGCGCCAGCATGGGCTCGAGCACGGCAACCTCGCCCTCGTGGGCGTCACACAGATCTGCGGTGGCGAATTGCGTCATGGGACAACTCCGGAATCTCGCGAGCGATGTTGCCGGCAAACCGGCGACCCGACAATCACTGTATTTTATGTCTTATATAAGACCTGTCACAAGGCGTAAAAAAACCCCGGACAGCGCCGGGGTTCTTTGCCGTGATCCGGTACGGATCAGGCTGCCTTGATCTTCGAGGCTTGCTTGCCCTTGGGACCCTGGATCACTTCGAACTGAACCTTCTGACCTTCCTTCAGGCTCTTGAAACCAGCCATGTCGATGGCCGAGAAGTGCGCGAACAGATCTTCGCCGCCTTCATCCGGGGTGATGAAACCAAAGCCCTTGGCGTCGTTGAACCACTTGACGGTACCGGTTGCCATTAAAAACTCCTTCCTGCGCTTTTATTGATGAGTGTCTTTTACGACCTGTCTGCTTGGCGACCAACCAACCTCAAACATCGCACTGGCAGAGCGCAGGGACAACGCGGGTGCTGACGACAAGCCCGCTCATTTGAGCGTGTCAGCCAGTCTGAGTCAAGGGAAAGCGCCGCAAAAAGGGTGCTCCATATCAATTTATACGTTGTCCACCACAAAAGCCGGGAACCAGAGGCTCCGAAATCTGCTCGCGACAGCCACTCGAGCAGTCTGATTGATGTTTCGCGAAGCCTTGAAAAATGGCCGCCAGACGTTACATTAGGGGTTGGGCCGCCCAACAGGATGCAATACCTTGTCCAATCAGACCCGCAGTGCTGGCGATGCCCTCCTGAGGGAACGCCGCGCACGCGCCAAGCCGCCGCGCCTTTTCAAGGTGCTGCTGGTGAACGACGACTTCACACCGATGGAGTTCGTGGTGGACGTCCTGCAGCGTTTTTTCCACCTGGACATGGAGACCGCCACAAGGGTCATGCTCAAGGTTCATACTGAGGGGGTAGGCGTCTGTGGCGTCTTCCCCAGAGACGTCGCCGCGACCAAGGTCGAGCAGGTTTTGTCACACGCCCGCTCAAACAAGCATCCGCTGCAGTGCCTGATGGAGGAGAACTAGGACCATGATCGCCCAGGAACTTGAAGTCAGCCTACACATGGCGTTCATGGACGCGCGCCAGAAACGCCACGAATTCATCACCGTCGAGCACCTGTTGCTCGCGCTCATCGACAACCCGTCGGCCGGCGAGGTCCTCGTCAACTGCGGCGCCGACCTCGAAGACCTGCGCAAGGTGCTGACCGAGTTCGTCGCCGAGCACACGCCGCAGGTCGCCGGTGACGGCGAGGTCGATACCCAGCCCACGCTCGGCTTCCAGCGCGTCATCCAGCGCGCCATCCTGCACGTGCAGTCGTCGGGCAAGAAAGAGGTCACCGGCGCCAACGTACTGGTCGCGATCTTCGGCGAGAAGGACTCGCACGCTGTCTACTTCCTGCACCAGCGCGGCGTGACCCGCCTCGACGTGGTCAACTTCATCTCGCACGGCATCAGCAAGACGCAGCCGGCCGGTTCGACGGCCAAGCCCGAGAGCGAGGCCGAGGCCGAAGCCGAGGCGCCGCCCAATGGCGCCCTCGAGCAGTACACGGTCAACCTGAACCAGCAAGCGTTGAACGGCAAGATCGATCCGCTCATCGGCCGCGAGAAGGAAGTCGAGCGCGTCATCCAGACGCTGTGCCGGCGCCGCAAGAACAACCCGCTGCTGGTCGGTGAGGCCGGTGTCGGCAAGACCGCCATCGCCGAAGGCCTGGCGCGGCGCGTGGTCGAGGACGACGTGCCGGAGATCCTGGCCGATGCCACCGTCTACGCACTCGACATGGGCGCGCTGCTGGCCGGCACCAAGTATCGCGGAGACTTCGAGCAGCGCCTCAAGGCCGTGCTCAAGCAGCTGGTCGACAACCCCAAGGCCATCCTCTTCATCGACGAGATCCACACGCTCATCGGCGCTGGTGCGGCCTCGGGCGGCACGCTGGATGCTTCGAACCTGCTCAAGCCGGCGCTCGCCAGCGGCCAGCTCAAGTGCATCGGCGCGACCACCTACGCGGAGTTCCGCGGTGTCTTCGAGAAGGACCACGCGCTGACGCGTCGCTTCCAGAAGATCGACGTCGAGGAACCGACGGTCGACCAGACCGTGCAGATCCTGTCCGGTCTCAAGACCCGCTTCGAGTCGCACCACGGCATCCGCTACACACAGGCGGCGCTGGTCTCGGCCGCGGAGTTGTCGGCGCGCTTCATCAACGACCGTCACCTGCCGGACAAGGCCATCGACGTCATCGACGAGGCCGGTGCAGCGCAACGCATCCTGCCCAAGAGCAAGCAGAAGCGTGTCATCGGCACCAAGGAGATCGAGGAGATCATCGCCCGCATCACGCGGATCCCCTCGAAGAACGTCTCCAGCGACGACCGCAACGCGCTAAAGACGCTGGAACGCGACCTGAAGAGCGTGGTGTTCGGCCAGGACAAGGCGATCGAGGCACTGTCGTCAGCCATCAAGATGGCGCGCAGCGGCCTGGGCAACCCGGCCAAGCCGATCGGCTCCTTCCTGTTCAGTGGCCCGACCGGTGTCGGCAAGACCGAAGTCGCTCGCCAGCTCGCCTACACGCTCGGCATCGAGCTGATCCGCTTCGACATGTCGGAGTACATGGAGCGTCACGCGGTGAGCCGCCTGATTGGCGCGCCCCCGGGATATGTCGGCTTTGATCAGGGCGGCCAGCTCACCGAGGCCATCACCAAGCACCCGTACAGCGTGCTGCTGCTCGACGAGATCGAGAAGGCGCACCCGGACATCTTCAATATCCTGCTGCAGGTGATGGATCACGGCACGCTGACCGACAACAATGGTCGCAAGGCTGACTTCCGCAACGTGGTGATCGTCATGACCACCAACGCCGGGGCGGAGGCGCTGACCAAGACCTCGATCGGTTTCACCAAGTCGGCCTCGACCGGCGACGAGATGGCCGACATCAAGCGGCTGTTCACGCCGGAGTTCCGCAACCGTCTCGACGCCATCATCTCGTTCGCGCCGCTGTCGCACGACATCATCCTGCAGGTGGTCGAGAAGTTCCTCATGCAGCTCGAGGCGCAACTGCACGAACGCAAGGTCGAGGCCCACTTCACGCAGGCGCTCAAGGAGCACCTGGCCAAGACCGGCTTCGACCCGCTGATGGGCGCGCGCCCGATGGCGCGCCTGATCCAGGACAGCATCCGCAAGGCGCTCGCCGACGAGCTGCTGTTCGGCAAGCTGGTGAGCGGCGGCGATGTCACCATCGACGTCGACGACAAGGGCGAAGTGCGGCTGCAGTTCGAGGAGAAGGAGAGCCTCGAGACGGTCTGAGGCCGGCTTTCGATCCGGGGTCGCGGATTGGTCGCGATGAGGACAGGGCAGGGGGCACTGGCGACGGTGCCCCCTGTTGTTTTTGCCACTGTTTTGGGGCTTTTCGGCCTATTGGCCGCGCCAGCCACTCTGGCCGGGCCTGTCGGGGACACGCAGGCGGAGCTCTGGGCCGCCGGCTGCGCCGCCTGCCACGGAACCCATGGCGCGAGCGTGGGCGGCTTTCCGCCGCTGGCCGGGCGTAGCGCCAGCGAGCTGCTGGCGCTTATGTTGCGGCAGCGTGCCGGCCAGGCCGACTCGACCATCATGCACCAGCACGCGCGCGGCTTCAGCGAGGCCGAACTGGCGCGTATCGCCGCCGTCTTCGCGGCGCGGCCCAAGCCGTGAGCGCCCGGAGCGCAGCTGACCGCGGACGGCGTCGCCTGCTGCTGGCCGGCGGGGCCGCCGCTGCCGCCAGCCTGCTGCCCGCTTGTGCCAGCCGAGGCAGCGCGGTGGCTGGGCGCAGCGCGCCGCACGTGGTGGTCATCGGCGGCGGCTTTGCCGGCGCCACCTGCGCCAAGTACCTGCGCCTGTGGTCACTAGGCACCCGCGTCACGCTGGTCGAGCGCGAGCCGGCCTTCGTCTCGTGCCCGCTCAGCAATCTGGTGCTCGGCGGCTCGCGTGACATCGCATCACTGACGCAGTCATACGACGGGCTTGCACGGCACGGCGTGCAACGCGTCACCGACACGGTCACCGCCATCGATACGCGCGCGCGCACTGTGCGCCTGGCGCGCGGCGAGACGTTGCGCTACGACCGGCTGGTGGTGGCCCCGGGCATCGACGTCGCGCCCGAGGAGGTGCCGGGTTTGGCCGCCGGCATGGCCGACGGGCGCCTGCTGCACGCCTGGAAGGCCGGGCCGCAGACGGTGGCGCTGCGCCGCCAGCTGGAGGCCATGCCCGATGGCGGCGTGTTTGTCATGCACATCCCGCGCGCGCCCTACCGCTGCCCGCCGGGGCCCTACGAGCGCGCCTGCCAGGTGGCCTGGTACTTCCGCCAGCACAAGCCACGCAGCAAGGTACTGGTGCTCGACGCCAACGACGACATCGTCTCCAAGAAGGGCCTGTTCACGGCCGCCTGGAACACGCTGACGCCAGGCATCGTCGAGTACCGCGGCGGCCAGGAGCTGCTGGAGGTGGATGCGGGGCGGCGGGCTGCGCGGCTGAGCTTTGGCGAGGAGCGCGCCGACGTGCTCAACGTCATCCCGCCGCAGCGGGCCGGCGCGGTGGCGTCGATGGCGGGCCTGATCACCGCCAACGGCCGCTGGTGCGGGGTGGACTACCGCAGCTTCGAGTCGGTCGCGGCACCCGGCGTGCACGTGCTCGGCGACGCGATCCTGGCGGCACCGCAGATGCCGAAGTCGGGGCATATGGCCAACGGCCACGCCAAGGTCTGCGCGCATGCCATCGCGGCGCTGCTGGACGGACGCGAGCCGGACCCGGAGCCGGTGATCGGCAACACCTGCTACAGCTTAGTCAACGACACGCAGGCCGTGCACGTGGCGTCGGTGCACCGCTACAACGCCGAGAAGCAGACCATGCTGGTGGTGGAGGGCACCTTTGGCGTATCACCCGCGCTCAACGACCGCGAGGGCGCCTACGCCGAAGCCTGGGCCCGCAACATCTGGGCGGACACGCTGGGCTAGGCAAGTCAGGCTGGACGCGGCGTGCCCCTGACCTGAGCCGTGCAGAGCAAGGGGCCGGGCGGAAGTCGAGGGGCTTTGTCAGTCGCCCTTGGCCACCGGACGCGCCGGGTCGCTGCACCACTCGCTCCATGAGCCCGGGTAGAGGCGAGCACCTTCGATGCCGGCGTGTGCCATGGCCAGCAGGTTGTGGCAGGCGGTCACACCCGACCCACACTGGCAGACCAGCTGGCTGGCCGGCTGACCCGCCAGCAGCGCCTCGAACTCGGCACGCAGCGTCGCGGCAGGCTTGAAACGACCGCCCTCGTCGAGGTTGGTGCGCATGAAGCGGTTGCGGGCGCCAGGGATGTGGCCGCCGACCGGGTCGATCGGCTCGACCTCGCCGCGGAAGCGCTCCGGCGCACGGGCATCGACCACCATCAGGCTGCCGTCGGCCAGGCCGCTCGCCACCGCATCGGCGTCCACCGTCCACGGCCTTGGTGTGCGCGGCGTGAACACCGTCGACCCGACTGTAGCCCCATCCACCGAGACCGGAAGTCTGGCGCCGGTCCAGGCCTGCCAGCCGCCATCGAGCACGCTCACCGCGTCGTGGCCGAGCCAGCGCAGCATCCACCACAGGCGCGCCGCGAAGGCGCCGCCGGCGTCGTCGTAGACCACCACGTGGTCGGCGTCACCGATGCCGGCGGCGCCCAGCACCTGCGCGAACCCCAAAGGGTCGGGCAGGGGGTGGCGGCCGTTGCGGCCGGTCTTGGGCCCCGACAGGTCGACGTCGAGGTCGAGATGCAGCGCGCCGGGGATGTGCCCGGCCTGCCACGCGGCGCGGCCGGCACCGGGCTTCATCAGGTCGTGACGCAGGTCGACGATGCGGAGGTCGTGCTGGCCGATGCGCGCAGCGAGTTCTTGCGCGGAGATCAAGGGCGTGGGGGTGGTGCTTGCGCTCATGGTCGGGCGATGCCTCCTGGCGTTGGTGATGTGTTGGCGTCGGGTTGCGGGGTGATTCCGACAGTAGCGGGCTCGCCAGCCGGCGCGGCAATGTCGGTGGGTGCCGGTAGCGCCATGCTGGCCACCCCCGCCAGCACGATCAGCGCCATGCCGAGCCAAGCCAGCGGGCCGGGCATCTCGCCCAACACCAGCGCACCAGCCAGCGCCGAAAACAGCAGCGTGGAATACGAGAGGCAGCCTGCCACGAGCGTGCGGCCGCGGCCATAGGCCCGCGTCATGGCCAGTTGCGCCAGCGTCGCGCTCAGGCCCAGCGTCAGCAACAGCGGCAGGTCGCCTGGTGCTGGCGCGTCGATGCCGTCAAACACCGCGAGCAGTCCGAAGGCAGCGCTGCAGGTCAGCGAGAACAGGAACACTACCCGCCACTCGGGTTCACCGGCCTGTCCGAGCCGGCGCACGTTGACGTAGGCCAGGCTGGCGAGGGCGCCCGAGGCCAGGCCAGCCGCCGCCGGAATCAGGCGATCCGGCGTCAGCACCGGCTGCAGCAGGAGCAGCACCCCGGCAAAGCCGGCCAGCAGGGCCAGCCTGAGCCGGTAGCCGGCGCGCTCGCCGAGGTGACGGCTGCCGTAGAGCGTGAGGAACAGCGGCGAGGTGTAGTTGAGGCTGACGGCGGTCGCCAGCGGCAGGTGGGTGATGGCGTAGAAATACAGCCAGAGTGCGGTGCCACCGGCCAGCCCGCGCCAAAGGTGCGTCTGCCAGTGCGCGGTCCGCAGCGAAGAAGGCCGCAGCAACAGTGGCGCCAGAAACAGCAGGCCTGCCAGCGAGCGGTAGAGCACCAGTTCGGTCTGGCTGAAGGTGCCGGAGGCCAGGCGCACACAAAGCCCCATCAGGGCGAACAGTGCGCCCGCCAGCAGCATCCAGGCCGAGGCCAATCAGCGAAGCTCGCGCCGCAGGTACTCGTGGAAGTGGACCATGCCATCCTCGTAGGGCGACTGGTAGGGGCCCACCTGCGAGACGCCGCGCGCGTGCAGGGCACGTCGGCCGCGGTCCATGCGGATGCAGATCTCCTCGTCCTCGATCGCCGTCTCGCGGTAGGCGGCACGTTCCGCCTCGACGAACTCGCGCTCGAAGGCCGCGATCTCCTCCGGGTAGTAGAACTCGACCACGTTGCGGCAGGCCAGCGGGCCGTCCGGCTGGATGTGGCTGACGACCAGCACGTGCGGGTACCACTCCACCATCAGGTTCGGGTAGACGGTGAGCCAGACCGCGCCGAACGGCGGCATGCCGTCGGGGAAACGGCCCAGCACCTGCTCGTGCCAGCGGCCGTAGACCTGACTGCCGGGCTGCTTCAGGTCGCGCCGGACGCCCACTGTCTGCACGCTGAAATTGCGTCCGAACTCCCACTCCAGTCGCTCGCAGTCGACGAATCCGCTGAGACCCGGGTGGAACGGGACGACGTGGTAGTCCTCAAGGTAGACCTCGATGAAGGTCTTCCAGTTGATCGGGTAGTGCGTGACCTCGACGTGGTCGAGGACGTAGCCGTCAAAGTTGAAGATGGACGATGCCTGCATGCCGGCCAGCTCGGATGCGATGCCGCGGGGCCCGGCGAATAGCAGGCCGTTCCAGTCCTCGAGCGGCTGGCGGTCGAGGTGCAGGCAGGGCTTCTCGGCAAAGTGCGGCGCGCCCAGCAGCTGGCCGCGCGTGTCGTAGGTCCAGCGATGCAGCGGGCAGACGATGTGCGAGGTGTTGCCGCGGCCGCTCAGCATCTCGGCCTGCCGGTGCCGGCAGACGTTGGACATCAGCTGTACGCCTTCGGCGTTGTGGATCAGCATCTGGCCCCGACCCAGCTGGTCGAGCACCTGATAGTCGCCCACCTCCGGCACCATCAGACGGTGGCCGACATAGTTCGGACCGTTGACGAACAGACGATCCAGTTCTTTACGGTGGATCGCCGGGTCGACGTACCAGTCGACCTCGAGCTGTGTGCTTGCCGGTTGAAGTAGGGAAGGCCGCCCCAGATCCGACATGATGAGGATCGTCCTGAAGTAAACCGCGGGGCGGCGATGGTCCCATTATTCGGGGACCGGGGCAAGACTTGGCGGCGCTTGGCGCCTCAGCGCCCCGCGCCAGCGGTTTGGCAGATCGACTCGGCGATGGCCTCGGCACAGGCCGGCGCCATGGTCAGTCCGTAGCGGAAGTGTCCGGTGTTGAGCCACAGCCCGGCGAGTGTTGCGTGCCGCCCGACCAGCGGATGATTCAGGCGGCTGCCGGGGCGCAAGCCGGCCCAGTGCCTGATCACCCGGTCAGGCCCCAAGGCGGGGTGGATGCGCTGTGCCCAGCCCAGCAGTTCCGCCGCGGCGCTGGCCGTCGTGCCGGCATCGAAACCCACCTGCTCCAGGGTGCTGCCGAGCAGCACCACGCCGTCCCTCCGCGGCACCAGATAGCGCCCGTCGTCATAGACCATCGATGGCGGCAGCTCGGGCGCACGCAGCGCCAGCATCTGGCCACGCACCGGGAACACCGGCACCGGCCCCACACCCTCGATCTGGCCGCTCCAGGCGCCGGCGCACATCACCACAGCGTCGCTCTGCCAGTGTCCGGCCGCCCAGGTCACGCCGGTCGCCGCGTCCGCCTGCACCAGCGGCGCGACGCTGCCGAGCGCCCCGTGCAGGGCAACGCCAGCGGCGCGACAGCTGGAGATGAGGGCGTCGACCAGACGCGGGTTACGCACCTGCGCCACCTCGGGGATGAGGAGGTCGGCGCCGTCGCGCTCGAAGGTCTGCACGTGGCGGCGCAGCCACGCCGCCGGACCGCTGCCGTAAGCACCGATGACGCGCAACCCGGTGACGCGGTACTCAGGGTCGATCCCGCTCCATTCATGCAGGCCTTGCTGCCACCCGGCCTGCAGCCGGATGCCGCGCAGGCACCAGTCATTCACCACGGCGTCGTAGTGCCACGGCAGCAAGGGGAAGAGGATGCCGGCGCCGGCCCACGACGAGCCCCGACCCGCTGCGCCAGATTCGAACACGCCAACATCGCATCCGCGCTGCCGCAGGGCCAGGGCAGTGGACAGGCCGATCACGCCCGCACCGATCACCGCGACGCGCATCAGCGTGGCTCCATCATCTGGCCGATGACCGGCGGCATCTTGCCCGGGAGAATCCCTGAGAACGGAGGATCGACAGTCGACAAAGGGGATGGCGCCGATGATTCGCGGCAGGTGGGTTCACATCAAGTGCGCGGGCTTCACGCTGGCGGAGCTGCTTGCCGGCCTGAGTATAGCCACGCTGCTGGTCGGGCTCGCGCTCCCCGAGTGGATGGGCTGGATCGCCGAGCAGCGCGTGCAGGCTGCCAGCAGCCGCCTGCTCGCCGGACTGGCTTCGGCGCGCGGCGACGCCATCCGGGGCGGCGTGGCGGTGCGCCTGTGTGCCACCGACGGCGGCGTTTGCGTGGCCCGGCGCGAGTGGTCGGGCGGCTGGCTCAGCCAGCGTGGCAACAACGGCAGCTGGCAGAACCGTCGCGATTACGGCCCGGCACCCGACGGCGTACGCGTCGAGGCCGCGGCTGCGGCTCTGCAGGAGGGCGTGGTGTTCGAGAGTCGCGGCTTTGCCGTGCAGTCGGGTGGCGGTTTCGCCAGCGGCAGCTGGGTGGTCTGCGCGAAGGGCGCCCGCTCGCGCACTGTCACGCTGGCGCCGTCCGGCCGCGCACGACTGAGCACAGGTGCGCTGTGCTCCTGAGCGTCCCGCGCCGGACCCGGCTGCGCCCCTGCGGCGGCCACGCCATGCTCGAGGTCTGCGTCGCCGCGACCCTGCTGGCCCTGGTCGCCAGCGCCGGCCTGGGTGGCACGCTGCTGGCGCAGCGCGAGGCCACCCTGGCGGCACTTCGCCAGAACGCCATCGCGCTGGCCGAGGAGCGCCGCGAAATGCTGACCAGCGGCACCGCGGACGATATCGCCGGCTGGCAAGCGCGTGTCGCAGCGGCACTGCCAGGCGGCGAGGGCACCCATGGCGGCGGCTCCGTCCAGGTGCGCTGGCGCACGCCCGGGCTCACGGACGGCAGGTGCCCGGGCGCCACCTGCGTTGTCCTTGGTGCGGCACCTTGAGCGGCCTGCGCAACCGCCATCGCCGCCGTTGCGGCTTCATGCTCGCAGATGCCTGTGTGGCGCTGGCGCTGGCCGGGCTGCTGGCGGTCACAGCAGCGGGCGTCAACGCCCACGTCAGCGGTGCCCGGGCGGCGCTCGAGCCGGCACTGCAGGCTCGCGCCAGCGGAGCGGCCGCGATGGCCTGGCTGGGTACACAGATCCGCCAGAGCGGGGCCTTGCTGCCGCCCGACACGGTGGACGCGGCGCACCCGCTGGTGCCGCCACTGCGGCCGGCTCTGCGCGCCGAGACGGTGGGCATCGCCGGCGACCGTCTGCAGATCCGCCACGAGAGCAGGACCGATTGCCTGGGTGGCAACCGCGCGTCGGGGCAGAACTATGTCGAGCCGACCCGCGACCCGGTGGTGCTGACCCAGACCAACCACATCTTCGTCTCGCGCACGGCCACTGGCGGACCGTCGCTGATGTGCGACCCGGATGGCAGCGGCCCGGCGACCGCGCAGGCTTTCGCCTCGCAGATCGAGTCCATCCACCTGCGCTTCCGCCTGCAGGGCGGCACGGCATGGCAGGACCCGGCCGCGGTGACGGACTGGGATCAGGTGCGGGCGGTCGAGGTCTGCCTGGTACTCGCCGGTGGCCGCTCCAGCGCCTGTCCGGCGCGCGGTGGCAGCGGGCCGTGGCCTACACGGCTGCTGGTAGGCGTGTTCGCGCTGCGCAATGCGTCGTGAACGCGCGCCGGCCGCCGGACTTGCCCTGCCGCTGGTGCTGGTACTCGGCGCCAGCTGCCACCTGATGGTCGGCCTGCTGCTGGATGCGGTGCGCGGCGGGGTGCAGGACGGTGCCGGCTTGGTCCACGCCGCGCGTTCACTCGCCGCGAGCGAAAACGTACTGGTGGAGGCCGCCGCGCGTCTGCGGACGACGCTGATGTTCCCGGCTGCCGGATGCGCGGCCGGCCTGTGCGCCAACCGGCAGGCGCCTTCCCCAAGCAGCTACGACTGGGCGCGTGGCAGCGCCCACACCAGCGCGGCGGGTGTTACCAGCGGGGGCTACTGGATCGAACTGCTGGGAACCGTGCCGGCAGGCCAGAGCGCCGACTGCAGCGGCAGCGCGGGCGGCTGCGAATATGTGCGGGTGATCGCCTCGGCGGCGCCGGACGGGGTGCGACGCACCCTCGAGGCCTGCTATCGCATCCGCCGCTCGGCGGACGCCGCGCCGGTGGTGACGCGCAGCAGCTGGCGGGAGACCGCCATCCCGTAGGGCAATGCCGTCGGTGGACCGCTCAGTCGCGGAAGTTGTTGTACTGCAGCGGGAAGTCCGTCACCTGCTTCTTCAGCAGGGCGATGGTCTCCTGCAGGATGTCACGCTTGGCCCCGGTCACCCGCACCGCCTCGCCCTGGATGGCAGCGGTCACCTTCAGCTTGCTGTCCTTGATGATCTTGACCACGCGCTTGGCCAGCTCGGTGTCGAGCCCGGTCTTCACGTTGATGGCCTGCTTCACCTTGTTGCCGCTGACCTTTTCGATGTCCTTGCGCTCGACGCAGCGCACGTCGATGGCGCGCTTGGCGAACTTGCCGACCAGGATGTCGTAGACCTGGTCGAGCTTGAACTCGTCGTCGGCGAACATGGTGAGGGTGTAGTCGGCCTGCTCGATGCGCGCATCGGAGCCCTTGAAGTCGAAGCGGCCGGTGATCTCCTTGCTGGCCTGCTCCACGGCGTTGCGCAGCTCGACCTTGTCCACCTCGGATACGACGTCAAAAGAGGGCATGGGTGTCTCCTCAGCCGAAGTGGCAGACGTAGTGGTACGCGCCGCCCGGCGGCACCTCGATGTCGAAACTGGAATCGGCCGGGATACTGAAAGACTGGCCCTCGCCGTACGCAGTCCAAGCGGTCTCGCCCTTGAGCCGCACTCGGCACTCGCCGGCCACACCTTCCATGATCTCCGGCGCGCCGGTGTTGAAGGTGAGGGTGGACGGCAGGATCACGCCGACGCTCTTGCGCGTGCCGTCGGGCAGGTGAACGGTGTGGCTGACGCACTTGCCGTCGAAATAGACGTTGGCTTTCTTGTCGACGCTGACGTTGCTGAACTGGCTCATAGGGGCTCCGGAGGTCTTGTTCTGTGGTTTTGCGGGTGGCGGCTTAGCCGATGCCAAGCACCTTGGCGATGATGGGTTTGACGACGACGCCGAGCATGCCCAGACCGAGCACGACAAACAGCACCGTCATGCCGAAGCGGCCGGCCTTGGAGTTCCGCCCGATCTTCCAGATGATGTAGCACATGTAGAGGATCAGGCCGGCGACCAGAACCTCGGTCAGCAGGGTCTCGAAATCCGCCAGCGGCATGCCCAGCACGCTCTCCTGCATGGCGGGTGTCTGCTCATCCATCGGTGCTCTCCCTCAGTCGCCGCGGCGCGCTCAGCTGCGCTTGCGGCGCGCGTTCTCGGCGATGCGCATGCGCAGCGCGTTGAGCTTGATGAAGCCGGCGGCGTCCTTCTGGTCGTAGGCGCCGGCGTCGTCCTCGAAGGTCGCAATGGTCGGGTCGAACAGGCTGTCGCTCTTCGAGTCGCGGCTGACCACGATCACGTTGCCCTTGTACAGCTTCAGGCGCACCCAGCCGTTGACGGTCTGCTGCGTGTGGTCGATCAGCGCCTGCATGGCAAGCCGCTCCGGGCTCCACCAGTAGCCGGTGTAGATCAGGCTGGCGTAGCGCGGCATCAGGTCGTCCTTCAGGTGCGCGACCTCGCGGTCCAGCGTCACCGACTCGATGGCGCGGTGCGCACGCAACAGGATGGTGCCGCCCGGGGTCTCGTAGCAGCCGCGCGACTTCATGCCGACGTAGCGGTTCTCCACCAGGTCCAGCCGCCCGATGCCGTGCTTGCCGCCGATCTGGTTGAGGCTGGCGAGCAGCTCGTGCGGCGCCATCCTCTTGCCGTTGATGGAGACCAGGTCGCCGTGCTCGAAGGCGAGGTCGAGATACTCGGCGGCGTCGGGGGCGGCCTCGGGGCTCACCGTCCAGCGCCACATGCTCTCCTCGGCCTCTGCCGACGGGTCCTCGAGGTGGCGGCCCTCGTAGCTGATGTGCAGCAGGTTGGCGTCCATCGAGTAGGGGCTGCCGCCTTGCTTGTGCTTCATCTCGATCGGGATGCCGTGCTTCTCGGCGTAGGCCAACAGCTTCTCGCGCGACAGCAGGTCCCACTCGCGCCACGGCGCGATCACCTTGATGTTCGGCTCCAGCGCGTAGTAGCCCAGCTCGAAGCGCACCTGGTCGTTGCCCTTGCCGGTCGCGCCGTGGCTCACCGCGTCGGCGCCGGTAGCGCGCGCGATCTCGATCTGACGCTTGGCGATCAGCGGCCGCGCGATCGAGGTGCCGAGCAGGTACTCGCCCTCGTAGATGGTGTTGGCGCGGAACATCGGGAAGACGAAGTCGCGGACGAACTCCTCGCGCAGGTCGTCGATGAAGATGTGCTCCGGCTTGATACCGAACTTGAGCGCCTTGGCACGCGCCGGCTCGAGTTCCTCACCCTGGCCCAGATCGGCGGTGAAGGTCACCACCTCGCACTGGTAGGTGTCCTGCAGCCACTTGAGGATGACCGAGGTGTCGAGGCCGCCCGAGTAGGCGAGCACGGCTTTCTTGACTGCGCTCATGAGGTTTATTCCGTAAGTTCTTGTTTGATTGTTGAGATGTAGAGACGCTTGATGCGGAACACGCGGGCTCAGTCAGCGCCTTTTTCGGCATGGAAACGGCGCGCGGTCGCGCAGTCGTCAACGATCTGCTGCTTCAGCGCCTCCAGCGACTCGAACTTGCACTCGTCGCGGATCCGGTGCAGCAGATCGACTCGAAGCTGCGCATTATAAAGGTCGCCCTGCCAATCAAAGATGTGCGTCTCCAGCGTCAGCGGGGCGTCGGTCTCGACCGTCGGCTTGCGGCCCAGGTTGGCCACACCGTGCAAGGGCTGGTCGCCGATGCCGTGCACCCGCACCGCGAAGACGCCGGTGCAGGGCGGCCGGTTGTGGCGGATCTCGACGTTCGCGGTGGGAAAGCCGATGGTGCGGCCACGCTTGGCACCATGGATGACGCGGCCGCTGATGCCGTACCAGCGGCCAAGCAGGTCGCGCGCGCCGGCCATGTCGCCCGCCGCCAGCGCGGCCCTTACCGCCGTGCTCGAGGCGCGCTGCACACCGTGCAGGACGGTCTCCATCTGCGTGGCGTCGAAACCGAGCCGCTCGCCGGCCGCCTGCAGATGCGCCAGATCGCCGGCGCGGCGGGTGCCGTAACGGAAGTCGTCGCCGATCAGAACGTGGCGTGCCTGCAGGCCGTCCACCAGCACCCCCTCGACAAAGGCATCCGCGCTCATCGCCGCCAGCGTGGCGTCGAAATGCAGCACGTGCAGGTGGTCGATGCCCATCTCGCCGAGCAGCTCGCATTTCTCGCGCAGGCTGGTCAGGCGCGTCGGCGCCTGCTCGGGGGTGAAGAACTCGCGCGGGTGTGGCTCGAATGTGAGGACCGTGGTCCGCAGGCTGCGGCTGGCGGCGGTGCTGCGCAGGCGGGCCAGCAGCGCCTGGTGCCCCAGGTGCAGGCCGTCGAAGTTGCCGATCGTCACCGCCGACGGCGCGGCGTGCTCGAACACCAGCCCGTGGGTGATGTTCACGCCG
Source organism: Betaproteobacteria bacterium (assembly GCA_027490755.1). GTDB lineage: Bacteria > Pseudomonadota > Gammaproteobacteria > Burkholderiales > UBA3065 > UBA3065. The sequence continues at coordinate 121,357 of JAIXXL010000009.1, forward strand.
GGTCCCCGAAGGTCTCGCCGATCAGGATCAGCACCGGGCCCTCGGCCGGCAGCTTGCCTTCCGCCACCTCGGACAGTGTCGAGCGCAGGTACTCGGCGTCCTGCAGCGAAACGTTGCGGGCCAGGATCACCGGCGTGGTGGCCGGTCGTCCGGCCCGAAGCAGCGCCTTGGCGATGTCGGTCACGGCGGCGCCACCCATGTAGACAGCGGCCGCGTCGGCGTCGATGATCGGCCGCACCCAGTCATTCTCCGGGCTGCCGTCGGCGTGCTTGGGCGTGACCATGACGAAGTGCCGCGAGCGGGCGCGCTGGGTGAGGGGGCGCTTGAGTTCGGCGCTGGCGGCCAGTGCCGCGGTGACACCGGGCACCACCTCGAAGCCGATGCCGGCCGCCTGCAGCGCATCGATCTCCTCCTGCGCGCGGCCGAAAACCATCGGGTCGCCGCCCTTCAGCCGGACCACGCAGCGGTGGCGCTGCGCCGCCTCGACCAGCATGCGGTTGATGTCGGCCTGCTTTGGCGAGGGCTGGCCGGCACGCTTGCCGACAAAGACGATCTGCGCGCGGCTCGCCAGCGAGAGGGTGTCGGGGTGAACCAGCGCGTCGGTGAGGACCAGGTCGGCCTGCTCGAGCAGCCTGAGCGCGCGCAGTGTCAGCAGGTCCGGGGCCCCGGGGCCGGCACCGACCAGATAGACCCGGCCGGGCCCTGCGCGGCGGTCGGTCTCGGCCCCGCCCATCAGGCGGCGGTCGCTCCGGCGCCCGTGGACACGATCATGCCGGCGCCGACCGTGTTGTTGGTGGACTCGTCGATGACGATGAAGGCGCCGGTGGCGCGGTTGTCGGCGTAGGGGTCGACCGCCAGCGGCTGCGCCAGACGCAGCCGGATGCGGGCGATGTCGTTCATCGCCAGGCTGGTGACCGGTTCCTGCGCCAGGGTGTTGACGTCGACGCGGTAGTCGATGGCGGCGATCTTGGCCTTGCTGGTGCGGGTGGTGTGGCGCACCAGGTAGGTGCGCGCCGGCGACAGCGGCGTCTCGGAGAACCAGCAGACCATGCCCTCGATGTCCTTGCTCACCACCGGCTGCTCGTCGCTGGGCACCAGCATGTCACCGCGCGAAACATCGATCTCGTCCTCGAGCAGGATCGACACCGACTGCTCGTGGATGGCCTCGGGCAGCGACACCGCGCCCAGCTCGATGCGCTTGACGATGCTGCTCTGTCCCGAGGGCAGGGCGGTGACGCGATCGCCCACCTTGACCGAACCCGACTCGACGCGGCCCATGAAGCCGCGGTAGTCGTGCAAATCGGGGTTGTCAGAGGCCTGCGGGCGGCAGACGTACTGCACCGGGAAGCGGAACGCCTCGGCCTGCTCGGTATGGGCCGCCGGGGCGGTCTCGAGGATCTCCAGCAGGGTCGGGCCGGTGTACCAGGACATGGCCTCGCCGCGGTCGACGATGTTGTCGCCGTTCAGCGCAGACATGGGGATGAAGCGCACGTCACCCAGACCGATCTCGTCGGCGAAGGCGCGGTACTCGCCACAGATGCGGTCGAACACTGCCCGGTCGTGGTCGATCAGGTCCATCTTGTTGATGGCGACGACCAGATGCGGGATACCCACCAGCTTGGCCAGGAAGGAGTGGCGGCGGGTCTGCGTCAGCACGCCGCGGCGCGCGTCGATGAGGATGATCGCGAGGTTGGCGGTGGACGCCGCCGTGACCATGTTGCGCGTGTACTGCTCGTGGCCCGGGCTGTCGGCGATGATGTACTTGCGTGTGCCGGTGCTGAAGTAGCGATAAGCCACATCGATGGTGATGCCCTGCTCGCGCTCAGCCTGCAGGCCGTCGGTCAGCAGTGACAGGTCGACCGCCTCCATGCCGCGCTTCTTCGAGGTGCGCTCGATCTGGTTGAGCGTGTCGGCGAGGATGGTCTTGGTGTCGAACAGCAGACGCCCGATGAGCGTGCTCTTGCCGTCGTCGACGCTGCCGCAGGTCATGAAGCGCAGCAGGCTGTCCGCGTGTTCGCCGTGGCCGCTGCTGATGTTTTGGTTCAGGTTAGACATATAGATTCATGAATAGGCTAGAAATAGCCTTCCTTCTTGCGCTGCTCCATGCTGGCCTCGGAGGTCTGGTCGTCCAGGCGCGTGGCACCCCGCTCGGTGATGGTGGTGGTGGCGGTCTCGATGACGATCTTCGTCACGCTGTCGGCGTCGGACTCGACCGGTGCCGTGCAGGTGATGTCGCCAACGGTGCGGAAGCGCACCAGGCGGTTCTCCACCGCCTCGCCGGGTCTCGGCACGTTGATGACGCTGCCATCGGCCAGCGGCACGTTCACCGGCATCATCGCGCCGCCACGCATCACCACGTCGCGCTGGTGCGCGAAGTAGATGCTGGGCAGCTCGAGGCCCTCGCGCTCGATGTACTGCCAGACATCCATCTCGGTCCAGTTGCTGATCGGGAAGGCGCGGATGTTCTCGCCACGGTGGGCGCGCGCGTTGTAAAGGTTCCACAGCTCAGGGCGCTGGTTCTTCGGGTCCCACTGGCCGAACTCGTCGCGAAAACTCATGATCCGCTCCTTGGCGCGGGCCTTTTCCTCGTCGCGGCGGGCGCCACCGATGCAGCAGTCGAACTCGAACTCGGCGATCGACTCCAGCAGGGTGACCGACTGGTGCTTGTTGCGCGGCTCATCGGCGCTCTTGAGCACCACCGTGCCGCGCTTCATCGAGTCCTCGACCGAGCGCACGATCAGACGCTCGCCCAGCTCGGCGGCGCGCTTGTCGCGGAAATCGACCACCTCGCGGTAGTTGTGGCCGGTGTCGATGTGCATCAGCGGGAACGGGAAGCGCGCCGGGCGGAACGCTTTCTCGGCCAGGCGCAGCAGGCAGATCGAGTCCTTGCCGCCAGAGAACAGCAGCACCGGGCGCTCGCACTGGCCGGCGACCTCGCGCAGGATGTGGATGGCTTCGGCCTCGAGCCAGTCGAGGTGGGAGAGGGTCTGGCGGGTAAGTGTGCTCATGATGTCTTGACGTGCAGGCCGCACTCCTTGAGCGAGGCGTCCTCCCACCACCAGCGTCCGGCGCGGATGTCCTCGCCCACCGCGATGGCGCGGGTGCAGGGCGCGCAACCGATACTCGGGTAGAACTGGTCGTGGAGTGCGTTGTAGGGCACGTTGTGGATGCGGATGTAGGCCCAGACCTCGGCCTCGGACCATTCGGCCAGCGGGTTGAATTTGTCGATGCCGAAGGCGGCGTCGTGCTCGCGCAGGGCAAGCGCGGTGCGGGTGGCCGACTGCGCGGCACGCAGGCCGGTGATCCAGGCCTGGCGGCCGGCCAGCGCACGGCGCAGCGGCTCGACCTTGCGCACCCGGCAGCAGGCCTTGCGCAGGTCCACCGAGCCGTAGAAGGCGTTGACGCCATGCTCGCGAACGTAGGCCTCGACCTCAGCCGAGTCGGGGAAGAACACCGCCAGACGCGTCGAGTAGCGGGCCTCGACGTCGGCCATCAGGGTGTAGGTCTCAGGCGGCAGGCGGCCGGTGTCGAGCGAGAACATGTCGATGCCCAGCCCGTGGGCCAGGATCAGGTCGGTGAGGACCATGTCCTCGGCGCCGAAGCTGTTGGCGAAGGCCACCGACGGGAACTCGGCCTTGGCGGCACGCAGGGTCTGCAGCGCGGCGTCGATGTGATGGCGCACGGCGGCCTCGAGCTGCGGCGTCAGTTCAGGCCGGGTCGCGGGGTTGCCGGCGCCGGGCCGGAGCATGGAGACCGCCGACATGTCAGCCGCGCGCGTGCCGCCGCCAGACCGGCTGCGGCTCGTCGACCGCGCCCTGGTAGGGCTCGGTGAAGTCGCGCAGGCCCGCCAGGGCGACCTCGATGTCACGGTCGGCGCGTACGTCGAAGGCGTTGAAGCCGCAGCGCTTCATCAGGAACAGCTGGTCGCGCAGCACGTCGCCGACGGCGCGCAGTTGGCCGCGGAAGCCGTACCTTGTCCGCAACAGCGTGGCGATGGAGTAGCCGCGACCATCGGCGAAGCGCTCGAAGCGCACGGCGATGACCGGGAAGGCGTTGATGTCGGCACAGCTTTCGACCAGGTCCTCGACCATCTCGTGCGTGTCGACGCAGATGCCGATCTCGCCGGCGGCCACACGCGCGGCCAGTGCGTCCTTCTGCAGCCGCCACACCGCCAGCGGCACCAGCACGCGGCCAGCCGGGACCTGCAGCGCCGCCAGCTGCTCCGGCGTGTGGGTCTGCTCGCCGGTCAGGCGGAACAGCACCACCTTGCCGGCCTGCTTGCGTACGGCTTCCTCGACCTGCGGCAGCGCCATCAGGGTCCAGCCGTCGGCGACGATGGCGCCGTCGGCGATGATGCGGTGCGTGCTCGCCTCAGACACCGGCGGCCTCCTTGTCGGCGCGCTTGCCGTAGACGTGCTCCTTGAACGGCGCCACGCCCAAGCGGCGCACCGTGTCGATGAAGCGCTCGTCGGCGTGGCGGTCGCGCACGTAGACCTCGATCAGGCGGGTGATGACGCCGGGCACCTCGTCAGCGGCGAAGGAGGGGCCGATGACGGTGCCGAGGCTGGCGTCCGAGCCCTGCTTGCCGCCGATGGTGATCTGGTACCACTCGGAACCGTCCTTGTCGACGCCGAGGATGCCGATGTGGCCGACGTGGTGGTGGCCGCAAGCGTTCATGCAGCCGGAGATGTTCAGCTCCAGTTCGCCGATGTCGTGCAGGTAGTCGAGGTCGTCGAAGGTCTGCTGGATGGCCTGCGCGATCGGGATGCTCTTGGCGTTGGCCAGCGAGCAGAAGTCGCCCCCGGGGCAGCAGATGATGTCGGTCAGCAGGCCGATGTTGGGCGTGGCCAGACCGTGCTCGCGCGCGGCCTGCCACAGCGCATGCAGCTGGCCCAGCTCGACGTCGGCGAGGATCAGGTTTTGCTCGTGCGAGACGCGGATCTCGCCAAAACTGTAGCGCTCGGACAGCTCGGCCACGGCGTCCATCTGCGCGTCGGTGGCGTCGCCCGGCGCGATGTCATTGGACTTGAGCGACAGCGTGACGGCGCGGTAGCCCGGCTGGCGGTGCCCGTGGACGCAGCGGCGGACCCAGGCGGCGAAGCCCGGGTCGCTGGCCAGCGCGGTGTCGAAGCCGGCGTCGTGCGCTGGCAGCGTGCGGTAGGCCGGCGGCTCGAAGAACGCCGCGACGCGGTCGAACTCGGCCTGGGTGATGGTGTTGGGGTTGTCCTTCAGGTGCACCCACTCGGCCTCGACCTGGCGGCTGAACTCCTCGGCGCCGAGCGCCTTGAGCAGGATCTTGATGCGCGCCTTGTAGGCGTTGTCGCGGCGGCCGTGGCGGTTGTAGACGCGCAGGATGGCCTCGCAGTAGGTCAGCAGGTGCTGCCACTCCAGGTGCTCGCGGATCATCGTGCCGAGGATCGGCGTGCGGCCCAATCCGCCACCGGCCCAGACGCGGGCGGCGATGCGGCCGGCGTCGTCGCGGAAGAACTCCAGCCCGATGTCGTGCATCTGCACCACCGCACGGTCCTGCAGGCTGCCGCTCACCGCGATCTTGAACTTGCGCGGCAGCAGGGCGAACTCGGGGTGGAAGGTGCTCCACTGGCGGATGATCTCGGCCAGCGGGCGCGGGTCGATCACCTCGTCGGGCGCCACACCTGCGAATTGATCGGTGGTGATGTTGCGGATGCAGTTGCCCGAGGTCTGGATGGCGTGCATCTCGACCGTCGCCAGGTCGGCGAGGATGTCGGGAATCGACTCCAGCGTCGGCCAGTTGTACTGGATGTTCTGGCGCGTGCTGAAGTGCCCGTAGCCGCGGTCGTACTTGCGGGCCACGTGGGCGAGCATCCGCATCTGCGGCGCAGAAAGGTGGCCGTAGGGGATGGCCACACGCAGCATCGGTGCGTGACGCTGGATGTAGAGGCCGTTCTGCAGGCGCAAGGGACGGAACTCGTCCTCGGAGAGTTCTCCGGCGAGATAGCGCTGCGTCTGGTCACGGAACTGGGCGACGCGTTCGTCAACCAGGCGCTGGTCATAACTGTCGTAGCGATACATGGACGGCTGTCTGCAGAAAAGCCTTCGATTGTAACCGCCCGGGGCGTGCCGCGGCGGCCGGTGGCGCGCCGCGGGGCGGCGCCGTTTACTTCAGTGCGGCAAGCGCGGCGCTGTAGTCAGGCTCGTCGGCGATCTCGCCCACCAGCTGGCTGTGCAGCACGCTGTCGTTCTCGTCCAGCACCAGCACGGCGCGGGCGGTCAGGCCACGCAGCGGGCCGTCAGCGATCTGCACGCCGTAGTCGGTGTGGAACGCGTGGTTGCGGAAGGTCGACAGGGTGTGGACGTTGTTCAGGCCCTCGGCGCCACAGAAGCGGCTCATGGCGAACGGCAGGTCGGCGGCGATCACCAGCACCACGGTGTTGTCCAGGCCCGAGGCCTTCTCATTGAAAACCCGGGTCGACTTCTGGCAGGTCGGCGTGTCCAGGCTCGGGACGATGTTGAGCACCTTGCGCTTGCCGGCGAAGTCCTTCAGCGAGACGTCGTTGAGCGACTTGTCGGTGAGGCTGAATGCCGGCGCCTTGCTGCCGGCTGCGGGCACGTTGCCGGTGAGTTGCAGCGGATTGCCCTGGAGGGTGACGGTGGCCATGGTGGTTTCCTTAGTCGATGACGCGTTGGGGGTGGCTCAGAGCACCGCGGCGATGGCGTACGCCACCGCGTCGATGTTCTTGCTGTTGAGGGCGGCCAGGCAGATGCGGCCGGTGCCCACGGCGTAGATGGCGAATTCCTCGCGCAGCCGGTCGACCTGGGCGGCGCTCAGACCGGTATAGCTGAACATGCCGCGCTGCGCGGTGATGAAGCCGAAGTCCTGCTTGACGCCGGCGTCAGCCAGCTTGTGCACCAGCGCCTCGCGCATGCTGCGGATGCGGGCACGCATCTCGCCCAGCTCGGCCTCCCAGGAGGCGCGCAGTGCCGGCGTGGCGAGCACGCTGGCCACCACCGCGCCGCCGTGGGTGGGCGGGTTGGAGTAGTTGGTGCGGATCACCCGCTTGAGCTGCGACAGCACGCGCGAGGTCTCGTCGGCGTCGGCGGTGACGATGGTCAGCGCGCCGACGCGCTCGCCGTAGAGCGAGAAGCTCTTGCTGAACGAACTCGAGATGAAGAACTGCATGCCCGAGGCGGCAAAGGCCCGCACCGCGACGGCGTCGGCGTCGATGCCCTCGGCGAAGCCCTGATAGGCCATGTCGAGGAAGGGCACCAGGCCGCCGGACTTGCACAGCTGCACCACCTCGTTCCATTGCGCGCTGTCGAGGTCGGCGCCGGTGGGGTTGTGGCAGCAGGCGTGCAGCACCACGACGCTGCCGGGCGAGAGGCGGTCGAGCGTGTTGCGCATGGCGGCAAAATCCACGCCACGCGTCTCGCCATCGAAGTAGGGGTAGGTGGCGACGCCAAAGCCTGCCGCCTCGAACAGGGCGCGGTGGTTCTCCCAGCTCGGGTCGGAGATGTAGACAGTGGCGTGCGGGTTGAGACGGTGCAGCAGGTCGGCGCCGATCTTCAGCGCGCCGGTGCCGCCGAGGGCCTGCGCGGTGACCAGACGCTTGTCGGTGGCCAGCTTGGAATCCTTGCCGAACAGCAGGTCCTGGACCGCATTGCTGTAGGCCGTCGCGCCCTCGATGGGCTGGTAGCCACGCGGCGGCTGGGCCGCCAGTCGCGCCGCCTCGGCGTCGCGCACCGCGGCCAGCAGCGGGATCTTGCCGTTGTCGTCGTAGTAGACCCCGACGCCCAGGTTGACCTTGTTCGCGCGGGTGTCGGCGTTGAAGGCTTCGTTGAGGCCCAGGATCGGGTCGCGCGGCGCCAGTTCGACGTCGGCAAAGATCGATGCGGTCATGCGTGCTCCAGAAGTTCAGCGGTCGTTGGGGACAACACCGCGAGCCGGACGGGCTGTCCCGCGTACACTGTCCGGTTACCCGCAAGGGGCTTTTTGTGCGGCGCGGAATTGTATCAGCAGGGCCGGGTCACAACCCAGTGGCGCGACCGCTGCGTTCGCCCAGGAACCCGACCCTCGCCGAGGCGGCACCGCACCCGACACCACTGCCATGAACTCGCCCGAAAACCCGATCCCCGCCAGCCAGACACCGGACGGCCAGACCGCCGCCAGCCAGGTCGTGACCTTCGACGGCAGCAACTTCCGCCTGCACCAGCCGTTCCCGCCGGCCGGCGACCAGCCCGCCGCGATCCAGAAGCTGGCCGAGGGCATCAGCGACGGGTTGGCATTCCAGACGCTGCTGGGCGTGACCGGATCGGGCAAGACCTACACCATGGCCAACGTCATCGCCCGGCTGGGGCGGCCGGCCATCGTCATGGCGCCGAACAAGACCCTGGCCGCGCAGCTGTACTCGGAGTTCCGCGAGTTCTTCCCGGAGAACGCGGTCGAGTACTTCGTCAGCTACTACGACTACTACCAGCCCGAGGCCTACGTCCCGAGCAAGGACCTGTTCATCGAGAAGGACAGCGCGGTCAACGAGCACATCGAGCAGATGCGGCTGTCGGCGACCAAGAGCCTGATGGAGCGGCGCGACGTGGTGATCGTGGCCACGGTGAGCGCGATCTACGGCATCGGCGACCCGACCGACTACCACGACATGATCCTGCACCTGAAAGAGGGGCAGAAGCTGGACCAGCGCGAGGTGCTGCGACGGTTGGCGACCATGCAGTACAAGCGCGCCGACATCGACTTCCGGCGCGGGCATTTCCGCGTGCGCGGCGAGGTGATCGACATCTTCCCGGCGGAGAACAGCGAGAACGCGCTGCGGCTGACGCTGTTCGACGACGAGGTCGAGAGCCTGACCCTGTTCGACCCGCTCACCGGCGCCATCGAGCAGCGGCTGGGCCGCTTCACCGTCTACCCCAGCAGCCACTACGTGACGCCGCGCAGCACGACGCTGCGCGCCATCGAGACGATCAAGGAGGAGATGCGCGAACGCATCAGTTTCTTCAACCGCGAGGGCAAGCTGGTCGAGGCGCAGCGTATCGAGCAACGCACGCGCTTCGACCTGGAGATGCTCAACGAGCTGGGCTTCTGCAAGGGCATCGAGAACTACTCGCGGCACCTGTCCGGGCACGCGCCGGGCGACCCGCCGCCGACGCTGATCGACTACCTGCCGCGCGACACGCTGATGATCTTCGACGAGAGCCACGTCACCATCCCGCAGATCGGCGGCATGTACAAGGGCGACCGCTCGCGCAAGGAGAACCTAGTCGACTACGGCTTCCGGCTGCCCAGCGCGATGGACAACCGGCCGCTGAAGTGGGAAGAGTTCGAGGGCAAGATGCGGCAGTCGGTGTTCGTCTCGGCCACGCCCGCCAACTACGAGCAGACACGCGCCGCGCAGACGGTCGAGCAGCTGGTGCGGCCGACCGGCCTGGTCGACCCGGTGGTCATCGTGCGGCCGGCGGCCAGCCAGGTCGACGACCTGCTCGGCGAGCTCAAGCTGCGCATCGCCACCGGCGAGCGCTGCCTGGTGACGGTGCTGACCAAGCGCATGGCCGAGGACCTGACCGAATATCTCGCCGAGGCCGGGCTCAAGGTGCGTTACCTGCACTCCGACATCGACACCGTGGAGCGGGTCGAGATCATCCGCGACCTGCGCCTGGGCCTGTTCGACGTGCTCATCGGCATCAACCTGCTGCGCGAGGGCCTGGACATCCCCGAGGTGTCGCTGGTGGCCATCCTGGATGCCGACAAGGAGGGCTTTTTGCGCAGCGAGCGCAGCCTGATCCAGACCATCGGCCGCGCCGCGCGCCACATCAACGGCACGGCGATCCTCTACGCCGACCGGATGACCGATTCGCTCAAGCGCGCCATCGGCGAGACTGAGCGTCGTCGCCAGCGTCAGCTCGATTTCAATGTGGAACACAACATCACCGCGCGCGGCGTGGCCAAGCCGATCAAGGACATCATCGACGGCGTCTACGGCGAGGACAACAACCCGCGCAAGGGCATCAAGGCTGGCCGCAAGGGCAGCAGCAGCGACGCCGACCTGCACGGCGCGGCGCTGGAGAAGGAGATCAAGCGCGTCGAGAAGGACATGCACGCCGCCGCCCGCAACCTCGAGTTCGAGACCGCGGCGCAGTTGCGCGACCGCCTGCGCCTGCTCAAGGAGCGTCTACTGGCCGAGTAGGCCGGCATGAGCCTGACCCATCGCTGGACGGTTCATCGCTCACGTGGGCCAGAACTGCTGGCCGGCGCCATGGTGGCGGCCAGCGGCGCGGCAGGCATGGCGGTGGGCGAGGGCTGGTTGTGGTGGGCTGGCGCTGCCTGCATCGGCCTGGGCGCGCTGGGGCTGCTGCTGGCAGCCCGCCGCAGCCGCGAGCTCCTGCACATCCGTCTCGATGAACGTATCCGGCTGGAGTCGGCCGACGGCGGCCTGGTGGCCGAGGGCCTGCTCGACGGCGCCAGCGTGGTCACGCCCTGGCTGATGGCGCTGCGCATCCGCGGCGATGACGGACGCCGCGCGGCGGACCTGGTGCTGGACGCCGGGTCGGCGCCGGCCGACGAGCTGCGCCGCCTGCGCGTGCGCCTGCTCACCGACGAGGCGATCAGGGCGTGAGGACGGTGTCGACGGCCTCGGCGGCGGTCTCGGGGACGTCGCGGTTGTAGTGCAGGCCGCGGCTCTCGCGGCGCTGCAGCGCGCCGCGGACGATCAGCCGCGCCACCTCGGCGACGTTGCGCAGCTCCAGCAGGTCGTTGTCGATGCGGTAGCGCGCGTAGAAGTCGGCCACCTCGGCGTGCAGCGCGTCGAGGCGGCGCGCCGCCAGCGCCAGACGCTCGTCGGAGCGGACGATGCCGACCAGGTCCCACATCAGGCGGCGGATGGCGTCCCAGTTGTGGGCCACCAGCACCGACTCGCGGGCCGGCGTGACCCGGCTGTGGTCCCAGTCGGGCAGGGCGGGGGGCACCACCGGCGCAGCGGCCAGGATATCGGCGGCGGCGGCCTCGCCCATCACCAGGCACTCCAGCAGCGAGTTGCTGGCCAGACGGTTGGCGCCGTGCAGGCCGGTGCTGGCGACCTCGCCGACGGCGTACAGGCCGGCAACGTCGGTGCGCGCCGCCGCATCGGTGACCACGCCGCCGCAGCTGTAGTGCGCCGCCGGCACCACCGGGATGGGCCGCGTCGACATGTCGATGCCGAGCTCGAGGCAGCGCGCGAAGATGGTGGGGAAGTGCGCCTGCAGGAAGCTGCGCGGGTGGTGCGTCATGTCCAGCCAGACGCAATCCAGGCCACGCGTCTTCATCTCGAAATCGATGGCGCGGGCGACGATGTCGCGCGGCGCCAGCTCGGCGCGCGCATCGTGCGCCGGCATGAAGCGGGTGCCGTCGGGCAGGACCAGGCGGCCGCCCTCGCCACGCAGCGCCTCGCTGATCAAAAATGACTTTGCATCAGGGTGATAAAGGCATGTTGGGTGAAACTGGATGAACTCGAGGTCGGCCACGCTGCAGCCGGCGCGCCAGGCGATGGCGACGCCGTCGCCGGTCGAGACGTCGGGGTTGGTGGTGTACAGGTAGACCTTGCCGAGCCCGCCGGTGGCAAGGATCACCGCGGATCCGCCCAGCGTCTGCACCTCGCCGCTGTCGCGGTCGAGCACGTAGACACCCTGCACGCGACGGCCGGGCTCGCCGGGGGCGCCACTGGTGACCAGATCGACGGCGTGGCGCCGCTCGAGCACGGTGATGTTGGGGTGACGCAGCACGCGCTGCTCGAGCGTCTCCTGCACGGCGCGGCCGGTGCTATCGGCGACATGCACGATGCGCCGCGCGCTGTGCCCGCCCTCGCGGCCGAGGTGCAGCGGGCTGCCGTCGCCGCCCTCGGCGGTGAACACCACGCCCTGCGACTCCAGCCAGCGGATCACCACCGGCGCGCGGGCGGCGATGCGGCGGACCACGTCGGCACGACACAGCCCGGCGCCGGCCACCAGCGTGTCCTCGACGTGCGAGTCGATCGAGTCCTCGCGCGCCATCGCCGCGGCGATGCCGCCCTGCGCCCAGGCGCTGGAACCCTCGAGCAGGGAGCCCTTGGTGACGATGGTGACGCGCCGGTGGTCGGCCAGGTGCAGGGCGCAGACCAGGCCGGCGAGGCCGCTGCCGAGGATCAGGACGTCGGAGGAGGAGGAGGGTGCTGGCGTCATCTTGGCGGAAAAGGGGGCGTGATCACTGCATGGACCTGAGACAACAGCCATTGGCATTTGTCGGCCGCGTGCGGAGGGCGGCCGTTATACTGGCACAGCGGCCGTCCAGCAGCCGCCACGACATCAACAAGAACGGCAGGGACACTTTTCGACGATGAGCGACCGCGAGATCGACCAGCAACTGGTCGAGCGTGCCCAGCGCGGCGACAAGCGGGCTTTCGACCTGCTTGTCACCAAGTATCAGCGCAAGCTCGGCCGCCTGCTCTCGCGTTTCATCCGCGACCCCGCCGAGGTCGAGGATGTGGCGCAGGAAGCCTTTATCAAGGCCTACCGCGCGTTGCCCAATTTCCGCGGCGAAAGTGCCTTCTACACGTGGCTCTACCGGATCGGCATCAACACCGCCAAGAACTACCTGGTGGCGATGGGCCGGCGGGCGCCGACCTCGACCGATTTCGACTCCGAGGAGGCCGAGAACTTCGAGTCGGCAGAGGGCCTGCGTGACATGAACACGCCCGAATCACTGCTCGCGACACAACAGATCGGCGAAACAGTGAACGAAGCGATGGAAGCGTTGCCAGAAGACCTGAGGACCGCGATCGTGCTGCGTGAGATCGAGGGCCTGAGTTACGAGGAGATCGCCAACGTGATGGATTGCCCGATCGGAACCGTGCGTTCGCGCATCTTCCGGGCACGTGAAGCGATCGCCGAGCGGCTTCGACCGCTGCTCGGTACCAGCAAGGATCAGAGGTGGTGATGAAAAAAGAACGAATCTCCGAATTGATGGATGGCGAACTCGACGGCCTGCAGGCCGAACTGGTGATGCGCCGTCTGAACGATGCCGATGCCCAAGCCACTTGGGCGGCGTACCACATGATCGGCGACGTGCTGCGCGGCGACGCTGGCTGCAACGTTGCGGCACGCGTCTCCCAGCGCCTCGCCGCCGAGCCGACGGTGCTGGCACCGCGTCCGATCTCCAGCGTGCAGGCCCGCGGCCTGGGCATGTCGATCGCCGCATCGGTGGCGGCGGTGTGCGTGGTCGGCTACGTCGCGCTGACCACCAGCGTCGATAGCGCGCGCTATGACACGCTGCAGCAGGCTCAGCTGGCGCCGGCAGGCCAGTCGCCGATGGACGACTACCTGGCCATGCACCAGGGCGAAGTTCGCAACGTTGGGTACGAGCCGGCCTACCGCGTGGAGTCGTCACGCTGATGCGTCGTCTGGTCTGGCTGCTCGCACTGCTGAGCGGCGTGGCGCATGCGGAAGCGCCGGCAGTCGATGGTGTCGAGTTGCTGCAGCGGGTCGCCGTGGCGGCCCGCGAGCTGAGCTACTCGGGCACCTACAGCTACACCCGCGGCGACTTCAGCGAGACCACGCGCGTCGCCCACCATGGCGACCCCAACGGCGGGGTGGGGCACTTCGAGACCCTCAGCGGCAAGCCGCGCGAGATCCTGCGGGTCGGCTCCGACGTCACCTGGTACCTGCACGACAGCCGCACGGTGCGTGTCGAGCGTCAATCGTTCCGGCGTTTCTTCCCCGAGCTGATGCCGCCGGAGCGGGTCAAGACCATCTCGCAGTTCTACGAGATCAGCCGCGCCGGCACCGACCGCGTCGCCGGCATGGATTGCATCAACCTGTTGCTCACACCAAAAGATGCGTTCCGCTACCGGCAGAGCATCTGCGTCGAACCCAAGACCTTCCTGCCGCTGCGTGCCACCACGGTGAACGAGCGTCAGGACCGGCTGGAGATCTTCGCCTTCAGCCAGATCCAGGTGCCGGCCAAGGTCGAGGCCACCGAACTGCGCGCCAAGGCGGGCGATGTGTCGGAGTGGAACCAGGAGACCTCGGCGCAGAGCATCGACGCGGCCAGCAGCGCGTGGTTCTTCCGCGAGCTACCGGCGGGCTTCTCGGTGGTCAGCGAGACCCAGCGGAGCATGCCCGGGCGCCCGGCGCCGATCCTCCACAAGGTGCTCAGCGACGGCATGGTCTGGGTGTCGGTGTTCATAGAGCCACTCAGCAACAGCCCGGCGATGGGCCGTGGCTTGGCGCAGCAGGGCGGCGCAAGCGCGTACTCGCGTCCGGTCGGCAACCACCACGTCACCGTCGTTGGTCTGGTGCCGGTGCCCACGCTGGTGCTGATCGGCGGAGCGCTGACGCCGCGCAACGCCCAGCCCTGAGCCACCCGGGCCACGAGCCTTTCACCTGTTACACCAACCTCCAAGAACCATGACGACCGCACACCGAATCATCGTCGCAGCCGCGCTGGCACTGGCGCCGGCATTCGCACCCGCCGCACCCGGCAACCTGCCGGACTTCGCCGACCTCGCCGAGAAGCAGGGCCCGAGCGTGGTCAACATCAGCACGACGACGACCGTCCGCCAGGAGGCGCGTTCGCCGCAGATGCCGAACATCCCCGAGGACGATCCCGCCTTCGAGCTGTTCCGCCGCTTCTTTCCGCCCGGCCCCGGCGGCCCCAACGGCGGCATGCCCGGCCAACCGCCGCGCGAGCAGGAATCGCACAGCCTGGGTTCTGGTTTCATCATCAGCGGCGACGGCTACATCCTGACCAACGCGCACGTGGTGGACGGCGCCGACGAGGTCACGGTCAAGTTCTCCGACAAGCGCGAGTTCAAGGCGCGCGTGATCGGTGCCGACAAGCGCACCGACGTCGCCCTGATCAAGATCGAGGGCCGCAACCTGGCGTCGGTGCAGATGGGCGACCCGGGCAAGCTGCGCGTCGGCGAGTGGGTGGTGGCGATCGGCTCGCCGTTCGGCTTCGAGAGCTCGGTCACCGCTGGCATCGTCAGCGCCAAGGGCCGCTCGCTGCCGCAGGAGAACTTTGTCCCGTTCATCCAGACCGACGTCGCCATCAACCCGGGCAACTCCGGTGGGCCGCTGTTCAACCTGCGCGGCGAGGTGGTCGGCATCAATTCGCAGATCTACAGCCGCACGGGTGGCTTCATGGGCCTGTCGTTCGCCATCCCGATCGACGTTGCCATGGACATCGCCGAGCAGCTGAAGGCCGGCGGCAAGGTGACGCGTGGCCGCATCGGCGTGGTGATCCAGGAAGTGACCAAGGAACTGGCCGAGACCTTCGGCCTGGCCAAGCCTGCTGGCGCGCTGGTCTCGGCGATCGACCCCGAGGGTCCGGCTGCCAAGGCTGGCATCGAGGCCGGTGACATCATCCTCAAGTTCAACGGCAAGCCGATCACCACCAGCGGCGATCTGCCGCGCACGGTGGCCAGCGTCAAGCCGGGCACGCGCAGCACGCTGCAGGTGTGGCGCAAGGGCGCGGCACGCGAGCTGGGCATCACCGTCGCCGAACTGGCCGACGATGAGGGCGCGCCGCAACGCGGCCCGCAGCGCAAGCGCAACGAGAAGACGCCGCCGAACGTCGGCAAGCTGGGCCTTGGCCTGAGCGAGCTGGGTGGCAGCCAGCGCCGCCAGTTCGACGTCAAGAGCGGTGTGGTGGTCGAAGAGGTGCTGCAAGGCGGCCTGGCGGCCAAGGCCGGTCTGCGCCGCGGCGACGTGATCCTGCAGGTGAACGAGGAAGAGGTGAAATCGATCGACCAGTTCAACCAGCTGCTCAGCCAGTACGAGAAGCGCAAGCGCGTCGCGCTGCGTGTGAAGCGCGGTGACGGCACGCTGTTCGTGCCGCTGCAGCTGGATGGCAGCAACTAGCCCGCAGGTGTGGCTGCAAGCCAGCGGGGGCGCCGTTTGGCGCCCCTTTTCACCCCATCCAAAGCGCGCATAATGTTTATTATGTCAACTGCCATGCAGACCCACCCTCGGGAAGACCAACATGCAGAACCCTGACGAACACGTCGACCACCCGGGGCCGGTGCTGCATACCCTGGTCTACTGCAGCCGCGCTGCGGATGGCCTGGATGCCGAGGCGATCGACCAGATCGTCGCCACAGCCAAACACCACAACCCCAGCTTCGGTATCACCGGGCTATTGGTCTTTGGCAGCGGCATCTTCTTTCAGTGGCTCGAGGGCCCCCGGGAAAATGTAATCGGCCTGATGCGGATCATTACCGCCGACCCCCGCCACTCCAATGTCGTCCTGCTCAGCGAGGAAGACGACGTCACCGACCGGATGTTTCCGAACTGGGACATGGAGCTGGTGGAGGCATCGGACATACGGGAGGTTCTGGTGGATGCCGAGCAACACGCCACCGACCCGAAGCAGAAACAAACGCTGGCGCAGTTGCTCGAGGAACTGGATACCGGGTCGCTGGGCGCGCTGGTCAACTGAGACGCCGCACTCTAGCCGTCGCAGGGTTCGTGCCGTGCCGTGTCGTGCTGGATGCGCGGAATCGTCCCGCGTGCCTGCGCGTTGAGGCGTGACGTCCAGAGGTCGCGCTGATTCTGGAGCGCCAGCCAGTGCCCTGGGTTGGTGCCGAGGGCCTCGGACAAGCGCAGGTCCATGTCGGCACTTACTGCTGAATGGCCATTCAGAACTTTGGAGAGCATCACGCGGCTGATGCCGATGTGCGCAGCAAAGGCAGTGCGTGTAATGCCGAGGTCGTCAAGCCACGCTGCCAGCATTTGCCCCGGAGGTGCGGGATCATGCATGTGCGAAAGAACGACTCGAGGCCCTTGTGGGCGAATGAGCGGATTATAGAATGTAAATCGTAGCTTTACAACGGAGTGCTTGAGAGGAACCTGCGGGCAACCCGAGTGTTCCCGTTTCGGGTCATGTTCCGCATCCGCCAACCCACCTACCCGGCACCACACCCGTTGCGCACACCGCCCTGCCAGGCTCACCTGGTGAGCCTCGGCACCTGGATACTGGCCCATGGTCATATCGGCTACACAGACACAAGGAGACGACCATGCCCCCTACCCTCACCCGCCTGGCGACTGCCGCGCTGGCCATTGCCGCTGCCGCTGCAACGCCGGCGCTGGCCGATAGCGCCCTGGACTACAACGCCAGCCCGCTGAACTACCAGAACAGCGAGATGAACTACGACAACTCATCGCTGAACTACCGCAACAGCCCCTACAACTACGAGAACAGCCCGTACAACTACGGCTCGCACAACGGCGTGTTCGACAACAGCGGCCGGCGTATTGGTTATGAGGTGCAGGCGCCGTCGGGGGTGGTCAACATCTTCGACAACGAGGGAAAGCGGATCGGGTATCAGCCGGCGAAGCGGCGTTGATGAAAGGCCCAATCAGCGATATGATTGGAGCGCGCTGATTTACCACTTGCGGGCGCTTTACAAGTTCAGCTAAACGGTCGCCATGAAGGCCCGCCAGCTGACGCTTGCGGGTTTTTTGTTGCCCGCATCAGTGGCAGAGCAACACGGAATGGTCCACCTCACGGACCGGGGGATTTCACCGAATTGCGGCCCCGGCATCTCGCCAAACCGCTAAAGAGGAGAACGCAATGAGCGCTTCTGAAGTTGCGGCCACCGACACGGCCGACCTTTTCACCCGACTCGGCCTCTACGGCCTCTCATCCATCCAGGTTCCGGTTCTGGCGTCGCTGGCGAGCGAGACGCCTTTGCTGCTCACCGGCTCGCACGGCTGCGGCAAGAGCCTGCTGCTCGAGCGCATCGCCAACGCCTTAAGGCTGGAGTGGCGACACTACAACGCCAGCCTGCTCAACTTCGACGACCTGGTCGGCTACCCCCTGCCCGACGAACACGGCCAGCTGCGCTACGTGCAGACGCCTGCGTCGGTATGGGGTGCCGAGGCGGTCTTTGTCGACGAGATCTCGCGGGCGCGGGTCGACATCCAGAACAGGCTGTTCCCGATCATCCACGAGAAGCGGGTGCAGGGCATCGCGCTGGAGCGGCTGCGCTTCCGCTGGGCGGCACTCAACCCTCCCCCGGCCGACGGCGAAGGGGATTACGCCGGCTCCGAGCCACTCGACGTGGCGCTGGCGGATCGTTTTGCCTTCCATGTCGCGGTACCGGAGTGGCTCTCCTTCCCCGAAACGGTGCGCGAGCAGGTGGTGCGCGCCGGAGGGGTCGCACCTGACCCCGATGCCGGCGCAGAGCTGCAACGCGTCCTCCTGGAGACGCGCCTGCGGCAGCCGCTGGTCGAGGCGCGCTGGGGCACTGCCCTCGCCCGCTACGTGCGCATCGCTGCCGGCAACCGAGCTTAATTGCCCAAGTGGCCCAGACTGACTTGCTGCCTGCGATGTTCCAGCCACGCCCTCGCATCCCGCCCCGGCCTGTCCTTCCGCTCGCGGTTGAGCCACACCCATTCGCGCCACACGCGGCAGAGCTCATCCACCACCGTCTGGTCGATCTCCCAGCCCCACTCGCTGTAGCAAACCGCACCATGGAAGATGCCGAGTGCCTGCTCATCGAACCGCCGCAGCGCATTGAGCGCGCGCGCCAGCTCGCTCCACATCTCGTGGCACTCGCCCATGTAGGTCTTGATCACGATCCCGGCATCGCCGGCATCACAGGCCAGGAACACACCGCGCTCGGCCGGCAACAGCAGCGACTGGCGGGCCGGGTCGTCCGGCGCCAATGTGCGCGCAGCGTACATGGCCGGGATCAGCCACACCGGCAGCGAGTTGAACTCGGCGTAGAGCGGGTCCAGCGCCCGTGCGTCGAACGGGGGCCGGATCAGCCCCGAGCGCTGGATCATCCTTTGCAACGCGTGCAGCGTCACAGTGACACGTGTCCCCAAGGTCCCCGCCCGCCCCGTCGATGTGACCTCGTGCATCTGCACCGAGAGCGAATCGCGGTCCTCATGCCCACTGCGCGTGAGCCGCGCATCGCACCACACCGCCTTCTTGCCGCTGCGCGCACTCCACTCGCAGATGCGGTAGCGCTCCGGCGTCCACGTACGCATGTGCTGCACCGCGGTGTGGAAGCTCTTGAGGTTATCAGGGCGGGGCAGCTGGGCGCGGCCGCGGTACCTCTGCCGCCTTGCCGTCCGGACGCGGTCGGTCGCTGCCACGTGGTCCAGAAAGGCGTGCGCCATGCCACGCGCCAGGCTGTCGTCGATACGGTTCACGGCAGCCCCGCCACGGCGCGGTCGGCCGCGCAGCTGATAGGCGCCTGCCCTCGCCCACGTCGAGCCAGATTCTTCACCGTTGTCACCGCCCGCGCGTAGGTGTCGGCCGCACAGGCCAGCTGCGCCGGCTTGCGGCGCGCGGCCATGGACACCGCCAGCACCAGTGACAGTGCCAGCACGATCAGCCAGGGTCGGGTCATGGTCGGGGCCTCCGCAGCTTGCATGGGCGCAGTTTGCGGGGGCTGGTGGCTCACCACGCGAGCCTGGTAAGTCAGGTGGCGGATGCGGGGGCTCTGCAGAACGCGCATCCTTTCTGCAACCTTGGCCTTGCGATATTACGCCGCGCGTAATACTCTGACTCTTGATCGTATCTTTCCGCTGCAAAAGCACCCAAGCGGTCTTTGAGGGCGATTGCCCGCCAAGATTCGCCAGTGTCCGGGCGGTACTGGAACGCAAGCTCGCGCAGTTGGAAGCCGCTCAAACGCTTGATTTCCTCCGGGCGCCGCCAGGCAACCGCCTTGAAGCCTTGCGTGGGGACCGTGCCGGCCGACACAGCATCCGCGTCAACGATCAGTACCGACTCTGCTTCATCTGGACGGCCAGCGGCCCTGCGGAAGTTGAGATGGTGGATTACCACTGAGGCATGGAGATGATTCGACGCCAACAGATGCGCGCAGTACATCCGGGCGAGGTGCTCCTCGAGGACTATCTTCGTCCGCTTGCCATGAGCGTCAACCGATTGGCTCTGGAACTGGATGTGCCGGCAACTCGGATCCACGAGATCGTCAAACTGCGCCGCGCCGTGACTGCGGATACCGCCCTTCGCTTGGCGCGCTACTTTGGCGGCGATGCCGCGTCTTGGCTCGCCCTGCAAGCCGACTACGACATCAAGACGCTCGCCACGAGCCGCGATATCGCTCTCAAGGTAAAGCCACGCGGGCCGAGCGACCCGATCGCTGGCTGATCACCACCCCTCCCAATCCCCACTCGCCTCCATCGGCACCTGGTGCGCCGGGCACATCGGCGGGCCCATGTGCAGAAACTTCTTGGGGATGGCCAGCCGGTAGTCACACTGCGGGCACTGCGCACGCGGCGGGTTGGCGGGCCTGAATCGCGGCGCGCGGCGCGTCAACGCCCCGTGCGGGAACGGGCCCAATTCGGCGGCAATGGCCGTCAGCCGCGCCTTCAGCCGCTCCCCCGCACTGGCGCTGCGCATCCGCGGCCCCTGCAGGCCCACGCTCAGCGCGATCGCCTTGAATTCCTTGCCGTGGCCGTGCTGGCAGTCGTCCACCGCGTGCACCAACTCGTGGGTGAGGACGTCCAGCACCTGCACCGCATCGTCCAGGCTCGGCACAATAAAGATCTGGTTGACGCCATCGGCGGCGCGGCTGGTGGGCCAGCACTCGCCAATGTGCGTGCTGCGCTGCCCCGAGCCCGACCAGCCGATCGACACGCGCACCGGCGGCACCACGTGCCCCTGCGCGGCAAAGATCGGCGCGATGCGCTGCACACCGGCCATCAGCCACGATTCGCGAGTCAGATGAGTGTCCATGGTGGCCCTACACCATGAACTCGCGGTGCACCCCGCGCAGCTGGTCGTGGACGGCGTGGATAAAGCGCCGCACCGCGTGCCCAAAGTTGCGCGCGGTGATGCCGCCGCTCACCAAGATGTCGCCCTCGTCGACGATCTCGTCGAGCCAGCGCGTGTCGTGCCGCTTCTTCTGATCTTCCCCCTCGAACCCGGCTGCGTCGCTCATGCGGACGAGCGCCGTGTCTCTGCAGATATCGTTCATGGTGGCCTCCATGGCTTGACAGGAGGACCAGTATCGAGGGGCGCAGGCTCACCAGCTGAGCCTGTGGCGATAGGTCAGGTGGCGGATGCGGTTGCAAGGCGCGTCCGTCACGATGCGCCTACATGCCCATCTGAGCGCAACGTCAGGGTCAAAAGGTCGAGTCCATGTAATGCATAAGCGCTACACTCTTCCCATGAAAACAGCCACCATCCCTGCAGTCCGGGTCGAATCCGCGTTGCGTGCCGAACTGGAGAGCCTGTTGCGCGAGGGCGAGACGCTCTCGCAGTTTGTAGAGCAATCGGTACGCACGGCGGTGCTGCAGCGCCGGGACCAGGAAGAGTTCGTTGCCCGAGGGCTGTCCGCACTCGCCGCAGCCCGCGAGAGTGGCGATTACGTCGATGCCGACATCGCCATAGCGGGTCTGCAGCGCCGGCTGGATGCCGCCAGGGTCAAGGCGCGCGCGTGACCTATCGCGTGCGGCTGACGCCGCAGGCGCAGATGGACCTTGAGCGCTTGTTCGTCTTCCTCATAGAGCGCGAACTCGGGCGCGCTGCCGGCGATCTAGACGTCGCGGAGCGGGCAATTGCTGCGATTCGTGCCGGCATGCAGACCCTAAGCACCTCGCCCTTTACCTGTCGCAAGGCCGGCGACAGCCCCTTTCTGCGTGAACTGCTGCTCCCCTTTGGCGCGGGCGGCTACGTCGCGCTTTTCGAGATCGCCAGCGAGCAGGAGGTGATCGTTGCTGCTGTCCGACACCAGCGCGAGCAGGACTACCGCTGAGCAGAGCATCAGCCCTTGCCCGAGACTACCGGCATACAAGCGCTGAGATTCCTGATGGAGCAGCACGGCCTGAAGCAATCCGATCTGGCAGAGATCGGCAGTCAAGGCGTTGTTTCGGAGATCCTGGCTGGCAAGCGCGAGCTGAACGTTGGTCAGGTCAGGGCGCTGGGCGAGCGCTTCGGAGTCTCGTCCGCGACCTTCTTGTAACCGAACGTCAACCGAAGCACACCCAAGGCAGCAGCGCTTGTTTTGATTGGTGCCAGGGACCGGACTCGAACCGGCAAGGCCTTGCGGCCGGCGGATTTTAAGTCCGCTGTGGCTACCAATTTCACCACCCTGGCGTGCCGGTCATTCTACCGGCGCCAGGCGCCCGCCCCGACTCAGGCCGCCCAGGGTCCCAACAGCTCGCCGCTCTCTAGGATCTGTGTCAGTTCCGCTGCCGCGATCGGCCGCGAATACAGGTAGCCCTGCACGTAGTCGCAGCCCAGGCGCATCAGCGTGTCGTGCTGCACACGCGTCTCGACGCCCTCCGCCACCACCTCGATGCCGAGTTTCTTGGCCATGGCGATCACCGTCTCGGCGATCTCGGTGCCGGAATCGTTGGCGCCGATGGTGTCGATGAACGACTTGTCGATCTTCAGGCAGTCGATGTCGTGCCGGCGCAGGTAGGCCAGCGACGAGTAGCCGGTGCCGAAATCGTCGATCGCCACATGCAGCCCCTCCAGCGCCACCTTGGAGAGCGCCTCGGTAACGCGGGTGCCGGCCTCCAGCAGCAGGCCCTCGGTGATCTCCAGGACGATGCTGCTGCCGGGCAGCTCCAGCTGGTCCAGCCGCGCGCGCCACGGGCTGGGCGCGTCGGTGCGCGGCAGCGACGAGAACGCCAGCGGCGAGCAGTTGATCGACAGCACCATGTCGGGCCGCACATGCTGCCGCCACATACGCAGCTGCTCTGTGGCCTCGTGGAACACCCACTCGTCGATCCGGCCGATCAGGCCGTTGCGTTCGGCCACCGGGATGAACTCCGCCGGCGAGATGGGCCCGCGTTCCGAGTGGTTCCAGCGGATCAGCGCCTCGGCGCGGGCCACCTTCCCGGTCGCCAGCTCGATGACCGGCTGGTAGACCAGCGTGAACTGGTTCTCGCTGAGCGCCTGGCGCAGGTCGCGGGCGATCTGCACGCGGTTCAGCGCCCGCTCCTCCAGCTCTGGCTGGAAGCGCACCGAGCGGTTGCGCCCTGCCCCCTTGGCGGCGTACATGGCCTGGTCGGCGTGACGCAGCAGTTCGGCGGGGTTCTCGCCGTCCTCGGGGTAGCAGGCGATGCCGATACTGGCCGAGACGTAGCTGGGCAGCGAGGACAGGTTGAAGGGCTGCGCGATGGCTTCCAGAATCTTGCGGGCGATGGCGTCCACCACCGACAACTCCTTGACCTGGCTGAGCAGCACGATGAACTCATCGCCCCCCAGCCTGGCGACCAGGTCGGTCTTGCGCACGCAAGACTGCAGACGCTGCGCCGCCTCCTTCAGCAGCTGGTCGCCCTGCGCGTGGCCGATGGTGTCGTTGATGTCCTTGAACTCGTCGAGGTCGATGAACATCAGCGCAAAGGTGGCGCCATTGCGGCCGCTGGAGAACACCTCCTGCTCCAGTCGGTACTGGAACATCTGCCGGTTGGGCAGACGCGTCAGGGTGTCGAAGTTGGCCTGCTGCCAGACCATGCGCTCGGCTTGCAGGCTGCGACGCAGCAGCTGGTACTGCAGACGCTCGTCCAGGCTGATGCAGACCAGCGCCGCGTCCTCTTTGGTGCTGGGCACCAACAGCAGACCACGACACGGGAAGTCGATGCCGGCGCCATCCAGGCCGCTCAGCTGCAGTCGTGCGGGCAGCCAATCGGGGCTGCACGAGAACAAAAAGATCTGGTCGAGGACCGAATCGCGCGGCAACGCCACCAGGTCGAGAAAGGACCTGCCGGCCATCTCCTCGTGCTCGCGACCGATGTGCTGGGCAAAAGCCGGGTCGGCGTACTCGATGGTGCCGTCCAGACGCACCAGCACATGCGGCGAGCTGATCAGGCGGCGCAGCTGCCGGACCGGAGCACTCAACCTGCTGTCGGTATCTGCCATGGACGCTAAGGGCCGCCGGTCAGCTGGCCAGGTATTCCCGACCCTGCGCCGCCACGGCTTCGGGCGAGGGTTTAAGGTAGACCACCACACGACAGCCGTCGTCGCCGCCGGCGATGGTCTGCTGCAGCTCGACCTTGCCGTAGCCCAGGTTGCTGGCGGTGATCACGCCGAACACGTTGCTGGTCATCATGCACATCGACTGCCGGCCGATGACCTTGTCGGCGAACGGGCACGAGCGGTTGCCGAACACCATCCGGTCCTCGGTGAGTTCGAGCAGGAAGAAGTCTCCCTTGATACGCTGCTTGAGGTCGACCAGCACGCTGGCGACCTGCTCCACATCAAGCTGCACCACGCCCAGCTCGGCCTTGTACATGCGGTCGATCTGGCGGCCGATGGCCTGCCCCACCATCGAGATGAAGCTGGAGGCCTCGGCATCGCCGACCATGCGGTCGAGGACGTTCGCCAGTTCGCGCACCAGAGTGCGCAGGAACAGGTCGCGCTCGAGCGGCACGGCGGCCTGCTGAACGGGAAGGATGGGGATGGTGGCGGACATGGGATCCAGTTGGAGAGACTGCTACCGCTGCAGGGGCGGCCGGCCGCCCACAACAGCTAATACAGATGGTAGCCGAAATGGCTTTCGTTTGATTTCTGTATTGATTTTGTTGGAGGCGCGAGGCGGAGTCGAACCGCCCTGGACGGATTTGCAATCCGCTGCATAACCGCTTTGCTATCGCGCCATGTCTTTCGCGACGGGCAATTCCCGACGCGACACCCGCAGGGCCGGCATTGCACCAGCGCCTGCAAAAAAGGGAAGCCTTGGCTTCCCCAGAGTGATCTTTGGAGCGGGAAACGAGGTTCGAACTCGCGACCTCAACCTTGGCAAGGTTGCGCTCTACCAGCTGAGCTATTCCCGCGTCGAGCAAGACCGCAATAATAATCACTGCTCATCTGAACGTCAAATGACTGCGCAATCGGGCACCGCCTGCTGCAGTGGCTACCCAGCATGACGCCTTCCACGCGCCATGCCAACACCCGCGCTCAGTCTGGGGCGGACTGATCCGCCGGGG
This sequence comes from Betaproteobacteria bacterium, assembly GCA_027490755.1. Classification (GTDB taxonomy): domain Bacteria; phylum Pseudomonadota; class Gammaproteobacteria; order Burkholderiales; family UBA3065; genus UBA3065. Next base: position 146,266 of record JAIXXL010000009.1, read on the forward strand.
CCACACGCAGCGCGGCGCGCAGGTACAGAAACATGGAGACGATGGTGAGCACCGCCGCGATCCGCGCCAGCACGCCACCGATGCCAGGCAGGTCGATGCCCGCAAACGGCACGTGGTACAGCAGCAGCAGGATGGCGATCATCTGCGCCGCGGTCTTGGCCTTGCCCAGCGCGTTCACCGCGACGTGGCGCCGCTGGCCCAGCGTCGCCATCCACTCGCGCAGCGCCGAGACGGCGATCTCGCGGCCGATGATGACCACCGCGATCCAGGTCGGGATGCGCTGCAGCGCCACCAGCTCGACCAGAGCCGCGGCGACCACCAGCTTGTCCGCCACCGGGTCCAGAAACGCACCGAACGCCGAGGTCTGACCCAGGCGCCGGGCCAGCCAGCCGTCCAGCCAGTCGCTCAGCGCCGCCAGCAGGAACAGCCCCGCCGCCACGCGATCGATCTGCATGGGCCGCAGGCCCAGGTCGACGTGAAACAGGCCGATGAACAGCGGGATGATGGCCACACGCACCCAGGTGATGGCGGTCGGCAGATTCATGGCCACGGTCAGTGGAGTTCCCGGTAGATACGCTCGGCCAGGGTGCGGCTGATGCCTTCGACCCGGGCGATGTCGTCGATGCTGGCCGATTGTACGCCGCGCAATCCACCGAAATGGGCCAGCAGCTGACGCCGCCGCGCCGGCCCCACACCCTCGATGTCCTCCAGGCTGCTGCTGCGCCGCGCCTTGCCGCGCCTCGCGCGGTGGCCGGTGATGGCAAAGCGGTGCGCCTCGTCGCGCACCTGCTGGATCAGGTGCAGCGCCGGGTGGTCGGCCGGCAGGCGGCGCGGCGTCTCCTCGTCGGGGAACACCAGCTGCTCCATGCCGGCCTTGCGCTCCACGCCCTTGGCCACGCCGATCACCGCCAGGTCCGACAACGCGTGCTCGTTCAGCACCTCGCAGGCGACATTCAGCTGCCCGCGGCCGCCGTCGATCAGCAGCAGGTCGGGCAGCACCGCCTCCACCTCGCCCGCCTTCTTCAGCCGCCGGCCCAGCGCCTCGCGCATGGCGCCGTAGTCGTCGCCGGCCGCCGCACCGGTGATGTTGTAGCGCCGGTACTGGTCGGGCCGCATCGCGCCGTCCTCGTAGACGACGCAGCTGGCCACCGTCGCCTCGCCCATGGTGTGGCTGATGTCGAAGCACTCGATACGACGCGGCGGCGTCTCCAGCTGCAGGAACTCGGCCAGTTCCGCAAGACGGCGGTTCTGGTTGGCGCGGTCGCCCAGGCGCAGCAGCAGCTCGCGGTGCGCGGCCTCCTCTGCCATCTTCAGCCACACCCGTCGGTCGCCGCGCGGGTGTGCGCCTATACGCACCGGCTTGCCGGACTGCGTCTGCAGCCAGTCCAGCTCGCCCGGCTCGGGCTCGGCGTTGACCACCAGCTCGGGCGGCATGCCGCCGTCGCCATAACGCTGCCCGGCGAACGCCACCAGCACCTCGGCCGGGGTGGCGCCCTGGCCGTGCTGCGGCACGTAGACGCGGTCGCCCAGGTGTTGGCCGTTGCGCACCATGGCCAGGCACACCGCGCTCATGCCGCCGGCCTGCACCACGGCGATCACGTCGACATCGCCCACCGCCCCGCCCTCGCGGCTCATGGCCTGCTGCGCCCGCACCTTGGCCAGCGCCGAGAGCTGGTCGCGGAACACCGCCGCCTGCTCATACTCCATGGCCTCGGCGGCGGCGGTCATGCGCGCCTCGATCGCCTCGGTCACCTCATCGGCCTTGCCCTCGAGGAACATCGCCGCGGCGTTGACGTCGGCGTCGTAGTCCTCCGGCGTGATGAAGTCGACGCAGGGGCCACTGCAACGCTTGATCTGGTACAGCAGACACGGCCGCGAACGGTGCGCCATGACGTTGTCGGTGCAGGTGCGCAGGCGGAACACGCGCTGCAGCAGCTGCAGGCTCTGCCGCACCGCCCCGGCGCTGGCGAACGGCCCGAAGAAACGCTGGCGGCGGTCGGGAGTGCCACGGAAACGCCCCAGCCGTGGGAAACGGTGCTGGCTAAGGACGATATACGGATAAGATTTATCGTCCCGGAACAATATGTTGTACTTTGGACTTAAACCTTTTATGAGGTTGTTTTCGAGCAGCAGCGCCTCGTTCTCCGAGCGCGTCACCGTGATCTCCACGGCGTGGATCTGCTCGACCATGCGCGCGATGCGTGGCCCGTGGCCGGACTTCTGGAAGTAGGTCGAGACGCGCTTCTTCAGATCGCGCGCCTTGCCCACGTACAGCACCGCACCGTCAGCGGCGATCATGCGGTACACGCCCGGCTCGTTGGGCAGCGTGCCAAGGCCGGTGGCCGGGTCGATGCGCGCCTGCGCCTGCAGCGCGGCGGCGCTGTCGTGCACCACCCACGGCGCAGCGGCGGGCTCGCCCTGCCCCGTCGGGTCAGCCTCGCCGCTGGACTGTGCCTCGGCCGGCGGGTCGTCGGGGCGCGGTAAGCGCGTGTAGCTGCGCTTGGCGGTGGCCGGGTCGCGCGGGCGGGTACGCGCCATCAGGCGGCCCCTGCGTCGCGGCGCGCGTCCAGCGCCGCGCGGGCGGCCGCGAACACCGCCGCGAACATCTCCGGCGTCAGGCGCCGGGTCGAGGTGTTGTAGCGGCTGCAGTGGTAGCTGTCGATCAGCAGCCGGCCGTCGGGCAGCGCATGCCGGGCGCCGTGGCCGAAGCTGTACGCCGCACGCCGCAGCCCCAACGCGTCCAGCACCGCCTGGTGGGCGATGGTGCCCAGCGCGATGACCACGCCGTCGGCCGGATGCGCCGCCAGGTCATGCGCCAGGAACGCGTTGCAGCGTCGCACCTCGGCCGGCTCCGGCTTGTTCTCGGGCGGCACGCAGCGCACCGCGTTGCTGATGCGCGCGCCGATCAGGCGCAGCGTGTCGGCGGCGTGCTCCGACACCGGCGCGCTGGCAAAGCCGTGATCGAACAGCGTCTGGTACAGCAGGACGCCGGCGTGGTCGCCGGTGAACGGACGGCCGGTGCGGTTGGCGCCGTGCAGGCCGGGCGCCAGCCCGACCACCAGCAGGCGGGCATCGACCGCGCCAAACGCCGGCACCGGCGCGTTGTAGTAAGCCGGCAGCGCGCTGCGTTGCTGTGCCAGGAAACCCGCCAGACGCGGGCAGGCTGCGCAGCTGGCGTCGAACGGCAGCCCCCGCGCCTGGGCCGGGTTGTCGGCGTGACCGGCGGCTGTGACGGGGTCTGACACGCTGGCGACGGTCATGGTGAAGAGGCCGCGGCGCGCCTCAGGGCGCCTCGCCGACTGCCGGCCCGCTGGCGAACTGGGACGCCGCCGCGCCCAGCCGCTGCAGGCTCTCCAGCGCCATCTGGTACTGCAGGTCGCTGGCCAGCGCAGCGGCGTCGGGCGCCGGGCCGCGCGCCACCATGGCAACGATGCGCCGCGTCGATTCGGCGCGCAGCGCCGGCTGCCAGCCGTCCAGCACCTGATCGACGCTGTCGGGGTCGTTGCACACCAGCACCATGTCGCAGCCGGCGCCATAGGCGGCGTCGGCGCGCTCGACGATGTCGCCGACACCGTGCGCGCCCTTCATCGACAGGTCGTCGCTGAACACCGCGCCGTCGAAACCCAGACGCTCGCGCAGCACGGTTTGCAGCCAGAACGGCGAGAAGCCGGCCGGCAGAGGGTCCACCGCGGTGTAGAGCAGGTGTGCCGGCATCACCGAGGCCAGACCCTGGTCGGCCAGTCGCGCGAACGGCGCCATGTCCTGCGCGGCAAGTTCTTCGTAGCTGCGCGGGTCCTCCGGCAGCGCGTGGTGGCTGTCGGCCACCGCCCAGCCGTGGCCGGGGAAATGCTTGCCGCAGCTGGCCATGCCGCGCGCCGCCAGGCCGCGGATCAGCGCGCCGGCCACCGCGGTGACGCAGGCCGGGTCGCGGCCGAAGCTGCGGTCGCCGATGATCTCCGAATGGCCCCAGTCCAGGTCCAGCACCGGCGTGAAGCTGAGGTCGACGCCGACCGCACGCAGCTCGGCGGCCAGCACCACGCCGGTGTCGAAGGCCAGCGCAGTGGCGGCGGCCGGGTCATGCTGCCACTGCAGGCCGAGCGTGCGCATGGGCGGGATGTGGGTAAAACCCTCGCGGAAGCGCTGCACGCGGCCGCCCTCGTGGTCGACGGCGATCAGCAGCTCCGGCTCGCGCAGCGCGCGGATGGCCGCCACCAGCGCCGCCACCTGCCGCGGCGTCTCGTAGTTGCGGCGGAACAGGATCACGCCCCCCACCAGCGGGTGGCACAGGCGCTCGGCCTCGGCCACCGTCAGGTGCAGCCCGGCGACGTCGGCCATCAGCGGGCCCAGGGGCTGCTGCAGACGGCTCATGGCGCCCTCTGCAGCACGCACACCGACACCGCCATGCTGCGCTCGTCGCTGATGCTGAGGTGGTGCGAGGTCACGCCGCGGCCAGCGACGAACGACTCGAGCTCGGGCGCCAGCCGCAGCGAGGGCCGGCCGAACTCGTCGTGGTCGATGGCGATGTTGCCCAGCGTTGCCGGCGGCCGGATACCGGTGCCCAGCGCCTTGGCGAAGGCCTCCTTGGCGGCGAAGCGCTTGGCCAGAAAGCGCGGCGGCTGCGCGGCGGCCTCGAACTCGGCCCACTCGGATGTCGCCAGCACGCGGCGCGCAAAACGCGCGCCGAAGCGCTGCCAGGCGCGCTCCATGCGCTCGATCTCGACCACGTCCTGACCGATGCCGTAGATCACGCCATGTGCTCCGATGCGGCCATCAGGACGCGCGCGCGGCCTGCATCGCCGCCTTCATCTGCCGCACCGCAGTGTCCAGCCCGACGAACACCGCGTCGCCGATCAGCGCGTGGCCGATGTTGAGTTCTTCCATCTGCGGGATGGCGGCCATCGGCCCGACATTGATGAGGTTGAGGCCGTGGCCGGCGTTCACCGCCAGCCCCAGCGCGGCGGCGTACTCGGCGGCGTGAACGATGCGCGCCAGCTCGTTCGCCTGCGCCACGCCCTGGGTGTCAGCGTAGTGGCCGGTGTGGATCTCGATCACCGGCGCGCCGACCTCGGCCGCGGCCTCGATCTGCGCCTTGTCCGGCGCGATGAACAGCGAGACGCGGATGCCGGCGGCAGACAGGCGGCGCACCGCGTCGGCGACGCGCTCACGCTGTCCGGCGACCTCGAGGCCGCCCTCGGTGGTGCGCTCCTCGCGCCGCTCGGGGACGATGCAGACGTCCTGCGGCAGCACGTCCAGCGCGATGCCGATCATCTCCTCGGTCAGCGCCATCTCCAGGTTCATGCGCGTCTGCAGCAGCGGCCGCAGGGCGTAGACGTCGTGGTCCTGGATGTGCCGGCGGTCCTCGCGCAGGTGCAGCGTGATGAGGTCGGCGCCGGCCTGCTCGCACAGCAGCGCGGCCTCGACCGGGCTGGGGTAGACGGTGCCGCGCGCCTGGCGCAGCGTGGCGACGTGGTCGATGTTGACGCCGAGGCGGATCGGGTGAAGGGTGTTCATGGTGGTAGGTAGATGCGCGGGCGTGGTCAATCCTGGAACGGCGTCAGCATATCGCGCGACAGCAGCGGCCTGTCGCCCAGATAGTGGCCAAGCGCAGTGCGCAGCATGCGCAGCGCCTCGCGGCGGGTGGTGGCGTCGGCGTAGTCGCCGGCCTGCATGGCCAGCAGGGTGGCGCCGCTGACCAGCGCGCCGGGCACAGCAACCGCGTCTGCGCCATAGCCCGCCTCGTCGGTATCGCGTGCGGCGCGGCGCCCTGCCCCGGCGGCCTCGGCCAGACGTACCAGACCACGCTCGGGCAGGTAGCGGTAGCGGCCGGCCGCCTCTACCGCCGCACCGCCACCCGCCTCCCTCGCCAGGTCGATGGCGTAACCGAGGTCGGTCAGCAGCGCCAACTCGAACGGGCGCAGCACCGCGTCGATGCGCTCGGCGCCCGGCAGCGCAGCCAGCGCACGCTCGTAGGCGGCAAAGATGCCGGGGTGCGGGTCCTCGCGCGGCAGCAGGCGCACCAGCAGCTCGTTCAGATAGAAGCCGCAGATCAGCGCGCGGCCGCCCAGGCCCGGCGTCATCGACAGCCACTCGGCGCTGTGCAGGGTCTTCACCTCGCCCTTGCCGAACCACGACAGGCTCACCTTCTGGAACGGCAGCAGCACCCCGCGCAGGGCCGATGCCGGCCGCCGCGCGCCGCGCGCCGCCAGGCTGACCCGCCCGTGCCGGGCGCTGAAGGCATCTACCAGCAGGCTGGTCTCGCGAAAAGGCAGGGTGTGGAGGACGTAGGCCTCGACCTGGTCGATGCGGTTGGCGCCCGCCACCGGACTACTCGAACCCGAGCTGCCGCAGCGCGCCGGCGTCGTCCGCCCAGCCGCTGCGCACCTTGACCCAGACCTCGAGGAACACCTTGCAGCCGAGCAGCTTCTCCATGTCGGCGCGGGCCACCGAGGCGATCTGCTTGAGGTGCTCGCCGCCGCGGCCGATCAGCATGCCCTTGTGCGCCTGCTTGTCGACCAGGATGGCGGCGTGTACGCGCACCAGGTTGTCCGCCTCCTCGTACTTCTCGATGACCACCGTGGTGCCGTAGGGCACCTCGTCGCCGGTCATGCGGAACACCTTCTCGCGCAGCAGTTCGGCCACCAGGAAGCGCGACGTGCGGTCGGTCAGGTCGTCGGGGCCGAACATCGGCTCCGACTCCGGCAGGTGCGGCGCCAGCACGTCGAGCAGGGTGTCGGTCTGCGTGCCCTGCTGCGCCGACACCGGCACGATGTCGGCAAACGTGAAGCGCCCCGCCATCGCCTGTGCGAACGGCAGCAGCTTGGCCTTGTCCGGCGTGCGGTCGACCTTGTTGATGGCCAGCACCACCGGCCGGTCGGCCGGCAGCAGGCGCATCACCTGCTCGTCCTCGGGGCCGAAGCGGCCGGCCTCGACCACGAACACCACCGCGTCGACCTCGGCCAGCGTGGTCTTGACGGTGCGGTTGAGGCTGGCGTTGAGCGCGCCGCCGTGGCGCGTCTGGAAGCCCGGCGTGTCGACGAACACGAACTGCGCATCGGGCCGGGTCTGCACGCCGGTGATGCGGTGGCGCGTGGTCTGCGGCTTGCGCGAGGTGATCGACACCTTCTGCCCGATGAGCCGGTTCATCAGCGTCGACTTGCCGACATTCGGCCGGCCGACGATGGCGACAAAACCGCAACGTGTACTCATTCCCAGCCCGTCTTTTCGCGAAGTTCGACCATCGCCACGCCGGCCGCGGCCTGCTCGGCGGCGCGGCGGCTGGGGCCACTGCCCATGCCCGCCAGCTCGTGCGCCGGCACCCGGCACATCACGGTGAAGAGCGGCTGCTGCGGCGTGCCGGCCTCGCTGACGACGGCGTACTCGGGCGGCGGCTGGCGGTGACGCTGCAGCAGCTCCTGCAGCGCGGTCTTGGCGTCCTTCTGCTGCTTGCCCAGCGCCGGCGAGGCCAGCTGCGTGGCGAACAGGCGCTCGATCACACCCGCAGCGGCGTTGAAGCCGCCATCCAGATGCACCGCGCCGATCAGAGCCTCGAAGGCATCCGCCAGCAGCGAGGCCTGATCGCGGCCACCGGCACGTTCAAGGCCGGTTCCCAGGTGCAGCAGCGGCGGCATGCCCAACGCCAGAGCCTGCTCGTGCAGCGATGCCTGGCAGACCAGGTCGGCGCGGGCGCGGTGCAGGTCGCCCTCGGACGCCTCCGGCAGACGCGCCATCAGCAGCGGCGAGAGCACGCAGTCGAGCACCGCGTCGCCGAGGAATTCCAGACGCTCGTTGTGATCGGTGGAGAAGCTGCGGTGGGTGAGCGCCTGGCGTAGCAGTGCCGGGTCGGCAAAGGTATGGCCAAGGCGCTCCTGCAGTGCGCGGATGTCGCTCATGCGCTGCGGCTCACGGGCGCACGGCGCTCAATCCACTGCCTGGCCGATGCGGTCGAAGCGGCCGAAGTTCCACCAGATCATGAAGGCCTTGCCGACGATGTTCTGGTCCGGGACGAAGCCCCAGTAGCGGCTGTCGCTGGACGCGTCGCGGTTGTCGCCCATCATGAAGTAGTGGTCGGCCGGCACCTTGCACTCGAAGCCATCGTGGCGGTACTTGCACTGGCCGACGAACTCGAACTGCCGCACCTGACTGAGCAGGATGGTGGGTTGCTGCGGCCGCACCAGCACGTCGTGGGTGTGCTCGCCGGTCTGCGAACCGAAGCGCTGCGAAGCCACGAAGTCCGAGCCGGCGTCGATGTCGATGTACTCACCCTTCTCCACCATGGGCACGTCTTTGCCGTTGATGCTCAGGCGCTTGTCGCGGTAGGTCACAGTATCGCCGGGCACGCCGACCACACGCTTGATGTAGTCGATGCGGGTGTCCTCCGGGTAGCGGAACACCATCACGTCGCCGCGCTGCGGGTCGTCGATCTGGATGATCTTGCGGTTGATCACCGGCAGGCGGATGCCGTAGGCGAACTTGTTGACGAGGATGAAATCGCCCACCAGCAGGCTCGGGATCATCGAACCCGACGGGATGCGGAACGGCTCGAACAGGAAGCTGCGCAGCACGAACACGGCGAGGATGACCGGCAGGAAGCTCTTCGGGTACTCGATCCACCACGGCTCGGCCTGACCCTCCTGACGCATGTGCCGGAAGAACAGCTTGTCGAGCGCCCAGACCGTCGCGCAGATGACCAGCAGAACAAACAGAAGCAACGCGAAGTTCATTTGCCATCCACTTGTAATATCGCAAGAAATGCCTCTTGCGGAATCTCGACATTGCCGACCTGCTTCATGCGCTTCTTGCCGGCCTTCTGCTTCTCCAGCAGCTTGCGCTTGCGCGAGACGTCGCCGCCGTAACACTTGGCCAGCACGTTCTTGCGCAGCGCCTTGATCGTCTCACGGGCGATGATGTGGCTGCCGATGGCGGCCTGCACCGCGATGTCGAACATCTGGCGCGGGATCAGCTCGCGCATCTTGGACGCCAGCTCGCGGCCGCGGTACTGGCTGCTGGCGCGGTGGACGATGAGCGAGAGCGCGTCGACCTTCTCGCTGTTGACGAGGATGTCGAGCTTGATCAGGTCGGCCGGGCGGAACTCCTTGAACTCGTAGTCGAGCGAGGCATAGCCGCGCGAGGTCGACTTGAGCTTGTCGAAGAAGTCCATCACCACCTCGTTCAGCGGCAGGTCGTACTTCACCATGACCTGGCGGCCGAGGTACTTCATGTCGATCTGCGAGCCGCGCTTCAGGTTGCACAGCGTGATGACGTTGCCCAGGTACTCGTCCGGCACCAGGATGGTGGCGGTGATGATCGGCTCGCGGATCTCCACCACCTTGGTCGTTTCGGGCAGCTTGGAGGGGTTCTCGACGATGACGATCGAGCCGTCCTTCATCACCACCTCGTACTCCACGGTGGGGGCGGTGGTGATGAGGTCCTGGTCGAACTCGCGCTCGAGTCGCTCCTGGATGATGTCGAGGTGGAGCAGGCCGAGGAAGCCGCAGCGGAAGCCGAAGCCCAGCGCCTGCGAGGTCTCCGGCTCGTAACGCAGGCTGGCGTCGTTCAGCTTGAGCTTTTCCAGCGCGTCACGCAGCGAGTCGTAGTCGTGCGACTCCACCGGGTAGAGGCCGGCGAACACCTGCGGCTGGATCTCCTTGAAGCCCTCCAGCGGCTCGGCGGCGGGGTTGGCGGCCAGCGTGATGGTGTCGCCGACCTTGGCGTGCTTGAGGTCCTTGATACCGGCGATGACAAAGCCGACCTCGCCCGCCGACAGGCTCTCGCGCGGCAGGCTCTTGGGCGTGAACACGCCGACCTGCTCGCAGCCGTAATCGGCGCCGGCCGCCATCAGTCGGATGCGGTCCTTGGGGCGCAGCGTGCCGTCGAACACGCGCACCAGCATGACCACGCCGACGTAGGCGTCGAACCACGAATCGATGACCAGCGCCTTCAGCGGCGCGCTGGCGTCGCCCTTGGGCGGCGGCACGTTCTTGACCACCGCCTCCAGCACGTCCTCGACGCCGAGGCCGGTCTTGGCCGAGCAGCGCACGGCGTCGGTGGCCGGGATGCCGATGATGTCCTCGACCTCGGCGATGACGCGGTCCGGCTCGGCCGAGGGCAGGTCGATCTTGTTGAGCACGGTGAGCACTTCGACGCCCTGCTCGATCGCCGTGTAGCAGTTGGCCACCGTCTGCGCCTCGACGCCCTGGCTGGCGTCGACCACCAGCAGCGCGCCCTCGCAGGCGGCCAGCGAGCGGCTGACCTCGTAGGAGAAGTCGACGTGTCCCGGCGTGTCGATCAGGTTGAGGCGGTAGGTCTTGCCGTCGCGCGCCTTGTAGGTCAGCGCAGCGGTCTGCGCCTTGATGGTGATGCCGCGCTCGCGCTCGAGGTCCATCGAGTCGAGCACCTGCGCCTCCATCTCGCGGTCGGCCAAGCCCCCGCACTCCTGAATGAAGCGGTCGGCCAGCGTGCTCTTGCCGTGGTCGATGTGGGCGATGATGGAGAAGTTGCGGATCAGCTCTTGCATCTGGGTGTGGCCGTGGGCCGCCAAAAAGGGCCGGCCACCAATAAAAAAGGCGCTCTCGCGCCTGAGGGATCAAGCCTGCGTGTTCAACCCTGCATTGTATCGGTCAAGCCGAAAGCTGGGCGATATATAGGGCGATGATGACCAACACGCTGATGATGGTGCGCAGCGGCACGAACCACACCGGCAGGCCGTGACCGGTGAGCCAGCGCTGGTCGGCGATCATGGCGCCGATAAAGGCCAGGCTGAGCAGCATGAGCGCGTCGCGGTACGGCAGCAGCAACGCCACCCAGGCCACCAGCGCCGGCACCACCGACCAGCCGTAGCTGCGCCAGGCCGGCAGCGGCGCCGAGGTGTTGTCGCGGGCGGCGGCCAGGCCCCAGTGCAGCGCGCCGACAAAGCTCAGGATGACCGCGGCGTAGCCGATCAGCGCCTGCTGCAGCTGCGGCGGGTTGATGCCAAAACGCGGCGCCAGCGCCAGCGCCCAGAACGGAATCAGCCCACCCAGCGCAAGGATGCGGGCGGCGGCGGGCGCCTGGTTGAAGGCTGCGATCATGGGTTCTCCTGCTCGGCGGCGCCGGGACGGCCCGCCATCATGCCAAAACCGGGGTCGGGCACGCCGGGCTCTTCGCGGTTGCGCATGAAGTCGGCGGTGTTGAAGAACGCGGCCACCAGGCGCTCGCGCAGGTCCGGCGCCAGCGGGCTGTCCTGCAGGGCGCGCGTCATGCACTGCATCCACTGGTCGCGTTCGATCGACCCGATCGGGAATGGCATGTGGCGGCGGCGCAGCATGGGGTGGCCGTACTTCTCGACATACAGCGGCGGGCCGCCCATCCAGCCGGACAGGAACAGGTAGAGCTTCTCCTTGCTGTGGGCAAGGTCGGCCGGGTGCAGGTGGCGGATGCGCTCGAAGGCCGGGTCTACGTCCATCACCCGGTAGAAGCGCTCGACCAGCGCGTGCACGCCGGCGTCGCCACCCATCAGGTCGTACAAGGTTTCGGCGGTCTCAGACATGGACGGAATCTAACGCAATGCGGCCATCGGTGGACGGCCGAGTACGCTGCGCAGCAGCCACGCCGCCCCCGCCAGCGACAGGCCGATGCCCAGCAGCAGCGCCCACGGCAGCGGGTCGGCCGAGAGGCCCGCCGGCAAGTCGAGCACCCTGGCCGCGACCAGCCAGCCGGCACCGATGGCGCCCGCCGCCGCGACCAGCCCGGCGATGGCGCCGACCAGCGCGAACTCGCACAGCAGCGCGCCACGCAACTGCGCCCGGGTGGCGCCGAGCGCGCGCAGGATGGCCGCCTCGCGCTGGCGCTCCTGCTGCGACAGCAGCAAGGACGCCGCCACCACCAGCACGCCAGCGAGCAGCGTGAGCGAGACCAGCAGGCTGACCGCAGACGCCAGCCGCTCGATCAGCGTGCGGATGCGGTCGAGCAGCTCACCGACGTTGACCACGGTGGCGTTGGGCAGCGCGCGCACCAGCGCCGTCTCCAGTTGCGGCTGGTCGGGCGGGATGAAGAAGCTCGACACCCAGGTGGCGGGCTCGTCGGCCAGCACGCCGGGGGTGGCGACGACAAAGAAGTTCACGCCGAACGAGTCCCAGCGCACGCTGCGGATCGACTGCACGGTGACGTCAGCCTCGCGGCCACCCAGCCCCCAGCGCAGACGGTCGCCGACGCGGATGCCGAGCTTGCTGGCGATGCCCTGCTCCACCGAGACCAGCGGCTGCTGCAGCTCATCGCTGCGCCACCAGCGGCCGCTGACGATCTGGTTGTCGCGCTGGTCAAGGTCGCGCTCGAAGCTCAGGTTGAACTCGCGCTCGAGCAGGCGGCGCGTGTTCTCGTCGGCCCAGGCGTTGGGGTCGACCGGCGTGTCGTTGATGGCGAGCAGGCGGCCGCGCACCATCGGGTAGGCGGCGGGCGCGGCGCGGCCGTGGTCGCGGAACACGCGCTGCAGCTGCGGCACCTGCTCGGGCGTGAGGTTGATGACGAAGCGGTTGGGCGCGTTGGCCGGGATGGTGGCCTGCCACGCGCCGAGCAGGTCGTCGCGGACCACAGTAAGCAGCAGCAGCGCCATGATGCCGGTGGCCAGCACCATGACCTGCAGCAGGGTCTCGCGCCAGCGGCGGGTGATCGCGGCCAGGCCCAGGCGCCAGCCGCTGCCGGCGCGCGAGGGGGTCGCGGCGCGCGCCAGTCGCGCCAGCGGCAGCAGCGCCGCGCCGGCGGCGCCGGCCACCAGCAGCGTCACCGCAAAACCAGCCAGCGCCATCAGGCCGAGGCGCCACTCGCCAGCCTGCCAGACCAGCAGCCCGCCGGTGGCCAGCAGCGTGAGCGAGGCGGTGGCCCAGCCGCTGAGGCCGAGCGCCGGCAGGTCGTCGCGCAGGACCCGCAGCGGCGAGACGCCACGCAGGCGCAGCAGGGGTGGCGCGGCGGTGGCGAACAACAGCACCAGCCCGCAAGCGAAGGCGACCAGCGCCGGCCCGGCCGCAGGCGGCGGCAGGCTCTCGCCGACAAAGCTGGCGAGGCGGCCGGCGAGCAGCTGCTGCAGGCCAAAGCCCAGCAGCGCGCCGGCGAGGCTGGCGAGCACGCCGACCATCAGCAGTTGCGCAGCATGCAGCGCGAGTACGCGGCCGGAGGACAGGCCCCAGCTGCGCATCAGCGCGGTCTCCTCGACACGGCGACGCACGTACTGGCGGCCGGCCAGCACCAGCGCCACCGCCGCCAGCACCACGCTGGCCATGGCGGTGAGGGCGAGGAACTGGCGCGCGCGCTGCAGCGTGTTGCGGATCTCCGGGCGCGCGTCCTGCAGGCCCTGGATGCGCTGGCCACGCTGCAGCTGCGGCTCCAGCGCGGTGCGAATGCTCTGCACGGCGGCCGGCGCCCCGGCCAGCAGCAGCCGGTAGCCGACCCGGCTGCCCGGCGCGATAAGGCCGGTGGCAGGCAGGTCGGCACGGTTCATGACCAGGCGCGGCGCGACGCTGAACACCTCGAACGCGGAGTCACCGCGTGCAGCGAGCACGCGCGCCACGCGCAGCTGGCTGTAGCCCAGGCCCAACGCGTCGCCCACCTGCAGCTCGAGCCGGCGCGCCAGGCTGGCGTCGATCCAGACCTCGCCGCGGCCGGGGAAGTCGCCGCCGGCCTGCTCGCCACGCAGCGGGAACGGGCCGTCGACCGCGCGCACGTCGGCCAGCTGGCTCTGCTCACCGACCGTGGCCATGCTCGGGAAGGCGCTGACGCCGGTCACCTGCAGGCCAGCCGCGCGAGCCTGCGGCGCCCAAGCGTCTGGCAGGGGGCGGTCGCCGCTCACCACCAGGTCGGCACCGAGCAGCTGCCCGGCGTTCTGCCGCAGGTTGTCGTCGACGCGCTGCGCGACCACGCCGATGGCGGTCATGGCGGCGACGGCCAGGAACAGCGCAAGCGCGATCAGCAGCAGCTCGCCGCTGCGCCATTGCCGGCGCAGGCCGCGCCAGGCGAGGGCGACGATCATTGTGGTGAGCCGGCAGGCGCGACCAGAGTGCCTTCGGCGAGCTCGATCTGGCGGCCGCAGCGCGCGGCCAGAATCGCGTCGTGCGTCACCAGCACCAGCGTGGTGCCGGCCTGTCGGTTGAGCTCGAACAGCAGGTCGATGACCTGCGCGCCGGTGCGCGCGTCGAGGTTGCCGGTGGGCTCGTCGGCAAACAGGACACGCGGGTCACCGGCGAAGGCGCGCGCCAACGCGACGCGCTGCTGCTCGCCGCCGGACAGCTGAGCCGGGTAGTGGCGCCGCCGCGCCTCCAGCCCGACCAGACCGAGCCAGTGCGTGGCGCGGTCCATGGCATCGCCGCGGCCCGCCAGCTCGAGCGGCAGCGCGACGTTCTCAAGCGCGGTAAGACCCGGCAGCAGCTGGAAGTTCTGGAACACGAACCCCACCGCCCTTGCCCGCAGCGCGGCCCTGCCCTCCTCGTCCAGTTCGAAGATGGAGTGGCCGTCGAGCCAGACCTGGCCGGTGCTCGGCACGTCGAGACCGGCGAGCAGGCCGAGCAGGGTCGACTTGCCGCTGCCCGAGGGGCCGATGATGGCCACCGATTCGCCGGCATTGATTGCCAGGTTGATGTCGTCAAGAATGACCAGCGGCTGCTCGCCCATGGGAACCTGGCGGCCGAGCCCGACTGTGCGGAGGATCATGAAGCGTCTGTCGCCTGATTGGCTGTTGTGGATGTGCTGCGTGTGGGTTGGACTGCTGGCAAGCGGAAGCGTTGCGGTGGCCGGCAAGGATACCGGCAGCGCAATGAACAATTCGCCCGTGGTCAATTCACCCGTGGTCCTGGTGATGGGCGACAGCCTGTCGGCGGCCTTTGGCATCCCGCTGCAACAGGGCTGGGTGAACCTGCTGTCGCAGCGCCTGCAGAAGGAAGGCTCGCGCACGCGGGTGGTCAACGCCAGCATCAGCGGCGAGACCACACAGGGCGGCGTGACGCGCCTCCCGGCTGAACTGGCGCGGTCCAGGCCCTCTGTCGTGATCATCGAGCTCGGCGCGAACGATGGCCTGCGCGGTCAGTCGCTCGACGCCATGCGCGACAACCTGCGGCGCATGATCCGCATGAGCAAGGACGCCGGCGCCAAGGTCCTGGTGCTGGGCATGCGCATACCGCCCAACTACGGCCCGCAGTACGGCGAGAGCTTCCACCACGCCTTCGATCAGGTGGCCGGCGAGGCCCGGGTGCCGGTGGTGCGCTTCTTTCTGGAGAAGGTCGCGCTGCGGCCGGAGCTGATCCAGGCCGACGGCCTGCACCCCACGGCGGAGGCGCAGCCGCTGCTGGAGGAGACGGTGTGGCCGGCGTTGAGGCCGCTGTTGCCAAGGTGACGGGCTAGAATCGCGGCCCGCCCTCCCGCGACGCACCCGGCACCCCCAGACCATGACCAAGACCCGCTTCGCCCCCTCGCCCACCGGCTACCTGCACATCGGCGGCGCCCGCACCGCGCTGTTCTCGTGGGCCTACGCCCGGCAGCAGGGCGGCCAGTTCGTCCTGCGCATCGAGGACACCGACCGCGAGCGCAGCACGCAGGCCTCGGTCGACGCCATCCTTGACGGCATGAACTGGCTCGGTCTGGACTGGGACGAGGGCCCGGTGTTCCAGATGGACCGCCTGGCGCGCTACAAGGAGGTCGCCGATGACCTGATCGCCCGTGGCCTGGCCTACCCCTGCTACGCCAGCAAGGACGAGCTGGACGCCATGCGCGAGGCGCAGCGTGCGGCTGGCCAGAAGCCCCGCTATGACGGCCGCTGGCGCCCGGAGAACGCGGCAGGCAAAACGCCGCCCGCCGGCGTCGAGCCGGTGATCCGCTTCCGCAACCCGGACCACGGCGATGTGTCGTGGAACGACCTGGTCAAGGGCGTGATCACGGTCTCAAACGAAGAACTGGACGATCTGGTGATCCTGCGCGCCGACGGCGTGCCCACCTACAACTTCGGCGTCGTCATTGACGACTGGGACATGGGCATCACGCAGGTGATCCGTGGCGACGACCACGTCAACAACACGCCGCGGCAGATCAACCTGCTGCGCGCCATGAACGCACCGGTGCCCGATTACGCCCACGTGCCGATGATCCTCGGCCACGACGGCGAGCGACTGTCCAAGCGCCACGGCGCGGTCAGCGTGCTGCAGTACGACGAGGACGGCTACCTGCCGGAGGCGCTGCTGAATTACCTGGCGCGGCTGGGCTGGAGCCACGGCGACGACGAGGTGTTCGACCTGAAGCAGATGGTCGAGTGGTTCGACCTGGGCCACATCAGCCGCTCGCCGGCGCGATTCGACCCCGAGAAGTTGAACTGGCTGAACCAGCAGTACCTGAAGATCTGCCCGGCGCCGCGGCTGGGCGAGTTGCTGCGCCCGCGGCTGGAGAAGGCCGGCCTGAACGTGGACGCCGGCCCCGACGTGGCCCAGGTGGCCGACCTGCTGCGCGAACGTGGCGTGACGCTGAACGAGATCGCCGACGCGGCACACTACTTCTACGCCACCCCCACCCCACCGGCGGACCTGCTGGCGCAGCACGTCAACGACGAGTCGCGTCCAGCTCTGGTGGCTCTGAAGAATGCGTTGCAAACCGCTGACTGGAATGCAGAAACCATCGGCCCGCTGATTAAGGACACGGCCACCGCGCACGGGCTGAAGATGCCCAAGGTGGCGATGCCGCTGCGGGTGCTGGTGTGCGGTACCACCAGCACGCCGTCGATCGACGCGGTGCTGGCGGTACTGGGCCGCGAGCGGGTGCTGGAAAGGTTGGCGGCGCTGGGCTAGTAAGACATCCGGTTCAGCCCATCCAGCGCCGCGGTCTTGTAGCACTCGCCCAGGGTCGGGAAGTTGAAGACGGCATCCACAAAGTAATCGATGCTGCCACCCAGGGCCATCACCGCCTGGCCGATGTGGATCAGCTCGCTGGCCTGCTCGCCGATGATGTGCACGCCCAGCAGCTTCTTGTCCTCGGGGTTGAAGATCAGCTTGAGCAGCCCGGTGCGGTCGCCCAAGATCTGCCCACGCGCGATCTCGCGGTAATACGCCTTGCCGATCTCGTAGGGCGTGCCGGCCTGGGTCAGCTCGTCCTCGTTCTTGCCGATGGTGGAGATCTCGGGGACGGTGTAGATGCCGTAGGGGAACAGGCGGATGCTGGCATCGGCGTCCTCCTTCAGCAGCCCGAAGGCGTGCCGCGCGGCCGCCCGGCCTTGCTCATACGAGGTCGAGGCCAGTGACGGGAAGCCGATCACATCGCCGACCGCGTAGATGTGCTCCACGTTGCTCTGGAAGTTGTGGTTGACCGGGACACGACAGCGGTCGTCCACCTCCACACCGGCGTTCTGCAGGTCGAGCCGCGCGGTGGCCCCCACCCGGCCGATGGAGTAGAGCGCAGCCTCGGCGTGCAGCACCTTGCCGCTCTTCAGGCGCACCTCGACCGGCTTGCTGGCATCCCGCAGCATCTCGATGTCGGCCACCTCCTCGCCCAGCCGCATGAGCACGTTGTGCTGCTGCGCGATGTAGGTCAGCGCGGTGGAGATCTCGTGGTCGAGGAAGGGCAGCAGCACGTTGCGCTTGTCGACGATGGTGACGCGCACGCCCAGCGCGGCGAACATGGTCGCGTACTCGATGCCGATCACGCCGGCGCCGACGACGATGATCGAGCGCGGCAGGAAGCGCAGCCCGAGGATGTCGTCGCTGGTGAAGATGCGCTGGCCGTCGAAGGGGATGTGGTTGTCCCGCGCGGCCTCGGTGCCGCAGGCGATCACGACGCGAGCCGCGCTGATCTGTCGGGTGCCGGAGCCACCGGCACTGGCCAGCTCGATGGTGTGCGGGTCGACGAAGCACGCCGAGCCCTCGAGCAACTCGACGCGGTTGCGCGTCATCTGGCTGCGGATCACATCGACCTCGGTCCCCACCACGTGGGTGACACGCTGCAGCAGGTCGTCGATGGAGATCTCGGATTTGACGCGGTAGGAGGCGCCGTAGATGCCGCGCTCACGGAACCCCGAAAGGTGCATCACCGCCTCGCGGAAGGTCTTCGACGGGATGGTGCCGGTGTGCACGCAGACGCCGCCGATGGCACGCGCGCGCTCGATGACCGCCACCCGCTTGCCGAGCTTGGCCGCCTGGATCGCAGCACGCTGCCCGGAGGGCCCGGAGCCGATGACGATGAGGTCGTAGTCGAAGCTGTGCCCGGCGAACGCGTCGCCCTTCCCCTGCCTTGCCATGTCTTCCCCCTGCGCCGGAATCGTCGAATTGCGGCTGATGCAACCGGCATGCCTTAAGCCGCTTGACCTATTCTAGCGCCGAATCTGGACAGATTCTTTACAGGCAGCCTCAGCCCTGGCGACGCAGGGTCAGCCGCGCCAAGAGACGCAGTCCGCCGAGGATGCGGCGGGGGCTCGGGAACGGGGGCAGGTTCATGCGCAACAGGCGCATGCACGGCAGCTCAACGGCAACGTGGAACACGGCGGCGGCGGCGATGCTGACGCCGAGGCCCGCCGCCAGCGGCAGCAGCGGCGGCATCGCGGTTATGGCGGGAACCTCGTCCAGCAGCGTGTTCAACAACAGGATGACCGGGAAGTGCACAAGGAAGAGTGCGTAGCTGCGCTCGCCCAGCCAACGCAGCGCCCCCTCACCCAGCCCCCACAACGTTGGGCGCAGCCCGACGCGCGACAAGGCCAGCGCCGTGACCAGAGCGACTGCCATTCGACCACGCCAATCGAGCGCGAGCACTGCGGCGGCGCCTGTGACCGCCAGCACCCGGAGCAGTCGTTGGCTCTGCAGACGGGCGCCGTCTGCCGACCAGGCAAGGATGCCGAGACCATAGGCGCCAAAGAAGTACGGCGCCCAGTTGTCCAGCGCAGGATCGCCGTGCCACCACAACCATGACGAGAGCGCCAGAAGTGCGATGGCGCCCGCGGGCAGCCCGCGCCCGGGCAGGCCGGACCTAAGCTTCAGCAGCAGCACCACGACGGCGAACAGCTGCAACTCAACCGCCACGTACCAGACGCCGGTCGACAGCGACTCGAATCCGAGAACGCCCTGCAGCAAGCCCAGATGGGCGAGGACCTGCGCCGTGCTCGGCGCCGCGGGGATGTAGTCCTCGGTGCTCCAGTGGCGCGCCAAGGCGGCGCAGAAGACGGCCAGCAGCAGAGCGATGGAGAGCGGCAACGCAAGGCGCAGATAGCGCCGCACGATCAGCCGGATGGCCGGCACCGTTGGCCGCGCAGACAGGTCGATGAACGCGCGCGCAGCCATGAAGCCTGCCACCACCAGGAACACATAGACGGCGAAGCGGCCGTAGTCGACCAGCCACTGGCTGACCTGCGGCAGGCGCTGCGCCAGACCGCGCGCCAGCGGGCCGTACAACGAGAAGTGGTGCAGGACGATGAGCAGCGCAGCCGAGGCGCGCAACGCGTCGATGACTGGCAGGCGCTCCGCGCACGCCGACGGCGCCGTCTGTGACGGCTGAAACATGAGCACTCCCGCGGAAACCCGCGAACAACGCTCCTCCTGAAACCTTGACGCCGGGCCGATCGAGCGGCCTCTAATGTCTGTCGAAATTACACTGTGGCCAACGCCCCGATGCATCCCGTGACCATGGTTTAGACCAATGAGGACATTCGGGCAAGCAATCAACAACACACCGGACCCTGCATATGAGAGCCATCGGCTTCAAAAAGTGCCTGCCGATCGAGCACCCGGAGGCGCTGCTCGATATCGAACACCCCGCCCCTGAACCCGGCGAGCGGGATCTGTTGGTCGAAGTGCGCGCGGTTTCGGTGAACCCGGTCGACACCAAGGTGCGTCGCAATCTGCCGCCGGCGCCCGGTCAGGTGTGCATCCCCGGCTGGGACGCGGCCGGTGTGGTGCGCGCCGTCGGGCCCGGCGTGAGCCGATTCCGCGCCGGCGACCGCGTCATGTACGCCGGCGCGCTGGACCGCCCCGGCAGCAACGCTGAACTGCAGCTGGTCGATGAGCGCATCACCGGGCCGATGCCAACGAGCCTGGGCTTTGCCGAAGCTGCCGCCCTGCCCCTGACCATGCTCACGGCGTGGGAGCTGCTGTTCGACCGGCTGCAGGTGGTGCAGGGCCAGCAGCCTGGCGGCACCCTGCTGGTCACCGGCGCCGCAGGCGGCGTGGGCTCAGCCCTGCTGCAGCTGGCGCGTGCACTCACCGGGCTCACGCTGGTGGGCACCGCGTCGCGCGCAGAGACCCGCGGCTGGGCGCTGCAGATGGGCGCGCACCACGTGGTCGATCACGCCGCCGGCGATGCTGGGGATGGAGACACCTCACTCGCGGCGCAGGTCCGCGCCTTGGGTGTCCCACAGGTCGAATACGTCGCCAGCCTGACCCACACCGACACCCACTTCGCGCAGCTCGCCGATATCCTGGCGCCGCAGGGGCGGCTGGCGCTGGTCGACGACCCGGCGCCGCTGGACATCCGCCTGCTCAAGCGCAAGAGCATCTCGCTGCACTGGGAGTTCATGTTCACGCGGCCGCTGTTCGGCACCCCGGACCTGTCGCGGCAGGGCGAGATCCTGGCTGAGGTGGCGCGTCTGGTGGATACCGGCCGGCTGCGCTCGACGCTGACGGCGCACTTTGGTGCCATCAACGCGTCAAACCTGCGGGGCGCGCATGCGCTTCTGGAGAGCGGCCGCGGGCGCGGCAAGGTGGTGCTGGAGGGTTTTGGTGGCTGAGGGGTTGTGCGCCCCGATCACGCTGGCCGATTCGCCACGCGTCGCCGCGCGTGCGCGGCGACGCCGTCGTTGAGCGCCGAGCGGATCGGGATGGCGAGCAGGCTGACACTGGAGACGATGGCCTCGCGCCGCAAAAACCCCGGCGCCGGCCGGCCCATCAGTTCTCGCGCCCAATCCGGGAGCTCGACCTCGGCCGCGGCATGCAGCAGCCGCATCAGCGGCTTCTTCTCGCGCTCAACCGGCACATCACGCAGCAGCCCCATCACCGTGCGAGCACGGGCGCCGTAGATCAGCTGCGGCAGCAGATCGGACATGCGCTGCTCCACGCCGGCGCGGGTTGCTGGCAGTGCGGTGGCGCCAAGGCGCTGGCTCAGACTCGCCATCTCGGCAAAGTACTGGTCCTGGGTCTCCAGCGGCAGGTCGGGTCGGGCAAAACGCTGATACGACGTGAGGAAGCTCCAGGACTCGGTGAGGTGCACCCACTCCAGCAGCTCGGGCTCGTCGGCACGGTAAGGCCGCCCGGACTCGTCGAAGCCCTGCACCTCGGCGTGGATGGCCCGTACCCGCCTGATCGCGGCCTCTGCGATGGACTGGCTGCCGTAGGTGGTGGCGGCGATGAAGTAGGCGGTGCGCGAAAGGCGCCCCGACAGGTCACTGCGAAAGTCGGAGTGGTCCCAAACGCCGGCCAGTGCGCGCGGGTGCAGGGCCTGCAACATCAGTGCCCGCATGCCGCCCACCATCATGGAGACGAAGTCGGCGTGGATCTGCCAGATCGCCGAATCCGGGCCGAACAGGCCGGGGTCGCCGGGTGGCTCCAGGAATGCCAGCGGTGGCCCGCGATGGCCGACGCTGCGCCGGATGAGGCTGCGCAGTGCTGCCTCCAACACGCCGGATCAGCCCCGCAGGGCCTGCCAGATGGCCCAGCCCAGCGTGACCAGCGCGAAAAGATTGACGGCGACCACGGCGCGGTGCCCGAACGAGAAGGCGGCGTGCCGGCCCTCGTCGCGCGCGCGGTTGAGCGCCGGCGTGGCCAGCAGCGAGACGCCCATCATCACTGCCACCGATGCCGCGAGCAGGGCCACGTAGCCCTGCACGGCGAGAACCGCCGCCAGCACCGCCAGGACGCCGTTGACTGCGTAGTAGCGTGGCCAGAAGGCGCGCAACAGTGGGCCGGCAGCGTCTGGGCTGAGCTTGGCAAAGATGAGCGGGGCAAGGAGCGCGCTGGAGAACAGCATGATGCCCAGCGCAGCGGCAAGCAGAATGGCGTCCATGGCTTCAGTGCAGGAGTTCGGAGCCGGAGAGGTCGGGGCCGAGCGGCGAGCGCAGCGAGGCGAGCACCGCGCGGCACAGTTCGACGTGAGCCTGGTCCAGGCTGCCGCCGGCTGCCGACTCGATCACCGACTCGATCAGCAGCCCAGCCATCTCGTTACGCTGACGCGCACCCGCCAGAGCATTGCGCAACTCGATGATGAAGTTGTCTCTGGCGTCGAGTTCCCGCAGCAGCGGGTCCCAGTGCTGCGAGCGGTGGCCCTGCAACAGGCTCTCGACGGCTGCCGGGTTCTCGCTAAGGAATTCCGGGTTGAAATCGTCGAGCACGAAGTTGTCCAGTTCGGGGACGTCCTTCAGCATCTCTTCGCTGAGCCTCTGAAAGCCCATGCTCCAGCCGCCGTAGAAGCGCCGGTGGATGGCTTCGCGGCGCAGAATGCGGAAGTTCTTGTGACGCGGGTCGCGGCCGATCTTGGCAACCAGCGTGTCGACCGCATCCTCGTCGCCCTCGATGGTCTGCAGAAAAGAACCGTTGCCATGAATCAGCAGCCCGGTCAGGCCCAGCTCGGGGTTGTTGAGATGACACTGACGCAACAGGTCCAGCAACATCTTGGGCGTCCAGGGCGTGCTTTCCTGGCTGAGATAGGTGATGCGGATCATGAACACCTCGCTGTGCGAATGCGGCTTCTGTAACATCAACCGGGACGCCCGAACCGTGGATCTCCCGGTCATACGGCAACCGCAATCGCATCAGGTTCCACGACTTCCAACCGAGGGCTATGCAATGCGCTTCATCGCGATCGTCTCTTTTTTCATCTTTGCTGGTTCCGCCGCTGCGGCAGACACTCTGCCAACCGCCACCGGCGCGCAACTGAAGCAGGCTGTGTCTGGTAACACGGTGGAAGGCTCGATGGACGCATCCGGCCGCTACACCGAGTTCTACGCCGCCGACGGCACCGTCCGCGCCAAGGACTACAAGGCCAGGTGGAGCATCGAGGGCGACAGCATGTGCTGGGTGTACGAGGGCCAGCCAAAGGACTGCTGGCAGGCAAACATCAAAGGGGCCAGCGTGAGGTGGCTCAAGGGCGGCAAGGCCCAGGGCAGCGGCACCGTCGTCAAGGGCAACCCGAACCGCTTGTGATGCGGCCGGCGGGCCTCGCCCGCGAAATTGACCCTGGAGCGGGTCGCACATAGAATGCGCGCTCTCTTCCGGGCGGTTAGCTCAGCGGTAGAGCACTGCCTTCACACGGCAGGGGTCACTGGTTCGATCCCAGTACCGCCCACCAATAGAATCAATGATTTAAGAGATCACCTCGGCGTAAGTGCCTCAAAAGTGCCTCAATTGAGGCTCAAGAGCTCCCAAAACGGGGAGGCAGGGTGAATCGCCCCGGGTTCTGTAGACACTTCCTGGCCTCACAATCAGAGGCAGACAGGAGGTGGCATGGGTACGCCGAGGTATACGGAGGAGTTCAAGGTCGAGGCGGTGCGGCAGGTGCTGGACCGTGGGCATCGGGTGTCGGAGGTGGCGCAGCGCTTGGGTGTCAGTCCGTACAGCCTGTATCAGTGGATCAAGCGTTGGCGGCTGCCCCAGGCGCAGCGCGAGGTTCAGGTGTCGCAGGCTGACGAGTTGCGTCGGCTGAAGGCCGAGCTCAAGCGAGTGACCGGGGAGCGCGACATCCTAAAAAAGGCCGCCGCGTACTTTGCCAAGCAGTCCGGGTGAAGTACGCGTTTATCGAGCAGGAGTCTGGGCAACACCCGGTGCGCCGGCTGTGTTCGGTGCTGGGTTTGCACCCGAGTGGTTTCTACGCTTGGCGTATCCAGCCCAAGAGCATCCGTTCACGCGACGACGCGCGTCTGGTGGGTCTGCTCAAGCAGGCTTGGTTGGAGAGCGGCTGCGTCTACGGCTATCGCAAGCTGATGCTGGACATGCGCGACCTCGGCGAGACCTGTGGCAAGCATCGGGTTCGCAGGCTGCTCAAGGTCGAAGGCCTGCGCTCGCAGGTCGGCTATGGTCGCCGGCGCGCGAAGTATGGCGGCAAGCCGGCTGTCGTAGCACCGAACCACCTGCAGCGACAGTTCACAGCCGATGCGCCCAACCAGTCGTGGGTGACCGACATCACGTACATCCGGACGCACGAGGGCTGGCTGTATCTGGCGGTCGTCATCGACCTCTGGTCACGTCTGGTGGTCGGCTGGTCTATGGGCCAGCGGATCGATACCCGCCTGGTGCTCGATGCGTTGCTGATGGCGCTTTGGCGGCGCCGTCCTGACGCGCAAGTGCTACTGCACTCCGGTCAGGGCTGCCAGTACACCGGCCATGAGTGGCAGGCATTCCTGCGAGACCACAACCTGCTCTGCAGCATGAGCCGCCGCGGCAACTGTCACGACAACGCCGTCGGCGAGAGCTTCTTCCAGTTGCTCAAGCGCGAGCGCATCCGCCGCCAAATCTACGCCACCCGAGCAGATGCCCGTGCCGACGTCTTCAACTACATCGAGATGTTCTACAACCCGAAACGGCGCCACTCAACCACGTCCGGCCTGTCGCCGGTACAGTTCGAAGAACGTCATTCCCCGAGGTCAGCAGGTGTCTAGAAAACCCGGGGCGATTCAGCCCCTCGGGACTAACGCTGGCGCAGTTAGTTCTAATTAACCATTATAGATAACCCGTGATTTACTATTTCAGTTACGAAAACAAAAGGCCGACTGGTGGTAACAAAAAGGCCTACCACCACGTTGATATACTTAACAAGCACGGTTTTTCCGCAAAGGTCCTTCATAGCAGCCCCGGTTTTAGATATCGCGAATTTGATAACCAGACTCAAATAGCTTACACCCCCGGATTAAGCTTGACCGACAAGGATTTCCTTGTCTTACCTGAAGATTTTCACCAGCCTTTTGAAAATGTTGCCCCGGGAATCAGGAAGGTTATTTTTAACCAGAATAGCTACTATATTTTTCGAAGAGACGAGCCACCCAAATCAAGCGGGCAAAATGTTCTCAAATTCAATAGTGAAGATATCGTTGCCGCTATATGTGTCTCGGAAAATAATTTACAGTATTTCCGCTACTGCTTCCCTACGATTCCCTGCTACAGAGTCAGGATCTCCGTAGATTCAATAAAATTCAGGGCGGGTGTGAAATCGAAAGCGATTGCTTTCGCGACTCGGAAGCACCCTGACGAGATTTCTCAGGTACTCAGAATCCTGTCCTGTAGGTCTGCGCTTGAAGGTTACGAATTAAGGGTAATCGAGGGAATGACAGAGGCGGAAGTTGCCATGCAGCTCGGCGGAGCCGCTTTTTATCTGGCGTTTGGTTATCCGGAGGGTTGTCCTCTATCAATCATGGAGGCGATGTCCAGTGGATGTATCGTTATTGGATACTCTGGCTTTGGGGGTGATGAACTGTTTCAGAACAAGTACGCCTTCCAAATCCCCGATGCGGACGTCATGGCTTTTGCAAGGGGCGCAGAGAGTCTCTTGAATGAATACCGAATTGATCCCGAAAAGTACGCTGCATGGCACGCCGGGGCATCAGATTTTATCCGGCTTAAGTATTCTCGCGAGGTCGAGGAAGATGACGTCATCAGGTGTTGGTCCGACATCGGGGGAATTACCTAAGCCCAAGCCGGGAAGGCGTAAAGTTCCGATCCTGCTTAGTGCGTAGAAAAGGCCTCTGGCGAGTGTTCAACCGGATACTGTTCAACGAAAGATCCCGACAGGTATGTGCCCAGACAGTCGCCCGAACCCGCCACTGATCGTCGCGGGGATGCACCGCTCGGGGACGTCTCTGACTGCAGGCTGGCTCGCTCAGAGCGGCTTGTCAATGGGCGAAGCCTTGGTTCCGGCCGATCAGGCCAACGTCGAGGGTTATTTCGAGGACTGCGCGTTCCTGGACCTCAACCGACGCATGCTTGCGGCAAGCGTACCGCTAGACCGAGGCGGCCACCCCGACTGGGGGTGGACAGAGGACGGACTAGCCGACACCTGCTCGCTGCGTCCCTTCTTGCAAGAGGCCCAGACCCTCTTGGCTCGGCGGCGCTCGAGCCCGGGACCTTGGGGATGGAAAGACCCTCGCAACACTGCGCTGCTGGATTTCTGGCAAGCGGCTGCTCCGGATGCCCGCTACCTGCTTGTCTATCGCTACCCGTGGGACGTGTCCGACTCGATTCACCGCTTGGGTGTTGGCCCAGGCTCGGCAGACCCTCGATATCCAGACCGAATCTGGGCCGCCTACAACAGGCGCTTGCTGGACTTCTTCAGCCGGAATGCCGAACGCTGCTTGTTGGTAAGTGTCAACCGGTTCGTTCAGAAACCCTCAAGCCTCCTGGAACTACTGCAACGGCGATTCGGCTTGCCACTAGCCGACCGTCGCGGAGCAAGCTTCCGGAAGACACTGTTCAGGAACACGGGGCAAGGCGACCCGTTGCCGATGCTGCACTCACTCGCCTGGCCGTCATCCTGGCAAATCTTGAGGTCCTTGGAAGCGGCGGCGGACCTTCCGTCCGGTATCGATCTGTCTATCGAATCGTTCAGCCCTCGCCTGCTGCACAAACCCGAATCTGCCCCAAGATTCAGCATCGTGACACCCGTGCATGATGACGGCGTCTATCTGCCAGAAGCGATCGCCAGCGCCGAGAGAGGCGCCACAAAGGACACAGAGTTGATTATTGTCGACGATGGGTCGAGCGAGGCGCTGACGATGGCATTGCTCGATCGACTGCGCACGGTTGGCTATCGGGTGATGCGCCGGCCACCAAAGGGTCTTTCTGCCGCGCGCAACGCGGCGATCGCGGAGTCGAGGGCCCCCTACATCCTCCCCCTCGACGCCGACAACCGGATAGAGCCTGACTACTTGTCGGCCGCGGGCGAAGTACTGGATCGCCAACCCCTGATCGGGGTGGTCTACGGTCATCGCCGCGAGTTCGGCCTTCGAAACGGCATCGTCCAGGTCCCCGAGCACGACGTGAGTGCCATGATCAGAGTCAACACTATCGACGCTTGCGCCGTATTCCGAAAGACTGTCTGGACCGACGCGGGAGGCTATGACGAATCGCTCTTTGGATTCGAAGACTGGGACTTGTGGCTGTCGGCCGCCAGGGCCGGTTGGCAGTTTCATCACCTCGGGCGGCCCATGTTCGACTACCGAGTCCGACCGAACAGCCTCGCGCAGAATATCATCGCATCGGGCAAGGGCGAGCGCCTGTCGCGGCGCATCCAAGTCAAGCAGAGCACGCTACCAAGAGTAAGGCGGGAGGTCCCGGGCGATTCAACGAGCAGCAGCGGGAGAGCCCCTCCAGGAGTTCCGCACTTCCTGATCATCGGGGCCATGAAGGGGGGCACTACCTCACTCATGGATGCCCTGGTCTCGCACCCCCGGGCTGTCGCGCCAGCCCGCAAGGAAATCCACTACTTCGACAACAACTACGACCTCGGCGTCCAGTGGTACCTTGGACAATTGGGCTTCAAACCAGACTTGGCAGGCATTTACGGCGAGGCCTCGCCGTACTATCTCTTTCACCCTGGCGTCCCAGGAAGGGTTGCCCAGACCTGCCCCCGAGTCCGGGTGATCGTCCTCTTGAGGGACCCAGTAGCCCGCGCGATCTCGCACTACCATCACGCTTGCCGGCTGGGGGTAGAGCATCTCGGGCTCGGGCAGGCTTTGGTCGCAGAAACGGCCAGACTCAACGGCAGTTTCGAGGAGTTGTATCGCGGACTCGCGCGCGCGAATGAACATCACCAGGCACACAGCTACATCAACCGCGGAAATTATCTGCAGCAGATCAAAATGTGGCTCAAGCATGTCCCCGCCAACCAACTCTTGGTTATCCAGAGCGAAAAGTTGTTCCGCCAACCAGTTATCGAATTGGCCAGGGTGATGAGTTTCCTCGAACTTGACGGGCAGCCGCCTACATCATTTGTGCGTCTCAACGCCGGGAGTTACCCTGAAGCCCCGAACGGTATCGTCAAGACGCTGAAGGCGCTCTTTAAGGAGCCCAACCTCGCGCTCGCGGAGTATCTCAAGAATCAGTTTGGCGAATCGCTCGATCTGTCGCTATGGTCTTGAAAAGAGAGTGCCAAAAGATGCGCGTCGCCTACGCTAACGTCCTTCTGCCCTGAATGGTCTCCGGCACCGACGCCGACTTCCTCCGAGCCATCCAGCGCTTGATCTCTTCGCCCATCCACTGACTACGCCGTACGCTGTCCTTCCGAAGGGCAACTCAGCGTCGTCCTGTTATCGGACGACCCGCGTTTCCCGCTCAACAAAAGCAAACGGCCCGCACACTGGCGAGGTAGAGGGCGCGGACAGCCCGAGTCGCCTAGCGTGGGATAAGGTCCATAACTCAGCATCATCGTTCACTCCGAACACGCGAACCCGTTTGCCGGGCTATTTGCGCGCTCGAGGTAAAGATGCGGGGTTCCAGAACCCCGGTGGCATCTACCGCTGGTCCATGCAGGCGATATCAAGCAAAAGCTGGGGTAACTTTCAGGGTGGCTGCGCGGCATGCACTACCGAAACAAAGGCAACACCGAGCGATTGCGGGGCAGTACCGCCCACCAACAGGATCCACCTGCCAGCCCGCACGCTCGCCGACCTTCGGCCAGCATCCTGACAGCGCTCTAGGTCAGTGCGGCGCAAGCCCTTGCGACGACCGCCTGCTCTGCGTCGTCCAGCACGGTGGCGCCATCAAGCCACTCCCAGCCCAGACCCGGATCCCCGGCGATGGTAAGGACCTCACCGTCGGGACGGATGGCGACCAGTTGGAAGACATCGCCCTCGCCATCGCGCTCGACCAGCAGCCGCACGGGCAAGCCACGCCAGGTCCCAAGAGGTAGGTGCAGTAGGTTCATGGCGGCACAATAGACCAGATCGCCATAAACACTCGGTTATTGGAACCGCTCTCAAGGTTGGTCAAAGCACGCAAGGGCTTTGTGACCCCCACCGGCACGTTGGACCGGATCGGCCGAATCGCGAAAACATATGCACAAGACCGCAACAATTTAGTTGCGGTCTAATCGTTCATTCGCTAGCCTTAGCAAAAAATTAAATAAAAAATTAAGTAGTCTTGGTGAGTGAGTAGACAAAAAGCGATTGAGTCATGGCCAATTCAGACTTGGTATCCATTCCAGCGGACCTCGCATTCGAGGTCTTGCAGGCGCTGAACGCGGTCGCGGTGCCGCCTTACGGTGCACCGACCGCGCACGCGGCTACGGCGTTGGCGCACGCGTTGGCCAAATACAACCCATCAGTGGACAGCGCGTTTGGCCCGATGGGCCATGCCCTGTTCTCTGCCAATGACCCCACCGCGTGGCAGAACGGCGCGGCGGAGAGTCAGGGCGACCTGTAACGCAGCTGGCGAGGCTTAAGAGCCCTCAGCCTCGCGCGTGGCGTCGGCGGGCGTCGACGTCTCGATGTGCCGCTCCAACTCCAGCGTCATCGACAGGATGGCGCGGGCCAGCACCTGTCCCTCAAGGTCTGCCTTGTCGCGAGCGACCAGATTGACCAGGCTCGCGCGGTCATGCAGTTCGTTGACGAGGGCTAGTAGGGTGCGGCTCATGCAAAGGCTCCTGAAAGTGGCGCGCCCGAGACGATTCGAACGTCCGACCCCTGCCTTCGGAGGGCAGTACTCTATCCAGCTGAGCTACGGGCGCGTGGCCGCGATTCTAACCCAGCCGCTGCCCGGCTTCGGCCGGCAATCATGACGGCCGGGAAAAGACTCGGGATCACGTCCCGACCGCCTCTTGAAGGTGCTGCTCGAAGGCATCGGCCAGCGGTGAGTGGCGCTTGCCACGCGGCCGCACGATGTGCCACTGCGAGTCGATGGGGAAGCCCTCCGCTTTCAGCTCGCACAGCCCCGCCTCGGGCAGGTGGCCGTCGAGCGAGTGCGCCGACACCACGCCCAGCCCCAGACCGCCTGCCACCGCCTGCTTGACCGCCTCGTTGCTGCCCAGCTCGAGCCGGATGCGCGGCCGGATACCGAGCTTGCGGAAGTGCCGGTCGCACGACATGCGCGTGCCCGAGCCGCGCTCGCGCAACACGAAGCTCTCTGCGGCCAGATCGCGAGCGGTCACTGCGTCCGAACCGGCCAGCGGGTGCCGCAGGGGCGCGATCAGCACCAGCGGGTTGGGCATGAAGACGCGGTCCTCCAGTTCCATGTCTGCTGGTGGCTGCGACATCACGTAGAAATCGTCGAGGTTGCGCTGCAGCCGCTCGACCACGCCGTCGCGGTTGAGCACCACCAGAGAGGCGTCGATCTCGGGGTAGCGGCTGCAGAAGGTGCCGAGCATGCGCGGCACGAAATACTTGGCGGTGCTCACCACGGCGATGCTCAGGCGCCCGCGCGTGAGCCCCTTGAGCGCGTCGATGCGCTGGCCGAAGCCGTCCCACTCGCCGGTGATGCGGCGCACCGTCTCGGCGAGGTCGCGTCCGACCTCGGTCAGGTGCACGCGCCGCGAGATGACCTCGTAGAGCGGCGTGCCCACCGACTCGGTGAGCTCGCGCAGCTGCATGGATGCAGTGGGCTGGGTCACGTGCGTGGCACGCGCCGCGCCGCTCACGCTGCCGGTGTCGGCCAAGGCCAGGAAAAGGCGCAGCTGCCTGAGTGTCGCGTGCATGAATAGATTTTAATCTATGTATACGTGCCTTACTATTGATTTTAAAACGCAGCACCGCCCACCTATCATCGCGCCGGCCTCAACGGAGACCGCGATGCAAAACTTCCTCGACCCAGCCATCCTGTTCTTCGTCTTCGGCGTCCTCGCCGGTTTCGCCCGCTCCAATCTCGAGGTCCCGCAGCCGATCTCGCGCTTCCTTTCCCTGTACCTGCTGATGGCGCTCGGCCTGAAAGGCGGCTTTGCGCTCAACAAGTCGGGCCTGACGCCAGAGGTCGCCATCAGCCTCGGCACCGCCATCCTGCTCGCGGTCATCGTTCCGCTGATCGGCTACAACCTGCTGCGCCGGGTGGTCAGTGGCTTCGATGCGGCAGCTGTGGCCGCCACCTACGGCTCGGTCAGCGCGGTGACCTTCATCACCGCCACGCAGTACCTGGAAAACAACGGTCACGCATTTGGCGCGCATATGGCGGCGGCGATGGCGCTGATGGAGTCGCCAGCGATCATCATGGCTGTGCTATTCGCCAACTTGCTGCGGCAAGAGAAGGTGCGGGTGACGGGTGGTCCGGTGCAGCCCGGCGGCGGCGAGCACACGCCGCTCGGCAAGATCCTGCACGAGAGCTTCACCGACGGTGCGCAGTTGCTGCTGCTCGGCGCGATGGCGGTCGGCCTGATCACCGGCGACGCCGGCAAGACGGTGATGGCACCGTTCTCGGTCGACCTGTTCAAGGGCATGCTGGCCTTCTTCCTGCTCGACATGGGCCTGATGGCTGCGCGCAACATGCACGAGCTGCGCGGCAAGTCGCCGTGGCTGTTGGCCTACGGCATCGGCGGGCCGATCGCGCACGCGAGCCTCGCGCTGAGCCTGTGCTGGCTGTTCGGCATCGGGCCGGGCGACGGCGCGCTGCTGATGGTGTTGGCGGCCAGCGCCTCCTACATCGCGGTGCCCGCTGTGCTGCGGTTCGCCATCCCCGAGGCCAGCCCGGGCCTCTACTTCGGGCTCTCGCTGGGTCTGACCTTCCCGCTCAACATCCTGTTCGGTATCCCGATCTACGTCGCGGTGGCGCAAGCGGTGCTTGGAGGCCCCTGAAGCCCCCCTCGCTGTCCGCACGGTCCGTGCCCTCACGCCGCGCAAGCGGCCCTCGCGCACCTTCGGGTGCGCTCTTTTTTGCCGTATCGAGCTATCGGGAGGCCGTGCCCGTGGCGCCGCCAAAGAGAAAGCGCGACAGCCGCGATGCCAGGCCGTCCCCACCACCGGCCACGCCATCCAGCGCCGCACCGGTGACCGCCCCCAGGGCGGCGTTACCGGCCACGTCGCCGGCGATCTCGCCGGTGGTCTTGCCCGGCCCCCCGCATGCCTCGGACAGTTTCGAGGCGTCGACCCGATCGGCGGCGTCCAGCGCGATGTTGCTGCCGACCAGCAAGGGGGCGGCGGCACCGGCGGTGAGCACCAGCAACACCGGAGTAGCGATGATGCGACCGGTGTGCAGGGTCTCGTGCACCTCGGTGGCGCGGATGGCCGACTGGCAGTCCTCGGTGGCGTAGGCCGGCTTGCTGTCGTCGAGCGCGACAGCGGTCGCGCGTGAGGTGCTAAGGCAGCCGGAAAGCCCCAGACACAACAATGCGGCCAGCGCGACGGCGCCAGCTACCCGGGGCATCTGCAGCTGCTCAGGGGGCCTCATGCCCCCTTTCTAGCGCAAACCACCGATCACGTGCGTGTTTTCGCGCAAAAGCCCGCGCGCGCCGATCAGTCCTGCCAGAGGTCCAGCACCGCCCCACTGCTGGCGCTGCTGGCGTTCTTGGCGAACTTGGCCAGCACGCCGCGCGTGTAGCGCGGCGCCGGTGCCTTCCATGCAGCGCGCCGCCTTGCGATCTCGGCCTCCGGCACGTTGAGTTCGAGCAGCAGCTTGTGCGCGTCGATGGTGATCGAGTCGCCCTCCTGCACCAGCGCGATGGTGCCGCCCTCGTAAGCTTCCGGGGCCACGTGGCCGACCACCATGCCCCAGGTGCCGCCGCTGAAGCGCCCGTCGGTGATCAGGCCGACGCTCTCGCCCAGGCCCTGGCCGATCAGCGCGCCGGTGGGCGCCAGCATCTCCGGCATGCCGGGCCCGCCCTTGGGGCCCAGATAGCGCAGCACCATGACGTCGCCGGCCTTGATCTGCCCGGCCATGATGGCCGCCAACGCGCTCTGCTCGTCGTCAAACACGCGCGCCGGGCCGGTGATGACCGGGTTCTTCAGGCCGGTGATCTTGGCCACGCAGCCCTCGGGGCTCAGGTTTCCTTTCAGGATGGCGAGGTGCCCCTCGGCGTACATCGGGTCGCTGATCGGGCGGATGACGTCCTGATCGGCGCGCAGCGGCGGCACCTCGGCGAGGTTCTCGGCCACAGTCCTGCCGGTGATGGTCATGCAGTCGCCGTGCAGCAGGCCGGCCTCCAGCAGAACCTTCATCACCGCCGGGATACCACCTGCGCGGTGCAGGTCGATTGCCAGATACTTGCCACTGGGCTTTAGGTCGCAGATGACCGGCGTGCGGCGGCGTACGCGCTCGAAGTCGTCGATGGTCCACTCGACCTCGGCCGCATGGGCGATGGCGAGGAAGTGCAGCACCGCATTGGTCGAGCCGCCGGTGGCCATGATCACCGCCACCGCGTTCTCGATGGCTTTTTTGGTGACGATGTCGCGCGGCTTGAGGTCCTTCTTGACCGCCTCGACCAGGATCGCGGCCGCCTGCTTGACGTTCTCGACCACCTCCTCTTCCACATTGGCCATGGTCGACGAGTACGGCAGGCTCATGCCCAGCGCCTCGAACGAGGAGCTCATGGTGTTGGCGGTGTACATGCCACCGCACGAGCCGCTGCCGGGGATGGCGCGACGCTCGATCTGGCAGAAGTCCTCCTCGCTCATCTTGCCGGCGCTGAACTGCCCCACCGCCTCGAAGACGCTGACGATGTTGAGGTCCTGGCCCTTGTAGTGGCCGGGCAGGATGGTGCCGCCGTAGATGTAGAGGCTCGGCACGTTGGCGCGCAGCATGCCCATCATGCCGCCGGGCATGTTCTTGTCGCAGCCACCGATGACGATGACGCCGTCCATCCACTGGCCGCCCACGCAGGTCTCGACGCAGTCGGCGATCACCTCGCGGCTGACCAGGCTGTACTTCATGCCCTCGGTGCCCATCGCCATGCCGTCGGAGATGGTCGGTGTGCCGAAGATCTGCGGATTGGCGCCGGCGATCCTCAAGCCCTCGACCGCCGCATCGGCCAGGCGCTGCAGGCCAGCGTTGCACGGCGTGATGGTGCTGTGGCCGTTGGCGACGCCGATCATCGGCTTGCCGAAGTCGGTCTCCTTGTAGCCCATGCCGTAGTACATGGAGCGGTTGGGGGCGCGGGCGACGCCTTCGGTGATGTTCTTGCTGCGGCGGTTGGCTGCGGACATGGCGTTGGGATCCGTGACTCAGATGCGAGCGGTGTTGGAGGAAGGGCGAAACTATAGCGGAGGCGTCGGCTGGCTGACTCTCGTGTGCTTGCGTCTTACAGCGCTGGCGGCGGTCAGGTGCCGCAGAAAGTACGGTGGGGGGCGGTGTCGGTGGGTGCTGGCCGCGCCAGATCGGCCATGCCCGGCTGCTCGTCGTAGGGCGTGGCCAGAGCACGCTGCAGACGCTCGAACGGCGCCATATCACCCTGCGTGGCGCTGGCGATCATCGCCTCCACGGCATGGTTGCGCGGGATGTAGGCGGGGTTGACGCGGCGCATGGCGGTGGCGAGATGCGAGCCCTGCCCCAGCCGCGCCCGCCAGCGCGCCAGCCACGCCGACGGCGCCTCGCGGTCGACGAACTGGTCGCGCAGCGGCGCCTCGTCGCCCTCGGCGGCATGGCACAGCGCGCGGTGCGCGTTGGTCCAGTCGATGCGGTGCTGCTGCAGCAGCGCGAGCCAGTCGGCCATCAGCTGCGCGTCGGCCTCGTCGCAGGCGGTGGCGGGCGCTTTCGGCAGGCCCGCTGCGGCCGCAGCGCCCTCCTCCAGCACCGTCCAGAGGCCAAGCTTGGCGCCCAGCCGGTTCTGCCACTCCAGCCCGAACACACCCTGGAACTCGTTGACGACGCCGGTGGCGAGTTCGATGGCGCGCGGCTGCTCGGGGTCGATCAGCGGCAGCAGCGCCTCGGCCAGCCGGGCCAGGTTCCACTGCGCGATCGGCGGCTGATTGGCGTAGGCGTAGCGGCCCTGGCGGTCGATGCTGCTGAACACGGTGGCCGGGTCGTAGGCCTCCATGAAGGCGCAGGGCCCGTAGTCGATGGTCTCGCCGGCGATGCTGCAGTTGTCGGTGTTCATCACACCGTGCACAAAGCCCACCGCCATCCACTGCGCCACCAGCGCGGCCTGCCGCGCCGCCACCGCCCGCAGCAGCGCCAGCGCCGCGCCGCCGGGCTCGGCTTCGGCCACCGCCAGGTGCGGGTAGTGGCGGGCCAGCGCGTGGTCCAGCAGGCGCCGCAGCGAGTCCACATCGTCTCGTGCGGCGAGGAACTCGAAGCTGCCGACGCGGATGTGGCTGCTCGCCACCCGCGTGATCACCGCACCCGGCAGCACCTCCTCGCGAAACACCGGCTCGCCAGTGAGCACCGCAGCCAGCGCCCGCGTGGTCGGTATGCCGAGCGCGTGCATGGCCTCGGAGACCAGGTACTCGCGCAGCACCGGCCCCAGCGCCGCGCGGCCATCACCGCCGCGCGAGAACGGCGTGCGGCCCGCACCTTTGAGCTGGATGTCGCGGCGCTGGCCGTCGCTGCCGATGACCTCGCCGAGCAGCACGGCGCGCCCGTCGCCCAGCTGCGGCACGAAGTTGCCGAACTGGTGGCCGGCGTAGGCGGCCGCCACCGGCAGCGCGCCAGGGATGCTGCGGTTTCCGCTGAACCAATCTGCCGCCTGGGCGTGCACCGCGTCAGCATCGCCGCCGAGCAGCGCGCAGAGCTGGCGGTTGAAGGCGAGCAGCCGCGGCTCGCGCACCAGCGCCGGGTTGTGGCGGACCGCGAACGGCTCGCCGAGCGCCGCCCAGCTGTTGTCGAAGCGGAAGCCGGCCGCGCTCAACCGACCGTCTTGTTGACGAACACCGCGCGCGTGACCTCGGTCACCCAGACCAGGCCGTCCCCCGACTGCCCGGTGCGGGCATGGCCGACGATGCAGTCGACGATGGGTTCGGCCATCTCGTCGGGCGCGATGATCTCGATACGCACCTTCTCGGTGAAATCATTGAGCGCCGCACGGATGCCGCCGGCAGAAGTGCCGTGCGAGCGGCCAAAGCCCTCGACACGACTCACGGTCATGCCAGGAAAACCGGTCATCGAGCGCAAAGCGTCCCTCAGCTTGGGCAGCTTGCTGGGACGGATGATGGCGCGGATCTCTTTCATATCGTTGTGCTCTTGCGGAGTCGTTTCAGCGGCGTCAGTTGGTGACCGGATCGGGTTCGTCGAACCAGCGGTAGATGGCCGGCACCACCACCAGGGTGAGCAGAGTCGAGGTGATCAGGCCGCCGATCACCACCACCGCCAGCGGCCGCTGCACCTCGGAGCCGGGACCGGTGGCGAACAGGAACGGCAGCAGACCCAGCAGCGCCACGGTGGCGGTCATCATCACCGGACGGAAGCGCATCTTGGCGCCCTGCAGCACCGCCTGCTCGACCGGCAGACCATCGTTGCGCAGGCTGCGGATGTAGCTCACCAGCACCACGCCGTTGAGCACAGCGATGCCCCACAGCGCGATGAAGCCGACCGATGCCGGCACCGAGAGGTACTCACCCGAGACCGCCAGCCCGATCACGCCACCGATCGAGGCGAACGGCAGCACGGTGATGATGAGCGTGGCGTAGCGCACTGACCCGAACAGCAGGAACAGCAGGAAGAAGATGGCAGCGATGGTGACCGGCACGATCACGGCAAGGTGCCCCAGCGCACGCTCCATGTTCTGGAACTGGCCACCCCACTCCAGGTAGTAGCCCTCGGGCAGCACGACCTGCGAGCCGACCTTCTGCTGCAGTTCGGCGACAAAGCCGCCAAGGTCGCGACCGGCCACGTTCACGCCGACCACCACGCGGCGCTTGGCCATCTCGCGGCTGATCTGCGCCGCACCCTCGCGCACCTCGATGGTGGCCACCGAGCCAAGCGGCACCAGCGCCCCGCCCGGGGTGTTGATGAGGATGTCGCCGATGGCGTTGGGGTCGTCGCGGAACGCCTCCGGCACACGGACAGTGGCGTCGAAGCGGCGCTGGCCCTCGAACACCTGGGTGGCGATCTTGCCGCCCAGCGCGATCTCCACCATCTGGTTGATGTCGGCCACATTCAGGCCATAGCGGGCGATCGCGGCGCGGTCGACCTCGATGTTGAGGTACTGCTGGCCGCTCACCTTCTCGACCCGCAGGTCGCGCGCGCCCTGCGTCGCAGACACCACGCGAGCGATCTGGTTGGCGGTGTCGAGCAGCACGTCCATGTCGTCGCCGAACACCTTGACGGCCACATCGCTGCGCACGCCGGTGACCAGTTCGGCCACCCGTTGCGCGATCGGCTGCGCCATGGCGATGGTCACACCCGGCAGGTCGGCAAGTTTGTCGCGGATGGCGTTGGCGATGGTGTCCTGATCCCAGCCCTCCGGCCACTCATCGCGCGGGATCAGGCTGACCACCGGCTGGCCCTCGTTCTGCGACTGCGGGTCGGCCGGGGACTCGCCGCGACCCACCGCCGAGACCACGCCCTTGACGCCCGGCACCTCGAGCACGCGGCGCAGGATCTCGCGCTCCATCTTGATCGCCTCATCCAGCGAGATGTTCGGAACGCGCGCCACACCCGGCACG
Organism: Betaproteobacteria bacterium; assembly: GCA_027490755.1. Taxonomy (GTDB): domain Bacteria; phylum Pseudomonadota; class Gammaproteobacteria; order Burkholderiales; family UBA3065; genus UBA3065. The sequence goes on from JAIXXL010000009.1 coordinate 183,677, forward strand.
ATCGAGCCTTCCTTCATCTCGGGGATGAACGACGTGCCAAGGAAGGGCAGCGTGGCGATCGACAGGCCGAAAGCGGTGACCGCCATGAGGAAGGTCTTGCGGCTGTTGTGGACCGCCCAGTCCAGCATCGGCAGCCACGGCCGCTTGAGCGCGCGGATCAGGCGCGTGTCCTCCTCGCTGCCGCCCTTGAGCACATAGGTGCAGAGCACCGGCGTCAGGGTCAGCGAGAGCACCAGCGACACGGCCAGCGCGATGGCGATGGTGTAGGCCAGCGGGGCGAACATCTTGCCCTCCATGCCCTCGAGGGTCATGAGCGGCAGGAACACCAGGATGATGATGCCGACACCGAAGATGACCGGCACGGCGACTTCCTTCACCGCATCGAAGATGATGCGGATCTTGTTGTGCTCGCCGTCGCCGTGGCCATGCGAGAGCCGAGCGAAGGCGTTCTCGACCACCACCACCGAGCCGTCGACCATCAGGCCGATCGCGATCGCGAGCCCGCCGAGACTCATCAGGTTGGCCGAGATGCCGAGCTTGTTCATGACCATGAAGGTGAGCAGCGGCGTGAGCACCAGCGTGGCGATCACGATCAGGCTCGAGCGCACATCGCCGAGGAACAGGAACAGGACGACGATGACGAACAGCACGCCCTCGATCAGCACCTTTATGACGGTATCCAGCGCGGCATCGACCAACTCGGAGCGGTCGTAGTACGGGACGATCTGCAGACCCTCCGGCAGCACACCCTTGCTGTTGATATCAGCAACGCGGTCCTTGATGCGGCCGACGATCTGCTTGGCGTTGCCGCCCGCCAGCATCATCACCACCGCACCCACCGCCTCGGTCTGACCGTCCTTGATCAGACCACCGACGCGGACCTCGGCACCCTCCTCGATCTGCGCCAGGTCGCGCAGGTAGACCGGCGTGGCGCCCTCGTTCTTGACGACGATGTTGCCGAAGTCGTCGATGCTGCGCACCAGACCGATGCTGCGGATGAGGAACTGCTCGGCGTTCTGGTTGAGTACCCCACCGCCCGCATTGGCGTTGTTCGACGAAACCGAGTCGAACACCTGGTTCAGGCTCAGCCCGTAGTGGCGCAGACGGTCCGGATTGACGCGGATGTGGTACTGCTTGACGAAGCCGCCCTGAGAGTTGATCTCGGCCACGCCCTGGATCGAGCGCAGCAGGGGCCGCACCACCCAGTCCTGGATGGTCCGGCGGCGCGTCAGCTCCTCGCGTGTCAGGTCACGGTCACCGTCGTCGGCCTTCTGCAGCGTGTACTGGAACACCTCGCCAAGACCGGTAGACACCGGTCCGAGCACCGGCGCCACGCCCTCAGGCATGCGTCCGCGCACATCGGCCAGGCGCTCCATCACCAGTTGCCGGGCAAAGTAGACATTGGTCTGGTCGGTGAAGACCAGCGTGATAAGAGAGAGACCGGGCTTGTTCAGCGAGCGCATCTCGGTCATGGCCGGCAGGCCGGTCATGGCCAACTCTATCGGCACCGTGACCAGGCGCTCCATCTCGTCCGGCGAGCGGCCGATCGCCTCGGTGGCGATCTGCACCTGGATGTTGGTCACATCGGGGAAGGCATCGACCGAGAGCTTACGCGCGGCATCCAGTCCGAAGACGAACAGGACGATGCTGAGGACGACGAGGACCAGACGCTGCTCTAGGGCGCCGCGGATGATGGCCGGGATCATGGGGCGTGGTCTCCCGGACGCTTACTGGTTGACGCTTTTGCGCTGACTGTTGAGGTGGAAGGCACCGTCGACCACCACCCGCTCGCCTTTGACGACGCCCTCAAGCACCGGGCGCACCTCAGCGCCATCCGGACCGCGGGCGATGTGCCCGAGCGAGACCGGACGCATGCGAAACTTGCCGGGAGAGACCTCGACGAAGACGTGGTCGGTGTTGTTCTCGCGGACGATGGCCGAGGGCAGCATATAGATGCGCTCGACCGGCGCACCGGCGATCTCCACCGTCGCCAGCATGGCCGGCTTGAGGCTGCGGTCGCGGTTGTCGAGGTCGGTACGGACGAGGATGGTGCGCGTGTCGGGGTTGACGGTGGGCGACACATAGTCAAGGCGAGCCTCGCGGCGCATGCCCAGCGCCGGCACGTCGATGCCGATCTGCTGGCCGGGTGCGATGCCGCGCGCTTCCTGCTCCGGCACATCAGCCACGACCCGCACCATCGACAGGTCGGCGACCACGAAAAGCAGGTCGGATGGCTGCACCACCTGGCCCAGCGCGACGTTGCGCTCGACCACGGTGCCGGACTGGGTCGACAGCACCGGCTTGACCGAGCTGATGGAGCCGGTGCGCTCGAGGTTCTCCAAGGTGCCATCGCGCAGGCCGAGCAGCTTGAGCTGGTCGGCGGCGCCACGTTTTTCGGCTTCGGCCACCTCGAGTTCGTTCTCGCGGCGCTGCAGTTCGGCGCTGCCGATCACGTCGGCGGCAAACAGCGCCTTGGCGCGCTCCACGCTGCGGCGCATCAGTTGCACGTATGAGTTGGCCTTGATGTAGGCGAGCTGCGCGTCGCCGAGGTTGGCGCTGGTCAGTGTGGCGAGCGTGGCGCCCTTGCCCACGTTCTGGCCAAGGATCACCTTGAGTTCGGTGATGCGCCCGGGGACCGTGGTGCTGATGCGCGAGATGCGTTGCTCATCAAAATCGATCCGCCCCGCGACCCGAAAGATCGGGCTAACCGGTGCCGGCTCTACCACCTCGATCTTCAGGCTGGCGACCAGGCCCTCGCCGGCCTGAACCAGCATCGGGTCCGGGCGCGGTGCCTCGACGGGCTTCTCTTCGGGCTTGCTGCAGGCGGCAAGGGTGCTGGCGAGTGCCAGTCCGAGCAGGGTGCGGGCAAGGGCAGACGGGCGGGCGCTTGGCATCTCGGCGCGTTCCTGAAAGGTAGTGGTAAGGGTCAAAGACGGATACGGGGCGGCGCGCCCGGGGCCTGCAGCGGAGGGGGTCACTGCGCCTCCACGGCCTGCAGGCGGTCGATCTCGATGCGCGCGACCTCAAGGTCGTAGCGTGCGGCGATAAGGTCGTTGCGTGCGGCGCGGAAGACCCGGCGCGCATCCAGCAACTCGAGGATGCCGCGCTCACCGAAGCGGTAGGCGGCCTCGGCCACCTTCACCGCGGCCTCGGCCTCGCGCAGGATCGCGCCCTCGAGGATGTTGATCTGGTTGCGCGAGATGTCGTACTGGCCGTAAGCGGTCTCCAGCGACTGCGACAGCGTGAACTGGCTGTGCTCGAGCTGGTTGCGGACGCGCAGGCCCTGCGCGGTGGCCTCGGCGATCGGGCCGGCGCGGCGGTCCCAGATCGGGATGGTCAGCAGTACGCCGACACGGTTGTTCTCAAGGTCCGGATCCCGCTCCTGCACCGCGCGGATGGCCAGGTCGGGCATGCGCCGTGCCTTCTCCAGCTCCAGCTGGCGGTCGAAGCGCGACTGCTCGGCGCGCAGCACGGCGAGTTCGGGGTTGCTGCCAAGCACGCGCTCGCGCAGCTGCTCAAGCGGCGGCAAGGCGCGCGGCTCGGTCCAGTCGCCACGCACCTGGAACTCGGCGGGCAGGCGTTCGGCCACCAGGCCACGGATCGTCACCTTCGACTGGTTGACACGCAACTCGGCGCTGCGCGCGGCGTTGCGCGCAGTCAGCCGCTCGGCCTCGGCACGGATCAGGTCGTAGCGCGGCGCCTCGCCCACGTCCACCCGCACCTTCACACGTTCGTAGATGGATTCGGCCAGCGCCAGGTCGTCGCGCGCCGCGGACACTTCCTCTTGGCGCCGCAACAGCTCGTAGAAGGCCACCTGCAGGCGCGACAGCAAACCGACACGCGTCTGGCGCAGGCCGGCCTCCGCGCCGCCGGCGAGGGCCTCGGCTGCACCGATGCGCGCGGCGCGCTGCCACGGATTGTCGATGCGCTGCGAGATGGCGATGGCGTGCGCGTGACCCGAAGCGCCACCGATGCGGGGCGCGGCGTTGCCGGTGGTCAGCTCGGTCTCGGGGTTGGGGTAAGCCGACGCCGACGTGATGCCGGCTCGGGCGGCATCAACACCGTCCCGAGCAGCCACAAGGGAGAGGTTGGCGTCCAAAGACAGCTGTCGCAGCGACGCGAAGTCGAAGACCGGAAGGTCGGCAGCTGAAGCGATGCCCGTACCGAAAGCGAGCAAGAACAAACAAGACCTAGCGATTCTGCCGGACATCCAATTCCCTTGAGTCGAATCCTGAGTATTTTGGTCAGGTAAATATGGAAAGGTTCCCGGGAGATTCTCCCGACCTTGATCTCACCCCTGACGGCTGCGCAGCGGCCTTTGCCGCCGCGTCTCGGCGTAGCGCAGCGCCACGTAGGTGCCGTAACCGATCAGCCCCGAGCCGAGGATGAACAGCCCATAGGAGATCGGCCACGGCATGCCCTCGGTCATCATCGTGTACTCCGACATGCCGCCGATGCCGGCGAGCATGTTGAGCGGCATGAACACCACGCTGAACACGGTGAGCTGGCTCACCCGCTTGTTCTGGTTGATGTTGATGAAACCGATGGTGGCGTCCATCAGGAAGTTGATCTTGTCGAACAGGAACGCCGTGTGGCTGTTCAGCGACTCGATGTTGCGCACGATCTGGTTGCAGGTCTGCACCTGGTCGGTCTTCAGCAGACGTGCGCGCATGAGGAAGTTGAGCGCGCGCTGGGTGTCGAGGATGTTGCCGCGGATGCGGCCGTTCTGGTCCTCTTCCTCGGCGATATTGGCAAGGATGCTGGCCGCCTGCGAGTCGGTGACGGTCTCGTTCAGCACCAGACGCCCGACCTCGCCCAGCGTGGTGTAGATGTCCTCAAGCGAGTCCGCGGAGTATTCGACGTCGGCGCCGTAGAGGTCGAGCAGCACGTCGATGCTGTCGGTCACGTAGCCAGGCTGGGTCAGCGCGCGGCGGCGTTGCAGGCGGAACACCGGCAGTTCTTCGTCGCGCACCGAGAACAGCACGCCGGCGTGCAGGATGAATGACACCGGCACGCTGCGCGAGTCCCCTGCCCGTTCGCGCAGGAAGTTGGAGTGCAGGTGGATGTCGTCGCTGTCGCCGATGTAGAAGCGCGAGCTCAGCTCAAGGTCGGTGGCCTCGAGCGGGTCCGGCAACTCGACCTGGAAATGCGCGCCGATGAAGGCGCGCTCGCTGGCGCTGGTGTTGATCAGGTCGACCCAGACCGGCTTGACGCCCTCGAGGTCCTTGCGGCCGCTGACCGGCACCTGGCGCAGACGCCCGCCGTCGGTGAGCTCGAACACGTTGACCTTGGAGCCCTCGAACTGCGGCTCGCGGCCGGCCGCGAGTGCCTCGCGGCGCTCGTCGGAGAGCTCCCACAGGATGTCGTTCTCGCGCTCGCGCGGGATGGCGCGCCACAGCGCCGCGGCGGCGGGCAGCGGCAATTCGTCGAGCACCTGGCCAAGTTCTGCGGAAGAGTGACGCTCGACCAGGCGCGCGAGTTCGGCGTGGTGCTGCTTCTCCAGCAGCGACTCGACCACCTCGCGACGGCTCATCTGCTGGTTGTGCACGACGCCGTCCTGCAGTCTCTGCTTGTCCAGGATGTCCATGAATTGCTCGGTGGTCGACATGGCAGCTCCGCCGCATGGCGCGCGGAAAGGGCTCCGGCTTGCGCCGCGAGTTTAAAACAAGCAGCCGCCCGCCGGTGCGGCAATCACGCCTGCTCACAGCAAGGGCCGGCGGTAACCTCCGGACACGCCCGCGGGCGAGAGGACCATCTGCCAGAGCTGGTTGTGGCGCGCGCGGAAGCCACCGGCGCAGGACAGCAAGTAATACCGCCACATGCGGTGGAAGCGGTCGCCGTAGCGATCGGCAAAGTTGGGCCAGGTATCCTCGAAGCGCTGGTGCCATGCCATCAGCGTGCGGTCGTAGTCGGCGCCGATGTTGTGCACGTCCTCGACCACGAACAAGCCCTCGCCGGCGTCGATGATCTCGCCCAGAGACGGCAGCTCGCCGTTGGGGAAGATGTTCTTTTCGATCCACGGGTCGATGCCCTTGCCACGGTGGTTCTTGCCGATGGTGTGCAGCAAGAACGAGCCTTCCGGATTCAGCAGGGCCCGCGCGGTCTCGAAGAAGCGCTGGTAGTTGGTGTGGCCGACGTGTTCGAACATGCCCACCGAGGCGATGCGGTCGAATCGCGTATCGGTGCCGGTCTCCAGGCAGCGCCAGTCGCCCAGCAGGATGTGCACCGGCAGCTTGCCGGCCTTGCCCTCGGCGAATGTCGCCTGCTCGCGCGAGTTGGTCAGCCCGGTGCACTCGACACCGTAGTGCTCGGCGGCGAATCGCACCAGACCGCCCCAGCCGCAGCCGATGTCGAGCAGCTTCATGCCAGGCTGCAGGCCGAGCTTGCGGCAGACCAGATCGAGCTTGGCCTCCTGTGCCGCGGCGAGGTCGCTGGCGTTGGCCCAGTAGCCACAGCTGTAGACCATGTAGGGGTCGAGCATCGCTGCGAAGAACTCGTTGCCGAGGTCGTAGTGCTCGCGCGCCACGGTCCAGGCACGCGCCAGCGACTGCCGGTTGAACAGCCGCGACTCGATGGCGAGCAGCAGAGATTCCGGGCTGCTGACCTGGTCCTGCAGATTCGCGCGCAGGATGCGGTCGATCATGTCGTCAACGGCAGCGCAGTCCCACCAGCCATCGACGTAGCTCTCGGCCAGGCCCAGGCTGCCGTGTGCCAGCACTCGTCGTGCAGTCTCCGGGTCGTGGATCTGGATGTCCCAGGGGCGCAGGCCGCCGATCTCGATGTCGGCCTTGGCAAGCAACTGGCGAAAGCGCTCCAGGCGTGGTTCGCTAGGCAGGGCTGTCAGGCCCTGCGGGGTCGCACGGATGTCCATCGATGCCTCCATCTCTGGGGCACTCGACCCCGGGGAGGGTCAATCTATTGAGGTCGGACGGTGTGTCGCCTTGACGGCGGGCAAGGCTGCTACTCGACGCCCACCGCAAGCGCACGCGCCAGCGCAACCAGCGCAATGAAACGCGCCTGTCTGGAGCTGTCGGCGGCGGTTTCGGCGGTGAACAGGGCGCGCTGAGCGTCGAGCACAGTGGTGTAGTCCTCTGCACCCTCGCGGTAACGCATCTCGGCCAGCCGCAGCGCAGTGCCGGACGACTCGGCCGCATCGCGCTGCTCTCGCTCCTGGTTGCTGGCGGCCTCGAACGCCACCAGCGCGTCGGCCACCTCGCGTTGCGCCACCAGCACCACCTGCAGGTAGCGGGTCAGGCGCTCCTGCTGCTGCGCTGCCGACAGCTGCGCCTGACCGCGCAAGCGACCACCATCGAATACCGTCTGGGCAAGGGTAGCCGCCAGCGCGGTGAGCGCGCCGGTGCCCTGCAGGAAATCGCCACCGGCGGTGGCCTGCAAGGCCGTGCGCAGGCTGAGGTCGATGCGCGGCAGGATGGCGGCGCGCGCAGCAGCCACATTGGCGCGTGCCGCCGCAAGGTCGAGCTCGGCCTGACGGATGTCCGGTCGGCGCGACAGCAGGCCGGCTGGCTCGCCGGGCACCGGCACCGGCGCCTCGACCTCGCGCAGGCTGCGGTCGCTGTCCGGCGAAGCATCGGGCGGCAGGCCCATGAGCAGCGCCAGCTGGTTGCGCACCAGGCCACGCTGGCCACGCAGGTCGGCCAGCACCGCGCGCGTCGTCGCCGCCTGGTTGCGTTGCCGCGCCACCTCCAGCGCCGAGATACGCCCGGCGGCCTTTTGCGATTCGAGCAGCGCCAGCAGGCGCTCGGCGGTGTCGACATTGCGCGCGGCGGTGGCGATGCGGTCGTTGAACGAGAGCAGGCGCACCCAGGCGGTGGCGGTGTCGCCCTGGACGGTCAGGCGCACCGCGTCGCGGAAGGATTCGCTGGCCGCCAGCGCGGCGCGGCCACCTTCGGCGAGCGAGCGGTTACGCCCCCAGATGTCGAGCTCGTAGGCCAGCGTGCCGCCGATGCTGTAGAGCTCGGTGGATGACCGTTCGGGCAGGTCGTTGCGCGTGGCGTTGCTGTTCAGGTTGAAGGCAGGGAAGAGACCAGCCGCGGAGATACGCGAGGAGGCGCGTGCCTGCTCGATACGGGCGAGCGAGGTGCGGACGTCGAGGTTGCTCTCCAGCGCCGACTCCAACACAGGCTGCAGGCCGGGGAGGTCGAGGCGGATGCGGTCGGCCTCGCCAGACTGCGACTCGAGTGGCCAGCGACCGGCAAGGCGTGGCGCCTCGTCTGCGACCAAAGGGATCTGGCCGACACAACCAGCCAGCAGCGCCAGCAGCGGCACCGCGAGCAGGCAGCGCAAAGAACGCTGGGCATGGTGCGGGGACACGGTGCTCATTCCGACGCCAGCGCCACGACCGGGTCCAGGCGCGCCGCGCGTCGCGCCGGCAGGAACCCGAACACCACGCCGACCACGAACGCGCTACCGAAGGCCATCAGCACCGGCGGCAGCGAGAAGATGACCGGCGAACCGAAGGCACGCGCCGCGTAGCCCGCCGCAAAGCCCAAACCGACACCGATCAGCCCGCCGAAGGCGCAGACCAGCACCGCCTCGACCAGGAACTGCAGCTGGATCTGCAGGCGGCGGGCGCCGCAGGCCATGCGGATGCCGATCTCGCGGATACGCTCGGTGACCGACACCAGCATGATGTTCATCACGCCGATGCCGCCGACCAGCAACGAGATGGCGGCGATCGAGCCGAGCAGCAATGACATGGTGTTCTGGGTCTGGGTGGCGGTCTCGATGAGCGAGGCCATGTTGCGCACCTGAAAATCTGCGGTGCGATGGCGCGCCTCGAGGGTCTCTGAGACAGCCGCGGCGGTCTCCTCTGAACGATTCATGTCGGCCAGGTGCAGCGCGATGGCGCGCACATGTGACTGACCAAACAGGCGGATGCGTCCGGTGGTGATCGGCACGAAGATGTTGTCGTCGAGGTCACTGCCGAAGGCGGACTCGCCCTTGCTCGCCATCACGCCGATGATCTCGAACGGCACGCTGGCGATAAGGATGCTCTGCCCGACCGGGTCCTCGCCCTCGGTGAAGATAGCGTCGCGCACCGTGGTGCCGATCACCGCCACCGGCGCGTAGCTGGCGACGTCGGCTTCGGAGAAGAACTGCCCCTGCAGCAGCGCCCAGTTGCGCGCCAGCGGGTATTCGGCGGTGGTGCCGACGCCGTTGGTGGAATAGTCGTTGCGACCAAAGCGCGCCGTCACGCCCTTGCCGTTCTCGGGTACAACGCGCAGCACGTTGGGCAGCCCCTCCAGTGCCTTGCCATCTTCGGCGGTGAGGGTCTTGATGTCCGACGAGCCGCGGATGTTGGGCGCGCCCGGGCGCACAACCAGCAGGTCCGGCCCCATCGCCTCGATGCTGCGCAGCACCTCGGCCTTGCTGCCGTCGCCCATGGCCAGCATGGTGATCACCGCCGCCACGCCGATGACGATGCCGAGCAGGGTCAGCGAGGTGCGGAACAGGTTGTTGCGCAGCGAGCGCAGCGCCATGCCGAACGAGGCGGCGAAGTCGCCGACCGGGTTGGCGTGGATGGGCTCCGGCTCTACTTGACCGGCAACCGGCCGCGTAGCGACCACCTCCACCGCAGCCGTAGCTGCAGCGGGGGCAGCGGGCACCGCGCCGCCGATGATGTTGCCGTCACCAATGTGGACGACGCGGTCGGCCTGCACCGCGATGCCGACATCGTGGGTGATGAGGATGATGGTGTGGCCCTCGGCGTGCAGCTCGTGCAACAGCCGCAGCACCTCCTCGCCGGTGGCGCTGTCGAGCGCACCGGTGGGTTCGTCGGCAAGGATGACGCGGCCGCCGTTCATCAGCGCGCGCGCGATCGAGACGCGCTGCTGCTGGCCACCCGAGAGTGCCGAGGGGCGGAAGTTGGCGCGGTCGGCCAGACCGAGCCGCTGCAGCAGTTGCTGCGCGCGCGCCTCGCGGACCTGGCTGCCGGCACCGCGGTAGAGCGCCGGCATGGCGACGTTCTGCAGCGCGGTCTCGGTGCCGATCAGGTTGTAGCGCTGGAAGACGAAGCCGAACACCTCGCTGCGCAGCGCCGCCAGCTCGTCGGGGCTGCAGTGGGCAACGTCGTGGCCCTCGAACAGGTACTGGCCGCTGGTCGGCGTGTCGAGGCAACCGAGGATGTTCATCAGCGTACTCTTGCCGGAACCCGACTGGCCGCAGATGGCGATGAACTCGCCGCGCGCGATCTGCAGGTCGATGCCGTGCAGGACCTGCACGGCAGCGTCGCCGCTGCCGTAGGTCCGGGTGATGCTGCGAAGCTCGATGATCGGAGTGGTCATGTCCTGCCGGGGCTAGTGCGAGCGAACCTTGGGCATGCCACCGCCCTTGCTGCCCATACCACCTTTCCCGCCCTCGTCCTTCCGAGCCGGCAGCACAAGCATCTCGCCTTCGCGCAGTCCAGCGACCACCTGCACTTCCTTGCGCGTCTCCAGACCCAGCTTGATCTTGCGCTCGACCGGCTTGCCCCGCTCCATCACCTGGACCCGCGGCGGCCGGCCCGGCAACAAAGCCTTGGTCGGGATCAGCAGCACGTCGTCGACCTTTTGCAGAAGGAAGGACACCTGTGCGCTCATCTGCGGTAGCAGCGCGCCGTCAGGGTTGTCGACGTCGAACAGGACCTTGTATAGCACGACGTTGTTGACCGCCTCCGGCGTCGGCAGGATCTGGCGGACCTCGCCGGACCAGCGCCGGTCGGGCAGGCCGAGCGTGTTGAACGATGCGGGGGTGTCAAGCTTGATGCGGCTGATGTCAGCCTCGGAGACCTCGGCCTGCACGGTCATGGTGCCGAGATCGGCGATGCGCAGGATGACCGGCGCCTGCTGCGCCGCCACCAGCGTCTGACCCTGGCGGGCGGTCAGCGACACCACAGTGCCGTCCATCGGCGCGAAGATCTTGGTGTAGCGCAGGTTGGTGCTGTCGAAAGTGAGCGCCGCCGATTGCTGCCCGATCTGCGCCTCGATCGACTTGACCGCCGCCTGTGCCTGCTCGTACGCCGCCTCGGAGGCCTCGAGTTCCTGTCGGCTCACCGCATCGCTACCGATCAGCGTGCGGTTGCGTTCGACCCGCTGGGTCGCCAGCGCAAGTTGCGCGCGACGGTCGGCCAGCAGCGCCTTGCTATTGATGATCTGCGCGCTGGTCTGGCCGACGCGAGACTCGAACAGGGTCGGGTCGATCTCGGCGATCAGCTCGCCCTTCTTCACCGCCTGCCCGATGACCACATGCAGCTTGCGCAGCTGACCCGTGACCTGTGTGCCGACGTCAACGAACTGCAGCGGCTGCAGGGTCCCCAGCGCGCTCACCGTGACCTTCAGGCTACCGCGACCGACCGCAACCGTCTCCGGCGGCGGCGCTTCCTCACCCTTCCACGGCGACCACCAGACCAAACCGCCCACTACAGGCAGCAACACCAAGATCCACCACCATCGACGCACTGCGATCCTCCCGGAAACCGGCTTTCTTGCGGCACAACAAGGCCCTCTGGCCGCATTCGCGAGAACTTCGCGCCAATCGGCCGCCACGGCCCAACGGCCCGTGCCGACGCGACAAAGCTCAAGATGATGTCACACCAACTATTGCAATCTGATTACAGGCGCACCGCGTCTGAGTGCCATCTGGCGGAATCGTTCAGCCCCGGAGGCGCTGCTTGACGGTCCGAGCGCATACCGGTCTGCCCTGGCGGCTGCTCGCCACCTTTGCCGTGCTTGGTGTGATGGCGGTGCAGTCCTGGTTCGACCACATGGACCAACTGGAACGGCGTCTGGCGCTGGAGGCCACCGAGACGGTCCACATGGCTGATGCCCTGATCTACGAGATCTGGCGGCACGAGCCGATGACCATAGACCGCGGCCACACCGGGCCGGCCATCACCGAGACCCTGCGCGGACCTGACGCGCTGCCGCGTGACTTTGCCCCGGCTCTGGTGGCACGGCTGCGCGCCCCCACCGGCTACTCGCGTCTGGATGGCCCGGATGGGCGGGTACTGCTGGTACGCGGCAACCCCATCGGCATCCCCAACCTGTCCGCAGCATACGCTTCGCAAGGCCCCTCTGCCGGCTGGCTCGAGGGGCGCAGCCATTCGGCACTCACCGGGCTGAGCAGCGTCAGCGGCGTCAGCTTTGGCGGCGCCTTGCTGCTGTGGGCTGGCAGCATCGCCCTGCCCGGCCTGCTGCTGCTGACCGCCGGGACGCTGACCTCGGTCGTCTCCAGCCGGCTGGAGGAGACGCGCCGGAGGCTGCGACAGGCCAACCGGCATGCGCTGCAGGATGCACTGTCGCGCCTGCCCAACCGTCGGGCCTTTGATGCCACGTTCCAGATCATGAGCCGGGCCAGTGTGCGCGACCGGCGACCGCTCAGCGCGCTCTTCATAGACATCGACCAGTTCAAGCGATTCAACGACGAGCAGGGGCATGGTGCCGGGGACCGCGCGCTGAGGGCAGTCGCCAAGGCCATCCGGGACAGCCTGCTGCGCCCCACCGACTTTTGTTGCCGCTGGGGTGGCGAGGAGTTCGTGGTGTTGCTACCCGACACCGACGACCGTGGCGCCCTGCAGACCGCACAGCGCGTCCTTGACCACGTCAGGAACCTGCGCCTGCGTCAGGCGGGTTCCAGCGAACAGCAGATCACGGTGAGCATCGGCATCGCCGCGCACCCCGACAGCAGCGACCCGGCGGGCCCGGAACTGGTCCTCCACGCCGACCAAGCCATGCTGGAAGCGAAGCGCGCTGGCCGGGACCGATGGGTGGTGTGGCGCGCAGCCACGGCGCCTGATGGGCAGGCCGCCGGCGCAGCGGCCGCAAATGGCGCAGCGGTGCCGGTCAGACAAGCCCCGGCGCCGGCAGATCCGGCGGGCTGAAAAGCAGGCCACCAGCAGACCGATGCAGCACCCAGCGGTTGCGGCCACCACGCTTGGCCTCGTACATCGCCTCGTCGGCCTGCTTGAGCAAGGTCTCCGCGGTGTCGCCCACGGAGTCGCGCACCGCGACCCCGATGCTGACGCCGACACGGAGCGGCTTCCCGGCGGCGGGAACGCGCTGCGAGATGCGGGCGATGATGCCCTCCAGAAGCGCCAACAACTCGCCCGGACGGCTCTCGCCCTCGAGCAACAGAACGAACTCGTCGCCGCCGAGCCGTGCTACCGCGTCGGTCTCCCTGACACACGAGGACAGGCGCCGCGCCACTTCCACCAGCAGCAGGTCGCCGATGGCGTGGCCGTAGCGATCGTTCACCGCCTTGAAGCCGTCGAGGTCGAGGAAGCAGACCGCGAGCAGCTGGTCGCTTGCGCGCCGCGAGGCAAGTGAGCTTTCGAGCCGCTCCAGCAGGCCGACCCGATTGAGCAGGCCGGTCAAGCGGTCGTGGTAGACCGCGTGATGCAGTTCGTCCCGCTCAGCCAACAGACCACTCTCGCGCCGCTCGACGATGCGGTAGGTCCAGGCCAGAGGTGACATGAGCAGGGCAAGGAGGATCAGCCCGCCTACCGCCGCGACCACCCGTGTGTAGCTGCGCAGGGCGTCGAATCTGCTCCAGGTCTGCGCCAGCGGCATGGCGATGCGTATCCAGCCTTGGTCGCGAACGGCATCGGTCCGCACCCAAGCCTGCAGCTGACCATTGGCCAGACGCGAGACCCCGGGCAAGGTCGGCAGGTCGACCCTGCCACCGCCGACCTCGACCAGATGGCCAGACGAGTTCTCCGGGCGCGTGACGTGACAAAGAACATCGCCCTCGGCACTGGCGACCAGCACGTCGAGTGCGCCGGTATCGCGGGCGATGCTCTGTAGGGTAGCCGCCACGCCGTCGTAATCGTCGGCGGCCAGCAGTGGGCCGACACGCATTGCCGTCGCGGCGACGATGCTCATGGCTAGTTGTTCGCTGTCCTCGATAAAGATGTGCCGGACCTGCCCCTCGAGCCAGACGCCAAACACGCCGAGCACGGCGAACGCGCCAGCGGCCAGGACTGCGGCGGTTTTGAAAAAGATCTTGCGGCTCTCGCCTTGGCGAGTCCTTGTGCTCATGTCGGCACCCGTGGATGGATGGCGGAATCGTCGATCGGCAACAGGAGCAGTCAGCGCATGGCAGTACACCCCTCTGCTGGGCTGGATACATCTCCAAGGTCTGCCACGTACTCGGCGAAATCGGTTCGCACAGGGTCAGTCAGATGGACCGCGTCGAGCAGCGACCGACCAGCAGCATCGCCCTGCATGCCAAGCAGCGCGCGAGTCACCGCCTGACGCACCGGTGGCGCAACGCGCGGATGCGCCGCGAACGGGGGCGGCAGATGCGGACGCGTGGCGAAGATGATCTGCAGTTGTTGGCGGATGGCCGGCTCGTACTCGGCCAGCACAAGGTCGAGCGATGCCCCGACCGGCACCTTGCCCAGTGCAACTGCCCGCAACACATTCGATGGGTCGGCAAAATCGATGGCGCGGCATCGCACACCAGCACGACGCAGTTGCCGCTGCGGCTCGATAGACATGAAGCGGGCCGAGGATGAGGGCACGCCAACATCGACCATCTCTTGTAAAGCAAGGTCGGAGACCCGATGTATGTTGGCGTCGGTTCTAGTCACCAGCACACCGCGGAGCCGACGCAGATCACTCCTGACCAGCGGCTCATAGCGGACAGCACCGCCTGCATAGACCAGCACGCTGGGGGTCGGAGCAGCAAAAGAGGGCTCACCCGCGGCGATCCGTGACTCAAACTGGGAACCGCCGGAGGACATCCGCAGGGTCATGCAGATACCCGAACGCTTAGACAGGGCGACGATGAAGGGCGTCCACTGCGATTCGATACGGACCGGCGAAGCCAGAGGCGGCGGGGCCACCGAATAGCAGTCCTTGCCGGCATGCGCGGGTCTGGACGCCACCACGCAAGTCAAGGCTGCGATGAGCAGACCGGCCCAACGAGAAAACGAACGGCGCTGACAATGGGCGCGTCGGGAAGGACACACCGCGTGAATCACAAGGGGAAGGTATGGGTTGAGCACCAACGGATACCTTATGTCTGTCTGTCTGTCTGTCTGTCTGTCTGTCTGTCTGTCTGTCTGTCTGTCTGTCTGTTTGTCTGTTTGTCTGTTTGTCAGTCTATACCCTTATTGCATCATCGGTATTACGCATCTGTATATTTGAATACGTCGAGCGCGACACGCCGTACTCGGTACCTATCCATCCGCAGAGGCTAAAATCCCGCCGGTCCAAAAGAACAGACCCTGCCGAGGAAGCCAACCATGTCCCAGACCCCGCTCATCAACCGCACCCTGCTGCTCATCGCCGCCGTGGTGGCGCTGCCTATCACCGCCGCCCTGCTCGGCGGCTTCTCGACCGCCGACGAGGTCCCGCCCCTGCCCCAAGCTGGTGCCGAAACGCCCGAGGCGGTGATGGCGCGTCTAAAGCCGGTGGGCGAGTACGTGCTCGCCGCTGTCGACCCTGACGCTGCCGGCGGCGCTGTCGATGGGTCGAAGGTCTACAACGGCCTGTGCGCGGGATGCCACGCGGTGGGCGCCGGCGGCGCGCCGAAGGCCGGCGACAAGGGGGCCTGGGGGCCGCGTATCGCCAAGGGCAAGGACACCCTCTACAGCCACGCCATCAATGGCTATCAGGGCAGCAATGGCGTGATGCCGGCGCGCGGTGGCAACCCCAAGCTGACCGACGACGAGGTCAAGGCCGCCGTCGACCACCTGGTCAAGCTGGCCGGCTAGGCGCCGCCCTTCTGCAGGCGGGCGCGCATCGCCGCGAGGCGTGCGTTGCCTTCCTCGCGCGACACCGGGCCACGGTCCGGCTGCTTCACCGCCTCGCCCATCTCGCCGATAAAGCGCGAGGCCTCGCAACCCATCCATTCGCCGGCGCGCTTGCGGCGCTCGCAGTGGCTCACCCATAAAGTGCGCCGCGCGCGGGTGATGCCGACGTACATCAGCCGGCGCTCCTCCTCCAGCCGGCCCTCGTCCACCGCGTCGCGGTGCGGCAGGATGCCCTCCTCCACGCCGACCAGAAAGACCTGGTCGAACTCCAGCCCCTTGGCGGCGTGCAGCGTCGACAACTGCACCACATCAGGCGTCTCGCCCTCGCGGCCCTCGAGCAGGGTGATCAGCGCCACCGTCTGCGCCACCTCCAGCAAGGTCTGCAGGTCGGTATCGCCACCCCCCTCGCCCTTGCGCGCCACCCAGTCCATGAAGTCGCTCACGTTGGCCCAGCGCGTCTCGCCCGGCCGGCCCGGGTCGGTGTCCTGCAGGTAGAGTTCGTAGTCGATGGCGCGCACCAGGTCGCGTATCACCTCCCCTGCCGGCTCGCGTGCGGCGCGGTCCTGCATGCGCGCAATGAAGTCGCGGAACTCGATCAGAAGCTCGAGCTGCCGCTCGGGGATGATGTCGTGGCAGTCGGGGCGGTCGAGCGCGGCAAAAAGGCTGCAGCGCCCGCGCGCGGCCAGGCCGCCCAGCTTCTCCAGCGTGACCGCGCCGACACCGCGTTTGGGCGTGGTCACGGCGCGGATGAAAGCCGGGTCATCGTCCTCGTTGCAGAGCAGGCGCAGGTAGGCGCAGACGTCGCGGATCTCGGCCCGGTCAAAGAACGACTGTCCACCGGAGACGCGGTAAGGGATCTTCTGCCCGCGCAGGGCCTCCTCAAAGATGCGCGCCTGGTGGTTGCCGCGGTAGAGGATGGCGTAGTCCAGCCAGCGCGCGCCGCTGCGCAGCTTGTGCGCCTGCAGTCGCATCACGATCGCCTCGGCCTCGGTGGCGTCGTCGCGGTGCGCCAGCACCTCCACCGGGTCACCCGGCCCGTACTCGGACCAGAGCGACTTCTCGAACTGCTTGGGGTTGTGCGTGATCAGCGCGTTGGCGGCGGCGAGGATGCGGCCACTCGACCGATAGTTCTGCTCCAGCTTGATGACGCGCAGTTGCGGGTAGTCACGCGCCAGCTGGCCAAGGTTATCGGCCGAGGCACCGCGCCAGCCGTAGATGGCCTGGTCGTCGTCGCCCACCGCGGTGAAGGCGTGGCGCAGACCGGTCAGGGCACGCAGCAGCCGGTACTGCGCCGGGTTGGTGTCCTGGTACTCGTCCACCAGCACGTGGCGCAGGCGTCCCTGCCAGCGCGCGGCGATCTCGGCGTCGCGCTCCAGCAGACGCAACGGCAACGCGATCAGGTCGTCGAAGTCGACCGCCTGCCAGGCCAGCAGGGTCTGCCGGTAGCGGCGGTAGAGCTCGACCATCGCCACCTCGGCCGGGTCCTGCGCCGCGTCTGCGGCCTCGTCGGGGGTCAGTGCGGCGTTCTTCCAGCGGCCCAGCACCCCCGCCGCCTGGCGCACCAGCTGGCGGTCGGTGGTGCCCAGCAGCTCGGCGATCAGCGCCTGGCTGTCAGTGGCGTCGAGGATGGAGAAGCGCGGCCGCAGCCCGGCGGCGACGTGCTCCTCGCGCAAAAGTCGCAGCCCGAGCGCGTGGAAGGTGCTCACCCAGAGGCCCTTGGCACCCTTCTTCATGGCGGCGTCGACGCGCTCGCGCATCTCTCGCGCGGCCTTGTTGGTGAAGGTGATGGCAGCGATGCTGTCGGGGCGGTGCTCGCAGCGCTCGATCAGGTGGACGATCTTCTGCGTGATGACGCGCGTCTTGCCCGAGCCGGCACCGGCCAGCACCAGCAGCGGCGAGCCGAGGTGGCGCACCGCATCATGCTGCGCGGAGTTGAGGGCGTCTGTCATGGCACGGGTGCGGGGCGCGTTGCGAGAGCGCGGGGAAGGTGCCGGAGGCGCGTCTACAATCTGAGCATGGATTTTACACGCAGGCGCCGCAGCCACCGGGACCCATGGCCACCTACGCAATAGGCGATGTTCAGGGCTGCCTGGACGCTTTGCGCGCGCTGCTCGACCGTGTCAGGTTCGAGCCCGGGCGCGACCGCCTGTGGCTCACCGGCGACCTCGTGAACCGCGGCACGCAGTCGCTGGAGACGCTGCGATTCGTCCACGGGCTCGGCAATTCCGTGCGCTGCGTTCTGGGCAACCACGACAT
Organism: Betaproteobacteria bacterium; assembly: GCA_027490755.1. Lineage (GTDB taxonomy): Bacteria > Pseudomonadota > Gammaproteobacteria > Burkholderiales > UBA3065 > UBA3065. The sequence goes on from JAIXXL010000009.1 coordinate 201,687, forward strand.
CCACCTGCTGATGGTCGCCGGCAGTCACGCCAACGCCCATCGCAGCGACACCCTCGGCGACGTGCTCGACGCGCCTGACCGCGAGGTGCTGTTGGGCTGGCTGCGGCAGCAGCCGCTGCTGCACCGCGAGGGGCGCTTTGTGATGGTGCACGCCGGGCTGCTGCCAGAGTGGAGCCTGGACGAGGCGCAAGCGCTGGCTGAGGAGGCCCAACGCGCCCTGCGCGAGGACTTCGAGTCGCTGGCAGGTTCTCTGTACGGCAACCAGCCTGAGCGTTGGGACCCGGCCCTGCGTGGCCGCGACCGCATCCGCTTCATCGTCAACGTGTTCACCCGGATGCGCGTCTGCCACCCCGATGGACGGCTCGACCTCAACCACAAGGGCCTGGTGGAGCGCCGCCCGGAAGGTACCGAGCCCTGGTTCGACCTGCCGCACCGGCACGGCGACGACACCACCGTGGTCTGCGGCCACTGGTCTGCGCTCGGGCTGCTGCTGCGGCCGGGCCTGGCGGCACTGGACAGCGGCTGCCTGTGGGGAGGCTGGCTCACTGCGCTGCGGCTGGAAGACGGCGCGGTGTTCCAGGTGCGCGGCGAGGCGCACCCGAGCAGGCCCTGACCGCGTACGCGGCGCGAAGCCGCGTCGCCGAGGGCCCTGCAACCGCCCGTCAGGCAGCGCGGCGGAGCCTCGCCGCCACCGCCTGCGTGATGGCCGCCTCGGTGAGGGCAGCGAGCTGGTTGCGGTCAAGGCCGGTGCTGTCGATCGGCGGATGCATCACCACCTCGGCCTGCAGACGGCGCACCGCAACGATATTGCGCAGCGTGTCGACGAAGCTCATCTCGCCGATAAAGGCGGCCGCGGTGGTGGGGCGGCCCTCGCTGTTGGAGTAATGCAGGCTGATGGGAACCACACAGGCGTCGGCATCGATCGCCGCCTGCAGCAGCATCGGCTTGAATGGCAGCACATGGCTACCGTCGGTGGTGGTGCCCTCGGGGAAGATCACCACGTGCTGCCGGTCAAGCAGCACCTCGGCCAGCGCAGCCGCCATGCGATGCGCAGCGCGGCCGCTGCCGCGGTTGAGGTAGAGCGTGCCGCTACGGGTGGCGAGCCAGCCCATCACCGGCCAGGCGCGGACGTCATCCTTGGAGACGAAGCGCACCGGGTGCGCCGCCGAGACCACCGGGATGTCGAGCCAGGACACATGATTGGCGACGAACAGCACCGGGCGGTCCGGCAGGCCGGTCTGCCCCGTGACGCGGATGCTCACACCCAATGAGCGCGCGGCCGACCAGTTCCAGCGCGAAGCCACCCGTGCGCGGGCACGCAAGGAGAGCCGGCCGAAAGCGACCAGCGAGATGGCTACCCCGGCGAGGATGACGGTAACGATGGAGAGGTAGCGCCATACCCTGACCGGGTATGGCGACCGTGGGTCAGGCATTGGCGAGGAAGCGCCTCAGGTAGCGTTCCGACATGCGCGAGAAAGACATCAGCACGAACACGTCGGCGGTGTTGAAGTCCGGATCCCAGGCCGGCTCGCCGCAGATCTGCGCGCCGATGCGGACGTAGCCCTTGATCAGCGGCGGGATCTCGGTCTCGAGGTTCCAGTCGAGGTGCTCCATGGGCAGGCCGCAGCGCGGGAAGACGCGGTACTCCAGCGGGGAGAGGTGCTTCTCGCGCAGGGTGCGGTAGACGCTGGCGGCCACGTGCCCGCCGTCGGCCATGCTGATGCTGGCGCAGCCCATGGCGTACTCGTAGCCGTTGGCCAGCGCGAAACGGGTGAGCGCCGCCCACAGCATGGCGATGGTGCCGCCGTTGCGGTAGTCGGGGTGCACGCAGGAGCGGCCGACCTCGAGCAGGCGGTCGCGCAGGTTGTCCAGCCGCGAGATGTCGAACTCGGCTTCCGAGTAGTAGCCGCCGAGCCTCTTGGCGACATCGGGTGTGATCAGCCGGTAGGTCCCGACGACCTCGCCGGTGTTGTCGTCGCGGGCGATCAGGTGGACGCAGTGCTCGTCAAAGCGGTCCTCGTCCACGCCCGGTTCCGGGCCCTCCAGGTGGGCCCCCATCTCCTCGGCGAAGATGCGATAACGCAGACGCTGTGCCTCGCGCACCTCATCGGCGTTGCGGGCAAAATCGACGGTCAGACTGGGCGCGACGCCGATATCGGCGGTTTGCCTGAGGTTCAGCATGGGGGCTCCCCGAAGCTTGCGACGTGCGGCCACACTACGTCGCCAGCATGACCGTCATATTACATCGACAGTCTGTCACCGAGGGCGCTACGGGCACGCGGCTCAGCGCGTCACCCGGCTCACGCCACCACCCGAAAGGATGCGCACCGCGTCGCCGGCGCGGAAGTCTTCGCCGGCCTCGTAGGCCTGGGTGATGGCAACCAGGTCGCCGTTGCGCAGCTTGACGGTGATCTCGAGGCCGCGCGTGCGGCGCAGGTTCTTCTCGGCCAGATTGCCGGCCACGCCGCCGGCCACCGCACCGACCACGCCACTGATCAGCGAACCGCGCCCGCCACCGATGCTGCTGCCGGCCACACCACCGATCACGGCACCGGCCACCGTACCGACACCCGCCTCATCGACCTGGATCTCGACCTCGCGGACGCTTTCCACGGTACCCAGGCGCACCGTCTGCTCGGTACGTACCTGCCGCGTCGAGTAGCTCGAACCACCCAGGCTGCTGCCGGTGGTCATGCAGCCCGCCAGCGTCGTGGCGCATACCAGGCCCGCCAGCACGACAGCCAGACGCCGCACCGGCCGCCGAGTGCAGGCCGGCGCGCGAGTGACATGGTCGCGGGTGGGATTGCGGGTCTGGCTGGCATTCATCTGATGGTCTCCATGACGTTGTAGGCGACGCATCGCCTGCCACTCATCCCAAATTGCGCCCGAAGGCCGAGCGGAAGGCGTCGTCTATGTCTGAACGCACGACAGCGTGATTCTGTGCACCGCGCTCGGCGATCTTTAGCGACCCGAGCAGCGACGCCAGACGGCCAGTGGTCTCCCAGTCCATGCCCTCGACGATGCCGTGCAGAAGCCCGGCGCGGTAGGCGTCGCCGCAGCCGGTGGGGTCCACCACTGCGCTCGGCGCCACCGCCGGGATCTCGTGCACCTTGCCGTCGGCATGGATCTGCGAGCCCTTGCCGCCCAGCGTGACGATCAGTGCCTTGACCTCGCGCGCCAGACTCTCCAACGTCTGACCAGTCTTCTGCTGCAGGAGTTGCGCCTCGTAGTCGTTGACGGCCAGGTAATCGGCGCTGGCGATGAACTGCATCAACTCGTCGCCGTTGAACATCGGCAGGCCCTGACCCGGGTCGAACATGAACGGGATGCCGGCATCGGCGAGTTCACGCGCGTGGCGGAACATGCCGTCGCGGCCGTCCGGCGCGATCACCGCCAGCTTGACGCTGCGCGCGTCGAGCACGCTGTTCTGGTGCGAGAAGTTCATCGCGCCCGGGTGAAAGGCGGTGATCTGGTTGTCGTCGAGGTCGGTGGTGATGAAGGCCTGCGCGGTGTAGGTGCCGGCGACGTGGCGCACGTGGTCGGTGTTCAGGCCCAGGCCCTGCAGACGCTCGCGGTAGGGGCCGAAGTCGTCGCCGACGGTGGCCATGATGCGCGCGTCGCCACCCAGGCCGTGCAGGTTGTAGGCGATGTTGCCGGCGGTGCCGCCGTACTCGCGCCGCATCTCCGGCACCAGGAAGGCAACGTTGAGCATATGCAGCTTGTCCGGGAGGATGTGCTCGCGGAAGCGGTCGGGGAACACCATGATGGTGTCGAAGGCCATGGAACCGCAGATCAGGACGGACATCTTTGCCTCCCGGGCATCTCTTGTCGAAATGCGGATTGTCCCATCCGCGACATGCGAGGGTGATGCTTTCGGTGCCTCGACCGCAGGTTCAGACGGTCCGAGGGCTGGCTTCCGCGAGTCGCGACATCATCACGTGCACCTCGCGCGCCTCACCCGGTCTGTCACTGTCGAAGCGCAAACCGAGTAGACCAACGCGGCGCAACTGCAGCAGCGACTCGGGGATGCCAACCACCGCGGCATATGCCGATGCTGCACCGTCTCCCGGGGGGGGCGATTGCCTGTTCGCTCGTTGCGACGGAAGCTGCAGACCATAGGCCGTGAGGTCGATCGACAATGATGCGGCCTGGTCCTCCGGCAAGGCCGCGATCCGGATGTCGAGGATGAGCCACCCGTCGGCCCCGTCCTCGAGCGCTGGCAGGGTGAATGCGGTCCACACAGGCCTGGGCCGCGCGGTGGCGCGGACCCTGCCGACGCGGACCCTCGCCGCGCCTGCAGGCTGCCCGCGTGGTGGCCGCCGCATGAACGCGCGCTGGATGGCACAGGAACTGGCGGCATGCACCTCAGCGGGTGTCTCTGCACGGGCGCGGATCGAGTACTGCCTGAACTCCTCGACGAGCAACGGCGTGACGCCGGTGGCAAGGTCACGCGAAACGGCCTCTGGTATCTTGCGACCCAGCGCCGTTTCGAGGTAGCGGAGCCCGGTCAGAGCCGCGACCTGCAGCAGGCGGCTCCGCGTCTCGGCAACGAACACGCTCCAGTCGATACGATCCTGATCAAGAAGTCCGCATGCGTCCACGGTCCAGTCCGCGGCGCCATCGACCGACCAGCGCACGCCATGCACGATGGCCATCAACAGGGCATCGGCAGGCGATGGCACCATGACCTCGGCACCCGACCAGCGGAGCGACTCTCCGCGCGACCAGAGACCGTCGTCATCGCCCGCCAGACGGTTCAGGTTGTTGGAAAAATGGTGAAGATCGATCTCAGCCTCGCCCTTTTTCAGAGACCAAGCGTGGAGGCCGGCCACCGGGGCCAGTTGCCGCCGGGAGATCTGCCAGGGTTCGGGCACCAGCCCCCACCCCTCGGCCTCGAGCGCGGAGAAGGCATACCCCTCTCGTCCGAGGGGTACCAGCACATCGACGTCGCGTATCAGGCGCTCCTGCGCACTAGCGGGGTCTCGCGCGATGCGCGCCGCGCCCTTCATGAGCATCAGAGGCACATCGGCGCGGTTGAGGGCGGCGAGGCCGCCGAGTGCCGTCTTCAGGCACATCTGGCTGTTCACCCAAAGGAACTTGCGGATGCCGCTGACGCGCGGGCGGATGCGCGAGTCGGGCTCGAGGCGCTCGATGCGCGGCGCTACGGCGCCCAACATCCGCACCTCGGCCCAGGGGGTCGCGTCGATGTCGAACTCCGACCGCCAGTCGCGCCAGGCGAGCATGGCCTCGTCAAGCGGTGCCAGCGCGGCCCTCGCCAGCAGGTCCAGAGAACGCGAAAGGGGCAGCGCAGCCTCCAAAGGTGCAGGGACCGCGCTCATCCGGGACTCTCCCGACGCCGGGCGATGGCCAGCCGCGCAGCCTGCAACAGGACGCGGCCGCCGCCCGTGCCCGCGCTGGTGCTGCACGAACCGGGATGCAGACGCCGTCGCAACACGATATCGTCGATGAGGACGAACCCCACCCCGGCCCGACGGGCGCGGTCGACCCAGTCGATCCAACCCACGGCACCCGCCTCCGGCGCGAATCCGCCGAAGCGGTGGAATGTCTCGCGTCTCAGCAGCGTCGCGCCATCGAGCCATCCCAGTTGCGGCGGCCTTGGTCTGAAGCGAGCGGCGGATTCCCCCGGGAGGGACGGACAGACGAACTCCGCCACCCAGCCCACGGCGCCGCCGGCGAGTCCGCCGGCAGAGAGGGCAGCGCGCCGCGAAGCCAGACTGCCGCTCGGCCAGACATCGTCCGCATCGAGCAGCGCAAGGAATTCGCCGGAACCGATCGCCGCCCCCGCGTTCACCGCAGCAGATTTGCCCTGACGGGCCTGACGCACGATGCGGAAGACCGGCAGACCCTCGCCGGCCACCGCAGCCACCTCCGCGGTGCCATCGTCGGAGCCGTCGTCGACCACCGTCACATCCCGTGGCAACAGGTCCTGCGCGGCGACACTGCGCAGGGTCTCTGCCAAGGTGCGGGCGGCATTCCACGCCGGAATGACCACCGAGATTCCGCCGGTCACGCGAGAGGCTCCAGAAAAGCGGCAAAGTCCGGCAGCGGTTCACCGAGCCGGCCGGCACTCCTGCGGCGCAAAAGTGACCTGTGCGCGACGAGACGGAAGCTGGCGTCCTTGCGCGGGTCATCGCGGGCCATCATCGACGCCGCGTGCTTGCGGTAGAAGAGTTCAATGCTTCGCAGGATGGTGAAGGGGACACCCTGCTCCCGCAACCGTAGCAGCAGGTCGACATCCTCGCTGTAGACCAGACTCTCGTCGAATGCGCCGCCGATCTGACCGAACACGCCCCGACGGTAGAGGCAGGCGCCCACATGCACGTGAAACAGGGTCTCGGTCCGAGCCCCAGATGCCGGTTCAAGCGTCTCGCGATCGGGCACCTCGAAGTAACACGTGTAGCCACTGACCATCTCCACCGCAGGCTGACGGGCGAGCCGTGCCAGCTGCCGCTCGAGTTTGCCCTCAGGCCACAGGTCGTCGGCATCGAGGAAGCCGATGACCTCCCCCTTGGCGATCTCGATGGCACGGTTCCGCGCCACCGCCGGAGACGCTCCGGCCACTTCGATAAGGCGTATGGGAAGACCGAGACCCTGATGCCGGGCGACCACCTCCAGCGTCTCGTCGGTAGAGCCGGTGTCAGCGATGAGGATCTCGTCTACCGGGACCGACTGTCTGGCGATGGAGCGCAATGCGTCATCCAGGTAGACGCCCATGTTGAGGTTCGGGATCACCACCGAGACCGTCGGACTCAAGCAGCCTCCAACCAGTCGCGGAGCACCTCCGCCGCCTCTGCAGGGTCTCTGCCGAGCCGGAGTTGCATGCACGGCAGTCCGCGCACCAGCGCACCGGCCATCTGCAGGATATGTGCCTCGCGGCCCCGCAACAGGAATGCAGTGGGCGGACCGACCGCCCTAAGGGCGAGGGCCTCCGGTATCGGTACAAGTTCGCTGCGCGCGAGTTGCGCCACCGAGCACCAAATGACCGCGTCGATGGGCGTGTTCCTCAGCAGACCTCCTGGCCGGGCGTCGGTGTAGCGCATCACGCGCTTCTCCCCGCACGTCCAGAAAGGTGCGTCCGCAAGGACGCCTGGAAACGGCACGCCGCCGTCAGGTGACAACTTGATGGCGTCGTACACCGCGTGCGCGAGCCAACGAGACGGGTGACGCTCGATGGCCACAAGGTCGTCGCCACAAACGCCTAGCCCCGCGCCCAGACAGGCCCCCACCGTGGTGGACTTGCCGGACCCCCCGGCACCGACGAGCAGGGCACCACGGTCCCCGTTGCCGATCACGCCGCCATGCACGAGCGTCTTCTCACTGTCACTCAGGAACCACTGGAACATGAGCTTGAAAGGAGCGGCCGACTCCCAGCAGGGCAGCTCCTCCTGTTGTCCGAACCAGAGCAGGGCGCGTCGACCCGGTCGGTCGGTGACCATCCAGTAGCGAAAGTCGTGGTGGTACATGGCGCTCAGCGCCCCGTCGGGCGAAAGATGCAGCCGCTCGAGATGCCGTCGGTCAGAGTGGGGCAGGTTCCAAGGCGGCGGTGCTGCTGCACCGGGAGCCCCGCCATCGACGACAAAGACCGTCAGAGACGCCGTGCCATCGTCGGCCAGCGCAGGCAGCAGGCAACGCGTGAGACGGTCGCCGCAGACATGCGTATTGGCCACAACATCCACCCTGACCCCACCGAGGACATGCCGGGAACGCCACTCGGGGGAAGGCCCGACCATCGCGATACCGATGTCGAGCAAGTCCGCCAACACACGTGTCGATGCAGCGTGTGCGTCGGCCCCGGCACTGGGTGCAGAACCCTCAGGCGACATCCGGGAAGTTCGCGGGGCGCATCGGCCAGCCGGCGGCGGCATCGACCTCGTGAACCGGATCGATCGCGATCAGGTCTGCGAGGTCACTGAACACCTGCACAACGGGAGGCACGGAAGCAGCATCACCAGCCACCAGCGGCCCGGCCGGGAAAACGGGCGCATCCACCTCGACGATCAGTTGGTTGGCGCGCATGGACGAGATCGCGTTCTGCATCGCGGCAGAGTGCTCGGCTCCGGCAAGCGGTGCCAGCGTCCGCAGCACCTCATCGGCTGTCCGCGGGTCTGCAAAGGCCTGCCAGAGCTCGACCGCGGCGCCGCAGAGGCTGAAGTAGAGGCCGCGAGCGATATCGATCAGAACGATCTCGCCATCGAAAGCCTCGGCGACGATATCGGGGTTCACGCGCAAGAAACCCACCGGACCCGGCTCCATCGAAGTTCAACGCCGCCGATTATACCCTCGTGGGGCCACAGCCGCTTTCGTGCCGCCGACCACGCATCCACCGTGGCCGGCCCCGGCGCGAGCCGCGTCAGCCGCCAGCCACTGCCACCGGTGTGAGGTCCGGGCGGAGCGCCTGGCGGTCATCAAAGACCACGCAGTCGCCGCGCCAATGCGCGCCGCCGCAGGCCTCGAAATAGCGCAGGATGCCGCCGTCCAGCTGGAACACGCGGCCGAAGCCAACCTGGGCCATCAGCGGCGCGGCCTTCTCGCAGCGGATGCCACCCGTGCAGAAGGTGACCACGGTCTGGTCGCGCAGGTGCGCGTAATCCTGCAGGCGGCCGGCGAACTGGCTGAAACGCTTGATGTGCGGGTCGATCGCCCCCTCGAAGCTGCCAACCTCGACCTCCCAGTCGTTGCGGGTGTCGAGCAGCGTCACCGGGCGGCCCTCGTCGTCGTGGCCGGTATCGAGCCAGCGGCGCAATGTCTCGGCGGCAACGCGTGGCGCCGGGGTGCGGTCGCGGTCGAAGCCGTCGCGGCGCAGGGTGACGATCTCCGGCTTGACGCGCACCCACAGGCGGCGGAACGGCACCGCCTGCGACCAGCTCCACTTGGCCTCGAGCGCGTCCAGGCCAGGAACGCTGCGGATCTGCTGCAGGACCCGCTCGACCGCGTCGCGGGGCCCAGCCAGAAAGACGTTGATGCCCTCATGTGCCAGCAGCACCGTGCCCTTGAGCCCGGCACTGGCGCACCAGCCGCGGATGGTCTCGCGCAGGCCTTCCGGGTCTTCGAGCCGGACGAAGTGGTAGGCGGCGATGTTGGCGACGGGCGCGGTCATGGGGCGGGATTGTCCCACAGCGCGCCCAGCACCCGGCAGGCCCTCGGGCTACGCGGCTTCGCGCCGCGCACGCCCCTTCGGGCCTTGCCCCGTGAAGTCGTGGCTGATGCTGCCCAGCACCAGCCCCCGCGCGCGGAACTGCTCCAACAAGAGCGCGAGCCCACGCTGCAGCCCGCTCAGCTCGCCCCCCTCCTCTCGCGCCAAGCGGCGTGAGAGATCGTTGATCAGCCGCTGGCCGCACACCCGCCGCTGCGCCAGTGCCGCGATCAGCGCCTCGGCGTGCTGCCCCAGCAACAGGTGGTCGATGCCGCCGATGGCGTTGCGGAACAGCGCCAGCCGCACCGGCATGCCATCGGCCTCGCGGCCGCGGAAGCGGGGGCCGATGCGCTGCACCGGCCACTCGAAGACGGCAACCGTGTGCAGCGGGTTGAGCAGCGGACGCCCCTCGAACAGGCAACCGTCGGCGCGCAGGCGTGGGTGGTGGCGCGGCGGCCGGCGCGCTGCCAGCGCGTGCTTCAGCGCCAGGTAGCGCTGCAGGTCCTCATGCCAGGGTGGCGGCGCGTCTCCCGCCACCATCTAGTCGACGAGCGAACCGAGAACGTCGCGCGGTCGCGGCAGCGGCACCAGTTGCGCAGCGTGCTGCACGACGAACTGGCGGAACTTCTCGGCCACGGCAGGCAGGCGCTTGCCGGTACGGTGGGCGATGTGCCACTGGCGCACCACCGGGAAACCCTCGACCGGCAGCACCTCCAGCCGGCGCGTCTCAAGCTCAAGCGCGACCGTGTGCAGCGAAAGGATGCCGAGCCCGAGGCCGGCCTGGACCGCCTGCTTGATCGACTCGTTCGAGCTCATCTCCATGCCGGTGGCAAAGCTCATGCCGTGGCTGGCGAAGATGTCCTCCATGGCGGCGCGGCTGCTCGAGCCGGGCTCGCGGATCAGGAACACCTCCTGCTTGAGTCGCTCCAGCGGCACCCTGCCCCGCCCCGCCAGGCCGTGATGGGACGGCCCGATGACCACCAGGTGGTTCTCCATGAAGGGCGTGCTCTCGAGGTCGGAACCGGTCGGCGGATCGCCCATGATGGCGATGTCGCGCTCGTTGAAGGCCAGCGTGTTCACCACCGAGGAGCGGTTGCTCACCGTCAGGCTGACGGTGACGTCCGGATTGGCTTCGCGGAACGCGGTGACCAGTTGCGGCACGAAATAGTTGGCGGTGCCGACCACCGCCAGACGCAGACGGCCTCCGGTGTCGCCACGCAGTTGCGCGAGGTTCTCCTCGGTCTGGTCGATCTGGTTGGCGACCCGCCGGCTGAGGTCGTAGATCTCGCGACCCGCCTCGGTGAGCACAGTGCGCTTGCCCTGCTGCTCGAGCAGCGGCATGCCGACGTTCTCCTCGAGCTGCTTCACCTGCATCGAGACCGCCGGCTGGCTCAGGTGCAGCTCTTCCGCCGCACGCGAGAATGAGGCGTGGCGGGCGACGGCCTCGAAGACCTTGAGTTGGCGAAGGGTGAGATGCAGCACTATGGCGACTTATACGTTTTCTATCAGCATTACATTATAAGTAAAACTGATAAGGAACGGGCACCCAGCAGAAGCTTAATCAACGCAGGGGTCGCGTCTCCACGGCAGCACTGTCGCCAGCCGTCAGCCGCCGCGCGATCTCACGTGCGATGGCGTCGAGTTGGCTCTCGACCTGCGTCCGCATCATCAGCGTGCCAACCAGCGGTGGGACCGGGAAATCCGGCTCGATCGTGGCCTGGTAGTCGATCCGGCACCCCGACCGGTCGTCGCGGATCTGCCAAGCGCCATACATCTGCCGCAGGTTGCCACCAAAGGCACCAAAGTCGATTCGGCCATCGATGCCGGGAGAGGGCGGGGTCAGGGTTACACCAAGCGTTGTCCGCACCGTGATGCCAAAGAGCGCGGGACCAGCGACCCCGACCTGCTCGACACGCAGCATCTCGCCGGGGCGGCTGATGACGCGGCTCGAGCGCATGCCCGGCACGAACTCCGGCAACCGTTCGAAGTCGGTGAGCACCGCGTAGCAGGCGGCAGGCGGCGCGCCCGCCAGCACCGACGCCGTCACATACAGCACGCCCGAGACATGGTCGACGCTGGCCTCGGCCTGCGCCCGCGCGTCTGCCGGCAGAAGCATGGCAAATGCGACAACAAGGGCCAGCAGGATGCCGCCGGTGACGCCCTGCAGACGCGCCCGCCCACCGAGAGCGGCGCCGGCATCGGGAAACGCCGGCAGCATCGCGCTCAAGACACCGCGAGCATGCGGTCGAGGGCCAGCCGCGCCAGCTTGGCCTCGGCTTCAGGCACGGTGATCTGGTTCACCACGTGCCCGTCGGCCAGCTGCTCAAGGCACCAGGCCAGGTGCTGCGGGTCGATGCGCGCCATGGTCGAGCACATGCAGACCATCGGCGACATGAACTGCACGGTGACGTTGCGCGGCTTCATCTCCTCAGCCAGGCGGTTGACCAGGTTGAGCTCGGTGCCGACCAGCCAGTGGCTGCCGGGCTGCGCCGCGTGGATGCTGTTGAGGATGAATTCGGTGGAGCCGACCATGTCGGACGCGGCGCAGACCTCGAAGCTGCACTCCGGGTGCGAGATCACCGTGCCGCCAGGGTGGGCGGCGCGGAACTGCTCGATGTGGCTGCCCTGGAACATCTGATGCACCGAGCAGTGGCCCTTCCAAAGCAGCACGCGGGCCTTGCGGATCTGATCAGGCGTGAGCCCGCCCATCGGTTCGTCGAAGTCCCAGACCACGCACTCGTCGAGCGGCACGTCCATCTGGTGCGCGGTCCAGCGACCGAGGTGCTGGTCGGGGAAGAACAGCACCTTCTCGCGGCGGCCGAAGGCCCACTCGAGGATCTGGGTGGCGTTGCTGCTGGTGCAGACGATGCCGCCGTGTTCACCGCAGAACGCCTTCAGGTCTGCCGCCGAATTGATGTAGGTGACCGGGGTGATGGTCTCGTCGGGGTCGAGCACCTCGGCGAGTTCGCGCCAGGCGCGCTCCACCGCGCGCAGGTTGGCCATGTCGGCCATCGAGCAGCCGGCCGAGAGGTCCGGCAGGATGGCCTTCTGGTGCGGCTTGCTCAGGACATCGGCGACCTCGGCCATGAAATGCACGCCGCAGAAAACGATGAACTCGGCCTCGGTCTGCGCGGCGAGTCTTGAGAGCTTGAGCGAGTCGCCGGTGAGCTCGGCGTGCTTGTAGACCTCGGCGCGCTGGTAGTGGTGGCCAAGGATCACGGCGCGGTCGCCGAGGCGCTTGCGTGCGGCAAGGATGCGCGCCTCGCACTCGGCATCGGTGCCGGCTCGGGCGGGGTCGAAGCGGATCGGGGTGACGACGGCGGTCATGGCGGAGATGGCGTCCTACCGGGTGGGTCGGAGGGCCGGCGTGGCGAAGCGAGGGCGCTGCGCGTCAACCGGGTGTGCTCAGGATCTCGGGAAGGCGAAGGATAGCCTCGCGGTTGCTCGGAGAGAAACACTTTGCTGCGGCCTGCTGCCATGGGAGCCATGCAAAGGCCAGATGTTCCCGTGCCGCAAGGCGTGGCTGCGTATCGGCCGCGATGCAAAGGCTGAAAGCATGCTCGGTGTTGTGCGTCACACCAGGCCCGTAGCGCGCGCGCCAGTGCCCGTAGATCTCGAACACTGTGCTGTGCTGCCAGTCGCGCAGCGCGGCGGGGTCGGCGGCAACGCCGGTCTCCTCCGCCACCTCACGCAACGCCGCCGAGCGCAGGCTCTCCTCGGGTGCGTCGAGGCTGCCGGTGACCGACTGCCAGAAGCCCGGCCGGTCAGCGCGCTCGAGCAGCAACACGTTCAGGGCCGGGTCGTGGATCACGACCAGCACCGAGACCGGGATCTTGAAGGCGCGGTCAGGCAATGGCCGGCGGGTTGCGCAGCTTGATGTGCAACTCGCGCAGCTGGCGTTCGTCGACCGTGCTCGGTGCCTGCGTCAGCAGGCACTGCGCGCGCTGCGTCTTGGGGAAGGCGATGACGTCGCGGATCGAGTCGGTGCCAGCCAGCAGCATGACGATGCGGTCCAGCCCAAAGGCCAGACCACCATGCGGCGGCGCGCCGTACTTGAGCGCGTCGAGCAGGAAGCCGAACTTCAGCTGCTGCTCGTCCGGGCCGATGGCGAGCGCCTCGAAGACGGTGGCCTGAACGTCGGCGCGGTGGATACGAACCGAGCCACCGCCAACCTCGTAGCCGTTCACCGCCAGGTCGTAGGCCTTGGCCAGACACTTGCCCGGGTCGGTGTGCAGCAGGCCGACGTGGTCGTCCTTGGGCGCGGTGAACGGGTGGTGGCAGGCGTTCCAACGCTTCTCGTCTTCGTCGTACTCGAACATCGGGAAGTCGACGATCCAGCACGGCGCCCAGGCGCGGCCATCCAGGTGCCCCTTCTCGTGGCCGACCTTGGTGCGCAGCGCGCCGAGCGCGTCGTTGACCACCTTGGCGCTGTCGGCACCAAAGAAGATGAGGTCGCCGTTCTGCGCGCCGGTGCGGCGCATGATCTCGGCCAGCGCACCCGCGTCGAGGTTCTTGACGATGGGCGACTGCAGGCCGGTCTCGTTCAGCTGCGTGACGTCGTTGACCTTGATGTAGGCGAGACCCTTGGCGCCGTAGATCTTGACGAACTCGGTGTAGCCGTCGATCTCGCCGCGGCTCAGCGCCGCGCCGCCGGGCACCCGGATGGCCGCCACACGGCCCTTGGGATCATTGGCCGGGCCGCTGAACACCTTGAAGGCGACGTCCTTGACCGCGTCGGTGATCTCGGTGAGCTCCAGCGTGACGCGCAGGTCGGGCTTGTCCGAGCCGAAGCGCGACATCGCCTCGGCGTAGCTCATCTTCGGGAACGGGTCGGGCAGTTCGATGCCGGCGGCGTCCTTGAAGACGTAGCGGAACAGGTCCTCCATGACCGCGACAATTTCATGCTCCGTCAGGAAGCTGGTCTCGATATCGACCTGGGTGAATTCCGGCTGGCGGTCGGCGCGCAGGTCCTCGTCACGGAAACACTTGGTGAGCTGGTAGTAGCGGTCGAAGCCCGACACCATGAGCATCTGCTTGAACAGCTGCGGCGACTGCGGCAGCGCAAAGAACTGGCCATCGTGGACGCGGCTGGGTACCAGGTAATCGCGGGCACCCTCGGGCGTGCTCTTGGTCAGCATCGGCGTCTCGATGTCGATGAAGCCAGCATCGTCGAGGAAGCGGCGGAAGGCGCGCGCGGTCTTGTAGCGCAGCTGCATGATGCGCTGCATGTAGGGGCGGCGCAGGTCGATGACGCGGTGCGTCAGGCGCACCGTCTCCGACAGGTTGTCGTCGTCGATCTGGAACGGCGGCGTGGCGGCCGGGTTGAGCACCTCGAGCTCGTGCGCCAGCACCTCGATCTCACCGGAGACCAGGTTGGCGTTCTCGGTACCCGCCGGGCGGCGGCGCACCTTGCCGGTGATGCGCAGGCAGAACTCGTTGCGCACGTCCTCGGCGGTGGCGAAGGTCTCGGCGCGGTCAGGGTCGCAGACCACCTGAACCAGGCCCTCGCGGTCGCGCAGGTCGATGAAGATGACGCCACCGTGGTCGCGACGGCGGTGGGCCCAGCCGAACAGGGTCACGGTCTGGTCGAGGTGGGCGGCATTGATCCGCCCGCAGTAATCGGTGCGCATGGAAAGGTGCTTTACGACGGGTTGGAGGGGGTGCGGTCGGCGGTGCCGTGGGCCGCGAGGGTCGCGGGCGAAACCACGCCCATGGAGATGATGTACTTGAGCGCGTCATCGACGCTCATGTCGACTTCGATGGTGTCGCGACGCGGCACGATGATGAAGTAGCCGGACGTGGGGTTCGGCGTGGTCGGCACGTAGACGCTCAGGTGCTCGCCGTCCAGATGCATCGCCACTGCCGGACCGGGCGTGCCGGTGAGGAAGGCGATGGTCCAGCTGTCGGCGTGCGGGAAACGTACCAGCAAGGGCTTGCGGAAGGCCTGGCCGCCCGGGGCAAGCAGCGTGTCCGAGACCTGCTTGACGCTGGAGTAGATGCCCTTGACCACCGGGATGCGGGCGAGCGCCAGCTCGGCCCAGTGCACCACCTTCTGGCCGATAAGATTGGCGGCCAGCGCGCCGGTGCCCAGCACCACCAGAACGGTCAGGATCACGCCGAGGCCGGGGATGTGGACGCCGAACAGGTTGACCGGCTGCCACTGCGGCGGCAGCAGGGTCAGCGTGCGGTCCATGGTCACCACCAGGGTGTTGATCACCCACGCGGTGATGCCGACCGGGACCCAGATCAGCAGCCCGGCCAGCAGATAGCGCTTCATCAGGCGGCGTCCGTGCTGCTTGTGGCCGGGCACGCAGGCGCGGCGCAGGGGGCCGCGCCGCCGGTGCAGGCGGCCGCATCAGCCGGCTTGTCGGCGGGCTTGTCGGCGGCTTTGGCCGGCTTCTGTCCGCCCTTGAAGTCGGTGGCGTACCAGCCGCTGCCCTTCAACTGAAAACCGGCGGCAGTGAGCGCCTTGCTAAGTGCCGCGGCACCGCAATGCGGGCAATCGGTCAGCGGCGCGTCGCTGATCTTCTGCAAGGCATCGTGGCGCTGCCCGCAGGCAGCGCAGTGGTATTCATAGATCGGCATGGTGGTCTCCCGTGCTTCGACAGGCCATTCGGGCTGCGTGCCCGAAACAACCCTCGATTATAGCGGCCGCCTGCATCAGGGCAGGCACTTGCCGCTGTAGATGGTCACGCCGCGGCGGGCTCAAGCCTTGCGAGGCTTCAGGCCGAGCCAGCACAGCCGTCCAGCGCCGCGCGCAGGGCCGCAGCCAATGCCGTGCGATCGATCTCGCGCGGCGGTGCCGGCCGGCGTGGCGCGGCCCACACCGGGTCGGGGAATCGGCTGTCGTCGACCCAGCGCGGGATGACGTGCCAGTGCAGGTGCGGCACGACATTGCCGAGGCTGGCGAGGTTGATCTTGTCCGGGGCCAGTTGCTGGCGCACGACACGCTCCACCACAAGCACCGTGGCCATCAGCCGCACCGCATCGGCAGGCGGCAGGTCGGACATCTCGCGCACGTGGCCGGTCCAGACGACCCGGCAGAAACCGGGGAAGTCCGGCTCGTCGGCGAGGATGACGCGGTGGTCGCTGCCCTGCCACAGCAGTTGGCCACCCGGCGCGACGCACAATGGGCAATCAGCGTTTCTGGCGGCGGTCAAATCGGAGGGGCCGGGGTGGATGCCGGGCTCGCCGCTGCGCTCAGGGCGCGGCGAGCGCCGGCTGCAAGGGCAGCGCCAGTGCCAGCCGCTGTGGCGGCGCGATGGCGGTGACCTTGCTCGGCCGCGCCAGCGCCGGGTTCTCGCCCAGGTAGCGCTTGATACCGGCCAGGATGGAACGCGCCAGCTGGTCCTGGTGCGCCGGGTCGGCGAGCTTGCGCTCCTCCGCCGGGTTGGTGATGAACGCGGTCTCGACCAGGATCGACGGGATGTCCGGCGACTTGAGCACGGCGAACCCGGCCTGCTCGACCGCCTGCTTGTGCAACCGGTTGACCTGCGAGAGCTCGCCCAGCACGTGGCTGGCCAGCTTGATGCTGTCCTGGATCGAGGCGGTCTGCGACAGATCGAGCAGCGTGCGCGCCAGATGCACGTCCTTCTGGTCGATGCGCACGCCGCCCAGCAGGTCGGCATCGTTCTCGCGCTTGGCGAGCCAGCGCGCCGCCGCCGACGAGGCGCCGTTCTCCGAAAGCACGAAAACCGACGAACCCGCCGCGTCCGGCTTGATAAAGGCATCGGCGTGGATCGACACGAACAGGTCGGCGCGCAGCGAGCGGGCCTTGGCGGTGCGGCCCTGCAGCGGGATGAAGTAGTCGTCGTCGCGGATCAGGACCGCGCGCAGGCCCGGCTCGGCATCGACCAGCGCCTTCAGGCGTCGGGCGATGGAGAGCGTGACTTCCTTCTCGATGAGGCCGGAGGGTCCACGCGCGCCCGGGTCCTCGCCGCCGTGACCGGCGTCGATTGCGATGGTCACGAGGCGGTCGAAGCGCGGATCGGCCAGCTGCCGTGACGGTTCCGGACGCACGGCCTCGGGCCGCGCCTGCGCCACCGGGGGTGCCGGCGGAACAGGCTCCGGGTCGGCCGGCAACGCGCCCTCGGGGGCGAGGTCGATCACCACGCGGTTGCCGTACTCGCCGGCCGGCGACACCGCAAACACGCGGCTGGACACCGGCTGACGCAGCTCCAGCACGATACGCACCACGTCGGGCTTGAACTGGGCCGCGCGGGCGCGCACCACCAGCGGGTTGTCGGCCGGGATGCGGGTGGCGAGCTGGTCCAGCGCGCCGCCGGTGACGTGGCCGGGCAGGTCGATGACCAGCCGCAGCGGGTCGGCAAGGGTGAAGGACTGGAAGTTGGCCGCCGACTCGGTCTCGAGCGTGAGGCGTGTGCTGTCGGGGCCGGGCCAGAAGCGGACCGCGCGCACCTGCGCAGCAGCCTCGGCCAGCGCGGGCAGAAGGCTCAGCAGGCAGACGCCCAGCGCAACGCCGATGCGTCGGGCTGCGCCCGCAAGGCTGACTCCAACTTGCGCCATGCCACCTCCCCTGCCTCGCTGCGAACCTCGACCGCAGCAGTGCGACCTGACCCGGACGCCGCGAGGACCACCTGCAGGTCTGCGTGGGGCGTCAGGCCACCACCCCGCTCCGGCCACTCGATCAGCCTGACCGCTGCGTCTGGCAGATCGTCGAATCCGGCTTCCGACCATTCCTCTGGCGAAGCCATTCGATACAAATCAAAATGATACAGGAGCAATGGAGATTCTGCTTCAAGTTTTCGCTGGCCGGCCTCAAGTTGCGGTGCCGACGTGCCGATGCAGGAACCCGACACGGGCTCTGCCGGCGCCATCTCATAGGTCTCGACCAGGGTGTAGGTGGGGCTGCGCACCGGGCCCTGCCAGCCGAGCGCGCGCAGCAAGCCTCGCGCCAGGTGGGTCTTGCCGCTGCCGAGGTCGCCGCACAACCAGATGCACAGTCCTGGCTTCAGGCAGCCGGCCAGAAGCCCCGCCAGTCGGGTGGTGGCATCAGGGTCGGGAAGCTCAAGGCGGCGGGTTTTCGGCATGCGCGGTGCGCTGTGTATGGTCCAGAATAGAGAGTCAGAAACGGAGGCAGCATGCAGAACGAGATCATGCAGATGGTATTGGAATCGCTACTGGAGTTTCAGGAGAGCACCGGCGACGACCGTTTTGGGGATTGCATCGACGGCCTGCAGGCGATCCTGGCCAAGCCGAAGCGCCCGATGACACCCGAACAGGCGCGCGACCTGTACAAGAACCTGCCGACCAACTGGCGGCCGCACGATTTCGTGCTGCTGGTCGAGAAGTTCCACGGTATCAAGTAGCCCCGATGTCGCGATTGCGGGCACCCGCCGGGCACGCGTGGCGGGCCCGGCCGACGTGACGCAGCCGCCCGCGGCAGGAACGCCGGCGCCAGACGGCGCGGCGCTCAAGGACTCGATCCGCGGCTGGGCCGCAGAGGCCGGTTTCAGCGCCGTGGGTGTCGCCCGGTTGGCGTTGGGCGATGCGCCCCATCGGCTGCGGCAGTGGCTCGACGCCGGCATGCACGGCGAGATGGATTACATGGCGCGGCATGCCGACCTGCGCGCAGACCCCTCACTGCTGGTTCCGGGCGCGCTGAGCGTCATCAGCGTGCGGATGGCTTATCTGCCACCACCGGCAGACGGCGGCGATGCCGACAAGGCGCAGCAGCAGGCCTGGGACACCTTGGCCGAGCCCGACAGCGCCTACGTCGCGCGCTACGCACTGGGCCGCGATTACCACAAGCTGGTGCGCGGGCGCCTTGAACATCTGGCGCGACGCGTCGAGGCACTCGCCGGAACCATCGGCCGCCGCGTGTTCTGCGACAGCGCGCCGGTGCTCGAGGTGGAGTTTGCCAGCCGTGCCGGCATCGGCTGGCGCGGCAAGCACACGCTGCTGCTAAGCCGCGACGAGGGCTCGTGGTTCTTCCTCGGCGAGATCGTCACCACCCTCGAACTGCCACCCGACGCGCCGGTCACCCCGCACTGCGGCACCTGCGAGCGCTGCATCGAGGTCTGCCCGACACAGGCCATCGTCGCGCCTTACCGGCTGGATGCGCGGCGCTGCATCAGCTACCTCACCATCGAGCACGCCGGGCCGATCCCCGAGGAGTTGCGGCCGCTGATGGGCAACCGCATCTACGGCTGCGACGACTGCCAGCTGGCATGCCCCTGGAACCGCTACGCGCGCGTCAGCGCCGAGCCGGACTTTGTTGCCCGGCATGGTCTGGACAGCGCCAGCCTGGTCGAGCTGTTCGCCTGGGACGAGCCGACCTTCCTCGCCCGCACCGAGGGCTCGGCGATCCGCCGCATCGGCCACGCGCGCTGGCTGCGCAACATCGCCGTGGCGCTCGGCAACGCGCCCCACTCCGACGCGGCGCAGACAGCCCTGATGACACGCGCCGACCACGACGACCCTCAGGTGCGGGAACACGTGGGCTGGGCGCTGGCGCAACAGGCCAAAAAAAAGGCGGCCACGGGGGCCGCCGGAAACAACTTCTCTGAGGAAACCTGAAAGTCACTTAAAAAATACAGTAAACACTTTTCGTGAATGCCTGAATTTGACTTATTCGCGTGATGAATACATCCTGACTCAGTCCTTGCGGATGTCGCGGATGAATGTCCAACCCGCCGGCGTGCGGACGAATGCGTAGCCGGTACGGCCGTCGATGAACACATCGTAGGTGGCGACGCCCGGCTCGGTCTTTGCGGGTGCCGCGGCCACGCGGGCGGGGACAGCGTAGATCAGTTTGCCGGCGAAGGCTGCCGGAACGCTATCGGCAGCGGCAGCGGCGCCGCTGGCCAAGATGGTCGCGAGACCGATGGCTGCAGGGATGCGGGAGATGGCGTTGGTCTTGCTCATGTGAAGCACCTTATCGGCAGGTTGTTGATGGGTGCAGATTAGGGCGGTGACCATCATTTGTGAAATGGATTCTAACCATGATGGCATCACTCGCATGAATATCAAGACCTTCGACCTCAACCTGCTCAAGTCCTTCGACGCCTTGCTCGAGGAGTGCAGCGTGTCGCGCGCCGCGGCGCGGGTGCACCTGTCGCAGCCGGCGATGAGCAACGCGCTGGCGCGTCTGCGCGATGCGTTGGACGACCCGGTGCTGGTGCGCACGCCGCAGGGCATGGAGCCGACAGCGCGCGCGCTGTCGCTCAAGGGTCCGGTGCGACAGGCTCTGCTGCAGATCGAGACGGCACTCAGCGCGCAGCCCGAGTTCGACCCGCACACCGCGCAGCGCACCTTCGTCGTCGCCGCCACCGACTACATGGAGTTCCTGGTCCTGCCGCGGCTGATGCGCATCCTCGAGACCGACGCGCCCGGCATCGACATCCGCGTCCGTTCGCTGCAACTGAATGCGCCGGAGGAGCCCCTGGATTCGGGAGACGTCGATCTGGCTTTCGGTTTCTTTGCCGACGTGCCGAAGCGGCTCAACCGCCGGCACCTGTTCACCGAGACCATGACCTGCCTGGTGCGTGCCGACCATCCGGTGCTTTACCAGTCTTGGAACCTTGAGCGCTTCGTCGAGATGTCGCACCTGTTCGTCGCCACCCGCCAAGGGTCTACCGGGGTGGTGGACAGCATGCTCGCGGAAAAGGGCTTGAGCCGGCGCATCGCGCTGGTGGTGCCGCACTTCCTGGTGGTGCCCTACATCATCGCCGAGACCGATCTGCTGGTGACGGTGAACAGCCGCATCGCCGACACCTACGTGCGAGAGTTGCCGCTCAAGTCGCTGCCGCCGCCGCTCGATCTGCCCGAGTTCCCGATCACCATGCTGTGGCACCCGCGCAGCGACGGCGACCCGGGCATCGCCTGGCTGCGCAAGACGCTGGTAGACATCTGCCACGACATCGATACCGCTTACCACGCGGGTCGGTCGCAAGCCTAGCCGGCGGCCCCTTCGCGGGCTGCCAGCAACTCCACCCAGTGCCGGACCGGGCGCGAGGAACGCGCTGCCAGATGCTGCTGGCAGCCGATATTGGCGGTGACGATGGCCTCGCCCGCCTGCGTGTCGAGGGTCTCGAGCTTGCGCCGGCGCAGTTCGTCGGCAAGTTCGGGGTTCAGCACCGACCAGGCACCAGCCGAGCCGCAGCACAGGTGGGCATCGGCCGGACGCCGCAGATCGAAACCCAGCTCGCCTAGCGTCGCCTCGGTGGACGGACCCGCGGCAAGGCCGTGCTGCAGGGTGCACGGCGGGTGCCAGGCCACGGTCTGGCGTGGCGTGGCGGTCCAGTGCGCCGGCCACGCCTCGCGACGCTGCGCCAGCCAGGCGGCGATGTCGAGCGCGGCGTCGGCGACGCGGCGGGCACGCGCGGCGTAGACCGGTTCGTCGGCGAACCAGTCCGGGTAGTCGCGTAGCGCGAGGCCGCAGCCGCTGGCGTTGCTGATGATGGCGCGCGCGGCCCCGGACTCCAGCAACGGCCACCATGCGTCGATGTTGGCACGGGCCTGGGCGCGGGCCGCGGCGATGTCGTCAAGGTGCGCCGGCATCGCCCCGCAGCAGGCAGCCGCGGCAGGACGCAGCACGCGGTCGCCCAAGGCGGCGAGCACCTGCTCGGTGGCGGTGTCGATGGCCGGGCGCAGGTGCGGCTGCACGCAGCCGCGCGGCAGGATGACGGCGTGCCCCGCAGACGCCTGCGCCTGCGCCTGCGCCTGCGCCTGCGCCTGCCGTCGGCCGCCAGCCTGCGGCGCGCGGCCACTTCCCGCAACCCGCGGGCGGTCTGCGACCGGCACCTTGTCGCGCAGCGCCGCCGGCAGCAGCGGCCGGATCGACTGCCCCAGGCGCAGCGCCGGCGCGAACAGCGGCGACAGCAGCCCGCGGCGCAGCAGCGCACGCGTCAGGCGCACGCGCCAGGGCCGCGCGACCCGCGCCTGTACCGCACGGCGACCGATGTCCAGCAGCTGGTGGTAACGCACCCCCGACGGGCAGGTCGTCTCGCAGGCGCGGCAGCCCAGGCAACGGTCGAGGTGCTGCAGCGTGGTGGCGGCGCCCTGCCCGCCCTCCAGCGCGTTCTTGATCAGGTAGATGCGCCCGCGCGGGCTGTCCAGCTCGTCGCCCAGCAGCTGGTAGGTCGGGCAGGTGGCAAGGCAGAAGCCGCAGTGCACGCACTTGCGCAGGATGGCGTCGGCGGTGGCACCCTCGAGTGTGGCAAGCAGGCTGTCGGGCAGGCGGGTCTGCACGGCGCGTCAGGCGCCGGCCGGCGCGACAACTGCAGCGGCGTCGGCGTCGAAGCGCCCGCTGTCGAACACGCCGTCGGGGTCGAGGGTGTCGAACAGGCGCCGATGGAGGGCCTGCCGCACCGGGTCGAGCGGGTGCATGGCCGGCCTTGCGAGGTTGTTCTGCCAAGCAGTGGCGTGGCCACCCAGCGAGGTGGCGAGCGCCCTCACCGCCTCCGCCGGCGCGTGGGTACGCAGCCAGCGCAGGCCACCGCACCAGTCGATCGCTTCCTCGCCCTCGGCGGCCAGGCTGCGCGTGGCCGCCGGCACCGCCAAACGCCACAGCGGGACGCTCTCGGCCGCCGCCGCGGTCTCGGCGAAGCCCGGCGGCTGGGCCGCGCAGTCGGCCCACAGGCGTTCGGCGCTCAGCGGGTCGAGGGGCTCGCCACCGACGCCAGACAGCGCCGCCTGCACCCCCGCCGCCGAGCCCGACAGACGCAGGTGCAGCAGCCCGCCGAACCATGCCGCTGCGCTCAGCGGCACCGGTGTGCCGGCCAGCTGGTTCATGTGCGCGATGGCCTGGTCGGCGTCCATCTGCAGTACCCGCGTGAGTTCGCTCTGCGGACGCGGCAGCACGCGGAAAGACACCTCGAGCAGCACACCCAGGCGCCCCCAGGCGCCCGCCTGCAGGCGGAACAGGTCGAAACCGGCGACGTTCTTCATCACCTGTCCGCCGAACTGCAACAGCTGCCCGCGCCCGTCGATCAGGCGCACGCCGAGAAGCGCGTCGCGCACGCTGCCGGAAAAGGCGCGGCGCGGCCCACTCAGACCGCTGGCCACCGTGCCGCCGACCGTGGCATCCGGCCATGCCGGCGGCTCGAAGGGCAGCATCTGGCCGTGTGCGGCGAGTTCGGCCTGCAGGTCGGCCAGCGGCGTGCCGGCGCGCACCGTGACCACCAACTCGGCCGGGTCGTAGTCGACGATGCCCTTGAGCCCGAGCGTGGACAGACCACTGCCGCGAGGGGTGCCACCCAGGCCATCCTTGCTGCTGCCGCCGCGGATGTGCAGCACCCGGCCCTCGGTCCCGGCAGCGCGAACCTCGTCGACGAGACGCGCCTCTTCCGGATCCGGTGTGCGCCCTTCGGGCTCGTAATGGGTCATCAGAATCGCGGCAGGTCAGGGTGCAACAGCTTGCCACCGTGCACGTGCATGCCACCCATCTCGGCGCAGCGGTGCAGGGTCGGTACCGCCTTGCCCGGGTTCAGCAAACCGGCCGGGTCGAAGGCCGCCTTGACGGCGTGGAAGGTGGACAGCTCGGGGGCCGCAAACTGCACGCACATGGCGTCGAGCTTCTCGACGCCGACGCCGTGCTCGCCGGTGATCACGCCACCGGCCTCGACGCACGCGCGCAGGATGTCCAGACCGAAGGCCTCGGCGCGCTCGACGTCGCCGGGCTGGTTGGCATCAAAGAAGATGAGCGGGTGCAGGTTGCCATCGCCGGCGTGGAACACGTTGGCGCAGGCCAGCCCGTGCTGCTCCGACAGTTCGGCGATGCGCCGCAGCACCGCCGACAGCCGCTTCTTGGGGATGGTGCCGTCCATGCAGTAGTAGTCCGGCGTGATGCGGCCGACCGCCGGGAACGCCGCCTTGCGCCCCGCCCACAGCTTTAGCCGCTCGGCCTCCGACTGCGAGGTGGCCAGCGAGACCGCGCCATGGCGGCGGCAGACCGCCTCGATACGGGCGATCTCGTCGGCGACCTCCTCCAGCGTGCCGTCGGATTCGGCGAGCAATATCGCGCCGGCATCCAGCGGGTAGCCGGCGTGGACGAAGTCCTCGACGGCGCGGGTGGCCAGCGCGTCCATCATCTCCAGACCGGCTGGGATGATGCCCTCACCGATGATGCCGGCCACCGCATCGCCGGCGTCCTCCACCGTGGCGAATGCGGCCATCACCACCTGCGCGTGGCGCGGGCGCGGCAGCAGGCGCACGGTGACCTCGGTGACCACCGCCAGCAGCCCCTCCGAGCCCATCATCAGCGCCAGCAGGTCAAGCCCACTGTCGTCGGGCGCCTCGCCGCCGATGCTCACCGGCGTGCCGTCGGCCAGAAAACCGCGCACGCCGAGCACGTTGTGCACGGTGAGGCCGTACTTGAGGCAGTGCACGCCGCCTGAGTTCTCGGCGACGTTGCCGCCGATGCTGCAGGCGATCTGGCTGGAAGGGTCGGGCGCGTAGTACAGGCCATAGCCCGCGGCGGCCTCTGAGATGGCGGCGTTGCGTACGCCGGGCTCGACCACCGCGACCCGCGCCAACGCGTCGATGCGGGCGATGCGTTTGAGCCGCGCCAGCGACAGCAGCACGGCGTCGGCGCTGGGCAAGGCACCGCCGGCCAGCCCGGTGCCGGCGCCACGCGGCACCACCGGGGTGTTGTGCGCGTGGCAGATACGCAGCACCGCCTGCACCTGGGCCGCGGCGTAGGGCAAGGCCACCGCAAGTGGCGGCTGCCGGTACATGGAGAGCCCGTCGCACTCGTAGGGGCCGAGTTGCTCCGGCTGCGTGAGCAGCGCGTCGGCTGGCAGCGCAGCGGCCAAGGCAGCCAGCAAGGGCGCGCGATGGGCCGGCTGCGGGGCGGCGGCGTGCGGCCGACTGGGGGCTTGGGTGTGCATCACACCATTGTGGCGAAGCATTCCCAAGTTGTGGGCACAAAAGGCGGCTTTGACAGGCAAGCTGCATGCACATGGAAGCCCTTGCGCCGGCAAAGGTAAAATCCGTTTCATGTCATCAGCCAAAGCACCCGGAACAACATGATCTCTGCAAACACCGCCCTCGACCGTCTGCGCACCGGCAACGCGCGCTTTGTCCGCAACGACAGCACCATGCGCCTGAACGAGCTCAACCGCAGCGCGCTCACCGCCGGTCAGGCACCGTTCGCCATCATCCTCGGCTGCTCCGATTCGCGGGTGCCGGCGGAGCTGGTGTTCGACCAGGGCCTCGGCGACCTTTTCGTGATCCGCGTGGCCGGCAACATCATCGCGCCCTCGCAGATCGGCAGCGTCGAATTCGCCGCGGAAAAGCTCGGCTCGCGGCTGGTGGTGGTGATGGGCCACACCCACTGTGGCGCGGTGGCGGCCACGCTGGACGCGGTGCTGAGCGGCAACGCAGCCGATTCGCGCAACATCCGGTCGATCATCGACCGCGTGCGCTGCGCGGTGGAGATCGCACGCGAATCCGCCCCGGCCGATGACCGCGCCGCCCTGCTCGACCACGCCACGCGCGCCAACGTACGCATCGCCTGCAACCAGTTGCGCCATGGCTCGGACATCATCGAGCGGCTGATCGACAAGGACGGCCTGGTGGTTGTCGGCGCGCAGTACTCGATCGAGTCGGGCGAGGTCGAGTTCTTCGACGGGGTATAGGCGTCTGGTGCGTCTGCCCCCCTCGCGCTAGAATCGCGGGCTTTTTAGTGCCTTCCCCCGCGTCAACACTCCAGGTCCCATGGCTCTGATCGTCCAGAAGTTTGGCGGCACCTCTGTCGGCAGCCCCGAACGCATCAAGAACGTCGCGCAGCGCGTCGCCCGTTTCCACGCCCAGGGCCACCAGATGGTGGTGGTCGTCTCGGCCATGAGCGGCGAGACCAACCGCCTGATCGCGCTGGCAAAGGAAGTCCAGGCCAACCCCGACCCGCGCGAACTCGACGTGGTGATCTCGACTGGCGAGCAGGTCACCATCGGCCTGTTGGCCATGGCGCTGAAGGACCTTGGCGTCGATGCCCGTTCCTACACCGGCGGCCAGGTTCGCATCAGCACCGACTCGGCCTATACCAAGGCGCGCATCCTGCACATCGACGACGGCGCCATGCGCGCTGACCTGAACAAGGGCCGCGTCGTCATCGTCGCCGGCTTCCAGGGCGTGGACGACGCCGGCAACATCACCACGCTGGGCCGTGGCGGCTCCGACACCACGGGCGTGGCGTTGGCCGCAGCGCTGAAGGCCGACGAGTGCCAGATCTACACCGACGTGGATGGCGTGTACTCGACCGACCCGCGGGTGGTGCCGGAGGCGCGCAAGCTTGACCGCATCACCTTCGAGGAGATGCTCGAGTTGGCCAGCAGCGGCTCCAAGGTGCTGCAGATCCGCTCGGTTGAATTCGCCGGCAAGTACAAGGTCCGGCTGCGTGTGCTGTCGTCGTTCATGGAAGACCCGGGCGAAGGCACGCTGATCACTTTCGAGGAAGACCAAGACATGGAACAAGCCGTCATCTCCGGCATCGCCTTCAACCGCGACGAGGCCAAGATCACCGTGCTGGGTGTGCCGGACAAGCCGGGCATCGCCTACCAGATCCTCGGCCCGGTGGCCGATGCCAACATCGACGTCGACCTGATCATCCAGAACGTCGGCCGCGACGGCACCACCGACTTCTCGTTCACCGTGCACCGCAACGAGTTCCAGAAGGCGCTCAAGGTGCTGAACGAGACGGTCAAGCCGCACATCGGTGCGCGCGAGGTGATCGGTGACGACAAGATCGCCAAGGTCGCGGTGGTGGGTGTGGGCATGCGCAGCCACGTCGGCGTGGCGTCGACGGTGTTCCGCACGCTGGCCGAGGAAGGCATCAACATCCAGATGATCAGCACGTCGGAGATCAAGATCTCGGTCGTGGTGGACGACAAGTACATGGAGCTGGCGGTACGCGTGCTGCACCGCGCGTTCGGCCTGGACGGCGAGCCCAAGGCTGCCTGAAGGCACGGCCACACGCCGTTCCGGCGCGGCTCGCGTTGACCGTGATCGCGCCGCTAGGGTAGTATCCGCCTCTCTTCGGAGACATGGCCGAGAGGTCGAAGGCACTCCCCTGCTAAGGGAGCATACGGGCTAAAACTCGTATCGAGGGTTCGAATCCCTCTGTCTCCGCCAAGGCCATCAAGTTTTATGCGCCCGTAGCTCAGCTGGATAGAGTACCTGGCTACGAACCAGGGGGTCAGGAGTTCGAATCTCTTCGGGCGCGCCATAAAAATCAAAGGGCTACGTGATTGTCACGTAGCCCTTTGTTCTATTCAGCCCACTGGCTGGGCCTTGCATCCGAACCCCGGGGCCCAAGTCGGCACCCCGACGGCACGTTCCCCGGGCTAGGCAGCCTGCAGGCCAGCCTGCTGCAGCAGTGCGTAACGGCTTTGGAACAGAAGTTCGGCGGCCGGGGTGGCTTCGATGTTCTTCTCGCGGCGGTCACCGGCCACCGTTTGCACCACTAGCCCAAGCGTGATGAGCCTCTGGACCTTGTGCGTCAGAGTCGGCAGGCTGCCGAAGTGCTGCAGTCGCACCAGATCGGTGACGCGCAAGTGACGTCCGGCGGCGTTCTCTTGGTAGATGAACGCGAGCAGATCATCGAGATCGCGCGTTCCGGCAGGCGTGCCCGCGTAGAAGTTGTGCAGCAACGACAACACATTGACCGCAACCTCGGTGGTCGCGTTGGGCTTGGTCTTCATCTGCAATCCCTTCCTGCCAGTCGGCAGTTACATGGCTGAGCAACACCCAGCCACGCCTGGAAGAACTATTTCTTAAAGGATTGGCTGTTGACGCTGATGATAGCCCACTTTGTACAAAAGCTATACACTTATAATTGACTAATTTAGTTGACACCAACTAGCCACGGGCACCCTTACACTCGGTCCAATCCGGCGCATAAAAACCGCGTCGCCTATTTCCGGGGCAGGTCATCCGCGGCCAGCGCCGCTTCGATCAGGTCGCAGCGCTGTTCCAACAGTTCCAGACCCTGCGCGGTGCACTCAAGCAAACGGATACGCCGGTCGGTATCGATGACCTGGCGCACCAGGCCACGCCGGACCATTCGAGCCAGTCGGCTGGTGAGCGTTGGCAGCGTGCCGTAGTAACGGATGCGGACCAGGTCGGTGATACACAGCCTGACACCGCGAGCGTTGAGGTCGGCAATGTGACAGAGCAGCGCGTCGTCCTCCCAGCTCTCTTCCGGATGCTCAAAGTAGAAGAGTTTCATGTCGCTTAAGGCGCGTGCAGCCTTCGTGATCAAGGCATTGGATCCGGCATTTCTCAAGACAGGCTCCTGTCATCAAGGGTGTTCGGGCCGGACTCGGTGCCCGCCGTGCCGGGTCGCCGCAGGCCGGATGCCATCAGAAATGCGAGGTAGGCCGCGGACAGCACGTCGTCGTCAGCAGTCTCCATCAGGCTGTACAGCGCTGCCCTCACGCTCTGAGGCACCGCCTTGCAACCGGGTTCTGCCAAGGCGCCAGCCCCACCGTCCACCTCCGGTTGGACGAGCAGGAGGTAAGACACCTCGGCCGGGCTGCACCTGAGAAACGCGCAAAGCGTCCGAAACCGGGGCAGTTCTGGTGTCGAGAGGCCACGGATCCAGCGGCGCACGGTCTCGGCAGACAGCGGGGCGTTGCCGGCATCGAAGCGGTTGAGTTCACGGGCGACAAGCGCCGCGCTGGGGATAGAGCCGCCGAAACGCCGACGCAGAAGGGTCCTCAATCGCGCAGCGAAGCCGACCGAGTAGGGGTTGGATGACAATGGGACAGGGCCTTTCAAGACTGCAAGCTCGCCATCTGGCTGTCAGCGCCCACAGCCCGTAGAACGTAGAACGTAGAACGTAGAACGTAGAAAGAGTGTGCACAAAACGCATCGCTTCTAGTCACTTTGGCGTATGTCGATACTTTTTGTGGCATGTTCAACCATTTCGCAAGCCCGTCCTTGCTTTTTTCAGCGAAACGCAAAGATTCGTGCGCCGGCCGCATCGGGGCCCCTAAAGTGCCTTTTGCAGAGCAGTTTGCGACGCGTCAGGCTCATGGCGCGAGCCTGCACAGATGGCTGATCACAACTGCCCGGGATTCCTCGCCCTACGTCGGCGTAGCCGGGTAACCGATCCGGCTCTTAGACCTTCGGCAGTTGCGGCGCATCATCGCCGCCGATCACCGATACGTCGCTCTCGTCCTTCAGCCCCACCCCGGTCAACTGCATGCGGCTGGCTTCGCGCGCGAGCCACAGCAGCTTGTGCGCGGCGGCGGCGTACGAGAGCCCCTCTGGCCGGATGTTGGAGATGCAGTTGCGCTGCGCGTCGTGGCAGCCCACCCGTGGCGCCCAAGTCAGGTAGACGCCCAGACTGTCCGGCGAGGTCAGGCCTGGCCGCTCGCCGATGAGCATGGCGACCATGCGCGCACCCATCGCCTCGCCGACCTCGTCGGCCAGCGCCACCCGTGACTGACGGGCGATGACCACCGGGCCGCTGCGCCAGCCCTCCGGCCAGTGCGCCTGCACCGCGGCCAGCAACGGCGCTGCCTGTCGCGCCACCGCCAGCGAAGACAGGCCGTCGCCGACCACGAACAGCAGGTCGGGGCCGGGTTGCCGAGCCATGCCACGCAGACGCTCGACGTCCTCGGGGGCAACGCGGCGGCCCAGGTCGGGGCGCAGCAAGTAGGTGTGGCGGTCGCCTGCGCGGCTCGCCACCTCCACCGTCTCGTGGCCGAGCGACTCGATGGCCTGCCGCAGGGCATCGGTGTCCAGCGGCAGGTGCACGGCATCGCGCGCCATCGCATGCGACAGCCCGAAATCCAGCACCTCGCGGGTCGGCAGGCTGCTGCCGACGCGGCCCAGTGCGATGCGCGCGCGGGTGTGCCGGCGCAGTGCCTGCCAAGGGTCCTGACGAACGAGGGGCTGGTCGTCCATGGCTTTTGGGCGGGTCAGGCCGTCAACAGGTTGCGCGGCAGGTTCTGCAGCATGGCGTGCTGGCTGCCCACCGGCTGCACCTGCCCACCGGCGTCCATGATGTTCATGCGCTTGAGCCAGTCCTCGAACTCCGGCGCGGGGCGCAGGCCGAGCACCTTGCGCAGGTAGAGCGCGTCGTGGAAAGAGGTGGTCTGGTAGTTGAGCATGATGTCGTCGGCGCCGGGGATGCCCATGATGAAGGTGATGCCCGCGGTGCCCAGCAGCGTGAGCAGCGTGTCCATGTCGTTCTGGTCGGCCTCGGCGTGGTTGGTGTAGCAGACGTCGCAGCCCAGCGGCACACCCATCAGCTTGCCGCAGAAGTGGTCCTCCAGCCCGGCGCGGATGATCTGCTTGCCGTCGAACAGGTACTCCGGCCCGATAAAGCCGACCACCGTGTTGGTGAGCAGCGGCTTGTAGCGACGCGCCACGGCGTAGGCACGCGCCTCGCAGGTCTGCTGGTCGACGCCGTGGTGGGCGTTGGCCGACAGCGCCGAGCCCTGCCCGGTCTCGAAGTACATGACGTTCTGGCCCACCGTGCCGCGCCGCAGCGACAGCGCTGCGTCATAGGCCTCGTCGAGAATGCCCAGGTTGATGCCGAAGCTCTCGTTGGCCTTCTGCGTGCCGGCGATCGACTGGAACACCAGGTCCACCGGGGCGCCCTTCTCCATCACCTGGATCTGGTTGGTCACGTGGGTGAGGACGCAGGACTGGGTCGGGATGCCGTACTGCTCGATGACCTCGTTGAGCAGGTCGTAGAGCGTCATCAGCGCCGGGATGCTGTCGGTGGCCGGGTTCACGCCGATCACCGCGTCGCCGGCGCCATACAACAGCCCGTCGAGCATGGAGGCTGCGATGCCGCGCGGGTCGTCGGTGGGGTGATTGGGCTGCAAGCGTACCGACAGCCGCCCGGGCAGGCCCACGGTGTCGCGGAAGGCGGTGATGACGCTGCACTTGCGCGCGACCAGGATCAGGTCCTGATTGCGCATCAGCTTGCACACCGCCGCCGCCATCTCCGGCGTGACGCCGGGCGCGATGCCGGCCAGCGCGGCGGTGTCGGCCTCGTCGGCCAGCAGCCAGTCGCGGAAGTCGCCCACGGTCAGGTGCGAGATCGGCGCGAAGGCCTGCGCGTCGTGGCCGTCGATGATCAGCCGGGTGACCTCGTCGCTCTCGTAGGGCACCACCAGGTCCTGCAAGAAAGCCTTCAGCGGCACATCGGCCAGGCACAGACGCGCCGCCATGCGCTCGACATCGGTGACGGCCGCCACCCCGGCCAGGTGGTCGCCCGAGCGCGCCGGCGTGGCCTTGGCCATCACCTCGCGCAGGCTGTCGAAGCGGAAGCTCAGTCCGCCGATGGTGGTCTGGTAGGCCACAAACGTCTCCCGGTTGCTGCTGCGGCTGGGCATCGGGGCAGCACACGCCGCCCCGATGCCACAGCGTAGCGCAGGTTCAGGCGGTTCTGCCGACCTGGTCGACGGCGCCCTCGCGCTGGGCACGCGTCACGCTGAAGTAGGCGTAGGCCAGCGCCATCAGGCCCGCGAAGATCAGCGCCAGCATGCCGTTGAAGTAGATCATGGTGACCAGGCTGACGGCCGCCAGGGTCAGCGCGATGGCCGGGAACAGCGGGTAGGCGATCGCCTTGAACGGGCGGTGCAGGCCCGGCTCCTTCTTGCGCAAAGAGAACAGGCTGAGCATCGACACGATGTACAGCACGATGGCGCCGAACACCGACATGGTGATCAGGTTGGCGGTCAGCGTCATGCCACCGAACTGGATGTGCTCATCCGCCAGGATGGCTGCGATGCCCACCACGCCACCGGCGATGAGTGCGCGGTGCGGCGTATTGAAACGCTCGTTGACCTCGGCAAAATAGCCCGGCATGTAACCGGCGCGCGACAGCGCAAAGATCTGCCGCGAGTAGCCGAGGATGATGCCGTGGAACGAGGCCACCAGCCCGAACAGGCCGATCCACACCAGCATGTGCAGCCAGCCGCTGCTCTCGCCGACGATCATCTTCATCGCCTGCGGCAGCGGGTCGTTGATGTTGGAGAGCTTGGACCAGTCGCCTGCGCCGCCGGCAAATATCATCACGCCCAGCGCCAGTGTGACCAAGGTGAGGATGCCGGCGATGTAGGCCTTGGGGATGGTCTTGCGTGGCTCGAGCGCCTCCTCTGCGGCCATGGCCACACCCTCGATGGCGAGGAAGAACCAGATGGCGAAGGGAATGGCAGCGACGATGCCGGTGACCGCCGCCGCCGAGAACTCGTTCTGGCCGGCCCAGCCGTTGGCCGTGAAGTTGCTGACCGAAAACCCGGGCGCGACCACGCCCATGAACACCAGCAACTCGATGATGGCGACCACGGTGACGAACAGCTCGAAGTTGGCGGCGATGCGCACGCCGAGGATGTTGAGGCCGATGAAGACGAAGTAGGCGCCGATGGCCATGGCCTTGGGGTCGACCCCGGGGAACTGCACATTCAGGTAAGCACCGATGGCCATGGCGATGGCCGGTGGCGCGAACACGAACTCGATCAGCGTGGCGAAGCCGGCGACGAACGCGGCCTTCTCACCGAAGGCCCGCCGCGCGTAGGCGAACGGCCCGCCGGCATGCGGAATAGCTGTAGTCAGCTCGGTGAAGCTGAAGATGAAGGTGGTATACATCAGCGCGATCAGCGCCGATGTGACGAGGAAGCCGAGGGTGCCAGCGGTGGCCCAGCCGTAGCTCCAGCCGAAGTACTCACCGGAGATGACGAGACCCACGGCAAGGCCCCAGAGGTGCCAGCCGTTCAAGGTCGATTTGAGGGTTGTGCTCATGGGTTTCCTGTCAGTTGGTCTGGAGGGTGTGGGTTACGAGGGCAAGGCTCTGCCGCGTAGTTTAAGCAAACATGGTGCCAACGACCGGCGAAGGGTTGTACATCGCGCTGCTGCACTTTAAGCCGGTTTCTATGCGGCTATTGGCTTTAGACGATCGGCTGCAGCATCAATCTGGTGCGGGGATGCACCAGACGGTCGCTCAAGCGGGGTAGCGCTCCAAGGCGTCCAGCAGCAGCGGGCGCGCTTGCAGGCGCGCCGGCCCCGGCAAGAAGTCGAGGCTGACCACCACCCCCGCGCCACCGGCCTGCACGCCGAAGTGCTGCTCCAGCAAGTCGCTGACGGCCAGCAGGGTGCCGCCGGTAGCCAGCACGTCGTCGACCAGCCAGGGCGTGGCCCCGACCGGTGCGTGCTGCTGGATGTGCAGTTCGTCGGTGCTGTACTCGGTCTGGTAGCGGACGGCGTGAACCGCGCCCGGCAGCTTGCCGGGCTTGCGCGCCACCACCAGCGGCAGGCCCAGGCGCTGCGCCACCGGCGCGCCGAACAGGAAGCCGCGGCTCTCCACCGCGACCACGCTGCTGGCGCCACGCCTGCTGGCGAAAATGGCCAGCTGATCGATGCACCAGGCGAAGGCCTGCGGGTGATGCAGCACCGCCGTGATGTCGAGAAAGCCGACGCCGGGACGCGGAAAGTCGGGGATAACCGGAATCAGCGCTTTGAGGTCCATCGCCGGATTGTGGGCCAGACCGTGCGCCCAGTGGGATTATCTTGTCGCTCAAGGGCGGTGGTCGTCGCCCGCCCACACCACCCTGCCCTGGCCCGCTTCGTTCAGCCGCTGCACCAGCGTGCCGGCGTCATCTTCCGCGAGGGTGAACTCGAAGCCGACATCGTCGCCGTGCGTCACCCCGCCCAGCGCACCGCCCGCCGCCGCGATCTCCCGCCGCAGCATACCCTCCATGGCGTACGGCACGGCGCAGCGCAGCGTGACGCGGCGGACGATGGGCACCTTGCTGGCCACCTTCAATGCGGAGGCCACCGCGTCGGTGTAGGCGCGTACCAGACCGCCGGCGCCGAGATTGACGCCGCCGTAGTAGCGCACCACGGTCGCCAGCACGCCCTCCAGGTCCTGATGGCGCAGCACGTCGAGCATGGGCCGGCCGGCGGTGCCGCTGGGTTCGCCGTCGTCCACCGCCGCCGACTGCCCGCCGGCCAGCAGCGCCCAGCAGACGTGCGACGCAGCTGGGTGCTGGCGCCACAATGCAGCCACCACCGCCTGCGCCGCGGCGCGATCGGCCACCGGCTGCACGCAGCCGACAAAGCGGCTCTTCTTGATGGTCAGGTCGCTGTGGACCGGGTTGGCGAGGCTGAACGGCACGGTTGCAGTTCAGCGCCCTTCCGACCCGAGCCGGAACGGGTTGAAGTCGGTGTCGCGGTCGTACCAGTCCTCGTGCTCGACGCGCTTGAGGGTGGCGACGACCCAGTAGGTGAGCGGCGTGAACAACACCTCGACGCTGGTCTTGACCAGGAACTGCATGAGCATGATCAGCGGGATCTGCTCGTTGGGGAAGATGCCGGCATCCCAGAACGCCAAGGGGTAGAAGATGCTGCTGTCGACCGCCTCGCCGAAGATGGTCGAACCGATGGTGCGCAACCACAGGTGGCGGCCGGCGGTGAGCACCTTGAGCCGGGCGAGGATATAGCTGTTGACGAACTCGCCGCAGCAGTAGGCCACCAGCGACGCCGCCACCACCCGCCAGGCGTTGCCGAAGGCGACCTCGTACGCGTGCTGGTGCGGCCACCATGGCGCCGGCGGCAGCGCGACGATTAGCGCCGCCATGGCCGATGCGAAGACCATCGCCGCGAAGCCGGACCAGATGACCCGCCGCGCAGCGCTGTAGCCGTACACCTCGGTGAGGATGTCGCCGAAGATGAACGAGATGGGGAAGAAGATGACGCCGGCGCCGAAGGTGACGGTGCCCAGCAGCGGCAGGTCGAGTTGCGCGCCCTTGGCCGGGCCGATCAGGTTGGAGCACAGAAAGACGACGACGAAGGCCAGCGTCACCGTGCTGTAGTGGCGGTATTGACGGCCCGGCCGCTTCTCTGTGTTCAAGGCGGCGAGCCAGGCAAAGATACCGCGACGTCGATGACCTGATAGGGCCAGTAGTGGTCACCCAGCGGGATCAGCTCGGGCGAGCCGATGTTGTCCCAGACCAGGTACCACGGCCCCAGCGGCACCGCGTGGCGAGCCTGGTAGACGTTGTCGCTGACGAAGTCGGTGCCGTCGGCGCGACGGTAGACCAGCCAGGCGGGATAGCGCTCGAGCTGCGCGGCAGGGATGGCAGAGACGTAACCATCGGCGGCGCGGAACTCGATCGCCCTGCCCCCCTCGCGCCAGACGGGCCCAAGCAGCGCGTCAAGAACCGGCGCCGCGGCGAAGCCGCGGAAGGCGACCCGCGGCGCATCAGCGCCGAGCGCGAGGTGCGGGTTGCGCACCTCGACCGTGACCTCGGCCGTGCCGGCCAGCGCCGCGGCGTCGGCCGGCGCTGGCAGTGGCGCGGCGTGGGCAGCGTGAACGCAGCACGCCACGGCGACGGCAAACGCCGCCGCGGTGTTTGCGACTGTGGACCTACTGGCCGGCCAGGCCCCGGCTGCGCGCGTCGACCAGCTCGCGGTCGCGTTGCGCGCGCAGGAACTCCTGGCGGCCGCGGCAGTAGGAACGGGCGAGTTCGGGGTCATAACGACCCTCATAATAAAGCTCCCCGGCGCAAGCGTCGGCCACCGGCAACGGCGCCGGTGCGTAAACGCCCCGATCCTCATAAGCGCGCCCAGACCCATAGCCATTGGTGGGGCGGTAGTAGCCCTGATCGCGGTAACCGTAGTCCCGATAGTTGTCGCGGTAGCCGTAGCTGCTGCCATACGACGGCAGGCCGCGCGACATGTCGGCGCCGACCCGGCCGCCGATGGCGGCGCCCAGCGCGGTGGCCGCGACATTGCCGCTCCCGCTGCCGAACTGGTTGCCGATCACACCACCCACCACGGCGCCCAGCGCGGTGCCGACCCAATCGTTGGCGACGGCCGGCGTGGTGGCGGCAAAGCCCGCGACCGCAAGCGCTGCGGTGGCGGCGATTCTGCGAATCTTCATGGTCTCCTCCCCTCGGGGATTACGCGGCATCTGCCGCTGACAGGTTCAACGCGGCACCAGCGGGCGCGGTTGACCGCCAGCACTGCCAAGTCAGGGCATCAGTACGTAACGACCGGGCGCCGGCCCCGACGAGGCCGGCTCGCGCGCATCGGGCGGCAGCGCATCGAGCAGCACCGGCGCCGACGAGTGCTGCTGCAACCACGCCTGCCAGGCCGGCCACCACGACCCCTCGGTGACGGGTGCGCCAGCGATCCAGGCCTCGGGGTCGACGTACTTGCCGTCGACCGGGCGCACCGTCATGCGGTAGCTGCGCGGCACCCCGGCCCCGGGCGGGTTCACCACACCCACGTTGTGGCCGCCGCTGGTCAGGCAGAAGGTGACCTCGGTGTCGGTGAGCAGGCTGATCTTGTAGACCGAGCGCCACGGCGAGACGGTGTCACGCTCTGTGGCCAGCGTGAACACCGGCACGCGGATGTCGCTCAGCGCCACCGGCTTGCCGCCGGCGCGGTAACGCCCCTGCGCCAGGTCGTTGTGGTGATACAGGCTCTGCAGGTACTCGCGGTGCTGGCGGAACGGCATACGCGTGGCGTCGGCATTCCACGCGTGCAGGTCAGTGAGTGGGCGCCGGCGGCCCATCAGGTAATCGTGGACCATGCGCGAGAACACCAGATCGCGCTGGTTCAGCAAAGCAAAGGCACCGACCATCTGCTTGCCATCCAGATACCCCTGCGAGGCCATCAGGTCGTCGAGCCAGGCCAGCTGCGCCTCGTCGATGAACAGCCCGAGCTCGCCCGGCTCCGAGAAATCCACCTGCGAGGCGAGCAGGCTGAGGCTCTGCAGGCGCTGGTCGTCGGCGTGCGCCATGCGCGCTGCCGCGATGGCCAGCAGCGTGCCGCCCAGGCAGTAGCCCACCGCGTGCACGCGGCGCGCGCCCCAGGCCTTCGACACCGCGTCGATGGCGGCCATGGCGCCCTTCTGCAGGTAGTCGTCCATGCCGAGGTCGCGGTCGGTGCCGTCCGGGTTGCGCCACGACACCATGTAGACCACGTGGCCGTGCCCGACCAGGAAGCGCACCAGCGAGTTGTGCGGGGACAGGTCGAGGATGTAGTACTTCATGATCCACGATGGCAGTACCAGAACCGGCTCCGGGTGCACCGCAGGCGTCACCGGCGTGTAGCGGATGAGCTCGATCAGGTGGTTGCGAAATACCACCTCGCCGGGCGTCACCGCCACCTCGACCCCGGGCCGGAAGTGCTCGGCCCCGACCGGCGGGCGATTTCCGGCGATGCGCGCGGCGTCCTCGACCCAGTTGCGCCACCCTGAGGCCAGGTTGGCGCCGTTGGTACGCAAGGTCTGATCGAGCAGTTCCGGGTTGGTGGCCAGAAAGTTGGAGGGCGAGACCAGGTCGAGCCACTGCCGGGCGGCAAAGTCGACCACCCGCTCGTGGTGGTGGCTGACCCCGCTGACATCGGTGGTGGCCGCGTGCCACCACTGCTGGTTGAGCAGAAACCCCTGCCACAGCAGGTTGAACGGCCACTCCTGCCAATGCGGCGCCTCGAAGCGCCGGTCCTGCGGCAGGGGCCTGATACACGACTCGCGGTGGCCGGCCATGCACTCGCCGAGGTGGCGCGACAGGCGCAGCGTCTGGCGCAGGGCCAGCAGCGACAGGTCCATCTGCTTGCCGGGTGAGAACGCCAGGTGCATGAGCCAGTCGGCTGTCGCACCGGCGAGCACCAAAGGCGAAAGGCCATGCGTAAGCCGAGCGACGCTGGCGTGCACGGCGCGGTCAAAGTCGCCGCTGGCAAAGCTGTCGGC
Organism: Betaproteobacteria bacterium; assembly: GCA_027490755.1. GTDB lineage: Bacteria > Pseudomonadota > Gammaproteobacteria > Burkholderiales > UBA3065 > UBA3065. Next base: position 239,519 of record JAIXXL010000009.1, read on the forward strand.
GGCACGGGCGGCTGACATGACTCACTCCGGGTACGGGCGCGATGGGCGAGAATCGCACCGCGAGTGAGTGGTGTGGCAGCCGCCGCGGCTTGGCATTGACACCGCTCAAGCGCGGCGCAGTCGCCATGGGGACACCCGGCAGACGGCAGGCCGCCGCCCCACCCTGCTCAGCCCGCAACCGATCTGCAAGGACGACGAGCCCCATGACCATCGACTGGCCCCACTTCTCCCCCCTGCATGCGCTTACCGGCGGCGCGCTGATCGGGCTCGCCAGCGTGATGCTGATGCTGTTGCACGGCCGCATCGCCGGCATCAGCGGCATCCTCGGCGGGTTGCTGGCGGGCCTGCTTGGCGATAGCAGCAAGCCGGAGGTGCTGTGGCGACTGGCGTTCTTGCTCGGTCTGCTCTACGCGCCGCTGCTCTACCGGCAGTGGGAGGTGGTCGGGCCGATCCACGTCGAGGCCGGCAACGGGACCTTGGTTGCGGCTGGCTTGCTGGTCGGCTTCGGCACGCGTCTGGCCGGCGGCTGCACATCTGGCCATGGCATCTGCGGCCTGTCGCGGCTGTCCATCCGTTCGCTGGTAGCCGTGTGCGCCTTCATGGCGGCCGGCTTCGTCACCGTCGGCGTGGTCCGCCACCTGCTCGCCTGAGATTCGCGCCATGAGATCTGTCTCCGTCTTCCTCTGTGGCCTGGTCTTCGGCATCGGCCTGATCGTGTCCGGCATGGCCGACCCCGCCAACGTGATCGGCTTCCTCGACCTGGCCGGCCTGTGGAACCCGCAACTGGCGCTGGTGATGGCTGGCGCCGTGGCGGTCGGCTTGGCCGGTTTCGCGCTGGCGCGACGCCGCACCCACCCCCTGCTGGCTGGCGCAGAGGGCACCATGCACTGGCCCACCGCCACACGCGTCGACCGCAGATTGATGCTCGGCAGCGTGCTGTTCGGCGTCGGTTGGGGATTGGCCGGCTTCTGCCCGGGGCCAGCGCTAGTGGGCGTGGGGCTGGGCAACGGCGACGCGGTAGTGTTCACCGTTGCCATGCTGGCCGGCATGTTCCTGCATCGCAAACTGGCGCCGCACCTGCCAGGCTGAGCGCCGCGGCGTCGCCAACTGAACACGCGCGCATCCGATCCGCAGTCCCCATGTGCTGCAGGGGTTGCGGCTAAACTTGTGCCGTCATGCCTCGTTTTGCTGCGAACCTGTCGATGCTCTTCGCCGAGCATCCCTTCCTCGAACGCTACGCCGCCGCGGCGCGAGCCGGGTTCAGCGGCGTGGAGTGCTGGTTCCCCTACGCGCACGATGCGTCGGTCGTGTCGGAACTGCTCGAGACCCACGGCCTGCAGCAGGTCCTGATCAACGCCCCGGCCGGCGACTGGGACGCCGGCGAGCGCGGCATCGGCTGCCACCCCGACCGCATCGCCGAGTTCCGCGAGGGCATCGATGTCGCCATCGACTACGCGCGTGCTGTGGGCTGCCGACAGATCAACGTGCTGGCCGGCATCGCCCCCGAGGACACCGACGCCGAGACGCTCGAGGGCACGCTGCTGGCCAACCTGCGTTTTGCCGCCAAACGGATGGGCGAGCACGGCCTCGACCTGCTGCTCGAGCCGATCAACACGCGCGATATCCCCGGCTACGCGGTCAATCGATCATCCCAAGCGCTGGCCATCCTCGAGGCCATCGGCGTCGGCAACACGCGCCTGCAGTACGACTGCTTCCACATGCAGGTGATGGAGGGCAACCTGGCGCAGACCATCCAGCGGCACCTCGAGCGCATCGGCCACATCCAGATCGCCGACAACCCCGGGCGCGGGGCGCCCGGTAGCGGCGAGATCAATTACGCCTTCCTGTTCGCGTGGCTGGACCGCATCGGCTACCGCGGCTGGGTCAGCGCGGAGTACCTGCCGGGGCCGGATACACCGGCATCGCTGGGCTGGCTACGGCCCTGGCTTGAGCAGCCGCATTACGAGGAGACCCCGGCATGAATGCGCAGCACCACCTACGTACAGGTTTCATCGGCCTCGGCATCATGGGCGGGCCGATGGCCTGCAACCTGATCAAGGGTGGCTACCCCGTCACCGGCCACTCGCGCAGCGGCGTGCCACAGGCCTGCATCGAGGCCGGCGTAGTGCCGGCCAGCAGCCCGGCAGAGGTCGCCGCCGCCAGCGACATCGTCATCCTGATGCTGCCGGACACGCCCGACGTGGAGAAGGTGCTGTTCGGCCCTGGCGGCGTGGCCGAAGGGGTGCAGCCAGGGGCAGTGGTCATCAACATGAGCTCGATCTCGCCGGCAGCCGAGCCCGGCAACGCGGCACGCCTCGCCGCCAAGGGCGTGGAATACCTCGATGCCCCGGTCTCGGGTGGCGACCTTGGCGCCATCGCCGGGACGCTGTCGATCATGGCTGGCGGCAAGGCCGAGGTGTTCGAGGCGGTGAGGCCGGTACTGGCGTGCATGGGCAAGGCGCTGAACCACATCGGCCCGCACGGCGCCGGTCAGACCTGCAAGCTGGCCAACAACATGGTCGGCGCGATGACGCTGATGGCGGTGGCCGAGGCGCTGACCTTTGCGTCCAAGTCGGGTGCCGACCCGGCCCGGGTGCGCGAGGCGCTGCTGGGCGGCTTTGCCCAGTCACGCATCCTCGAGGTCCATGGCAAGCGCATGATCGAGCGCGACTTTGTGCCCGGATTCAAGATCGAGCTGATGCAGAAGGACCTCAACAACGCGCTACAGAACGCGCGTCAGCTGGGCATGGCGATCCAGGGCACGGCCATGGCGCAGCAGCTTTTCAGCGTTGCGTGTGGTCTGGGCGGCGCGCAGTGGGACCACTCCGGCATCGCGCGGGCGGTCGAGTCGATGGCCAGCCACCCGATCGCGGGGGACTAGGCCTCAGTCAGCCTCGTCGATCCAGGCCTGCTGGATGGCCTCGAGGATCTTCTCGCCGCAGCGGCCCTGATCGTCGTCGAAACCATCGAGCGCCATCACCCAGTTCATCAGGTCGGTGAAGCGCACCGTCAGCGGGTCGACGTCCGGATGGGCGTCGACCAGGGCGATGGCGATGTCAAGCGTGTCGGTCCACTTCATGGCTTATTTCTTCTTGCAGTCCCAGTTCTCGGTGCCGCGCGCGAGCTTTCGCTGCATCTTGTCGAATGACATGTAGTTGCGGCTGGTAGTGCCGCACTGGTCACGGAAACCGATGACCATGATGTTGCCGTTGGTCTGGCAGACCTCGTAGCGGTCGGCGCCGGCGTACTCGACGCGGCTGCCGTCGATGACCAGCTCGGTGCCCTCGCAGTCGTAGGTGCCGTTGCTGCATCCCGTCAGCACCAAAAGCGCAGCCGCGGCAAGAGACGATCGATGGATAGTCATGGCGAAGCCTCCCTTTGCGTATGGCGTCCGGTCAGTGGTCTTCGGACGCGTGGTTGATCGTGTACTTCGGGATCTCGATGGTCAACGGGACGCCGTCGACACGCGCCTGACACGACAGCCGCGACTGCGCAGTCAGGCCCCAGGCCATGTCGAGCATGTCCTCCTCATCCTCGGTCGCCTCGGCGAGGGAATCAAGACCCTGACGGACGATGACGTGGCAGGTGGTGCAGGCACAGCTCTTTTCGCAGGCGTGCTCGATATCGATATCGTGCTGCAGCAGCGCGTCGCAGATGGAGGTGCCGGCTGCGGCCTCGAAGGTCGCGCCCTCGGGGCAGAGCGTGGCGTGCGGCAGGACGGTGATGGTGGGCATGGGTCTGGTCAGATGGATTCGATGCTGCGCCCCGCCAGCGCGCTGCGGATGCCGGCATCCATGCGGCGGGCGGCGAAGTCGTCGGTGGCGGTGGAGAGCGCGTCGCTGGCCTGGCGGACTGCGCTGCGGTCGGTGCCGACGCGCGCTTCGGCCAGCGCAACGATACGCGCCTCGATCGCCTCGCGCTCGGTATCGCTCAGCAAAGCCTCGCCGTCGGCCGCCAGGGCCGCGCGCACGGCATCGAGAAGGCGGTCGGCGTCGACCTGCACCTCCGCCAGGGCGCGCGCGTCGAGGTCGTCGCGGGCGTGGTCGAAGGAGTCGCGCAGCATGCGGGCGATGTCGTCATCTGACAGCCCGTAGCTGGGCTTGACTGCGACCTGCGCCGTCACGCCGGTGGACTGCTCGCGCGCCGTCACCGCCAGCAGGCCATCGGCATCCACCTCGAACTCGACCTTGATCCGGGCTGCGCCGGCGGTCATGGGCGGGATGCCGCGCAACTCGAAGTGCGCCAGCGAGCGGCAGTCATCGACACGCTCGCGCTCGCCCTGCAGCACGTGGATGCGCATCGCCGTCTGGCCGTCCTTGAAGGTGGTGAACTCCTGCGCGCGGGCGATCGGCAAGGTGGCGTTGCGCGGGATGATCTTCTCGACCAGCCCGCCCATGGTCTCGATGCCCAGCGACAGCGGGATCACGTCGAGCAGAAGCCAGTCGTCGCCGCTGCGGTTGCCGGCAAGCAGGTGCGCCTGGCGTGCGGCGCCGAGGGCGACGACCTGATCCGGGTCAAGGTTGGTGAGCGGCGCCTGACCAAAGAACTCGGCCACCGCGGCGCGCACCATCGGCATGCGGGTGGAGCCGCCGACCAGCACCACGCCCTTGATGTCGGCGATGTCGACGCCGGCATCGCGCAAGGCCTGGCGGCAGGGCTTGAGCGTCTTGGTCACCAGGTTGGCGCCGAGAGACTCCAGAGTCGCCGTGTCGAGGGTCAGGTCGACCGGGTCGCCGCTCTGCAGCTTCACATGGAAGCGCGCAGCCTCGCGGCTGGAAAGCGCCTCCTTCACCTCGCGCGCCTCGACCTGCAGCGCGCGCAGGTCGCGCGCGCCGAGCGGCGGCAGCTGGCCGGCCTCGATCGCCCAGCAGGCGATGCGGCGGTCGAAGTCATCGCCACCCAGGGCGGAATCGCCGCCGGTGGCGAGTACCTCGAACACGCCCTTGGTCAGGCGCAGGATGCTGATGTCGAAGGTGCCGCCGCCGAGGTCGTAGACGGCGTAGACGCCCTCCGCCGCGTTGTCCAGGCCATAGGCGATGGCTGCAGCGGTAGGCTCGTTGAGCAGGCGCAGCACTTCGAGGCCCGCCAGTTGCGCGGCGTCCTTGGTGGCCTGCCGCTGGGCGTCGTCGAAGTACGCCGGCACGGTGATGACAGCGCCCGTGATCTCGCCACCCAGGCTGGCCTCGGCGCGCTGGCGCAGCACGCGCAGGATCTCGGCCGAGACCTCGACCGGGCTCTTGACGCCGGCGGCGGTGCGGATCTGCACCATGCCCGGGCTGTCTACGAAGTCGTAAGGCAGATCGCCCTGGTGCGTCTTTGCCACATCGGCCAGGCCGCGACCCATGAAACGCTTGACTGAGGCCAGCGTGTTGCGGGGGTCTTCGGCCTGACGGGCGGCCGCCTCGACGCCCACGGCGAAAACGCCGTCCTGGCCGTAGCGGACGATGCTCGGCAGCAGGACGCGGCCGTGCTCGTCGGGCAGGACGGTGGCGATGCTGTTGCGAACGGTGGCGACCAGCGAGTGCGTGGTGCCGAGGTCGATGCCTACGGCACGACGGTGCTGGTGCGGGGCGGTGGATTGGCCCGGCTCGGAGATCTGCAGCAGTGCCATCAGTCGATCAGCGCCGCGCGCACGTCCTCGATGTCGTCGTGCAGCTTCTCGAGGAAGCGCAGCCGGCGCCAGGCGTCGGCCGCGGCCGGCCAGTCGGCGGCGGCGATGCGCTCGGAGAGCAGCGGCCAGAGCCGGCCCTCGGCGCCGCGGATGTCGTGTTCGATGTGGCGCAGACCCTTGTCGTCGCGGTGGGCGCGCGCCTCGGCGACCTGCTCGCGCCACTCCATCTGCTGCATCAGGAAGTCGGCCGGCATGGCGGTGTTGTCCTGCTCGCCCAGGCCGACACCGGCGCTCTCGATGAGGTGCTTCGCACGCGGCAGCGGCTTCTTCAAGGTCCGGTAGGCCTCGTTGGCGGCGGCGGCCCACTGCATGGCGACGCGACGCTCGGCCTCCGATTTGTCGGCGAAGCGGTCGGGGTGCACCTGCGCCTGCAGCTGGCGGTAGGCATCGTCCAGCGCGTGCGGGTCGACATCCATTCCGCGCGGCAGGCCGAGCAGTGCGAACGGGTCGGCGCCGGGGCCGGTGGTGGCCACAGCGGCCGTCACCGCATCAGACATTGAAACTTTCCCCGCAGCCGCACTCGTTCTTCACATTGGGGTTGTTGAACTGGAAGCCCTCGTTGAGGCCCTCGCGGACAAAATCCAACTCGGTACCGTCGATGAAGGCCAGCGACTTGGGGTCGATGATGACAGTCGTGCCGTGGCTCTCGAACTGCAGATCCTCGGGCTTGACCTCGTCCGCGTATTCGAGGACATAGGCCAGCCCCGAGCAGCCGGTCGTGCGCACGCCCAGACGCAGCCCCACGCCCTGCCCTCGCTTGGCGATGAACTTCTGGACGTGGGCGGCGGCGCGCTCGGTGAGGGTGACAGCCATCTCAGTTCCCGTGCTTCTTGCGGTAGTCCTCGACGGCAGCCTTGATGGCGTCCTCGGCGAGGATCGAGCAGTGGATCTTGACCGGCGGCAGCGCCAGCTCTTCGGCGATCTGCGTGTTCTTGATGCCCATCGCCTGGTCCAGGGTCTTGCCCTTGACCCACTCGGTGACCAGCGAGCTCGAAGCGATGGCCGAGCCGCAGCCGTAGGTCTTGAACTTGGCGTCCTGGATGACGCCGTCGGCGCCGACCTTGATCTGCAGCTTCATGACGTCGCCGCAGGCCGGCGCGCCGACCATGCCGGTGCCGACGTCAGCGTCTTCCGTCTTGTCGAAGGACCCGACGTTGCGGGGGTTCTCGTAGTGGTCGATGACCTTTTCGCTGTATGCCATTTTTCCTGACTCCCTGATGCGCTGGTGCTGTGCGCTTGTATGTGTCTGTACTCGTGTGTGTCGGTGTAGTTGCGGTGCGTCTGTGCTGACCGGCGGCGCCTAGTGCGCAGCCCACTGGACCGAGTTGATGTCGATGCCGGCCTGGACCATCTCCCACAGCGGGCTCATCTCACGCAGCTTGCCGACCTTGGACTGCAGCAGCTGGATGGTGTAGTCGACCTCTTCCTCGGTGGTGAAGCGCCCGATCGAGAAGCGGATCGAGCTGTGCGCCAGTTCGTCGGAGCGGCCGAGCGCGCGCAGCACGTAGCTCGGCTCGAGGCTGGCGCTGGTGCAGGCCGAGCCCGACGAGACGGCGATGTCCTTGATCGCCATGATCAGCGACTCGCCCTCGACGTAGGCAAAGCTAACGTTGAGATTGTGCGGCACACGCTGCTCCAGGCTGCCGTTAAGGAACACCTCGTCCATGGTCGACAGGCCGGCCCAGAGGCGGTCGCGCAGCATGCGCACGCGCTCGTTCTCGGTGCCCATCTCTTCGCGGGCGATGCGGAAGGCCTCGCCCATGCCGACGATCTGGTGGGTCGGCAGCGTGCCCGAGCGGAAGCCGCGCTCGTGGCCGCCACCATGCATCTGCGCCTCGAGGCGGATGCGCGGCTTGCGACGCACGTAGAGCGCGCCGATGCCCTTCGGGCCGTAGGTCTTGTGCGCGCAGAAGCTCATCAGGTCGACCGGCAGCGTGGCCAGATCGATGGCGACCTTGCCGGTGGCCTGGGCGGCGTCGACGTGGAACACCGTGCCGTTGGCGCGGCACAGGTCGCCGATGGCGCGGATGTCCTGGATGACGCCGATCTCGTTGTTGACGAACATGATGGAGACGACGCAAGTGTCCGGACGCAGGGCCGCCTTGAAGGCGTCCATATCGAGCAGGCCGTCGTCGCGCGGGTCGAGGTAGGTCACCTCGAATCCGGTGCGCTCGAGCTCGCGCATGGTGTCGAGCACCGCCTTGTGCTCGGTCTTCAGCGTGATCAGGTGCTTGCCCTTGGTGGCGTAGAAGTGCGCCGCGCCCTTGATGGCGAGGTTGTTGGACTCGGTCGCGCCCGAGGTCCAGACGATCTCGCGCGGGTCGGCGCCGACCAGCGCGGCGACGTTGCCGCGTGCGGTCTCGACGGCGTCCTCGGCAGACCAGCCGAAGGCGTGGCTGCGCGATGCCGGGTTGCCGTAGATCTCGCCCAGATAGGGGACCATGGCGTCGACGACGCGCGGGTCGACTGGGGTGGTGGCCGAGTAGTCGAGGTAGAGCGGGAACTTCAGGGACATTCGGTGTTGCCTCTTCGGGTGGATTCGTGAAGTTTGAAAAGCGTCGTTCAGACAGCCATCGAGACCAGACCGCGCAGGCCGGCCAAACAGGTGGAGAGCGCCGCACGCAACTGCTGCAACTGTGCCGCCGTGGTAGTGCGGCCGATGCTGACGCGCACCGCGCCCCGCGCCAGGTCGGGCGGCACGCCCATGGCCAGCAGCGTCGCGCTCGGTGCGTGTTCGCTGCTCGAGCAGGCCGAGCCACTGCCCAGCGCGAAACCGGACTCGTCCAGCGCCAGCAGCAGCGTGGCGCCGTCGATGCCGGGGAAGGCGAAGAAGACAGTGTTGGGCAGACGCTCGGCGCCGGCGCCGAACACCACCGCGCCCTCGGCCTGCAACCAACCCGCCAGCAGATCGCGCAGAGCGGTCTGACGCGCGGCCTCGGCGGCCATGCCGCCGGCCGCCAGCTCGCAGGCCAGGCCAAAACCGACGATGGCGGGGACGTTCTCGGTGCCAGCGCGCAGGCCGTGCTCGTGGCCGCCGCCCTCGATCTGCGCACGCAGGTCGAGGCGCTTGCCCACCACCAGCGCACCGATGCCCTTGGGGCCATAAAACTTGTGCGCGGACAGGCTCATCGCGTCGACATTCAGCGCGTCGAGGCGGACCGGCAGCTTGCCGGCCATCTGCACGGCGTCGGTATGCACCACGGCGCCCGCCTCGCGGGCGGTCTCGGCCAAGGCGGCCACGTCCTGCAGCACCCCGGTCTCGTTGTGCGCGGCGATGAACGAGGCGATGCCGATGCCGCCGGCGGCCTGGTCACGCAGACTGGCAGCGTCGATGCGACCTTGGCTGTCCAGCCCGACCTCGGCCAGCTGCCAGCCGGCGCGAGCCAGGCCCTTGGCCGGACGACGCACGCAGGCGTGTTCGGCGGCGCTGACCAGAACCCGGCCCGGCCGCCGCAGCGCGGCCACGCCGCGCAGGAACAGGTTGTTGGCCTCGGAACCGCCGCTGGTGAAGATGACCTGCGACGGCTGCACGCCGACGAAGCCCGCGACCTGCTCGCGCGCGGCATCCACCGCACGACGAGCCGCGACACCGGCGCGATGGACACTGGACGGGTTGGCGGCGCAGTCGGCCCAGAACGGGGCCATGGCCGCCACCACCGCCGGGTCTACCGGGGTCGTCGCGTTGTGGTCGAGGAACACGCTGTTGTGCATGGCTGTGTGGTTCAGGCAGGCACCGAGTCGGAGCTGCGCTCGCGACGTTCGCGGAACAGGTCTTCGGTGCGCACAGCCTGGGTGTCACCCTGGCCCTGACGCTGCCCGGCCACCAGCCGGGCCAGCGACACCGAGGACAGGTAGTCGTGGATGTGGGCGTTGAGTGAGGTCCACAGGTCATGCGTCATGCAGGCCTGCTCGTCGTGGCAGTTGCGCTTGCCACCGCACTGGGTCGCATCGATCGGCTCGTCGACCGCCTCGATGATCTCGGCCACCGAGATCTGCTCGGCATCGCGACCGAGCCGGTAGCCGCCGCCAGGGCCGCGCACACTGTCCACCAGGTTGCGGCGGCGCAGGCGACCGAACAGCTGCTCGAGGTACGACAGCGAGATGCGTTGCCGCTCGCTGATGCCAGCCAGCGTGACCGGGCCGCCATGCTGACGCAGGCCCAGATCGATCATGGCGGTGACGGCGAAGCGACCTTTGGTGGTGAGGCGCATGTGTTTTCTCCAGGCACTCGCGCAACGCGCGAACAGCCTTTGTGGTTTCCCGACTATTTTAGTCGGAAATAGCAGCGTCGAGTTCCCGACTTTTTTGCTTGGTCTTTCGTTTGCCGACCCCGACACCGGCATCAGCTAGAGTTGTCACTGTCATGCCTGCCAACCAAGTGCAAAACCATCACGCCGACCTTCACCTCGGCAAACCGCAGCACGGCTGGCGCCTGTGGCTCTACACCGTCATCTTCGAGGCCGACACGCCGGCTGGGCGGGCCTTCGACGTGTCCCTGATCTGCGCCATCGTCCTGAGCGTGGCTGTGGTCATCGCCGACAGCGTCGCGTCCATCCACGACGTGCATGGCGATTCATTCACCGTGATCGAGTGGTGCTTCACCGCGCTGTTCACGTTCGAGTATCTCGCCCGGCTGGCGTGCGTGCGCCACCCTTGGCGCTACATGACCAGTTTCTACGGCGTCATCGACCTGCTCGCCGTGCTGCCGACCTACCTCGCGTTCTTCGCCCCGGACGTGCAGGCGCTGATCGACGTGCGCATCCTGCGCCTGCTGCGTGTGTTCCGCGTGCTCAAGCTGGTGGCTTATGTCGACGAGTACGGGCGTCTGGGTCGGGCGCTCGCGCAGTCGCGGCACAAGATCTTCATCTTCTTGTCGTTTGTGCTGATGGTGGTACTGGTGATGGGCACCCTGATGTACGTCGTCGAGGGGCCGGAGCACGGCTTCACCAGTATCCCCATCGCGGTCTACTGGGCCATCACCACCATGACCACGGTCGGCTTCGGTGACCTGACCCCGCACACCGACGTCGGCCGGCTGATCGCCTCGACCATGATGCTGGTCGGCTGGGGCACGCTGGCGGTGCCCACCGGCATCGTCACCGCCGAATTCACCGCGCAACGCTTCACCGAGTTGCCGACCACCCGCACCTGTGCCGAGTGCCTGAGCGAGGGCCACCGCGCAGATGCCAGTTACTGTCGTGACTGCGGCGCGCCGCTACCCACCTACCAGCACGATTGAGTTGGTCAGGCCCTGTTGCTGATGGTCGCGATCATCTGCGCGAACACCTTGGGGTTGCCGCAGACGATGTCGCCGCACTCAAGGTAGGTCTCGTCGCCCTTGAAGTCGCCGACCAGGCCACCGGCCTCGAGCACCAGCAGGCTGCCAGCCGCCATGTCCCACGGCGCCAGGCCCATCTCGAAGAAGCCGTCCAGCCGCCCGCAGGCCACGTATGCCAGATCGAGCGAGGCGGCGCCGGGCCGCCGGATACCCGCCGAGCCCTGGGCGAAGGCCTTGAACAGCTCGAGGTAGCGGTCGATGCGGCTGAACTCGCGGTAGGGAAAGCCGGTGCCGATCAGCGCGTCGCGCAGGAAGGGCCGGTTGCTGACGCGGATGCGGCGGTCATTCAGGAAGGCTCCGCGCCCGCGCGAGGCGGTGAAGAGGTCGTTGTGGACCACGTCAAAGACCACCGCCTGGCTCATCTGGCCACGGTGCTGCAGGCCGATCGAGACGGCGTACTGCGGGAAACCGTGGAGGAAATTGGTGGTGCCGTCGAGCGGGTCGATGATCCACACATATTCCGAGTCGCCAGACGCTCCGGACTCCTCGGCGAGGATGGCGTGGTCGGGATATGCTTCCCTCAGCGTGGCGATGATGGCCTGTTCGGCGGCATGATCGACCTCGGTGACGAAGTCATTGGTCTGCTTGCTGGTGACACGGATCTGCTCGAGTTCGAGGCTGGCGCGGTTGATCACGGAGCCGGCCTTGCGGGCGGCCTTGATCGCGATGTTGAGCATGGGGTGCATGGTTGTGCATCCTTGGCCCGCGGTGCGGGCGGCAAATGAGACTGGCCACCGGCGCGGGCGCCGGACACGGCCTCGAAGAGGGATTCGACAGATTGGACAAGAGCGGCGGAGCCACGAGCGCCCCGGAGACAGGGCGCGATTCTACGGCCAGCGCGACCATTTCGTCAGGTGAGGCGCTGGCGAGGGTGCGCGTGGTGCTGAGCCAGACCAGCCACCCCGGCAATATCGGCGCGGCTGCGCGCGCCTGCAAGACCATGGGCCTGAGCCAGCTCTGGCTGGTGGCGCCGCAACGCTTCCCCGACCCAGAGGCCGAGGCCCGCGCGTCCGGCGCTGGCGACCTTTTGGCCTCGGCGCGGGTGGTCAACACGCTGGCCGAGGCGCTGACAGGCACCGTGGCCGCCGTCGCCCTCACCGCCCGCCCGCGCGAGATCGGCGCGCCACAGGTGGCGCCGCGCGAGGCGGCCGAGCGCCTGCTGTCGTTCACCGCCCAGGGCGAGGTGGCGCTGGTGTTCGGCAACGAACAGGCTGGCCTGTCGAGCGAGGACGCCGGCCTCTGCAGCCTGCTCTGCCAGATCCCGACCAATCCCGCTTACAGCTCACTCAACCTGGCTGCGGCGGTGCAGATCCTGGTCTACGAGATGCGGCTTGCGGCTGGCGCTACCGCCCTGCGCACCGCCGGCCATGACGAGGAGCCAGCACGCATGGAGGAGATCGAGGGCCTGCACGTCCATCTTCTGCGCGTGATGCAGGCCCTCGAGTTCTACGACCCGGCCAATCCGCGCCGGCTGGAGCCCAAGCTGCGGCGTTTCATCGCGCGGTCTCAGCCCCTGCGCGAGGACGTCAATATCCTGCGCGGCCTTCTGACGGCGATGGAAAAACACCTGACCGACGCCGGCTGAGCCAACCGGGGCGCGCATCTGGACAGGGTCTCCCGAGACCTGCCTGCTACACTCCGCGCCTTTCCAAAGACCTGCCGCGACCCGCGACGCCCCGAACAACGTGCCCAACGCACTCCAACGCCTCTGCGAAGACATCCGTTGCGTGTTCGATCGCGACCCTGCCGCGCGTTCGACGTGGGAGGTCGTCACCTGCTACCCCGGGGTGCACGCGCTGCTTGTCCACCGCCTGACCCACGCCCTGTGGGGTTGGGGCCTGAAGTGGCCGGCGCGCTTCCTCTCGCACCTCATCCGTGGCCTGACCGGCGTCGAGATCCACCCCGGCGCGACCATCGGCCGTCGTGTCTTCATCGACCACGGCATGGGCGTGGTGATCGGCGAGACGGCGCACATCGGCGACGACTGCACGCTGTACCACGGTGTCACTCTCGGCGGCACCAGTTGGCGCGAGGGTAAGCGGCACCCGACGCTGGAGACCGGCGTGGTCGTTGGCGCGGGCGCCAAGATCCTCGGCCCGATCACGGTGGGCGCCGGTGCGCGCATCGGCTCCAACGCGGTGGTGGTGCGATCTGTGCCGCCACACGCCACCGCGGTCGGCATCCCGGCCCGCGTGCTCGACGAGCCGGCACCAGACGGTGACATCTTCCAGCCTTACGCGGTGGGCACCGAGACCGACGACCCGCTGGCGCGGTCGGTGCAGGCCCTGGCCGACCAGAACGCTGCCACCGACCGTCAGATGGCGCAGGTACTCGAGGCGCTGCGCCAGCTTGGCGTGGACCTGGGCGCCGACCGCGAGGTGGGGATGGGCTTCGACCCGGGCTCCGAAAAACAGGGCTCGGAACAGCCAGCCGCCAAACGAGCCCATCGCGCCAGCAAGCGCGGTGAGGGCTGACCGGCTCGCAACAGCGTTCCGGTCAGCCCGGTCCATGGCTAAAAACTGCGGCCAAGGATAAGGCCACTGCCGAGGTCGGGACTGGCATCAGAGAAGCCGGTCATGACATAGCCCTGCAGCTTCCACTCCGGGGAAAAACGGTAGCTTCCGAACAGAGTCGCTTCGCGAATCGGCTCACCGGCAGCCGTAAGACTCTGCCGATAGTCAAAACTCATGCCTGCAGAAACCGCGTCGGTGACCCGAACTGAAAAGCCCGCGGAACCGTAGAACGGATTGCGGAAATCCACTCCAGAGGGATCGCCCTGGCGGCGGTAGCCGAAGGTTCCGAAGACGCTGTTGCGGCCGAACAGCCGGTAGACATCGGTATGGATCAGGTAGTCGTTCTTGCCGGTACCAAGATTCTTGTTGTCGTCACCCGTAGCGAACTTGATCTTGCCGCCAACGTCGACAAGCCAATCCGGCGACGCGTACAGCGTGTAAGTGCCGCCCAGTACCGTATCGCCGATGTCCCGATTGTTGGTGCGAGCGCCGTCGTCCCCGATCACCACCCGGTCCCCACCCACGCCACGCACATTGCCTGGGCCGCTCGTGTCGACGTACGGCAGGGACAGCCTCAATGTCAGTGACTGAAACTCAGCCTTGAGGATGAGCGGGATGGCGACCGTAGTCGTTTTCGCGGTACCACCGTAGCGACCTGTGCTGTAGTCCAGCCCGGTGCTTACGGTCAACTTGACGTCCTCGGCGTGGGCCGGGTGGCAGATCAGCCCGACCGCGCCAACCAGGCACGCAATGGTTCGATTTCTTCTCAATCCGGCTTCTCCAACCTTTCTGGCCTCTCGACCTTCTCGACCTTTTCTGGCCGCTCGACCTTCTCGACCTTCTCGACCTTTTCTGGCCTCTCGACCTTCTCGACCTTCTCGACCTTCTCGACCTTCTCGACCTTCTCGACCTTCTCGACCTTCTCGACCTTCTCGACCTTCTC
>JAIXXL010000028.1 GCA_027490755.1 Betaproteobacteria bacterium
AAGCTGGCGTCCGCGGACGCGGCGCGCAAGGTGTCGGGGCGGGTGACCGGGGCATCAAGCGAGGCGAGCCAGCCGGCCAGCTGCGCGAGGCGCGGGTCAGGGTGTTGGGAATCTGACATGGAGGAATCAATCGTGACAGGAGATGCCCGGAGGCATGGTCCGGGCAGGGAGTTCCCATATAATAAGGGATTCGCCCCGCGAACGCGGCGCCGCAAACCGACATTTCACCGTTCATGATCCGGCGATTGCCCTTCCTGCAAGTCTCCCGTACCTGCCGCCATCGGCTGCTGCCCCTGCTGGTGTCGCTGCTGGCCAGTTCCGGTGCACTGGCCCAGCAGGCGTGGATCGCCAACCAGATCGACGAGAACGACGGGCCGACCACTGTCGAAGGCGAGATGCTGACGGGGCGTCCGGACCGCGAAATCCGGCTGCAGCGCGGGGTCGAAATCCGGCGCGGCCCGACCGTGGTCAACGCCGACGACATCAATTACGACATTATCGATGATCGCGTCGATGCGAAGGGCAAGGTGCGCGTGGTCCGGCAAGGCAACCGCTTCGAAGGCGACGAGTTGCGCCTGAAGCTCGATAGCGGCGTCGGCTACATGCGCAGCCCGGTGTACCGCCTGATGCAGCGTAACGCCCAGGGCCATGCCGAGCGAATCGATTTCGAGTCGGACGAAGTGGCAACCATCCGCAACGGCGTTTACACGACCTGTAACGGCCCCGACCCCGACTGGTACCTGAAGACCAGCAAGCTGACGCTCGATGACGGCGCCGGCATCGGTTCGGCACGCAATACGCTGATCGTGTTCAAGGGCGTGCCGGTCGCCGGTACGCCGGCGATCTCATTCCCGCTGACCGACCAGCGCAAATCGGGTTTTCTCTCGCCGACCCTGCTGACCTCGAGCAATACGGGCCTGCAGGTCACCGTCCCGTATTACTGGGACATCGCGCCGAACCGCGACGTGACCCTGCACCCGCGTTACATGGCTACCCGCGGCCTGATGCTGGGCGCGGATGCGCGCTACCTCGACCGCGATTTTGCCGGCGAGACGCGCTTCGAGTTCATGAATGACAGCCAGCGCGGCGGTGACCTGCGCTACGGCTTGTCCGTGCGGCACAACCACCGCTTCGACTCCGGACTGGCGTTCGCCGCCGACATCAACCGCGCATCCGATGACAACTACGCGCGCGATTTTCCGCTCAGCCATGTATTTTTCCGGCCCGGCTTCAATCGGCGTCTGCTGCCGCAGACGGCGACGGTGTCGTATGGCGGCGGTCCATGGGGCGGCACGCTGCAGTTCTCCGACTTCCAGGTGCTGCAGGATCCGCTGGCGCTGATCGGCGTGCCCTACGCGCGGCTGCCGCAGCTCAATGTCAGTTACGCGCAGTACAGCGACAGCGGGATAGAAATGACGATGGGCACGCAATACTCGCGTTTCGTCCATCCGACCCAGGTGCAGGGCGACCGCCTGGTCGTCAATCCGCGCCTGACCAATACCGCACTGCAGGGGCCCGGCTATTTCCTGCGCCCGTCGCTCTCCGTGCATGGCACGGTCTACAGCCTCGACAGGGCGATCGATGCCATGCAGTCCCCGACCCGCGTGCTGCCCACGCTGAGCGCCGATACGGGGCTGATCTTCGAGCGCGACACCTCTTTTCTGGGCCGTAACGCGATCCAGACGCTGGAGCCGCGCGCCTTCTACACCTACACGCCGTATGTCGAGCAGAATGCGAACCTCTACCCGAATTTCGACACGACGATCGCCGACTTCGGCTATGCGCAGATCTTCCGCGAGAACCGCTTCGTCGGTAACGACCGCATCGGCGACGCCAACCAGTTGACGCTGGCAGTGACGTCGCGCTACCTCGAATCGAACGGAGCCGAACGCCTGCGGCTGGCGGTCGCCCAGCGCTTCAATCTGACGCCACCCAAGGTCGGTCTGGGCAGTGCGCTGCAAGACACCGGCGAAGCGCGCTCGGACGTGCTGCTGCTGGCCTCGGGGCGCGTGACGCGCGAGACCCGGCTCGATGCGAGTTTCCAGTACAACCAGGTGCGCAGCGAGGTCAACCGCGTGAGTTTCGGCGTTTACTGGCAACCGGCGCCGATGAAAGTGGTCAATGCCCAGTACCGGCGGGATTCGCGTAACCTGCCCGACATTCCGAACACCAATTTCGAGCTGATCGACATCTCTTCGCAGTGGCCGCTGGCCGAGCGCTGGTATGGTGTGGGCCGGTTGAACTACCTGCTCAACGAGAACCGTATCGGCCAGACCCTTGCCGGCCTCGAGTACCAGGCAGACTGCTGGATCTTCCGTCTGGTGGGCCAGCGGGTACCGACGGCGGCCGGCGCAGTCAACACGACCCTGTTCGTCCAGCTCGAACTCAACGGACTGTCTTCGCTCGGCACCAACCCGTTGCGCGCACTGCGCGGTAACATCCCAGGCTACCAGCCGCTGACCCAGCCACAATGACCGGCACCGCAGGACCCTCCATCATGATGACGACACCGACCCGATTGCCTGTTTTTTCCTCAACACTGCTGGCCGGCGGATGCCTGATCGCCGCC
>JAIXXL010000011.1 GCA_027490755.1 Betaproteobacteria bacterium
CAGGTGAGCCAGGAATTCAGCCAGGGGAACATTCAGTTCTCGGCCAACTCGCTCGACATCGCGATTACCGGCGACGGCTTCTTCCCGCTGAAATCGGCCGACGGCCTGCAGGACATCTATACGCGCAACGGCACGTTCATGCTGAACGATTCGTACAACGTCGTGAACTCGGCCGGCCAGGCGCTGATCGCGGCGGCGGTCGACTCTTCCGGCAAGGCCGACCTCGACAACCTGTCCAAGCTGCTGATTCCGCGCAAGACCACCGGCGACGCCGTGGCGACCTCGGCCGTGCAGCTGGGCCTGAACCTGCCGGCGGATGCCGAGATACCGACCGCGCCATTCGACCGCAACGACGACACCACCTACAACAAGACCACGGCGCTCACCGTCTACGACGCCGGCGGCAACGGTTACCTCGCCACCGTTTACTACCGCAAGACCCAGGTCGCGACGCCGGAAGATCCGACCAACAAGTACCAGACCTTCGTCTTCATCGGCGACACCAAGCTGCAGGAATTGCTGATCCAGTCGACCGACAAGAGCGGCGAGAAGCAATATGTGAACAAGTACGGCGAGATCCGTGCCGAATCCGACATCCCGCCGCAGGATATCGCGCGCGGAGTCACCAAGCTGTTCAATCTCGACGACCTGAAGAACCCGGTTCAGTCGACGCCGGCCACCGTGAACGCCGGTGCGCTGACCACGTCGCTGATCACCGAGTGGAAGAACGGCATCGAGTTCCCGGAAAAGGTGGAGAGCCTGATTGCCTCCAACCCGGACGACGGCATGGTGTTCACCCCGATCACCGGCGGCAATGGCTACCGGCTGACCATGCGCGACCGGATCGACGGCACAAAGACTCTCAACGCGGATACAGGGGCCATCACACAGTGGTCATTCACGTCCAGCGATGCATCGGCCGGTTTCCGCATCAAGCTGGGTAACGATGTCTTCCCCAACAACGACGACTCGGTCACGCTGACCGACCTGGCCACCCAGATCAACAACGATAACAAGTATGCAGCGAGCGTTAATGGGGCGGTACTGACCATCACCCCGCAGTCGCCGACCACCGAGTTGCCGGCGGCGACCAAGCTGACGCTGCTGAACGCGACGCCGATCACTGCAAACACGCTGGAGGACCTGGCGACGACGATCAATGATTCCACCACGCTGATCTATGAAGCCTCGATCAACGCCGCCGGCCAGATGGTGGTCGTGCCGCGTGATGGCGAGACTGAAGTGCCGGAAATTACGCTGACCGCGGAAGTCGACGACGGATTTTTCGTTCGGCCCAGCAGCCAGTCGCTGACGACGGTGAGCTTCAAGCCGGCGCTCGGCAGTGGAGACTACTCGCTGAAAATCGGCAACGATACCTATCCCGCCAGCGGCGTCTCCAGCACCCTGGCTGCGCTGGTGACGGCGATTAACACTACCCCGAATGATTACACCGCATCGGTTTCCACGGCAAGCGACGGCAGCCAGACGCTGACGATCGTACCCGCAGCAGAGCCATCGATCCCGACCGACACGCTGCTGACCGTCACGACGGCCGGCATGCCCGGCCAGCGCGAGGGCATCGTGTTCGACCTCGATGTGGATGGCGGCAGCCCGCTCACTGTCGACCTCAGCTATCTGGGCGAACTGGCCGGCAGCAAGCGTTACACCGGCGTGGAAATCGCGCGTGAAATCACGAATGCGGTCAACAAGACTTTTGGCGACCAGCGCTATTTCAACTTTACCGACTTCACCACCCTGGCCGATCCCGAGACCGCCGACCTGTTTCAGCTCGAGGTCGGCGAGGGCGCCGACCTCGACCGGTTGCCGATTTCGCTGCACCTGGGCCGCTATGGCATCGACGACCTGAGCAAGGTCACGCAGGAAGAAGCGATCACGGCCATCCAGGCCGAACTCGACAAGCAGGCATCGAGCCTGAGCGCGCCGATTACCGTCGGCTACGACCCGGTGCGGCAAAGCTTTACCTTCAAATCCGGCGATGGCACGCCGGTGGCCATTCGCTCATTTGGCCTCGTCCGCAATGAATTGTTCGGCTTGACCAGCACGCCGACCACGGTCGATCCGAACACGGGCACCTGGGGCGCGCCCGTGCTGCCGAATGGCAGCTTCATCGTCACCGCCGACGAGCAGCGCTTCGGCATCGAAGTCAAGTTTGATGAGGTCAATAACCGCTTCACGATCAGCTCGGGCACCACCGGCGATGAGTCCAGCCTGAAGATCACCAAGGCATCGGCGATGGCAAACGCCTTGTTCGGCCTGCAGACGGGTGCCGACGGCGTCGAGACGGCGACTTCGTCGACGCCGCAGCGCGGCATCATTTCCGAGCCGGCAGTCTTGTCCGGCAACGCGATCGGCATCAACCTCGACAACAAGTTCCGCGTTGATGGCTCGAACAACCAGTTCGTCGTCACCGTCGACAACGTGACCGGCCTGATCACCATGCCGGAGCGTTCGGATTACACGGCCGAAGAATTCCGCCAGGACCTCGAGGACCGGATCAATGCGCTGGCCGACAACTTCGGCCGCACCGTGAACGGCGTGAAAGTGGAGATTGGTTCGCAGCCGGGCACGAACAACAAATTCTTTACATTCACGACCGGCACCACGGGCGACAACTCCTTCCTGAAGGTGTCCGCCAACTCGATCTGGGGCCTGGCCGATCTGGAAAGCGCGCGCGGCAGCACCAGCCGCTGGCTCGAGCCGCCGCAGGCGACCAGCATCGATGGGTTCCCGCTGTACGTGGACCGCGATGGCCTCGAGACCTCGGATCCGGGTACCTTCTCCGAGGATGAAACCCGCGACCTGTGGTCGCCGATCTTCCTCGACAAGGGCGAACTGACTTTCGATACCGGCGGCAACCTGCGCTCGCCGATGGAAGCCATCGCCTTCAAGTCGACCACCATCGGTGTCTCCGGTGCGACGCTGCAGTTCTCGATCGACTATGCGTCGTCGACCCAGTTCTCGTCGCCGTTCTCGGTCAACAAGCAGGACCAGAACGGCCGCCCCGAAGGCGACCTGATCGGCGTCGACATCGGCGACGACGGCCTGGTCTCGGCCTCGTACTCGAACGGCACGCAGAAGTCGCTGGCCAAGATCGTGCTGGTCAACTTCGCCGCACCGACCGGCCTGCGCCAGATCGGCGACGCCAGCTACTACGCGACGTCGAAGTCGGGCGAAGCGAAGTACGGCGAAGCGGGTTCGGCCGGTTTCGGTACCGTGCGCGCCGGCGCGCGCGAACGCGCGAACGTCGACCTGACCGCCGAGCTGATCGAACTGATCACTGCGCAGCGTAACTTCCAGGCGAATGCGAAAGCAATTGAAACCAACAATACGCTGACGCAGGCAATCATCAACATCCGTAGTTAACAGCTGACGACAGGGAACCGCGATGGACCGGCTTGCCTTTACCGCGATGGCGTCGATCAACGAGCGACGCCTGCTGCGCGAACAGCTCAACAACGAGC
>JAIXXL010000041.1 GCA_027490755.1 Betaproteobacteria bacterium
CTGCGGCCTGTCAAGAATGCAAATTGCATACGGTTTACTTTGAGCCGATGCCAGTTCGAGGCCAAGGAGGCCGGCATGACAGCAAACTTCCAGCATGCGGCCCTGCAGCAGCGCTGCTCGACACCGTACGGGCCCTTCGTCGTCGTTCACTGGCCGCCGCAGCCGTGGGGAGTGATACGCGCCGCGTGGTTGGAGGACGCGACCGTCTGCCGCCATATCCTCGACGAGCCGCCGGAACGCTGCCGGTCGTGGCTGTTGACGGCGGCGACTTCGCCGCAAGCACTGATGTCGACGAGGGTTGCGGCGCTGCAGCTCGTTGCCTCCTTGTTGCAGGAGGCGGCACGCGCCGACATCAGGCAATCGCGAGAGTTGATGGCTGCCCGGCGGCGGGCGCTCGATGATTTATGGGCGATGCTCGACGACAGCGAGCAAGAGCAACCGCACGTGCGGCTGCTCAACGAGCAGGAGCGGCGCGCGCGGCCACGGGCCTGATATCCGCGCGCGAGCCGTCGGTCGCTGAAGCACCTTGGCCTTAAGTCATGCGCATCGGCCGTGGTTGAATCGAGGGCTGACCCCGCTTTGGTCGCGAACGGCGCAAGAAGAGCCAAGACTCGGGCGACGCCGACTGCCGCTGCGGTCTGCATAAACAAGCGCCGCCCGGGCAAGTCCGGCCTCTGGTACTGCGCTCCCGTGGCGGAAGCGGAGACATGGCGACCACTCCCTGATTTCTCCCGTTAGTCCACGATTGGGCAGGATGCCGTCCGATTGCTGTGCCTGAATTCACAGGCAGCAATCGACCATCGTGTCCAGATAAAACAAAACGCCACCCGTCGTAAAGCGTTCCGGCCGCGGTCTACCCCGCTCGGTATCGCACTCGAGGACTGAGCGCAAGGCGTCGCGGGGCAGCTTGCGTCGACCATTCAACGCGCCAATCAGGCCGCCGACGATGCAGGCGTTGGTGTCGGTGTCGCCGCCGAGCACGAGCGTGTCAAGAACGGCCCGCCGAAACCCGACCTGACGCAGCAACTGGTGGAAAGCATGAGTGAACGCGATGCGCACAAAGCCCGCCTGCGGATGCGCGGCCGGTAGCTCGCCCTCCTCCGCGTCCTTCAGCCACTGCAGCACCTCGGCGCTCGTCGTCGCGGCAAATTCGCAAGCGGCCTTGAAAGCGCCGTTGGCGTCGCCGGGATTCAAGATAAGGTGACGGATCGCGAGTACGTAGGCAGCGCTCGCAGCCTGGCAAGTTGGGTGAGGATGGGTCAGGCGGGCATCCGCCTTCGCCCAGTCTGCAGCGATTGCCGGCGTAACCTTACAAGCAGCAATCCCCAATGGAGTCGCCCGCATAAGGCTGCCGTTTGCCTTCGACGCGTGGTTGTGCGTTTCTGCCTGTTTGAGGATCTGTTCGTGCAGCGCTTCATGTTCTGGCTGTCCATGCGTGCGCAGTGCAGAGCCGGTCGCGCCTCCCACGTCAAACGGCGATGAACTTACCCAATCATGGTAAGCGCGTGCTGCGCAGGACTGATCGAAAGAACCATTGGCCTCCACCAGGCTGGACAGCAGGGCCAACGTCATCTCGCCATCGTCGGTGATTTGCCCGGGTGCGAGGTCAAACACCCCACCGCCGGGCATCTGCAATGCGCGCTCGCATTCGGAAAGAGTGGGCGCGCGGCCAAGGAGCTCGAGGACACCGCCGGCAGCATCGCCGATCAGGGCGCCGAGTACCGCGCCTTGGGCAGCATCGATCATCCGATTCAATGGAGGGTTTGACTGGTTGGATGATTTTTCTTCATTCATGTTCGAGCCAACCTTTAAGCACAGCAGACAATGTCAGCCAAGATTTTTCAGGTCCGGGAACGGCAAGCCCCAAGGGGTTGCCTAAGCATGCAAAGAATTTCAGTCGGACCAATCGTGTACCAGGCGATCAATTACCGAGAGATGCGAATTCGTCTTGCCGGAGCCGAGTTTTTGATGATTTCCTCGGTGAGAGGACAGCGTTCGGCGTCAAAATAACGGCCCAGCACTTCTCGTACCCCTGCAGACTCGGGTGACACATTTGCAAAAAGGCTCATGCATGACTGGAGCTTCCTGGCATCGACGGAGCCAAAAATTTTCTCGGCCTTCGCACCCGCCGGCAGCTCCAACAACAATTCAATACAGCTGCGCAATCTGTCACCGAGTACCGGATGATCCCAGTATTCCGCCGCTTCCCGAGGCGACGACAATCCGAAATAATTCGCAAGCCGACTTGATCCGAGGCCACGTAGCTGCGGAAAGATGAACCACATCCAGTGGGTCTGTTTATGACCACTCGCTATCTCTTCCACGATCGTGTACCAGCAGCCATCCTGTTCAGCAACGAACCGCTCCAAATCGTCGTCCGCGCGAGGTCCAATCGAATCGTGCGCATGGACTTCGCCCTGCAATTGACTCAACCCCGGCTGCGTCCAATACTCCCCGCTGGAGTAAACCGGACGACTGCGCTGGCGAGTGCCCGGACCGGGCAGGACGGGAACCCCCGCGGCATGAAAAAAACTCGAGTGCTCCCACATCCAACAAAACTGGTTTGCGCGGAGCGCCGCCTCGGCCGATTGTGGGTCTGATGCGACCAGCCAGTCAAAGACAACACCTCGGTCATCAAAAAATATCAGATCTGCAGAGCCGGAAGGATTCATCTCCAGCCTGCACCAATTCTGCTGGAGCATGCCCAGCACTTTTACCCACAGGTTGCGGCTGATGTTCGCTTGTTCGCGGATTTGGTTCAGGGTTTGCATCGGCTCCGAAACCTGACGAAAAATTGTTGAACCGGTTTGCTGGCAGTCTGTCTTGCAAGCCCCTGTTCGCGGCATGAGGGAATCTTCAATCTTCAGGCTCGGGCAGGACACCTTCCAGTCTTTTAAAGGCGAAGGCGACGAGGTGGAGCACCTGCATCAGTGCATACGGCTCCTTGATTGCTTTCCAGTCGAACTGATCCAACCATGTCCCGGCCTGCAGCAGCATGCGGTTCGAGTTCCCGTAGGCAGTCAGGATACGCGTCTGCTGGTGTATGAAGCTTTCCAGGTCGAGCGCGTGGGCGACCAAGTCGGCCTGAGACATCGCAGTCAGTTCCTGCTTGCGGTTTTCATCGATCATCGTCGCCTGCCATGCAAAGTTTTTAACTTTTCGATTGCTTATATTTTTAAAGATATTATCCAGAAATTTACATCATCCAGCATTGGCCCTGATGACCAAGCCGTTGCCCGACCTGACCCGAAAGCCAACTGCCGAACTGATTTTATTGATGACGATCGCGGCAGAGTCGCGCGACTATGCACTGGCAACGCATGTCGCAAGCGAAGCGAAGCGCCGCCGTCTCCGCTGTCGGCAAGCGGTACTTGAGCCGCTGGAGAACGCGGACATGGCGGCGATCGACTGGTGGGACGAGGCCATCGCTGCCTCACGCACGGTACGCATTACCACGCGCGGCGGCCATCATCTTTACGTCGTCCTGCTGGATGGATTCCTGAAAGGCTCCCGGTACGGGGTGTACGTGGGGGAGACCCAATGCAAGCCCGAAAATCGCTTTGAGCAGCACCTGAACGGCATACATGCCTCTGGGGTAGTGAGGCGGATGGGCCAATGCCTGCTGCCTGAACTGTACGAACACCTGAACCCCTTGAGCAGAAAAGAGGCGAAAGCGCTGGAGCCGATGCTGGCGGAGGCCTTCAGGCAAGCAGGGATACGGACTGAAGGCGGGCACTGATGACAGACACCCTACGTATCACCGGGCATTGGTTCGTTATCCCCCGGCTCTCCTTCCCCGTCTGCTGTCTCAAATCAACGTGGTCCGAAAGAATACGGCAGGTCACCCCGGCCGGGAGGCGGCCGGATCGTCGCGAACCCTGCGCAGCAGGGGCGGTTCAATCCGAAGACAGTCCGCACAAGCTTTTTACGAAGGCCCGCCCGCTGAACTCGACTCTGGGCGCCCCTGCCGGAGCGGTCACAATCACATCCTCGCCAAACATGAGCCACTGCCGATAGCCCGCCTCCCCCGTCCCGGAAAACGAGTCGAGAATGATCCGCTTTGCGGCCTCGATAGCCTCGCGCTCCGTTGCACGGGTTCCCGCGGGTTGCCAGCCCGAGTACTCGTACATGTCGATCACGAACAGTTCGTACCGGTCTGTCGAATTCTGCATGGTCTGCCCTTCCTTCCCTTCCGTCTC
>JAIXXL010000042.1 GCA_027490755.1 Betaproteobacteria bacterium
AGCAAGTTCAGTGAGAGTCAGATTGTCCACACGTTGAAGCAGGCGGAGGGCAGGTGAAGGATGTCTGTCGGGAACTGGGGCTATCGGACGCGATGTATTACGCGTGGAGGTCGAAGTACGGCGGGATGGAGGCGTCGGGCGCGCGACGGCTGCGTGAGCTTGAGGATGAGAACGCCAAGCTCAAGCGGATGTATGCGGACCTGGCGCTTGAGGTGACGGCGTTGAAGGACGTCATCGCAAAAAAGCTGTAGGTCCGCCGATGAAGCGCCCACTGTTGCAGATGCTTCGTGAAAAGCATGGTTTCAGCGAGCGCCGCGCCTGTGAGGTGGTGGGGCTGTCGCGGTCGGTGGCGCGCTATGAGTGCCGGCCTGACCGGGACGAAGAGGTGATTGCGGTGCTGCTGGAGTTGGCGGAACGCCTTCCGGAGCTTGGCTTCGACAAGCTGTTCCTGCTGATCCGACGGCGCGGTCTCAACTGGAACCACAAGCGGGTGCATCGGGTGTGCTGCGAATTGCGGCTGAACCAGCGCCGGCGCGGCAAGAAGCGCATCCCGTCGCGCCACCCTCAGCCGCTGGCAGCAGGCGAGCGAGTCAATGCCTGCTGGTCTGCCGACTTCATGTCGGACGCGCTCGGGGATGGTCGTCGCTTCCGCACCTTCAATGTCGTCGATGACTACAACCGGGAGGCTCTGGCCATCGAGATCGACCTGAACCTGCCTGCCGGCAGAGTCATCCGCACACTCGATCGCATCGCGGCTTGGCGCGGCTATCCGGAGAGACTCCGGCTGGATAACGGTCCCGAGTTCGTCGCGATCGCCTTGGCTGAATGGGCCGAGGCCAAAGGTGTGCGGCTTGAGTTCATCCAACCGGGCCGCCCGATGCAGAACGGCTTCATCGAACGTTTCAACGGCAGTTACCGAAAGGGCGTGCTCGACCTTTACATGTTCCGAAACCTCAACGGAGTCCGAGAGCACACAGAGCGATGGCTACACGATTACAACGAGGAGATCACCCACAACGCCCTCGTGGGCTTACATCCGTCGAGTACCGACAGATCCACAGCCCAGAAACCTCCAGTTATGTGTGGACCTGATCACGGGAGGTCGACACCTGGGCATCGAGTGGTTCCGAAACAGCGACGAGGCGAAGGTGGTGATCGAGCAGTGGCTACAGCACCACTACGACGTGGGGCCCCCATGGCAGTCTGGGGTGCCTGACGCCGGAGAAGTTCGTCCGGCCACTCAGGTCAGAGAGATTCGGGGTGCGTCCAATCGCCAAAGAGGCCAAACTAGCTGCGAGTATCAGTCGAAAAAGTGACTTTCTTCGTTGAGGTTAATTCATGCGGCGGCAAGAGCAAAAAATCACCTGCATCACAACGTGCAAGGGGCGGCTATCTCACCTGAGGCAGTCGCTTCCCAGAATGATTCAGTCTGGCTTCGAGAAGGTCATCGTGGTCGATTATGGATGCCCGGATGGTGCCGCGTCTTGGGTGCGCGACAACTATCCCCAGGTCACTGTTTGCCGGGCCGACGATGACACGTCGTTCCATGCTGCGCGCGCCCGGAACTTGGGCGCGGCATTTGCAGAAACGGAGTGGTTATTTTTTTTTGACGCAGACACTCTCGTACAGCCAGGTCTGGCAGATTGGTGCAGACAATTGCAGAACATCGCAATCTACCGTCCCGGCAAGCTAGAGGACGGATCCAGGGACAAGGAGACGTGGGGTTCGTTCATCTGCACCAACTCTGCGTTTCGCCATGTTGAGGGTTATGACGAGGTTTTCCGTGGTTGGGGCGGCGAGGACACTGACATTTACGAAAAACTCAGGTCCGCAGGGCTGATCGAACTGACCTTTCCCGCAAAATTTCTGAGACCGATCCGGCACAACCACGAAGAGAGAACGCGGTTCTATGACTTGAAGGATAAAAATCTCTCCCACGCGATACACTGGCTGTATATGACCGCCAAGAAGCAAGTCGCTTTGACATCTCAGATTCCTTATTCAAGGATAAATAAGGATGTGAGGCAGGAGTTATGGGGTCGTATCGCTGAGCAAGCTCGGGCATGGGATCTTGCCGGGCGGCCCGGAAGCCTCTCCATCCGAGTCACATTAAAAGCGCAGTCCAGCCTTTATGCGAACATGCCTACCCGCATCGGATGCACGCTAGAGCTTGATATAAGTGAGCCTGTTTGACGCGGGCCCGAGCGATTCTTGACGAGTCCGTTTTAATGATCGACGTGTGAGGCGTGGTCTCGTTTTGACAACTCTATTAATCCATCGAACAGTGAAATTTCGCGCGAGTGTGCGACTCCGGTGTCACGGTCGGTATATTCCTTTGGTCGGCGAGTGCGCTGAATGTCACAGAGATTTTCCGCGCGTGATCGAGATTGAAGGCTGAGCTGTAGCACTTCGAACGAATCCGGGAAAAATCGAACGTGAGCGTATCGGAAGACGTTTCTGTTTACGATGGAAGTCCGATCAGCGACCCATCGATGCTTCTCGACTATGGAGGGAGCGCATCGGGAACCTTGTCTTTAAGCAAGGATGCTCAACACTTTCCTCATCCGGGCTTCCGCCCCGAAATCAGTCACTGGGGCAAAGAGGGCCGGCCGGTGCCAACTCTGTCGGGTGATGGCTTTGAATCTCACCACTTGGCTCTACGTGCTTTTAAAAATGCTACCGTGCAGGCCGCATTCGCAATCGCGAGTGACAGTTCCGGTCGATTCCTGAAAGAGACGACTGGCGCAATAGAATTCAGGTTCCCTGAATGGCGCAATACAGCGATCGGGGTTGATGTGGAAATGGTCGACAAAGCCATGGGCGGCCATTTTTTATTGTCAACGCATGGAAACTATGGTGTCTATGCCCATTTTCTGCTTGAGACTGTTTGCACCATATTTTCAGCTAGGGATTTGTTTTTGAGGGGTAAGATTTCGCTGATCATGCCGAGTGCGGAGAGTGAATTCCCCGATAGATTGTTGGATTTTATTGGGTTTCCACGAGCAAATCGTTGCCGTATTCCGGGAAAGAGTGCCCGTCTCGAGAACCTCATAGTCTCCTCGAGCTGTTCCGGTGGCTCGACCTTCAAGCCATGCGAATCAATCAAGGACATGGCTGGATATTTTGTTAAGAAATGGGGGGTAAAGAACCGCCCTCGGGTCCGATTATATCTGACCAGAACGGGTGGGCGAAACACCGCCGTGCGTGAATATCTGGAGGAAGCGGCCCTAATCAGAAAGTTAGAGGATTTGGGATTTGTCAGCATAAATCCAGGATTAATGTCCTTTCAGGAGCAGGTGGCCACTTTCTCCCGTGCCGAGGCCGTTGTCGGTCCGCATGGGTCGGCTTTTGCGAACCTGATCTTCGCCCCGAGTGACTGTATCGTGGTTGATATTTTGCCGAGCCACTGGGCGCTGGTTGGCGGCGGATTTACCGCCAATCTGACGAATCTGTTCGGACATCGCTATGGATACATGCTAGCCGAGTCGTCGCCCGTCAAGGGGGGGCACAAGATAAGCCTGGACCCGGAAGTCGTGGTGAACAGGCTCCGCTCGTTCATGAGTAATTAAACCCCTTCGGGGTCCAAGTGATGACGCAGTGATTTTCTTCTCAGGTGTTATGTTTCTTGGAGCACGTACACATGAGCGAAGCGATGGTCGACAAGATCAAGCGCCGGCCGGCGCGGAGGGAGTCGGCGCTGGTTCTTGAGATCATTCAGGGCCGGACGACGGTGGCGGAGGCCTTGAGGCAGTTCGATCTGCCGCCGTCTGAGATCGAGAGTTGGATCGAGGATGGCAAGCGCGGGATGGAGAATGCGCTGCTGACCAAGCCTGAGGATGTTCGGGGGCAGTGCGAGCGGCAGTTCAAGGCGCTGCAAGAGGTGTACGGCGAGGCGATGCTGGGTCTGCGTGCCTGAGATATTGGAGTCCCTGCTGGGCAAGGACGACTCGTGGTTGAGGCGATCCGGCAGGGACTGCGGGAAGAAGTGCTTGGTGTACCGGCGGCGAAGCTGTGTCGATGGTTCGATGTGCCGCGGCGGACGGTTTACTACCGGCCTGGCAAAGCGTTGCCGAAGCTGCAGGAGCGCTATGTGGTGCCGATCAAGCAGATGATTGAGGAAGAGCCTTCGTTCGGTTACCGGACGGTGGCGAATCTGTTGGGCTTCAACAAGAACACCGTGCAACGGGTGTTCGAGGTCAAGGGCTGGCAGGTGGGCAAGCGGCCGATCGGTCATCGCCCACGGATCGAGGCGCTGCCCTCGGTGGCGATGGTGCTCGACGAGCGCTGGTTCGCCGCGTCCTGATGCGCCGCCACCCGCCAGCGTGTGGCCGAGCCGGGCTGGAAGCCGCGCGTCTGCCCCGATAGAGTGGCGCCCATGCCCGAGCCTGCCGCAACAAACGAAAACGCGAGCCTGCCGTCTCGATTGGCGCCACTGGTGCCGGTTGTGTTGGCCTACCGCGCCCGCTGGGCGCTGGCCTTGTTCGTGCTGTTGGCGGCGGCAGCGGCCACCCTTGCGGTGCCGCAAGCGTTCCGCCTGCTGATCGACACCGGGCTTACCTCGGCGGCGGTGGACATGCGTTTCCTGCAGTTGGTCGGTCTGGCGCTGC
Source organism: Betaproteobacteria bacterium (assembly GCA_027490755.1). Taxonomy (GTDB): domain Bacteria; phylum Pseudomonadota; class Gammaproteobacteria; order Burkholderiales; family UBA3065; genus UBA3065. Next base: position 4,608 of record JAIXXL010000042.1, read on the forward strand.
TGCTGGCGCTGTTCACGGCTTTGCGCTTCTACCTGATGGCGTGGCTTGGTGAACGGGTGGTGGCAGACATCCGCGAACGTGTCTTTGCCGCCGTGCTGACGCAGCCGCCGGTGTTCTTCGAGACGCTGCGGGTGGGCGAGGTCTTGTCACGCCTGACCGCCGACACCACGCTGGTGCAGACCCTGGTGGGGACCAGTGTGTCGATGGCACTGCGCAGCGCGGTGATGCTGGCCGGCGGGGTCCTGATGATGGCGCTGACCTCGGCCTGGCTGACCGGCTTGATGGTCGGGCTGCTCACGCTGGTGGTGCTGCCGATGTGGGCCATGGGCCGGCGCGTGCGGCGCATGTCGCGCTCCAGCCAGGACCGTGTCGCCGATACCAGTGCACTGGCCGGGGAGGTGCTCAACGCCATGCCGACCGTTCAGGCCTTCGTACGCGAGGGCCATGAGTCGGCGCGCTATGGCCGTTCGGTCGAAGAGGCGTTCGAGACCGCGCGGCGCCGCATCGTGCTGCGGTCGACCCTTACGGCGCTGGGTATCAGCCTGGCTTTTGGCGTGATCGTGCTGGTGCTGTGGCTGGGCGCGCGTGAGGTGGCGGCGGGGCAGATGAGCAATGGAGCCCTCGCGCAGTTCGTCCTCTACGCGGCGCTGGTGGCCGGCGCGATGGGTGCGCTGAGCGAGGTCTGGGGCGACCTGCAGCGCGCCGCCGGCGCAACCGAGCGCCTGGCCGAGTTGATGCAGCCCGCGCCGACGCGGATATCGGCGGAGCATCCAGGGTCCGCCCCATCTGCAGCCTCGCAAGCGCCTGCAGAGCAGCTTGCAGTCGAGTTTCGTGGCGTCCGCTTCTGCTACCCCTCGCGGCCGGATACGTTGGTGCTGGACGGGTTTTCCATGAAGCTGCCGGTGGGCGAGACCTGGGCACTGGTGGGGCCCTCCGGTGCCGGCAAGACAACCGTCTTCCAGCTGATCCTGGGCTTTCACGCGGCGCAGGCCGGGCAGGTGCGTACCGGCGGCCGCGACCCGGCAACTGAATGCTTGGCGCAGATCCGCGCCGGCATCGGTGTGGTGGCGCAGGAACCGGCCATCTTCGCGGCGAGCGTCGCCGACAACATCCGCTACGGCCGTCTGGGGGCCAGCGACGCTGAGGTGCAGGCAGCGGCGAGGGCGGCGCACGCCGACGGCTTCATCGAGGCGCTGCCACACGCTTACGAGACGCTGTTGGGCGAGCGCGGTCTGCAACTGTCCGGCGGGCAGCGCCAGCGCGTCGCCATCGCCCGCGCGGTGCTGAAGGACCCGCCGCTGCTGCTGCTGGACGAGGCGACCTCGGCGCTGGACACCGAGTCGGAGCAGGCGGTGCAGGCTGCCTTGGAGGAACTGCTGCCCGGGCGCAGCGCGCTTGTGATTGCGCACCGCCTGTCGACGGTGCAGAAGGCCGACCGCATCCTGGTGATGGATGGTGGTCGCGTGGTGGAGCAGGGTAGCCACGCAGAGCTGATGCGGGCCGGTGGCCTTTACGCCAGGCTGGCGGCGGCGCAGTTCGCCGGCACCTGATGAAGCGTCAGGCATGGCTTGGCCCCGAAGCTTTGACGGACACTCAGGGAAACGTGTATCTCGCCGCCCGACCCGTGCAAGACGGCCAGGGCGTCCTTGCTCGTACTGGTCGGCTGAGTCGCGCCGTGGAGCGCGATTCAGCCCACGCGGGCCAGGATGAGGTCCATCAAACGTGTCGGCAACATACGCCGCAGCAAACCGATGAGGTGTGCAGGCAGGGTGACCGGGTAACGCGCCTTGGGGTTGTGCGCCTCGCAGGCGTGCACCAGCTTGCGAAGCACCGCCTCGGGGCCCAGCGTGAACGGATAGCGCTTCTCTCGCAGCAGCGGTTCCCGAGACTCCAGGCGTGCGCGCGCCGCGGCGGCGTTAGCCTGGAAGCGCGACTCGATGGGCCCGGGCTTGATCAGGCTCACATGGATGCCGCTGCCACGCAGCTCCAGCCTTAGCGTGTCGGCGAAGGCCTCGACCGCGTACTTGCTGGCGACATAGGCGCCATGATCGCGAATCGCCACGCTGCCCAGCACCGACGAATTGAAGACGATACGTCCGCGCCCAGCGGCACGCATGGCGGGTATCAGGTGCGTGAGCAGGTCGACGTTGCCGAACACATTGGTCTCGAACTGATCGCGCAGGCTCTGCCGGCTGAGCCGTTCGACCGGCCCCGACTGGCCGTAGCCGGCGTTCAGGAAAACCGCATCCAGTTGGCCGCCGGTCATGGCGAGGACCTCGGTCGCTGCGGCTGCAACGGCCTCGCCGCTGGCCATGTCCAGGCTTATCACCTCGAAACCGGCTTCGCGTAGGGCCGCGACATCCGCCGCGCGCCGCGCGCTGGCGATGACACGCCAGCCACGCTTGCGCATGCCCTCGGCGCAGCAACGGCCGATTCCGCTGGAGCAGCCGGTGATCAGGATGACGGGAGTGGCCATGGGGTCTGGTTCAGACAGCGTCCGAGCGGGAAGTGGCGGGTGCAGATATTCTGCGGCACGTGAGCGGAAATTCGACACCCGTCGGCGTCGTGGCCCCGTGGCGGCCACCAGCGCCGGTCCCCCCGGACAGCTTGCGTGTGGCCTGGTGGATCGCGACCCGGCAAAAGCGCGACTTGCTAGAGGTGCTGACCCGCGACGCCTACACCGAGCCCGTGGTGCGCATCCCTGTGGGCAAACGCAAGGTGTTCCTGGTCAGCGAGCCCGAGCTGATTCGCCGGGTCTTTGTGGATTCGCGCGGCATCTACCCGAAGAGCGACCTGATGCGCGCTGCGCTGAGCCCGCTGGTGGGCGAGGGCGTGCTGGTGAGCGACGGTGAGACATGGGAGCACGACCGGCACATGCTCGAGCCGGCGTTCGCGCACATGAGGCTGGAGCAGGTATTCCCGATGATGCTGGACGCGGTGCGTGACCACGCGGCTCATCTGCATGGCCTTGGCCACGGGGTGGTGATCGACCTTGAGGAGGAACTGAGCCGTGTCACCGCCGACATCATGTTGCGCGCCATCTTCTCGGAGCCGATGTCTGGCCCGGATGCCGCTGAGGTGTTTGCTGCATTCATGCGCTACCAGCGCGCCGCGCCCCAGTTCGACCTCGATGTGATCTTGCGGTCTGACCCCGACGATCCCGAGCCCACGCCGCCTGGTGTGGCCGAGGACGCCGACACTGTTCGCCGGCTGATCGGCCGCATGGTGCAGAAGCGCCACACGGCTTTGGCGCGCGGCGAGGCCTTTGTCGACTTCGCGCAGGCGGCTATCGACGCGCGCAACCCATACGGTGCGCCGTTATCGCAGGAGCGCCTGATCGACCAGCTCACCGTGCTGTTTCTGGCCGGGCACGAGACCTCTGCCAGCGCACTCACGTGGACTCTGTTCATGCTCGGCCGTCAGGTCGGGCCTCTTGCCGCTCTGCGTCAGGAGGTCAGCGATGTGCTGGGCGATCGCCCGATGGCATTCAACGATGCCAAGGCGCTTTTGTGGACACGGGCGATATTCCGCGAGGCCCTGCGGCTCTATCCCCCGGCCGGATTCCTGACGCGCGTGGCGCTGGTGGACGACATGCTTGGCTACACCGCGATCCCGCGTGGCAGCCTGGTGGTGGTGTCGCCGTGGCTTGTCCATCGGCACAGTGCCCTGTGGCGCGACGCCGACCGCTTTGACCCCACGCGCTTTGCCGAGGGCGCACCAGCACCCAAGCCCGGCACCTACATCCCGTTCGGTATGGGGCCGCGGGTCTGCACCGGTGCAGCCATCGCGCAGCTGGAGGCGCAGCTGATCCTCGCCGAGTACCTGCGCCGGTTCGACTTTGACCCGGCGCATCCGGAGCGCGTCATGCCAGTGTCGCGGGTCACCATCCGTCCGAGGGGCGGGGTGCTGTGCCGGGTGCTGCACCGCGAGCGGACACCCGGCTGAACGGAACTGGCGGAGGAGTCTGATAACCGAGCGGCTGAGATCAGTTGGCGGAGAGGGTGGGATTCGAACCCACGGTACGGGGTTACCGTACACCTGATTTCGAGTCAGGCACCTTCGGCCACTCGGTCACCTCTCCGTGATCGTGGCACTTCTTGAGGGGCGCGATTGTAGCAGACAGTTGGCGCGCTCTTGCTCGTACGTTACGGGCTATGACGGTGCATACAACGGTCCTGGCAGGGAGGCCCTGTCCAAAATGGTGCACAGGCGTTTCCCCTTGGCGCGCATGACTGCTGCCGCATTCGGCCAATGCGATTCCGGCAGCCATTCTGCGAGATCACAGCGAGATAGGCTGGGTTCTGGCACGGCTCTTGCTGCGGCAGGGCAGGTCACCGCGTTGGTGACGACAGGCCCGACATGGCAGCCGAAACAAAAAAACCGATGTTCGACGAGATGTATGCCCAAGGAGGTCTTCCGCGGCCTCACTATGAGGCCTACGCACGCTGGCTTTCCGATGCCGGTTCGGCCAGGGTGGCGGAGTGGCAGCAGGAGGCAGACCTGTTGTTCCGCCGTGTCGGCATCACCTTCAACGTCTACGGTGACACATCAGGCACCGAGCGGCTGATCCCCTTCGACCTTATCCCGCGCGTCATCCCCTCCGGCGAGTGGAAGATGATGGAGCGCGGCCTGCGGCAACGGGTGCAGGCGCTCAATGCCTTCCTGGCCGATATCTACCACGATGGCGAGATCCTGAAGGCCGGCCGCGTCCCGGCGCAGAAGGTGCTGAGCCATCCGCAGTACCGGCCGGTGATGAAGGGTCTGGACGTGCCGGGCGGTGTCTACTCGCACATCGCCGGCATCGACCTGGTACGCGACGGTGAGGGCCGCTACTGCGTGCTCGAGGACAACCTGCGCACACCCTCTGGCGTTTCGTACATGTTGGAAGACCGCAAGGTCATGATGCAGCTCTTCCCTGAGCTGTTCGACAGCCACCGCATCGCCCCGGTCGACCACTACCCCGAGCTGCTGCTCAACAGCCTGCGTGAGACGGCGCCGCCTGGCGTAAGCAACCCTACGGTAGTGCTGCTATCGCCCGGTGCCTACAACAGCGCCTACTTTGAGCACACCTTCCTCGCGCAGCAGATGGGCATCGAGCTGGTCGAGGGGCCTGACCTTTACGTGCAGGACGATCGCGTCTGGGTGCAGACCACGCGTGGCCCGCAGCGCGTTGACGTGATCTATCGCCGGATCGACGACGACTACCTCGACCCGCAGGTGTTCCGCGCTGATTCAGTGCTGGGCGTGCCAGGGCTGATGCAGGCCTACCGCGCCGGGCGGGTGACCATCGCCAACGGCGTGGGCACCGGCGTGGCCGACGACAAGTCGATCTACCCCTACGTGCCGGAGATGATCCGCTTCTACCTCGGCGAGGAGCCGATCCTGGACAACGTGCCGACCTGGTTGCTCGAGAAAGCGGACGATCTGGCCTACGTGCTCGACCATCTGCCGGAACTGGTGGTCAAGGAGGCGCAGGGTTCGGGCGGCTACGGCATGCTCATCGGGCCGGCGGCGACCAAGCAGGAGATAGAGGATTACCGCAAGCGCATCCTCGCCGCACCGGCCGACTTCATCGCCCAGCCCACGCTCAGCCTGAGCACCTGCCCGACCTTCGTCGAGAGCGGTATCGCGCCCCGCCACATCGACCTGCGGCCATTCGTGCTGTCCGGCCGCGAGGTCCGTATCGTCCCCGGCGGGCTGACGCGCGTGGCGTTGAAGGAGGGCTCGCTGGTGGTCAACAGTAGCCAGGGCGGGGGCACCAAAGATACTTGGGTGCTGCAGTAGCGCCCGAAAGACACCCGCCTGACGCAGTTATGAACCAAAGAATCTGAACAGGAGGCAGACATGCTCTCTCGAACCGCATCCAACCTTTACTGGATGGCCCGCTACATCGAGCGCGCCGAGAACGCCGCGCGGATGTTGCACATCGCCAACCAGAAGTCGCTACTGGCGTCCGCGCGCGCGATGTCGGCCAGCGAATGGTCGCAGCCGCTGCTGATCACTGGGCGACATGAAGCTTATGTCGCGTCAGGCCGGGAGATCGACGCTGCCGCCGTGACCGCCTACATGGCGCTGGACCCAACCAACCCGGCCAGCATCCATGCCTGCCTGCAGGCCGCCCGCGAGAACGCCCGCGCGGCTCGCAGCACCATCACAAGCGAGATGTGGGAGGTGGTCAACACCACCTGGCTTGGCCTGCGCGAGTTCGACGAGAAGGTGATCCGCTTCCGCGGCGCAGGGCGCTTCCTCGGCTGGGTCAAGGAGCGCAGCCACCTGTTCCGCGGCGTGACCTTTGGCACCATGCTCCACGACGAGGCGTTCCGCTTCAACCGGCTGGGGACTTTTGTCGAGCGCGGCGACAACACCGTCCGCATCCTCGACGTGAGCTACAACGCGCTGGCCGAGAACGAGGAGATTCCGCACGCCGAGTATTACCACTGGACCGCGCTGCTGCGCTCGGTGTCGGCGCTGGAGGCCTACCGCAAGGTCTACCGCGATCACATCGACCCCGAGCGGGTGGCACAATTCCTCCTTCTCGACCGGCAGCTGCCGCGCTCGCTCATGTATTGCATCCATGAGGTCTACATGGCCCTCGAATCGGTCATCGGCAACGTGTCCTCGCCACCCATGCGCACCGTGATGGGCCTCTACGCACAACTGGACAACGCTAACGTGCAGGACCTGCGGGCGCGGGACGGCGCCCTCGAGCTGCAGCCGCTGCTGCGGCGGCTCGAGACGCTGGCGCTGCAGATCAGCGACTCGGTGTTCGCGCCGCGTCCTGTCGGCAGCCCGGCGCCGGGCGCTCTGCTCAAGGGTGCCGCATGACCTATTGCGTGGCGGCCCTGCTGAATGAGGGCCTGGTGCTGGCGTCCGACACCCGGACCCACGCCGGTGTGGACCACGTGGCCTCGTTCTGCAAGATGCGCATCTACCAGCGCGAGGGCGATCGCGTGGTGGTGATGCTCTCGGCCGGTAACCTGGCGACCACTCAGGCGATGGTCCACCTGCTCGACAGCCAGAGCTGGAGCGAGACCGAGCAGCCGACCATCTGGAACGCCACCAGCATGTACGAGGTGGCACAGCGCATCGGTGATGCGCTGCGTTCAGTTCAGAACCGCGACGGCCCGTTCCTCAGCCAGCACTCGATCGACTTTGGCGCCTCCATCCTGCTCGGTGGGCAGATCGGCGGCGAGCCGTGCCGGCTGTTCAACATCTACCCGCAGGGCAATTTCATCGAGGCGGGGCAGGAGACGCTGTACTTCCAGATCGGCGAGGTCAAATACGGCAAGCCCATCCTAGACCGCGTGCTGACCTGGCAGACGTCGCTCTCCGAGGCCGCCAAGTGCACGCTGATCTCGTTCGACAGCACGGTGCGATCCAATATCTCGGTGGGCCTGCCGATCGACCTTGCTGTGTATCGCCGCGGCAGTCTGCACCTGATGCACCCGCGGCGCATCGCGGAGGACGACCCCTACTACTCGAAGATCCGCCAGGACTGGGGGCAGGGCTTGCGGCGGGTGTTCACCGAGATGCCGAACCCGGATTGGGTCTAGGGCTTTGCCGCTGGCTTGAGGTCGAATGCGATGCAGATGCGCTCTTCGGCGGAGTCGAAGGGGATGGTGCGGTGGAACAGCGAGGATGGGAAGAAGGCATAGTCGCCCACCTGAACATCCAGCACTTTCCTTGGCCAATCATCGTGTTGCACGGGATACTTGTCACCGTTTGTGCTGAACTCGATGTTTCCCGCTTCGGGTGAGGGGTCGCCCTCCGGGATGGCCAGGTAGACCACACCGCTGACCCAGCCGCCCTCGTGGATGTGCGAGTCGAGGTGGCCGCCCTTGCGCATCTTCACGTACCACGAGCTGCTGATGTCGAGCTCGTCAGGGAAGTGCGTGATCAGGTCGAACGGTGAATCGGCGAACTGCTGCCGGTACCTGCGTAGCTCGACCTTGATCAGCTCGCCCAGCTGCCGGAACGATTCTTCAGAGCGGCGGAACAGGTTGCCGGATGACTGCACGCCGAAGTGCAGCCGGCCCTGGTCGCGCTCGACGATGGCGGCGCGGGTGATATCCCTGAGCAGGGCCTCGCGCAGCGGGGCATCGGCGTTGAGTTGATCCAGATGCCCATGGACCACGAACTCAAGTGGCTTGGGGCAGAAGGTGTAGCAATCTTCGACGCCATAGCTGGCGGCGTGGTGCGCCGAGAGCGTGGCCAGCAGCGGCGCGTCGTGCGGTGTGACGGCGGCCCGCGAGTCGAGCTGGCGGCGGAACTCGTCTAGCTGGCCGGTCTTGTAGAGGCAGTAGAGGACGCGGTCGTGCCAGTCGTCGTGGCGCGAAGCTTCCAGGTGCGGGATCGCCTCGGCCAGCCTGCCGAGGTCGTAGAGCAGCACGCCGAGGCTGTAGTGCGCTTGCGGCAGGTCCGGCGCGATGGCGAGGGCGGCCTCGTAGCTGCTGACGGCCGAGTCGATGTCGCCGTTGTCGCGCAGCGCCTCGCCAAGGTTGCTGTGGGCCTCGGCGTATTGCGGGTTGAGCGCCAGCGCCTTGCGGTAGCTCTCGATCGAGTCGAGCATCAGGCCGGCGTTGCGCTGCGCCGTGGCGAGGTTGAACCAGGTGAGCGGGTCGGGCTGGTGCGCAAGCGCATCCTTGTACAACTTGATCGCCTCGGCGAGTTCGCCACGCGCCTGCATGAGTGCGGCCAGCCGGGCGGAGGCGGGCGCCAGTTGCGGCTTGATGTTCAGCGCGTGCCGGAATGCAGTGATGGCCTGGTCTGGCTGCTCCAGCGCTGCGAACGCCACGCCGGCATTGAAGTGCAGCTCTGCCAGAGCCGGACGGATAGCCAGCGCCTTGAGAAAACACTCAAGTGCCTCGCGGTGGCGACCCATCTGCAGCAGCAGGTTGCCGAAGTTGCCTTGGGTCTCGGCGCTGTCAGGCGCAAGTGTGGCGGCGCGCTCCAACAGCTTGGCTGCGTCCTCTCGCCGCCCGAGCGAGGCCTGCGCTGCGCCCAGCAGATTGAGCAGGGCACTCGAATCGGGGAATCTCATCAGCAGGATGCTGCCGAGCGACACCACGGCCGCGAGGTCGCCACGCTGCCACGCCGCGTAGAGTGGCTGCATCTGCGTGCTGGAGGGGTTCGTTGCCATCTTGCTACAGCCTTTCGAAGGTCACGACCGGACATTGTCCGCCGAGCGGACCATCGCTGATTGTCAAGCGAACCATTTGGAACTGCCTGCGTTCGTAGTGCCCGAAGGTCCCGAGGGTTTCGACCAAGGTCACGTAGTGGTGGATAGCGGGCGAAAAGCGGTAGAGATCGGCGATTGCGATGTCATCTGGCGACCAACCGAGCCTTTCGGCTAGCGTCACCCAATCTTTGCAGAGGGTGCGCAGCTTGAGCCAAATAGCGTTTGCCCGCACACCACCAGAGGACGAACCCTGCATCGAAAGACCAACCCGCAACATAAGATGACTCATGTTCGGGATGTTTCCAGCCCAGAGCTCATTTTTGACCCGCAAAGTGGATTCGCGGTGCGCCGGCGGGCAGAGTAGCCGCAAGGTTACCAATCCCCCAGGTGGCAGTAATGCAAACAGCCGCTTGCGCAGTTCAGCCTGAGCCCCAGGGAAGCCCAACATGTGCAGCCCAGCGTCGCACAGGACAATATCGAATCCGCCATCAGCCGCGCCGACTGTCAGCCAGCCTTGGTTACGAACCGAAGCGGAGGGGCCAGGCCAAATTTGCGTGGCCAGGTCCAGATCAGGCTCTATGAGTACTAGCCGCGAGCGGTCCGGCCAGTCCAGGTGCCACAGGTCTGGGGTTGCGCCCAGAACAAGGACGCGGGGAGCCTCAGCCGCGTCAGGATGCGTAGCAAGCCAATCGTCGATGGTCTGCTGAAACTCCTGCAGTTCGATTGACGAGGGCCTTAGCGGAGGCCCCACCCGCTGCCATAGTTCGGAGAGCGGTCTGGCCAGACTACGTTCTGGGGGGCTGAGCATGCGGGCAGTTACGGTTTATGACTGCTTGGCCGAAAGAGATCAATTTCCGAGGTAGAGGGTCTGATCCGAGAGCCGGCGGTAGCAACGGAGGGGCTGCAGTACAACGGTCGGACTTTAGAGTGTGTGCGTGCGCGCAGCAAGCGTCTAAGACTGGCGACGCGGCCCCAAGGCATGCAAGCGCAGGTCCAGCGTGAATGCGTAGTACGGGTTGTGCGGCTCTGTTGGCATCTGCTCGAGACGTCGGCCAGGCGTGTGGCAGCAGCCCTCGGCCTGTAGCGTTGAGTGGCCAGTACTCATGGTTGCGCCCGCCCTCCGGGTACGACACGCTTTAGGTGCAGCCACCGATCACCATGCCGCTCCAGCTGTCGACGGTGTCTAGCACTAGAGGCGCCTGCAGGCCAATGATCGGGTGCAGCGCCGATGGCGGTCATCGACGCGATTGCCTCGACGTCGATTACCATCGAGTCCGTCGTTCCGTGGAATACAAAACGTGCGAGATGGTTGCCGAACGGGTCCTGTTGCCAGTTGATGAAGCGCGCGGCTGGTTCTATGCGCAGCGAATAGCCGCTGACCTACGTGCATGAGTGGGCGGCCTGTTGCAGGCGGAAGTATGTGGCGTGAGCTGGACCGGCCCGGGCAAGCGGTAGACCGTACCGTGGTGGGTCGGGGCGGTGACGGTCATGCGGGCTAGGGGCGTTCGGCGTGGCGATCGGATGGGGGTCCCTTGCGACATGAGGTCATGCTACTGATGCAGGGCACGTGCTGGCAGAGGAGGCAACCGCGAAACTGTCAATTTCCTGTGACAATGTAGGCATCGCCGGCTCGCTTGTGCTGCTGGCCCCGGGGAGACCGCATGCTGGTCATTGCGCTCAAGACGCTGTTCGGCCACCGCATCAAGGTCATCGGCATGGTCATCGGTCTGGCCGTTGCCTCGCTGATGATGACCCAGCAGCCGGCGACCATGCTCTCCATCCTCGGCCGCACCTACAGCTTCATCGAGGACGTCTCGCAGCCCGACATCTGGGTGATGGACCCGATGGTCAAGTTCGTCGACGACGCCAAGCCGCTCGCCGACTCCAAGCTGGGCCTGGTGAGGTCGGTGCAGGGCGTGGCCTGGGCGGTGCCGATCTACCGCACCAGCACCGCGGCTCGGCTGCCGGACGGCAACACCGCCAACGCGCTGCTGGTCGGCGTCGACGACAGCAGCCTGATCGGTGCTCCGGCGACCATGATCAGCGGCCGCACCGAGGACCTGCGTCGTACCGACGCCGTTTTCGTGAACGACGAGGGCGCGCGCCTGCGTTTCGCGCAGAAACTGCCCGACGGCACCGAGCGGCCGCTGCAGGTGGGGGACATCCTTGAACTCAACGAGCGCCGCGCCGAGGTGGTGGGCATCGCCAAGACTGGCGCCACGTTCTCGTCGCAGCCGGTCATCTACACCACCTACACGCGTGCCCGGCAGTACGCGCTGCCGCAGCGCAAGACCATGTCCTTCGTGCTGGCCAAGGCCAAACCAGGGGAGGACATCGAGGCGCTCGCGGCGCGCATCCGCGACGAGACCGGTCTGGCTGCTTACAGCGCCGAGACCTTCAAGGAGATGTCGCTCTGGTATTTCATCCGCAACACCGGGATCCTGATCAATTTCGGCATGATCACCCTGGTCGGCTTCATCGTTGGCGCGGTGGTGTCGGGGATCATGTTCTTCAACTTCACCCAGGACAACCTGCGCCACTTTGCGGTACTCAAGGCCATTGGCGCCTCGCCGCGGCAGCTTCTGGGGATGGTCTTGCTGCAGTCGTTCATCGTCGGCGTGATCGGCTACGGCATCGGCGTCGGTCTGGCATCGGGCATGGCGCTGATATCCTCCACTTTTCAGATCAAGTTCACGCCGGCGCTGCTGGCTTTCAGCGCCGGTGGCGTGATCCTCATCTGCATCCTGTCGTCTGTGATCTCGCTGCTCAAGGTCCTGCGGCTGGAGCCGGCCGAAGTGTTCAAGGCCTGAGATGACGGGAGACGCAGTGACGCTCGACACGCTCCGACGTCCGCACGGCTCTGGTCCGGTGGTCGAGTGCCGCGGGCTGACCAAGGTCTACGGCGAGGGCGACACCGCGGTACACGCCCTGCGCGGTGTCGACCTGGTGGTCCAGCCGGGCGAGCTGCTGATGCTGGTCGGCCCGTCGGGCTGCGGCAAGACGACCCTGATCTCGATCATCGCCAGTGTGCTCGGTGGCACCGACGGGGTCTGTCGTGTGCTCGGCCACGACATCCTGCACATGCCGGAGCGCGACAAACCCGAGTTCCGGCTGCGTCATCTGGGCTTCTGCTTCCAGGCCTTCAACCTGAACCCCTGCCTGAGTGCAGCCGAGAACGTGGCCGTGCCGCTGCTGATCGGTGGCTGGCGTTACGGGCGGGCGCTGGAGCGCAGCCGCGATCTGCTGGCGCAGGTCGGTCTGGCTGAGAAGGCCGACGCGATGCCCGAGCAGCTTTCTGGCGGCCAGCAGCAGCGGGTCGCGATCGCGCGCGCCTTTGCCCAGGAGCCGGACCTGATCGTCTGCGACGAGCCCACCAGCGCGCTGGATTCGGCCACCGGCGAGAAGGTGCTGGGCCTGATCCGCGACATGACGCACAGCACGCACCGCTCGGTGGTAGTAGTGACACACGACTCGCGCATCTTCCGTTTTGCCGACCGCATCGTCGCCATGGAGGACGGCCGCATCGTTCCGCTGGCGCCGGGCGCGGCGCCCCCTGCCGCCCAGGCTCACGCTCAGGCTGCCGAAACGTCAACCGCGACCTGAAAGATGAACCTGCGCCGCTTCTTCCGACTGCCTTATGTCCTGATCCTGCTCGCCATTCTCGGGCCGGTTTTCCTGCTGCCAAAGGTGATGCGCCAGACGCAGCTGGGCCCGCCGCCGCCGGTGGTGGCGCTCCCGGCCGCCGCGCCCTACGCCAGTTACATCGCCGGTACCGGGACGGTGGAGTCGTCGACGCGCAACCTGAACATCGTCGCGCCGGTGTCGGGCATCGTCGCCGAGATGCGGGTCGAGGCCGGGCAGCGCGTGCGCAAGGGCGAGCTGCTGTTCCGCATCGATTCGCGCGAGGCGCAGGCCGAACTTCTGCGGCGGCAGGCCGCGGTGGAGGTGGGCCGCGCCAATGTGGCTGCAGCTGAGGCCTCCAGCGCCGAGGCGCTCGACCAGTTTCAGCGCGTGCGCGACATCGTCGACCCGCGCGTGGTGTCGCAGGAGGAGCGTCGGCACCGCGAGCTGGTGGCCGAGGCCGCCAACAAACGCCTGGAGTCGGCACGGTCGGAGCTGCGCGCTGCCGAGGAGAACGCGCGCGCGCAGGCGATCACCGTGTCGCGGCTGGACGTGCCGTCGCCGATCGATGGCGAGGTGCTGCAGGTGAACGTGCGAACCGGCGAGCTGGCCTCGACGCTGGCCAACGTGCGCGTGCCGGTGGTGCTGGGCAATACCGACACGCTGCACGTCCGCGTCGAGATCGACGAGAACATCGCCTGGCGTTTTGTGCCCGGCAGCAAGGCGCGCGGCTTCCTGCGTGGCAACAAGGCGCTGGCGTCCGACCTGAGCTTTGTGCGCGTCGAGCCCCTGCTGGTCGGCAAGACCTCGCTCACCGGCAGTTCGATCGAGCGTGTCGATACGCGCGTGCTGCAGGTCATCTACGCCTTCGACCAGAGCCGGTTGCGCGCCTACCCCGGCATGCTGCTCGACGTATTCATCGAGACGCCGGCCGAGGCGACGGATGCAGCACCAGTACAACCTGCAGCCGCCGCGCCGACGACGTCGGCGCCGGGCGGGGCCGAGCGCAAGGTGCCGTGACAGCGATGCGTTTCTGGGCATGTTTGCCGCGCTGGGCTTGGGCCGCGCTGCTGGCGGGCGGTCTGGCTGGTTGCAGCATGGTCGGCCCTGACTTCCTGCGACCCAAGGTTCAGGTCCCCGAACGCTTCAGCGACACGCGTGCGGCCGAGACCGGGCGCGTCGGCGAGTGGTGGCAAGCCCTGGGTGACCCGCTGCTGACTGAACTGCAGCAGGCGGCGCTGGACGCCAACCCCGACGTGCAAGCCGCCCTGCAGCGGTTGCGGGCGGCGCGGGCGGTGCAGCGTGGCGCCGATGCGCGGATGTTCCCGACGCTGAACGGCAGCACCGGCGAGTCGCGCGCGCGGACGTTGCCGACCACACCGCTCACACCCATCACCGAGACCTTCAACGCGCAGTTCGATGCCTCTTGGGAGGCCGACATCTGGGGCGGCATACGGCGCAGCCGCGAGGCCGCCAGAGGGGGCGTGGCCGCCAGCGAGGCCGACATCGCCGACGTGCGTCTGGCGCTGGTCAGCGAGGTGGCGGTGCAGTACATGAACTACCGCACCAGCGCCCGCAACGCCAGCTACACGCGCCAGACCATCGAATCGCGTGACGTGACCCGCGACATCGTGCGTCAGCGGGTGCGCGCCGGACTGACCAGCGGCGACGAACTCTCCCGCGCCGAGTCGCAATACCAGCTCGCCAACGCCAGCCTGGCACAGACACTGCAGGCGGGCGAGTCGGCAAAGCTCTCTCTCGAGTTTCTTTGTGGGCTTCAACCCGGTGCGCTGTCCGCGCGCATAAGCACCGGCGATGGCCCACTGGCGTTGCCGGTGCCGACCGGCGTGCTGCCGGCTGAACTGCTGGAGCGCCGGCCCGACATCCGCCGCGCTGAAAGGCAGGCGGCGCAGGCCATCGCCAACGTCGGCGTGGCGAAGGCCAACCGCTTGCCGCGGCTGCTTTTCACCGGCCGCCTGGGCGCGACCGACATCACGCCGGGCACCGGCTGGTTCAACCCTTTCTCGCTGGCGGTCGCTCTGAACGGCGTGATCTTCGACGCCGGGCAACTGGCAGCGCAGATCGAGCAACGCGATGCCCAAGCCGCTGAGCTGATCTGGCGTTATGTGCAGACCGTGCGCAGCGCGGTGAGCGAGGTCGAGCAGCGACTCAACGCCGTGGAGCAGGGCAGCCAGCGCATCGGTGCGCTGGAGCGACAGGTGCTGGCAGACCGCGACACCGCCGCCATCGCGCGCGAGCGTCACCGTGTCGGGCTGACCACCTTCCTCGATGTCGCGGAGGCCGAGCGCGTGCTGTTCGCCACCGAGCTTGCGCTCAACCAGGCGCGTGGGACGCTTGCCACCGACACCATCGCGCTGAACAAGGCGCTGGGTGGGGAGTGGAGCATGCCGGTCGGAGCGCCGCTGGCGGTGCCGTGAGACGGCCGCCAGCGGGGCCAGATGGGCCAAGCTATTGGCAGGGGCGAAAGCCCCGTCAGGCAGAATCGGCCCTAGCAGCCGATTAATGTCCTCAGCGCAGCGAGGTCGGGGATGCGGATGTGCTTCTGCGCGACCTCGATGAGGCCATTCTTCTGCAGCTTGGTGAAGGTGCGGCTCACAGTCTCGGGCGTCAGGCCGAGGTAGCTTCCGATCTCATCACGCGTCATGCGTAGGATGAACTCAGATGCCGAGTAGCCGCGCTGGGCTTGGCGCTGTGACAGGTTAAGGAGGAAGGCGGCGAGTCGCTCGGCAGCCTGCGCGCTGCCCAGCAGCACCAGCAGGTTGCGGTCCTGAACCATCTCGCGGCTCATCACCCGGTGCAGGTTGTGCTGCAGGGCTGGGACGGCACGGCTTAGCGATTCCATCTCCGTGAAGGGCATGACGCAGACCTCGCTATCCTCCAGCGCCACCGCTTTGCAGAAGTGTCGATCGCTGCTGATGCCATCCAGCCCGAGCAAGTCGCCGGCCATCTGGAAGCCAGTGACCTGCTCGCGGCCATCTGGCATCAGGCCCTCTGTCTTGAAGAGGCCGAACCGCACCGCATAGAGAGAGCGGAACGGCTCGCCGACACCGAACAGAGCCTCGCCCTTGGGGATGCGGCGGCGCTGGGCAACGATCTGGTCGACCGCCTCGAGGTCGACCTCGTCGAGTCCGCCCGAGAGGCAGAGCTCATGAAGCGAACAGTTCGAACAGGCCGCCTTCGCCGAACTGCGTGACCCCGCATGGTTTTGGGATTCGGTGATGCGGACCCCGTGGAACTGTCGCTCAGCCTGACTCACCTCAGGGCCCCTCTGGTGGCTGATGGCCGTTTAGTCGCCGCGGAAGATGCCTGCGGCTGACCTGTGTCAGGCGACATGGCGATCCGCTGCCCTAGATTCGTCCGCGCAGACGTTTCCTTGACCGACGAAAGAAGACCATGAACAAGTATCTTTTCCCCCTGATCGCGACAGCCTTCACAGGAAGCGTCGCCTTGCCGGTGCAGGCCGAGCAAGGCGACTGGGTGGTGCGGCTGCGGGCCACACACGTGAGCCCGGAGGATAAAAGCGAGCTGGATCTCGCCGACGGTGTCGGTGGGAATCCTCGCAGCGGTAGCGATTGGCTGGTGGTGGATTCGAACACAATCCCGGAACTCGACCTGTCGTATTACTTCACTGATAACGTCGCCGCAGAACTCATCCTGGCGATCGGCACCCGTCACAAGGTCGATATCGAATCCAGCGCGATTCCCAGCAATGCTGCACCCTTGGGCAGCGTTAACTTGCTCCCGCCGACCTTGACGCTGCAGTGGCATTTCCGACCAGACCAAACCATAGACCCCTATGTCGGTGTGGGTATAAACTATACCCGCTTAACGGACAACAGCTTGCTGGCGGGCGCCATCCATACCCAACGCAACAGCGTGGGGCCAGCCCTTCAGTTCGGCGCCGACTACAACCTCGACAACGGCTGGTTGCTCAACGTGGACCTGAAGAAGGTCTGGATACAGACCGATGTGAGCCTGGCGACCCTAGGCAAGATCGACAAGCTCGACATCAATCCTTGGGTATTCAGCGTGGGCGTTGGAAAGAAGTTCTAGGCTTGCCCGTGTAGCAACCGGCGTTAGAGCCCCGCAAGCACCCGGATGTGGGCCGCCACGCTGCGGCCCAGTGCACTGAGCGCATAGCCGCCCTCGAGCGCCGAGATGATGCGCCCGCCGCAGTGGCGGTCAGCGAACGCCTTCAGCTGCATGGTGATCCACGCGTAGTCGGTCTCGCGCCAGCCGAGCATGGCCATGTCGTCCTCGCGGTGGGCGTCGAATCCGGCCGAGATGAACAGCATCTGCGGCTTGAAGGCCTCCAGTGCCGGCAGCCAGACCTTCTCTACCATCTCACGCGCGGCGTCGCCTTCGCTCCATGCCGGCAGCGGCGTAGGGACGATGTGCGCATTGCCGCTGTCGGCGCCGCTGTAGGGGTAGAAAGGGTGCTGGAAAGACGAGCACAGCAGCACCCGTGCATCCTCGTGGAAGATGGCCTCGGTGCCGTTGCCGTGGTGCACGTCGAAGTCGCAGACGGCGACGCGCTGCAGCCCATGGTGCTCGAGCGCGTGCAGTGCGCCGACGGCGATGTTGTTGAAGATGCAGAAGCCCGACGAGTGGTCGCGGCTGGCGTGGTGCCCGGGTGGTCGCACGCTGCAGAAGGCGTTGTCTGCCTCGCCGCCCGTCACCATGTCGACCGCCTGCACCACCGCACCGGCGGCCAGCTTGGCCGCCTGCAGGCTCCAGGAGTTGAGTGTGATGTCGTCACCCAGGTGCACCAGCCCGGTGGAGGGTGACTGGCTCTCGATCCAGCGCAACAGCGACTCGTCATGCGCGCGCAGCAGCTGGTCGCGGGTCGCTGCAACCGCCTCGACGCGCTGCAGGTGGTCCATCAGCCCGGAAGCCACCAACTGATCGTCGATCGCGCGCAGTCGAGCCGGGCACTCGGGGTGGCCGGGGCCGTGATCATGGCGCAGACAGGTGGGGTGGGAGATCAGCGCGGTGGCCATGGCGCGACCAGTCTAGCGCGGCCTGCCCGGGTGCCGCCGTGATGTTGCGCAGGGGGCGGGCAGTACGCAGTCGGCGGGCAAAAAAAGACCCGGCGAAGCGACCGTTCCTCCTCCTTCCATGACCTTCAGAACGAGCGGTACGTCTCCGCCGGGTGCTGGCAACGCGTGGCACATCAGGTCCGCCGATTGCACTACCGCGTCAGATTCAAGATTAGGCCAGGATATAGATGTTGTCTAGGTCAAATACCCTGCGTGTCGTAGCCAAGCAGTGACCGCGACCACGGCGATCAGTGCATAGATGGCGGCAAACCAGCCGAAGTGGCGCCACGCGTCGGCGCGGCTGGCGCCCTGCTGCCTAAGGTAGAGCGGGTAGATGATCGGGCAGAGCAGGATCACTGCGAACTCGATGATCACCTCCCAGGCACCGTGCGGCATGTGTCGACTCCTGTCGCTTGGTCAGACCGGCGGCCGGCTGGCCACTGCGAACAGGGCGATGTTGCATGCCACGCCGCCGATCCAAACCAGAGACCGCAGGGTGGGGCGGTCGCCGAGGTAGCAGATCAGGTAGGCGATACGCAGCAACACGTACAACACCGCCAGCTGGTCGATGATGGCCTGTGGCCCCTGGGTGAAGCTGGCGACCATCACCGCCCCGACGAACAGCGGCAGCCCCTCGTAGCTGTTCTGCTGCGCCGCGTTGGCACGCGCCCGGAAGCCGGTCTGGCGTGACAGCCACTCGCGCGGGTTGGCGTTGTCGTAGTTCTCGAAGCCCCACTTGGCGGTCGCCGCGGCGGCGATCGGCAGCAGGCCGGCGGCGAGGATGCACCACAGTGCGATGGTCATGGGCGATTCTCCGGAAGGGTTTGTCGGTGATCGGGTCTTGGGGTGGCGGAGCAGGCTCGCATGGTGAGCCCAGCGGCCGGCATACTGCGGGCCGAAGCATAGACGAGGCGAAGGCATGGAGAGCGTTTCCCTGATCACGGCGGTTGTCCTGGCGGTGCTGGCCGGCGCGATCGGCTGGCTCGTCGCCCGCGGCCGCGGCGGTGATGGCTCGGCGGCGCTGCAGGCCAGGCTCGAGGCGCTTCAGCAGCAGGCTGCAACCGACGCCGCGCGCCTGCAGCGCGAGATGGACACCGAGCGCCAACGCGCCCAGCAGGAACTCGCCATGGAGCGCGAGCGTTCGACAGCGGCCCTGGCCGACGAGCGTGCGCGGGGCGACCGCCTGTTGCTCGATGAGCGCGCGCGCGCGGCCGCCGAGTTGCAGACCACTCGGGAGCAAGCTGCGACCGATCTCGAGGTAGAGCGGCAGCGCCATCAGGTGGCGTTGGGGCAGCTGGACAAGGTGCGCGCCGAACTTGCCGCCAGCTTCGAGGTGCTGGCGCAGAAGGTGCTCGAGCAGCGTTCGCAGGCTTTCGCCCAGCAGAGTCAGACCGGACTGCAGTCGCTGCTGCAGCCGCTCAGCCTGCAGATCAACGAGTTCAAGGCCAAGGTCGAGGAGGTCTACCGTACCGAGGGTCTGGAGCGCTCGGCGCTCAAGCATCAGGTCGAAGAGCTGGCCAGGCTCAATCAGACGCTTCGTACCGACGCGCAGAACCTCACCGAGGCGCTGAAGGGCTCGGCCAAGACGCGCGGCAACTGGGGCGAGCTGATGCTCGGCCGCGTGCTCGAGATGGCCGGACTGAGCGAGGGCACGCACTATGACGTGCAGGTCAGCCACAACACCAGCGACGGTCGGGTCCAGCCCGACGTCGTGGTGCACCTGCCCGGCGACCGTCATCTGGTGATCGACGCCAAGGTCTCGCTGGTGGCCTGGGACGAGTTGCACGCCGCCACGGATGACCCCGCGCGGGAGGCGGCCCAGCGTGCCCATGTGGATTCCGTGCGTCAGCATATCCGCGGGTTGTCGGAGAAGAACTACCAGCAGCTCTACAACATCGGTTCACTGGATTTCGTTCTGATGTTCGTGCCGATCGAGTCGGCTTTCATGCTGGCGATCGGCCGCGACGATCGCCTTTTTCAGGAGGCCTGGTCGCGCAATGTGTTGCTGGTGAGTCCGTCGACGCTGCTGTTTGTCGTCCGCACGGTCGCGCACCTTTGGCGGCAGGAGGACCAGAACCGCAACGCGCTGCTCATCGCCGAACGCGGCGCCGCGCTGCTGGAGAAGTTCAGCGGCTTCACCGAGTCGCTCAACAACGTCGGCGAAAAGCTCGGCCAGGCTCAGGGCGCCTATGACCAGGCGTTGACCCGGTTTGGCGGCACCGGCGGGCTGCTGCGCCAGACCGAGATGCTGCGGGATCTAGGGGTGAAGGCATCGAAGCAGGTCCCGGATGGCCTCCGCAAACGCGTCGAGGCGGCGGATGCTGGCACGCCAGGTCTGCCGCTACCGTTCGCGGATGGCGACACGGCCCCGGATGACAGCGCCGTTGATGGCGACAAGGACGGTTGAACGGGGGGCGCCGGCTAACGGGCCGTTAAAGCCGGGGCGGCGCTAGCGCTTGCCATCCAGAGGCACCCGCGTGACGCGGTAACCGCGCCGCTCGAGCTCGGCGAGGACGCCGCGCTCGCCCTGCAGGTGCAGCGCGCCGACGGCGACGAATGCGCCGCCAGCGTCGGCCAGTTTTGCGGTGCGCTGCGCCATCCCCGCGTTGCGGCCGATCAGCACGCGCTCCACCAGCGCGTCCTGCGCGGCGCGCACATCGTCCCCGAGCGAGGCGTCGAGCGCGTCCTGCAGGTGCAGGATGCCGTCGAGGTCCTCGCGCAGGTAGTACTCGATCAGCTGCTTGACCATCTTCACCACTTCGTCGTGGTGGCCCGCCACGCTGCGCAACAGCAACAGTTGCTGCGCCATCGGGATGCCCTGCATGGCGCCGATCTGCGCCTCCACAGTCTCCAGCGCGACCACCGGCTTGTTCTGCTTCAGCGCGATGCGGTGCAGCAGCTCGTCGACCGTGAACCCCATGCGCGGCCCCGGCAGGTTCAGCGTGACATAGGCCGACCATGGTGCCATCCGCTCGGCGACGTACGACGGGATGCCGTAGCGGTTGCGCAGGATGTCCTCGACCAGGGCGTAGTCTTTCGCGCCAAGCAGCGCGCCCAGGCTTTGGCCCTCGGGAAGCTGCGATGCGGCGGCGAAGGCCTCGGCGCTGTCGGCATCGGTGACCAGTTCGAGCGCCAGCTGGCCGCTGGCCGCCAGCGCGTCGCGCACGGGCTGCGCCAGCTTGAGCGCGCGCGCGTCGTCGACGTGGACGGTGCCATAGATATGGCTGGGGGCAGCGCCACCTGGCGGCTCGATACGCCACAGCAGGCCCTGACCGAAGGGGCCAGCCGCTGCGCTGCCGGCGAGCAGCAGCAGGGCGAGCCCAGCCAGCGCCTGGCGCAGTTGCGAGAGAGGGGTTGAACTCATTTAGCGGTGACTCCTTGGCGTGATGTCTGGGTGTGCAGCGGACCGGCCGGGATGCCTCGGAGCGCAGGGATCTGCGCGGGCCGCCAGGCGTCGACCGCACGCTGCAGTCGGTCGGGCAGGGTGCCTGGCCCTGTGGCCGGCTGGCCGAGGCAGGCCAGCAGGAGGTCGAGCAGTTCGGGGGCATCGGCGGCGCCGACAGCGCGCGCCAGCGTCTGCTTGCTCAGCTTCTCGCCGCTGGCGTCCAGAAGCACCGGTACATGCAGGTAGCGCGGCGTCGGTGCGCCGAGGAGGCGCTGCAGATAGACCTGCCTTGGCGTGCTGTCGAGCAGGTCGGCGCCACGGACGACGTCGGTGACGCCCAACTCGGCATCATCCACCACCACCGCCAGCTGGTAGGCGAACAGACCGTCGGCACGATGGAGCACGAAGTCGCCAGTATCCCGCGACAGCCTCTGCCGGACCTCGCCCTGCAGCCGATCGACAAAGGCGATGTCCGCGTCGTCGACGCGTACCCGGACCGCGCGCGCCTCCCGCTCACCCAGGCCGGTCCGGCAGGTGCCCGGGTAGACCGGACCGTCGATACCGCGCACCGATGAATCAGCGATCTCGCGACGCGAGCAGCCGCAGGGGTAGACATGGGCCGCCATCTGCGACAACGCCGCCTGGTAGGCCGCAGTGCGGTTGCTCTGGCGGGTCAATGGCCCGTCGTGGTGCAGGCCCCAGCCGGCAAGCGTCTGCAGGATGTCGCGCTCGGCAGCTGCCGTACAACGCGGGGTGTCGAGGTCCTCGATACGCAGGTGCCAGGTGCCGCCGCTGGCGCGGGCGTCGAGCCAGCTGGCCAGTGCGGTGAGCATCGAGCCGACGTGCAGCGGGCCGGTGGGAGAGGGCGCGAAGCGGCCGATATGGGCCCTGTTCATCGCTGGCGGAGGTGTCAGCAGCAGCGGGCGACGCCGCTGTAACGACGCTCCACCTCGCTGGCGTAGAACTCGGACGGGGTCAGCGCTGGCAGGTCCGGGTGCAGGCCCTGGTGGCGAAGCAGATAGCGCTCGTAGGCGTCGTCGCCAGTCAACGCCCGCACGGTATCGAGCAGGGCCCTCAGCGTCTGGTTCATTGCGATATGGCCCCGGGCCCGGCCAGCCGTGTGCGCACGTACGACGCCTCGCTGCTCGCCCGCGTGCAGGTGCCGGCAAGGTGACGCTGCACCCCCAGCAGCATCGCCGCGATGACCGTCCACAGAACGCAGACGAACAGGGTCGTCAGCACCGCGTCGAGTTGCTGGTTGAAGATGAGTTGCGGCGCGACGGCAGCTTTCTCTGGCGGCAGCACACCGGCTGCAAGCTTGTCGGCAAGGTCGCGTGCCGCGGCGAGGAAGCCGACCCGCGGATCTTCGCTGAAAAGCTTCTGGCCGGCTGCCCAGGTGGTGATGGTGGCGAGCCAGGCCAGCGGCAGCGCCGTGATCCAGACAAAACGGCCCTTGCCGGTGCGCACCAGGGTGCCGGTGGCGACCGCCAGAGCGATGCTCGCCAGCATCTGGTTGGAGATGCCGAACAGCGGCCAGAGGATGTTCACACCGCCGTTGGGGTCGATCACGCCGACGTAGAGGAAGTAGCCCCAGCCGGCCACCACCAGCGCGCTGCAGAGCAGCACCGAGGGGTACCAAGAGGTGCGACCTAGCGCGGGGACGACGTTGCCGAGCATGTCCTGCAGCATGAAGCGGCCCACCCGCGTGCCGGCATCCAGTGTGGTGAGGATGAACACTGCCTCGAACATGATGGCGAAGTGGTACCAGAGGGCCAGCAGGCCGCCGCCGAACGCCGCGCTGAGGATCGAGGCCATGCCCACCGCCAGACTCGGCGCGCCGCCGGTGCGCGACAGCAGCGTCGCCTCGCCCATCTGCTCGGCCAGGCCCTGCATCTGCGCTGCGGTGACCGGGAAGCCCCAGCCGCTGATGGTTGCGACCGCCTGGGTCAGGTCGGCGCCGACCACGCCGGCCGGGCTGTTGATGGCGAAGTAGACGCCGGGCTCGAGCACCGTGGCGGCGGTGAGTGCCATGACCGCGACCAGAGACTCGAGCAGCATCGATCCGTACCCGACCAGACGGATGTCGGCTTCGCTGGCGATGAGTTTCGGCGTGGTACCCGACGAGATGAGAGAGTGGAAGCCGCTGATGGCGCCGCAGGCGATGGTGATGAAGACGAAGGGGAATAACTTGCCGCCGAAGATCGGGCCGCTGCCGTCGACGAACTGGGTGACCGCAGGCATGTGGATCTCGGGGCGCAGCACGGCGATGCAGACCGCCAGCAGCAGCACGGTGCCAAGCTTGACGAAGGTCGAGAGGTAGTCGCGCGGAGCCAGCAACAGCCAGACCGGCAGCACCGCCGCGGCGAAGCCGTAGACGATGACGCCGCCCGCCAGCGGCAGCGCGTCGTGGTCGAACAGGGGCGCCAAGGTCTCGTGGGTCGAGACCCAGCCACCGCCGAGTACGGCCAGCGCCAGCAGGACCAGGCCGATCGCCGTGCCCTCCAGCACCCGCCCCGGACGCAGGTAGCGCAGGTAGAGCCCGACCACCAGCGCGATGGGGATGGTCGCCGCCACCGTGCTGGTCGCCCAGGGGCTGTGCTTCATCGCGTTGACCACCACCAGCCCCAGCACGGCGATGAGGATGAGCATGATGAGGAAGGTGCCGACCAACGCAGCAGCGCCGCCGACGTTGCCCAGTTCGTCGCGCGCCATCTGCCCGATCGAGCGGCCGTCGCGGCGGGTCGACAGGAACAGCACGACCATGTCCTGCACCGCGCCGCCGAGAACGCCACCGGCCAGGATCCAGAGCGTCCCGGGCAGGTAGCCGAACTGTGCGGCGAGGGTCGGCCCGATCAGCGGGCCGGGGCCGGCGATGGCCGCGAAGTGGTGCCCGAACACCACCCATCTATGCGTGGTGACAAAGTCACGGCCGTTGTCGAGGCGCTCCGCGGGCGTGGCGCGGGTGGGGTCGATGCATAGAACCTTGGCGGCGATCCAGGCGGCGTAGAAGCGGTAGGCCAGCAGGTATATACAGACCGCTGCGGCGAGGAGCCAGGCGGCGTTCACTGTCTCGCCGCGGAAGACGGCGACCTGCGCCAGGCTGAAGGCGCCGATCAGCGCGACCAGGATCCAGAGCCAGGGCAATCGGGTGCGTGTATTCATGCCGGCATGATAGCCAAGCCGGCCGGTCATTCCCCGCCTGCCAGGTACCACACCGCGTCCAGTGGGGCGTGGTGCAGGCTGTGATCGGCGATCTCGGCGATGACCGGTTTGGGGCGTATTCCCACACCCATGCCGGCGTTGCGCAGCAGCACGCTGTCGTTGGCGCCATCGCCCAGCGCGATCATCTGCCGCATCTTGAGCCCGAGCCGCTTGGCCACCCCGGCCACCGCCAGCGCCTTGCTGGGGCCGTCGACGATGGTCCCGCTGAAGGTGCCCTTGAGCCGCTCGTCCTCGATGTCGAGGCTGTTGCAGATGATGTCGTTGATGCCCAGGCGCCCGGCGATCGGTTCGGCGAACTGTGAGAAGCCTCCGGTGGCGAGGACGATCGGCCAGCCGGCGGTGCGGGCCAAGCGCATCAGGCGCTCGGCACCCGGTCGCACGCTGATGCGGTTGGCCAGGATGGCGCGGATCGCCCGCTCCGGCATGCCGCCGATGGCATCGATGCGGCGTCGCAGGCTCTCCTCGACCGGGATGCGGCCCTCCATCGCCAGTGTGGTCAGCGCGATGACAGGTGCCGGGTCAGGCAATAGTGCAGCGAGTTCATCGACGCACTCGTTCTCGATCAATGTGGCGTCCATGTCGCAGACCAGCATGCCGAAGTCGGTGACCTTGCGACCTGCCGGCACCAGCGCCCAGTCGTGCGCCTCCGGGGCGTTGACCGGGACCACCTCGTGAGCGATCTCGGGGCGTTGCACCCAAAGCAGGCGGAAACCGAGATGCCCGATCCGCTCAAGGCCGCGGGCCCCGCATTCGAGCGCAACGCCCTTCAGCCACTCGGTGGGCGGGTCCTCATGGAACAGGAGCAGATGGTGTGGCGCCTGACCCGCACTAGAAGCCTTGCTGGCCGCATTCAGGGCGGCAGCGTCCTTGACCAAAGGGGTGACGGGCGGACGTTCTTTGGGGGCGGCCACGCTTCAGTCCTCCGGCAGCGATTCGGCCATGTGTGCCAGTGCACGGTGGTCGATCTTGCCCGTGCCCAGCAGTGGTAATGCGTCGAGTGCCACGATATGCCTCGGGATGGCGAGTTCTCGCACTCCGATCTGGTGCGCGGCATGGGCCAGATCCTGACGGTGCAGATCGGCAGCGGTGGTGAACAGCACGATGCGCTCGCCGCGCTGGCGGTCTGCGGCGCGCGCAGCCGCGTGCAGGTGTTCCGGCCGCGCGTGACGGGCGAGGTCCTCGCTCAGCGCCAGGGACACCATCTCGCCGGCGACCTTGGCGAAGCGCTTGGCGCGGCCGGCGATGCGCACATAGCCCTCGGCGTCGATCTCGACGATGTCGCCGGTGTCGTACCAGCCGGGTCCCAGTGCGGTGGAGGGCGGCTCAAGCACCCCGGGCGCGGCCGGACGCAGGTAACCGCTCATGATGTTGGGCCCGCGCACCTGAAGGCTGCCGCCGGCCTCGATGCCTTCGACCGGCACCGCGCGTCCCTCAATGCCGTTCAGTAGCCGGCCGACGGTGCCGGGCCGGTTGGCGCCGGGCACATTCACTGCGAGCACCGGCGCCGTCTCGGTACAGCCGTAGCCCTCGAGGATGTCGATGCCGAAATCGCGCTGCCAGCGCTGGCGCACCTCGTCGGTCAAGCGCTCGGCGCCGGCGACGACCAGCCGCAGCGTGCCAAAGTCGCCGCGCTCGGCATGGTCTGCGTAGTGGCGCAGGAAGGTGCTGGTGCCGAACAGGATGGTGGCCCGCGACTGTCGGATCAGACCCGGGATCTGCCGATAGTGCAGGGGGCTCACATAAAGGATGCAGCGCATGCCCGTGAGGAGCGGCAGCAGGGCCCCGGCCGTCAGCCCGAAAGAGTGGAACACCGGCAGGGCATTGAACACCGCGTGATCGGTACCGACCTCCAGCGCCGAAAGAATCTGCGCGATGTTGGCGAGCAGGGCCCGGTGTGAAAGGACGACGCCCTTGGGTGAGCCTTCCGAGCCGGAGGTGAAGAGGATGACCGCCGGAGAGTCGCGGTCGCCGCGTGGCAGGACCAGGCCCGGCAGAACGAGGGCCGCAGCGATCCACAGTTTGTCGGCCAGGCCAAGGCCCTCGCGCAGGTCTTCGATGAAGTGCAGCGGCGTCTCGAGGCGTGCGACGACCGGACCGAGGTCGGCCTTCTCGACAAAGGCACGCGAGGTGACGATGGCCCGCACCTGCGCCGCGCGACAGGCCTCGTTGATGGCCTCGCTGCCGGCGCCGTAGTTGAGCATGGCCGGGACTCGGCCCACTGCGCCGCAGCCGATCAGCGCCGCGAGCGTGCCGGCGACGTTCGGCAGCAGGATGCCGACCACGCCACCGGGCGGTGCCAGGTGGGAGACGATGCGCGCTGCGCCGAGGCTGCGCTTGACCAGATCTTCGCGGCCGACGTGGCCGCTGGAATCTTCGATGCCGCCTGGCCGCCCGCGGTACAGGATGGACGCCTGCCGCAGTGCAGCGAAAAGGGTCGCGTCAGCCGGCGGGTCGAGCCGGATGGCCGCGGGCAGCGGGCGCTGCGTCGACGTTGAGACGAAGTCCATGCTGCGATGGTAGCCGAGCAGGACCGCGAGTCGGCCCCTGGGTGCTTTACCCGCGCATGCCGATGCTGTACAGGTACCGTTGAAAACGCGGGAGGAGGGTACATGGCCCCGGTCTGGCTGCAGAACTACGATCCGCTCGGCGGAATGGCGGTCTCCACACTGCTAGCGGGCGTGCCGGTGGTGGTCATGCTCGCGGCGCTCGGGGTATTCCATATCCGAGCCCATCTGGCGGCGCTGCTTGGCATCCTCTGCGCGATGTTGATCGCGGTGACGGTGTACGCCATGCCGCTGCAACTGGCCCTGGCCTCGGCCGCGTTCGGGGGGCTCAACGGGCTGTTCCCGATCGGCTGGATCGTGCTCAACATCCTGTTCATGTACCGCATGGCCGAGGAGAGCGGCTCGTTGGCGCTGCTGCAGCGGGCCATCGGCGGCATCACGCCTGACCGGCGGCTGCAACTGCTGCTCATTGCGTTCTCGCTGGGGGCGTTCTTTGAGGGTGCGGCAGGGTTCGGCACTCCCGTGGCGGTGACCGCCGCCCTGCTCATCAGCCTCAGATTCACCCCGCTCGCCGCGTCTGGCCTGTCGCTGCTTGCCAATACCGCGCCGGTGGCCTTTGGTGCGTTGGGTACGCCGGTGCTCACCCTGGCAAAGGTGCACGGCTACGACGCTCTGGCGGTGACCGCGATGATCGGCCGGCAGTTGCCGGTGTTCTCACTCCTGGTGCCCTTCTGGCTGATCTGGGCTTTCGCTGGCCGCCGCGCCATGTGGGAGGTATGGCCGGCCATCGCGGTCTGCGGCGCGGCTTTCGCCATCCCACAGTTCCTCGTCTCAAACTTCGTTGGGCCGGAGCTGGTCGATATCGTCGCGGCGGTCTGCTCGATCGCGGCGCTGGTGGGTTTCCTGCGCCTCTGGCGGCCGAAGACGGTGTGGCTGAAGGCGGGTCTGTCGTTCGAGGCGGAGTCGACTGCCGAGCATGGTCCGGCGGCAGGCCAGGCAGCGGCTAGCGTCGCCACGGCCAGCCGCTCTGATCTCTTCCGCGCCTGGGCGCCGTGGCTCATCCTTGTGCTGCTGGTCTTTGTCTGGGGGCAGCCGGCGCTCAAGGCAGCACTCAACGAGCTGCTCGCGCCCAAGTTCCCGTTCGCTTTGCTTGACGGCGCAATCGGCAAGGTGCCGCCGGTGGTTGCCGAGCCTACCGGCATCGCGGCTGTTTACACGCTCAACCTGCTCTCGGCCACCGGCAGCGCGATCCTGCTGGCCGCGTTGCTCGGTGGGGCGGTGTTGGGATTTGGTCCCCTCGCCATGCTGCGCGTCTACCTCGAAAACCTGTGGGCGCTGCGCACCTCGCTGCTGACGATCATCCTGATGGTCGGACTTGGCACGCTCACGCATTTCTCCGGCATGGATTCGACGCTGGGATTGGCGTTTGCTGCCAGCGGGGCTTTCTATCCTTTCTTCGGCACCTTGATGGGTTGGCTCGGCGTTGCGCTTACCGGCTCCGATACGGCATCGAACGTACTGTTCGGCGGCATGCAGAAGGTCGCTGCCGAGCAGCTGGGGCTGTCCGCGAATCTGATGGGTGCCGCCAACAGTTCGGGTGGGGTGATGGGAAAGATGATCGATGCGCAGTCGATCGTCGTCGCCTCAACCGCCACGCGCTGGGTAGGCCACGAGGGCACCATCTTGCGGTTCGTGCTGCCGCACTCGATCGCGCTGGCGGCGCTGGTCGGAGTATGGGTGACACTGCAGGCCTATGTCTGGCCGTTCACGCGGATGGTGGTGGGTTAAGGCGCGTCGCAAGCCCGGCTCGCGACCAGCGCAGCGCGGCTGATGGCGGCGGCGTCGGTCTGGCCGGTCAGCGCCATGCTGCGGTCGAGCTCCTCGCGCAGGATGTCGATTGCCCGCGTCACGCCGCGTTCGCCGTCCGCGGCCAACCCGTAGCCCAGCGTCCGCCCAGCCCAGACGCCGCGCGCGCCAAGCGCCAGCGCTCGCAGCAGGTCCTGACCGCTGCGGATGCCGCCGTCCACATGCACCTCGGCGCGGCTACCGATTGCCTGCAGAACGTCGGGCAAGGCGTGCGCACTGGCCGGCGCGCCGTCGAGTTGCCGCCCACCGTGGTTGCTCACCACCACCGCGTCAGCGCCGGCTTCGACCGCCAGCCGTGCGTCCTCGGCGTCGAGGATGCCCTTGATGATGAGCGGCCCATCCCAACGCTGGCGTACCCACTCGACGTGGAGCCAGGTCACGGCCGGATCGAACTGGGTCTCGATCCAGCTGACCAGCGAGCGCGTATCGGTGCCGGCCGGTAGCAGGCCTTGCAGATTGCCGAAGCCCCGGTGCCGGGTGCCGAGAAGTCGCAGGCACCACAGCGGATGACGCGCCAGGTCGAGCATTGTGCGCGGTGTCAGGCGTGGCGGGGCGGAGAGGCCGTTGCGGACATCGGCGTGGCGCTTGCCCAGAACCTGGAGGTCGAGCGTAAGGACCAGCGCACCGCAGCCAACGGCTCGGGCACGTTCGATCAGTGCCGCGACCACGCCGCGGTCGCGCATCATGTACAGCTGGAACCAGAGGGGGGACGGGCTCGCCGCCGCAACTGCCTCCAACGGACTGATCGACATGGTCGACAGCACGAAGGGGACACCTGCATTGGCGCAAGCCCGCGCAGCAAGAATCTCGCCATCGGCGCGCTGCATGCCCAGCAACCCGAGCGGGGCCATGGCAAGCGGCAGGCTTGCGGCACGGCCAAGCAGTGTGGTTGCCAGAGTTCGCCGCGACACGTCCACCGCGACCCGCTGCCGCAGCGGCATGGTGTCCCACGCGGCTCGGTTGGCGTGCAGCGTCGATTCGCTCCAGCTGCCAGATTCAAGGTAATCCATGAACATACGAGGCACGCGCCGGTGGGCAGCGCGACGCAGGTCCTCGATGCAGTGGAAGGCGGTCATCGTCGCGATTCTAGAGATGCCCGGCGTGAACTGGCGGACGCAGGTGAGACAATCGTGTCATGACCAAACGCACACTGAAACTCTCAAGTCCGCGAAGCACAACAACCGCCAACCCCACCCACAAGGTTGGGGTGCGCAGGGTCAAGGCCCGGGTCCGTGGCGGGGAGGCGCCTGGAACGCCGCCTCAGGTGCGGGATGCCGGGACTACCGGCAAGTCCTCGCGCGGAGAGCGGTCCGAGCGGCCGCATCGCAGCGATGATGGGCGTCCACGCCGCGAAGGTGACCGTCCGCCGCGCCGCGAGGGCGACCGTCGCGAGCCCGGCGCCGCAAAGCCCTGGGGCGCAAAGCCGGCAACTGGAGACCGTCCGCCGCGCCGCGAGGGCGACCGTCGCGAGCCCG
>JAIXXL010000019.1 GCA_027490755.1 Betaproteobacteria bacterium
GAGTTCATCCTGCTGTCCGATACCCTGGGCGTGTCGATGCTGATGGATGCGATCAACAACCGCAAGCCGGACGGCGCGACCGAGTCGAGCGTGCTGGGACCGTTCTACCAGGAAGGCGCGCCGGAGCAGGATACCGGCGCGGACCTGGCACCCGGCGAAGGTCCCGGCGTGGTCGTCAGCGGCAGGGTGACCGACCTGGCCGGCAAGCCGCTGGCCAACGCAGTGCTCGACGTCTGGCAGACCGCGCCGAACGGCCTTTACCACATGCAGGACAGCGGCGCGCAAGCATTCCACCTCTGCGGCAAGGTACATACGGCTGCCGACGGCAGCTATCGCTTCCGCACGCTCAAGCCCGTGTCGTATGCGATTCCCACCGACGGCCCGGTCGGCCACCTGCTCGGCAAGCTCGGACGGCACCCGTACCGTCCCGCGCATATTCATTTCATCGTGTCCGCACCCGGCTTCAAGCCGGTCGTCACCCAGCTGTTTGCCGAGGGCGACAGTTACCTCGAGTCCGATGCGGTGTTCGGCGTCAAGCATTCGCTGGTGGTCGATATCGAGCGTGACGGCGACGAGTGGAAGGTCGCCTACGATTTCGTGCTCGAGCCGGCGGCCTGAGGAGCTGCTGATGTTTTTCGTCGTACTGGCCACGGACGCGCCCGGAGCATCGGAGAAGCGCAGCGAAATCGGTCCCATCCACCGCGCCCACCTGCGCAATCCGTGCAATCATCGCGTGAAGGTGCATCTCGGCGGCCCGATGCTGACGACGCAGGGCAGTGCGACGAACGGTACCTTGCTCATCGTCGAGGCCGACGACATTGCCGTGGTCTCCGAGTTCGTCGCCGATGATCCGTACTCGCAGGCAGGCGTATTCAAGTCGGTTGAAATACGGCCATGGGCATGGACGCTGGGGGCGCCGCAACCGATGGCCAATGCGGAGAACATGAATTGAACTGGCAGGATCACCCGGACCGTCCGGCCGACGGCACCAGGCTGTGCGAGATGGCCGACATTCCGGATCAGGGAGGCCGCGAAATCGCGTTCGGCGAGGGCAGGGAAAACTTCAAGGTGCTGCTGCTGCGGCGCGGACCGCAGGTCTGGTCGTATCTGAATTACTGTCCGCATTTTTCACTGCCGCTGAACTACGAGCCGCAGACCTTCGTGACCCTGGACGGGCTGATCATGTGCGCCCATCATGCCGCATTTTTCCATGTCGACGATGGCCGTTGCGTCGATGGCCCCTGCATCGGTGACGGACTGGTGCCGCTGCCCAGCCATGTGAGCGGAGGCGTGGTGATCTTTGGTCATCCGCCTCCGAGCATTCCATCGCGCACGCCGCGCGGGTGATCAGCTGCTGCTGTCGCCAGCCCCGCGCTCGGTTTGCCGTCTCACGGCCATCAACCCTTTCTTCGCCGCGATGATCTCGCCCAGCTGCGCCTTGAAGCTGGCGCTGCCTTGCGGATCGTTGCCAGTGTCGAGCTGGTCGAAATTCTTGTGCAGCTGCTCGATCGCCTTCCATTGGACATGATCTAGGCCGAGGCTGTAGAACGACTTCATCAGCAGGTAATTGAATGTTTTGCCGGCGTGGTTGACCCCGGCAGGCAGCAGGCCGAACAACTCCTGCAGATAACCGCAGGCCTCCTTGTCGATACGGCCGGCATTGTCGGCCTGCAGCTTGTCCAGGCTGCGCTGCAGCTTCGCAGCGACAGAATCGCCACCGGCCTTGCCAATCCATTCCCTGTCGTGCGCCCGCCGCCTGATGGCCAGCTTGCCGAGCTGGTCCGGAGGGAAGGGAAAGCCGTCATGCGAAGCCGGGGAGCTCGGTGTCGCGTTGGCCTGAGGTTCCTTGCGTTCGGCAGCTTGCAGTTCCTTTTCGAGGCTTTCGGCGAGTTCGAGCGCGGGCTTGATGAGCTCGATCGGGGCGGGAGTCCTGTCGCTTGCCGATTTTTTGCCGGACGGCGTACTGACAGAAGGCGGCAACGCCGGCAGAGGCAGGTCGAGCGGCTGGTTCCGGCTCGATGACGATTCCGGCACCACGTCAAGCGGGCGCTTGCGCAGCAAGGGCGTGCCGAAACTTGCCGCGGGCAGCAGCTTGATCGGCGTCAGCTCGGCAGGGGCCGGGGTCGTCGGTCGCGGTGGCGGCCCGATGGGTCTGCCGAGGGCTGCGACGAGCTGATCGATTTGCATCGCGTAGCCCGTCGCGCTGCCGGGGTTGCTGGAGGTGCTGGAGGTGCTGCAGGCCGTGCCGCCGGAAGAGTCGCCGGATTTGCCGTCGTTGGCGCGCTCTGCGTGCGGCGTGCCGTCGAAACGAACTTTCTTCAACTCCGGGCCGTCATCTTGCTCCGCCTTGCGCTTGCGGCTTCCAGACGACTCCGGTGACGGCGCCTTCGCCGGCGCCGCAGGCGGCTCGACATCGTTCCACTCGATGCCCTCGAACAGCTTTGCCATTCGGGCACGCGGCGACACGGCACAGTCGATGCGGGATTTTGCCGCCGAAGCCTTGTCCGAGATGGATCGCAGCACCTTGCGCGGCGACGGCGACTTCACCGGCGACTGCGTCGGCGACTTCACGGGCGAGGTGTCCGGCGAGACGACCACGGGCATCTTGCCGAGGTCCCTGAGTTGCAAGGGCGGCACGGCCACCGGCCGGCTCGCGATCGCCGGGGGCCTTGCCGGGCTGGCGAGCGCACCGTCGGCCGGCTCGGGCCGGCGCGCTCCCGGCGCGGGGCTGCCGGTGTTGTAGACGGTCGGCGTGATCTGCAGGGACTTGTCGGTAGCGTTGTGCATCGCTGATTTCCTTTCAGGGGAGTGCGTCATCGGACGCCGGGTTGAAGAACCCGGCTGCCCATGCCGGGAACGCCGTCTGGGTCATCGACAACGGCGTGCAGTTCCCTCGCATGGATGAGATGTCCGAACATCGGCTCGAGATCGACCGACGAAAAAAAAGGGGAGCCGCGGCTCCCCTTCGCATCGTCCCTGCCGGCGACTACTGCCGCACGCAGTCCACGCAATAACCCTTCACGCCATTGACCTCGGTCTTCACCAGCCCGTGCACATCGGTCTCGAAGCCCGGCAGCTTCTCGTTGAACTCGCGCACGAATTTCAGGTAGTCGACGATGGTCTTGTTGAAGCGCTCGCCGGGAATCAGCAGCGGAATGCCGGGCGGGTAGGGCGTCAGCAGAATGGCAGTCACGCGGCCTTCGAGCTCGTCGATGGGCACGCGGTCGATTTCGCGGTGC
>JAIXXL010000018.1 GCA_027490755.1 Betaproteobacteria bacterium
ATGGTCCTGGCGCGCGACTGGAAGAATCAGAAGGGCGTCCTGCTGCTGGCGTCAGGGCTGGTGTTGTCAGACACCATGGTCCGCCAGATCCAGGGCGTGGCCAAGCGTGGTGGGCTGCCGCTGACGCTGGCGGTCAAGCGCCACGACGCCGACGGCAACATCATCGTCCGCAGCGGCGAGAGACTGGCGCAACCGGCGGCCCGGTAGTCACTCCTTGGCTGGAGATCTCGGGTGCTCTGAGCGTGCCCCCGATACTGTGTGGCCGAGCACACAACGCACTCACACCATACCTGATGTACACTCGCGGAGCTAGCATTCGGAATACATCCACCACCGCATGGGCAGCACAGATTAGGGGAACGTTATGAGCAGAAGCAGGGTTTCGTCGAATTCGGGCCGAGTGATTGACCAATCCTCAAGCATCGGGACCGTCAACATGACTGGCAGCGCCTTCGCCGATACGCTCATCGGTGGTTTTGGGAACGATGTCATCTCCGGCGGCAACGGTAACGATCTCGTCCAGTCTGGTGCCGGCAAGGACACGGTCTCGGGCGGCAACGGGAACGACATCCTGCTCGGTGGCGACGGAGATGATGTGCTCTCGGGAGACGCTGGCAACGACATCCTGTTCGGCGATACCGGCAGTGACCGCCTCGCGGGCGGGGCTGGAGACGACACGATGTTCGGAGGTTCCGGAAACGATGTGCTGGCCGGTGATGCCGGCCGGGATCTCATATCGGGTGGCCTCGGCAACGACACCATATCCGGGGGCTCTGGTGATGACACCGTCGCTGGAGGCTCGGGTAACGACAGCTTGATCGGGGGTACCGGAAAGGATCTGCTGGATTACTCTGGCAGCCTCGGGCGTGTCGTGGTCGACCTCGGTCAAGGCTTTACATTCAGCCCGGTCTCCGACAGGGGTGAGGCATTCGGCGATTTCGATCCCGGCAATATCTTCAATCTCGCCTTTTCCCGGTTGGTGGGTTACGACGGGTGGGATCGTTTCTCCGGCTTCGAGGGTGTGATCGGCTCTGACTTCGACGATGTGCTTTATGGGGTAAGCGGCAGTGAATCGTTTTTTGGGGGTGACGGTAACGACATCATCCAGGGCGGTCGAGGTCCCAGCAACCGTATCAGCGCGACCGGCGCGGACTACATGGATGGCGGTGACGGCGAGGATGAGTTCATCATCGTCTCGTCGCTTGACCACTCCACCGCGGAGACGATCGACGGTGGCGACGGGGAAGACACCATCTTCTTCACGAGCACTACTGCTGGCCAGACGCTGCGCTTGTCCACAGAGGTCAGGGATAGAGACGGAGAGATCAACGTAACGATCTCGGACCGGGATGACACTGCTGCACCGGGGCTTACGGATCTGAATGTCAATGCCGACGCCCTCATCCTTGGATTGAGAGTCAGGCTGACTGGCAACAATGGCGACAACATCCTCATCGGCTCCGACTTCAATGACACCATCGTTGGCGGGTCGGAGGTAGCTTCTGATTTCGGGAACGACACCATGATGGGCGGCTCTGGGGATGACTCCATCCTCGGTGGCATTGGCAACGACAGCGTGTCGGGTGGTTCTGGCAGTGACACCGCCGAAGGCGGCGACGGAGACGACCGTATCTCTGGAAACAGTGGTAACGACAGCTTGCTTGGTGGAAACGGTAACGACACCATCGATGGCGGTGACGACAATGACACCATCGTCGGCGGGAGTGGCGCCGATAGCATGCTCGGCGGCGTGGGTAACGATCTCTTCCTCCTGTCTTCCGACGACAATGACACGATCGACGGCGGCAGCTTTGAAACCGACGCGATCCGGCTCGACGCTGGCGGGACCTACGATTTCGCGTCCGGCGGTGATTCCGTGAACAACATCGAGCGGGTCACGGTGAATGCCAACGCCCCGATGACGATCATCCTCTCCGATGACTTCAACGGAAACGATGGCATGGTCGAGATCAACAACCTCACTGGCGACTCGGTTTCGGGTGCCATCCGGATCGATGCCTCGGCGTTTACCGGCGGGGCGGGTTTCATCAACGTCCTGGCGGACGATTTCGATGGCGCCGTCACGATCACCGGGGGCGGCGGCAATGACATCATCCGCGGCGGCGATGGCAACGACACCCTGACGGGCAACGGCGGCAACGACAGCCTGCTGGGCGATGCCGGCATCGACACCATCGACGGTGGTGATGGCAACGACACGATCGATGGCGGTGCTGACAATGACACCATCGGCGGTGGCAACGGTAACGACTCTCTGGGTGGTGACGCGGGCGACGATAGTATTGACGGCGGGGACGGCAACGACACTGTTTCTGGCTCTGACGGCAACGATAGTGTGATCGGCGGTGCTGGCAACGACAGCCTGCGCGGCGGTGGTGGAGCTGACACCATCAATGGCAGTGACGGCAACGACACCATAGAAGGTTTTACGGAAAACGACTCCCTCTCTGGCGGGGGCGGCAACGACAGCCTAATCGGCGAGGACGGGGCCGACACCATCTCGGGTGGTGCGGGTGCCGACAACCTGACCGGTGGTGCTGGTGAAGACACGCTCGTTCAAGGCACCACGGACAGCGTTGCTCGCACTGCATCGAGCTTCGCCGGCGCGAGCATCGCAGCAGGCGACACCATCACCTTCGGCAGTGGCGTTGACGTCGTGAACGGTTTCACGGCCGGAGTTGGTGGCGATGTGCTCGACCTTACCGCTAGTGGTGCAGCAGTCACCGGCATCGGCGTAGCAACCGGTACTCTCGTCGCGGCTACTAACTACTTCCTGTCGGGTACCTTCAACGCGGCTACCGGTGTGTTCACTATCGCTGCCGCTGGCACCGGTGCAGACACCTTGATTGTCCAAGGCTACGCGGGTGCAGGCACGAACATAACGACCAATGCATCGGCGGTAGTGTTGGTTGGTGTCGACTCCGACAACCTGGTTGCCGGCAACATCACCTGACTCGGATAACTAAGCGAAGTTTTCCGCATCGGATAGCTGTCGAGTAACAGTCGGTGCAGCGTGTTGCCCTCGGGCAGCACGCTGCACAGACCGAAACAAGACAGCAACCGAACTTCAAACCCTCTGATGGAGACATCCGGGGGTTTTGTTTGGGCGCCAAGGCTGTGCGTGTTTGAAGCCGACGCCACGGAACCCGCCAAGCAAAAAGTCCACCCATCTCTGGCTGGGCTAAGTGCTTGATTGTTTGGGCTCCCCGACCTGGGCTCGAACCACGGAAACGCTGACCAACGGTGCGGCCTCTAAACGGCTATTTGTAAAAAATAGTCGGGTGCACTTCCGACTGATTGGGTTCAGTTTCCAATCGGCGCCCGGCAGCCATCTCAAGATCGATATGGTCCTGGCGCGCGACTGGAAGAATCAGAAGGGCGTCCTGCTGCTGGCGTCAGGGCTGGTGTTGTCAGACACCATGGTCCGCCAGATCCAGGGCGTGGCCAAGCGTGGTGGGCTGCC
>JAIXXL010000047.1 GCA_027490755.1 Betaproteobacteria bacterium
ACGCCGCCGCGCCGCCCCCGCCGCCCCCGCCGCCGCCGCCGCCGCCCCCGCCGCCGCCGCCGCCGCCCCCTGCGGCCGTTGATGCTGGCCAGCAAACGACCACGACCGTGGCCGCGTTGGTTCTCGCCTCTGTTCGGCCGCCCATCGTGGCTCCACCGCCTCCGGTGGTCACCCCCCCTCAGGCGGTCTCCCCCGTCCCCGTCGCGGCGCCACCGGTCGCTGCACCGCCACCTCTGGCTGCACCGGCCCCAGCCGCCGCACCCGCGCCCTCTGCAGCCGCTGCCGACGATGGCCCCGCCCCAGCACCCGCACCAGCTGCAGGTCCGGCACCCGCCCCAGCAGCCAAACCCGCAGCAGCGGCTGCGGACGATGGTGGCGATGCCTCCGCACAAGGACCTGCCCCAGCACCCGCACCAACCCCCGCCAAGGCAGATGCGCCTTCGCCTTCGCCTGCGCCCGCCCCGGGCACAGCCGCCGCGCCCGCCCCGGCTGCGGCCGCCGCTCCGGCTCCCGCCGCCGCTCCCGCCGCCGCTCCCGCCGCCGCTCCCGCCGCCGCTCCCGCCGCCGCTCCCGCCGCCGCACCAGCAGCCCCGGCCGCCAACCCGGTCGCCGCCGCCACTACCCCCGTCGCCCCACCACCACCCAGCCCGGTTGCCACCGAGAAACCACCCACACCCCAGGACTCCGCCGACAAGGGCGACAAAGGCCTCGCAGCCGCCGCACCACCACCAGCACCCAAGACCGCTCCACAGGACGTCCGCGTCGTCACCCGCGTCGAAACCGTCACCGAAGGCATCAGCGTCGCGCAACCGCTCACTCCCCGACCCCCGGGTGCCCCGGGTGTCGATGGCCGCTTCTCCCTGAGTGGGAACCCCGACTCATGGTGAATGCCTGCGTCGGAGATAGACACTTGAAGCGTTTTTCATGGTTGCTCGCAGTTCTTGCGGTCTCTCTGCCCTGTGCTGCACTTGCCGCCCCGCTCGGCAACAACCTGTCCGACGAGACCTGTGATGCCGCCGCCCGGGAAGACGTCGCCCCCGAACCTGGTCTGCCGCCAGACCTCAAGATCCGTTGCGGCGGTCGCGATGCCGGGATGGTCGTCTTCTCGCGCTTCTACGCCGGGGACCGCAAGGGCGACGATCTGCGCACCGCCCTCATCGGCCAGTACAAGGGCAGCCGGGCCTTCAAGCTCCTCCAGCAGCGTATGACCTGCCGCGACGGGACATGGCTCGGTGACGGCCTTGGGATGCACGCCATCCCCTGCAACCTCAAGGACGGCGGCTGGCCACATCTGATCCTCGTCGGGGGCGCCAACAACCTGCTCAGCGTCGCCGAAGGGCCGCCCTCCAACTGGCCGGTCTTGCAGAATGCCACCACCGGCAAGCCTGTCGAACGACCCAAGCTCCAACTTGCCGAGGAGCTCAAGTCGATATGGGGCGGGCCGGTGGTGCTCGCGACCGCCAACGACCTCGCGCGCTTCCGGCAGCTTTTGCGCGACGGCCGTAGCGCCAACAGTGCCCGCAAGTTCAAGGACGCTGAAGACCTCATCCGGCAGGCACTGGATATCCAGACCAAGCTCTTGGGCGAGAACGATGTCGCCATCGCCGATACGCTCATGGACCTCGCCATCAACGTCAGCAACCAGGGCCGCGCCGAGGAAGCGCAGGCGCTGTTTCGCCGCGCCGAGCCCATCATCCAGCGCTCGCCGAACGACGTCGACCGCGCCCGCTTCACCACCTACATGGGGATCGAGGCCGCCAACCGCGGCGACTTCCTCACCGCCCTTCAGTTCGCTCGCGCTGCCACCGAGGCGTGGCGCAAGATGGTCTCTGGCGTCAACGCTTTCGCCCAGCTCCAGGGCGGCGACGGTGGCAAGACGGTCGAGAAGGGTGAACTTGCGATGGCGCTCAACCTCGAGGCGCGCATGTCGTTGCGCAACGACAACGTGGTTGGCGCCAGCGCGGCCGCCACCGAGTCGCTGCTCATCCTCGACCAGACCCCTGACCTGCCAAAGTGGTGGAAATCCGACGTGCTACTCACGCTCGGAGAGGTCAGCGTCGCCCAAGGCCGCCTCTCGGCCGCCGAGACCTACCTCAACGGCGCGCTCGCCGCGCGGAGGCAGATCTTCGGCGATGGCCTGCAGACCATCTCGGTTCTCACGCAGCTCGGCCGAGCCTATCAGCAGGAGGGCATGAACACCTCGGCCGTCATCAGCTTCCGCGACGCATTCAAGGCCGCCCGCGGCCTGCCCCAGACTACTGACGTCTTTAACGCCGAAGAGTTGATGCCGTTCGCTGCGGCGGTGGTCGATTACGCCGCCGCCCTCAACGACGAAACGGCCAAGCAGGGTTTGTTCTCCGAGGCCTTCGACGCCTTCCAGATGGTGCGCTCGAGCGTACTGGAGAAGACCATCGCTCAGGCGGCCGCAAAGCTCGCCACCAGCGACCCCGACATCAGCGTACTCATCGAGAAGATGCAGACGGCCCAGCGCGAGCGAGATCTTGCAAAGATCGAGCTGGCGCACGAGCAGTCGCTCGGCGATGACGAGCGCAGCGGTAAGGTCGAGGCAGCGCTGCAGCAGCGCATTGCCGAGGGCGACAAGCAAGTGACCGAAGTCACCAAGGAGCTCAACGCCAAGTTCCCCGATTACACCAACCTGGCAACGCCGAAGCCGCTCGAGCTCACTGAGTTGCGCAAGCGCCTCGGTGACCGCGAGGGCCTGGTGAGCTTCCTGTTGGGTCGCAACCGCTCGTTCGTGCAACTGATCAAGCGCAGCGGCATCTGGGTCGCCCCGGTGGCGGAGAGCGCGACATCGATCAGGGACACGGTCAAGGCCCTGCGGCGGGCGCTGGAGATCCAGGGCGGCTCGATCAACGAGTTCGACCTCGAGGCCTCGCACGAGCTCTACAAGAACCTGTTCCGCGGCATCGAGCCGCAGATGGGGGGCCTCGACCACCTCATCGTGGTCCCGAGCGGCGGACTGGCGAGCCTACCCTTCGGCCTTCTGGTCACCCAGAAACCCGCCAACGCCGACTACACCAAGGCGACCTGGCTTACACAACGCATCTCCATCTCGCACGTGCCCTCGCTTCACGCCTTCTACACGCTACGTGCCACGCGTACGGTGATTGCACCACCCAAGCCGCTGCTGGCGTTCGGCGACCCGGTGCTCAAGGGCGCAACTGCCGTCAAGAAGGGGGAAGAGAACTCGCTCGCCAAAGCTGGCCAGGCCTGCCGCCCCGAGGGTCCGATGGAGCGCCAGACCCTGCTCGACCTTGCCCCGCTGCCCGAGACCGCTCAGGAACTCAAGAACGTCTCGACCATCCTGCGTGCCGGCGAGGACTCCGTGTTCATGCGCGACCGTGCCACCGAGACCAATCTGCGCAGCCTCAAGCTCGACCAGTACCGCGTGCTCTACTTCGCCACGCACGGCCTGCTACCCGGGGAACTCAAGTGTCAGGCAGCGCCTGGGCTGGTGCTCACGCCACCGTCGGAGCAATCCAGGATAAAGGATGGGGATGGTCTGCTGGAGGCCAGCGAGATCGCCAACCTGCGCCTCAATGCCGACCTCGTGGTGCTCTCCGCCTGCAACACCGCTGGTGGCGGCGGCAAGTTCGGCGGTGAGGCGCTCTCCGGCCTGGCGGAGGCCTTCTTCCACGCTGGTGCGCGCAGCATGATCGTCAGCCACTGGCAGGTGCCCTCCGCAGCCACCGCGCAACTGATGTCCGGCACCTTCGCCTTCCTCGGGCCACAACTTGCCACCGGCTCCTCGCCGGCGCTGCGCGATTCGCAGATGAAGCTCATCACCGACAAGAAGACTGCGCACCCTTTCTTCTGGGCAGCGTTCGTGGTCGTGGGTGATGGCCTTTCCGCATCGACCCAAGGTGAGGATTCCGCCACAGGCGCAGCGATTAAACTTCCCGCACCCGTTGAGGGTAAGGCAAAATCGAACCGGGAAGAGGGCGATGCTGGCCGCAGGGCCAGTAAGCCACGGGAGAAGCGGACGTGAAACGAATCGTTGCGGCTCTCTTGCTTCTTTTGCTGTCAGGCCTTGCGACAGCGGCCAACCTGATCGTGTTGGAGGCGCGCGGTGGCGGACTCAGTGCTGGTCAGTCCATCCCATCTGACAAGCCGATTACTCTTAAGGAAGGCGAACGCGTCACCGTAATCGGGCCGGACGGCAAGAGCGTGACGCTGCGCGGCCCCTTCAGCGGCCCCCCCATGCCGGGCGGCGGCGCCGCTGCAGACCCCAAACAAGCTCTCGCGGCACTGGTGGCAACCCGCGACGCCCGCACCAGCAGTGTCGGTGTGATCCGCGCGGGCACCGAAGCAGCCAAGCTGCCAGAACCTTGGCTCATCGACATGAGCCGCCCCGGCCCGCGCTGCCTGCTCGAGGGTGAGCGCCCGGTCTGGTGGCGCCCCGAAGCCGCCAGCGAACAGGAATTCACCGTATTCCCGATCGACCGCTCCTGGCGAGCCGATTTCCGCTGGAAGGTCGGTGAGGACCGTCAGCCGGTACCACCCGTGAGCCGCTTCGAAGGCCAGAACTCCTTCATCGTCGTCATCGACAAGCAGGAGCACGCCATCAGCATCACCATGGTCCCGCGAGACATCGACAACGAGTTCGTGCTGACCAGCTGGATGCTGCAGAAGGGCTGCGTGCAGCAAGCCGACGCCCTCATCCGCAAACTCGGCGGCACGTCAGTCGCCCCCTCGGGGCCCTGAAACCCCACCTCCACTCCTGACGCCCCCCGGAGCATCAAGGACGCATCAATGGCAATGCCCAAAAAGAAGCTCAAGGAACTCGGCACTGCGTTGGGCGTTGCTCTGCTGGCGACTGTACTGGCGGTTGCAGCGACCAAGTACCTCACCTTCCTGTCCAGCCTCGAGAACATCGCCGCGGACATCCGCGTGTCGGCCTTGCAGCCGCCGATGCCACAGTCCAAGGATGTGGTTATCGCGGCCATCACGGAAGAGACGCTGTCCCAATTCCAATACCGCTCGCCAGTCGACCGGGCATTCCTTGCAAACCTGCTCAAGACGCTTGAGAAGAAAGGCGCAAAGGCGATCGGCGTTGACGTCCTGCTCGACCAGCCGACCGAGGAGGTCAAGGACGAGCTTCTGAAGAAGACCATCCGCGAGATCAAAACGCCGCTGTTCTTCAGCTATAGCAACACGCCCACCGTGGTCAACGAAGACCAGCTCGCCTACATGAACGACTTTGTCCCCGAGGACAAACGTGGTGGCGCGAACCTCGTCACCGACCCCTTCGACGGCACCGTACGCTGGACCTTCGCCGGCGAGACCAACCCCGGCATGCCGCTGGGTTTTCCGCGCAAGGTCGCCAAACTGGTGGGGATCGAGACGCCCAAGCGCAGCCAGGAGATCGCCTGGCGCGCGCAACCGGACGCAGAGACACCGGCCTTTCCCGTATACCCCTCGCACGCGCTGGCGGTCATGCCAGACGACTGGGTCAAGGGCAAGATCGTACTGGTCGGCGGGATACTGTCCATCACCGACCGCCACCGCACTCCAGGGGCCGTGGTGTTCGACGACGACCGCGGCATGATGCCAGGAATCATGGTGCAGGCGCACGGCGTCTCGCAGCTGCTCGAGGGCCGCGAACACCCGCGCCTAAGTTTCGAATGGGTGATTGCGCTCACCCTCGCCTTTGCCCTGCTGGGTATGGCCATCGGTCTACTGAAGAAGGGTATCGCCTTCAGTGTGGTTGTAGGCGCGGTGCTGATTGCCGGCTGGTGGGTCGGTTCGATGCTCGGCTTCACCTACGGCTTCCCGCTGGTGCCGCTGGTGGGCCCCACGCTTGGACTGGCCTTGTCACTGTGGATGATGGACACCCTGATCGGCGGCGCCGAGCGCAAGCAACGCCAGTTCGTCCAAGGCGCCTTCAGCCGCTATGTGTCGCCCGACGTGGTCAACCAGCTGGTTGACAACCCCGAGGCGCTGACGGTCAAAGGTGACCGCCGCGAGGTGAGCTTCATCTTCACCGACGTGGCGGGCTTTACCACCCTGTCCGAGGGCCTGACGGCAGAAAAGCTGTCCGAGACCCTCAATGCCTACCTGGATGGCGCCTGCCAGATCATCCTCGACAAGAAGGGGACCATCGACAAGTTCATCGGCGACGCGATCATGACCATCTTCAACGCGCCGATCCCACTGGAAGACCATTGCGAGCGCGCGGTGCGTTGTGCGCTTGAGATAGACCAGTACGCAGAAGATTTCCGCAAGCGCTACAACGCCAACGGCATCCCGATCGGCGTCACGCGGATCGGAATCCACTGCGGGCCGGCGGTAGTGGGCAACTTCGGATCGCACCAGCGCATGGACTTCACGGCGCTCGGCGACACCGTCAACACGGCGGCCCGCTGCGAGGGCGTGAACAAGTACTTCGGCACCCGCATCTGCGCCACGCAACCCATCGTGGATCAGTGCAAGACGGTCAAATTCCGGCCAATCGGTGACGTGGTCCTGAAGGGCAAGACCGAGGCCGTCACGCTGTACAACCCGGTCACCGATGAATTCGCTGCCTCCCCGGCCTACACCGACTACATGGACACCTACGCCCTGCTCAAGGGTGAGGACCCGAATAGCTCGGATGCGGTCCGCGCGCTCAAGAAGAAGTACCCCGACGACCCGCTCATCGACTTCCATCTCGAACGCGTCGAGTCGGGACTTTGCACCGCGCGCGTGGTGATGGAGGACAAGTGACGCTAAACTCTGCCGGTTCGATGAGCCTCCGGACGATGCGTCAACCTCTAAGCCCGCTCCCTTTGTTAGCAGTTCGCAGCCACAGACCCTCCATCGCGTCGGTGTCATTGGGTGTTGCTTTGCTTTCGCCGGCAATGACTCTCG
The DNA here is from genome assembly GCA_027490755.1 of Betaproteobacteria bacterium. Lineage (GTDB taxonomy): Bacteria > Pseudomonadota > Gammaproteobacteria > Burkholderiales > UBA3065 > UBA3065. The sequence continues at coordinate 6,871 of JAIXXL010000047.1, forward strand.
CGGCCGACCCGCTTCCAACAGATGCCACCCAGCAGATCGAACAGATCTCGCGGCAGCGCGTACCGATCCTGCCCCTCCCGGCGACTCCGGACTTCGATCTGCGCCTGCAGACGCCCGAAAAAGCTGCCGTACCGCGGGCCATCGAAGAGCTTGTCTTCGAGATAAAGGGCGTAAAGGTCTCTGGCAACACCCTGTTCAGTCAGGATGAGGTCGATGCGCTATTCCAGTCGGCCGTCGGTCCCGCCGTCACGCTTGCAACGCTGCGCGAAGCCGCGGAAAAACTGGAAGCGCGCTTCCGAGAGAAGGGCTTCTTCCTGACCCGGGTGTTCGTGCCGCCGCAGCAAGTCAAGGACGGCATCTTCGAGGTGCAGGTCATCGAGGGCTACCTGAGCGCGGTATATGTGGATGGTGCGACGAACGACGCGCTCAGACAGCGCATCGAGGGCATCACGGGGCCGCTTCTGAACAAGCGCCCGATCGACCTGGCCACCATTGAGCGCGCGCTGCTGCTGATCAACGACCTTCCCGGCGTCATAGGTACCAGCCTGCTGCGCCAGGGCGCTGACCTCGGCGCCTCCGAGATCGTGGTCACGGTAGCGCAGCTGCCCAACAGCCATCTGGTAACCTTCAACAACACCGGCTCGCGAGTCGTCGGTCCGCTGACGCTTGGCGTCAACTCGACCATCTACAACCCGTTCAACCGCACGGGCTCGCTGAACGTGGGTCTCACCGGTGGCGGTGACTTCGAGAACATCGACGAATTGCAAGCCGTCAATGCGCGCTACAGCGTGCCGGTCGGCAGCAACGGCGCCATCTTCAGTTTCGGTGGCCTTGCCTCCAACGCCATCCCGGGCGGCACCATCCGCGACCTCGGCATCCGTGCGCTGTCACAGTCGATCTCGCCTCGCCTGCGCCTGCCGCTGCTTCGCACCCGCCCCAACTCGATCTACCTCGACCTGGGTTTGGCGGTGAACCGCTCGCGAACCATCCTGGCTGGTCAGGTGCTCACGTTCGACAAGACTACCGTCGCCGAGGCCACCTTCTCCTGGGCACAGAATGGTTGGGGCAACGGCACCACCAACGCCAGCGTCAGCCTGTTCCATTCGCTGCCCATCCTCGATCACACCAAGGTCAACGCGGAAACCACGGGCACCAATGTCAAGGATGAGAACTTCTCCAAGATCGGCATCAACCTGACGCGCATCCAGCAGACCAAGATCAACGGGGTCAGCCTGCTTGGGCAGATCCAGGGCCAATGGACCAACGATCGCCTCCCCACCGGTGAATACGTGGCCTTCGGCGGGGCCGGCGTCGCCCGCGGTTTCGATGGCGGCGCGTCGGCTGGTGACAAGGGCATTGGCGGCCTCATCGAACTGCGCTACGACTCATCGGTCAGTCGGCAGCCCTACATCGGCAATATCCAGTTCTATGCCTTCGTCGACGGCGGCAAGGCCTTCCTGAATGATTCTGCCGGGACCCCGCCGCCGCAGATCACGTCGAATGGCTTCGGCATGCGTTTCCCGTTCTCGACCAACGGCTTCATGGACATCCAGGTGGCCAACGCCCACCAGCGACTGGACTCCGGCAACCAACGCGACGACCCGCGCTTCCTCTTCAGCGGCATCCTGCGGTTCTGAACCGCGTTGGGTCGCTGGGCCGCGCCCCCCGGGGACGGGCCCCACGGGAGCGCTCTGCTCAGTTCTCGTTGACCATCGCGATCAACTTGTCGGGTGACATCCGGATGGCGGCGCCTGTCGGGCATGCACTCACGCAACGTGGCCCACCGCTGACCTCCTTGCACAGGTCGCACTTGGTGGCCTTCTTAGTGGCCTCGGGGTCGTAATCCGGCGCCCGGTCGCCAGGTGCCTTGCCGATACCGAACAGCAGCCACGCAAGACCACCACCGAACTTGGGCTGCTTGCGTGGCGCCAGTTGCACCACGCCATAAGGGCAATTGCGTTCGCAGTTGCCGCAGCCGATGCAGGCGTCGCTGATGGACACCTCCCCGGTGGGACCACGGCTGATGGCATCCGGCGGGCAGTCCTTCATGCAGTGCGGGTTCTCGCAGTGGCGGCAGGCCACCGGGATGTGCAGGTGATTGAGCGTGGGCCCCATGTCGCGGCGCAAACGCGAGACACCGTCGTGGGTCTCGGCGCAGGCCACCTCGCAGTTGTTGCACTGGACGCACTTGGTCTCGTCGATGACGAGGATGTTGGACGCATCACCGACACCCTGCGCCAACAGGAACTGCGCCATGAACGAGCCCGCGGCGGCGGCATCGCTACGCGTCACGTTGGCTCGCGTCCGCTCCATCATCACACCTTGCAGCGTCTGCTTGAGCCTGGGGTTGCGGGCAATCTCAGCCTTTAAGCACGCGCCATCGAACACCAGGGCCTCGGTCAGCACCGTGGCGGTGACAGTCGCCGAGCGCTTGGATTCGTCGATCGGTGCCATCTCGCCGACGTAGCCGCCGGCCGAGACATAGCCGAGCGACTGCTTCTGACCGTTGACAGCCTTGCTCACCTCGACCGAGCCGCGACGGATCAAGTACAGGCCGTCAGGGTCGTCACCCTCCTTGAACAGCACCTGCTTGGCGTTGAAGCGCTTGAGTTCCACGCCGCCTTCAATCAGTGCATCGATCGAATCAGGGCTCATGGCCGAGCCGATGTAATTGACGATGGCGTAGCGGACGAACGAGTTGTCGATCAGCTTGCGCACCTCATCCGAGGACGAGATCAGCTTCAACATGACGCGGCGCGGCGTCTCGATCAGCACGCAGCCTTCGCCGGCAAGGATGGTCACGGTGCGGCGCCGTCCTGACAGCAGGGCCATCTCACCAAAGAAGCGCCCAGCCGGAAGTGAGACATGCTTGGCGGGCTTTGCATCATCAGCTGGAATCTGCACCTCCACCGAACCTTCGGCGATGGCAAAGAAGGTGTTGGTGTAGTCACCCTTGGTGAAGACGACGTCACCCTTCTTAATGACGTGCACGGTCGACTCGAGCAGAACCTCGCGCATCTGCAGCTTGGTGACCACCGCAAACAACGCAGACGATGCGCGCAGAGAATCGATCAACTCGCCGACGTTGGCATTGGGCTTCCAGGCCTTCAGGCGGTCGCGGATCAACGGCTCGTCGACCGGCTCCACCACCTCGCCATTGATCGTCTCGACCACCTCATAGCCCTGATTCATCGCCTGCTTGATCAGCGGATAACCACCGAGCGCGCCGACAATGAAAAGCCCAGGCACGTTCGACTCGTAGCTCTCCGAGAGCACCGGGATCGAGGTCGGGTTGGCGTTGGGGAACTGGATGCCGAAGCTCTCCACCAGCTTGCGCGGCGGGATGGCACCGCAGCGCGCAACGATGCGATGGCAAGGGATGCTGTGCTCACCATCCTTGGCATTGAAGACGTAGTTGAGCGGCGGCTCGGCGCCGGTCTCCTCGACACGGGCGGCAAACGCGCTGTGCCAGATCTTCATCTTCCCGGACTTCTCGGTGGCCAGCGCGAGGTTCTTGTTGCCGTCCTTGCAGACGGTGAACTCCTCGTCGCGGTTCATCAGATGGATCTGGTTCTGCTTGGCCAGCGCGCAGGCGTTCTCGATACCGGCGTCACCGGCACCGACCACGACGATGGTCTCGTCCTTGAACTCGTCAGGGTCCGACAGCGTGTAGAGCACGCGCGGCAGGCTCTCGCCCGGGACGCCGAGCTTGCGGATATTGCCCTGCAAGCCGATGCCGAGGATGACGGTGCGGGTGGTGTAGGTGCTGCCGTCCTCACAGGTCACGGTGAACGGGCCCGCTTGGTCGTCGCGCTTGATGGCGGCGACCTTCTTCTTGTAGGCGATATTGACGCTCTGGCTCTTGAGCGCGTCGTTCCACTCGCCAAGGATGCCCTCGCGCTTGCCCTCGGCGAACTTCATGCCGCTACGCAGCGGCAGGAAGCCTGGCTCGGCCATCACGTGCTTGCCCTTCTGGTACTTATAGATGGTGTCCGAGGCGTGGTCCTCGGCCTCGAGCAGCACGTAGCGGTTGCCGCGCTCCTGCGCGCGTGACGCCGCCGAAAGGCCCGCCGGCCCGGAACCGACGATGACGATGTCGTAATCGGCCTGCACGTTCTCGAACATCATGCCCATGGTGACTCTCCGCGAACCCTGTCTTGCGCCTTGACCGAAGCCTTACCGCGCCTGCGCCGCGACGACGTTGCGCAGCGCCAGCAGGCGGTTGGCAAACGCGTCGGACTTGTACTTCTCATCGTTGGCCAGCGCCTTGAGCAGCTCGGCCATGTTCTTGCGCAGGCCATCACTCATCTGCAGCGTCCCCGACTTCAGCAGATCATTCGAGACGTTGGTGATGGCCATGTAGGCCTGCTCGGCGCCCGCGTAGTCGGAGTAGCTTGACTCGCGCGACTCGTCTATCAGCGCCAGCAGCACTTGCCGCATGGTCGCCGGCGGAAAGCCTTGGCGCTCCAGCCTCGGCAGCATCGCGCCGATGCTGGCAGACAACTCGCGCACCATGTCGATCTCGGTCTTGCCGGCCGGCTTCTTGCCGGTCGAAACGGCTAGGTGCATCGCTCGCACCTGCGCATCGAACGCCGCTGAGGCACCCGGGTCGGTTGCACGGACGATGGCGCGCAGCATCAACAGGCTGCTGTCGTTGACGCGCACCACCCCCGGGCCAGTGCCCAACCGCGCATTCCAGCGCTTGTCGCTCATCGGGTGGTGGCAGGCGTGGCAGTCGAACGCGACCAGTTCCGGGAACAAACCGTCGCGGCGCTTGGGATCGCTCACCACGTCGAGGATCTGCTGGGCCGCCAGCGCCTGGCCGATGGCCCAGATGCGCAGCGGGTCGTAGCTGCCCTTGCGCTGGATGTAGTCCGAATCGACCTTCCAATGCGCCGGCTCGAGCGCAGTGAAGGTCTTGATCTCGAACGAGATGCGCGGGTGGCCGGCGCCCATGATGCGGTGCGTGACAAAACGCGAATCGTCGCCGAAGTGGCATGACAGGCAAAGCCGTGCCTGCGACACCGGGTTGGCCGTGTCGTACAGCCCATCGGCCACGTTCTCGGCGTGGGTGCGGCCGTCCACCGTGTGCTCTCCGATCCACTTGCCTGACGGGCCGTGGCAGCCCTCACAGCCGACGCCCTCGCTCTGGATGAAACGCTCACCACGCGGGCCGCTGGGATTGTGGGCGTGACAGTCGAGGCAGATCTTGGCCTTGTGTGCGCCCTCCTCCAGGCCCAGATTCTTGGCGATGCGCTTGGAGTCGTCGTTCAGCAGCACGCGGTAGGCGCGGGTGTGCTTGTCCATGCGCACCCAGGTGGTGTACTCGTTCTGCAGCACATTGCTGCCGTCCCAGGGGACGATCGAGCCATGGCAGGTACTGCTGGCGCAGTTCACCGTGCCCTCGGTCTTGTGAGGCGACAAGTGCGGCATCAGCGAACCGGTGGGTCCGGCCGCGGTCACCGCAGTAGCCAGCGCCACGCTGCCAAGCAGAACGCCCATCGCCTTGAGCCAGTAGCCCACCGGACGACGCATCAGGTAGCGGATCGAGAGATTCATGGCTTGTCCCGTTTGTTGCTGGCATTGCTTGTCACGTTCGGCGGTGCTTTGCGCGGCACGTAGTCACCCGACTGACCGCGGTCGGTGACCGTCCAGAGTTCACCCTTGGGGTTCAGGTACATCTTCTCCATCTCCTTGCGGGTGAACGGGCGCGCACCGATCCGGCCGACGATGGCGATCTGGCCACCAGTCTCATCAACCGCACGGTCGCGGTCGAGGCCCTTGGACAGGGCCAAGGCGCGCGATGCGGTCTTGCGCCAGGCGACCAGCTCGGGCTTGGGCTCCGGCGAGAAGCCATAGAACCCGGGCTGGCTCTCCGGCGACGTGAGTTGCAGCACCTTCAGCCCGTTGCGCCCATCGGCGATGTAGGCGAACAGCGACGCGTTGGTACTGCCGACGACCACGTCCTGTGCATCGTTGATCTTGCCGTCGGCGTTGAACATCTGGTGCAGGCGCGGCTGGTCGGCCTTCTCGATATCCACGATCGCCAGACCGTCGGCACCGGCCGCCACATAGGCGTAAGTGCGTGCCATGTAGACGCGGCGGGCATCCTTCATCGGCACCACCGCCGGCAGCAGCTTGGGCTTCATGTTGGTGATGTCGACCACGCGCAGACCCTCGGCGGTGGTCACGTAGACGTAGCGGAACTGCACCGCGCTGCCGCGCGCGTCATTGAGCGGGACAGACGCCAGAGCCTTCGGCTTTAGCGGGTTGTCGAGGTCGACGATCTCGAGGCCCTTGGGTGTGGTGATGTAGGCGTAGTGGCCGGCCACGACGATGTGCCGCGCGCCGTTGAGCAGGCCGCCCGGATTCCACGTCATCTCGCGCTTGAGGAAGTTATTGCGTGCCTCACCATCGGCCAGGGTGTCGACGTTCACGGCGTAGAGCCCCTCTTCCGCATCCACCACGAAGGCGTAGTGGTAGATCGGGTGGAACGGCTGCTCCATGTTGACCTTGTGCATCAGGTCGCCCTGATTGCGCGCCGGCGCGATCGGCTGGTTGGTCGGCAGCGCGACGCAGGCGGCGTTCCTGGACGCCACATGAGTGTCGTGGCCGAGCGGCGAATAGGGCGCACTGATGATGCGCTGGCTGACACCCTTGTTGCCGTTGCTAGCGATGTCGTAGACGCGGAAGCCACCCCTGCCCTCGGCGACGAACAGGTACTCACCACGCATCTGCAGGCAGCGTGCTGCGTCCCCACCCGCCGTCGCAAGATGGTTGGCAGCTTCGTGTCGCTCGGTGTCGACGATCTCACGGCCCGCCTTCTGGTGCTCGGCGTACCAGTCCGGGTAGGCGTACTTCTGCAGGTAAGAACCAAGCACAGCCTGCGGCTCGTCCCACTCTGTCACGCCGACCGACTCGACGTGCTTGTCGGAACCGACCCAAGCGTAGCGGCCGACGAAGTTGACGAAGTTGGTCCCCTGCAGCAGCAGCTGGGCCATGATCGCGTTGTTGTCGTTGTCGCGCGAAACGTGACAGTCGGTGCAGGTCTTGGTCTCTTCCTTGCGCTCGGTGTGTGGGTAATGCGGCGCGAATGCCTGGCTCGAGAACCCGCTCGCAGCGATCGGTGGCTGTTGGTAGTAGATGCGCTCGCGGTTGCTGTTCTGCGACGACAGCACAAGCGCTGAGCTGGAGCGGAAGGGTGCGATCCGACTGTTCTTGACCGGGCCGTGCTTGCCGAGGAAGAACATGTCGTCGCGCGCGACCTGCACGTTGTAGGTGGCGTAGTTGCGCGTCTCGCCACCCTCGAAGTGGTAGCGCTCGGTCTTCCAGTTGGCTTGGATCGGCAGGTGACAGCCGGCGCAACTGGTGGTCCAGCTCAGGTGACAGGTGAAACACAGCATGCGGTCATTGTCGTGGGCGAGCTTGTCGACACCGGGGCCCCACTTGCCGTCGCGACCCTCCCTGCCAGCGCCCATCAACTTGGCGCGGGCCGCCTTCTCGTTGAACTCCGGATGCTTGGGGTTCACCGAGTCCTTGACCAAGGACATCTTCCATTCCTTGTTGGGATCGAGCGCCGCGCGCTGGTAGAGCGCGCCGTCGATCCACTCGAAGCGCTTGCGGCCGTCCTGCGTCTTGAGCGAGGTCAGGTCGAAGCCACCCGGGCGTGAAGCCGGCCCGCTGGTGTGAAGTGTCGGGTAGTTCTTCGCCGTGCCGTGGCAGTCGGCGCAATCGATCTCGATGGCCGCCGCCACCTCACCGTAGATGTGGCCGTTGCCGTGCATGTCCTGCGCAAAGTGGCAGTCGACGCAGTGCATGCCCAGGTCCATGTGGATCGATGCCATATGCACCGCCTTCTTGAACTTGTCCGGGTCCTCGTTGCTGACGACGTTGCCGACCTTATCAAGCAGGTCACCCTTGCGGTTGCGCTTGAACACCGCGCGGAAGGCCCAGCCGTGACCGTGGTAGTCGGCAAACTGGGTGTCCTTCATCTGGTCGTTCTTCAGCCAGAGGTCGTTGAGGAACTCAGGTTCGCGCCAGTTGCCCCGGATGACAGCCTCTTCCGGATTGCGCAGGTTGATCTCGCGGATCTCCGAATCGGTCGGGTAATGCTGCTTGGCCGGGAACATGCGCGGCGCGTCGGGCTCGTAGTCGTACTGGATGTAGCCGTAGAACGAGTTGATGTAGATGTTGGGCTGGTGCATGTGGCAGTTCATGCACTGCGCGCTCGGAATGGCTCGGGTGAACTCGTGCTTGAGCGGGTGGCCCGACTCGGCCCTGGGGATGGTCGGGTCCTTGGTCTGCGTGCGGCCCATGTTGCCGAACTGGGCATAGGGGCCACTGTGCTCGGGCTGGCGGTCGTTGGCGTAGATGACGTGGCAGGCGGTACAGCCTGAAGAACGGTAGTCACCGGGGTTGTCGTTGGTGCCGAGGAACCACAGGTGCGGGTCGTTAAGACGCGTCTTGGTCAGGTTGATGATCGGCACCGAGATGCGGTTGCCGGTGCCCGGGCCACGGTTACTCTGCTTGATGTCCGGACGGCCCGGCTCGTCCAGACGCTGCAGGATGCCGGTGCTGTTGGGCAGGCCGATCTCGGGGAAGGTGCTGTTGATGACCCGGCCGCCGCGCTCGAACACCCGGAAGATGTCGCCCGGCGGGGTGGTCTCCCAGGCCGGCAGCGGGTAGAGCTTCTCCAGCACACCCTTAAAGACAAAGAGGTCCTCGTCCGGCTTCACCGGGTTGACGATCGCCGCCGCTGTGCCGTCCTGCGTGTAGGCCTCGCCCAACATGTATCGCTTGAACGGCAGGATGCCGTTGTTATAGGCCGCGCCGCCCCACAGCATGGAGGAGGTGCTCATAAGGCTCCGCTCCTGCGCCTGGATGATCGGCAGGTGACAAGCGCCACAGGCCTCGCGCGCGACGCGCAGGTCGCCCGGGTTGATGAAGCGCACGAATGCGGCGTGCTCCTTGTTCATGCGCGCATAGGCGCCCTCGGGATTGCGTGAGCCCTTCCACAGGTGCTCGTCGCGCGGCAGGATATGCGCCAGCTCCATGGCCCGCTCATAGGCCGGGTGCTTACGATCCGCCTCGGGGCCCTTTTCCGCGCGGCGGATGCTGTTGTCGCCGCCGTGGCAGTCCGTGCAGCCCAGCACCACGCCAGGGTTGGCGTGCATGGTGTGCTGGTCGGTCTCGCTGTGGCAGGTCATGCAGCCGTCCGACTTGCTCTTGGCTTGGGCCCAGGTCTGCGCCTTGGGCGCGGCCGGTGCCATCGTGTAGTGGCGCTCGACCAGCTTGCGCTCTGAGGCGGCGGCGTCTTCGTCGGTCACCAGCCATCCGGCCGCGACCGCCACGAGCGCCGCGGCCACCAACACACCGGGGAGACGCAGACGGAAGGAACGGAGCAGGTGCGTGGCCATGGTCAGAAGGCGAGGATCGCGTTGATCAAGCCGGAATAAAGGACATCGTGCCGATCATTCCCGTAGAGTTGCTTGAGGCCCTCGCCAGCCTTGAGCAAGGCCCCCGAGGCGTTGATGACCATGTTCTGGTTGTAGAAGGGGCGCCACTGCACACCCATCGAGAGGTCCCAACCGATCTCGCTGGAACTCAGGGTCTGGCCTCCGCGAAGGAACGGCAGGAGGGGGCTGACCTCATCGAAACGCAGATGATTGAGATTGGCAACCACACGCACCTGCGGCGAGACATCGAAGTCAGCACCGACGCCAAGCAGGATCAAGCCGGGGTTGACGAAGTTAGACTGGCCCTGCTCCTTGCTCGTCCGCAAGGACGGGATCACACCATTGCGGTTGGAAAGGGTCACCGCACCCCCACCGATCAGGGGGATGTTCTGGCGGATCCAGTAACTGGTATCCGCTCCGGCAAACTGAGGGTTCTCGAAGATCGCATCAAACCCCGTAGCGCGGCCATCCGACGGGTCTTTGTCACCCATCGCATAGAGGAAGCTCCCGCGAAGCCGGACCCAGCTGAAATCCCGGGATAACTCGCTGGCGTGGAAGAACGATCGGATATCCGTCTCGCGACCGGCGATCTGGTTGAAGTCCTGCCTGCCGAGCGCCAGATAGGTCGACGTACTGAGATTGAGCCGGAGGCGGGGCCAGAGGAAAGACAAGTGGCCGTCGCCGGAGTAGCCGAGGTAGGTGACGTGGTACGGGCTCGGAGTGGATGGTGTGCTGCCAAGCACAGCCGGGCGCTGGACAAAGCCGTTAGCGTCGATGAACTGGTAGTCCTCGTTGTTGCGGTTGTGCAGAACCGTGCCTTGCGAGGTGAAGCCCGTCAGCGGCCAGTCCTGACGGTAGGCATTGACCACATAGGTGTCGTCGTCGCGCCAGCGGCGGAACGTGTCATTGAGGCCGCTATTGATGTCTTTCTCGAGCCGCCGGAACCAGCCGATGTTGTACTGCCAACGGTTGTTGTCGCGGTTGCCGAACAGGCGGACGCCGAAAGGAAGATCCTGGAACAAGAAGCCCCGGAAATCACTGATGAACGGCTGAATGCCGACCCGGATCGAGTCGAAATCGTAGCGCGTGGAGACGTCGCGCAGGTGGTAGTCGAAGAACAGTTCCTGGATGCCGATGAAATCATCGTGCCGACGGCAGCGGCTCGGCAGTGCCTCGAATGTAGCTACTGGGCCCTCCCCCGATGTGGACCCAGCGACCGACCCGCCGCGTGGGCCAGAACAATCGGTTGAGTCGGCCCGCAGGACTCCCGGCTCGCGTGCCTCGGCACGGTTGAGATTGAAAACCGGGGTGAAGCGGAACTCCCAATCGGGCGGCTTGTAGGTGGTGTCGCCTTTGCTGATCGAGATGCTCGCAATCAGCGTCGTGGCCAAGATGTTCTGGTGGGGATTTCCGAAGATATCAACCGCACCCCCAAGATTGCCGGGAGTCGGCGTCGGAATCTTCCGAAACTCGGCCAGGCTGTCCCAGATGGCGCCCACGTTCACAAACACATCCTCGCCCAGTGACGTGACGGGAATGTCTCCCTTCAGGATGTTCTGGTTGTAGGGGTCATACCATGGGAACTTGAAGCCGAGCGCCTGCATCAGCCGCCAACGGTCGGGGACCGGCAAAGACTCGCGGGGCAGGTTGGGCTTGGGTGGCTCCAGTTGATCCGGATCGATCGGCGGCAGCGTCACCACCTTGCGGGGGATATCCCCCGGGCGGGCAAGACCCTCGTCGCGGTCGGGCTCCTGCCCTGTGCCCAGGTCCTCGGTGGCCAGTCGCGGGCTGCCGCGGACGGGCAGCAGGTCCACCGTCGACTCGCCGTATTCTCCCTCCGCGCGCAGTACCCAAGCGGTCCTGTCGGGATCTGGCGCGATCTGCACGCGGAACCAGTCCCCACGCTGCTCAAGGATGGTCAGCAGGCGGCCACGCTCGATCTCCGCGACCGAGAGCGACGACTCGTCTGGATCGATGTGAGCGCGCACGCTCGCCGCGTTGACCTGCAGCAGCGGGGTGCGCTGGACCTGCGTGTGGTGCTGGTCGGCAGGGTCCGGATCTGTTTCGGCCTGACCAGCCAAAGCTGGGTGATCAGCTCCGATAAAAGCCAGCAAAACGGCAATGGCAATGCCGAGTGCTTGCGGACCGAGTCCGCCGGAGCGACTAGATGCCGCGGCAGACATTGTTGACCTTGCTATTGATGAACGGCGCCTGCGGGCATTGGATGTACTTGAGGCCCTTGACCCGGCGGGAGGCCGGGGCGTGGCCGATCCCAGGAATGCCGATACGGGCCAGCCCGAGCGCGATGACCAGTTCCTCCTGCTCGATGCCATCACCTGAGGCACCTATACCACCGACAAGCACACCGTTTTTGTAGATGGGCACTGAAGCCGGGCGAATCTGGATGCCGTTGTCGATGCCTAGGGAAGTATTCTCCCCCGAGAGCAGGGTGGTGCAACGCTCGGCGCCGTAGGCCAGAAGCTTGTTTGAGATGAGATCGAACTGGACACCCTGGTTGAATGGGCTCCAGTTGATGCCATTGGAAAGTGGACCGCGCGGCTTGCCATCGACACCGTCTGGAAAGTTGGGGCGAGCGATGTTCCCGAGAGCCCGGCCCGAAATGGCAAGGCCGTTCGCGAGCGCATTGGGGTTTGTATTGCCAAAGAAAGCCCGCGTGTCGCGCACGTAGCGGCTGTCGCCACCAGAGATGGGAGGAAACAGCAGATTCAGGTTTTGACTTGCAGTGTTCCTGGAGAAGAATACCGCGCTGCGGGCCTTTTGCAGGGAGACGTCTGTGCCCAAGACAGGGGCGTCTGGGCTGCGGGCAATAGCGAGCACCCGGCCATCAGCATCAACGATCGACACCGAGACACGGGCGAAGGATCCGTCAGGCTTGCGAAGCTGGGCGCGCGCCACACGGGCAACGTTGAACGAGGAACGCATAAGGGCTTTGACGTCGTCGACAGAAAGGTTTTGGCCACTAACCGGAGCACCGTCAAGAGGAAGGCCCTGCCGCGGGTTACCGAGGGCGTCGACCAGAATGAAGAGACCCAATGAGCCCGTGCCAGGGTATACAGAGCCCTCGTCCGCCACGAAGCCCGACGCGGGTTCGCCATATCGCGTCCCGTCGAGCGGTACAGGCGAGACAAAAAAGTTGTCTACACTCACTTGCTCCGCGGGGGGATCCGGTATAGGGGCTCCCGTTGTCGAAGCAAGCGGACCCACCAGTCGCGCATCAGAGTCGGAATATCGCAGCGTGGCACCACCCACGGTGATCCGGTCCCCGCGGATGGCCGCAGGCGCCGTGAAGCCGGTAGTGGCCGACTGCGCGATGATCTCCTCGACGTCGAAATCGAGGCGGCGCGGATCAGGGTCCAGATCGAGGCCGTATGTCGACGTTGCGCCGGCTACCACGCCGATGCCGCCCACCACGACGCCTCCCTTGTAGAGCGGAAATCCGCCGGGGTCCGCAGCCACGCCCAACGGGGATGGTCTCGGCCCGACGCCAACGCTGGCGCCGTCCGACGTATTCACAAGATCACTGCACTGCAGTTGGCTGAACTGCAATCCGAACAGCGGCCCGCTGGGCACATTTCGAATCCCTGGAGGCAGGTGCTTCTGGATGAGGTAACTCGCGGTCCGGGTACTGAAGGCATTGCCCGAGGTCGAGACGTAGGCCCCGGTGACAGCTTTAGAGATGGCGGCCAGAGCGGCGAGGTCGAGACCCGAGGCGATCGAGTTGACACCCTCCAACCCGCCAGTCACGCTCAGCCCGCTCCTGATCGTGACTTCGGACGCAGCTCCAATTCGATAGACCGCAAGCACATTGCCCACCCGGTCCGCCACCGCCACCGTCATGCGGCCCTGCACAGCCGCCGCGATCGAGGGGTTCTGCGCCGATTCGACCGCCTGGTTCACCACGCATGTCACCTCGGCTGCGGTCAGGCGCTCCGGCGCGAGGGAGTCTGCCGTACAAGCAGCTTGAGCACCCGGCGACCACCCACACGCCGCGGCGAACAAGACCGCCGCCCAACGCGCAACAGGGTGCGCCAAGAAACCACGCAGCCTAAGCAGACTCATCGGCTCGCCACCCGCTGCGCAGCCAAGCCGCGCCCCGCGACCTTTTTATCGAGGGGCTTGGCCGGCACCGGCTCGGGCTTGGCCGTGGGCATGTGGAAGCCGTGGCATAGCGAGCACTCGGAGACGATCTTGTCGGACACCGGCTTGCTGCCGGCGTGGCAGTCGCGGCAACCTTCGATGCCCGGCATCAGCACGTCGCTGGCCTTCTTCGACTTGCCGGCTTCGTGGCAGCTCTCGCACTTGGCGCTGGCGTGCGACGCGTGGCTGAACTCGGACTTGGGCATCCAGGCGTGATCGGACGCGATCGGCGCCACGCTCCATTGCGGCAGGTTGCGGCCCGGGGTGCCGGCCTTGCCCGGCCCGGCGAGGCGTTTGACCTCGTGGCAGATAGCGCAGGAGGTCTTCTCGAACAACTCGACGGCCGCATTGCTGGCGCGGCTCATGTTGTTGCCGGGCGTGTTGACGAAGCTGCGCGGCGGCAGGTCCGGCTCGCCAGGGCGCTTGATGACAATGGTCTTGGTGAGCGGCTCGGGGCCACGCGGCACGCTGCCGACCGACCCGGCGAAGCTGTAGAACTCGGCCAGCGTGTCGAGCACCTCGGTCACCGACCCGTGCGGCACCTCGCGGTTCGACAGGTTCGGCTCCATCTTCAGCGCATGACAGCTCTGGCAGTGGTCCTTCATGTTGACGGTTTTGAAGTTGATGCCGTCGGGGTCTGGCTTATGGCAGTTGGCGCACTTCATCACAACCTTGCCGTCTGGGCTGCCGATACCCTTCTTGTCCAAGTGGACATCGTGCGGGAATTTCAGATTGGTCGGCTCAGACAGCTGGCCGGCGTCGGGCAGACGCACGCGTTTCAGCGCAACCCTCATCTGATCGACCGTGGGTGCTGACTGCGTCATCTGCACGCGGAAGTTCGGGTGCTCGTCGGCGAAGTCACGAACGTTCTCGGTCTCGGTCTTGGCGTAGCTCTTCTTGATGTCGCCGTGGCAGTCGGCGCAATCGCGGCCGACGGCGTGCTTGTTCTGCTGTGCCAGGCCAAAGCCGCCCTGGTGGTCGAGATGACACGTCGCGCAGCGAACGTCCAGACGCGCATCGTGTACCGACTTGCGGTCGACGTGGTCGGAGATGGCCTTGTGACAGCTGAGGCAGTCGGCGTCCTTGACCTGGGTAAAGGCACCGCTGTGGCAGACACGGCAGTCGTTGGCCCACGGCTGGTGCGCAACGGCAACCGGACCCGGGTTCCACCAGCGGTCAAGCGCCATGATGGTCGGCGCGGCGGACTTGTAGCCGGTCATGTCGGCGAGTTGGTAGAAGCTCGCCGCATCGCCCTTCGCATAATCGGGTGTGGCCTGCGGGTCTGGTCTGCGCCCCTCAAGCTGGGCCTGGCTATCGGCCGCAGAGCCCGCAAACATGGTCCCTATAACCGGGAGCTTGGCAACCGCGGCCGCATCACCACCGTAGATCGAGGCCAGCACCGGCGCGACGAGAAAACCGACGATACCGACAGCGAACAGCAGCCACGAGGCGAGCCGCCGCCCGCCCATCGGCCGCTGCAGCTTGTGGATCTCCACGGTGATTGGGTCGTCTGGGGTATGGCCACTCATCTTCTCGCCCTTCTCATCAACCGCGGCTGTAGATCAGCCCGTGGCCGTCATACAGGACGTTGCCGTTGTAATAGAACAACACCGAGACGATGTGGGCGATCAGCACGGCCAACAAGCCGATTGAGGCCGGCACGTGGAATATCAGCCACACATCGGTCCATGCCTTCAGCCTGAGGAAACCGCGCATACGCTGCAACTGACTCTGCCGCTTGACCTGGACGGCGTACAGGTCACGGACAGCCTTGTCACCTTGCAGACCCATCTGGTGCAGCGCAGCGACCGCGATGTCGGTGGCACAGCGCCCAGGTCCACCGAAACGTCCGAACAGGCCGTTCACGATGTGGCCATTGGCCGAATCTTCAACCAGACGCTGAACCTCTTCGCCCATGCCCTTGGCCATGTTGCGCGACTCCGCGTCCAGTTCCTTGAGCAGGTCGCCGTGCTGCTGCAAGGACTTGCCCGCCACCAGACCGCTCATGAGGGACGGGTTACGCATGTAGACCGACACGCCCCAGATGCCGCTGACGATGACCAACACCATCAGTGTGTACGCAAGCGTGTGGACGTTGATGCCGAACTGGAAGCCGGTGTGCAAGGTGGCGACCACCAAAAGGGACAACCCGAGCCAGACGTGGGCGGATAGCCAACCGCGCACCGTCCCCAGGTTGGAGCGGTAGGCGCGCTTACGCATGCCGAAGAGGATGAGCCAGACAATGAGCAGCGCACCGATGATGCCTAGCGTGTAGCCAAGCCAAGTGCCGCCGTTCGGTACGGTCCGAGGCTCATCAAGGACGTAGGCGACAATGCTGCCGACCGCTAGTAACAGGCTCCACTTGAGATAGCGGAACCCGCCAAGACTCAGAATGCTTTCCTGCGTCATGCAACGGTCCTGGTCGTGAGGCGGTTTGTCCGGAGGCGCTCCTGCTGCGAGCCGGCGGGCTACAAGACAAGCCAGTAGCCGAGCCATTCCCGCGGTGCCGTGGAGTTTTTTACAAGGCTAGACTTTACCGCATCTGGCTGAAAAATTTTGTTACCGGCCTGCAAAAAGCGTGACATAGACATCTGCCTCCCGAGTCCCTAGAGTGCAGGCTCCCCGCAGATGCAAACCTGACTGAAAATGCCTGTTTTCCTGATCTTTGCCACGCTCGCTGGCGTGTTTGTAGCCGCGCTGTTGTGGCGCGCGCAGCGCCCCCGGACGGCTGCCGCCGCCGGCGACAACGACGCCAGCTGGGCCGTGATGGTTGCGCGCCGGCGCGAGATCGAGGAGGACCCTGACCTTGACCCGACCCTGCGAGATACCCTGATCGCCGAGTGGCAGGAGCAGGCGGCCAGCCTGCGCGGCGATGTCGCCGGGGCCGGCCTGGTGCCGCCGGTAACGCGCCGCTGGCTGCTGCCAGTCGGCGTGGTCGTCATCGCGGGAGCCGCCTACGCCTGGGTCGGCGATCTCAGCGAGCCGGCGATGCGGTTCAACGTTGCTGGGTTGGGCGGCCCTTCGGTGATGATGCGCGAGACGCCGCCACGCCCTGGCGAGAACCACCCCGGCGGCAAGGGCTCGATCGAGGAGCGCATCGCGGCACTGGAAGAGAAGCTGAGAGCCGAACCCGAGAACCTGGAGGGTTGGGTGATCCTGGCCCGATCGCGCGGTCTGCAGCGTGACTACCCGGCGGCGGTGAAGGCGCTGGAGCAGGCGCTGCGACTGGCACCCGGCCACCCGGACCTGCTGGCCGACCTGGCCGACGCGGTGGCCATGGCGCAAGGCGAGAAGATGGCTGGCCGCCCGGTTCAGCTGGTGGCCGAGGCGCTGAAGGCCGACCCGAATCACCAGAAGTCGCTGGCACTGGCGGCCACCGCCGCCATGCAGGCCAATGACCGCGAGAGCGCGGTGAAGCTGTGGCGCAAGCTGCAGAGCCAGTTCACGCCAGCCGACCCCGACTACGCGCAGATCGGCAACATCCTGGCCCAGCTCGGCGAACCGGCACCGGCCGGTGCGCCCGCCGCCCCGCCCTCGCCGGCAGCGCCCGCCGCACCAGCTTCACCCGCATCGCCCCCGGCGCCGGCCGCTGCCGCCAGCGCAGTGATCCGCGGACAGGTCGCGCTGAGCCCGGCCGGCATCGAGCGCCTGCGCAAGCAGCCTGCGCCGGCCTCGGCCGTCCTTTACATCGTCGCCAAGGCAGTCGATGGGCCGCCGATGCCTCTGGCAGTCCTGCGGCTGCCGATCAAGGACCTGGCTGGCGGGCGCATGGTGGCGTTCCAGCTTGATGACTCTTTGGCCATGAACCCGCAGCTGAGCCTGTCGAGGTTTAAGCAGGTCAGCGTCGAGGCACGCGTGTCGATGAGCGGCAACGCCATCCGGCAGCCCGATGACTGGTCAGCAGTGCGTACGCCAGTGGCGGTCGGCAGCGAGGGCCTGCCCTTGCAGATCGCGCCACCGGCAGGCCAGTGATCGACGCAGGAGAGAGATGACGGCAAACGGCGCACCGTTGCGGCTGGTCGATGTCCGGCTCGAACGCGGCAGCGCGACGCTGGCCGAGTCGGTCTCGTTCGACCTGCCGGCCGGGCGCTACATCGAGCTGGCCGGACCCAACGGCAGCGGCAAGAGCACCCTTCTGCGCACCCTGGCCGGCTTGCAGCCTCGCATATCGCTGCATTCGACCTGGCCCGAGGCGGCCGAGGTGTTCCTGTTCGAGCAGACCCCGGCCTTGCGCGTCGAGCCGACCGCGGCGGCGCATCTGGACTCGGCGCTGGAGCCGCTCGGCATACGCCCAAGCACTGGCGAACGCAGTGTCATTCTGCATCGCGTAGGGTTGGGGCGAATCGCCGGCAAGCGGGTCGGCCAACTCTCCGAAGGGCAACGCCGACGACTTGTCTTGGGGATCATGGCGGCCAGCCAGCGTCGGGTCTGGTTGGTCGATGAACCCGTCAATGCACTCGATGCCGACGGGATCAAGCTGTTTATCAGCCTTCTGCGCGAACATCTAGTGAGCGGCGGCATCGCGGTCGTGGCGACCCACCGTCCGCTGACCGAACTAGCGCCCGACCTCGAGGCCGTTTGCCACGCGCAGGTACGGCTGACCGGCCGCAGCGCCGAGGTCAGCTGGCCGACCGATGGTGCAAATCGGCCCCCAGGGCAGACCGGGGTCTTCCAAAAGGGCGCCTGCGCGCACCCGCTGCTGTGGTCGCTGCGCCGCGAAGTGGCGCTGGCCATGGCCTCTCCCCGCGAATTGATCTGGCCGGGCGTGTTCCACTGGATGATTCTCAGCCTGATCCCCTTCGGTGTGGGAACCGACCCGCAGCAGCTGGCCCGCATAGCGCCCGGCATGGTCTGGGTGAGCGCGCTGCTGGTCACGCTGCTGGCCGCCAGCCGCCACCTCGAGGCTGACTTCCGCAGCGGCATCCTGTCGCAACTGGCCGCGGCGGGGTTCCCGCTGGCCAGCCTGGTGGCTGGCAAGGCCATTGCCCACTGGCTGTTGTTTGGGCTGCCGATGGCGGTCTACAGCGTGCCGCTGGCGCTGCAATATGGTCTGGATGGCACCGGCATCGCCGCACTGGCGCTGTCGCTGGGCGCCGGTACGCTGGCACTGGGCGCGCTCACCATTCTTTTCGGCGCGCTGGGGCTGATGGCGCGCCAGGCGCAGGTCCTGGTGAGCCTGATGAGCTTCCCGGTGTTCGTCCCGGTGCTGATCTTTGGCGTGACCACGGTATCGGCGGCGCAGGCCGGGCAGAGCCTCGATGGTCCGCTGCTGACGCTGGCCGGGATCAGCCTTTTGGCGCTGCTGCTGGTGCCCTTGGCGACGCGAAAGGTGCTCGACCTTGCCATCGAGTGACCGGCGATGCCGCGGCAGGGCCGGCTAGAATGTCGGCATGTTGACCTTCCTCAAGCAGCTCGGCTCGCCGCCGCGGTTCTTCCAGCTGAGCGGCCCGATGTCGCGCTGGCTTGCCATCGCCGCAGCCGTACTTGGTGCGCCCGGCCTCTGGTTGGCGCTCGCCGGCACCCCGACCGACGCCCAGCAGGGTGAGGTCTACCGGATCATCTACCTGCATGTGCCAGCGGCCTGGATGTCGATGTTCCTGTACTCGGTGGCCACCGGCTATGCCCTGCTCTACTGGATCTGGCGCAGCCCGGTGTCGGCGGTGATGATGCGCGCGCTGTTGCCTACTGGCGCGTGGATGACCGTGGTCGCACTGGTCACCGGGTCGCTGTGGGGCAAGCCGACTTGGGGCACCTACTGGGTCTGGGACGCTCGGCTCACCTCCGAACTCATGCTGCTGTTCATCTACCTCGGCCTGATGGCGCTCTCCAGCCTGGTCGAGGACGAGACCAAGACCGACCGCGCGCTGGCACTGTTCACGGTGGTCGGCATGGTCAATATCCCGCTCATCTACTTCTCGGTGGTGTTCTGGAACACCCTGCACCAAGGTATGTCGGTCGGCGCGCCAGGCGCCGCAAGGATGGCGCCGGAGATGAAAGCGGCACTGCTCATCTGCACCTTCGCTGTCTGGTTCGCCTGCGCCGCCATCGTGCTGGTCCGCGGGCGCTGGATGCTCGCCATCCGCGAGTCCCGCTCGCGCTGGGTGCGCGATGTCCCGGAACTCGCCGCGCCCTGACGCGCCAAACAGTACACACCCCGCGACCGAACCATGACCGCCGCCACCGCCATCATCGCCAGCTATCTGTTGGGCCTCGTCGCCCTGGCCGTCGATGCATGGCGCGCCCGCTCGCTGGTGAACGCGGCACGCGAACGCATACTCGAGGAATCCGAACTTCGATGATGAAGTCACCCATCCGGCGCCGGCGCCTGCTTTGGATCGCCGCCATCGCGCTGACCGTCAGCGGTACTGCCTACGGCGTGATCCGTGCCTTCAGCGAAAACATGGTGTTCTTCTACACCCCGACCCAGTTGCTGGCCGGCGAGGCACCCGCCGGTCGTTCGCTGCGCATCGGCGGCATGGTCGAGGCCGGCAGCATCGAACGCGAGCCCGGCACCCTCACCGTCCGCTTTCGCATGACTGATCAGGACCGCACCATCCCGGTGACCTACACCGGCGTGCTGCCGGACCTGTTCAAGGAAGGCAAGGGTGCAGTGGCGCAGGGCGAACTGAACAACGGCGTGTTCGTCGCCAGCGAGATCCTCGCCAAGCACGACGAGAATTACATGCCCCCCAAGCTCAAGAACTGAGCCCCCGCCAGAACCTGCAAGGACACGCACCACCATGCTCGCCGAACTCGGACAACTGCTGCTCGCACTCGCACTGGCCAGCACCCTGCTGGTCGGGGTGCAACAGATGCTGGCATTCCAGCGCGGCGGCTTCGACGCCAACGCCGCCAACCGGCTGCTCTCGGTCACCGCCTTCACCAGCTTCGGCCTGACGCTTGGCGCCTTCGCGCTGCTCGCCGCGCTGTTCATCGGCAGCGACTTCTCGGTGCTGAACGTGGCCGAGAACTCCAACACCCTGCTGCCGGTGCAGTACAAGTTCGCCGCCAGCTGGGGCTCGCACGAGGGCTCCTTCCTGCTCTGGAACCTGATGCTGTGCGGCTGGACTGCCGCCCTGGCCGTCGCCTCGCGCGGGCTGGCGGCGAGCTACCGGGCGCGCGTGCTGACCATCCTGATCCTGCTGCAGTCCTTCTTCCTGCTGTTCATGGTCAGCAGCTCCAACCCGTTCGAGCGACTTCTGCCGGCGGCACCCGAGGGTCGCGATCTGAACCCGCTGCTGCAAGACCCGTTCATGGTCATCCACCCGCCGATGCTCTACATGGGCTACGTCGGCTTTGCTGTGGCCTTTGCGTTCGCCGTGGCTGCGCTGATGGAGCGCCGGCTCGACCCCACCTGGGCGCGCTGGAGCCGCCCCTGGGCCAACGCCGCGTGGTCGTTCCTGACCGTCGGCATATTGCTCGGCTCATGGTGGGCCTACCGCGAACTGGGCTGGGGCGGCTGGTGGTTCTGGGACCCGGTCGAGAACGCCTCGCTGATGCCCTGGCTCGCTGGCACCGCGCTGATCCACTCACTGGCGGTGACCGACAAACGCGACGCGCTGAAGAGCTGGACCATCCTGCTCTCGATCGTCGCCTTCGCACTGTCGCTGCTGGGCACCTTCCTGGTGCGTTCCGGTGTGCTGACCTCGGTGCATGCCTTCGCCACCGACCCGCGGCGCGGCATCTTCATCCTCTCCATGCTGACGCTGATCGTCGGCGCGGCATTGGTGCTCTACGCCATGCGCACGCGTGACATCGGGCTGGGTGGGCGCTTCGGCAAGGTCTCGCGGGAGAGCTTCCTGCTGGCCAACAACGTACTGATGACGGCGGCGCTGGGTGCGGTGATGCTCGGCACGCTGTACCCCCTGTTCGCCGAGGTGATCAGCGGCCGCAAGATGTCGGTCGGCCCGCCCTACTTCGAGGCGGTTTTCGTGCCGCTGCTGCTGCCCGCCGCCTACCTGATGGCCGCCGCGCCGGGGCTGCGCTGGAAAGAGCAGACACTCAGCGTGCTGCTGCGCCCGATGGCCATCGCCACCGCCATCAGCCTGGCGCTGGCGACCGGCTGGGTGCTGCTGCTCGGCCCGTTCAAGTGGCTCACCGCGCTGGGCCTTGCCGGCGGCCTGCTGCTGATCTGGGGCACGCTCGACCACGCCCGCAAGCAACTGCTCAAGGTGGGCGGCGAGACCGGTCACCCGCTGCCGCTCACCACGCGCATGCAGCGTCTTGGCGCCAGTTATTGGGGCATGGTGCTGGCTCACTTGGGCGTGGCGGGATTTGTCATCGGCGTGACCATGGTGAAGTCTTACGAGACCGAGCAGGACATCGCCATGAAGCAGGGCCAGACGGTCGAGGTCGGCAACGGCTGGCGCCTGACCTTCGTCGGCGTCGATCGCGTCAACGGCCCTAACTATGTGGCCCAGCACGGGGTGTTCGAGCTCACCGAGGGCGCCGGGCAGGTCATCTACCTGCTCGAGCCGCAGAAGCGCATGTACCAGGCCGGCCGTCAGGTGATGACCGAGGCCTCGATCAACTATGGCGTGTTCCGCGACATCTATGTCTCGCTGGGCGACCCGGTCGAGGCCAAGCCCACCGATGCCGTCAGCGACCTGTCGTGGGGCGTGCGCATCTACATGAAGCCGTTCATGGTCTGGGTCTGGCTAGGCTGCCTGATGATGGCGGTCGGCGGATTCGTCACGCTGGTCGACCGGCGTTACCGTCTGCGGCGCGCGGCCACGGTGCCCGCATCTGCGGCAGCGTCACCCACGTTGGGCGGCGGCACCGGCGCACAGGGGGCCTGAGCGATGCCAGCCAACCTGCGCGTCATCCTGCCGCTGCTGGTGCTCGCCGCGCTGGCCGTGGTGTTCGTGATCGGGCTGCAGGGCGATCCGCGCAAACTGCCGTCGGTCTTTATCGACAAGCCGGCACCGGCCTTCAGTCTGCCCGAGCTCGCCGAGGGTCAGCCGGTGGTGACCCCTGAATCGCTGCGCGGCAAGGTCTGGCTGCTCAATGTGTTCGCCAGCTGGTGCGGCGCGTGCGGCACCGAGCACCCGCATCTGCTGGAGGTGGCGCAGCTGAAGCGGGTCGAGATGGTCGGCCTGGCCTACAAGGATGAGCCCGCCGACACGCGTGCCTGGCTCGAGGCGCGCGGCAACCCCTACAGCCGCATCGCGGTGGATCGTGCCGGGCTGGTCGGCATCGACTACGGCGTCTATGGCGTGCCGGAGACCTTCGTCATCGACGCCCAGGGCATCATCCGCTACAAGCATGTCGGCCCGGTGGATCAGGACTTCTTCCGCCAGCACGTCGAGCCGCTGCTGGCCAAGGGGACGAGTTGATGGCTACCCGGACGAGCACTGACAAGAACTCAGCTCGCGCCAGCCTGGCTGTCTTAGCCTTGGCCGCCGCGCTCTCTGGCGGTGCTGCCAGCGCAGAAGCGGCTGCCACGCCCCCGGGCATCCCGCCCGGTACCGATCTGGTCCGTCTCCGCGAGATCTCCGCAGACCTGCGTTGTCTGGTGTGCCAGAACCAGTCGATCGCCGATTCGCACGCCGGCCTCGCCATCGACCTGCGCAATCAGGTGGTCAAGCTGATGGGCGAAGGCAAGTCGGATGAGGAGATCAAGCAGTACATGGTCGACCGCTACGGCGAGTTTGTGCTCTACGACCCGCCCTTCTCGGTCAGCAACGCGGTGCTTTGGGCGGGGCCCTTCCTGCTGGTGTTGGTCGGCGTCTGGGTGGCGCTCCGCGCCATCGCGGCACGCGCCGCAGCCGCGCCCGCAGCACAGCTCAGCGCAACGCAGCGTGAGTCTCTCGAGGCGCGGTACCAGAAGAGCGCCAACGAAGGCTGAACCGGGAAAAACGTCGCGGGGCGGTCAGCCACAAGGCGCGACGGCCTCGGCAGAACACGGCTCAGCGACGCAGACATACCCGTAGGTAGGCGAGGAAGCGAGCAGCAAGCAAGTAAGTAGATGAGTGCCGCAGCAGTTTTGTCTTAGAGGAGAACGATGTCGTATGCCTCTTGGCTATAAGTCGTCTCCACCTGCAGCGACACCGGACGCTGCACGAACTCCTCCAGCTGCGCCAGGCTGGTCGATTCCTCGTCAAGGAACAAGTCGACCACCTGCTGGCTGGCGATGATGCGGAACTCGCGCGGCTGGAATTGCCGCAACTCGCGCACCACCTCCCGCAGAATCTCGTAGCAAACGGTCTGCGCGGTCTTGATCTCGCCTCGACCCTGACAGGTCGGACACTGCTCGCACAGCACATGCGCCAGTGACTCGCGCGTGCGCTTGCGGGTGATCTCGACGAGCCCCTGCGGCGTGAAGTCGTTGACGCCGATGCGCATGCGGTCGCGGCTCACGGCGCGCTGTAGTTCAGCCAGAACGGCCTCGCGGTGCTCGGGCAGGTCCATGTCGATGAAGTCGATGATGACGATGCCGCCGAGGTTGCGCAGCCGCAGCTGGCGCGCGATGACCTGTGCCGCCTCGAGATTGGTCTTGAACACCGTCTCGTCGAAGTTCTTGTTGCCGACAAAGCCACCCGTGTTGACGTCGACCGTGGTGAGGGCCTCGGTCTGGTCGATGATCAGGTAGCCGCCGCTCTTGAGGTCGACGCGCCGGCCCAGCGCGCGCTCGATCTCCTCCTCGATGCGGTAAAGGTCGAACAGCGGACGGTCGGCGCTGTAGTGCTCGATCTGGCCCAGCGCCGCGGGCGTGTAGAGCTCGGCGAACTCGATCATGCGCTGGTGCGTCTCGCGCGAGTCGACGACGATGCGGCAGGTCTCCTCCCACACCATGTCACGCAGCGCGCGCAGCGGCAGGCGAAGGTCGTGGTGAAGCAGGGCGATGCCGCTGGCGTCGCGCGAGCGGCGCTCGACCTCGGCCCACAGGCGCCGCAGGTAATCCACATCGGCGGCCAGATCGCTGTCGCTGGCCTGTTCGGCGTTGGTACGGATGATGTAGCCGCCACCGGCCGCGTTCTGGCCGATCAGGGCATCGGTCACCGCGCGCCCATCGAGGATGCCTTGCAGGCGGGCACGCTGGGCCTCACGCGCCTCCTCACCCTCGATGCGCTGGGAGACGCCGATGTGCTCGTCGCCGGGGATGTAGACCAGGAAACGCCCAGCCAGACTGATCTGGGTCGTCAGGCGCGCACCCTTGGTGCCGATCGGGTCCTTCATCACCTGAACCAGGATGCTGTCGCCCTCACGCAGCAGTTGCTCGATCGGCACGCTGCCCGGCACCAGGTCGGCACGGCGGATGTCAGCGACATGCAGGAACGCTGCGCGCTCGAGCCCGACGTCGATGAAGGCCGACTGCATGCCCGGCAGCACACGCCGCACCTGCCCGGCGTACACATTGCCGACCAGGCCGACATGGCTCGCCCGCTCGATGTGGATCTCCTGGACCACCCCGTTCTCGGTCACCGCGACCCGCGTCTCCTGCGGTGTCACGTTGATCAGGATCTCCTCGCGCACGACGCCCATCAGACTCTCTCGTTCCAGTTGAGGATGCCGGACTGCGCCAGCAACTCGGCTGTCTCGAACAGCGGCAGCCCCATCACGCCACTGTAGCTGCCTTCAAGGTGCTCGACGAAGCAAGCCGCGCGACCCTGGATGCCGTAGGCGCCAGCCTTGTCGAGCGGCTCGCCGCTGGCCACATAGGCGCGGATCTGCGCCGCGTCGAGGCGGGCAAAACGTACCCGGCTGACCGAGATGCGCAGGTCGACACGATCGCCCTCGGCCAGCGCCACGGCGGTGAGCACCTGGTGCTCGCGGCCAGACAGGCGGTCGAGGATGGCGAAGGCGTCGGCGGCGTCGGTCGGCTTGCCGAAGATCTCTCCGGCCAGGGCGACCGTGGTGTCGGCGCCAAGCACTGGCGCGGCTACGCGACCACTGGCCAGCAGCTCGGCCACCCCCGCCAGGGCCTTGTCGCGGGCCAGCCGCTTGACATAGACCAACGGCGGCTCACCGGCGAACGGTGTCTCGTCCACCGCGCGCTCGGCGGCAAGTCGCAGCACCTCCGGCGCGTAACCGGCCTGGGCGAGCAGCTCGCGGCGACGCGGGCTGGCAGATGCAAGGTAGAACGGGCGGTGGTTCACAGGGTCATTCGCGATGGTAGGGGTGGCCAGCGATTATGGTGGTGGCCCGGTAAAGCTGTTCCAGCAGCATGACTCGCGCCATCCCGTGCGGCAGCGTCATGGGCGACAGCGCGAGCAGCATGTCCGCGCATTCTCGCACCGCAGTCGCGTGGCCGTCGGGGCCACCCAGCAGGAAGGCGGCATCGCCGCCATCGACCTGCCACTCGCGCAGACGTTCGGCCAACTGCCGGGTACTCAGGCCGCGGCCGCGCTCGTCCAGAACCACCTTGCGGGCGCCACGCGGCACTGCGGCCAGCAGCCGCTCGCCCTCGCTGGCCGCCATGCGCTCGACCGTCCGGCCCTCGGTGCGCGGTTCGGCGCGCAGCGGCACGACCTCGACCGACCAAGGCCTGACGAACCGGCGCGAGTAGTCGTCGCAGGCAGCCTGCTGCCAGTCGACCAGGCGGTCGCCGATGGCGATGACATGGAGCCGCACGGTGCCGGTTCCGGCGCCGCGGCCTAGCGCTTCGGCAGACCCGGAAGCGGACCGGCGCGTCCGGACCTGGGCGCGCGGGGCGCATCACGCGACGCCGTGTCCCCGGCCTCGGCGGACTCGTCGGTGACGCCAGACGCCCGCAACTGCCGCGCCACGCGCGAGGCGTCGCCGCCCCAGAGCTCGTCGATGTTGTAGTAGTCGCGGACCTGGGCCTGCATGACGTGCACCACGACGTCGCCGAGGTCGATGAGGACCCACTCGCCGGTCTGTTCTCCCTCGACGCCGATCACGTCGCCGCCAGCCTCCTTGGCCTTCTCCTGCACCTCGTTGGCAAGCGAGCGCACGTGGCGGTTGGAGGTGCCGGTGGCGATGACCATGTAGTCGGTGAGCGAGGTCAGGTGCCGCACCGGCAGCACCGCGAGGTCCTGCGCCTTGACGTCTTCGAGCGCGTCGACGACGGTGTCCTTCAGTTGTTCACTATTCATGCCGTTCTGCTTCGCAATTGCTGGTGTCCTGAGTCATGTACAGCCCGTGCCGGTGGATGTATTCGAGCACCGCGTCCGGCAACAGGTAACGCGGCGACACGCCCGACCGCAGCTGGCTGCGCAGCAGCGACGCCGAGATGTCGAGCGCGGTCATGGTGTGGATGGCGATACGCCCGCCCGGCAAGCGCCTCAGCGGCGCCATGTTGACCACCGACCGGCTGGCGAAGGCCTCCCACAGTTCCGGACCCAGCGCCGACTCCCAGCTGGTGACGCTGTAGCCGGGCCGCTGCGCCACCACGATGTGGCAGATCTCCAGTAGCTCGCGCCAGCGGTGCCAGCCCGGCAGCGAGAGGAAGGCATCGGCGCCCATCATCAGCACTACCGGCGTGCGCGGCGGCAGCGTCGTTCGCAATTCGGTGACCGTGTCGAACGAGTAGGACTGCCCGGCGCGCAGCAGCTCTCGTTCATCCATGACAAAGCGCGGGTTGCCGGCGATGGCCAGGCGCACCATCTCGGCGCGCTGCTGGTTGCTCGCCGCCGGCTGCGCACGGTGCGGCGGGGTGCCGGTGGGGATGAAGCGGATCTGCTTGAGGTCGAGCAGGCCCGCGACCTCCTCTGCCAGCCGCAGGTGGCCGTTGTGGATCGGGTCGAAGGTGCCGCCGAGGATGCCGACTGGGGTGAGTGATGCCAAGTCAGCCGCCTAGCCGCGCACCTGGCCGTCGCCGAGCACGATCCACTTGAGCGTGGTCAGGCCCTCCAACCCGACCGGGCCGCGGGCGTGCAGCTTGTCGGTGGAGATGCCGATCTCGGCGCCGAGGCCGTACTCGAAGCCGTCGGCGAAGCGCGTGCTGGCGTTGATCATCACGCTGGACGAATCGACCTCACGCAAAAAACGTCTTGCCCTGGTGTAGTCCTCGGTGACGATGCTGTCGGTGTGCTGGCTGCCGTAGGTGTTGATGTGGTCGATGGCTGCGTCCAGCCCTTCTACGACGCGGATGCTGAGGATGGCGGCGAGGTACTCGGTGCGCCAGTCTTCCTCGGTAGCCGCCTTGATGCCGGGCAGCAGTGCGCGGGTGCGCTCGCAGCCGCGCAACTCGATGCCCTTGTCGGCGTAGACCTTGGCCAGCAGCGGCAGCACGAATTTGGCGACGGCGGTGTGCACCAGCAACGTCTCCATGGTGTTGCAAGTGCCCAGGCGCTGCGTCTTGGCGTTGTCGGCAATACGGACGGCCTTGTCCATGTCCGCGCCCTCGTCGATGAAGACGTGGCAGATGCCGTCGAGGTGCTTGATGACCGGTATGCGCGCCTCGCGATCGATACGCTCGACCAGACTCTTGCCGCCGCGCGGCACGATCACATCCACGTACTGCTTCATGGTGATCAGTTCGCCCACCGCGGCGCGGTCGGTGGTCGCGACCACCTGCACCGCCGATTCCGGCAGGCCGGCCTCGCGCAGGCCCTCGCGGACACAGGCGGCGATGGCGCGGTTGGCGCGGATGGCCTCGGAGCCGCCACGCAGGATGCAGGCGTTGCCGCTCTTCAGACACAGCCCCGCAGCGTCGGCGGTCACGTTGGGCCGAGCCTCATAGATGATGCCGATGACACCCAGCGGCACGCGCATGCGGCCGACCTGGATGCCGGAGGGCCGGTAGGCGAAGCCGCCCATCTCGCCGACAGGGTCTGGAAGCGCGGCGATCTGCTCGAGGCCGGCGGCCATCGACTCGACGCTCTTTGCCGTCATGGCGAGGCGGTCGATCATGGCGTCGTCCAGACCAGCAGCACGGGCTGCGGCCACATCCTCGGCGTTGGCCTGCAGCAGGGCAGCGGCGTCACGGCGTATGGCGGCGGCCATCACGGCGAGGGCGCGGTTCTTGGCGTTGGTGTCGGCACGGGCCAGAGCACGGCTCGCCTCGCGGGCGGCGCGGCCGAGGCCATGCATGTAGCCGGCGACGTCGGTGATGTCGCCTGCGTTGCGGTCGGCAGGTACGTTCATGGCGGCAAGTCTCGCATGTCGCGGTGGCTCAGACCAGACCGCGGGATCAGCCCGCGCGGGCTGCCTGCTGCGCCGCAGCGAGCTGGAGGATGCCGTGCTCGGCCAGGTCCATCAGCTGGCGCAACTCGTCGCGCGTAAAGGCGTTGCCCTCGGCCGTGCCCTGCACCTCGATGATGCCGCCGCTGCCGGTCATGACGATGTTCATGTCGGTGTCGCAGGCGGAGTCCTCTGGGTAGTCGAGGTCGAGGATGGCGCGGCCCTCGTGGATACCGACCGAGACAGCGGCGACGCTGTCTCGCACCGGGTTGGCTGCCAACAGCCCCTTGCCGACCAGCCAGTCGCCGGCATCGGCCAGCGCCACCCAGGCGCCGGTGATGGCGGCGGTTCGGGTGCCGCCGTCAGCCTGCAGCACGTCGCAATCGATGTGGATGCTGCGCTCACCCAGCTTGGAGAGGTCGGTGACGGCGCGCAGGCTGCGGCCGATCAGACGCTGGATCTCCTGCGTGCGACCGCTCTGCTTGCCACGGGCGGCCTCGCGGTCGCTACGGGTGTGGGTGGCGCGCGGCAGCATGCCGTACTCGGCTGTGACCCAGCCCTGACCTTTGCCACGCAGGAAGCCGGGCACCCGTTCCTCCACGCTGGCGGTGCAAAGAACGCGCGTGTCGCCGAACTCCACCAGAACTGAACCCTCGGCGTGGCGGGTGAAGCGACGAGTGAAGCGGATCGGGCGCAGCTGCTCGGGCTGGCGGCCATCGTGGCGGGGGGTCTGGGACATGCGTGGCGCCGTGTTTTGACGAAGGGTGGCGAGTATACGCGCGCAGCCCGACAAGGCTTAGGCAACGCCTTTGCCGGCGGCGGTGACCATAATGTGGGCATGGCCACCCCAAAACACTCACCAACCACGCTCGCCAAACGCTCGCTGCGCGCGGTCTGGCACCCGTGCACGCAGATGAAGCTGCACGAGGACGTGCCGCCACTCGCCATCCGTTCAGGGGATGGCGCCTGGCTCGAGACCGAGACCGGCGCACGACATCTGGATGCCATCAGCTCTTGGTGGGTCAACCTGTTCGGCCACGGCCATCCGCATATCCGCACCGCCGTTCACGCCCAGCTCGACACCCTCGAGCATGTGATGCTGGCCGGCTTCACCCACGAGCCCGTGGTGCGGCTCTCGGAGCGTCTCGGCGCGTTGACCGGGCTCGGCCACGCCCATTACGGATCGGACGGCGCCTCGGCTGTCGAGGTGGCGCTGAAGATGAGTGCGCACTTCTGGCGCAATCGGGGCCAAACCGGCAAGACACGTTTCGTCGCGATCGCTGGCGGTTACCACGGCGAGACGCTAGGCGCGCTGGCGGTGACCGACATCCCGCTGTTCCGCGACACCTACGCCGCGCTGCTGCGCGACTGCACCATGCTGCCCAGCCCGGACTGGCGGCAGGCCCCAGTCGGCGAGGACGCGCTGGCCTTCGCGCGGCGCCAGGCGCTGCTGCTGGAGGCGCATCTGGCGCAACACCACGCCAGCACCGCTGCGATCATCCTCGAGCCGCTGATCCAGTGCGCCGGCGGCATGGCAATGCACCACGCCGAGTACCTGCGCATCGCGCGCGAGCTCTGCACGCTCTATGGCGTCCACCTCATCTGCGACGAGATCGCGGTCGGCTTCGGCCGCACCGGCACGCTGTTCGCTCACCAGCAGGCCGGTATAAGGCCGGATTTCCTGTGCCTGTCCAAGGGCCTGAGCGGCGGCTTTCTGCCGCTGGCGGTGACGCTGACTACCGACGAGGTCTACCAGGCCTTCTACCACCACGACGTGAAGCGCGGCTTTCTGCACAGCCACAGCTACACCGGCAACCCGCTGGCCTGCGCGGCCGCCAACGCCGTGCTGGATCTGTTCGAGGCGAGTGATGTGATGGCGGCGAATGCCAAACTGGCGGCGCGTATCGACATCGCTGCCGAGAACCTGCGCCGGCATCCTCGTGTGCGTCACTGGCGACGCACCGGCATGGTCTGGGCCTTCGACGTGGCCATGGATGCCGCAGACAGGCGAAGCCCGCGTGCACCCATCGGCATGCGCATCGCCCGCGCCGCCCTCGCGCGGAACGTGCTGTTGCGGCCGATCGGCGACACCGTGTACTGGATGCCGCCCTACTGTCTTGACGAAGAAGCGGTCCGCACCCTGGTCGACGGGACGCTTGCGGCGCTGGAGGAGGCGGTCGGGTGAGGCGCGTTGCGGGCTTGCTGCTGGCATTCGTCCTCGCCACTCCAGCTGCGGCTGATCAGGGCCTGCCCGCCGACTTTTCCGCAGCGCTGGAGCGCGCCGGCGTGCAGCCGCAGCAGATCAGCATCTGGTTCGGCGAAGCCGAGAGCGCAGAGGCGCGCTTCCACTGGCTGCCGGAGACGCCTCGCAACCCGGCATCGGTGCTCAAGGTGATCACCACAGCGCAGGCGCTCGACCAGCTTGGTCCGGGGTATCGCTGGAAGACCCGCGTCTGGGCCGAGGGGCCGGTGAGCCGCGGCACCCTACGCGGTCGTCTGCTCATCGAGGGCGGCGGCGACCCCAAGCTGCGCCGCGAAGACCTGCGCGGCCTGCTCGAGCAGGTCCGCGCCACCGGCATCCGCCGTATCGAGGGCGACATCGTCGTCGACCGCGGCGCCTTTGACCTGCCGACCCACGACCCCAGCGCCTTCGACAGTCAGCCGCAGCGGGCCTACAACGTCGGCGCCGACGCGCTGCTGGTCAATTTCGCGGCGCAGTCGGTCAACACCCGCGTCGATACGGCCAACGGCAGTGTGCACGCGTGGCTTGAGCCGGCGCTCGATGGTGTGCAACTCGACAACCGCCTGCGGCAGGTGGCGGGCGACTGCAATGGCTGGCGTCTGCGCCCGTTGATGCAGATCGTCGACGCGTCGGCAGATCGCACAGCGGTGCGCCTGGAGGGCGAGGTGCCGGCCGCCTGCGACCCGGCCAGCATCGACATCGCACCGATGGCTGGCCCGGAGTACGCGCGGCGCATGCTGCTGCAGACCTGGCGTGAGCTTGGCGGCAGCCTGACCGGGCGGGTTATCGATGGGCGGCTGAGTTACGGCATGCGGCTGGTCGGCAGCATCGAGTCGCCGCCGCTGGCCGACGTAATCCGCGACATCAACCGCTTCAGTAACAACGTGATGGCCGACCACGTCTGGCTCACCGCCGGGGCGCAAGCGGCCGGCTGGCCGGCAAACCGCGCCAAGGCCACCGGGGCGACACGCGCGTGGCTGGTCGCGGTCGGTGCCGACGACCCGGAAACGCTGCTCGACTCGGGGTCGGGCCTTTCGCGCCGGACCCGCATCAGCGCCGGTCAGCTGCACGCGGTGCTACGGCGCATGGCGCGCTCGCCCCTGTTCCCCGAGTTCGCCGCCTCGCTGCCCATCGCCGGCGAGGACGGCACCGCAGCCCGCACCCGCGTGCAGGGTCACGCACGCCTCAAGACCGGCAGCCTCAACGGTGTGCGCGCGGCCGCCGGCTACGTGCGCGACCGCAGCGGGCGTTGGCTGAGCCTGGTGGTGCTGCTGGAGGGCGCGCCCGAGAATGGCTGGCGGGAACTGCTGGTGTGGCTGGCCGACCGCGCGGCGGAGACCGATGGCCCGGTGCCCTAGCGGACGACGCCGCGGGCGCTGCTCTGGTGCCACAACCAGCCGCCGGCCACCAGCATCGGCACACAAAGCCACTGCCCCATGCTCAAGCCCAGACCGAGCAGCCCCAGGTGTGCATCCGGCTCACGGAAGAACTCCACCGCGAAGCGCGCCACGCCATAACCGATCAGGAACAACGCCGATACTTGGCCGAGCGGACGCGGCCGGCGGGCGAACCACCACAGCAGCAAGAACAGCGCGACGCCTTCCAACCCGGCCTGATAAAGCTGCGAGGGGTGTCGCGGCACCGCATCAGCCATCGGGAACACCATCGCCCAAGGCACGTCAGCCGGGCGGCCCCAGAGCTCGCCATTGATGAAGTTGCCGATGCGGCCCAGCGCCAAGCCCAACGGCACCAGGGGTGCGATGAAGTCGGTCACCTGCAGCCAGCGCAGGCCCCTGCGCCGCGCCAGCCAAGCCATGGCCAGCAGCACGCCGAGGAAGCCGCCGTGGAAGCTCATCCCGCCCTGCCACACCGCCAGGATGCTGGCCGGGTCGGCGAGGAAATCCAGCGGCTTGTAGAAAAGCACGTAGCCCATGCGGCCACCAAGGATGACGCCGACCACGCCCCAGAACATCAGATCGTCGACCAGCACGGGGCTCAGCGCGAGATCGTGCCGGCGCGACAGATGCCGGCGCCCGAGCCAGACAAACTGGAGGAAGGCGAATACATACATCAGCCCGTACCAGTGGATGGCGAGCGGGCCGATGCGCAGCGCGACGGGGTCGAAACCGGGGTGGATCAGCATCGGACGGGTCTCGCCAGCGCCAAGGGCTGCCGGGCGCGTGCGTGAGGGGCATGGGCGGTTAACATGGCGACCCTGATTCTACTGTGGCCTCCGACCTGCGCGGCCACGCCCCCGCTACCAACGCCAAGGAGCTCCCCATGAAGCAACGCCCCGCCCTGACCCTCGCCGATGTCCAGAGCATCGGCGCAGCCGCACTCGAGCACGCGCAGAAGAACAGCTGGAACGTCTCGATCGCCATATGCGACGACGGCGGTCACCTGCTGTGGTTCGCGCGCATGGACGGCGCGCCGCCGATGAGCGCACAGATCGCCCCGGGCAAGGCCGACTGCGCCGCCCGCTCACGCAAGGCCAGCGGCGTGCTGGAGAAGGTCATCAATGACGGCCGCACTGCCGCGCTGAAGATGCCGGTGCTGGCCCTGGAGGGTGGCGAGATGATCGTCGTCGATGGTGTCTGCGTCGGCGCGGTGGGCGTGTCTGGCGTCAAGTCGACCGAGGACGCCGAGATCGCCCGCGCCGGCATCGCCGCGGTGGGTGCGGCCTCCGGTTTCTGACGAGGCTTCCACTGCAGGGAGGCCTGCAATCTGTCAGGCCGATCTGACGTTCTGGACTTCCTCTAAAAATCAGCAGTTTACGGCGACGCTGCCAATCTAATCGTGCCATTGTGCGGCATGCCCTGCGTCTGTATCCTCTCGCCCTTCGCCGGCGGGAAGCCGCCGCAGGAATCCGCAGCAGATGCCACCGTGGCGCCGGTCGCAAACCTGTATGAACAGGAACGACCGGCCGTCCAACCCAGGGAGATACCATGGCCATCACCATCGGTGCGATCACCGAGTCGACGCCGGGCGAGCAGCGTGTTGCGCTTGTTCCGGATGTTGCCAAGAAGTACCAGGCGCTTGGCGCCGGCATTGCCATCGAGCAGGGCTTCGCGACCGGGGCGAATCTCGCCGACGGCGACTTTGCCGATGCCGCAGTGACCACCCGTGAGAAGGTGCTTGCCTCGGCCGACATCCTTCTGCACGTGCAACCGCTTTCGGACAAGGACCTCGCCAAGCTCAAGCCGGGCTGCGTGCTGGTCGGCTACCAAGCCCCCTACGCGGGCAAGGACCGCATCGACGCACTGAAGGGTGCGAAGGCCACGGCTCTGAGCTTCGAGCTGCTGCCGCGCATCTCGCGCGCGCAGAGCATGGATGCGCTCTCCAGCCAGGCTGCAGTGGCCGGCTACGCCTGCGTGCTGATCGGTGCCGACAACTGCCCGAAGTTCTTCCCCATGATGACCTACGCCGCCGGCACCATCCGCCCGGCCAAGGTGCTGGTCATCGGTGCCGGCGTGGCTGGCCTCCAGGCCATCGCCACCGCGCGCCGCCTCGGCGCCATGGTCGAAGGCTACGACGTCCGCCCTGAGGTCCGCGAACAGATCGAGTCGCTCGGCGCCAAGTTCGTCGACACCGGGGTCTCGGCGGTCGGCACCGGCGGCTACGCCCGCGAGCTGACCGACGCCGAGAAGGCGCAGCAGGCCGAGAAGCTGGGCAAGGCGGTAGCCGCCTGCGACGTGCTCATCACCACCGCGTCGGTGCCGGGCAAGAAAGCGCCACAGATCATCAGCGAAGCGATGGTGGCGCGCATGAAGCCGGGCGCCGTGGTGGTCGACCTGGCCGCCGAGACCGGCGGCAATGTCGCCGGCACGGTGGCGGGCAAGTCGGTGCGTGTCGGCCCGGCGCTGCTGATCGGTCCGACCCACATCGCCAGCCGCATGCCGGTGCATGCCTCGGAGATGTTGGCCAAGAACGCATTCAACCTGATCTCGCCCTTCGTCAAGGACGGCGCCCTGACGCTGGACTGGCAAGACGAGGTGATCGCCGGATCGGCGCTCACACACGACGGTGAACTCAAGTCGGCGGCGGTCAAGACCGCCCTCGGCCTGTAAAGGAGCCCCAGATGGAAGGCTTTCTGTACCTGTATGTCTTCATGCTCGCCGCATTCACTGGCTACGAGGTGATCGCGCGCGTCCCGGTGATCCTGCACACGCCGCTGATGTCCGGCTCCAACTTCGTCCACGGCGTGGTGCTGGTGGGTGCCATGGTGGCCCTGGGCGCTGCGGACCCGGATGACCCGCTGCAACTGGCGATCGGTTTCTTCGCCGTGCTGCTGGGTGCTGCCAATGCCGCCGGTGGCTACGTGGTGACCGAACGCATGCTCGGCATGTTCCAGTCGAAGAAAAAGGGAGGCGCATAAATGGACGCCAAGGTCCTCGTCAACGCCGCCTACTTCGCTGTCGCGGTCGTCTTCATCCTCGGCTTGAAGGCCATGAGCTCGCCGCTGACGGCGCGCAAGGGCATCGTCTGGGCTGGCTACGCCATGATCGCCGCTACCGTGGTGACCTTTGCCTGGCCGGGCATGGCCAACTACGGCCTGATGGCTGCGGCAATCGCCATCGGCGGCGCGGCCGCCTGGTGGTCCGGCAAGAAGGTCGCCATGACCGACATGCCGCAGATGGTCGCCATCTACAACGGCATGGGCGGCGGCGCAGCTGCCGCAATCGCCGCGTTGGAGTTCGCCCGCGGCGAGGTGCATGACCCGCTGGTCACCACCCTCGCCGTGATCGGCTCTCTGATCGGCTCGGTCGCCTTCTCCGGCTCTTGCATCGCCTTCGCCAAGCTGCAGGGCATCATGGAGAAGACCTACCGCCTGCCGGCGCAGAACGGTGTCAACGTAGTGCTCGCCGTGGTTGCCGTAGCGCTAGGCGCCTACATCGTCGGCAACCCCGGCGACACCACGGCGCTGCTTGCCTTCTACGGCCTGGCCCTTTTCCTTGGCGTGATCCTGACCACCCCGATCGGCGGCGCGGACATGCCGGTCGTCATCTCGCTGCTGAACGCCTTTACCGGCCTGGCGGTGGGCTTCGAGGGCTTCGTGCTGGGCAACCCGGCGCTGATCGTGGCTGGCATCGTCGTCGGCGCGTCCGGCACGCTGCTCACCCAGCTGATGGCCAAGGCGATGAACCGCCCGATCGCAAACGTCATCTTCACCCCGATGACGGGCGCCGCTGCCGGCGGCGGCGAGGCGGTGACCGGCACCATGAAGGAGACCTCGGCCCTGGATGCCGCATCGATGATGCGCTTCGGCAGCAAGGTGATCGTGATCCCGGGCTACGGCATGGCCGTGGCCGGGGCCCAGCACAAGGTCTGGGAGATGGCGCAGCTGCTCGAAGAAGCCGGCGTGGAGTGCGTGTTCGCTATCCACCCGGTGGCGGGCCGTATGCCGGGCCACATGAACGTGCTGCTGGCCGAGGCCGGCGTGCCCTACGACAAGATCCTCGACCTGGAGGAGATCAACGCTGATTTCCCGCAGGCCGACGTGGCGCTGGTGATCGGTGCCAACGACGTGGTCAACCCGGTGGCGCGCACCGACAAGAGCAGTCCGATCTACGGCATGCCGATCCTGGATGCCGATCGCGCGCAGAACTGTATCGTCATCAAGCGCGGCAAGGGTGCGGGCTACTCGGGCATCGAGAACGCCCTGTTCTACACCGACAACTGCCGCATGCTGTACGGCAGTGCGCAGCAGGCCATCGCCGAGATCATCCATCACATCAAGACGATGGAAGAGGCATAGCCTCAACAGGTGCAAGCCCGCTTGCGCGGGTGGCCTGCGGGCCGCAGTCGCAACAAAAAACCCGGCCAAGGCCGGGTTTTTTGTTGGGCACCTTACTGCGGGTGCCAGAACGATCAGGCCAGGCCGGGGCCTTACTCGATCGCCCCCATGATGCTCTGCAGGTAGTTGGCTTCGCCGACCTT
Organism: Betaproteobacteria bacterium; assembly: GCA_027490755.1. Lineage (GTDB taxonomy): Bacteria > Pseudomonadota > Gammaproteobacteria > Burkholderiales > UBA3065 > UBA3065. The sequence goes on from JAIXXL010000047.1 coordinate 43,750, forward strand.
GGCCATCAGCTCGATCTGCGTCTCGAGGAAGTCGATGTGCTCCTCGGTATCGTCGAGGATCATCTGCAGCAGGTCGCGCGAGACGAAGTCGTGCACCGACTCGCAGTGGGCGATGCCGGCCTTGATAGTGGTCTGGGCACCCTGCTCCAGCGCCAGATCCGACGCGAGGATCTCGCCGACGTTCTCGCCGACATTGAGCTTCCCCATGTCCTGCAGGTTGGGCAGGCCGTCGAGCATGAAGATGCGGTCCATCAGGGCATCGGCGTGCTTCATCTCGCCCATCGACTCGGCGTACTCCTTGGCCGCGAGCTTGTCGAAGCCCCAATGCTTGAGCATGCGGTAGTGGACGAAGTACTGATTGATGGCGGTCAGCTCATTCTTGAGCTGCGCCTGCAGGTGCTTGATGACCTTGGGGTCGCCTTTCATTCTCTCTCTCCCTATGGCGCGTTCCGATATAGGCGCGACAATGACTAAAGCCTCGGGATTGTAGCCCCAAGGCGCGTGGCGTGCCGTGCCGCAGGTCGCGGGTCAGGCAAGAGAGTTTTCGGCTTCGCTGGTGATGTGTGCGGTGTTGCCCCCGGAGCGGCAGCGGTCCCAGATGTCGCGCGCGCAACCGGCACACTTGCCGCATTGCGTCGCAACCCCATGTTCAAACTGCAGATCATCAAAACTCTGGCCCGAGCGCGCTGAACGCTCGATGGTCTTGTCGCTGACGCGGGCACAGATGCAAATGATCATGCCGGAATGATAATGGTTCCTATTGACATGTCAAGGCCACTTTCGCCGCGCCCGGGGTTGGCGGCGACAAAAACAAAAAAGCCACCCGAAGGTGGCTTTTTCGATCGGCGCAGTCCGCGATTAGCGGGCGGCGATGTACATCGTGACTTCGAAACCGAAACGAAGATCAGCGGCAGCGGGCTTGGTCCACATGGTGAAGCTCCTTGAGTGAGGTTGTCCTACGCGACGAATATTGGACTACAAGCCCAGCACAATCACCCTCCGGCTGCGCAAAGCCGCCTACGTAAAATCATTAGACGGCCTCGGCCTTGTTGGCGCGCTTGCGCTCGTGCTCGATCAGGTGGCGCTTGCGCAGGCGGATGTTCTTCGGCGTGATCTCGACCAGCTCGTCATCGGCGATGAATTCGATGGCCGACTCCAGGGTCAGCTGGATCGGCGGCGTCAGCGTGACCGCCTCGTCCTTCCCCGACGACCGCACGTTGGTCAGCTGCTTGGTCTTGATCGGGTTGACCACCAGGTCGTTGTCGCGGCTGTGGATGCCGATGATCATGCCCTCGTACACCGCCTCGCCGGGACTGACGAACATGCGGCCGCGGTCTTGCAGCTTCCACAGGGCGTAGGCGACCGCAGCGCCGTTGTCTTGGCTGATCAGCACGCCGTTGCGGCGTTCCGCCATGGCGCCGGCCATCGGGCCATAGTCGTCGAAAACGTGGCTGGCCAGTCCGGTGCCGCGGGTCAGCGTCAGGAACTCGCCCTGGAAGCCGATCAGACCACGCGCCGGGATTCGGTACTCGATGCGCACGCGGCCCTTGCCATCCGGCTGCATGTCCTGCAGCTCGCCGCGCCGGCGGCCGAGCTCTTCCATCACGCCACCCTGGTGGTCTTCCTCGACGTCGATGGTCAGCATCTCGTACGGCTCGCACTTCTCGCCGTTGATCTCGCGGAACACCACGCGCGGGCGGCTCACGGCCAGCTCGTAGCCCTCGCGGCGCATGTTCTCGAGCAGGATGGTGAGGTGCAGCTCGCCGCGGCCGCTGACCAGGAAGCTGTCGGCCTCGCTGGTGTCTTCGACGCGCAGCGCCACGTTCTTCAGCAGCTCGCGGTCGAGTCGCTCGCGGATCTGGCGGCTGGTGACGAACTTGCCCTCGCGGCCGGCCAGCGGGCTGTTGTTGACCTGGAAGGTCATGGTCAGGGTGGGCTCGTCGACGGCGATCGGCGGTAGCGGGTCAACATGATCCGGGTCGCACAAGGTGACGCCGATGTTGACCTGCTCGATGCCGGTGATGAGGACGATGTCGCCGGCCAGCGCCTCCTCGGCCGGCATGCGCTCGAGGCCATGGAACTTGAGCACCTGCCCGACCTTGGCGCTGCCGCGGCTCTCGTCGCCATACATCACGGCCAGCGGCTGGTTGGGGCGGATGCGACCGCGCTTGATACGGCCGATACCGATCTGGCCGACGTAGGTCGAGTAGTCGAGCGAGCAGATCTGCAGCTGCAGCGGCCCGTTCTCGTCGACCTCGGGCGGCGGCACGTGGCGGATGATCGCCTCATAGAGGGCCGTCATGTCGTTGCCGGGGTTGGCCGCGTCGAGCATGGCGTAGCCGTTCAGCGCGCTGGCATAGACCACCGGGAAATCGAGTTGCTCCTCGGTGGCGCCGAGTTTGTCGAACAGATCAAAGGTGTGGTTGATCACCCAGTCCGGGCGCGAACCCGGGCGGTCGATCTTGTTGATCACGACGATCGGCTTGAGCCCCAGCGCAAGCGCCTTGCGCGTGACAAAGCGTGTCTGCGGCATCGGCCCCTCGACCGCATCGACCAGCAGCAGCACGCCATCCACCATCGACAGCACACGCTCGACCTCGCCGCCAAAGTCGGCGTGGCCCGGGGTGTCGATGATGTTGATGTGGGTGTCGCCCCAGCTGATGGCGCAGTTCTTGGCGAGGATGGTGATGCCGCGCTCTTTTTCGAGGTCGTTGCTGTCCATCACCCGCTCGGCCACCTGCTGGTTTTCCCGGAACGTGCCCGACTGCCGCAACAGCTGGTCGACCAGGGTGGTCTTGCCGTGGTCGACGTGGGCGATGATGGCGATGTTGCGGATGGCGCGGGACATGGAAGACCTTGATTCTGCGGGCTCGGAAGGGCGCGGATGTTAGCACGGCACGGTTTCGCTGTCGCAGCGCAGCAAAAATCCGGCCCGGGTGGGGGTGGCGCTGCTAAAATGCAAGCGATTCAGAGGTTTCCAAGCGCCCGTCTAAATTCATGCGTCCGATCGATCTGCACTGCCACTCCACCGTGTCCGACGGCATGCTGCCGCCGGCCGAACTCGTGGCGCGCGCAGCCGGCAACGGCTGCCGCTGGCTGGCGCTCACCGACCACGACGACCTCGACGGGCTTGACGTGGCCGCGCGAACCGCCGCCGAACACGGCATCGGTTTCGTGCCCGGGGTCGAGGTCTCGGTCAGCTGGCAGGACGTGACGCTGCACATCGTCGGCCTCGGCATCGACCCGGCCTGCACCACCCTGCAGCGCGGCCTCGAGCACGTCCGCAGCGGCCGCGCCGAGCGCGCCGAGCAGATGGCGGCGGGTCTGGCGCGCGCCGGTATCGGCGGCGCGCTGCAGGGCGCCTACCGCTACGCCAGCAACGCGGCACTTATCAGCCGCGCGCACTTTGCCCGCTACATCGTCGAGCAGGGCCACGCGCGCGACACCAGCGCGGTATTCAAGCGCTACCTGGTCAAGGGCAAGCCGGGCTATGTGCGTCATGAGTGGGCGTCGCTAGGCGACGCGATCGAGTGGATCCACGCCGCCGGCGGAGTGGCCATCATCGCCCACCCCGGCCGCTACCGCGTCAGCGTGTACGGCATGCACGACCTTCTGCGCGAGTTCCGTGGCCTCGGGGGTGACGGCATCGAGGTGATCACCAGCAGCCACAGCACCGAGGACTACCGGCGCTTCAACGTGCTGGCGCAGGAGGCCGGTCTGCTGGCCTCGGTCGGCTCCGACTTCCACGCGCCCGAGGAATCCTGGATGGACGTGGGCGGCGTGCCGGACCTGCCGCTCGCCGCCACGCCGGTCTGGGAGGCACTCGGCTTGCGCTGGGATCCTGCGCCAGCCGGTGCGGGATCAAGCTTGGAGGCTGTGGCCGGTTCCGCCTGACGCCGCAGCGCGCGACACTTGCGCAATGCCGCAGACGGTCGCTGAAGCAGCCCCTGAACGCCCTCCCCATGTCGCAGCATTTCCACGTACACCCCGAGAACCCGCAGCCGCGACTGCTGCGCCAGGCTGCCGAGATCATCCGCGGTGGTGGCGTGATCGCCTACCCCACCGACAGTTGCTACGCACTCGGCTGCCATCTCGATGACAAGTCGGCGGTCGACCGCATCCGCCGCATCCGCGGCCTCGACGACGACCACTGGCTGACACTGGTCTGCAGCGACCTGTCCGAGATCGCGCGCTACGCCAAGGTCGACAACATCCAGTACCGGCTCCTCAAGTCCTGCCTGCCGGGACCCTACACCTTCATCCTTCAGGCCAGCCGCGAGGTACCCCGGCGCCTGGTCCACCCCAAGCGCCTGCACCTTGGCCTGCGCGTTCCCGATCACCCGGTCGTGCTCGGCCTGCTCGGCGAACTTGGCGAGCCGATCGTCTCGACCTCGCTGATCCTGCCCGACGAGAGCGAGCCGATGACCGCTGGCTGGGCCATCCGCGACACACTCGAGCATCAGGTCGACCTCGTCATCGACGACGGCAGCGAGGCCGCGCACCTGACCACAGTGGTCGATCTCACCACCGACGTGCCAGAGATCGTCCGCGAGGGCATCGGCAGCGCTGCACGACTCGGCCTCGGGGCTTAGGGCACAATCCATCGATGGACTCCGCTAGCGAGCTGATCCGCGCCGTCAGCATCTTTGCCATCCCGGTGCTCTTTGCCATCACCCTGCACGAGGCCGCGCACGGCTACGCCGCCCGTCACTTCGGTGACCACACCGCAGCCGCGCTGGGCCGCATCAGCCTGAATCCCTTACGCCACATCGACCCGGTGGGCACCCTCCTGATCCCCATACTGCTGCTGGCCGTGAGCGGCGGCAGCCTTCTGTTCGGCTGGGCCAAGCCGGTGCCGGTCAACTTCAGCGCCCTGCGCAACCCCAAGCAGGACATGCTCTGGGTGGCTGCCGCGGGCCCCGCGGCCAACCTCGCCCAGGCCTTGTTCTGGGGCCTGGTTCTGCGCCTTGGGCTGTGGATGGGCGGCGACGCCAACCCGCTCGGCGTGCCCAACGGCGTGCATGCGCTGGCCGTGCCGATGGTGCTGATGGGGGCGGCCGGCATCGTCGTCAACGTCGCCCTGATGGTGCTCAACCTGCTGCCGCTGCCGCCGCTGGACGGTGGGCGGATGGTGGTGAGCCTGCTGCCCGAGCGCCAAGCCTGGCAGTTCGCCCGCCTCGAGCGCTGGGGCTTCCTTATCCTCATCGTGTTGCTGGCCACCGGCCTGCTCGGCAGCCTCATGTGGCCGCTGGTGTCCACATCGGCGGCGCTGGTCGGGCAACTGTTCGGCGTCTCGCTGCAGCAGCTGGTCGGCCTGATCAACGCCATCTAACCTTCCCCGACAACCCACCGCCCCGCACAGGTTCCGGAGCCCCGATAAATGTTCGTCGATCGCGTTCTTTCCGGCATGCGCCCCACCGGCATGCTCCATCTCGGCCACTACCAGGGCGTGCTCAAGAACTGGGTGCGGCTGCAGCACGAGCACGAGTGCCTGTTCTTCGTCGCCGACTGGCACGCGCTGACCACGCATTACGACGATGTTGCGGTGATCGAGCAGAACGTCTGGGACATGGTCATCGACTGGATCGCGGCCGGCGTCGACCCGTCGCGTGCGGCGATGTTCATCCAGAGCCAGGTGCCGGAGCACGCCGAGCTGCACCTGCTGCTGTCGATGATGACGCCTCTGGGTTGGCTGGAACGCGTGCCGACCTACAAGGACCAGCAGGAGAAGCTTACCGAGAAGGACCTCTCGACCTACGGCTTCCTCGGCTACCCGCTGCTGCAGAGCGCCGACATCCTCATCTACCGCGCCAACCATGTGCCGGTGGGCGAGGACCAGGTGCCGCACATCGAATTCACGCGCGAGATCGCGCGCCGCTTCAACCATCTGTTCGGCAAGGAGCCAGGCTTCGAACAGAAGGCCGAGGCGGCCATCAAGAAGCTCGGCAGCAAGAAGGCCAAGCTCTACGAGGACCTGCGCGACCGCTACCAGGAGCAAGGCGACGACGCTGCGCTGGAGGCCGCGCGCGCGCTGATCATGGAAAGCCAGAACATCGCGCTGGGTGACCGTGAGCGCCTGTTCGGCTACCTCGAGGGCGGCGGCAAGGTGATCCTGCCGGAGCCGCAGGCGCTGCTCACCGAGGCCTCCAAGATGCCGGGCCTCGACGGCAACAAGATGAGCAAGAGCTACAACAACACCATTGCCATGCGCGACGACGCCGACACGGTGACGAAGAAGATCCGCACCATGCCGACCGACCCGGCGCGCGTGCGCCGCACCGACCCGGGCGACCCGGCCAAGTGCCCGGTGTGGCAGTTCCACTTGGTGTATTCGGACGACGGCCGCCGCAACTGGGTGACCGAGGGCTGCAAGAGCGCCGGTATCGGTTGCCTGGAGTGCAAGCAGCCGATCATCGACGCCGTGCTGGCCGAGCAGGGCCCGATGCGCGAGCGCGCCGAGCCCTACCTCGAGGACCCGACCCTGGTGCGCAACATCGTCGCTGACGGCTGCGAGAGGGCGCGCGATCTGGCGCGCGAAACCATGCGCGACGTGCGCGAGTCGATGGGTCTGGGCTACACCTGAGCTGCTGAGCGCCGGTCAGGGTCTGCCGCGGCTAGCGCCGGGGCCGCCCGTCCGCTGGCGCGCCGATGCGGCCGCGCAGCAGCCACCAGGCCACTGGCAGGTTGCCCAGAGCGAACAGGCCGAGCAGAGTCTCGATGCCCGAACCCAGCGCGGCCAGACCCGCGCCGGTGCCGGCCGCTGCAACCATCGCGCCGGCGTTGACCACGTTGTTGGCGGCCACCGCGCGGCCCCGCCGCTCCGGCGCAGCGAGGCGCTGCAGCGCAGTGTAGAGCGGCACACAGTAGGCCCCGCCGGCCACGGCCAGCGCGAACAGGGTCAGCCCGATACCAACGCTGCCGGGGGCAGCCCACCAGCCCGCCAGGCTCAGCAGACCGTTGGCTGGCAGACCATCTGGCGACGCTGCCGGCAGCAGCCAGACCAGCAGCAGCGCAAATACCGCCATGTCGAGGGCCGCAGCCGGTACCAAAGGCATGCTGGGCATGCGGCGCAGGGCTGCTGCGGCCAGCGCCGAGCCGGCGCCAACGCCCACCGAGAACACCGCCAACAGCGCGCTGACCACGGTCGCGTCGCCATGCAGGTGGTCGCGCACCATCACCGGCAGTTGCGTCAGTACCGTCGCGCCGAATGCCCAGAACCAGGAGATTGCCACCAGCACCGGCCACACCGGCTCGCCACGTGCGGCGTTGATGAGCGCGGCGGTGGCACGCAGGGGGTTGCGCAGCGCAGCTGAACCATCACCCACGCGAGGGCCAACTCCGCCCTGAGCCGTGGCATCTGCAGCGGCCACCGGCGGCGCAGCCGGCATGCCGTACACCGCCGCCAAGCCCGCCACCGCGACCAGCAGCGCCAGCCCGCCGACGCGCCAGACCGCGTCCTCGCCGGCCACCAGCCAGCCCGCCACAAGCGTGCCGAGCAGGATGGCGAGAAACGTGGCCGCCTCGATCCAGGCGTTGCCGGCCAGCAACTCGTCGGCGCCCAGATGCTGCGGCAGTACGCCGTACTTGACCGGCCCGAACAGGGCCGACTGTGCGCCGAGCAGCGTCAGCGCCAGCAGCGACAGCGACAGGCTGCCGGACAGCAAGCCGGCCGCGCCGAGCAGCGCGATCAGCACCTCCAACCACTTGGAGACGCGCGCGATGCGCGCCTTGTCAGCGTTGTCAGCCCAGTGGCCGGCGTTGGCCGACAGCAGCAGGAAGGGCAGGATGAACAGGCCGGCGGCAAGGTTGACCAGCAGCCCCGGCGAAGTGACCGCGCCGAAGCCCTGGTAGAGCACCAGCAGCACCAGCGCGTTCTTGTAGAGGTTGTCGTTGAAGGCGCCGAGGAACTGCGTGGCGAACAGCGGCCCAAAGCGGCGGGATGTGAGCAGGCTCATGCGCCGACTATAGCCGGAGAGGACAGCGCACCGGCCGGGCCGACCGCCCCCGGGTGATAGACTGCCTCGCCATGCACACCGAAGTGGATACCGAGCCCGTCGAAGCCGGAGTCGCCGACGCCGGGGCCGCCGAACTGCCGCCCCTGGCCCGTCTCTACGGCGAGCCAGTGACCAGCCTGCCGCGGGACCTGTTCATCCCGCCCGAGGCGCTCGAAGTTGTGCTGCAGGCCTTCGAGGGCCCGCTCGACCTGCTGCTGTACCTGATCCGCAAGCAGAATCTGGACATCCTGGATATCCCGATGGCGGACCTGACCCGCCAGTACATCGCCTACATCGATGCGCTGCAGGCCGGCCGCCTGGAACTCGCCGCCGACTACCTGCTGATGGCGGCCATGCTCATCGACATCAAGTCGCGAATGCTGCTGCCGCAGCCACCCTCGGCGAGCGACGAGGGGCCCGAGGACCCGCGCGCGGAGCTGGTGCGGCGCCTGCTGGAGTACGAGCAGATGCGTGCCGCCGCCACCCGCATCGACGCCCTGCCGCAGGCCGGCCGCGACTTCGAGTGGGTGCAGGCGGCTTTCGAGGCCAGCGCCCCGCCACCGCCCGGCGTCTCGAGCGCCGAGTTGATGGACGCCTGGCGCAGCATCCTCGCCCGCGCCCGCGCCAACACCCACCACCGCATCAGCCGCGAGACGCTGTCGGTGCGCGAGCACATGACACGGGTGCTGCGGCTGCTGCGCGAGATGGGCATGCGGCGCTTCACCGAACTGTTCGACGCCGCGGACGGCGTCCCGCACCTGGTCGTCACCTTCCTCGCCATCCTCGAGCTGGTGCGCGAGGGGCTGGCACGGCTGACCCAGACCGAGGCCCTGGCGCCGATCTACGTCACCCTGCCGGACGGCGCCTGAGCCCATGGACGACTCCGCAGAACTGAGCCCGGCGCAGGCGCTGCGCATCCTCGAGGCAGCACTGCTGACGGCGTCCGAGCCCTTGCCGGTAGCGGCGCTGCGGCAGCTGTTCGACGACACCCTGTCGGCCGAGACCGTGCGCCGCCTGCTCGACGAGCTGCGCGAGGCATGGGCCGAGCGTCCGGTCGAGCTGGTTCAGCTGGCCGGCGGCTGGCGCTTCCGCGCTCGCACCGAGATGCAACCCTGGCTGGATCGTCTGAAGGCGGAGAGACCGGCGCGCTACTCGCGTGCGGTGCTGGAGACGCTGGCGATCATCGCCTACCGGCAACCGGTCACCCGCGGCGAGATCGAGGAGATCCGTGGCGTCGCCGTGGCCACCCCGGTCATCCGCACGCTGGAGGCGCGCGGCTGGGTCGAGACGGTCGGCTTCCGTGATGTCCCGGGCAAGCCGTCGCTGCTAGCCACCACACGGCGGTTCCTCGATGACCTCGGCCTGCGCAGCCTGACCGAGCTGCCCACACTCACCGGGCTGGAGCAGACCCTGCAGCTTGAGCACGACCCAGTTGAACACGACCGGGCTGACAACGAACCAGCGAACCCCTATGGCCCGCAAGAACACACCCTTTCGTCCGCCCGCCAATAAGGCGCCGGCACGTCCGAAACGAGCCAATGCCAGCAGCGCCCCCGCGCGCCCTGCCGAAGGCCAGAGGCCGAACAGCGGCAGAACGGGCGCAAGTGAAGCCGACACGGTCGAGACCGTCGCGGCTGAACCGGCCGCCGCGTCCGGCGGCGACCGCCTGCAGAAGTACCTCGCCGACCAGGGTGTCGGCTCGCGCCGCGACATCGAGACGCGTATCGCCGCCGGTCAGGTATCGGTCAACGGCGCGACCGCGGTCCTGGGCCAGCGCGTGCAACCTGGCGACGTGGTGCGGATCGGCGGGCGCGGCTACAAGGTGCAGGCCAACACGCGGCTGCCGCGCGTTCTGATCTATCACAAGCCGGAGGGCGAGATCTCCAGCCGCGAGGACGCCAAGGGCCGGCCGACCGTGTTCGAGCACCTGCCGCGCATCCGTGGCGGCAAATGGGTGGCGGTGGGGCGGCTCGACATCAACAGCTGCGGGCTGATGATCCTGACAAGCTCGGGCGACCTGGCCAACCGGCTGATGCACCCGCGCTTCGAGGTCGAGCGCGAATACGCGGTGCGCACGCTGGGCCAGCTGGACAGCCTGCAGGCCGGGAAACTGCTGAAGGGCGTCGAGCTGGAAGACGGCACCGCCCGCTTTGCCAGCGTGCTCGACGCCGGTGGCGAGGGCAGCAACCACTGGTACCGGGTGGTCATCCGCGAGGGCCGCAAGCGCGAGGTGCGGCGCATGTTCGAGGCGATCGGGCTGATGGTGAGCCGGCTGATGCGGGTGCGCTTCGGGCCGGTCGAGCTGCCATCGCACCTCAAGCGCGGCGCGCTGCACGAGGTCTCCGCCGAAGAAGTGGCCAAGCTGATGCACTGGGCCGGGCTGCCGGCCGAGATGCCGGTGCCGGTGCAGAAGCGGCCGGGCGCGGCGCGCAAGCCGCGGACCGTGCTGCAGAAACTGCCCGACGCGCCGCCGGCGACTAAAGCTGCCCGGCCGCGCGCGCCGCGACGAGGGTCGGCTCGCTGACGGCGAACACCACGCCGTCGCCGGCCGACGTGAGCGGCCAGGTCAGCTCGACATCCGGCCACAGCGCCTCGACGATCTCGCGGCGTTCGCCGACCTCGACCAGCAGCCAGCCGCCGGTCTCAAGGTGGTCAGGTGCCTCGCGCAGGATGCGTCGCACGAAGTCCATGCCGTCGTCACCCGCCGCCAGCGCCAGCCCCGGCTCGTGGCGGAACTCGTCGGGCAGCTCGCTCATGGCTAGCGCGTCTACGTATGGCGGGTTGCACAGGATGCGGTCGTAGCGACGGCCCGCCACGGCAGCAAAGAGGTTGCCCTGCAGCAGCTCGATGCGCATCTCCAGGCCGTAGTCGGCCACGTTCATGGCCGCCACCTCGAGCGCATCGGCGCTGATGTCGGCTGCGTCCACCTGCGCGTTCAGGTAGACGTGTGCGGCGACGATACCCAGGCAACCGGAGCCGGTACACAGGTCGAGCACGCTGCCCACGGCGTCCGCCTCGGCCAGCCACGGCGCCGGCTGCAACTCGTCGTCGCGCAGCAGCTCGGCGATGAACGAGCGCGGAATCAGCACGCGGCGATCGACACGGAAGTCAAAGTCGCCCAGCCAGGCCTCGCCGGTGATGTAGGCCGAGGGTACGCGCTGCTCAGTGCGCTGCTCGATCACCCACGACAAGCTGCGGCATTCGTCTGCGGTCAAGGCCGCGCCGAGGAAGGCCTCCAGCCGCTCACTCGGCAGGGCCAGCGTATGGCAGATCAGGTAGACCGCCTCGTCGAAGGGGTCGAGGAAGCCCTGACCGTGCGCCAGGCCGGCGTGGCCGAAGCGGCTCATGGCGTAGCGCAGCCAGTCGCGCACGGTGAGCAACTCGGGTGGGGCGATCTGGGTGTTGTGCAGCGGGTGCGACATCAGTGTGGCTCGCGTGACGGACGGCTCGGCGCATGCTGACACGCTAAGATGCCGTGCCGCAATTCCCCGCCCCCACCTTCGCCGACCCATGCCCGTCCTTCAGGTCTCCAACGCTTGCCTCGCCTATGGCGATGTCGCCCTGCTCGACCGCGCCGAACTGGTACTCGAGGCCGGCGAGAAGGTCGCGCTGATCGGCCGCAACGGCGAAGGCAAGTCGAGCCTGATGCGGGCACTGGCTGGCCAGCAGGCGCTTGACGATGGCGAGGTCTGGCGCCAGCCGGGTGCGGCCCTCGCCTACGTCGCGCAGGAGCCCGACTTCCCGCTGCAGGGCAGCGTGTTCGACACCGTCGCCGCCGGCCTCGGCACGCAGGCCTCGGTGCTGCAGAAGTACCACCACTGCGCTCAGGCCGTGGCAGCCGGCGACGACTCGCGCCTGGAGGAGATGGCAGCGCTGCAGCAGGCGCTCGAGGACAGCGGGGGCTGGACCGTGCACCACCGCGTCGAGGCGGTGCTGGAGCGCCTGCACCTGGACGGCGAGGCGGACGTGGCAGCGCTGTCGGGCGGGGGCATCAAACGTGTGGCGCTGGCGCGTGCGCTGGTGGGCCAGCCCGAGGTGCTGCTGCTGGACGAACCGACCAACCACCTCGACATCGACGGCATCCTCTGGCTCGAGGGCCTGATCCGCGACCTGCCCGGCAGCGTGGTGGTGATCACCCACGACCGCGCCTTCCTGGATGCAGTTGCCACCCGCGTTCTGGAACTGGACCGCGGCCGGCTGATGAGCTTCCCTGGTAACTTCGCCAAGTATCTGGAGCGCAAGGCTGGCTGGCTGGAGAACGAGGCCAAGCAGGCGGCCGAGTTCGACAAGTTCCTCGCCCAGGAAGAGGCCTGGATCCGCAAGGGCGTCGAGGCGCGGCGAACGCGCTCGGCCGGGCGGGTCAAGCGGCTGGAACAGCTGCGGGTGATGCGCGCGCAGCGCCGCGAGCGTCTGGGCCAAGTGCGGATGGGGGTGGATGAGGGCGAGCAGAGCGGGCGCCTGATCGCCGAACTCGAGCACGTGACGCTGACCTACCGCGATGACGCCGGGCGCGACAAGACGGTGGTCCGTGATTTCTCCTGCCGCCTGATGCGCGGCGACCGCGTCGGCATCATCGGTGCCAACGGCGCCGGCAAGACCAGCCTGCTGCGGCTCATCCTTGGCCTGCAGGAGCCCACCAACGGCCGCGTACGGCGTGGCACCAAGCAGGAGGTCGCCTACTTCGACCAGTTCCGCGCCGTACTCGACCCCGAGGCGCAACTCACCGACGTGATCAGCCCTGGATCGGAGTTCGTCGAGGTCAACGGCACGCGTAAGCACGTCATCGGCTACCTCGGCGACTTCCTGTTCAGCCCGCAGCGGGCGCGGTCGCCGGTGAAGAGCCTGTCCGGCGGCGAGCGCAACCGCCTGCTGCTGGCGCGACTGTTCGCGCGGCCGGCCAATGTGCTGGTGCTGGACGAACCGACCAACGACCTCGACATCGAGACGCTGGAACTGCTCGAGGCGCTGCTCGCCGAATACGCCGGCACCCTGTTCCTGGTCAGCCACGACCGCGCCTTCCTCGACAACGTCGTCACCCAGGTCATCGCCGCCGATGGCGACGGCGTCTGGAAGGAATACGTCGGTGGTTACGCCGAATGGGTCAAGCAGCGGCCAGTACGCGCGTCACAGCCGGCGGGCTTGGGCAAAAGCGGCGCTGCCGTTTCCGGTCGCGCCAGCACGCCACGAGGCGCCGAAGCGCCCACCGGCGCGAGCGCCAGCAGCACCGCAACGCCGCCCGCTCGCAAGGCCAAGCTCGGATACAACGAGAAGCGCGAGCTGGAGCAACTCCCTGCCCGCATCGAAGCCCTGGAGGCCGAGCAGAACGCGCTGGAGGCGCGCCTCGCCGACCCCGCCACCTACCAGACCGGCGCGGCCGACGTGGCAGCACTTGCGGCCCGCCGGGAGGCCATCGAGACCGAGCTGCTTGGCCTTCTGGAGCGTTGGGAAACACTGGAGCTGGCATCCCGCCCATAAACAAGAATGATTCGCGTTTATGTTGACGCGGCCTCAGCCATGAAGTGATAATGGTTCTCAGTTAGAACGAACCAGGACTCACCCCCGCATGAACCCGCAACACCGCCCGTCTGTAGCCAAGCTTTACCTCGCAGTCGTCGCTGCGCTCTGCCACTCGCCAGCCCACGCGGCCGATCCGCTCGTGACCGCCTTCTCGGCACCGCGCGTCGATGTCATCGGCGCCGAGGAGAATCTGCCGCTGCTTGGCAGCACGGCCAGCACCATCAGCAGCGACGAATTGCGCAACTCGCAGGTGTTCACCACCAGCGAGGCCCTGCGCAAGGTGGCCGGGGTCAATGTGCGCGACGAGGAGGGCTTTGGCCTGCGGCCCAACATCGGCATCCGTGGACTCAACCCGACCCGCTCGACCAAGGTGCTGCTGCTTGAGGACGGCATCCCGGTGTCCTACGCGCCCTACGGCGACAACGCCAGCTACTACCACCCGGCGATCGACCGCTTCGAACGCATCGAGGTGCTGAAGGGCGCCGAGACCATGCGCTTCGGCCCGCAGACCATCGCTGGTGTCGTCAACTACATCACGCCCAACCCCTCGCAGGCGTTCGGCGGCTACGTACAGGGCACGGCCGGCAATCGCGATTACCTCAACGGCAAGGTCCGCTTGAGCGGTCGCGGCTTCCTGCTCGACTTCACCCACAAGGAGGGCGAGGGCGCGCGCCAGAACAACCAGCACTCGGTGGACGACCTCAACCTGAAGTGGGTCGGCCAGATCAGCGACCGCCAGGCCATCACCCTGCGGGCCAACTATTACAAGGAAAACTCGCAGGTCACCTACGCCGGCCTGACCGAGGCCGAGTTCCGCAACTTCGGCGGCCGCTACAACCCGTTCAAGAACGACAACTTCGATGCCGAACGCTTCGGGCTTTCGGCCACCCACGACATCGAGTTGGGCGGCGGCGCGGTGCTGACCACCAACCTGTACGGCTCCTACTTCACGCGGGATTGGTACCGGCAGGCGAGCAACAGCGTCGACAGTCTCACCGTCAACGGCGTCACCCCGGCCGGATGCGCTGGCGTGGTCGCAGACCGCCGCGCCGGCGCGAGGATCGATGCGAACGACTGCCAAGGCAGCCAAGGCCGACTGCGCGACTACACCACCTGGGGCATCGAACCGCGCCTGGTCGCGCCCAACCGCCTCGGCGAGTTCCAGTTGGGCCTCAAGGCGCATTACGAAGAGCAGAAACGCACCCAGCGCAACTTCGCCTCCCCCATAGCACAGGGCGCCTCGACTGACAGCGAGCGCAATGTCCGCGAGACCGATGCCTACTCCGGCTACATCGCTCAGCGGTTCGACCTCGGCACGCTATCGGTCACGCCGATCGCCCGTTATGAGAGCATCTCGTTCGACCGCCTCAATCGCCTCAACGGCGACCGCGGCAGCGACCGCGTCAACGCCTTCACGCCGGGTATCGGCGCGGCCTGGAACGGCATCAAGGACTGGACCGTGTTCACTGGCGTCCACGAGGGCTTCGCGCCGCCGCGTGTCGAGGACCTGATCCAGGGCACCGGGTCGACCAACGCCGACGCCGAGCGCTCGACCAACTTCGAGTTCGGCATCCGCGGTAGACCGGGCGAAGGAACCTCGCTGCAGGCGGCCTACTTCCGCAACGACTTCCGCAACCTGGTGGCACTGGGCAACTCGGGCGGTGCCACCGCCACCGCCCAGGGTGAGGCACTGTTCCAGGGCCTCGAGGTGTCTGGCGTGGCGCAGATCGGCGGCGGCTATTTCGGGCGTCTGGCCTACACCTGGCTGCCCACCGCGCAGCAGGAGTCGGTGTTCCGCGCCACCAGCCTGACCGGCCCCGGTGCGCAGGTGAATGGCAGCAGCGTGGGCAATCGCCTGCCCTACGCGCCGCGCCACAACGCCACCGCCGCGCTGGGTTACGCAGCCGGGGCTTTCCGCGCCGAGGTCGAGGCGCAGTTCGTCGGCGCGCAGTACACCGACTTTGCCGAGACCCGCGCCCCGGGCGGGGCAGACGCCACCGCAGCCGGCAGCGACGGCCGCAGCGGCCTGATCGACAGCCATACCGTCATCAACCTGGCCGCCAGCTACAAGCTGGATGCCAAGACCACGCTGCTGCTCACCGCAAAGAACCTGTTCGACCGCGAGTACATCGTCGACCGCACGCGCGGCATCCTCGTCGGCATGCCGCTGCTGGTCCACGCCGGCGTCCGTTACGACTTCTAGGACAACCGGCACCGCTCTCAGGTGCGCTAGCATCAGCGCATGCGCTACCGCTTGCTTGGCCGCACCGGCCTCTACGTCTCCGAGATCTGCCTGGGCACCATGACCTTTGGCAGCCAGGGCTTCTGGAAGGTGATGGGTAGCCTCGGCCAGAAGGCTGTGACCAAACAGATCGCGCAGGCCTACGAGGCCGGCGTCAACTTCATCGACACCGCCAACGTCTACTCGCTGGGCGAGTCCGAGACGCTGGTCGGCCAGGCCCTGAAGACGCTCAAGCTGCCGCGCGACCAGATCATCGTCGCCACCAAGTCGACCGGCATGATGGGCGAAGAGCCCAACCGCCGCGGCCAGAGCCGGCACCACATCATCAACGAGGTCGAGGCCAGCCTGCGCCGCATGCAGCTCGACCACATCGACCTCTACCAGCTGCATGGCTTCGACCCGCTCACGCCCTTCGAAGAGTCGCTGCGAGCCCTCGACGATCTGGTGAGCGCCGGCAAGATACGCACCATCGGTCTCTGCAATATGGCGGCCTGGCAGGTGATGAAGGCACTGGGTGTATCGGACCGGCGCGGCTGGGCGCGCTTCGAGAGCGTCCAGGCCTACTACACCATCGCCGGACGGGACCTTGAGCGCGAACTGGTGCCGCTGATGCAGGACCAGGGCCTCGGCTGCCTGGTCTGGAGCCCGCTCGCCGGGGGGTTGCTGTCCGGCAAGTTCAAGGACGACGGCAGCGGCCCCGAGGGCGCACGCCGCACGCAGTACGACTTCCCGGTGGTCGACAAGCCGCGCGCGTTCCGTTGTGTCGAGGCGATGCGGCCGATCGCCGCGGCGCACGGGGTATCGGTGGCGCAGGTCGCCATCGCCTGGGTGCTGGCAAAGCCCTGGGTGACGAGCGTGATCATCGGCGCGAAGACGCCGGAGCAGTTGGCAGACAACCTCGCCGCGGCGCAACTATTGCTCTCGACAGAGGAGGTTGCCGCACTGGATGCGGTCAGCGAACTGCCGCGCGAGTACCCGGGCTGGATGTTGGCCCTGCAGGGTGGCTATCGCGCGAAGCCGCCAGAACGGGGGCCGGGCAGCGGCAACGCCTGAGTTCTCGAAGCCGCCTCAGAACCAGCGCTGCGGGTATCGGACGCCCGGCCGCAGACGGTTGAACAGCACCGCAACCGCAACGATCAGCATCGTGCCAGCCAGCACCGGGGTCAGGACGAAGCCCCAGCCCGGCTGAGCGAGCAGGATCAGCAATGGGTCAGATGCCGCCGGCGGGTGATTGGTGTGGCTCAGCCGCATGGCGACGATGGCCAGCCCGACGCCGAGGCCCATCGCCCACCAGACGCTGCCGAACAGGCTCAGCACCGCCAGCCCCACCAGCGCCGAGACGAGGTGGCCGCCGATGACGTTGCGCGGCTGCGCCACCGGGTTGTCGGGGACGACGAACATCAGGAAGCAGGACGCGCCCAGCGGCGCCATCAGCAGCGGCTGCCCGCTCGCCTGCGCCAGCCATGCGACCGTGCCGATGGCCAACGCGCCGCCAAGGCCGGAGGCCAGGACGTCGCGGATGCCGTTAAGAGGTTTTGGGATGCTCATGGGGCCACTGGCCGATCGGGTTGGGGTCGAGTCTGCCGCTGCACACGGGCGCTGCGCAAACGTCGGGACTGAGGGCAACGCCCTCGCGCCGCAGCAGCTCGCGCTTTATCGCAACGCCAAAGCCGAAGCCACCCAATTGGCCATCGCTGGCGATGACGCGGTGGCACGGCACCAGCACACCCACCGGATTGGCGCCGCAAGCCGCAGCCGCGGCGCGGAACGCCCTCGGCCGGCCCACCCGGCGCGCGAGTTCGGTGTAGGAGATCACGACCCCTGCGGGGATGCGCCGCAACTGGGCCCACACCGCCAACTGGAAGGGCGTACCGCGAAGGTCGAGCGGCAACTCGCAAACCTCAGCGGGCCGCTCCAGCGACTGCAGCGCCGCGGCGAGCAGCTCGCCATCCCGCCCGACGCCCCCACTCCATGCCCGCGCACCCGGCCAGCGGCGGCGCAGCGCCGCAATCAGCGCATCGGCATCGTCGCCCAGGGCCAGCCAGCAGATGCCCTGCCCGCTGGCCGCGACCGCCGCCAGACCGAAGGACGTCGGGGCGACACGATGACAGACGGTTTCGGCAGCATCAGGTGCGTGAGGGTGGGCGAGCGAAGCCATGACGCGAGCATATGCGACCCGCGATGCCGACTCGGGGCACCCTTTCGAAACGCGCTTCCGCGCCGACGCCAGTAGCCGCCACTAGAGCTGCAGCGAGATCGAGAGCAGGTCGGGGTTGTCGGGCACCGGCGCCACGCCAAAGCCCAGCGTCTGCGCCAGCGCGAGCATGGGGTGGTTGCTCGCCAGCACCTCGCCGCCGATACGCCGCAGCCCGCGCAGGCGCGCCACCTCGATCAGCGTGGTGAGCAGCTTCTGGCCGAGACCCTTGCCGGTGGCGCGGTCGGCCAGCACGATGGCGAACTCGCACGATTCGCCGTCCGGGTTCAGCGAAAAGCGCGCCACGCCCAGTTCGGTCTCGGGCGCCGCCGCGGTCACGGCCACCAGAGCGATCTCCTTGCTGTAATCGATCTGCGTCAGCCGCACCAGCATCGGCCCGCTCAGCGCCTGCAGCACGTGCATGAAGCGGAAGAAGCGCGCCTCGTCGGAGAGACCCGCCACAAAGTCACGCACCAGTTCGGCGTCCTCGGGCCGGATCGGACGGATCACCACGTCGGTACCGTCGGGGAGTTGCCAATCGCTGACCAGATGCGCCGGATATGGGTAGATGGCCATGTGGCCATAGCGGTCGGCGCCGGTGTGGCGGTATTCCAGCACCACGCGCGCATCGGCGGCGATGGCGCCATCCTCGTCGAGGATCAGCGGGTTGATGTCCATCTCACGCAGGGCCGGCAACTCACAGACCATCTCGGAGACGCGCAACAGCACGGCCTCCAGCGCCTCGAGATCGGCCGCAGGCAGGTTGCGGAAGGGGTCGAGCATTCGCGACACGCGGGTGCCGGCGATCATGTCTCGGGCCAACACGGCATTGAGCGGCGGCAGTGCCACCGCGCGGTCGCCGATCACCTCCACCGCGGTACCGCCCGCGCCAAAGGTGATGACCGGGCCGAACACCGGGTCGCTGGTCACGCCGATCAGCAACTCGCGGCCGTTGGGCTTGACCACCATCGATTCGACGCATACGCCGTCCATCACCGCATCCGGCCGGTTGCGGCGGATGTTGTCGGCGATGCGCTGGTAGGCGCTGCGCACCTCGGAGGCGCTGCCAAGGTTGAGGGAAACGCCGCCGGCGTCGGTCTTGTGGGTGATGCCCTGTGCGTTGACCTTCATCGCCACCGGGAAGCCCAGCTGCTCCGCGATCAGCAGCGCCTCATGTGGCGAGCGAGCAATCATGGTGCGCGCCACCGGGATGTGGAACGCCGCCAGCAGGGCCTTCGATTCCATCTCGGTGAGCACCTGTCGCCGCGCCTGCAGAGCGCCATCGACGATCACGCGCGCGGTCTCCAGGTCCGGCTCCGCATGTCCGCAGAGCGGCCCCGGCACCTGCATCAGCAGGCGCTGGTTGCGGTAGTAGGCGGACAGGTGCGCGAACACCTCCACCGCAGGCTCGGGCGTGCGGAAATGCGGCCGGTGCGCCGCCTCCAGCGCCAGCCGAGCCTCGGCCACCTGAACCTCGCCCATCCAGCAGGTGAGCAGCGGCTTGCTGCTGCCGTCGGCCAGCTCGATCACCGCCTGCGCCGCCTCCAGCGGTCGGGTCATGGCCTGCGGCGTGAGGATGGCCAGCACGCCATCGACGCCGTCATCTTCCAGACACGCCTTGACCGCTTGCCGGTAGCGCTCGGCGGGGGCATCGCCGATGATGTCCACCGGGTTGGCATGCGACCAGTTGGCGGGCAGAACCCCGTTCAGCGCATCGATGGTCGCCGGCGACAGACGCGCCAGCGGCACGTTGAGGTCGGCCGCGCGGTCGGCAGCCATCACGCCGGGGCCGCCACCGTTGGTGACGATGGCCAAGCGCTCACCGACCGGGCGGAAGCCGCATGACAGCGCCTTGGCTGCGGTGAACAGCTGGCTCACGGTCTGCACCCGAACCACCCCGGCGCGGCTCACCGCGGCATCGAACACGTCGTCGGCGCCGACCAGACTGGCAGTGTGCGCCACCGCCGCGCGCCGACCTGCATCGTGGCGGCCGACCTTGACCAGCAGCACCGGCTTTACCCGCGCCGCCGCCCGCAACGCGCTCATGAAGCTGCGCGCGTGGCGGATGCCCTCGATGTAGAGCAAGATGCTGCGCGTCTCGGGGTCGAGCGCCAGGTAATCCAGTATCTCGCCGAAGTCGACATCGGTCGATGAGCCCATCGACACCACGCTGGAGAAGCCGACATCGTTGCCCTGTGCCCAGTCGAGGATGGCGGTGCACAGCGCCCCTGACTGCGAGACGAAGGCGATATGGCCTTGCCGTGCGCTGCCCTGGTTGAAGGTGGCGTTGAGGCCGATCGACGGCCGCATCACACCGAGGCAATTGGGCCCGATGAGGCGGATGCTGTAGCGGTGCGCGACCTCCAGCACGCGCCTCTCCAGCGCAGCGCCCGCCTCTCCCGCCTCGCCAAAGCCGGCGGTGATGACCACCGCGGCCGGCACGCCGTGCAGGCCGCAGTCCTCGAGGATGCCCGGCACCGCCTCCGGCGGGGTAGCGATCACGGCGAGGTCGACCGGCGCGTCGATAGCGCCGACCGACGCATAGGCCTTGCGGCCCTGCACCTGGTCGTGGCGCGGGTTGACCGCATACAGGCCACCACCGAAACCGCCGGCGAGCATATTGCGCATCACCACGCCGCCCACCGCATCAGGGCGGTCGCTGGCGCCCACCACTGCCACCGAGCGCGGCTCGAAAAGCCGGCTGAGGTAGTGGCGGCAGGCGTCGGGGGTGGCGACCTCGGACGTATGTTCCACCGCAAAGCTTCTAACATGCGCGACCACCAGCCCGACCTGTCGCAGGTCAGGGCCCCGCGCAGTCCCGGTGCAGCGCCCCCCTACTCCAGGTTCTGCGCCTGCTCGCGCACCTGCTCGATGAGAACCTTGAGCGCCATCGAGGTGCGGCTGGTCTCCACCGCGACCGACTTCGAACCAAGTGTATTGGCCTCGCGCTGCAACTCCTGCAGCAAGAAGTCCAGACGCTTGCCAACCGTGCCGCCGTTGGTCAGCAGCCGCTCGAGCTCGTCGAGGTGGGTCTGCAGGCGGCCGATCTCCTCGTCGATATCGATGCGGTTGGCGAACAGCGCGAACTCCTGTGCCAGGCGCGCCGGGTCGGCATCGACAGCTGCCTCGCGCAGCCTGGCGGCGAGCCGCTCGCGGTATGCCACCACCAACCCGGGGATCAGCGGCTCGACCGCCGCCACCTCGGCGCGCATCGCGGCGACGCGCTCCAGCATCAGCGCCGCCAGACGGCCGCCCTCGCGGGCGCGGGTGGCGTCGAGCTGGTCTAGCGCCTCGGCCAGCGCCGCCAGCACCTCGCCGCGCAGCGTGTCGGCGTCGGGCTGCGCAGTGTCGAGCACGCCGGGCCAGCGCAGCACGTCGGCCACGCGCAGCTGCGGCGCGTCCGGCATCACGGCCAACACATCGCGCTGCCATGCCGCCAGCGAGTCGAGCGTGCCGCGATCGGGCCGCACGCCGGTGGTGGCGCCGGCCTCCGGCTGCCAGGTAGCGCGCAGGTCGACCTTGCCGCGGTTCAGGCGCGCCGACACCGCCTCGCGGATGGCCGGCTCTACGGCCCGCAGTTCGTCAGGAAGGCGCAGCGTCTGCTCCAGATAGCGGTGGTTGACACTGCGGATATCGATGCCCAGGCGCCCCTTGCTGCAATCGCGCTGGACACTGGCAAAACCGGTCATGCTGCGGATCATGTTGCGGCCCTTCGTCTGTCGTTGCGTTGGCGTGCGGCGCGGTGCCGGCGCGCGGTCTTGGGGTCAGCCACCAGCGGCCGGTAGACCTCCAGCCGGTCACCCGCCTCCAGTGCGACATCCGGCGCCACCTTGCGACTCCAGACGCCCAGCACCGGCTCGCCGATCTGCAGCTCCGGGCACTCGGCCAGCAGACCAGACAGCAGCAGCGCATCGCGCGCGGTGGAGCCCTGCTGCAGGTCCAGCGCCAGCAACCACTGGCGGTCGGGGCGGGCGTAGGCGACCTCGACGCGGATGATCCCGGCCAGGGCGCTGTCGGGAGGCATCAGCCGCCCTCGCCAAACAACTGATCAGCGCGCCGCTCGAACGACTGCACGAAGGTGCTGGCGATGCGGTTGAACACCGGCCCGATGACCTTCTCCAGCAGGCGGGTGGAGAACTCCCAGTGCAGACGCAGCTCGACCTTGCAGGCATCGTCGCCGAGCGGCGTGAACACCCACTCGCCCTCGAAACGCTTGAAGGGACCGTCGACCAGCGCGATCAGCATGTGGTTGGGCGCCTTGGTATTGCGCGTGTGGAAGTGCGCCTTCACGCCGTGAAAGTTGATATCGATGCGTGCTTCTGTAACGGTATCGGTGCGCTCCTTCAACTGAACGCCGCCACACCATGGCAGAAACTCGGGATACGCCTCGACCCCGTCGACGAGACCGAACATGCGCTGCACCGGATGCATCACCAGAACCGACTGTACGACCTGCGACATGCTCCGCCCGAGCGTAAAATCACGATTTTACAAGGTACCCCGTGAGCATCGTAGACAACCGCAAGGCTTGGCACGACTACTTCATCGAAGAGAAGTACGAGGCCGGGCTCGTCCTGGAGGGTTGGGAGGCCAAGGCCATCCGTGCCGGGCGCGTCCAGCTGAAGGAGGCCTACGTCGTGCTCAAGGGCGAGGAAGTGTGGCTCATCGGCTGCCACATCACACCACTTTCCACTGCCTCCACCCACATCCACCCGGACCCTACACGCAGCCGCAAGTGCCTGATGCATGGCGACGAGATCGCCACCCTGATCGGCAAGGTCGAGCGTGCCGGCTACACGCTGGTGCCGCTAGACCTGCACTACAGCAAGGGCCGCATCAAGCTCGAGGTGGGTCTGGCACGCGGCAAGAAGCAGCACGACAAGCGCGAATCCGAGAAGGACCGCGAATGGCAGCGCGAGAAGCAGCGCCTGATGCGCCACGATCAAAAACGTGGCGGCTAAGCCCATGATCGCACCATGAAAGTCGACGGCACCCCGACCCGCGCCATCTGGCGCGACGGCGCGCGCGTCTGCTTCATCGACCAGACGCGCCTGCCGCACCGCGTCGCGCTGATTCGTGCCGGCACCGTCGAGCGCATGGCGCGGGCCATCGTAGACATGCAGGTGCGCGGGGCGCCGCTGATCGGCGCAGCAGCCGGCTACGGCGTCGCACTGGCCATGCAGCAGGACCCGTCCGACGCCGGCCTCGAGGCCGCGCTGCGGGTGCTCGGCGCGACCCGGCCCACCGCCGTCAACCTGCAGTGGGCGCTGCGCCGGCAGCGCAACCGTCTGGCGGGGGTCGCGCCCGAGCGGCGCGCCAGCACGGCGTGGATGGTGGCCGCGCAGATCGCCGACGAGGACGTCGCCACCAACGCCGCCATCGGCCGCCACGGGCTGGAGCTCATCCGCGCGCTGCTGCCGCGAGGCCCCCGCATCAACCTGCTCACCCACTGCAACGCTGGCTGGCTCGCCACGGTCGATGGCGGCACAGCGCTGGCGCCGGTCTACGCCGCCCACGATGCCGGCCTCGACATCCACGTCTGGGTCGATGAGACGCGGCCCCGCAATCAGGGGGCCGCGCTCACCGCATGGGAGCTCGGCCAGCACGGCGTACCGCACACGGTGATCGCCGACAACGCCGGCGGCCACCTGATGCAGAGGGGTGAGGTCGACGCGGTCATCGTTGGTGCCGACCGTATCGCCGCCAACGGCGATGTCGCAAACAAGATCGGCACCTATCTCAAGGCGCTCGCCGCGCACGACAACGCCGTCCCGTTCTGGGTCGCGGCGCCGGTATCCACGCTGGATGCCACCATCCAGACCGGCGTCGGCAGCATCCCCATCGAGAACCGCGACGCTGATGAACTGCGCTGGATGGCTGGGGTCGACAACTCGGGGCGGCGACGGCGCGTGCGCGTCACGCCGGATGCCAGCCCCGGCCACAACCCGGCGTTTGACGTCACCCCGGCGCGACTGGTCAGCCGCATCATCACCGAGCAGGGCGCGGTCCCAGCATCGAAAGATGGCATCGCCCGCGCGATCCTCGGCAAGGCCGAAGCGGTACGCAACCACACGTCAGTATCGGGGTCGAAACCCTCATGAACAGTCCACACGCGGCAACCGAAGGCCGCAGCAGCCCGTTGCACGCGCACGAACGACTCATCACCCTCATGCAGCGGCTGGTCGCGCACGGTGTGAACCGCGGCGCCAGCGGCAACAGCAGCGTGCGCCATGGCCGCGGCATGCTGATCACGCCGTCGGCACTGCTGCCCGATGCCCTGACCCCGGATACGCTGGTCGAGGTCGACATGGAGGGCGGCTACGACAACCCGCTCAAGCCGTCGAGCGAGTGGCGCATCCACCGCGACATCTATGCCGCCCGGCCCGACATCAACGCCATCGTCCACACCCACTCCACGCACGCCGTGACCCTGGCCTGCCTGCGCCGCGACCTGCCGCCGTTCCACTACATGATCGCGATGGCCGGCGGACGCGACATCCGATGCTCTGGCTACGCCACCTTCGGCACCGAGGCGCTCAGCCAAACGGCCCTGACTGCGCTCGAGGGCCGCATGGCCTGCCTGCTGGCCAACCATGGGCTGCTGGCTTGTGGCACCGACCTGGCGCAGGCGGAGACGCTTGCAGTCGAGGTCGAGCACCTTTGCGAGGCCTACCTCAAGGCGTGCAGCGTCGGCGACCCGGTGCTGCTGTCGGATACCGACATCGACGAGGTGCTGGAGCGCTTCGGCCGCTACCGGCGCGGCGAGCTCGACTGACAAAAGTCAGGCGGCATCGCAGCAAGTCTCCTTGCGCCGGCGCAAGGGGGGCGTAGAATCTGACCAATTGCCTTAAGGAATCCGCGATGCTGCTGCACGGACTGTTCGAGCTCCCTTGGTGGGGCTATGTTGTTGTTGCACTTGCCTTTACCCACATCACGATTGCCGGTGTCACGATCTACCTGCACCGCCACTCGGCGCACCGGGCGCTCGATCTGCACCCGATCCCGGCCCACTTCTTCCGTTTCTGGTTGTGGCTCACCACATCGATGGGCACCCAGCAGTGGACGGCCGTGCACCGCAAACACCACGCCCGCTGCGAGACCGAGGACGACCCGCACAGCCCGCAGGTGCTTGGCATCAACAAGGTGCTGTGGGAAGGCGCTGAGCTCTACTCGGCCGCCAAGAACAATCGCGAGATGCTCGACACCTTCGGCCGTGGGTGCCCGGACGACTGGATCGAGCGCAACCTTTACCTGCCGCACCAGAACCTCGGCATCATCTCGATGCTGGTGCTCAATCTCATCCTGTTCGGCCCGCTCGGCGCCACCATCTGGGCGGTGCAGATGATGTGGATCCCGTTCTTCGCTGCCGGCGTGGTCAACGGCATCGGTCACTACTGGGGCTACCGCAACTTTCAGTGCGATGACGCCAGCACCAACATCGTGCCCTGGGGGATCATCATCGGCGGCGAGGAGCTGCACAACAACCACCACGCCCACCCCAGCTCGGCGCGCCTCTCGAACAAGTGGTACGAGTTCGACATCGGCTGGCTGTATATCCGCGTCCTTGAGATGCTCGGCCTGGCCAAGGTCAAGAAGACCGCACCGCAACTGGTCACGGGTGCCGCGCGCAGCGAGTGCGACCGCCAGATGCTCAACGCCGTCATCACTCACCGCTGGGTGGTGCTGGAGCACTTCATGCGCGACATCCGCGGCACCTGCGCCAGCGAACTCGAACGCCTCCGTTCGTCGCGCCACGGCATCAACTGGCTCACGGTGCGCCGCTGGCTGCACCTCGACAAGGCGGCCCTTCCGGAAGACGAACAGGCCCGCGTCGGCAAGCTGCTGGAGGAGAGTGCCGTGCTGAACACGCTGCAGCGCATGCGCCAGGATCTCGGCGCCCTGTGGAGCCGGTCCAATGCCACGACCGAGCAATTGGTCCAGCAGCTGAATGACTGGTGTGACCGCGCCGAACGCAGCGGCATCGACGCCTTGGTCATCTTCTCGCGGCGCCTGCGTACCTTCCAGGCCTGACCGCCACCGCCCGCAAAAAAGCCCGCCGAGTGCGGGCTTTTTTGCGTCAATACAGACTCGGCAGCGCCGGGAAGCGCCGTCAGGCCTCGGCGTCGGCAGCGCCCGATGCGACCTCTTCGATCGGAATCTCAAAGCCCGGGGACACCACCCGATAACCGGTCAGCTCATTGACGCTCTCGGTGAAACGCTCTCCGGCCAGGATAGCCATCAAGCGCTGTGCCGGCTTCTGCTGCGCCGTCTCCCGGCTCATCGCCAGCACATAACGCTCGGTGGCCAGCGGGATGAACTCCAGACCGAAACGCGCCGCCGAAGCCGCGACGCCAAAACCAGCATCGACCTGGCCGCTGGCCACGTGCGCCGCCACGGCGGCGTGGGTGAACTCCATGTCGCCGTAGCCGTGGATGCTCGACGGGTCCATGCCCGACGATTCGATCATAGCGTCGAGCAGCGCGCGGGTGCCGGCGCCCTCCTGGCGGTTGATGAAGCGCACGCCGGGACTTGCCAGGTCGGCCACGGTACGGATGCCACGCGGGTTACCGGGCGCGAGCATAAGCCCCTGAACACGGGTGACCAGCCGCACCAGCACGTGGTTGCGCGACTTGAGCCAGCGCGCGTAGCGGTTCCACAAAGGGGCTGCCATAGGCCCGATGGGAATGTGAAAACCAGCCACATCCGACTGTCCGCGGACCATCGCCGCGACCGCATCCTGGGAGTTGAGGTAGTTGAGCTCAAGCCGCAGGCCGCCCTCCGCAGCGACCAGTTCGGGCAGCAACGCGACGGCGTAGCCGTGGCTCGCCGCGACCCGGATGGTGGGCTCGGTCTCCAACACCGCGCGGTTGATCTCGCGGTCGATCTCCTGCGCAAGGTTGTGCAGTTGCGGGCCCAGACGGGCCTGTACCCGCTCTACCGCCCAAGCCAGCGCCTCGCCCAGCGGCGCCAGTCGGGCGCCGCGGCCGCGCGTCAGGTCCACCAGCGGCGCACCAAAGAACTCCGACCACTCCTTGATCATGTTCCAACAGTGCCGGTAGCTGTAACCGACCTCGCGACTGGCCACGGTCAGCCGCCCATGATCGCGGATGGCGGTCAACAGCCTGAACAGGACCGGGTCGATGTTGTCGCCAGCACGGTCGCGAAAACTGAGCGCTGGCTCGATACTGATTCGGGGCATGAAAAGGCCTTAAAGTTATAACCAAGATTTCATATAGCCAATACCCTAGCAGGTGTTTAATCTTCAGTCCATCAGGGTGTGCACGCCCAAAAAAACTACAATCTGGTGCATATCTAAAATAGCCGTCACTAGGGGTCACAATGCTCCGACAGACGGCACCGCCTGGAGGAGGCCAGATTGAAAGCTGAAGTCCCGCCCATCGTGCGGCAGATCGAGGCCCTGATCGACCCGCTGGTCGATCTGCCCGGCGCCACGCTACCCATGCTCCACGCCATCCAGGACGGCATCGGCTACGTGCCGGACGAGGCCGTGCCGATGATCGCTGAGCGGCTCAATCTGTCGCGCGCCGAGGTTCACGGCGTCGTCACCTTCTACCATCACTACCGTCGCCACGCGCCGGGCAAGCACGTTGTGCAGATCTGCCGCGCCGAGGCCTGCCAGTCGATGGGTGCCCGCGACCTCGAGGCGCATGCCCGCAAGGCTCTGGGCTGCGACTACCACGAGACCACTGCCGACGGCGTCGTCACGCTCGAGGCCGTCTACTGCCTGGGCAATTGCGCCTGCGCCCCCGCCATCCGCGTCGATGACGAGTTCGTTGGCCGCGTGAGCAAGGCCCGCTTCGACGAGGTCATCGCCGAGCTGCGCCAAGGCTCTGATGCATCCAGGGAGACCCGATCATGAGCATCACCGTCTACGTCCCCTGCGATTCCAGCGCGCTGTCGCTCGGCGCCGGCAAGACGGCGGCGGCCATCGCCGCTGAAGCCGCACGCCGCGGCGCCGACATCCGCCTTGTGCGCAACGGCTCGCGAGGCCTGTTCTGGCTCGAACCGATGGTCGAGGTCGAGACCCCGGCCGGCCGCGTCGCCTACGGCCCGGTGCAGCCCAAGGATGTCGCCAGCCTGTTCGAGGCCGGCTTCCTGACCGGCGGCGTTCATGCATTGTCGTTGGGCATCACCGCAGAGATCGCCTACCTGAAGAACCAGGAGCGCCTGACCGCAGCCCGCGTCGGCCTCGGCGACCCGCTCTGCATCGAAACCTATGCTGCGCACGGCGGCTGGCAGGGCCTCAAGAACGCGATCGGCATGTCGGGCGCCGACGTCGTCAAGGAGGTCACCGAATCCGGCCTGCGCGGCCGTGGTGGCGCAGCGTTCCCTACAGGCATCAAGTGGAACACCGTGCTTAACACCCCGGGCGCGCAAAAGTACGTGGTCTGCAACGCCGACGAGGGCGACTCAGGCACCTTCTCCGACCGCATGCTGATGGAGGGCGACCCCTACACCCTGGTCGAGGGCATGACCATCGCCGGCGTGGCGGTTGGCGCCACCCAGGGCTACATCTACCTGCGCTCTGAATACCCGCACGCGTTCAAGACGCTGCAGGAGGCCATCCGCCGCGCCCGCGAGGCCGGCTATCTGGGCACCAATGTGGCCGGCTCGGGCAAGACCTTCGAGCTCGAAGTACGGCTCGGCGCCGGCGCCTACATCTGCGGCGAGGAGACCAGCCTGCTGGAGAGTCTCGAGGGCAAGCGCGGCATCGTCCGCTTCAAGCCACCGCTGCCGGCCATCGAGGGCCTTTTCGGCAAGCCCACGGTCATCAACAACGTCATCTCGCTGTGCTCGGTGCCGATCATCCTGGCCAAGGGCGGCAAGTACTACCAAGACTTCGGCATGGGTCGCTCGCGCGGCACGCTTCCGTTCCAGCTCACCGGCAACATCAAGCACGGCGGCCTGATCGAAAAGGCCTTCGGCCTGACGCTCAACCAGTTGCTGTATGACTACGGCGGCGGCTCCGCCACTGGCCGGCCGATCCGCGCGGTGCAGGTCGGTGGCCCTCTGGGTGCCTACGTGCCCGAGTCGCAGTTCGACATCCCGCTGGATTACGAGGCCTACAGCAAGGTCAACGCCATGATCGGCCACGGCGGCATGGTGGTCTTCGACGACACCGTCGACATGGCCGCTCAAGCCCGTTACGCGATGGAGTTCTGCGCCATCGAGTCCTGCGGCAAGTGCACACCCTGCCGTATCGGTTCCACGCGCGGCACCGAGGTGATGGACAAGATCATCGAGGGCATCGACCTCGAGGCCAACATCGCGCTCATGCGCTCGCTGTGCGACACCATGCTCAACGGCTCGCTCTGCGCGCTAGGCGGTATGGCGCCCTACCCCGTGCTGTCCGCGCTCAACCATTTCCCCGAGGACTTCGCCAAAGTGCGCGAAGCCGCGGCAGCCTGAGGAGGATCCCATGTCACTGCCACGCGACGTCGATTACGGCACACCCGCCCGCGAAGCTGAAAAACTCGTCACCCTGAGCATCGACGGCATCGAGGTCTCGGTCCCGGCCGGCACCTCGGTGATGCGCGCCGCGCAAGATGCCGGCAACGCCATCCCCAAGCTGTGCGCCACCGACAGCCTCGAGCCCTTCGGTTCTTGCCGCCTGTGCCTGGTCGAGATCGAGGGCCGCCGGGGCTATCCGGCCTCTTGCACCACGCTGGTCGAGCCCGGCATGCAGGTGACCACGCAGTCGCCGAAGCTTGCCGAGATCCGCAAGGGCGTGATGGAGCTGTACATCTCCGACCACCCGCTCGACTGCCTCACCTGCTCGGCCAACGGCAACTGCGAGCTGCAGGACATGACTGGCGTGGTCGGCCTGCGCGAGGTTCGCTACGGCTACGAGGGCAAGAACCACTTCGACGTCCGCTCCGGCACCGTCAAGGACTTCTCCAACCCCTACTTTGCGTATGACCCGAGCAAGTGCATCGTATGCAACCGCTGCGTGCGCGCTTGCGAGGAGACCCAGGGCACCTTCGCGCTGACCATCTCCGGCCGCGGCTTCGAGTCGCGCGTGTCGCCGGGCATGGACGAACCGTTCATGGACTCTGAGTGTGTGAGCTGCGGTGCCTGCGTGCAGGCATGCCCGACCGCCACGCTGATGGAGAAGTCGGTCATCGAACACGGCCAGGCCGAGAAGAGCACCATCACCACCTGCGCCTACTGCGGTGTGGGCTGCTCGTTCAAGGCAGAGACCAAGGGCAACCAGGTCGTGCGACTGGTGCCCAACAAGGACGGCCACGCCAACCACGGCCACAGTTGTGTCAAGGGTCGCTTCGCATTCGGCTACGCCACCCACAAGGACCGCATCACCACGCCGATGATCCGCAACAGCATCGACGACCCGTGGCAGGAGGTCAGCTGGGAGGAGGCGGTCAACCACGCCGCCAGCGAGATCAAGCGCATCCAGGGCAAGTACGGCAAGCATTCGGTCGGTGGCATCGTCTCCAGCCGCTGCACCAACGAGGAAGGCTATCTGGTGCAGAAGCTGGTCCGCGCCGCGTTCGGCAACAACAACGTCGACACCTGCGCACGCGTCTGCCACTCGCCGACCGGCTACGGCCTCAAGGCGACGATGGGCGAATCGGCTGGCACCCAGACCTTTGACTCGGTGCGCAAGTCTGACGTCATCCTCATCATCGGCGCCAACCCGTCGGCCGGGCACCCGGTCTTCGCCTCGCAGATGAAGCGTCGACTGCGTGAGGGTGCGAAGCTGATCGTGATCGACCCGCGCGTCACCGAAAGCGTCTCCGGCCCGCACTACAAGGCCGACTATCACCTGCAGCTCAAGCCCAGCACCAACGTCGCCATCATCAACTCGCTGGCCCACGTTGTCGCCACCGAGGGCCTGATCAACAAGGCCTTCGTCGCCGAGCGCTGCGAGGCCGACTCGTTCCAGGTCTGGCTCGACTTCATCAGCAAGCCGGAGAACTCGCCGGAGGCCATGGAGGCCATCACCGGCGTGCCGGCCGAGCAGGTGCGCGGTGCTGCACGCCTCTACGCCACCGGCGGCAACGCGGCCATCTACTATGGCCTTGGCGTGACCGAGCACAGCCAGGGGTCGACCATGGTCATCGGCATCGCCAACCTCGCCATGGCCACCGGCAACCTTGGCCGCGAGGGCGTGGGCGTCAACCCGCTGCGCGGCCAGAACAACGTCCAGGGCTCGTGCGATATGGGCTCCTTCCCGCACGAACTGCCGGGATACCGCCACGTCTCCGATGCCGCCACCCGTGCCCTTTTCGGCAAGGAGTGGAACGTGACCCTGCACGACGAGCCGGGCCTGCGCATCCCGAACATGTTCGAGGCGGCGATGGACGGCACCTTCAAGGCGCTGTACTGCGAGGGTGAGGACATTGTCCAGTCCGACCCCAACACGCAGCACGTCGAGGCCGCGCTGCGCGCCATGGAATGCGTCATCGTCCAGGATCTGTTCCTCAACGAGACCGCCAAGTTCGCGCACGTGTTCTTCCCGGGCTCGAGCTTCCTCGAGAAGAACGGCACCTTCACCAACGCCGAGCGCCGTATCTCGCCGGTGCGCAAGGTGATGAAGCCGCTCGCCGGCTACGAGGACTGGCAGGTCACCCAGCTGCTCTCCAACGCGCTGGGCTACCCGATGAACTACACCCACCCGGGCGAGATCATGGACGAGATCGCGCGCCTGACGCCGACCTTCCACGGTGTCAGCTACGAGAAGCTCGACCGCCTGGGCAGCATCCAGTGGCCGTGCAACGACGAGCACCCGGAAGGCACGCCGATCATGCACATCGACGAGTTCGTTCGCGGCAAGGGCCACTTCATGCCGACCGCCTACGTGCCCACCGATGAGCGCACCAACCGCGAATTCCCGCTGGTCCTCACCACCGGTCGCATCTTGTCGCAGTACAACGTCGGCGCGCAGACCCGCCGCACCGAGAACTCGCAGTGGCACGACGAGGACATCCTCGACCTCCACCCAGCCGATGCGGAGACACGTGGCGTCCAGGACGGCGACTGGGTCGGTATCAGCAGCCGCGCCGGCAGCACCGTGCTGCGCGCGCGTGTCACCGAGCGGGTGCAGCCGGGAGTGGTCTACACCACCTTCCACCATCCGTTCTCGGGCGCCAACGTGATCACCACCGACAACTCTGACTGGGCCACCAACTGCCCCGAGTACAAGGTCACGGCGGTCGAGATCACCAAGGTGAGCCAGCCTTCCGACTGGCAGGAGCGGTACCGTAAGTTCAGCGACCAGCAACTCGACAAGCTGCCGCGCCGCCAGAAGGAAACGGTGTGATCGACGACCGCCCAGCCTCTGCCGTGTTGGATGACGGCGCAGGGGCTGGGGCCGCATTCGCAGTGACCGCCTCGCGGCCGGTCTGGCGGGTGGGTGCCAGTGGCACTTCGCCAGCCACCGAATGGCTGGCCGAGGAGGTGCCGGTGGCTCTGGTCTACAACGGCATCTCGCATGTCGTGATGCTGGCCACGCCTTGCGACCTTGAGGACTTTGCCACCGGCTTCTCTCTCACCGAGGGCGTGGTCGAGGATGCAGCCGAGGTTCGCGCCTGCGAGGTGGTAGAGACCTGTGTTGGCATCGAGTTGCAGGTCGAGTTGTCGAGTCGGGCATTCGCCGGGCTCAAGGACCAGCGCCGGCAGATGGCCGGCCGCACCGGTTGCGGAATCTGTGGCGCCGAGAGCATCGAGCAGGCGATCCGGCCGGTGGCACGCGTTGCGCAGCGGCCGCGGATCGACTTGGCGCGTGTCAACACCGCGCTGCAGGCGCTGGATGCGGCGCAGCACATCCGCAACGACACCGGCGCCACACATGCTGCGGGCTGGGTCGACGCCGATGGTCAACTGCGCCTTTGCCGAGAGGATGTTGGCCGCCACAACGCGCTCGACAAGCTTATCGGCGGCATGCAGCGCCAGCGTATCGATACCTCTGGTGGCTTCGCGCTGGTCTCCAGCCGTGCCAGCTACGAGATGGTGCAGAAGGCGGCTCGTGCCGGCATCGGCGCGCTGGTGGCGGTCTCCGCCCCCACCGCGCTAGCGGTGCGGGTGGCTGAAGAGTCTGGCGTGGCGCTGGCCTGCTGGGCACGCGGCGACCGGCTCACCGCCTACACATTTCCCGAGGCGTTCGCCGCCTGAAGGCGTTGGCCCCGATATTCAGACGACAGGAGCAGACATGGACATCCATCACCTGGCCAAGATGGCCAACCAGATCGGCAGCTTCTTCGAGGCCTACCCAGACCGCGAATTCGCCGTCAACGAGATCGCCGCCCACCTGCGCAAGTTCTGGGAGCCGCGCATGCGCGACGCCATTTTCAAGGACCTCGACGCGGTGAAGGCCGAGCTGCACCCCTCGGTGTACGAAGCCTTACTGCGGCTGCAAGGTACCGAAGCCGCGGTCTGAGGCACCTGCGCCGCTAGATCTGGCGCAAGCGGTCGAGGCGATCCGCCACCACCCCCAGCCCGGCTTGGCGCAGCGCCGCCTCAGGGGCATCGCAGGCTGCCGCGCGGCCGCTTGACAGCACCAGCGCCCGGTCCGCCAGGCGGGCCAACTCCTCCAGCGAGTGCGTGACGTAGAGCATCGGCGTGCCGGTGCCGTCGCGCAGCTTTAACAGCCAATCCATGATCTCGTCGCGGCGCGCAAAGTCGAGTGCCGAAAGCGGCTCGTCAAGCAGCAGCAGCGCCGGCCGCGTGGCCATGGCGCGGGCGATGGCCACGCGCTGACGCTCGCCACCGGAAAGCGTGTCAACGCGCCTGCGCAGCAGGCCGCCGATGCCCAGCAAGCCGACCAGAGCGTCGACGCCCACCCGGCTCTCGTCGCGGCTATCGGCGGCGCCGTCGTCACGCTGCCAGCGCAGGCCGTAGGCGATGTTGCCGGCCACATCCAGATGCTCGAACAGGCTCGCCTCCTGGAACACGTAACCGATGCGGCGGCGCCAAGCCGGCACACGGACGCCAGCCGCGTCGTCCTGCCACACGCGAGGACCCAGCGCCACGCGACCGGCCGCCGATGGCTCGAGGCCGGCGATGGCGCGCAGCAGAGTGGTCTTGCCCGACCCCGAGGCGCCGAACAGAACGCTGATGCCGCTGGCGGGGAGCTGAAAGTCAGCCTCCAGCGCGAAGGCGGGCCCGTGACTGAGCCGCAACGACACCGACAACAGGTCGCCGGTCATGGCAGCACCCGCATGCGCCGTCGGCCCAGCAGCGAAAGCGCCAGCAGGACAGCGAACGAGAACACCAGCAGCATCACCGCCAGGGTGTGTGCCGCGGCGTAGTCCATGC
Organism: Betaproteobacteria bacterium; assembly: GCA_027490755.1. Classification (GTDB taxonomy): domain Bacteria; phylum Pseudomonadota; class Gammaproteobacteria; order Burkholderiales; family UBA3065; genus UBA3065. The sequence continues at coordinate 77,993 of JAIXXL010000047.1, forward strand.
CCTCGACGTGGCCGTAGATCTGCGTCGATACCACCTGAGTGCGCCCGGGGATGCTGCCGCCGATCATCAGCACCACGCCGAACTCGCCGATAGTGTGGGCAAAGGTGAGCACGGCCGCGGTGAGCAGACCCGGCCGCGCCAGCGGCAGGACGACGCTGACGAATGCCTGCAAGGGCGTGGCCCCAAGTGTCTGCGCCACCTCCAGCGGGCGCTTGCCGGCCGCCTCGAACGCATCGCGCAAGGGCTGTACCGCAAACGGCAGCGAGTACACCACCGAGCCGATCAGGAGCCCCGTAAAGGTGAACGACAGCAGCCCCCAGCCCAGGCTCTGCGTCAGCCGCCCCAGCGGCCCATCCGGCCCCATCAGCACCAGCAGGTAGAAACCGAGTACGGTGGGTGGCAGCACCAGCGGCAGTGTCACCAGTGCGGCCACCGGCGCACGCCAGCGCGACGCGCTGCCTGCCAGCCACCAGGCCAGCGGCAAGGCGACCAGCAGCAGCAGAACCGTGGTGGCCATAGCCAGACGCAGTGTCAGGCCGATCGCGGCCCAGTCGGCGGGAGCCAACAGTCCGCTCACGGGCGCGCCAGGTCGTAGCCGTAGCGACCGATCAACGCTCTGGCCGGCTCGCTGCGGAGGAAATCGAGCAGTGCCCTGGCAGCGGGGTTGTCACGGCCCTTGGTCAACAGGACCGCCTGCTGCACGATCGGCTCATGCAGATGCGCCGGTACCACCCACGCCGAGCCCTCGCCGATGCGCCCATCGACCTGCACCTGCGACAAGGCGACAAAACCCAGTGGGGCGTTGCCGGTGGCGACGAACTGGTGCGCCTGTGTGATGTTCTCGCCGGTCACAAATCGCGGCTGCAGGTGCTCGAGCAGGGACAGGGATCGTAGTGTCTGAACCGCCGCCGCGCCGTAGGGTGCCAGACGCGGGTCGGCGATGGCCAGGCGATCGAAGCCATCGCCGCGCAGCACTTCGCCCTTGGCATCCACCATCCCGGCGGTGCGACTCCACAGCGCCAGCCGGCCGACGGCATAGGTGAGGCGCGTGCCGGGCACTGCAGCGCCGCCCTGCTCCAGCTTGGCTGGCGTCTCGTCATCGGCCGAGAGGAACACGTCGAAGGGGGCGCCGTTGCCGATCTGGGCAAAGAACTTGCCGGTCGAACCATAGGATGCCAACACCCTGTGGCCGGTCTGCTGCTCGAAAAGGGCGGCGAGTCTCTGCATGGGCGCCGTGAAGTTTGCGGCCACCGCGACCGTCACCTCGGCGGCTGAAGCGGCACCGGCCAGCAACGCAAACATCGTCAGAAGAGCGAGTCGCAGCACGTATAGCGTCCGACAGATGGGGACTGGCATTCTAGGACGGGGCCGCACCGCGCGGGTCTGGCAGCGCGGCCGCCAAGCATCGACGCAGGTGTGCCGCGCGCCATCGATTAGGTGTAATCTCGCAGGCGTATCAAGACACAAAGCGGCACGCCGGCCCGGGCAGAGACCCGACCCGCAAGAGGGCGCAAAGCCCCGAACAGATGCTGCATGGAGAAAAGCTGTTGCTGCCGGTCAACGCGGACTTGCGTCGGGACCCACAGGTTGGTGGTCCGGGCGTTGCTTTCGTGAAAACCAGCCTGCAATGGAGGAATGCATGATTTACGCCCATCCCGGCGAAGCCGGCGCCAAGATCCAGTACAAGGCCAAGTACGACAACTTCATCGGTGGCAAGTGGGTCGCCCCGATCAAGGGCCAGTACTTTGACGTCGTCACGCCGATCAGCGGCAAGGTCTACACGCAGGCCGCCCGCTCCACCGCCGAAGACATCGAAGCCGCCCTCGACGCCGCCCACGCCGCGGCCGACAAGTGGGCCCGCACGTCGCCGACCGAGCGCTCGAACATCCTGCTGAAGATCGCCGACCGCATCGATGCCAATCTCGAGAAGCTGGCCTACGCCGAGACGGTCGACAACGGCAAGGCGATCCGCGAGACCCTGAACGCCGACATCCCCCTCTCGTCCGACCACTTCCGCTACTTCGCTGGCGCCCTGCGCGCCCAGGAAGGTTCGATCTCCGAGATCGACGAGACCACCGTCGCGTACCACTTCCACGAGCCGCTGGGCGTCATCGGCCAGATCATCCCGTGGAACTTCCCGATCCTGATGGCCGCGTGGAAGCTCGCGCCGGCCCTGGGTGCGGGCAACGTGGTGGTGCTCAAGCCGGCCGAGTCCACCCCGATCTCGCTGCTGATCCTGGTCGAACTGATCGCCGACCTGCTGCCCCCGGGTGTCCTCAACATCGTCAACGGTTATGGCCGCGAAGCCGGTCACCCGCTGGCCACCAGCACCCGGATCAACAAGATCGCGTTCACCGGCTCCACCAGCACCGGCCGTCTGATCGGTCAGGCTGCTGCCAACAACCTGATCCCGGCCACGCTGGAACTCGGCGGCAAGTCGCCCAACATCTTTTTCGCCGACGTGGCGGACAAGGACGACGGCTTCTTCGACAAGGCCATCGAGGGCCTGGTGCTGTTCGCCTTCAACCAGGGCGAGGTCTGCACCTGCCCGTCGCGTGCACTGATCCACGAGTCGATCTACGACAAGTTCATGGAGCGCTGCGTCGCCCGTATCAAGGCGATCAAGCACGGCAACCCGCTCGACACCGACACCATGATGGGTGCGCAGGCGTCGATGGAACAGGTCACCAAGATCGAGTCATACCTCAAGCTGGGCAAGGAAGAAGGCGCCCAGTGCCTGACCGGCGGCAACCGCGCCCACCTGGCAGGTGACCTGGCCGGCGGCTTCTATATCGAGCCGACCGTGTTCAAGGGTCACAACAAGATGCGCATCTTCCAGGAGGAGATCTTCGGCCCGGTTCTGGCCGTGACTACCTTCAAGACCGAGGAAGAGGCCGTCGCCATCGGCAACGACACGCTGTACGGCCTCGGCGCTGGTGTCTGGAGCCGCAATGGCAACGTCGCCTACCGCATGGGCCGTGCCATCAAGGCCGGTCGCGTGTGGACCAACTGTTACCACGCCTACCCGGCCCACGCGGCCTTCGGTGGCTACAAGCAGTCGGGTATCGGTCGCGAGACCCACAAGATGATGCTCGACCACTACCAGCAGACCAAGAACCTGCTGGTCAGCTACAGCGAGAGCAAGCTCGGCTTCTTCTAAGCTGCGGCAGTCGGCATGAAAATGCATCGGGGGCCGGCAACGGCCCCCGTTGTTCTTGGTGGCCGGCAACGGCCACCCCTGTCACTCAGACGAAGGAGACCCCATGGTCGCCAAGGTTGTAGCCACACCCACAGCGCTGGCCTTCATCGAGACGCTCAAGGCCAAGCATGGGTCCAACATGATCTTCCACCAGTCAGGTGGCTGCTGCGACAACAGCGCGGCCAACCTGTACATGGAGGGCGAGGTGATGGTGTTCAACGACGTCAAGCTCGGCGAGCTGGGCGGCATCCCCTTCTATATCAGCGCATCACAGTACGAGTACTGGAAGCACACGCAGATCATCATCGACGTGGTCGAGGGTGGCCACGGCGGCACCTTCAGCATCGAGGCCTCGGAGGGCAAGGCCTTCATGGCCGACTCGCGCCTGTTCACCGACGAAGAATGGGCCGAGCTGGTCAAGGCCGAGCCGGCACTGGCGGACTAGCGGCGCCGCATTCGCGCTATCTCACGCGGATGCGGATCTGCCGCGATGCCACCGGCGGGTCGTGCGGCACGTGGGTGTGATCGCCGAGGATAAGTTGCAGGGTGTGGTCACCCGGCGGCAGGCTGATCTCGGCCTCGGTCTGGCCCTTGCCAAAGTGCTTGTGCTTGTCGTCGAAGGGCACCGGCTGGCCGGCCGCCGGCAGCGGCGCGTCGATGACCAGATGGTGGTGGCCGGTGCCAGGCATCTCGACGCCGGCCGGTGCCACACCCATACCTTTCAGACCAAAGCGCACCGTGAATGGCGAACTCACCTTCTCGCCATCCTGCGGGCTGATGATGTAGGCCTCGGCAGAGGCAGCCACGGTGGCCGGCGTCGCCAAAAGGGCGGCGGCCAGGACGGCGGGTTGAAACATCCGGAAGTTGAGCATCGGGACTCCTTGTTTGGTGCAGATGGACGAGCCGCGCGCCGGGATGACCCGCGTCAGGTGTGCATGCCTGTGACAGCAGCAGCCCCCCCTTGTGTTCCCCCGCCGACAGGCACAATACGCGCCGGAGACCGCCAAACATGACACCCGAACTCTCATTCGACACGCTCAGGATCCTGATCGAGAGCGACCACCTGCCGCCGTGGGCACACGGCCTGCTCTCATTGCTGCGCATCAGCGTCATCGTTCTGCTCTGGTGGCTGCTGTCGGCACTGGCGCGGCGCGTCATCCGGCTGGCCATCACCGGCATGGAATCGACCGCCGAGTGCCCTGAAGACCGTCGCCGCATCCAGACACTGGGGCGCGTGTTCCGGTACATCGCCTCGGTGGTACTGGGCGTGGTCACGGTCATGCTGGTCCTCAACGAGTTGGGCGTATCCATCGCGCCCATCCTTGCCACTGCTGGCGTGGCCGGTGTGGCGGTGGGCTTCGGCGCACAAAGCTTGGTCAAGGACTACTTCACCGGCTTCGTCATGCTGATCGAGAACCAGGTCCGCGTCGGCGATGTGGTGGAGCTGGGCGGCAAATCGGGGGTGGTCGAGGAGGTCACGCTGCGCTTCGTGCGGCTGCGTGACCTGGAGGGTGCCGTGCATTTCGTACCCAACGGCGCGGTCAGCACCGTCTCCAACCGCAGCCGCGAGTACGCCTACGCGGTGGTGGACGTGCCGGTGGCCATGGACAACGACATCGGCCGCACGCTGCAGAGCCTGGCACGAGCCGGTGAGACGCTCTGCAGCACGCCTGAATGGCAAGGCCGGGTCATCGGCGCGCTCGAGGTCCTGGGTATCGACCGGCTCGGCGAGGGCGGCATGGTGCTCAAGGCACGCGTCCGCGTCTCGGCGATGGAGCAGGCAGCCGTGCGCCGCGCGCTGCTGCAGACCATGGTCGAGACACTGCGGCAGGACGGCATCCGACTGCCGGCGCAGGCCACCGCGATCAGCGGATGAACGACCAGTTCTTGTAGAAGATGTGGTTGGTGCGCAGCAGCACCACGCCGAGCCAATCGACCAGACGCGCCATCAGGCCGGTGAAGGGCCCCGGGCGCACCACGTCTATGAAGGCGCAGTAGCGCGGCGCCTCGGTCTCGTTGAAGGACTGGTGCATCAGCGTGTCGTCGAAGATGAACATCTTCTCCTCGCGCCAGACGTTGACGTGCTTGCCGACCTCGATCCAGGCCTGGTCGCTTTGCACATCGTTCAGGTTGTAGAGCACGCGGATGGTCATGCGCAGCGGCCCGAAGTGACGGTTGGTCGACTTGCGACGGTTGAACACTGACACACCGATGGTGCGGATCAAGGGATAGCGCTGGCGGAACTCGGGAATGTCGATCGGGCCATCGATGTTCTGGCCGTACCACTTGAAGAACAGCATCTCGCGCGGGTTGTCCTGCAGACGGGTCTCGATCTTCTCGACCAGGCTGTGGCGCTTCATGCTGTCGATCAGGCCACCGATCTCCTGCTGGTGCGAGGCCGGCAGATCCTCCAGCCGGTAGACGCCCTTGTTCCAGAACGGCAGATGAATGATGTCCATCAGGATGTTGAACGGCGACAGCATCCAGGTGCCCAGGCCACGCCCGAAGAAGTACTGGTAGATGGTGTAGCCGTCGAGCTGGCTATTGCGGGCGACGTCGTACAGCCCGCAGAGCAGGTAGAACACCGCCAGCCCGGGCACCATCCAGGCGATGGCGGCGTAGATGACGGAGCGGATGGCGATGGCCTTGAGCGTCTTCGAGTTGAGCCTGACGCGGGGCGAGGGAGTGGCAGACTGCATATGGCATACCCTGTGACTTTGCGCACCGCGCACTATACTCCGCAGCTTCATGCCGTATGCCCTCCGAACCCTGGCGCTGCTCGCCCTGCTGCTTTGGCAGGGTGTCGCCGCAGCCGGCACGCAGATCCAGGTGCCGGCGCGCAGCTGGCTGCTGTACGACCTCTCGGCGCGGCAGACGCTGGCCTCCGGCAACCCGGAGCGACGCTTCGAGCCAGCTTCGCTGACCAAGCTGATGACCGCCTACCTCGCGCTGCAGGCGATCGAGCGCGGCCAGCTGGAGCGCGAGCAAACGGTCACCCCCTCGCCTGCGGCGGCGAAGGTTGCCGGCGCGCGCATGTATGTCGACCCGAAGAACCCTGCCACGGTGCAGCAGCTGCTGCAGGGGCTGGTCACAGTCAACGCCAACGACGCGGCGGTCGCCCTCGCCGAGGCAGTGGCCGGCAGCGAGGCGAAGTTCGTCGAACGCATGAACGAGCAGGCGCGCACCCTGGGCATGACCGGCACCCGTTTCGCCAACGCCAGCGGCCGCCCCGAGCCCCAGCACTACAGCACCGCGCTGGATATGGCACGCCTGGCCGAGGCGCTGTCACGCGATTTCGCCGACGAGTACCGGCTGTTCGCGGCGCGCCAGTTCAGCTTCAACGGGCTGACACAGCCCACACGCAACCGCTTGCTGTTGCGCGACCCCGCGGTCGACGGCCTGATGGCCGGCCAGACCCCGGCATCCGGCTACAGCGTGGTCGCCTCTTCGCAGCGCGGCGAGCGGCGCATCATCGCCGTGGTGGTCGGCGCCGACTCCGACCGCGCCCGCATCAGCGAGGCGCAACGCCTGCTCAACCTGGGTTTCACCCGCTGGGAGGTGATGCGGGTGGGCGGCGTCGAGCGCGACCTTGCCAACGTGCGGGTGTGGAAGGGCGATGCGCGCGAGGTGGGCTTGGTGCTGGCCGGCGAGACGCTGCTGGCGGTGCCGCGTGAGCGCAGCGGTGTGATCCGTCCGGCCATCGAGGTGCGGCGCATGGTCGAGGCACCGGTGAGCGCCGGCCAGACGCTCGGCCGCCTGCGCCTGATGTCGGGCGAGCAGGTGCTGGCGGAGTACCCGCTGGTTGCGCGAGAATCGGTGCCGGTTGGCGGTTTCGTGCGCCGCATGATCGACACCGCGCTGCTATGGTTGGAATGAGATGACGGTCTACCTGAACGGCGAATACATGCCCATCGGCGAGGCGCGGGTGCCCGTGCTCGACCGCGGCTTTCTGCTGGGCGACGGCGTCTACGAGGTGATTCCGGTATACGGCCGCCACGCGTTCCGGCTGGAGCAGCATCTGCTGCGCCTGCAGAACAGCTGCGATGGCATACGCCTAGACAACCCGCACAACGCGGCGGCATGGACCACGCTGATCCAGGACTTCATCGGCCGCCAGGACTTTGCGAACCAGAACCTGTACCTGCAGCTGACGCGCGGCGTGGCCAAGCGCGACCACGCCTTCCCGCAGGGCGCCACGCCAACCATCTTCATGATGGCCAACCCGCTGGTCACGCCAACGCCCGAGCAGTTTGAAGCGGGCGTTGCGGCGGTCAGCACCACTGACAACCGCTGGCAGCGCTGCGACATCAAGTCGATCGCGTTGCTCGCCAACGTGCTGCTGCGGCAGATCGCGGTAGATGCCGGCGCCACCGAATCGATCCTGTTCCGTGACGGCTACATGACCGAGGGCGCGGCCAGCAACATCTTCGCGGTGAAGGGCGGGACCATCCTGGCGCCGCTGCGCAACCACCTCATGCTGCCGGGGATCACCTACGACACGGTGATCGAGCTGGCGCGCGCCAACAATGTGCCGTTGGAGGTGCGCGAGATCAGCGAGGCTGAAGTGCGCGCCGCCGACGAGCTCTGGCTGACCTCCTCGACCAAGGAGATCCTGCCCATCACCCGCCTCGATGGCCGTGTGGTCGGCAGCGGCACGGCGGGCCCGGTGGCACGCCGCATGCTGGCCCTCTATCAGGGCCTCAAGCGGACTGGCTGAACGGACCGACAGCCATGAGCGAGCAACCGGAAAGCCTGATCGAGTATCCCTGCGACTTCCCGATCAAGGTGATGGGAATGGCCAGCGACGATTTCGCCGGCATCGTCTGCCATCTGGTGCGGGCGCACGCGCCCGACTTCGACAGCACCTCCATAAGCACACGCGCCTCAGCCGGCGGCAAATACCTCTCGGTCACCTGCACTGTGCGCGTGGTCTCGCGCGACCAGCTGGACAACCTCTACCGCGACCTGAGCACGCACCCCGCCGTCGCGATGGTGCTCTAGCAGCATGGCACCGCGCGTGGAGCCGACCATCCGCGCGCTCGGACTGCGACCCTACGAGGCCACCTGGCGGTCCATGCGCGACTTCACTGCGGGGCGAACCGCGTCCACCGCCGACGAGATCTGGTGCCTGGAACATTCGCCGGTCTACACCCTGGGCAAGGCCGGCCGGCCGGAACACCTGCACGATGCCGCCGGTACGCCGGTGGTGCGCAGTGACCGCGGTGGCCAGGTGACCTGGCACGGCCCCGGGCAATTGATCGTGTACACCCTGCTCGACCTGCACCGTTTGGGGCTCACCGCCCGTGGCGCGGTGAGCCTGCTAGAGGACGCCCTGGCGGCAGCACTAGCGACGACCGGCATCGCCGCCCTGCCGCGCGCCGACGCGCCGGGTCTCTATGTGGGCAGCGCCAAGATCGCCTCGCTGGGATTGCGTGTGAGCCGCGGCTGTTGCTACCACGGCGTGGCGCTTAACATCGACTGCGACCTCACCCCGTTCAGCCGCATCGACCCTTGCGGCATGGCCGGCCAAGCCATGACCCGTACCGCAGACCACGGCTGCAGCGACGATGTGGCCGGCTGGTCGATGCCGGTGGCGCAAGCGCTGGCCGCACGGGTCACGGCGCTGCGCCAGGTAGCCGCCGCGTGAGCCTGGACGCCGGCGAGAAGCAGCGCGGCCGCAGCAAGACGGCGCGCAACCCGATCCCGATCGTCGCCGTGGACGCGCCGCTGGCAAAGCCGGACTGGATCCGCGCTCGCGCGCCGGGTGGCGAGCGCTTCGAGCAGGTGCGGCAGACGCTGCGCGAGCGCGGCCTGCACTCGGTCTGCGAGGAGGCGAGCTGCCCCAACATCGGCGAATGCTTTGGCGGCGGCACGGCTACGTTCATGGTGCTGGGCGACATCTGCACGCGGCGCTGCCCGTTCTGCGACGTCGCCCATGGCAGGCCACTGCCGCCCGACCCGGCCGAGCCGGCTCAGCTGGCTGGGGCCATCGGCGCCCTGGGCTTGCGCTATGTGGTGATCACCAGCGTCGACCGCGACGACCTGCGCGATGGCGGCGCGCAGCACTTCGCAGACTGCATCGCGGCCATCCGCGACGCTTCGCCGGCCACCCGCATCGAGGTACTGGTGCCGGACTTCCGCGGCCGCGCCGCGCGCGCGCTGGACATCCTGGTAGCGACCCCGCCAGACGTGCTCAACCACAACCTGGAGACGGTTCCGCGCCTGTACCGCGAGGCGAGGCCCGGGGCCGACTACGCCGAGTCGCTGGCGCTGCTGCGCGACTTTGCCGCCCGCCACCCTGGCGTGCCAACCAAGTCGGGCCTGATGCTTGGTCTGGGCGAGACCGACGACGAGGTGGAGGCGGTGCTGCACGACCTGCGTGCGCACGGCGTGACCATGCTGACGCTGGGCCAGTACCTGCGGCCCGGCCCCGGCCACCTGCCGGTGCAGCGCTATGTTCCGCCAGCCCGGTTTGCCGAGTGGCGCCGGCTGGCAATGGGGCTGGGTTTCGAGAGCGCGGCCTGCGGCCCGCTGGTGCGTTCGAGCTATCACGCCGAAGCACAAGCCGGCAATACTTAGCGCAAACATAATCATTCAAGTAAACTAGCAGGACGTTGTATTAAATAGGCCACCGAAGAGGCGCGCCGATGTCCAGCCCAAGTTCTGCGTTCCTGCTGACGGTACTCACCGCTCTGGTGATGGGTCTGGTCGCGTTCCTCGTGGCACAGCACCGCAGCCGGCGCAAACGGGCACGGCAGATCGAAGAACTGCGCGTCGCCAACCAGCAGCTCGAGACGCGGGCCTTCGAGATGGCCCAGCAGATGACGCGCGAGCTTCAGGCCAGCGAGGCGCGCCACCAGCTGATCATGCAGGGCTCCGGTGTCTGCTTCTGGGACTGGGACGTCAGCCGCGACGAGGTTCACTTCGAGGGCAGTCTGGGCGATGGCAGCGAGCTCGGCTTCGAGGGCAAGCTACTGCCCTCCAACGTCTGGTTCCGCGCCGTGCACAGCGAGGACCAGGCGCAGATGTGGGCGCTGCTGGATGATCACATGCGCGGCAAGACGCCCACCTTTGAGGCCGAGTACCGCATCGTCGGACGCGAACGCCAAGCCCACTGGGTGATGGCGCGCGCACTGGTGGTGGACCGTACAGCTGATGGCGCCCCCACCCGCCTCAGCGGCACGCTGGTGGACATCGACAAGCGCAAGCAGGTCGAGATGGCGCTGGAGCAGGAACGACGCCTGTTCAACAACGGGCCGGTCATCGTCATCCGCATCCGCCTCGACGACGATCCCGCCTACACGTATTTCTCCAGCAACGTTTACGAGCTGTGGGGCTACGCCCCCGGTTCGCTCGACCAGGGCTGCAAGCGCGCCGAGCTGGTGCACCCCGACGACCTCGGGCGCACCGTCGACATGTACCGCGAGGTCATCGCCAGCGGCGGCCGACACCTGCAGACCGAGCTGCGCTACCGCATGCAAGACCAGAGCTACCGCTGGCACTCTTTGTACGGCAAGGTCGTGCGTGGCAGCAACCCGCCGGAACTTGTCGGCTACCTGATCGACATCGAAGACCGCAAACAGGTCGACCAGGAGATCTCCTCACAGAAGGCCATGCTCGAGGAACTGGTGGTCAATCTGCGCGACTCCGAGCACGAGCGTACGCTGCTTCACCAGACCGGCGACATGCTCAACTCGGCCAAGAACATCGACGAGGCCTGCGCCATCGTGCAGCGTACCGCGCAGGTCATGTTCCCCGGCTGGAGCGGTGCCATCAGCACCAGCGACGCCAGCGGCAACCTGTCGGTACGCGACCAGTGGGGCAGCGAGGTGATCACCCGCATGCTGCCCACCTTCGGCAACGAGCAGTGCTGGGCGCTGCGTCGCGGTCGCAGCCATACCTTCCTCGACGCGCGTCGCAGCGTGCCGTGTCAGCACATGGAGTGCACCGAACACCCGCACTCGACCCTTTGCGTACCGATGGTCGCCGACGGCAAGGTGGTGGGTGCCCTGCACCTGCTGGCAGACGCCCACGCCGTGGACGGCGAGGTGATGCGCACAGTGGAGCGCGCCGAGCGGCTCGGCGAGACGCTCAAGCTGTCGCTCTCCAACCTCGGGCTGCGCGCCACGCTGCAGGAGCAGGCGGTGCGCGACGGCCTCACCGGCCTCTACAACCGGCGTCTGCTGGCCGAGCGCCTGCCGGCCGAGATGGCACGTTGCCAGCGCACCGGGCAGATGCTGGTGCTGGCGATGATGGACATCGACCACTTCAAGCGCTTCAACGACGAGTTCGGCCACGAGGCTGGCGACCTGGTGCTGCACGCGGTGGCGCGCTGCATCGGCGAGAGCGTGCGCGGCTACGACCTGGCCTGCCGCTACGGCGGCGAGGAGTTCTGCGTCGTGCTGCCGGGCTGCTCGGTGGATGCCGCCATGGCGCGCCTGCAATCGATGCGCCAGATGTCGAGTTCGCTGACGCTGCGACACGGCGGCCAGCCGCTGCCGCGCGTCACGCTGTCGGGCGGCCTGGCGCTGGCGCGCGAGGAGTCCCCGGAACAGTTGTTGGCGAGAGCCGATGCGGCGCTTTATGCGGCCAAGGCGGCCGGACGCGACCGCGTCATCGTCGCCGACGGCGACCGCGCCAGCAGCCCAGCGTCGCTGCGGCTGGTCAACGAGGTTGCCGCCCGCTAGAGCGGGTCAGTCGGCGCCGAAGCGGTGCCGCACCCGCAGGCGCGCGCCGCTGTCGATCAGCGCAAACAGGCGGTCGATGTTCGGGTGCTTGCCCGGGTTGGCCCGCGCGTCCTCGGTGTGCTCGGCGTAGAGGTCGAGTCCGGTCTGCGCGGCCAAGGACGTGATCGCACCGAAATGCTGACCAAGAAAGTTGTAGACCGCCAGCGAGCCGGCCTGTCCCGGCTTGTTGTCGATGGCGGCGACGACGGCGCCGCTGTCGTCGAGCAGGTCCAGCCCCTGCAGGTGCGAGATCGGCGGCAGCTGCTTTAGGTTGTCGGCGAAGGCCATCTCGGGCTCCTTGATGATGTTCAGGCGGCCAGCCCGCGGCACAGGTCGCGCACCATGCGCGCGCGCTCGGCCACCGGCACGGTGGGGATGGGCAGGCGGATGCGGTCGGCGCCGAGGAAACGCGCACCGCGGTGCTTCTGCACCAGCGCCATCAGGCGCATCGGGTCGACCGTCGTGTCGCCCCGGAACTGCAGCGATAGCGCCTCTTCAGACGCGTCCAGCTTGAGGATGCCGAGCCCGCTGCAGGCCAGCCGCAGCCGGTGGCACTCGAGCAACGCCTGAGCCGGCTCGGGCAGCTGGCCGAATCGGTCTACCAGCTCCTCGTGCAACTGCTCCAGCGCATCCTCGGTCTCGCAGTTCGCCAGGCGCTTGTAGAGGATCAGGCGCTGGTGGGTGTCGCCGCAGTAGTCCTCGGGCAGCAGCGCCGGCACGTGCAGGCGGATCTCGGTGGTCACCGCCAGCGGCGCCTCGAGGTCCGGCTCGCGGCCAGCGCGCAGCGAACGCACCGCAGCGTTGAGCATCTCGATGTACATGCCGAAGCCGACCTCCTGCATCTGCCCCGACTGGTTGTCGCCCAGCACCTCGCCGGCGCCGCGGATCTCGAGGTCGTGCATGGCCAGGTAGAAGCCCGAGCCCAGCTCCTCCATCGCCTGGATCGCCTCGAGGCGTTTCTTGGCGGCAGTGGAAAGGCTCTCGTCACCGGCGGTGAGGAGGTAGGCGTAGGCCTGATGGTGGCTGCGCCCGACCCGCCCGCGCAGCTGGTGCAGCTGCGCGAGTCCGAAGCGGTCGGCGCGGTTGATGAGGATGGTGTTGGCGGTCGGCACGTCGATGCCGGTCTCGATGATGGTGGTGCACAGCAGCAGGTTGTGGCGCTGGTGGTAGAAGTCGCGCATGACCTGCTCCAGCTCGCGCTCCGCCATCTGCCCGTGGGCCACGCCGATGCGCGCCTCGGGAACCATCTGCGCGAGCTTGTCGCGCATGTGCTGGATGGTGTCGACCTGGTTGTGCAGAAAGTACACCTGACCGCCGCGCTTGAGCTCGCGCAGCACCGCCTCGCGGATGTGGCCGTCGCTGTAGGGCACCACCAGCGTCTTGATGGCGAGACGCCGCTGCGGCGCAGTGGCGATCACCGAGAAGTCGCGCAGGCCCTCCAGACTCATCGCCAGCGTGCGCGGGATCGGCGTCGCGGTGAGCGTGAGCACGTCGACCTCGGCGCGCAGGCTCTTCAGCGCCTCCTTCTGCCGAACGCCGAAACGGTGCTCCTCGTCGATGATGACCAGGCCCAGGTTCTTGAATTTGACGTCCTTCTGCACCAGCCGGTGGGTGCCGATGATCAGGTCGATGCTGCCCTCGGCGAGCCCCTTGAGCGCTGCGGCCTGCTCCCTCGGCGTGCGGAAGCGCGACAGCTCAGCGACGCGGATCGGCCACTCGGCCAGGCGGTCGGAGAAGTTCTGGAAGTGCTGCTCGGCCAGCAGGGTGGTGGGCACCAGTACCGCCACTTGGTAACCGGCCATCAGCGCGATGAAGGCCGCACGCATGGCGACCTCGGTCTTGCCAAAACCCACGTCGCCACACACCAGCCGGTCCATCGGCCGGCCGCTGGTGAGGTCCTGCAGCACGGCACCGATGGCGGCGGCCTGGTCGGGTGTCTCCTCGAAACCGAAGCCCTCGGCAAACACGGCGTAGTCGTGTGCGGCCAAGGGGAAGGCGCGGCCCTCGCGGGCGGCGCGCTGGGCGTACAGGTTGAGCAGCTCGGCGGCGGTGTCGCGCACGTTCTTGGCGGCGCGGCGCTTGGCCTTCTCCCACTGGCCGGAGCCGAGCTTGTGCCACGGTGCCGATTCTGGCGGCCCACCGGTGTAGCGCGACACCACGTGCAGCTGCGCGACGGGAACGTAGAGCGTGTCGCCGCCTGCGTACTCGATGTGCAGGAACTCGGCCATGCCCTCGCCCACATCCGCGCTGACCAGACCGCGATAGCGCCCCACCCCGTGCGACTCGTGCACTACAGGGTCGCCGGCACGCAACTCGCTCAGGTCCCGGAGCATGCCCTCGGCATTGCGTTTGGCGTCGTCACGGCGACGCGTCTGGCGCACCTGGGCGGCGTAGAGTTCGGCTTCGGTGACGATGGCGATGCCGGCATCGGCATCCAGCCAGCCCTGCGCCAACGGGCCGGCGGTGATGCAGAGGGCCGGCACACTGGCCGCGGCGCCCGGATCACCAAAAGCAGCCCAGCCATCGACCGCGGTGGGCTTGAGGCCATGCTCGGCCATCAGTTGCGAAAGCGTCTCGCGGCGGCCAGCCGATTCCGCGACCACCAGCACGCGGCCGCCAAAGCCAGCGACGAATCGCTTGAGCGCCCCGAGCGGATCGTCGGCGCGGCGGTCGATGACCAGAGATGGAAGCGCCGGCGGCGCATCGGCAGCCGCAAGCTCGGGCGCGGCCTCGTCGGACAGGCCCGGCACGCCAGGAGCCGCCACGCGCACCTGCGGCCGCTCGGCAAGCCCGGCGAACAGCGACTCGGCGGTCAAAAAGATGTCTCCCGGCGGCAACAGAGGACGTTCAGAGTCGCCGCGGAACAGGTCGTACCGGCTGCGCGTGTCGCGCCAGAACGCCTCGGCCGCGGCATGCACCTCGTGGTGCAGGACTACGGTGGCATCGGCTGGCAGATAGTCGGCCAGGGTGGCCAACTCGTCAAAGAACAGCGGCAGGTAGTACTCGATGCCCGGGGGTGCCACCCCGTTGCTCACATCCTTGTAGATGCGCGAGCGGCTGGGGTCGCCCTCCATACGCTCGCGGTAGCGGCTGCGGAACGCGGTACGGGCGGCATCGTCCAGCGGGAACTCGCGTGCCGGCAGCAGGCGCACCTCAGGGACCGGGTAGATGGTGCGCTGGGTCTCGGGGTCGAAGGTGCGGATCGACTCGATCTCATCGTCGAACAGGTCGATGCGATAGGGCACCGCACTGCCCATCGGGAACAGGTCGATAAGGTTGCCGCGCAGGCAGAACTCGCCCGGTGACAGCACCTGGCTCATGTGCGTGTAACCGGCCACGGTGAGCTGCTCACGCAGCTTCTGCTCGTCCAGGCGGCCGCCCTTCTTCAGTAAGAAGGTGCGCGCAGCGACATAGCTCACAGGCGTCAGCCGAACCATGGCGGTGGTGACCGGCACGATGAGGACATCACACTGCCCCTGACTGCTCTGGTACAGCGCCGCCAGGCGGTCGGAGATCAGGTCCGGGTGCGGAGACAGCGTGTCGTAGGGCAGCGTCTCCCAGTCAGCCAGCAAGTTCACGCGCAGCGTTTCGTCGAACCAGTGCAACTCGTCGGACAGGCGCTGTGCATCGAGGCCGGTTGCGGTCAGCACCACCAGACGGCGGCCAGCGGCCAGCCGTGCGATGGCCAGGGCATCAGCCGAACCGGTCAGAGCTGGCCAGCCGGCGCTGCGGCCGGCTTGAGGGAGTGGAAGGTCGCGCATGGGGCGCGGATTATATGTCGTTGGGCCGCCTGGGCCCGGGTGCGGCGATCAGGTCGCGGGTCCCTCGACCTGTGTGCCGGGCAGGCTCTCGCCTGCCTGCTCATGCAGAGCCTGGTTGCGCGCCATCACCTCCTTGCGCAACTCGCGGCGCATCTGCGCAGCCTTGAACAGGCGATGCTCGGCCTCGGTCTCGAGGATCAGAGGGGGCGCGGCGCTGGGCTTGCCATCGTCTCCCATGCAGACCATGGTGAAGTAGCAGCTGTTGGTATGGCGCTTCGCCTGCGTCTTCAGGTTCTCGGCGACCACCTTCACGCCGATCTCCAAGGAGGAACTACCTACGTAGTTGACGTGTGCCAGCACGGTCATCAGTTCGCCGACGTAGATCGGCTCCTTGAAGAAAACGTGGTCAAGCGACACGGTGACGCAGTAGCTCTTGCAGTAGCGTGCCGCGCAGGCGTACGCCACCTGATCGAGCAACTTGAGTAGCGAACCGCCGTGCACCCGCCCGGAGAAGTTGGCCATGTCCGGCGTGGCCAGCTGGGTCATGTGCAGGGTCTTTTCCTGGGCCGACGTGTTGACCGGCTCCAGCGGCGACGGTTGGTTGGTGCTCATGCCTGATCCTCGAGGTAGGTGTCTTCGCGTGGGGCGACCTTGGCCGCCAAATGTATCAGGCGGCGCGGCCGCTGCAGAGGATGGAGTGGCCCGAGGCCGGGCGGTTGGTACGCCGCCACTCCCAGGGCGGCTGTGGGTCGCCGGCCCACAGACCACGACGCGCCGCGCGCGCCTCGTTCCACGCCGCCTCATAAGCTGCACGCAAGTCGGCAGGTGCGCCCTCCAGATAGCGCTTGACGCGCCAGGCCAGGCCCTCGCGCACCAGCAGTACGCCCAGGTCTTCGCCCCCCACCTCGACACTGGCGACGGTGCGGCCGTAGCGGTCTTGCCCGTGCGAGCGCCAGCTCACCGCGGCGCCACAGACACGCGCGGCCACAAAATCGCGCGCCTCGGCACCGCCCTCCTGACCCGACTCGGGGGCGTCGATAGCCAGCAGTCGCAGGGTCGCAAGGCCGCCGCTGTCCAGAACAACGCGCAGGGTATCGCCGTCGACCACGCGCTCGACCGTGCCGGGTTGCGGCACCGCAGCGACCTGCGCCCGCGGGTCGGCGCCGCCGGACGCACTGAGCCACCAGGCAGCAGCCACGAAGGCGATACCGGCCCAGCCGAAACGTCGCGCGCGACGCCAGACCGCTGCCGAAGGAACGCCTCTGGCTTTATTCGCAGATGGTTTGATCTGGAGCAATTCTTATTTTCAGCCGTTTACGTCAGATGAACTAGATTATTGATGCTTGCTCGTGTTACTGTAGTGAAATTAGCTTAATGTAAACGTTATTTAGAACGCGATTAAGTCGTGAACGTACGGTCCTAGACACCAGGAGACTCCCAAATGAAGAACACTTTCGTGCGTTTTACCAACCTTGTGCAGAAGCTTTACGCGGAACAATCGACCGAGTCCGCTGAGGTCGACGCGTTGCTGGCGCACATCTACGAACAGAATGAAGCACGCGTGCCGGTGTGCATCACCGACCTGGTCCGCGCTGACCGTTTCGGCACCCTGCCCACGCTCAGCAAGCGCCTCCAGGACATGGAGAAGCGCGGCCTGATCAAGGTCACCACCGGCTCCGATCGCCGCACCCGACTGGTCGAAGTGGGCCGTGGTGGCATGGAGCTGCTGGAGAATCGCGCCAAGCTGCTCACCGAAGCCGCCGCTGCCGAGGATCGTCAACGTAAGTTGACCTCCAAGGCTGCCTGAGAGGCCGTTAGCGCCCTGACCCGAGCAGGGCGTCGACCCACGCGACCTGCCGCGGCAGACATACGGTCTGCAGGTCGTAGTGGGACACCGCGAACTCGCGCGCAGCGGTACCCAGCCGCTGCCGCTGTTGTTCATCCGCACATAGCTCCGCAACAGTCGATGCCAGTGCAGCGGGGTCGAAAAAGTCGACCAGGCGTCCGGTGACGTTCTCATGTATCGCCTCGCGCAGCGGCGCCGTATCGCTGGCGACGATGGCGCAGCCCGCGCTCATGGCCTCCAGCAGTGACCAGCTCAGGACGAACGGGTACGTCAGGTAGACGTGCACCGTGCTCGTCTGCAGCAAACGGATGAAGCCGGGGTAGGGCAATTGCCCGACGAAGTGCACGCGCGCCATGTCGGCGGGTGTCAATCGGCCGCGCACCTCATCAACGAAGATGTCCTTCCACTTGCCCTGCTTGGGCCGCGCGCCGTAGCTCACGTCGTCGCCACCGACGATGACCACTTGCGCCTTCGGGCGTGCCTGCAGCAACGCTGGCAGCGCCCTCATGAAGGTGTGATAGCCGCGGTAGGGCTCAAGGTTGCGGTTGACGAAGGTGATCACCTCGTCAGCGCGGCTCAGCGCAACTTGGCGAGCCGGCGCCTTGCCTCCGGGCGGGGCGATCCCGTGCGCTGGCAACTCGAGCGTGGCGGCCGGCTGCGGCGCCACCGCCAGCGTGTCGATACCGTCGTGGACCACGCTTATCCTTGAGCGGAAAGGCTCGGGGAAGGTGCTGGCCTGCCACTCTGTGGGCGAGATGCCGGAATCGGCCTGGGCAAAGTGCAGCAGGTTGTTGAGGTTCTTCAGCCGAAGACGGCAGACGTCGCCCGGGTCCTGGCTGGGGAATTCCGGGTCGAAGCCGGTATCGGCCCCGCTGGGCTGGTAATAGAACTCGCAGTAGATGCCCAGCCGGGTCTCGGGCCAGACCTCCTTGAGAAATAGCGTCTCGCCCCAGCCGTGATGGGCGATCACGGCGTCGGGGACATAGCCCTGCTCACGCAACTGAAGCGCCTTGCGAAAGAAGGCCTCGCCGCGGATCACCTTGGTCTCGAAGTCGGACACCCACGGGTGCACCCCCTGGGTGCTGCCGCGCTGGATGGGGTAAGGCACCAGTTGCACGCCGTTCCATTCAGGCGGCGGCGACTTCTGCAGGGTGGTGGCGGTGACGCGGTGGCCACCCCGCACGAGCGCGGGCGCAAGATGTTTGAACTGCCCAGGGAAGTTCTGGTGGACGAGCAGGATCTTGGCCATGACCCGATGATTCTAGCGGCCCGCAGCGGCCGGTGGCTGAGAGGCGGCCGCCCTTTAGGGACCATCAAAGGCCCCAGACGAATATTTCGTGGCAAAGGCTCACCCAGTGAGCCCCTCAGATATTAAAAAGCTCAGGCGTGTAACCCTTGGAGACACCGTATGCGTTTTCTCGCCCTAGCCATTCTGTTACTGCTTCCGCTGGCTGCAATTGCCGACCCCCATGGTCGCCCCCCACTGCTCAAGCCGGTGGAGAACCCCTTCGACCGCGACACCTACCGTCAGGGTACGAACCCGTTTGACCGCGAGACCTACCGTCAGACCACCAACCCCTTTGACCGGGAAACCTACAGGCAGAACCACAATCCGTTCGACCGCGAGACCTACCGCCAGAACACCAACCCGTTCGACCGCGAGACTTACATTCAGGACACCAACCCGTTCGACCGCGAGACCTATCGTCAGGGCCCGTTCAGATACCCGGGCCAGGACAAATAAGCGGGGACACTGGACAAAACGAGTGCCAGATGTAGAATCTTAGTTGCGCCGATTTGACACTTGCGGGCGCTTTACAAGTTCAGCTAAACGGTCGCCATTCGGGCCCGCCAGCTGACGCTTGCGGGCTTTTTGTTTTGGGAAACAGTGGCAAAGCAGCACGGGATGGTCCACCTCACGGGCCGGGGGATTTCACCGAATTGCGGCCCCGGCATCTCGCCAAACTCGCTAAAGAGGAGACTCACATGACGTCTGACATCAAACGCGGGGCGGACTTCCGTCCGAGCACCTACTTCTGGGCGCAGGACCTCAAGCTCAAGCTGCCCTCGGACATCTCCGGGGCCGAGCGCCGGCGCCTGTACAAGGCCGCGCTCAAGGCCGGCGACACGGATTCGCTGTTTCTGGAGGACCCCGACTTCTCTAGCGATCGGCTGGAGCGCGATCTGCTGCGGGCATGGGGCGGCTTCCACCCCAGCCACCTGGGCGGCGAGTACCTGCCCAAGCGGCGCAGCGAGGAGGTGTAGATCGCGCGCATCGTCATCGACTCGACCACGCGCGACGTGACGAGCGTCTACGCGCGGCGCGGCCAGAACCGCATCTACTACCGCGCGGTGGATGAGTACGGGGGCGACACGCTGGCGGAGAAGCGGGCCCGTAGCAGCAGGCAGCCGCTGACACTCAGAGAGTTGGTGGACTTCTTCCTCGGCGCGTGGGACCTGTTCGGCTGCCTCGACGCCAACTTCGCGTGGGAGGGCTACCCGGTGCGGGACATCCACCGCTTCCTGCTGACGCTGGAGTCGGACTTCTACCCCGACTTTGAGGAAGAGGTGCGCGACCGCGTCTACGACTGGCTGGCGACCAAGCCGGTCAGGGAGACGGAGGAGGAAGAGGAGGATTGATCCGCTGGGTGCGGTGGTCAGATCTCTGGTCGCCGCGCGCGCTACATCGGCGGCTCACGTGGTGAGCCCGCCGAGTCTTAGACTCTCTGCACGTACAACTGCGACAACCCACCTTATAACTACCAGAGCAATCCCTACAAAACGAACTCGAGCAACAGCGTGTACGACAACAATGGCAAACGCATCGGCCACCAACCGGCCAAGCGTCGCCAAGGAGGCAAAGCATGAAGGCAGGCAACTGCAAGGTGGGCGATCTGGCGATCTCGGTCAACACCGACCTGCCAGAGAATGCCGGGGTCATCGTGGAAGTGCTGGCGGTGAAGGTGGACGACCCGGATTGGAGCCAGTCTTGCCACCCCCTGTGCCTGGTAAGGGCGGTCGGCAGCCGGCCGCTGCACCTCAACCGCCACGACGGCCGCCGCTGGAATCGCGAGATCGTGCGCGAAGCCGTAGTGCCGGACAACCGCCTGCGGCCGATCACGCCTCCAGAGAAGGACATCGAAGTGCTGCGGGACCTCGAGATCTCAGCCCACTAGCCGGTCCGGAAACGTTTTCCGGGTCAGCCTCGCGCCGCCCGAGCCGCAGACACTCGCCGACAGCCGCCCCCTTTTCTATCGCGCCGGTTGCTGCTCGGTGCGCTTGCCATCAGCCTCTAACGGCTTTCCATCGGGGCCGCTGATCAGCTGCTGCTGCGCCGCCTCACGTTGCCGCATCTGTTCCTGCTGCTGGCGCATCTGCTGCTCACGCTGCTGCTGCTGAATGATCGCCTGCTGCTGGATGGTGGCCTCTAGCGCGCGCATGGCCGCATCGCCTGCATACGCAGGCAGCGCCGCGCACATCAACGCCGGAATCAAAAAGATCGCCCGCATCACCTGGTCTCCATAAGGGCCACCGATCGGGCCCGTCCCGGCGAGTATGCGGCAGATTAACGGTCAGCCGCGACTGCCAGCCCCCCCCCGGACCAAGATTGACCTGTCGCAAAGCAGGCCAACGCGCGTTTTCCGAACATCGAGCCTCCATCCGCACATGAACGGATGACGTCCGCGATCTGACCAAGGAGGAATGACCCGATGGACCGACTCACCCGCTTCGACCCCTTCGCCGACCTTGACGAGATGTTCCGCGGCCTCATGCTGCGCCCGATCCGCTTCGAATCGCCCTCGCCGCAGATCCGCATTGACGTCACCGAGAACGAGGGCGCCTACACCATCCAGGCCGAGATGCCCGGCGTGAAGAAGGACAACATCCACGTTGATGTCGACGGCAATCAGGTCTCGATCTCGGCGGAGATGCGTCACGCAAAGGACGAGAAGACCGACCGCATGATCCGTAGCGAAAGGCAGTACGGCTCGATGGCGCGCACCTTCAGCCTGCCCCACGCCGTGGATCAGACCGGCGCCAAGGCCCACTACAGCGACGGCGTGCTCGAACTCACCCTGCCCAAGAAGACCCGCTCGCGGCCCAGCGCCGTGTCCATCAAATAAGGCGTCAGTTGCCGTAGCGGGCGGCGATGGGGTACCGCCAATCCTTGCCGAATCCCCTCGGCGTCACCCTGGGCCCCACCGCCGCCTGCCGGCGCTTGTATTCGCTCAGCCGAATCAGCCGCACCACGCGTTCGACATCGGCCTGCGCGTAGCCGGCCGCCACGATCGCATCTGGCGACTGGTTCTGCTCCACATACAAGGCCATCACCGCATCCAGCACCTCATAGGGCGGCAGGCTGTCCTGGTCGCGCTGGTCGGGACGCAACTCGGCACTGGGTGGCCGCGTGATGATGCGTTCCGGGATCACCTCTGACTGCCTGTTGCGCCACTCCGCAAGCCGGTACACCAGTGTCTTGGCGACATCGCGCAGCACCGCGTAGCCGCCCGCCATGTCGCCGTACAGCGTGGCATACCCCACCGCCATCTCGCTCTTGTTGCCGGTCGTCAGAACCAACCGGCCAGACTTGTTCGATAGCGCCATCAGCAGCGTGCCGCGACTGCGCGCCTGCAGGTTCTCTTCGGTGGTGTCGGGCGGCGTGCCGGCAAACGCAGTCGCCAGCGCCTGCTCGAACTGTGCCGTGATGTCGCCGATGGCGATCTCCTGATACGCCACGTCCAGCCGTGCAACCATGTCGCGCGAGTCGATCACGCTGATGTCAGCGGTGTAGCGTGACGGCATCATGACCGCCTCGACCCGCTCGGCACCCAGCGCATCCACCGCCACCGCCAGCGTCACCGCCGAATCGATGCCGCCGCTCAGGCCCAGCAGCACACCGGGGAAGCCGCACTTGCGCACATAGTCGCGCACCGCCAGCACCAGTACCTGCCACACCTGCTCTTCGACGCTGGCGACACCGGGCGCGTCTCCCGGCTGGTCCGGGTCGATCACCACGACCGCCTCAGCGCACGCCGGCAGGCGGTGCAGCACGCTGCCATCAGCCGCCATCACCAGGCTGCCACCGTCGAACACCAGTTCGTCCTGCCCCCCCACCGCGTTCACGTACACCAAAGGCAGCCCCGTCTCGCTGGCGCGCTGGCGCAACACCTCGGTGCGCTGCCGTGGCTTGTCGAGGTGGTAGGGCGACGCGTTCAGCACCACAACTCGCCGCGCACCCGCCAGACGCAGGTCAGCAGCCACATCGGGCTGCCAGATGTCCTCGCAGATGGCGATGCCGATACGCTCACCGGCCACCTCGACCACAGTGGCGCCCAGGCCGGCGGCAAAGTAGCGCTTCTCGTCGAACACCTCTGCGTTCGGCAGATGCCGCTTGTGGGCGGTGGCCTTCACACGGCCACCTTCCAACAACGATGCAGCATTGAACAGCACAGCACCCTGCCGGTGTGGGTGACCGACCAGCAGTGGCAGCGGCGTCTCTCGCGCCAGTTGCGCCAGCCGCGCTTCGCACGCATCGAGAAAATGCTCGCGCAGAAGCAAGTCCTCAGGCGGGTAGCCGGTCAGTGCCAGCTCGGGCGTGACCAGCAGCTGCGCGCCCTGCGCAGCGGCCTCCCGGGCCGCGGCAAGGATGCGGGCAGTGTTGCCGGCGAGGTCGCCAACGGTAGGGTCGATCTGGGCTAGGCCGATGCGCATGGTGCGGCAAGTGTAGCGAACCCGCCCGAAACCGCTGCGTCGGCCTTCATCGCCACCCGGCGGCCAACTTGCGACAGATCATCCGTGGCCGATAAGCACCTGATCTATTGGACCGATTCTTTGTCCACAATGTGTCTTAGACAGCCCTGGGGACAATGCCGTGACCGAGGATGCCGGACCGGCGCAGGAACCGTACTCCGACTTGGCGGGGGTGGAGAGCACCAATCGGCACCTGCGTCTGGACGTGGTCGACCGTCTGGCCGAGTTGCCACCCGAATGGGACACACTCGCCGCCGGCAGCATCTGGCACGCGCGTGGCTTTCTGCAGGCGCTCGAATCCAGCCGCTGCATCGGCCCGGGCACTGGGTGGGATCCGCGCTTTCTTCTTGCCTGGCACGGCGACGCTCTGGTGGGTGGCCTGCCGCTTTGGCTCAAGACACACTCCTACGGCGAGTACGTTTTCGATTGGGCGTGGGCGCGCGCCTATCAGCAGAACGGGCGGTCCTACTACCCCAAACTGCTCTCCGCCATCCCTTTTACACCCGCCACCGGCGCGCGCCTGCTCGCCACCGACCCGCAGGTCGCGGCAGCACTTCTTGCCATGCTCGAGGCCTGGCTGGAGACCGGCGAGGTGTCCTCGGCCCACGTCCTGTTCCCGCACGCGGCAGAGACGCAGCACTGGCTGAGCGCCGGCTACATGCTACGCGAGGGCGTGCAGTTCCATTGGCAGTCGCGTGGCGAGGCCGATTTCGAGGCCCTGCTGACCAGCCTGACGCGCGACAAGCGCAAGCACATCCGCCAGGAGCGCCGCCGCGTGCGCGATGCTGGCGTGCAGTTCCGCGTCGAGACCGGCGCCAGCGCCAGCCGAGCCGACTGGTCGCTGTTCGCCAACTGCTACGCGCGCACCTACGCCGAGCACCACTCGTCGCCCTATCTGAATGAGGAGTTCTTTGTGCGCTGGGCCGCTACCTGCCCCGACGCGCCATTGCTGTTCATTGCCGAGGTAAACGGCGAACCGCTGGCAGCCAGCCTGTGCGCGCGCCAGGGGGATGTTCTCTATGGCCGTTACTGGGGCGCTCTGGCGCACGTCCCTTGCCTGCACTTTGAGGCTTGTTATTACCAGCCGCTGGAGTGGGCGATCGCCAACGGCTTCCGGCGCTTCGAGGGTGGCGCGCAGGGTGAGCACAAGCAGGCGCGCGCGCTGGAACCAGTGGTTACGCAGTCGCTGCACCGCATCGCCGACCCGCGCTTCGCCCGTGCAGTCGATGATTTCCTGCGTCGCGAGCGCGCCGGCGTGGCGGACTACGCCAGCGACCTGCTGGCTCACTCGGCCTATCGCTCGCAAGGAGCTTGATCTGGCGCAAACCACACTGGCGGTCATGAACGGAAACTGCATCCGCTATCGATAAGGCAATGCCTGACGGAGAACATACATGAGCAACCCGCCGACCGACCGCCGCATGACCCAGCCCGACCGTCGCCGGCGCGGCCGTCGGGCCAGCGACCAGCGCATCGCCACAAGCAAGTTCCCTCCAGCTTCGCGCAACTTCAGCCAGTTGAAGGCCGCCTGTTCGCAGTGCACCCTGCACGAGATCTGTCTGCCAGCGGGCGTCGACATGCTCGACCTGGCGCGCATCGACCAGCTCACGCAGAAACGAATGCGCGTGCTGCGCCATCAGGCGCTGTACAAGGCCGGCGACCCGTTCCACTCCGTCTATGCCGTACGCGCCGGTTTCTTCAAGACGGAGGGCGGGACCGGCGACGGACGTGATCAGATCACTGGGTTCCAGATGGCCGGCGAACTGATCGGGCTGGATGGCATCAGCAGCGGCCGTCACGCCTGTTCGGCCGTGGCACTGGAGGACAGCGAGGTCTGCATCATCCCGTTCAACGAGATGGAGGCACTGGCGCGCGCGGTGCCCGCCCTGCAGCGCAGCCTGCACCGGCTGATGAGCCGCGAGATGGTGCAGGACCACAAGTTGCTGGCGCTTCTGGGCAGCGGCACTGCCGAGGAACGCATCACCGCCTTCCTCGTCGACCTTTCACGGCGCCTGTCGCAACGCGGCTATGCCGCTTCCGAGTTTGTCTTGCGCATGACCCGCGAGGAGATAGGCCGCCACCTGGGTCTCACGTTGGAAACCGTCAGCCGCACCCTGTCGCGCCTGCAGCGCCAGGGGACGATCCGGGTGCAGCAGCGACTGGTGCGCATCATCGACCCTAAGGCCCTGTCCGACAAAGTGCCGGCCTGAACCACAACCCACGGCCTGCAGCAGATCTCCACCAGCCGAGACGCTTGTCCGAGCCAGACTTGAAATCCGGTGACCCCGTCCTTATCATTAGCACTCGCTGACGGAGAGTGCTAACAAAGCCTCCGTCGCGATCGATTTCACCAACCCCTGGTAAACATACGGAGCAAAAAGTCCATGAAGATCCGTCCCCTGCACGATCGCGTCATCGTCAAGCGCCTCGAGGAAGAGCGCAAGTCGGCTGGCGGCATCGTCATCCCGGACAGCGCAACCGAGAAGCCGGTGCGCGGCAAGATTGTTGCTGCTGGCAACGGCAAGATCCTCGAGAACGGCGACGTCCGCCCGCTGGCGGTCAAGGTCGGCGATGAAGTGCTGTTCGGCAAGTACAGCGGCACCGAGGTCAAGATCGAAGGCGAAGAGCTGCTGGTGATGCGCGAAGAGGACATCGTTGGCGTGATCGAGGGCTAACACCCTCTGCGCTGTCCGGCCGGCAACCTCCGGCCCGCTGACACCAAACCCTACACCAGGCCACCGGCACCCACGCCGGCCGGCCACGACCTATTCAGGAGCAACAAATGGCTGCAAAAGAAGTCAAGTTCCACGACGCCGCCCGCGAACGCATGGTGCGTGGCGTCAACATCCTCGCCGACGCGGTCAAGGTGACCCTCGGCCCCAAGGGCCGCAACGTCGTGCTCGAGCGCTCGTTCGGCGCCCCGACCATCACCAAGGACGGTGTCTCGGTCGCCAAGGAGATCGAACTGAAGGACAAGTTCGAGAACATGGGCGCGCAGATGGTCAAGGAAGTCGCTTCCAAGACCTCGGACGTGGCCGGTGACGGCACCACCACCGCGACGGTTCTGGCCCAGGCCATCGTCCAGGAAGGCATGAAGTACGTGGCCGCCGGCATGAACCCGATGGACCTCAAGCGCGGCATCGACAAGGCCGTCGAGGCCCTCACCGCCGAACTGAAGACCTTCAGCAAGCCCTGCACCACAAGCAAGGAGATCGCCCAGGTCGGTTCGATCTCGGCCAACTCGGACGAGCCGATCGGCCAGATCATCGCCGACGCCATGGACAAGGTCGGCAAGGAAGGCGTGATCACCGTCGAGGACGGCTCGGGCCTGCAGAACGAACTCGACGTCGTCGAGGGCATGCAGTTCGACCGCGGCTATCTCTCGCCTTACTTCATCAACAACCCCGACAAGCAGATGGCTGTGCTGGACAACCCGTTCGTGCTGCTGCACGACAAGAAGGTCAGCAACATCCGTGACCTGCTGCCGGTGCTCGAGCAGGTGGCCAAGGCTGGCCGTCCGCTGCTGATCATCGCCGAGGACGTCGAGGGTGAGGCGCTGGCCACCCTGGTGGTCAACAACATCCGCGGCATCCTCAAGACCGTCGCCGTCAAGGCACCGGGCTTCGGCGACCGCCGCAAGGCCATGCTCGAAGACATCGCCATCCTCACCGGCGGCACCGTGATTGCCGAAGAGGTCGGCCTGTCGCTTGAGAAGGTCACCCTGCAGGATCTGGGCCAGGCCAAGCGCATCGAAGTCGGCAAGGAAGAGACCACCATCATCGACGGCGTCGGTGCTGCCGATGCGATCAAGGGCCGCGTCGCCCAGATCAACAAGCAGATCGAAGAATCGACCTCCGACTACGACAAGGAGAAGCTGCAAGAGCGCAAGGCCAAGCTGGCCGGCGGTGTTGCGGTGATCAAGGTCGGCGCCGCCACCGAGGTCGAGATGAAGGAGAAGAAGGCCCGCGTCGAAGACGCCCTGCACGCCACTCGCGCTGCAGTGGAAGAAGGCATCGTCGCCGGCGGTGGCGTGGCCCTGCTGCGCGCTCGTTCGTCGCTCAAGGAAGTCAAGGGCATCAACGTCGACCAGGACGCCGGTGTCAAGATCGTGCTCAAGGCGATCGAAGCCCCGCTGCGCCAGATCGTCGCCAACGCGGGTGACGAGCCCAGCGTGGTGATCAACAAGGTGCTGGAAGGCAAGGGCAACTTTGGCTACAACGCCGGTACCGGTGGCTACGGCGACATGGTCGACATGGGCGTGCTGGACCCGACCAAGGTCACCCGCACCGCGCTGCAGAACGCCGCCTCGATCGCTGGTCTGATGCTGACCACCGACTGCATGGTTGCGGAGCTGCCGAAGGACGACAAGCCGGCCATGCCGGACATGGGTGATATGGGCGGTATGGGCATGTAAGCCAGCCCTGCGGCAGCCCATGCGGCTGCCGTTTGCCCAAGTTTCAGGCAAAACAAAACCCCGCCGAGGCGGGGTTTTGTTTTTGGCGGTCAGCGATGTGAAACGAGCCTGACCCGCATGCGGCTCTCAGACTGCGATGAAATCAGCATCGCTTAAAGACGACACGCCAGTGAGAATGGCGACCACGATACCAATGCCCTCGCCAGCCGAACCATCGGCGTCGTAGGTCAAGGTATCAGAGGCGTCATCGAACACGAAGCGCCCCGAATTGACAGCGCCGCCTACGAGGTCTGCCTTGCGAACACCGAGCCGGTCCGTACCGGACTGGAAGTCGTTCACGAAATCGGCCGAACTCGCGGTCGTGGCCAGCACAAAAACATCGCGACCGGCACCACCAGTGAGATTGTCCGCGCCATCGTCGCCCTTCAGACGGTCATTGCCATCACCACCATTTATGACGTCATTGCCCTTGTCACCATCCAGACGGTCGTTGCCCAAACCCCCAAAGAGAGTGTCGTTGCCGTCGTCACCATCGAGGCGATCGTTGCCTGCACCGCTGTCGAGAGAATCGTCACCCGAACCGCCCTCGAGTTCGTCATTGCCAGCGTCTCCGAGCAGAACGTCGTTGTCTTCGTTGCCCTGCAAACGGTCATTACCGGACCCACCACTCAGCGTGTCGAAACCGGCACCGCCGCTCAGGCGGTCTTTGCCGTCACCACCTACCAAGCTATCGTCGCCGAGACCGCCATCTAGACGGTCATCGCCTTGCCCACCATCAAGGGTGTCGTTGCCATCATCACCGCCAATGTCGTCTCGCCCCTGCCCCCCCAATGTTCGGTCGTCTCCAGCACCGCCGCGAAGTTTGTCTTCACCCTGACCGCCATCAAGCGAATCGTCGCCATCCTGACCAGCGAGGTCATCCTTGCCCTGCCCGCCGAAAAGGGTGTCGTTGCCGCCACCACCCGTTACGGAGTCATCCCCGATCTCGCCATCAAGATCGTCGTCCCCCATACCGCCACGCAACTTGTCCTTACCCCTGCCACCGCGCAAGCGACCACCTGAATCATCCGTATCCATGTCGTCATCACCACGTCCGCCAGAGGAGGTTGGGCGCACGCGAGTGAAGAAGCCGTCACCGTCGGGGTCGCCGAGAGTCTTGGTCTCAATCACGCCAGAAGCGTAGTGTTCGGTGAGGTTGACTGTGCCATCTGCATTGAGTGTGAACCGTTTGATACCGTCGTCGTCACCGGGCGAATCGTCGTCGCTCTCGCGTGCGCTTCCATCAGCCCCAAGTACAAACATGTCCTTGAATTGACTTTCGTCGAATATCTGGGCGCCAGCAAGTGCGCCATCTGCGGTAACGGTGAACTTGTATCGCTTGTCTGACATGGCCCTATCTCCTGTGATGAATGTCACGCCTTTCCCAAGAGACATATGCTCACGCCGCAGCCGAATTCGCCATCAGTCAGCTGGACTAAAACACCGACACACTGGGTCGATTGCGAAGTACTTGCATTCGCGACTTGTGCTGAGTTAACAAAAAACCCTGCCGAGGCAGGGTTGCTTGCTCGCCATCCCTGTGGACGCGATCAAGGCTGATCCAGCGACCCCATCGAGCGCGGGAACGTGACCACCCCCCAGGGGGTATCGAAGCCATCCAGACGTTGCGTCACCGCCAGCGATGCCACGTCGATCACCAGCACCTCGTTGGACTTGCCGCATGCCAGCAGGATCTGCTTGTCGTCGGGGGTAAAGGTGAAGTGCCAGCAGCGGCCGCCGGTGGCTACCTCGCCCACCTTGTCGAAGGTCTTGCCGTCGAACACCTCGAGTTTCTTGTCCTGACCAGCAGCCACGTAAAGGCGCTCACCCTTGCGGTCGAAAGCCACGCCATATGGTGACTTGCCGGTGTCCACGGTCTTGATCACCTTGAAGGTGTCATCCATGACCATGAACTTGTTGCCCACCTCCAAGGTGGCCACGTAAGTCTTGCCATCTGGCGAGACCTTGATGCCGCGAGGACGGTTGCCATACTCGGCGGTCTTGATGGTCTTCAGCAACTTGCGCGTCGCGATATCGTGCACCGTCACCGTGTTGTCGGCCTCGTTGGTCACAATCAGCTTCTTGCCGTCCTTGCTGAACTCGACGCCCTCAGTCTCGGGGCCACCGACGATGTCGCCGATCTTCTTGCCCTTCTTCAGGTCGAGGATGGCGATACGGGCCGGCTCTTCGTCACCGTCATCATCCCCGTGTGCGGGCGCCTCGCCCGGCTTGGGCGGGGGCCCTGCCTTGGCGCTCGGCTCGTAAGACACAAAGGCACGGTCGCCACGGATGCGCACGAACTCAGGGTTCTTGCCCACCTTGATGTGCCCCACCTCGGCGCCGGTCACGGCATCAAGGATGGTCACGCCGCCGGTCTCGCGAGTGGCCACCACCAGCCGCTTGCCGTCCTGCGTCACTCCGATTCCGCGCGGGCCCTTTCCGGAAAGGTCGAAGCTGCCGGTGGTCTGCAGTGTGGCCAGATCCAGCACGCTCACGCCGGTGTTCTGGCTGGTCACGAAGGCCTGTTCGGCGGCGGCAGGCATCGCTGCAAAAGCGGCGGCCACGGCTGCGGCAAGCAGCATCGGGCGGAAAGGTTGGGTTTGGGGCATGTCTGTCTCCGGTATGTTCTTTCAGCAGGCTGTAGCGCTGGGCGCCTGCAACGCGCCGGAGTATAGAGTCGCGCCGCGGCTGCCAGTTCAGCCTAAGAGCCCGACCGCCTGCACATCGGGCATAACACCCCCCTGCAGCAGCCCCGCTGCCGACAGTCGCTCGACGCCCTGTGCAAAGGTCTGCATGCCCCATGCCTGGCCGGTCTGAATCGCGCTCTCGATCTGGCTCATTCGCGACTCGCGGATGAGATTGCGCACCGCGGGCGTGGCCACCAGCACCTCGTGTACTGCGATGCGACCCCCACCAACCTGCGGCAGGAGCCGCTGGCAGACCACCGCCGCCAGACTGGCTGCCAGAGAGGTCCGCACCAGATCGCGCTCGCCCTGCGGGAACACCCCGACGAAGCGATCGACCGCTGATGCGCTGCCGCGGGCATGCAATGTCCCCAGAACCAGGTGCCCGGTCTCGGCGGCTGCCAGCGCCAGCCGCATGGTCTCAAGGTCACGCAGCTCGCCCACCAGCAGCACGTCCGGGTCCTCGCGCAGCGCCGCGCGCAAGGCACTGGCAAAGTCCACCGTATCCCGCCCCACCTCGCGCTGGCTCACCAACGATCGCCGAGACGTATGGATGAACTCGACCGGGTCCTCGATGGTGATCACGTGGGCCGCCCGTGAGCCGTTGATTGCATCGATCAGCGCGGCAAGCGTCGTCGACTTGCCGCTGCCGGTGGCACCGCAAACCAGCACCAGCCCCTCCTCCAGACGGGACAGATCGTCAAACACAGCGGGTGCCGCCAGAGCCTCGAGGCTTGGGATGTGCTGCGGGATGCGCCGCAGCACCAGCGCAGGACCACGCCTCTGGCGGAAGGCGTTGACGCGGAAGCGCACCACACCCGCACCCCGCAACTCGCCTTGCCAGGCACCGTCGGCATCGCCGCTGCTGGCGAATTCGGACGCCAATTCGGGCGACAGCAGCGTCTCCAGCGCGGCGTCCATCGCCGGCCCTTCCAGCGGCGCTGCGCCAGCGACCGGGCCCAACGCCCCGTCCAGCCGCACCCGCGGCGCCTCGCCCGCCGACAGGTGCAGGTCGGAGGCACCCGCACACACGGCCGCCTCGAGCAACTGCAGTACATCCCAAGTACACTCGGCCACCATGTCGGACACCGCCGCCCCCCACCCCGTCGTTGCTGTACGCGCTGCGCTGGACGCCGCCGCCCGCAGTGCCGGCCGCGACCCGGCCGATATCACGCTGGTGGCCGTGTCCAAGACCTTTCCGGCCGAAGCTGTGTGTGCTGCCCACGCCGCCGGCCAGCGTCACTTCGGCGAGAACTACGTCCAGGAGGGCTGCGCCAAGATCGACGCGCTCGGCAACCTCGATGGCGCAGTCTGGCATTTCATCGGCCCGCTGCAATCGAACAAATCACGGATGGTGGCCGAGCGTTTCGACTGGGTGCACAGCGTCGACCGCGAAAGCATCGCCCGCCGGCTATCGGAGCAGCGCCCCGCCGGCAAGCTCCCTCTGCGCGTCTGCATCCAGGTCAACGTCAGCGGCGAGGCGAGCAAGAGCGGTATCGAGCCGGATGAGGTCCTGCCCTTGGCGCAAGCTGTAGCAGCGCTGCCCAGGCTCGAACTGCGCGGGCTGATGGCGATCCCAGCCCCTGCCGATGACGCTGCCAAGCAACGCGTGCCGTTCGCGGCGCTCCGCCATTTGCGTGACCAACTCGCCAGCCAGGGCATTCATCTGCCCGACCTCTCGATGGGCATGTCGGCCGATTACCCGGCAGCCGTCGAAGAGGGCGCCACCCTGGTGCGCATCGGCTCGGCCATCTTCGGCGCCCGTCAGGCGCGCCTCGCGGCAACGAGCGGCAGCGAGGCCCCAGCGTGAGCGGCGACACGGTGATCCGCTTCATCGGCGGCGGCAATATGGCCTCGGCGCTGGTTGGCGGCCTCCTGCGCACCGGCCGGCCGGCCGCTGCTGTCCAGGTGGTCGAGCCGGATGCCGCCGCGCGCGAGCGCCTGTCTCGCGAGTTCGGCGTCGATGCGCGTGCTGATACCGCTGGCATGGCGCCCTGCAAGGTCGCCGTGCTTGCAGTCAAACCGCAGATGCTGCGCGAGGTGGCGCACGCGCATGCCGCATCGCTGGCCGATGCGCTGGTGGTCTCGGTGGCGGCGGGGATCCGCCTCGCCGACCTGTCGCGCTGGCTCGGCGGCCATCGCCGCATCGTGCGCGCCATGCCCAATACGCCGGCACTGGTTGGCGAGGGCGTGACAGGTCTGGCCGCCAGCCCCGGCCTGTCCCAAGGCGACCGCACTGCCGCACAGACGCTGTTCGACGCCGTGGGCAGCTCACTATGGGTGGACGGCGATGCCGGCATCGATCTGGTCACGGCCATCAGCGGCAGCGGGCCCGCCTACATGATGCTGATGGTTGAGGCACTCACCAGTGTCGGCGTCACCCAGGGCCTCGACGCGACACGGGCGCAGCAACTGGCACTCGACACCATGGCCGGTGCGGTGGCGCTGATGCGCTCCTCTACAGAGACACCCGCCACACTCCGCGCGCGGGTCACCTCCCCCGGCGGCACCACCGAACGCGGTATCGCAGCGCTACAAGGCGGTGACTTCGAGGCACTGGTCTCGGCCGCAGTCACAGCCGCCCGCGCACGCGCCACGGAGCTCGGCGACATCCTCGGCAAGGACCCGGCATGACGACACAACTCGCGCTGTTCCTGGTCAACAACCTCATCAGCCTGTTCGCCACCGCACTCATGCTGCGCTTCATGCTGCACTGGGTGCGCGCGCCCTTCAGCAACCCGTTGGGGCACATGCTGCGCACGCTCACCGACTGGCTGGTGCTGCCTCTGCGCAGGCTGCTCCCGGCCGGCCGCGGCGACCTTGGCCTGCTGCTCGTGGTCTGGCTGCTCTTGGTCGGCAAGGTGTGGATCACCGGCCTGCTCACCATCCCCGTCTACACACCGCTGGCGCTCGTCGCCATCGGAGTTTTCGGTGTGCTGGAACTGTGGGTGCAGGTGCTGTGGGTGGCCATCGTCGCCATGGCGATCCTCAGCTGGGTGGCGCCGCGCAACGACATCATGCCGATGCTTCAGATGCTCTGCGACCCCCTACTAGCGCCCATCCGTCGCATCTTGCCGGCCACTGGTGGCCTTGACTTGTCGCCTCTGGTTGCCTTGCTGCTGGGTCAGGCACTGCTCACCATCGTGCTGCCAACACTCGAGCACAACCTACTGCGCACGCTGCTCTAGTGGCCGCTGGCGGCTACTTGTCGGTCATCACCCAGACACCATCCCACTCGCCCTCAGGCGGGCTCGCCTTCAGCAGTTCGCACCGGCCGATGTAGGTCTTGCTGAGTTTGTCTTGCGGGTTATAGCTCAGCGCCCGCTCAAACGCGGCGATGGCATCGTCCCACTTGCCAGCGCGGTAGCGCGCCAGTCCTTCGGTGAAGTTGCCCAGCACGTCCATCATGTTGGGGAAGCTCTCCGGCGTGTGGTAGTCGAGCACCTCGTAGATGCTGACCGGCTTGGTCTTGCCCTTGACCACCACCAGATCGACCTCGCGCATGCGGTAGATGCCGCGCAGCTTGGCCTGCGTGAACTCCGAAATGAGGATCTTCGCCGAATACTGCTTGCAGGCTGATTCCAGGCGCGCTGCCAGATTCACACCGTCGCCGATCACGGTGAAGTCCATGCGCTTCTTCGAGCCGATGTTGCCGCTCACCACCATGTCGGTGTTAAGGCCTATGCCGATGTGCACCGGCAGCTTGCCCTCGGCCTCGCGTACGACGTTCCACTCGTTGAGTTCGCGGATCATCGCCACCGAGGCGCGCACCGCTCGGTCCTCGTCATCGTCGTGTGCCAGCGGGATGCCGAAGCCGGCCATGATGGCGTCACCGATGAACTTGTCGAGCATGCCGCCTTCGCGGGTGATGCAGTCGACCATGATCTCGAAGTACTCGTTGAGCAGGGTCACCGTGGCCTGTGGGCCAAGCGTCTCGGTCAGCGTCGTGAAGCCGCGGATGTCCGAGAACAACAGCGTCGCGACCACGCTCTGGCCACCCATCGCCTCGCCACCCTTGGCCATCAGCTGGTCGGCGATGGCCGGATCGACATAGCGCGACATGGTCGACTTCATCCGCTTCTCGGACGAGATGTCTTCGAACATCACCATGGTGCCCAGGTGGCCGCCCTCGACATTGGTGAGGGGCAGAATGGTGGTGTTCAGCGACACCGACTCGCCGTCGATCACCATCTCGGCATCCATAGTGATGTCGGGCTCCGACTCGGCGGTGAGCTTGCGTGCCTTCTCCACCACCCAGGCGTTGGCGTCGCAGAACAGCACCTCGGCCTGACGGCCGATGATGTCGCCAATACGCTTCTTGAGGATCTTCGCGCCGGCGCTGTTGCAGGTGACCACTTTCTCGGTCTCGTCGAGCGTGATCACACCGTTGCTCATCGATTCGAGCATCGACTCGTTGTAGTTCTTCATGTTCTGCACGTCGGCGAACAGGCTGGCGTTCTCCAGCGAGATGGCGATCTGTGCGGTGAAGGCTTTCAGACGTGACTCGTCCTCGGAGGTGAAGATGCCATTCTTCTTGTTCAGCACCTGGGTGACGCCGATCACCTTGCCCTTCTGGTTGATGATCGGCACGCACAGGATGCTACGGGTGAAGAAACCCGACTTCTTGTCAAAAGCCGGGTTGAATCGCAGGTCGGCATAGGCGTGCGGGATGTTGATGGTCTTGCCACTGCTGAACACCGCTCCGGCAATGCCCGCCGTGTTGGGTAGGCGAATCTGTAACGAGCCCAGACCCTGCCCCACCTGTGACCACAGCGTCTGTGTCTTCTCGTCATTGAGGAACAGCGTGCTGCGCTCGGCGTTGAGCATGCGCGTTGCCTCGGTCATGACCTTCTGCAGCAGCGAGTCGATCTTGATGTCGGACGTGAGGTCGCTCACCACCTCCAGGAACTCCATCTCCTGCTCGCGGATGCGCTTCATCCGCTCAACCAGCGCCATGCTCTCCAAACCTAGCGCGCCCTGAGTGGTGATGGCGGCAAACAGCTCCTGGTCCTGCTTGGTGAACTTGCCGGTACGTTTGTTCAGGGCCTGCGCCACGCCGATCAGGTCACCCTTGGCGTTGCGAATGGGCACGCAAAGGACGCTCTGTGTCTTGTAGCCGGTGCGCTTGTCGACGGAGGCGTCGAAACGCTTGTCCTTGTAGGCGTCGTGGATGATCGCCGGCTCACCGTTCTGGTAGACCCAGCCAGCGATGCCGCGATCATTCATCAGACGGATCTCCTGGCTCAGGTTGCCCTGCGCCACGCGGCTGTAGAGCTCGTTGGTCGCCGGATCGTTGAGGAACAGCGTGCTGCGCTCGGCCTGAAGCTGCTCGGTGCTGACCTCGACCAACAACCTCAGGATCTCGTCGAGCGAGTCCATCGCCGCGACCTTCTCCGAGATCGATAACAGCAGACGCAGGAGGTTCTCCTGCCAGGTCTTGCCAACCATCGCCACTGAATAGGCAGAGGCTTGCGCCGCCCTCGCGCTGGCAGCTCTGCTGCGGGCGACAGTGGTGCCGGTGGTCTTCGTCGTCGTCATTTGCGCAGCTGCTCGATGGTGTCGCGCATGGCCTGCACGGTGGCTCGCAACTGCGCGTTCTCGCCCTCGATGCGCTGGATCGCGGACTGCACGAGATGTTCTCGCTCGGCACGCTCGGCGTCCAACTTGTCGCGCATAGACTGGGCCAGCTCGCGCATCTGCTTGAGCTCTGCCGAATAGCGCTGGGTGGTCGTCTGAACCGCCTCTTCGATGGCACGCTGAGAGGCATCCAACGCAGTACGCATGGTCTGCACGGTGGCGCGCAACTGCCGCATCTCGTCGGCCTGGGCAGCGACCGCTACCTGAACATTGGCTTCCTCGTGGCGACGCTGAGTGTCCAAGGTGTCGCGCATGGCGGCCACCGTCGCCCTCAGTTGAGCGACCTCGCGGTCATGCCGGAGCTGTAGTTCTTCGAACGACACCGGCGTGTCGGGCGCAACGCTGGTAGACACTTGGGTCCTGGTGGAGGCGCGTAGGAGCTAAAGATATCCGTTCGATGCTTGCATTCGCAAGGCTTGCCCCAATTTCTCTGGCACTGCCGTGAACTTTTACACAAATCCCTTTTCTGGAGTCGCCATGAACACCCCGAACCCCACCCTCTTTTCGCAATTGCCACTCGGCACGCTGACCCTGCCCAACCGCATCGTCATGGCACCGCTCACGCGCTGCCGTGCCGACGCCGGCAACGTCCCAGGACCGCTCGCCCCGCTGTATTACGCGCAGCGTGCCAGCGCCGGCTTGATCATCTCCGAGGCCACCCAGATCTCGCAGGCGGGTCAGGGTTACCCGGCCACACCCGGGATCCACAGCGATGCACAGGAGGCAGGCTGGCGCGCAGTGACCAGTGCCGTCCATGCCGCCGGCGGGCGGATGTTCCTTCAGCTGTGGCACGTCGGCCGCGTCTCGCACCAGGAGTTCCAGCCCGGTGGTGAGCTGCCGGTGGCGCCCTCAGCGATCGCCGCCGCTGGTCAGTCGATGACGCGCTTCGGCGCTCAGGACCATCCGGTTCCGCGCGCGCTCGAGGCTGCGGAGATGCCAAGCCTTGTCGAGGACTATGCGGCAGCCGCGCGGCGCGCGCTGGCAGCCGGCTTTGACGGCGTCGAGGTGCACGCTGCCAACGGCTATCTGCTCGACCAGTTCCTGCGCGACGCGTCCAACCATCGCGGCGACGCCTACGGCGGCAGTATCGCCAACCGCATGCGCCTGCTGGATGAGGTGATCAGTGCCGTTACGGCCGTCGCCGGGGCCGATCGTGTCGGCGTGCGCATCTCACCCGAGAACACCTTCAACGATATCGACGACAGCGACCCGCAGGCGCTGTTCCAAGCCGTTGCCACCATGCTGCGCGGCCGCGTGGCCTATCTGCACGTGGTCGAGGGCGAGGATCGCAAGGCGACAGGCTCTCCGCGGGTCGACTACGGCTCACTGCGCACGGCGTTCGGAGGTACCTACCTGGCCTGCTGCAACTACACGCCAGAACGCGCCGCCGCCGCAGTGGCGGCCGGGGACGCCGACCTGGTGGCCTTTGGCCGGGCCTACATCGGCAATCCGGATCTGGTCACGCGGCTGCAGTTGGGCATACCGCTGGTGCGCAGCGAAGCCAAGACCTGGTACGGCGGCAAGCACGCCGGCTACACCGACTACCCGCTGGCCAGCACGCTGTCTGCCTGAGTAGCCGCAACTACTCTTCTTCGGCTGGAACCGGCTCCGGCGCGTAACCGGTCTCCCAGTCCGGGAGACCGACCTTGACCAGCGCCGGGTCAGGGCCCGGATGGTCCAGCGGCAGTGTGCGCACCTCGTTGCTGGTGTCCACCCCGCCACGGCGCCAGAACTCGGGCCAGTCACCCTTCATGGTGACGCCGTAGAGCGGCTTGTAGGTCCCCTTGTGACAGGTGGCGCAGGCCACCTTCGGGCCATCGCCCTCGGGGCTGAGGCGGTATTCGGGGAACAGCACCTTGAGCGGCATCAGGTAATTGACGTTGATGCTGCGGACCATGCGCAGCCCATACCAAGCGGTGATGCGCTGTGGCGAACTCTGCTCCCAGCGGGCCAACGCCCGCGTGTTGTGGCAGTAGTCGCAGTTCACGCCGAGCGACTTGGCCATATAGATCATCAGCCCATAGGTGTGCTCAGCCTTCTTCACCGATGTCGGATTTGACCCGGCAAGCGCTCTCGTACCCTGCACGCGGATGCTGCCCGGGTCGGCCGACATGAGATAGGTGGTGAGTGGGTCGTTGGGCAAGGATGAGTTGCCGACCGTTGCCACACCAGCCTGGTCCTGACCATCGCGGTTGCCCAGCATGCGTACCTGCTGGACCGGTCGCGAGAACCAGTCGCCGCTGGGTACCGCTTGGCCGCGGTGGCAGGTCCAGCAGGTCACACCCGTTGAGCCGACGTGTTGCGTCCATTCGTTGTTGATGGTGCGCGTCATCTGCAGCATCCGTCGCGCCACGACCTTGGTGTACTTCTCGTCCGAGGCCATGTTCTTGGTGTTGTGGCAGTAGACGCAACCCTCTTCGGGTGCCACCCAAGTCACGAATGCCGCCATCACACGCGACAACTCGTTGACGCTTAGATCCTTGAGTACCTGAATATTCTTGTAGCGCTCGGTGATGGTGGGCTGGCCGATGATCGGCGGGTCGGCTGGGTCTTCCGCCTCGGGGATCACGTTGAGCGGCTTGAGCGACTCGACGGCCTTGGGCTTGTACATCACCACCATGCCGGTGCCGCGGAACCCTCGCTGAATCGGCTCGGTAGAGTCGGTCAGCATGTAGGCGACGAACAGCACGCCGGCGAATGCAGCCGCGATGGCGGCAAAGATCCGAATCATCGCTCCCCCTCCCGCCAGCCGCAAAACCGTCCGGCGTTATCAACTCCGGCCCACAAGGTCCAGATGTCTATCTATTGTGACGCTTTTTTATGTCTAGTAAACATTACATTTGAATCCGAAAAAAAGGGCTTCATGTCGAAGCCCCCGGAGAGAAACCTTTTACCGCTGACGCCGATCAGGCGTTCTTCACGGCCTTGAAGTTCTTGCACCAGCCCCCAGCCGGTGTGTAGCGCTCAAAGAACGAGCACTCACCGTACTCGTCGCTCGCCTTACCGCCCC
The DNA here is from genome assembly GCA_027490755.1 of Betaproteobacteria bacterium. Taxonomy (GTDB): domain Bacteria; phylum Pseudomonadota; class Gammaproteobacteria; order Burkholderiales; family UBA3065; genus UBA3065. Next base: position 117,060 of record JAIXXL010000047.1, read on the forward strand.
ACAGCTGGCACTTGCTGCACTGCTGCTCGGCGGTCCAGCGCTTGTACTTGGCCTTGTCGACTTCACCGGAATTCAGCTTGAAACCCATCGACTTGGCATAGGGATCCGATTCCGAGAGCTTCTCGTTGGTCGCCCGAGCGACCTGCGGCAGCATGCTTGCGGCGGCAACGCCGGCCACTGCCTTGATGATGAATGTTCTACGGGACTGCTTCATGACGTGCTCCTGATAGTTCCAAAAAATGTTCGCTTACTGCGTTTTGCCAGCGTCGAGCAGACCAGTCCGTGCCACCGGAACCCCATCCGAACGTCGAACCAGTCGCACGTGATGACGTTCTGCCTGCCGTCCGACACGCAAACCCTCGTCGCCAAAACTTAGCGCGAATGCCGCCAGTTCCGGCCCCTCAAGCAACTTGCGCGACGCCGTCCAGTAGAAGCCGTCTGCGGTGGCGGGGAAAGCCTCGACATTTATTCGCGGGTCGCGGCAATTCACCTCGCTGATGCTCGCCAACTCGCGCAGGTTCGGCAGGCGCCAGTCAGCGTAAAAAAGATCGCCCTGCTGGTTGACCGCGCGCGCGTAGGTTTCGGCTGACTCCCAGTCCAGCTCGGCGGCCAAGCCCGTGCAGGCGCCACCCTGCCAAACCTGGCCCGAAGAACAGCGTGACCAGGTCAGACCGGTACGATGGTCGGTCAGGGTGCCGTCACCATGGTCCTCGAAGTCCGCCATCGTCGAGTTCGGGATGAACTGTTCGTTGCAGGACTGCGCGGCCACAGCAGCGGAACCCCAGAGTACCGCCACGCAAAACAGGAACAGGCCAGGGCTCGCGCCCCGGCCGGCCCGATCACTTCGTGTCAAAACCGATGCCCGACGGCTTGGACGGGAAGCCCTTGCCATACTTGACCGGGATCGGCTTGGTCTGCTGCGCCGCAAGACCCGGCTGAATCGGCAGGCCCCGGTGCAAGTTCATGGCGTAGGCGTACATCGCCGTCATGTCTTTGCTTTCGAGGGCCAGCGCCTTGCCAGCCTGTGGGTTCTGAACGCACCAGTTCACCATCTCACCCCACTGCACCACCCGATTCATGTTCTGGATGTACTTGGGGAAGGTTTGCGGGTTGGATGCGCCAGCATCCGGGTGGCAGTTACCGCAGGCCAGGCCGTTGCTGCTCATCTCCGGGTTCGACCCGTGCCACAGGTTGTAGCCCAGTTCTACCAGCTCAAGCAGCTGTGCGTTTTGCTTGTCCAGCGCTTCCTTGTCGAACGGATCGCGAGCCTGGGCAGCACCGGAGGCCAGCGCGGCAGTGATTGCGGCGGGGATGGCGATAGCAAGCGTTCTCTTGAATGTCGCTTTCATGTCGGTGTGCTCCTTGATCAGGCCTTGAGACCCTTCTTGAGGAAGGGGGTCAGCGATTCGGCGAAGGGCTGGTACTCGGCGAGCTTGTCGCCACCGGCCTTGACGCTCACCGACAGCGTGCCCATCCCGTCGACCTCGTTGCCGGGGTCGGCGCGGTTCATCTGCGAGCCCGGGTAGGCCAGCTTGACCGGCGGATACGGCCACGGCCACGAAGTGCTCATGGCGCCGATCGAGGTCATGTTGCCGACCTTGTTGTAGAGGGTCTGGTGCACGTGACCGTGGATCGAGGTGAAGTTCTCGAACTTCGAGAGGATCTCGCGGATCTGCGGGCCGTCGACGGTCTGGAAGTTCCAGCGCGGGTAGTAGTCCCACAGCGGCGAGTGCGTGAAGGTGACGATAGGCGTGTCGGGCGACAGCTTCGCAACATCCTTCTTCAACCACTCAAGTTGCTTCTCACCGACACCCCACAGGCCACCGATCGGGCCCTCTAGCATCTCCATCGCAGCCATCCGCTCGCGCGGGGACATCTGCTTGGCGGTCCAGAAGTCCGGCACCAGGATCGAGTTCATGCCGATGAAGTGCACGCCCTTGTGATCGAACGACCAGGTGTCCTGGCCGAACATGCCCTTCCAGGCACCACCCATGTCGACATACCAGTCGTGCTCGCCCGGGATCAGAACAAGCTTGGTGTCCAACTTCGAAAGGATCTTCTTGCCCTTGGCCAGTTGATCCTCGGTACCGTTCTGCGCGATGTCACCGCCGTACAGCACGAAGTCGGGCTTGACCTCCATGTTGTTGACCTGCTCGACAGCATCCTCCAGCTGGCGGTCAAACTTGTGGTCCTCGCCGCTGTAAAGGTGCGAATCGGTGATCATGGCGAAGCGGAACGGGCTGACCTTCTTGCCGGGCTGCGCATGAGCCAGGTCGAACACGCCCAGGTTGATACCCGCAGCGCTACCGACGATGGTCGAAAGACCTGCCTTGCCGGTCAGCTGCAGGAACTCGCGTCTGTCCTTCTTGTGATCCATAACTTCCTCTCCTTGTACCTGTGTCATTTTTTTAAAACACCGCGCCCGGGGGACGAAAAGGCCTGTAGTTGTGGTTTTATGGATGCTGCGCGCCCTAGGGTGAAGCCGTGCCCGATGGACCATAGGATACGTAGTTCATATTGTCCATAAGAGATTGATTCCACTTATTTTATGGACAATGTCTAAGTCAAATGATGGACAAAGGTGATGAATAAAACCGTGTGTGGAGCAGCCCTGGGGCGGCGCCCAAGCAATGGCCTCCACGCCTGACAAGACAATGGCTTACGACGCTTCCCAACGCTCCGCGCGGGCTTCTCGCAGTCACTCGCGCCGGCGCTTCCTGACATTTTTTGCCGGGGCCGGGGCCGCGATCGCGAGCCTGTCTATCTGGCCCGCAGCGGCGGCGGGTCTGGTGCGCCGCAGTTTCGAGCCCGATACGCTCGAGGCCGCCCTGCAGAAGCTGGGCATCGCCAACGCCCAGCCCTCTGCCGCGATCCAGATGCTGCTGCCGGACGTCGCCGAAGACGGCGCCGCCGTGCAGATGAGCCTCGCCACGACGCTGCCCGCGCGGCGGGCGATCGTTCTGGTTCGGAAGAACCGTATCCCGCTGGTGGCCGAGTTCGAGTTCCCGGCGGGCACCCTGCCATTCGTCGCCACCCGCATCAAGATGGCCGAAGACTCCGAGGTGCTCGCCTTGGTCGAGGCCGATGGCGTCTGGCACTCGGCCCGCCGCCACGTCAAGGTCACGCTGGGCGGCTGCGGCGGTTAGGAGGAACCATGCCCGAAGCGATGCGCATCCGCGCTGTGGAAAAGGACGGAATGGTCGATGCCCGGGTACAGATCCGGCACGACATGGAATCTGGCTCCCGCCGCAACGAGGCCGGCGAGATCGTGCCGGCCTGGTACATCACCCGGTTCTGGGTGCAGGTTGATGGCCGCGAGGTGTTCTCGGCGCAACTGGGGCCCGGTGTCTCTCGCAACCCACTGCTTCACTTCCGTTTCAAGGGTGCGCGCAAGGGCCAAGCCATCGTCGCGCGTTGGGAGGACAGCCGCGGCGAATCGCGGGAGGACCGCGGATTTATCGAGTAGCCGGCTCGAAGCGTGCGCCCACCAGCACACCCAGCTCGAACAGCAGCCATAGCGGAATCGCCATCATCAGCTGCGAGATGACGTCCGGTGGCGTGAAGATGGCCCCAAGCACGAAAGCACCGACGATCACATAAGGCCTCGAGTCACGCAGCTTCTGCGGGGTGACGATGCCGGCTGCGATGAGCACCACCACCAGCACCGGCACTTCAAACGTCACCCCAAAGGCAATAAAGAGACCGAGCACGAAGTCGAAGTAGGCCGCGATATCGGTCATCACCGCCACGCCCTCCGGAGCGAAACCGGTGATGAAGCCGAACACCATTGGCAGCACTGCAAAGTAGGCGAACGCCATTCCGGCGAAGAACAGGAGCGTGCTCGCCACCACCAAGGGCCCGACCCAGCGCTTCTCGTGTGCGTACAGGCCAGGCGCCACGAATGCCCAAACCTGATAAAGCACCCACGGCAGGGCCAACAACAGCGCCGCGAGCCCGGTCACCTTGAGCGGCACAAAGAATGGCGTGACCACGCCGGTCGCGATCATGCTGGTTCCCGCAGGCATCTTGGCCAACAGCGGCTGAGCCAACCACGTGTAGAGCGACTGGGCGAACGGGAACAGGCACAGGAACACGAGCACCAGCCCAACGACACCACGCAACAGGCGACTGCGCAGTTCGATCAGGTGGTCGACGAGAGACATCTCCTGAGGGATGTCCTCCGTGTCAGGGGGCAGAGACTCGCTCATGGCTGCGGTGGCGGAGCGGGCTTCTTGCGCGCGCGCGGCTTGCGTTCGGGCTGGGCGGACGCCACCGCGGACGGCGCGACGATCTGCGGCTGTTGCTCCGGCTGCGGACGCGGCTGAGCAACGTCATCCAGGGTGGAGCGCACGGCCTCCTCGACGCCACCAGCGGCACTGTCGACCTCACCGACGGCCTCACGAGCCTTGGCCTCGATCTCGTCACGCAGGCGCCGCAATTCGGAAAGCTCGACCTCGCGGTCGATCTCCTCGCGGACGTGGTTCATGTAACGCCGTGCCCGGCCGACCCAGCGGCCGACGTCTCGCGCCAGCTTGGGCAGGCGCTCGGGCCCGAGCACGAGCAGGGCCACCACGCCGATGAGGATGAGCTCGCTGAAGCCGACGTCGAACATGCCGCGGGCGGGCGGCTAGTGCTGGCCGGAGCCGCCGTCAGTGCGCCTCGACTCCCCTTCCAGGGTGCGCTGGGCGGTCGGCGTTTCGGCAGGCGTGTCGCCCTCGCGCACACCCTTCTTGAAACCCTTTACGGCCTCGCCGAGGTCGGTTCCGACGCCACGGAGCTTCTTGGTGCCAAAGATCAGCACGATGACCAACAGGACGATGAGCCAGTGCCAGATGCTGAATGAACCCATGGAATACCCCCCGGGAGTCGTTGTTTTGCGGGTGTCGGCAGCGGCGGTTGGCGCCACCGTCATGCCGCCATGAGGCTACAGTACCAGTAGACACAGTCTTTTATGTCGTACCTTGCAACGCCAACAAAAAGCCCGCTGATCCATGGATCAGTGATCCGGGGTATCAACGGGCGATATCTGGTTGCGGGGGCAGGACTTGAACCTGCGACCTTCGGGTTATGAGCCCGACGAGCTGCCAACTGCTCCACCCCGCGTCTGAGAAGCGAGAGTATACAGCAGAAAAGTCGCCGGCCTGAGCCAGCCGGTATCGCTTGGCGCGATCTGGCGCAAGCGTCGCCGCTCTGGACAAGTTGCGGCCGTCTGACTATGTTGCGGCTTGAACCCTAAGCCCCATGTCAGGAAACCAAGCCATGTCAGACAGCGACTTCCTTCTCATTGTCGGTAGCGTGATCATCCTCACCACCATGGTGTTCTGGAGCCATTTCGCAGCCGAAGCCGCGCGCTTGGACCGCGAGAAAGAAAAGAAGAAGTAAGCCTTAAGCGTCGATCCAGTGGGTCAGCGGCTCCCAATTGGCCCGCTCGCGTCGAGCTCGGCTCGGGGCGACGTCAAACAAAGACTTGCCCTCAGCCGCTGCGGATGGGTACATCTGAGTGTCACGCAAGTAGGTGAGCACGGGCAGTTCAAAATGCGTGAGGAAGCGCTCCAACATGGCGGCCGTGCGCGTACGCGGGTCCACCCGCATCGCCACCAGCGCCACGAACGTCTTCTGCTTGCGCACTGACTTTTCCTCCGCCACCAGGCGCAAGAACTCCTCGGTCGCCGCCATATCGAACAGCGAAGGTTGAACCGGCACCAGCACCTTGTCGGCAGCCTTCAGGCTTTCACTCAGCTTGCCGCCATGGATGCCAGCCGGTGCATCGACCACCAGCACAGATGTGCCCTTGGGCAGCTTCTTCTCCCAGCTGTCACGCGCATCGAAGCCCTCGATCCGCGGCAAAGCCTCATCACGAAAATCCAGCCATGCCATAGCCGATTGCTGACGGTCGAGGTCGCCAATGGCCACCCGCTCGCCCTTGCGCGCCAGATAGGCTGCGACGTTGGTCGACAAGGTCGTTTTGCCGGCCCCGCCCTTGGGATTGACCACCAGAATGGTGCGCATCGGCCCTGCTCCTTAGTCTCTGCTGATTGGGTGACGCCGAGGATGCCCCAAGCGGCCCTGACTTTCCACCTTGGTCCAACTCGGACCGCACTGCCCAACGCCGGAGTGTCGGCTTAACCCACTTCGCGGCGGTCCATCAGCGCCTGCGCCAGCGTGCCGCTATCGACAAACTCCAACTCACCACCCACCGGCAAGCCCCGCGCGATGCGTGTGACGCGGATATCGCGCTCGGCGAACCAAGCCGCCAGATATTGCGCCGTCGCCTCGCCCTCGACCGAGAATCCAGTGGCCAGGATGACTTCGCGCACCTCGCCGTCCGCGACGCGCTGGCTCAGCGGCTCCAGCGCCAGCTGACGAGGCCCGACCCCATCCAGCGGCGAGAGCTTGCCCAACAGCACGAAGTAAAGGCCACGGTAGGTCTGCGTCTGCTCGATGCGCAGCAGGTCCGCGGGCGTCTCGACCACTGCAAGCAGGCTGCGATCGCGTTCTGTGCTGGCGCAGAGTGAGCACGACTCCTGCTCGGTGAAGGTATTGCAAAGCCGACAGTGGCCTATCGCTGAGCGTGCGTGACCGATGGCGGCAGCCAACCGGTCGGCCCCCCCGGGGTCGCGCTGCAGCAGATGGTAGGCCATGCGCTGCGCCGACCTTGGGCCGACACCGGGCAGAACGCGCAGCGCCTCTACCAGTGCGCCCAGCGCCGACGGCGATTCCAACGCGCGCTGACCTAGAAGGGCAGCTTCATGCCCGGCGGCAGTGGCAGGCCAGCAGTCAGGCTCGACATCTTCGCCTGGGTGGTGGCCTCGACTTGCCTCACCGCATCGTTCAGCGCGGTCGTGAGCAGGTCCTCCAGCATCTCGCGGTCTTCACTGTCAGCGATGAGCGAAGCGTCGATGCGCACCCGTCGCGTCTCATGGCGACAAGTCATCAGCACGCTCACGGCACCGTTGCCGGACTTGCCCTCAACCTCGAGCGAGCCGAGTTCCTCCTGCGCGCGGTTCATCTTTTCCTGCATCTGCTGGGCCTGCTTCATCAGGCCGGCAAGTCCGCCCTTCATCACGGTGACACCTCTCCCGGGTTACTGGTCTGGTTCTGCAGCGGCCGGATGCTGGCATCCAGCAACACGCCGCCCATCTCGTCGATCAAACCGCGCACGAACGGGTCGCTGCGGATCGCTTCCACTGCTTGTGCCTGCTGCGCCGCACGCGCTGACTCGCGGCGGGCGATCGGCGTCTCGGCGACGCCGCCGGTATCCAGCTCAACCACGGCGATCTCGATACGGACGCTGCGACCCAACGCGGCGCCCACTGCCTCGGCCAACTTGTCGCGGACGGCCGCGTCGAACATGCGCCTGAACGCGGCGCCAAGTTCAAGCTTGATGCAGCCGGGGTCGTGAGACGCCACCACGCAGCGATCGGCGAGCATGCGCGTCTTGCCGCCGAGACCCATCCGCTCGACCAAGGCCGGCCAGTTTCCATCAAATGTAGCCGCATCTGTCGGTCGCGCGCTCGGTTCCACCACAGCAGCGGCCTCCATGTGGGGCGGCTGTGCTGGCGCCGCTGTCGCGGATACCGCGCGAGCGATAGCCGGTGTCGCCGCTGCAGCGGGCTGCGCGACAGCGATGGCCGCGGCTGATGCGCGATCGGCGGTCGCCACTTTCAGGGGCTCGGCGCCAGGCCCGGCCAGCGCGATCATGCGCAACACCGCCATGACAAAACCGGACTCGGCATCCGGGGCCCAGTCCAGTTCTGAGCGGGCGTGTACCGCAATCTGATAGAGCACTTGGAGATCGGTCGAAGACAGGCGCGAGGCTAGCTCGATGAGCCCTTCCTGCGTGTCCGGTGCAGCCACCGGCAGGGCCTTGTACAAAGCTGCCTGACGGATCAGCCGCGCCAGCTCTTGCAGCGCACCGTCAAGCGCGACGCCCCTGCCGTTGAGTGCATCAGCCGCCGCCAGCGCGGCAGCAGCATCGTTGCGGCTCACCGCCTGCAGGATGGCGATCAGCGCATCGAGATCGGCCACGCCCAGCATCTCGGCAACCGCGCCAGCCGCCACCCGGCCGCCACCGAAGGCGATCGCCTGATCGAGCAGGGACAGGGCATCGCGCAGGCTGCCCTGCGCCGCTCGCGACAACAGTTCGAGCGCTGCGGGTTCGGCCTCGACGCCCTCCTCGGCCAGGATGTGCGTCATGCGTGCCGCGATCACCGCTGGCGCGATCGGTTTGAGGCCGAACTGCATGCAACGGCTCAAAACCGTCACGGGGATCTTCTGCGGGTCAGTGGTAGCCAGCACGAATTTCACATGGTCCGGCGGCTCCTCAAGTGTCTTGAGCATGGCGTTGAACGCGGAACCGGATAGCTGGTGTACCTCGTCGATCACATACACCTTGTAGCGCCCCACCGTCGGCGCATAGGTGGCGTTCTCCAACAGCTCCCGCATGCGGTCGACCTGCGTGTTCGAGGCCGCATCCAGTTCGATGAGGTCGACGAAGCGCCCCTCCTCGATGCCGCGGCACGCCGCACAGACGCCACAGGGGTCGGGCGTGACACCGGTCTCGCAGTTCAGTGCGCGCGCGAGGACCCGCGCCAGCGTGGTCTTGCCAACACCCCGGGTTCCCGTGAACAAGTAGGCGTGGTGCAGCCGCCCGCTCGACAGCGCATGCCGCAAGGCCTGAAGAACGTGCGTCTGGCCGACCACGTCTGCAAAGGAATTCGGTCGCCACTTGCGGGCGAGGACGCGGTGCGCTTGCATGCCCCGATTATGCACCCACGGCCGCAGCCGGACGACGCCAAGCCAGCCGCCCTGGCAGGATCGATACAAAAGCAAGAAGGGGCGCCGCAGCGCCCCCCGACGTCAAGACCCGGTGGGTCTCAGAAGCCGTACTTCAGTCGGACCTGGTGGAAGTTGACACCACCGTTGTTCTCGGAGATGCCGGCGTTCGAATAGTGCTGGAAGCGGTAGCCAAGGTCGTACCTGAGGCCTTCACCGAAGCGGAACCCAAAGCCGACGTGGTCGCCGAACTCGAAGGCGGTTCCCATCTTCTTTTCGTCGTTCAGCCGCACGCTGGAGAAGAGGTGAACACCCACACCTGCCTCAACGTAAGGGGCGACGCTGCCGGAATCGGAGCCGTAACGGAAAACCGGTGTGAATCCGATGCCGGCAATGCTGTTACCGCCCGGATCGTCGCCCTTCCAGTAGGACGCATCAGCTTCCCAATACCCGCCGAGCGACCAATCCCCAGACTTGAACCACTGCTTATCCCAGTTCCAGACCAGGCCGATGGCGCCCATCTTTGCATCTTCACCGTTGCCACCGATCAGCGAGATACCGTCGACAGCTGCGGCGGGGCCGGCGGCCAGCGCTGCGGCCAGGGCGAGTGCCGCCAAAGGGCTGCGATTCTGATTCTTCATTGTTCTCGGACCTTTCCTCTAAACAACAGGGGACTGCGTCTTGACTGCATGGGGTGGCGAGCCTTGCCCCCGGCACTTGCAACAAACGGCTGTGGCTGCTGCCTTCCGGCCCTGACCAGATTCACCGCCGTGCAATGCGGGGAGGCCCGCCATGAATGGCAAGCCGGCTCTAACAACAAGTGCGCGCCGGCCATGGCAGCCGCAACTGCTACCTGCAGACTTTAGCGTCCGCAAGGCCCCGATGTCCAGCGAGCGCAAGCTTTGGCAAGCTTTCAGCTGCGGCCTGCGTGGCGCCTGCGCCACAATCATGGCGTGAAATTTCGCAACGTACCCAACGAGCGGGCGGCCTCAGACAGATCTGTCGACATCCCGGCGGTGGACTTTGCCGCAATGGTCCAGGATGCGGGGGAGGCCATAGTGACTCTCGACCTGGCTGGCCATGTCACCAGCTGGAACGCAGCCGCAGAGACACTGCTGGGTTACCGGGCCATCGATATACGCGGCCTGCCGGCACCCCACCTGCTTCCCGCTGGCCGTCTGCTGGCGGCGGGCCGACGAATCACCGTACGTCGGCATAGCAGCGGGCGCGCTGTGCAACTGGTCGCATCGGTCGCTGCCCTGCGCGATGCCGAAGGTTCTGCCATCGGCTGGTCAGAGGTCCTGACCCGGCTGCCCGATGCCGCGGGCCCCGCGGTGCCCGACGATGCGGAACTCGCACCGGCGCTCGCCCACGCGCTGGAGCAAGGCCAACTGCATCTGCTTTATCAGCCGATCTTCCGCCTGTCGGACCGCTGCGCCGTTGGCGTCGAGGCCCTGCTGCGCTGGCACACCGGGGGCGACTCGCATCTTCTGCCAGGCCAGTTCATCCCGTGTGCTGAACGCGAGGGCCTGATCGGCCCGATCGGCCTCTTCGTCTTGCGTAGCGCCTGCGCGCAGATCGCTACCTGGATGCGCAACGGCGGTCGCGTCTTGCCGGTCTCTGTCAACGTCTCGGCGCACCAGTTCCGTCTGCCCGACTTCGCTGCGGCGTTCGCGGAGGCTATCGAACAGTCTGGCATCGACCCACGCTGGCTCAAACTGGAGGTCACCGAATCGGCGATCGTGGAGGACCCCGATACCGCGTCGGCACAGCTCGACACGCTGCGCGCGCTCGGCGTCAGCATCGCCATCGACGATTTCGGCGTCGGCTACTCGTCGCTGTCGCGCCTGCGGCAGTACCACATCGACACCCTAAAACTCGACCACAGTTTCGTTCGCGACATCGCCGACGATGCCATCGCGCGCGAGGTCGCCGGAACCGTCATCCGGCTGGCGCATCGGCTGGGCATGACAGTAGTGGCGGAAGGCGTCGAGACCGAAGCACAGTACGAAACCTTGCTCACGTTGGGCTGCGACTATGGGCAGGGCTTCCTGCTCGCGCGCCCCCTCTCCGAGAGCGAGATCCCTGCGCTGGCGTGAATCAGGCTGTTGCGGCTTCGGCCCCGAGCAGAAGGCGTACGCTACCCTCGATCCCCGGCCCATCCAAGCCTTCCATGGCGAGCAGCGTGGCGTGATCGCCGTGGTCGATGAAGCGGTCCGGCAAGCCCAGGTGATGGATCGGCACCATGGGAATGCGGTTGCCCAGCGCCACCAGCCCCTCGGCGCAAGCCGAACCGGCACCGCCCTGGATCACGTGCTCTTCAACGGTGACGAGAAGGTCATGGTTGTTCGCCGCCCACGCCAGGGCATCCAGGTCCAGCGGCTTGACGAAGCGCATGTTGATCACCGTGGCGTCGAGCGCCTCGGCCGCCTTGAGCGCTTGCGTGACCATGGAGCCGAACGCCAGGATGGCGACGCGCCCACCCTTGGCAGCGCCGCTGGTCCTTAGCGTCTCTGCCTTGCCGACCGGGAGCGGCTCGAGTGTGTCGGTCGCATCCACACCGGTGCCGGCGCCACGCGGGTACCTGATCGCACTGGGGCCCTCGTAGGCCAGACCGGTGCTGAGCATGCGCCGGCATTCCAGTTCGTCCTTGGGCGCCATCACCACCATATGCGGGATGCAGCGCAAGAAACTGTAGTCGTAGATGCCGGCATGAGTGGCGCCATCGGCACCCACCAGACCGGCCCGGTCCAGTGCAAAAACCACAGGCAGCTTCTGCAGGGCCACATCGTGGATCAGCTGGTCATAGGCGCGCTGCAGGAAGGTGCTGTATATCGCCACCACCGGCTTGAGGCCCTCGCAGGCGATACCGGCGGCGAAAGTCACCGCGTGCTGCTCGGCGATGCCAACATCGTGGTAGCGGTCGGGGAATCGCTCAGCGTATTCGACCATGCCCGAGCCTTCGCGCATGGCCGGCGTGATGGCAACCACCCGTTGATCGGCCGCGGCGGCGTCGCACAGCCACTTTCCGAAGACTTGTGAATAGGTCGGCTTGGCCGGGGTCACAGCCGGCTTGATGCCGGCCGCCGGATCGAACTTGCCGGGCCCGTGATAGAGGATCGGGTCGGCTTCGGCGCGGTCGTAGCCCGCGCCCTTGCGCGTCACGATGTGCAAAAACTGCGGGCCCTTCAGGCGGCGCAAATTGATCAGTGTCGGCACCAGCGCTTCAAGGTCGTGGCCATCGATCGGGCCGACATAGTTGAAGCCGAACTCCTCGAACAGAGTGCCGGGCGTGACGAAGCCCTTCGCAGTCTCCTCGACGCGGTGGGCAAGCTCACGCATCGACGGCAGGCCGCTGAGCAGCTGCTTGCCAAGCTCCTTGGTGCTTGTGTAGAGCCGTCCGGAGAGCAGGCGTGTGAGGTACTTGGACAGCGCCCCGACCGGCGGGCTGATCGACATCTCGTTGTCGTTGAGGATCACCAGAAGGTCGATGTCACGCTCGATGCCGGCGTTGTTGAGCGCCTCGAAAGCAAGGCCGGCGCTCATCGCCCCATCACCGATCACAGCCACATGGCGGCGGCGACCAGCCCCCTCATGCTCACCCTTCTGGCGCGATGCGATAGCCATGCCCAGCGCGGCGGAGATGCTGGTCGACGAGTGGGCGGTACCGAAATGGTCGTAGTCGCTCTCGCAACGACGCGGGAAGCCGGACAAGCCGTTGAGCTGGCGCAGGCTGCCCATGCGTTCGCGGCGCCCGGTCAGGATCTTGTGTGGGTAGCTCTGGTGCCCCACGTCCCAGATAAGACGGTCGTAGGGCAGGTTGAACACGTGGTGGATGGCCACGGTGAGCTCGACAGTACCGAGGTTGGACGAGAGGTGTCCGCCGGTGCTGGCAACCGACCGCAGCAGGAACTCGCGCAACTCGCCCGCGAGTTGCTTGAGTTGCGCACGGCTGAGCGCACGCACTTGGGCCGGCGTGTTAACGCTATCGAGGATCGGTTCCAGATCATCCATGGACGCGAATTGTGCGCCATCCAGACGGGTGAATGTTGCAGCGCGCTGGAATGAGTTCATGTCACCTCCATACCCAAAGTGGTGCGCGCCGCACGATCAGCGCGCGCACCGATACCCCACTGCCAGAGCCTCTCGAAAGGGATCGGCAGCACCATGAACCAGTGTTCGAGGATGGCGAGGCTGAGCAGCATCGACGCCAAAGAGGCCGCAACCGGCTGAAAATCGCCGGCCCTGTGGGCCCACGCGAACTCCCAGCCTGCGATCGCAGCCGCTGTGGCAAGCGTGACCACCAATGGGAACAGCGGGTTGATCGGCTTGCGCTGGAAGTAGGTCGGCAGATAACGCAGGTGTGCCGGCAGGAAGGTCTCGGAGAGATTGCGCACACCAAGGAAGATGTTGAGCTTGGCACTCTGGCGCATCACCCAGAAGATCAGATAGGTGCAGAGCCCGACACGGTTGCTGCCGCCCGCGGTGGCGAGGAACACACCCAGGCCGAGCACGACCAGCGCGATCTCGTGGTGCAGCACCACCTGCAAGGCGAAACCGGCGCGCTTCCAGCCGCGCGAGCCGACCGGCAGGTCGATGCGACGGGGTCCGGTCACATAACCCAGCAGGAATGCGATCTCTTGCCATGCCCAGATCAGCAAGGCGCAACTGAAGGCGCAGTAGGCGCCAGCCTCGGTCGCGATATTGCGCGACGCAGCCAGCCCCCAGAAAGCCACCACCGCGAGCCAACTGGCCAGCGTGAACGTCAGGCGGTAGGTCGATCGCGGCAAGCGGTTGAGCCAGATGATCACGCCCGTACCGATCCACCATGCGAACACGGTGAACACGGCTGGCAGCAGGATATTGCTCATCGGCTCGGGGCCCTCTCTACCCGTCCAGCGACTCGCCGGGCCCTCACCACACCGGCTCGAGGCGGGGATCGGCCGGCAACTCGTGGCTCTTCGCCGGAAGCATGAACATGCGAACGAAAGTGGCGCCGGCAACCAGCGCCAGGCCCGCACGTCGCACGCCATTCCACAGCCCGCCAGCCTTGCGCGCCTCGTCCATGGCCTCGGCGACGGCCAGCATCTTCTCCAGGCCGGCACGGAATGCCGGGGCCTCGAAGTCGAGCGTGACGGGGAACACCTGGCGCGAGATCTCGCGGGTGACCCGGAACACTTCCATGTCGTAGTCCTTGGGGTTGAGGCCCAGCGACTTGTGGAATACCGGCCGCGCGTGGTCGCGCACGTACATGGTGGCGAATACAGCCAGCGTGAAGAAACGGATCCACAGGCGGTTGATGCCGCTGGTCAGCTTGGGGTCGGCGCGCATGAGCAGGGCAAAGGCCTCGCCATGGCGAAACTCGTCGTTGCACCATTCGCGGAACCACTTGAAGATCGGGTGGAAGCAGAGCTCCGGATGCCGCTCGATCTGCCGGTAGATGGTGATGTAGCGGGCATAGCCGATCTTCTCGGACAGGTAGGTCGCGTAGAAGATGTACTTGGGCTTGAAGTAAGTGTACTTCTTGGCCTTGACCAGAAAGCCCAGGTCCACCCCGATGCCGAAGTCCTTCAGCCACTGGTTGATGAAGCCGGCGTGGCGCGACTCGTCGCGGGCCATGTAGCCGAACAGGTCCTTCATGTCGGGGTTCTTTACCCGGCGACGGATCTCGGCATAGAGCACACAGCCGGAGAACTCGGCAGTGACCGAGCTGATCATGAAGTCGACGAACTCCTGATAAAGCTCGTCGGGGAGGTGCGAGTAGTCTTTGCCCAGCATGTCTACCGGCCGCTCGAAGTGGCCGTTGTTGGGGTCGTCCTTGAACTCGGCCATCAGCGCATCCCATTGTTCGCGGACCGAGCTGATGTCGATGCGGTCCATGGCGTCGAAATCGGTGGTGTAGAAGCGCGGGTCGAGGATGGTGTTCTTCTGCGCCTGCCGGGTCGAGTCGTTGATGTCCGCGGCGGTCTCGAGTTGCTGGGTCTCGGTCATGGCGTTCATGGCTGCTGGCCTCCGTGTGGCGCTACTGCTGGGTTGGCGGACATCATCGCGGCATGCGGCCGCGGGTACTTCCGCGCTGATGAAAAACGTCGCTCCGAGAAGCTCACCTCGTACAGCAGGTCGAGTTCGAAGCGCGAGAGTGCGTAGATCTTGAAGCGCTCCCACCAGGACGCGCGGGATACGGTGGCCTTGCGATCCACGGCGTAGCGCTCGCCCCAGGTGATGCGGGTCGGTGGGTTGTGCACCAGCACCTCGTCACCGGGACCGACCTCGACATCCTCAAGGATGACGTGGGCGTAGCATTCGTCAGCGGTGTGGGCCAGCTCTACCCGGCAGGGCACGGTGGCGGAGCGCGGGACCCGGTTCATGGTGAAACCCCCGTCGAGGTTGCAAGCTGCGGCTCGATCAGCATCCGGGCAAAGGCTCCGGCGTTGGTCTGCCCGAATGCCGTGAGTTCGATTTGCCCGCCAGTCGCGAGGTCGCGCAGGGTAAGCAGCCCGTTTTCCCGTACCAACTCGAACGGCTCTTCCGCGCTCTTGCCCAGTCTGCGGCGCTCTCGCGCCAGGCCGCGCAGGATTCCGCGGATAAAACCAGCCTCGCCGGTGACACGGTAGACCTCTGCACCGCTTTCGGCATCCAGCACACTTACAGACTTGTCCGCGGCATCGACAAAGCGCAGACGGCGGCGGTCGAGGGTCTTCGCTGGGGGCACCGGCTGAGCCACAGCAGGCTGCGCGGCGATCTCAGCCGCACCAGTTGCCGAGGTTGGGGACCCCTTCAACTGCAGGCCCAGCCAGAACCCGCTGGCGGGCAGAAGCATCACCGCAACGATCAGCCAGCTTGGGATGACGCCGATCAGCGGATAGCGCTTGGCGATGCGCGTGCGCCAGTCACGGCTGGCGCCCATGTTCAGGGCCCCGGCCAGGCGGTTCATGCGCGCCCCGTTGCGGCGAGCACTTCGACGCCCGTGCCCGCCAATGGCGCGCTTGATCGGGTGGTGATGGCGGTAGCCTCCTGCTGTTGCGCCAGGGCCCAGGCATCGTTCAGCCGCTCGGCGACCGCGGCGACATCCGGCAGGCAGCGCAGTGCCGGCTCTGGACGTGCCAGACGCCACGGACGGGCGTGCGGCCAGAGATGCGCGTAAGCGATGCGCTGTCCGGCAACCAGGCTCAGGCAGAGATCCCCCGTGCCGTCGCCATCACGCCGCATGTCGGCTGCCGCAATCTGACGCAGCGGTATGTTGTACGTGACCGAGAGCACCATGCCGATGCGCATCACGATGCGCTTGTCGGTGAGCGTGTACAGGGTGGTTCGAGCCACAACCACGGCCAGGCCATAAAGGATGAGAAGACCGAGCAGCGGCAGTGGCGCCACCTGCAGCGTGGCTAGGAGTGCCTCGCCAAAACTGACCCCGTCATGCCAATCGGCAAACAGCTTCCACACCAGCAGCAGACCGAAATAGGCGGTCACGGCGCGGACGTGGAAGATCCGCCGTGCCACCGCAACAGCATCCGGTGCACCCTGCCAGAGTTGCGTCTCGCCGGCTGGGAGTTGCTCGGGCAGCCCGGGTTCGGGCTCCCAGCCGTGTTCCGGGCCGGCGAAATGCTTGTGGTCGAGTCCGCTCAAATCAGTGGCTCCGCACGGCCCGGCTCGGCGTACAGGAGGCCGCCGCCGAGATAGCCGAAGATCTTCTCTTCCTCGAGCCAAGTCACCTGTTCAGCGCTGGCGGTGCGCGGGATAGCGGCGATCTGGCCGCCAAGGATCGCGCGTACGGTCACGCGGTCGCGCTCGACCCGGCAGAGATTCATCGGCACCAGCACGTGGTGGCCGCCGGCGTCGACCTCGACATAGCGGAACAGGTGCTCGGAGCGGTCGACCCAAAGGTCGGTCACCTTGCCGCCAACCACGCCATCGTCACCGACGATGTCGAATCCGCGCGGATCCGTCTCGCCATGGTCGATGGCAAAGCCTTCGGGCTCGGCCACCCGCAGCGGGACGATGCGGGCCTTGCCCTCGAAGGTCATGTCGGGGCGGTCGGCACGGGCTGTCCAGGCGCCGGGGCCGATGCCGTCATGCATGGGATTGCCAGTCGGCTCGATCGGTGCGCCGGGGAAACCGGCGATGGCCTTGGCGGCCAGAGGCGGCTGCTCCCAATCGCGCATGTGCGGTGCCCAGTACTCGCTGCCGTCCTGCATGACGTAGCGCTTGGGCTTCGGCATGAACAGGATGCCGGGGTCACGACGACCATTGCGCAGGCCCGAGTCCAGAGGGAAGCCTTCGCGCTTGCTCTCGTAGATCAGGTAGTAGCAAAGGCCAAAGAAGAACAGCCAGAACATGTAGATCGCCAGTTGGGCCACATCGAAGTAGCCGAGGATCGCTCCGTTTCCCATCGTTTTTCTCCTTGTCTTCCGGTCAGCCGGGGAATTCGGCCAGACCGAACTTGCCTACAGCGGAAACCCTTGGCACCTGCCGGTTGCGCACCAGGGGACCGATCACAACCAGACCACCAAACAACAAAAGCAATTCAAGCCCGTAGACCGTGCCGTAGCCGGTCGAAGGGTGGTTCATGGCCTCGCCGAGCACGCCCGTTGTGGCGACCGCCGAGACCCAGTCGCGCAGCGCGCCGCCGATGGCGATGGCAAGGCCCATGCAGGTCGCCTGCACCGCGCCCCAGGCGCCCAATGCCATGCCGGTGAAACCGGATTCCTCCAGCCCCATCGCGGCGGTCAGGGTGCCGACCGAGAAAAGTCCTCCGCCGAAGCCGATCAGGGTCACGCCGACGCGGAACAGAGCCGGGGAGTCGAGCGGATCGGCGAATATCACCGCAGCGAAGGCCCAGAGGCCACATACCAGGCCGAGGGCCGCGATACGGTGTGCGTTCACGCTGGCGGCCAGCATGCGGGCCGCCACCATGAAGGCAAGCAGCGCGCCGCCAGCCATGAGGGCGGTGAGAGCCGAGGTGGCGCTGACCGAGAGCCCGAGGATCTGTGCGCCGTAGGGCTCCAGCACGATGTCCTGCATGTTGAACGCGGCGGTGCCCAGCCCGAGCGCGACAAGGAAGCGCAGCGTCGAGGGGTTCTGCGCGAAGCCGCGCCAGCTGTCCGAGAAAGCCGGCCGCGCGAGCGAGGGGTGGGTCAGGTGGGGCTGACGCGGCTCCTGCTTCCACAGCGCGATAAGGTTGAGCGCCAGCGTGAAGGTCGCGGCACCCTGTACCACCTTGATCAGCAGTACCTGGCTGAAATCGGCCAGCAAAAGCCCGAACGTGATGCCGCTCGCGACCATTCCGACCAGCAGCATGGTGTACATTAGGGCAACCACCCGCGGACGGGTCTTCTCGGCGGCCAGATCGGTGGCCAGAGCGAGGCCGGCGGTCTGCGTCGTCTGCACGCCCATGCCGACCAGCAAAAAAGCGAGCGCCGCAGATGCTTGGCCGAACCAGAGCGGCCAGTGCGTATCGCCTGACAGCAGGATCAATGCAAACGGCATGATCGCGAGGCCACCGAACTGCAGGATGGTGCCAAGCCAGATGTATGGCACACGGCGCCAGCCCAGCACCGAACGGTGCACGTCCGACCGGAAGCCGACCAGTGCGCGGAACGGCGCCGCCAACAAAGGTACGGCCACCATCAGCGAGACCAGCCACGCACCCACACCGAGCTCGACGATCATGATTCGGTTGAGGGTGCCGACCAACAGCGCCGTGACCAACCCTACCGAGACCTGGAACAGCGACAGGCGCAGAAGACGCGCCAGCGGCAGATCCTCGCTGGCAGCATCGGCGAACGGCAGCAGCCGCGGGCTCATGCGCAACCACATCTGGCGGGCATCGCGGGCAAAGGGGTTCATCGCCGAGTCAGCTCCAGGGCCTGCGAGATGTAGAAGCCGCGCGAGACCTTGACGGTCCGGCCGACCTGCCAGTGCCGCATGGCGGGGTCGCGCTCGATCAGGGTGCGCAGCGTGGCCTCGCGCACCGGGTAGATGGCCGGCGAACGGTCGCTGCGCGGGAAGAACTTGCCGACCCCGAACATCAGGAAAAGGAACAGGTTCTGCGGGGCAAAGGTGAAGACCAGACTGCGGCGACAGCGCGTGCCGAGCCCCTCCAGCACGCGGATGACATCGTTGCGGTGGTAGTGGATCAGCGCGTCCATCGAAACCACGTAATCGAAGGTGCCAAGTTGCGGGCTGAGCATGTCGCCGGCACGGAACTCGACGGAACCGGAACCGAGGTCGGTCGGGGCACGGTCGCGGGCCAACTGGATGAGGGTCGGCGACAGGTCGATCGCCACCACGTCAGCACCGCGGCGAGCCATCTCCACGGCCATTGCACCGGTACCGCAGCCGGCATCGAGGATGCGGCAGCCGCTGAGGTCGGCCGGCAGGTAGGAGAGGATGTGTTCGCGCATGCTCTGGCGGCCAGCGCGTACGGTTGCGCGTATGCCGCTCACGGGCGCGGTGGAGGTCAGACGTGCCCAGGCCTCGACCGCAGTACGGTCGAAGTAGTGCTGGATCATGCGGCGGCGCTCCCGGTACGAGGGCGCCTCCTGGATCAGCGGTTCCTTGACGATGTGCATCTGGCCTCCCTGCCCGCTCAGTCGAAACCGAGCAGGTCGAAGATCTCGCGGTCCTTCAGCGCCTGCGGCGCCGAACCCGGTGTGCCGGCCCACATGCGTGCCGCCAACTGCAGGTATTCGTCCTGCACCGCGCGTAGTTCAGGGCTGTCTTCCAGCTCGAACAAGGTCGATTTCTTCAGACGGCTCTGGCGGATCACGTCCAGCTGAGGGAAGCGCGCCATGGTCTCGAGGCCGACGCGCTCGTTGAACTTGTCGATCTGGTCGGTGGCATCCGAACGGTTGGCGATCACGCCGCCGAGCCGCACGTTGTAGTTCTTCGCCTTGGCGCTGATCGCCTGGACGATGCGGTTCATGGCAAAGATGCTGTCGAAGTCGTTGGCGGTGACGATCATCGCGCGGTCGGCGTGTTGCAGTGGCGCGGCGAAGCCGCCGCAGACCACGTCACCCAGAACGTCGAAGATGACCACGTCGGTGTCTTCGAGCAGGTGGTGCTCCTTGAGCAGTTTGACGGTCTGGCCGACCACGTAGCCACCGCAACCGGTCCCGGCCGGCGGGCCGCCCGCCTCGACGCACAGCACGCCGTTGTAGCCCTCGTAGACAAAGTCCTCGGGGCGCAGCTCTTCACTGTGAAAGTCGACCGTCTCGAGCACGTCGATGACGGTCGGGACCAGCTTCTTGGTCAGCGTGAAGGTGCTGTCGTGCTTGGGGTCACAACCGATCTGCAGGACCCGTTTGCCGAGCTTGCTGAAGGCCGCGGAGAGGTTGGAGGAGGTCGTGCTCTTGCCAATACCGCCCTTGCCGTAGATGGCAAAGACCTTGGCGTTGCCGATCTTGACCCGCGGGTCCAGGTGGACCTGGACACTGCCATCGCCGTCGGGGCGACCGCCCGGTCGGCGGATCTGATCGACGGGAACGCTGGTGACGCTCATGCGGATGCTCCTTCGTAAACGCCCTCGAGACGGTCCTCGAGCTCTTCGCCGGCACGGCGGAGGGCTTCCAGGGTCTCGGCGCTGGGTTGCCAAAAATCGCGATTCGATGCTTCGATGAGCCGGTTGGCGAGCTTGGCCGATGCGGCCGGGTTGAGCCGGGCCAGGCGTTCGCGCATCTCGGGGTCGAGCAGGAAAGTCTGGGTCACCTGCTGATAGACCCAGGGCTGAACCTGGCCGGTCGTGGCCGACCAGGCGAAGGTGTTGGTGATGTGCGCCTCGATCTGGCGCACGCCCTCGTAACCGTGCTTGAGCATGCCCTCGTACCACTTCGGGTTGAGCATGCGGGTGCGGGTCTCGATGGCGACCTGTTCCGACAGGCTGCGTACTGTGCCCTCGCCCTTGGTCTGATCGCCGATATAGACAGCCGGGGACTTGCCGCCCTGAGCCTTCTTGATGGCGCCGCTGATACCGCCCAGTGTGTCGAAGTAGATGTCGATAGTGGTGACGCCGAGTTCGACCGAGTCGAGGTTCTGGTAAGCAAGACTGACATCGGCCAGCACGCTCTGCAGCAACTCGGCCTGCTGCACCGGCCGGCCCTTGCGGCCGTAGGCGAAGCCCTTGCGGCGCGAGTAGGTCTCGGCCAGCTCGCCCTCCTCGTCCCAGCAGCTGTTCTCGATCAGGTTGTTGACGTTGGCCCCGTAAGCGCCGTCGGCGTTGCCGAAAACACGCAATGCGGCGGTCTCGAGGTCACAGCCGTGACGCGCCATGTAGTCCAGCGTGTGCTTGCGTACGAAGTTCAGCTCGGGGGGTTCGTCAGCGCTGGCCGCAGCAAAGGCCGCCTCGGCGAGCAACTTGATCTGCAGCGGCATGAGGTCACGGAAGATGCCGGAAAGCGTCACCACGACATCGATACGCGGGCGACCGAGCTGCTCGAGCGGGATGAGGTCGGCACCAGCCAAGCGACCGTAGCTGTCGAAACGCGGCGTGGTGCCGAGCAGCGCAAGGACCTGACCGATCGGAGCACCCTCCGTCTTCAGGTTGTCGGTGCCCCACAGCACGACCGCGATCGACTCGGGAAGCGGGTTGCCATCGGCCTCGAAGCGGTCGAGGATGCGCTGGGCCTGCCGCGCGCCATCCTTGAGCGCGTAGGGGCTGGGGATACGGAACGGATCGAAGCCGTGGATGTTGCGCCCGGTCGGCAGGATCTCGGGTGCGCGCAGCAGATCGCCACCAGGCGCAGGCGCCACGTACCGGCCATCAAAGGCGCGAATGATCGCGTCCAACTCGGTATCGACCGCAAGCTGCGAATTCACCAGCGTCAGTTCATCGTGCAGACGCTGCAACTCGTCGCTGCGCGGGATGCCGGCAGATTCGGCAAAGCGCGCATAGCCGGCGCCAGCAACCAGCGTCTCGATGGCCGCGCGGGAGGGCACCAGGCCCTGCCGTGATTCGGTCATCGAGAGAAGGAAGTCGACCCGCTCCGCAGGCGTGGCGGCCTGACCGACGACATGAAGGCCGTGCGGGATCAGGGTGTACTCGAGCTCCAGCAACTGGTTGCCAAGGCTATGGATCTGTTCGTCAAGGGCCTCTCCGACCGGCCACTCGGCCCCGGCCGGCAAGAGGTCGACATCGACCGCCTGCGCAAGGATGGTCTCGGCCAGACCTTCACGCTCGACAGCCATGTCATCGTCGAGGCCACGCCAACGGTCCAGCGATGTCTTGAGTTCGCTGAGGCCGCGGTAAAGGCCCGATTCGGCGACCGGCGGCGTCAGGTAGCTGATCAGCGTTGCCGCCACGCGGCGCTTGGCGATGGCGCCCTCGGAGGGATTGTTGGCGGCATACAGGTAGAGGTTTGGCAGATCGCCGATAAGGCGGTCCGGCCAGCACGAAGCACTCATACCGGTCTGCTTGCCGGGCATGAATTCCAGTGCACCGTGAGTACCGAAATGAAGCACCGCGTTCGCCTTGAAGTCCTCACGAATCCAGCGGTAGAAAGCCGAGAAGGCATGCGTGGGGGCGAATCCGCGTTCGAACAGCAGACGCATCGGGTCGCCCTCGTAGCCCATGCCGGGCTGCACGCCGATGAACACCTGACCGAACTGCGCGCCCATGACGAACAGGTTGGCGCCATCGGTGAGCTGGCGGCCCGGCGCCGGGCCCCACTGCGCTTCGATGTCTTTGAGCCAGGGCTCACGGCGAACGTGATCATCGACCGGTATGCGGACGTGGACATTGGCCAGCGCACCGGTGTGCTGGGTGTTGCCCTCGACGATGGCCTTGCGCAGGGCATCAACACTCTCGGGCAGTTCGACCGTGTAACCGGCCCGCTTGAGCGCGGACATGGTGTTGAACAGGGACTCGAATACGGAGAGATAGGCTGCGGTCCCGACGTTGCCAGCGTTGGGCGGGAAATTGAACACAACCATGGCGATGCGACGCGCGGCGCGTTCAGAGCGCTTGAGCTCGACCCAGCGTGCAACGCGCGCAGCCAGGGTGGCAGCGCGCTCGATGCAGGACACCATGTCCCGCTCGCTGTGGCTGGCATCGAAGGTGCAGTGATGATGGCAACCCTGACACTGGCTGCCGGCCGGGCCCGGCCGGCCGCCGTAGACCATTGGCACGGTCGCGCCGTCCAGTTCCGGGATGGCAACCATGATGGTGCTCTCGACCGGCAGCAGGCCACGGTCCGAGCCACCCCATTCGACGATGCTCTGGAACTCGACCGGGTGCGCGGCGACGTAGGGCACGTCGAGCCTTGCCAGAACCTCGCCAGCTGACTTCGCGTCGTTGTAAGCGGGACCACCGACCAGCGAGAACCCGGTCAGCGAGATCACTGCATCGACGGTCGTGACACCGTCGCGGATGAAGTATTCGTCGATCGCCGGGCGAGAGTCGAGGCCCGCGGCGAATGCCGGCACCACGTCGAGCCCTTGCGCCTCGAGCGCGGCGATGACGCCGTCGTAGTGGCCGGTATTCCCGGCCAGCAGATACGAGCGCAGCATGAGGATGCCGACCCGGCCGCGCGACTTCGAAGACCTTGGCAGCGCGCCAGAATCCTCGCCGATGCGACCCCTCATGCGCGGGTGGTAGACGCCCAGATCGGGGTACTCGACCGGCGGTTGCGCCTCGACCTTGCCGCGCCAACTGCGCCGTGGCCCGTCAGCGTAACGGTTCACCAGCGCACGGACCATGTTCAGCATGTTGTCTTCAGACCCACCCAGCCAGTACTGAAGGGTGAGGAAGTAGGCCCGCGCGTCCTGCGCGGTGCCCGGAATGAAACGCAGGATCTGCGGCAGACGACGCAGCATCTTCATCTGCTGGGCGCCGCCCTTGGGCGCATTCTCGCGGTTGCCACGCAGCTTCTTGAGCAGCGCCATCGCCGGGCTGGTGGGCCCGCTCATGTCGAACTTGCCGATGCGCGTCAGTTTGACCACCTCGGGCGCCGACATCATGCAGACCATGGCGTCGCACTGGGTGCGCTTCTCCTGCAGCAGCGGCATCAGCGGCTGGAAATGGTCCTCGAGGAACAGCATGGTGACGACGACGATGTCGGCAAGCCGGATGTCCTCACGGCAGGCCTCGAGGGCGGTCTCGCTGGCGCTCCATTCGGAGGCGGCATGCATCTTGAGTTCGATTCCCGGGCACTGGCGGGCGAGCGCAGCACGGGCACGGAGGGTGGCGCTGGCGACATGGGTATCCATGGTCACGATGACGACCCGCACCTGAGCCGGATCGGCTGGTACGTGGGCACCGCGAACTTGAGTATCCATATCGGGCTCCGCTGTCCGTTGTTCTGGCTGTGGTCGAGACCTAGCGCCCGAAGTGGGCCTTGGCCTCGTAAAGGGTTTCGACGGTGATCAGTGCAACGCCCTGCTCGCTGGCATAACGCTCGGTATTGCGTCGGGCTTTGCCGCGCACGAAGAAGGGGATCTTCCCCAGCTCCTTCTGCGCATCATTGGCCCAGACCGGCTCGCTGCTGGTCGGCTCGCCAGCGGCCGACGACACAGCCATGCCAGCGGCGGCCACGGCGGCCTCACCGACGGCGATGGCCGCTGCCGGCTGCGGCGGTTGCGAGCGCGCGCTGCCGTGGCCCAGATGCGAGGCGGCAGCGCCGTCGTGGAACTCGAAGTCCTCGCGGAACATGCCAAGCAGGTGCTCCTCGAGGCCCATCATCAGCGGGTGGACCCAGGTGTCGAACAGCACATTGGCGCCCTCGAAGCCCATCTGCGGGGCGTAGCGGGCCGGGAAATCCTGAACGTGCACGGGCGCCGAGATGACCGCGCAGGGCACGCCCAAGCGCTTCGAGATGTGGCGCTCCATCTGCGTCCCCAGCACCAGTTCGGGCTGCAGTTCGGCGACACGTGCCTCGACCTCGAGGTAGTCGTCAGTGATCAGTGCCTCGACGCCATACTTCTCGGCGGCGGCGCGAACTTCGCGCGCGAACTCGCGGCTGTAGGTGCCGATCCCGACCACGTTGAAGCCGAACTCTTCGGCGGCGACGCGTGCAGCTGCAACGGCGTGGGTTCCATCACCAAACACGAACACGCGCTTGCCGGTGAGGTAGGTCGAGTCGACCGAACGCGAATACCAGGGCGCACGCGACCCGCCGGCGGCCTGCGCGGCTTCGGGGTCGATGCCAGCCAGCGTAGCAACCTCGGTGATGAACTCGCGGGTGGCGATCGCGCCGATCGGGATGACACGCGTATACGGCTGGCCAAACGAGCGTTGCAGCCAGTTGGCAGCGCTCTGTGCGGTCTCCGGGTAGAGCACGACGTTGAAGTCGGCATCGCCAAGGCGCGCCAGATCGGCGGCGGTGGCACCCTGCGGTGCGACCACGCGCACCTCGATACCGATCGCCTCGAGCAGGCCACGGATCTCGCGAATATCGTCGCGGTGGCGAAAACCCAGTGCCGTAGGGCCGAGGATGTTGCATGACGGCCGTGAATCCGGAGCACGGACTGGACGCGGCGTGCCCGGAGCCGGTACGTGCGGACCGGCAAGGCCGCGCACCATCTGGTAGAAGGTCTCGCCGGCGCCCCAGTTCTCTTTCTTCTGGTAAGACGGCAACTCGAGCGCAACCACCGGGATCGGCAGATCGAGCGCGGCGGCAAGCCCACCCGGATCGTCCTGGATCAGTTCAGCCGTACAAGAAGCGCCGACCATCATGGCGGCCGGCTTGAAGCGCTCATGTGCTTCACGCGCGGCGGTCTTGAACAACTCCGCGGTGTCGCCGCCGAGGTCGCGGGCCTGGAACGTTGTGTAGGTCACCGGGGGCCGCTTCGGCAGGCGCTCGATCATGGTGAAAAGCAGGTCGGCGTAGGTATCGCCCTGCGGCGCATGCAGCACGTAATGCACATCCTCCAGCGCAGTTGCGACGCGCATCGCACCAACGTGGGGTGGGCCTTCGTAGGTCCAGAGCGTGAGCTGCATGGCTAGACCTGCCCTTCCAGCGCGCGCAGGCGCTCGCGACGGTTGAACGGGCGGGCAAACAGTTCGGCGAGATCGCCGGCCTGGTCGAAGCCGTGTACCGGGCTGAAGACGAGCTCGATCGACCACTTGGTGGTGATGCCACTGGCCTCGAGTGGGTTGGCCAGGCCAAGCCCGCAGACGACGATGTCTGGGCGCGCGGCGTGGCAGCGGTCGAGTTGCCGCTCGACGTCCTGGCCCTCGGACAGGATCGTGCCCTCCGGCAGCAGCTCGAGCTCCTGCGCCATCAACTGACGGTGCAGATAGGGCGTGCCGACCTCGAGCGGGCGCATGCCGAGCTCGCGTGCCAGGAAACGGGCCAGCGGCAACTCGAGTTGGGAATCGGGGAAGAAGAAGATGCTGCGGCCGGCGAGTTGCTCGCGGTGGCGGGCGATGCCGGCACGAGCGCGTTCACGCTGCGGCTCAATGACCTGTTCGAAGCGCGTGGTCGGGATACGGAAGGCGTCGGCGGCAGCGCGCATCCACAGCGTGGTGCCCTCCTCGCCGAAGGGGAACGGCGCCGCGATGTGCCGCGCGCCGCGGGCCTCGAGGGCGCGCACGGTGTCGCCGAGGAATGGCTGTGTGAGCAGTACCAGCGTGTTGGGGCCGATCGCCGGCAGCTCGGTCGAGCGACGCGGCGGGAAGGCGGCGACACGCTCGATGCCCATGGCGCGGAAGGTGCGCAGGAACTGGTCTTCGACGATGTCGGCGACAGTACCGACCAGCAGCAGGTCGGGCGCCGAGCCGGGTTCGGTGTGGGGCAGCTCGGGCACCAGGGCGGCAAGGCACGCGTCCTCGCCCTGGGTGAAGGTGGTCTCGATGCCGCTGCCCGAATAGTTGAGCACCCGGGTGCGACCGCGATGGACCCCGTCAAGGCGTTCCGCGGCGCGATGCAGGTCGAGCTTGATGACCTCGGAGGGGCAGGATCCGACCAGGAACAGGAGCTTGATGTCGGGACGGCGGTCGAGCAGGCGCCCGACCACACGGTCGAGTTCCTCGTTGGCATCGGCGATACCGGCGAGGTCACGGTCATCGATGATGGCGGTCGCGAACCGCGGCTCGGCGAAGATCATCACGCCGGCAGCAGACTGGACGAGGTGGGCGCACGTGCGCGAGCCGACGACCAGGAAGAACGCGTCCTGGATCTTGCGGTGTAGCCAAATGATGCCGGTGAGACCGCAGAACACCTCGCGCTGGCCGCGTTCGCGCAGTACCGGCGCATCGCCGCAGCCATTGTCACGGGGACGGAATTCGACGACCGCGTTCATGCTGCCACCTCCAGCGTGCCACCCGCCTGCGAATCGACCGCGCCGCCACCCGCCGATGCGGCCTCCAGCCTGCGGCGCTCCCCCTCCAGTCGCGCCATGCGCAACTTCCAGATGAACTGTCCGGCATTGACGACGTAGGTGGCGTAAGCCGCGAGCGCCAACAGCATCTGCTCGCGCACCGTCAGCCAACCGGTAAAGAGCGCCCACAGGTAGCCCGTGTGCAGGGCGATGACCAGCATGCTGAACACGTCTTCCCAGAAGAACGGCCGGGCAAACAGGTACTGGCCGAAGACGACCTTCTCCCAGATCGCGCCGGTGACCATGATCGTGTAGAGGAACAGCGTCTTGACCAGCACAGAGACGGTGGCCGCCGACTCGCCCTCGCCGGTCTGCAGGAAGCGCACGACCAGGAACAGGCTTACCAGGAATGCGACGAACTGCAGCGGCGCGAGGACCCCCTGCACGAGGGTCCAGGGCGTCTGGTCCCGTCGCCGGCGTTCCTCCTCGGTGTAGAGCGCCGGTCTGTCTGCGCCGGCTGTCTGCTGCTGCATGTTCCTGTCTCCGCCCACTGGGGGTTGGTGCCACCCAATCTAGATGCAGTAAGCAAGAGTGTCAATCAAACTGTACGTCTACTGTTATTTACATTGTTGGATCAATGTCTTCTGTCCTGCCGGGCCGCGCAGATCATTCGAGACTGCCTCCAAATGTGCAGATCGGACGACAAGTGTCAGGCACGCGAGTCACTTTTGGCGTCTCGACGGTTGACATTGGTGGGGTCGCGGGGTGACCATGAGCACACAAGAAAAGCGGTAATAGAAAAACAGACGTCCGGTATCACTCACAACTAACCGGAGGGAGTGCCCATGAGCGCAATGTCCATGTCCTTGGGGCATGACGCCGGCGATTCTTCGGATGCCGATTCGGCAGACGGCGAGAACTGGTCCGGCGCACAATCGTGGCGAGTCAGCACGGATGAATCCGGGCGGGCTGGTCACGAGACCCGCCAGACTCTGATGCAGACGCTGAACGCCGACATCATTCCGCGACTCCTGAGGACCCACCGGCCAGAGCCGGTAGATTTTCCTCACCACATCCCGACCCCGATCTCGGATGCCGACCTCGAGCACTTCGTGCAGGTCTGCATAGATCGCGACCCGGATAGCCATGAGCGCGCCTTCGACGGATTCCGTGCGGATGGACATGAACTTCCGCACCTGTATCTAAACCTGCTGGCGCCGGTGGCGTGCCGCATCGGCAGGCTCTGGGAAACCGACGACTGCACCTTCCCGGAAGTCACGCTGGGCCTTTACCGCCTGCAGCGCCTCTTGCACGGCTTGAGCGAAGAGTTCTGCGCGAACCCGGTATACCGGCAGCCGCAGCACCGCATCTTGCTGGCGCCCATGCCTGGCAGCCATCACACATTCGGCTTTTACATGCTCAGCCAGTTCTTCCGCAGGGATGGCTGGAACGTCTGCAGCGCGCTCGAGTCCGAGCCCTCAGCGCTGGTGGCGGCCGCAAAAGCCGACTGGTACGACGTCATCGCCTTGTCTGTGAGTTGCAGTGGCGATATCGAGGTGCTCAAGACGATGGTCCACGAGATCCGCTGCGCCTCGCTGAATCCGCGCGTTGGAATCATGGTCGGCGGCCCGCTCGGTCTGGACGAAAAAGTACGCACGCTGCTTGGTGCAGAGGCCTACTCGGGCGACGCCGTTGAGGCGTTGCGGACGGCCGACCGTCTTGTCCGCGAGCGGGAGCGGCCCAATTGAAGAACCCTTCGGGCCATATGCAGCAGATCGGTTACCCCGACGCCAGCGAGGTCGTGGGCTCGGTCGAGCCCTCCATTGCTGCCTCTCTGCTTTCTGCTGCTTCCGACATCTCGCTGGTGCTGGACGCCGAAGGCCGTGTCCTGCGGGCTCGCCTGAGCCAGCCGGACTCGCAACTCGAGCAGTCGCAAAACTGGATCGGCCGCATGCTCACGGATGTCGTGTCGATCGAGTGCCGCGAAAAGGTCCAGGCGCTGCTGGAGGATGCGCTCAGCGGCCGGCCACGCAAATGGCGGCACCTGAACCATCCCGACCGTGAAGGCCGGATCGTACCGATCCAATACAGCGCGATTCGTCTCGCTGACGGCCAGATCCTCGCTTTCGGGCGCGACCTTCGCAGCGTCACCGAACTGCAGAAACGTCTGGTGGAGTCGCATCAGGCCATGGAGCGCGACTATCAGCGCATGCGCCAGATGGAGGCTCGGTACCGGTTGCTGTTCGAGACCGCGCCCGAACCCATGCTAGTGATCGACGCCTCGACCCGGCGCATCCTTGAGGCCAATGCCACCGCCGAGCGGGCCCTCGGCAGCCAGGCCCGCAAGCAGGCGGGGCGGCTGCTGACCGACTGTTTTGATACCAGCGAACGCGCTGAACTTGACGCGCTGATGACCAGCGTCCTCAGCGCGGGGCGGGGCGAGACCGCCCGCGCACGCATGGCCGGCGCCGGCAGCGAAACAGCCATCGCGATGACGCTGTTCAGGCACGATAACCAGAGCCTGTTCCTGGTCCGCATGAGCAATCAGGGCCTCGCCTCAAGCGAGAGTGCCGAAGACAACCGCGCGCTCACGCTGGAGGCGCTCGGCCAATCACCCGACGGTTTTGTCGTCACTGATGCGAGCGGAACGGTCATCACGGCCAACCAGGCCTTCGCCGACCTTTGCCAGGTGGGCCATCCCAATGCCCTGCTGAGCGAATCCCTGGACCGCTGGCTCGGCCGCTCGGGCGTCGACCTCTCGGTGCTGCTGGCCAATCTGCGCCAGCGCGGCTCAGTGCGCCTGTTCGCGACCACGCTGCGTGGCGAGAATGGTCTGCAGACCGAGGTCGAGATGTCGGCGCGCTCGCTGCAGGTGGCCGGCCGACATTATCTGAGCTTCAGCGTACGTGATGTCGCGACTCGCCTCGACGAGCAGAGCACACCCGACGGGCTCACTCGCAGCGCCAGCCAGCTGACCGAGTTGGTCGGCCGCGTACCGCTGAAGGACATCGTCGGTGAAACCGCCGAGCTGATCGAGAAGCTTTGTATCGAGGCCGCTCTCGACCTCACCCGCGACAACCGCGCCAGCGCTGCCGAGATGCTCGGCCTGTCGCGCCAGAGCCTGTACGTGAAACTGCGTCAGTACGGCCTCGGCGACCTGGGTGAACGCGCGGACCGCTGAACATGAGCGGACCCGCGGGCAAAGGCGCTGCGACGCTTGAGACCGCACTGCCCGAGCAGCCGGTCGCCACGCTCATCCTGGTCGACATCGCAGAAGGCTCGAGAGTCTGGGGCTACTCGCGCTTCGTCATGGGCGGGTTAGGCACCGGGTCCATTCCGGGACTACGCACATACAAGGTGCTGGGCAGCGGCCACGACGGCGGCTTCGGCCTGCGACCGAGCCCGACCCGACAGGGCCTCTTCTGCGTCTTCGACGACGACAGTACGGCTCGAGATTTTCTGACTGGCAACCCACTGGTGGAACGCTACCGCGGACATGCCCGCGAGTTCTTCAGCGTCCGCCTGCACACCTATTCGTGCAAGGGGGCATGGTCAGGGCTCAGCCTGCCGGCGGTCACAGCCACGCCCGAACGCGGACCGATCGCCGCACTCACCCGCGCCTCGATCAAGCCGTCCCAGGCCGCCGCGTTCTGGCGCAAGGCACCGCCCGCCCAGGCCGACCTTGAGCATGCGGAAGGCTGCCTGCTGGCTGCCGGACTCGGCGAGGCACCACTGCTGCGACAAGCCACCTTCAGCGTCTGGTCGGGGGTCGACGACATGGACCGTTACGCCCGGCGAGGCGCCCACCTGGACGCCATCAAAGCGGCCCACCATCACGGCTTCTTCTCGGAATCGATGTTCGCGCGTTTTGTGCCGGTGGATATGCGCGGGACCTACAAGGGCCGGGTCTACGGATGAGGCCTCCAGATACGGATCATCGGGTGGTGGTCGTAGGCGGCGGCGTGGGCGGCCTTGCTGCGGCTGCCGACCTGGCCCGCCAGGGCCTTGACGTGACGCTGCTCGAACGGGCACCCGCGGTTGGTGGAAAGTTGCGCCAAGTGTCCGCCGGCGGATACCCGGTGGACGCCGGGCCGACCGTATTCACCATGCGCTGGGTGTTCGAGGGTCTTTTCGGCGAGTCGGGCTTGCGCCTCGAGGACGAACTCTCGCTGCAACCCGTTGAGGTCCTGGCGAGGCACGCTTGGGGCAGCGGCGGAACACTGGACCTGTATGCCGACCCCCAGCGTTCTGCCGATGCCATCGGCGCTTTTGCCGGAGCGGCCGAGGCACGCCGCTACCGCGCGTTCTGCGCGCAGACGCGCGAGGTCTACGCCGCGCTCGAAGGGCCGTATATCCGTTCGCAGCGCCCGACCCTACCCGGGATGATGGCCGACCTCGGCTGGAGTGGCTCGAAGGCGCTGCTCGGACTGGGCCTTTTCAGCGACCTCTGGGGTTCGTTGGCGAGGCACTTCCGCGACCCGCGCCTGCAACAGTTGTTCGGGCGCTATGCGACCTACTGCGGCTCGTCGCCTTTCGATGCGCCGGCAACACTGATGCTGGTCGCGCATGTCGAGACGCAGGGCGTTTGGACGGTGCGTGGCGGCATGGTCGAGGTTGGACGCGCGCTGGCACGGCTGGCCGAGCGCAACGGCGCGACCATCCGCACGGGTGCGCATGTGGAGAACATCGAGGTTCGCCAGGGCCGTGTCTGCGGCGTACGCCTGGCTGGCGGCGAGACGCTGCCGGCCGATTCGGTGGTATTCAACGGCGACAGCCAGGCACTGGCACGCGGCCTGCTCGGCGACGATGTGCAACCCGCCGTGGAGGCGATCAAACCGCAAGAGCGGTCTCTGTCGGCGATGACCTGGTGCATGCACGCAAGGGCCACCGGTTTCCCACTGGTGCACCACAACGTGTTCTTCGACGACGACTACCGCAGTGAATTCCGGGACATCTTCGGCCACGGCCGACTGCCCGACAAAGCCACCGTCTATCTGTGTGCGCAAGACCGGCACGATGATGATGCCCCCATGCCTGAAGGCGAACGCCTGCTGGCGCTGGTCAATGCCCCTGCGATCGGGGACCTGCGCGACCTGGACCCCGAGGAGATCGAACAATGTCACGCCAAAGCCCTGGAACTGATGCGCCGCTGTGGACTGGAACTGGACTGCGACCCGTCGCGGTCGGTGCTGACGGGGCCTCAGGGCTTCGAGACGCTGTTCCCGGCGACCGGAGGGGCCCTCTATGGGGAGGCATGCCACAGCTGGATGGCCTCCTTCAGACGACCCGCGTCGTGGACGCGGATACCAGGGCTTTACCTGGCGGGAGGCAGCGCCCATCCGGGCCCCGGGGTTCCCATGGCCACCCTGTCGGGCCGATTGGCGGCCGCAACCCTGATGGCTCACCTCGGTTCGACCAAGCGGTCGGCGAAGGTGCATATCTCTGGTGGTATGTCGATGCCCTGAGCGACTGCGGACAATACGGGCTCACCGTCATCGCCTTCGTCGGCAGCGTCTTCTCGTCTTACTACCACTGGGCAAAGAAGCGCGGCCGCGGCGACCCCGAGAATCACTGTTGCATCAATGTCTGCCTTTATGGGCCAGGCGTGCGCCGTTGGACCATGACGGAACGCTCGCGGGCGAGCGTGTCGAGAGGCGTGGATCACTTTGCCGTCGGCCCCAGCAGTTTGCGGTGGGATGGTGACGCGCTGACCATCGAGGTGGACGAGTGGGCAAACCCGCTGCCGCGACCGGTGCGCGGGACCATCCGCGTCCACCCCAGATCGCTGTCGGCGCACACCTGGGCGCTCGACGATGGTGGCCGCCATCAATGGGGCCCGCTGGCGCCCTCGGCGCGGGTCGAGGTGTCCCTCAGCCAACCCGACCTGGGCTGGTCTGGTGCCGGCTACTTCGATTCGAACGAGGGCAGCGAACCGATCGAGACGCCGTTCTCAAGCTGGGACTGGTCCCGCTCGATCTTGGCCGATGGTGGCAGCGCGGTGATCTACGACGTTCGCCAGAAGACCGGCGATGACCGCCTGCTTGCCTTGCGCTTCGGCAGCGACGGCACCGTTACCGACTTCGAAGCAGACCGGCGCCACACCCTGCCCCGCACCTTCTGGCGCATCCCGCGGCAGATGCGCAGCGCCCAACCGCCGCGCCTGGTCGAGACGCTCGAGGACACGCCCTTCTACCAACGGGCAGTGCTTGAGGCGACGCTGGCGGGTGAGCGTGCGCTCACATTCCACGAGAGTCTTGACGTCGAGAGATTGGAGCGCCTCAGCACGCGGCTGATGTTGCCCTGGCGCATGCCGAGGGTACGCTGAGGGGTCAGCGCAGCACCATTGCCCGCTGCTGGCGTTCGCGCACTGCCACCCGCTCGAACATCTGCACGATAGCCACAGTACGCTCGACGAAGGACTGAGGCGACTGAAGGTGCGGCTGGTCGTCGGTCACCGAATCGACGAGGAATCGCACCGCGGGCGGCACCGGCAGATGCTCGGTGGCGCGGGCGGCCACCGCACCAGCCAGACTTGCCCGCAGCAGCAAAGCGAACTTGCGGCGACCCGACACCACCGCCCGGCCGCTGATCGAATCGCACCCGCGTCGTTCCACCTCACGGCCGATCTCGGCGTAGACCAGGCGCGCCGCCATCATCGCCGGCCGACAGTTGCGCGGCAGGTCGGCGATGCCACTCTGTGCGCGCTCATAGTGGCGATCGGCTTCCCTGAGCAGTCGGGCGGTGACGGCTCGAACGGCGGGCAGAGGCTGCGGATCGGCCAGCCATGCATCGAGGTCGACACCCGCCTCTCGCAGCCATTGCAGGGGCAGATAGACGCGGCCGTTGCGCGCGTCCTCGCCGACGTCACGGGCGATATTGGTGAGCTGCATGGCCAGGCCGAGTTCGCAGGCCCGGGCCAGCGTCTGCGGCGCGCGGGCGCCCATGATCAGCGCCATCATGGCGCCCACAGTGCCGGCGACACGCGCGGCATATTCGAGCAACTCATCGAGCGTCTCGTAACGACGACCCACAGCATCCCAGGCGAAGCCCTCGAGCAGCGCCTGCGGTAGCAGCCGCGGAATGCCGTAGCGCGCCACCACGGGCGCGAAGGCCTGATCAGCCACGGCCCGGAACGGCTCACCGGCGTAGATGGCATCGAGCCGGCGGCACAACCCGGCAAGTGCCTCGTGCGGGTCATCGGCAAAGTCGATGGCATCGTCTGCCACCCGGCAGAAGGCATACAGCGCCGTTGCTGGCTCGCGGTACACAGGCGCCAGCAGACGCGAGGCAGCGAAGAAGGATTTCGAACCGCCACGCAGCATCTCGGTGCAGGTGGCGTCCTCCGAATAATGCAGCGTCGCTGCGGGCAGATCCTCACGCCTCATGCGCGGCCCTCCAGTATCGCGGCCGGCTCCGGCAGCACGGATTCAAGCGCCTTGGCCGACGCCAGCACACCCGGCATGCCTGCGCCCGGATGGGTGCTTGCGCCGACCATGTACAGGCCACGGATGTCCTCGCTGCGGTTGTGCGGGCGGAACCATGCGCTCTGCGTCAGCACCGGTTCGAGACCGAAGGCCGCGCCCTTGAACGACAGCAGGCGGTCACGGAAATCCAGCGGCGTGGTCACGAATGAGGTGACCACATCCTTCTCGAAGCCAGGAAGCACAGTGGCGTCCAGGTGCTTGGCAACGGCCTGACGATAGGTCTCGGCAAACGCCTTCCAGTCGGTACCGCTGTCGAGGTGAGGCACTGGCGAGAGCGCGTAGAAAGTGTCGCAGCCCGGCGGTGCCATCGACGCGTCGGTCGCGGTCGGCCGGTGCAGGTAGAGGCTGAAGTCCTCGGCCAGGTGATGGCGCTTGAAGATGTCGGTGAGCAGGCCCTTGTAACGCGGGCCCAGCACCATCATGTGGTGGGGCACGTCGGGAAACTGCCGCCGGGTACCGAAGTACCAGACGAACAGGCTCATCGAATAGCGGCCACCCTCGACGCGGCGGTCGGTCCAGTGCCGGCGGTGCTCGGGCTTGATCAGGTGCCGGTATGTCCAGGCGGTGTCGGCGTTGCTGACGACGATGTCGGCCTGCAGATGCTGACCGCTGGCCAGACGCACGCCGGTGGCGCGGCCCTTGTCGACCGTGATCTCGGCAACCTCAGCATTGCAGATGAGGGTGCCGCCCTGGCCCTTGAGCAGGCCCACAAGCCCCTTGACCAGCGCACCGGTGCCGCCCATGGCCCAGTGCACACCGTGACGCTTCTCCAGCGCCGTGATGAGGCTGTAGACCTGCGTCACCGAGAACGGGTTGCCGCCGATCAGCAGCGGATGGAGGCTCATGACCACGCGCAGCTTGGGGTCCTTCAGGTGCTTGGCGGCGAGGCTGTAGAGCGTCTTCCAGGCGCGCATGCGGACCATCGCCGGCAGCGCGGCCAGCAGGTCAGCGATGCTGTCGAAAGCTTTATCGCTGAGGCCGAGGAAGCCCAGGCGGTAGCAATGCTCGGCGTCGGCGAGGAAGCGGCGGTAGCCGGCCACATCACCCGGGCTGAAACGCGCCACTTCCGCGATCATCTGCTCCTCATCACCGCGATAATCAAACCAGGTGCCGTCATCGAAGCGGACGCGGTAGAAGGGATCCATCAGGCGCAAATCGATGTCGTCGGACATCTTTTTTCCGCACAGCGTCCAAAGTTCTTCGAACAGGAAAGGCGCGGTGACGATAGTGGGGCCGGCATCGAAGACGAAGCCGTCACGGCGATGGACGTAGGCGCGGCCACCAGGCGCGTCGAGTTTTTCGAGCACAGTGACCTGATAGCCGCGATTGGCCAGGCGGATCGCCGCCGCGAGGCCGCCAAAACCGCTACCGATAACCAGAGCGACCGGCTTTCGCGGTGCACCTTCGGCGGCGTTCTCCGGGATGACCGGTCTTGATTCCATCAGCATTCGGCACGGCCTCCGGCAGGGATTGGGGACTGCCACGCGGCGCGCCGGGAAAAACCCGGTATCGCACCGTCGGATCGCGCTTGCACCCGTAGACCGGGATGTGTCACGCGGCAGTGACGCTTGACTGTAAATTGCGATTGACGGTGGAAAATGTCAAGTGTGAGAATGAGTCAATGAGTGCTGCGACCCATGCCTACCCGGCTCCCTCGGCGGTCGCCGAGCTGCTGAAGCCGATCACCTGGTTCCCGCCGATGTGGGCGTTCGCCTGTGGCGTGGTGGCATCCGGGCAGCCGTTTGCCGACCACTGGGCGCTGATCGTCACCGGCGTGTTGCTGGCCGGCCCACTGGTATGCGCCACCAGCCAGGCAGTGAACGACTGGTTCGACCGCCACGTCGACGCCATCAATGAACCGCAGCGGCCCATCCCGTCCGGTCGCATCCCGGGCCGCTGGGGCCTCTACGTCGCCATCGCCTGGACCCTGCTCTCGCTTCTGGTCGCCAGCAGTCTCGGCGACTGGGGCTTCCTGGCTGCGGTGCTGGGCCTGGCGCTGGCTTGGGCCTACAGTGCACCGCCGTTGCGGCTCAAACAGAATGGCTGGTGGGGCAACGCCGCCTGCGGTCTCTGCTACGAGGGCCTGGCTTGGGTCACCGGCTCGGCGGTGATGGCCGGCGGCGCCATGCCAGACCCGCGCTCCTTGCTGCTCGCACTGCTGTACAGCATCGCCGCGCACGGCATCATGACCCTCAACGATTTCAAGTCGATCCAGGGTGACCGGCAAATGGGTGTGCGCTCGCTGCCGGTGCAATTGGGCGCTGATGGCGCCGCCCGCTCGGCCTGCTGGACCATGGTATTGCCGCAGTTGGTCGTCATCGCACTGCTGCTGCAGTGGGACGCGGTCGGCCACGCCGTCGCCATCGCCGGGCTGATCGCCGGGCAGTTGCTGATGATGCGCTGGTTCGTCGCCAAGCCGGTCGAGCGCGCCCTCTACTACAGCGGCTTCGGCGTACCCATCCTGGTCAGCGGCATGATGGTCGCGGCCTGGGCGCTGCGCGGTGCATCGACGATCCCGGGAGTGACGCCATGAGCCCTGAAAAACTCGACCCGGGCAAGGCGCCACGCCTGCTTGGCTGGACCGGCATCGTCCGGCTCGGTCTGGTGCAGGCGTGCATCGGTGCCATCGTCGTCCTCACCACGTCAACGCTCAACCGCGTCATGGTGGTCGAACTCGCGCTCCCGGCGCTGCTGCCAGGACTGCTGGTCGCCATCCACTACGCGTTGCAGATCCTCCGGCCGCGAATGGGCTTCGGCTCGGACCAGAGCGGCCGCCGAACGCCGTGGATCATCGGCGGGATGTTGGTGCTGGCCACCGGCGGGGTGGTCTCGGCGCTGGCCACCGCGTGGATGGCGACTGCGCCAACGCCCGGACTGCTGCTGGCGGTATTGGGTTTCACCCTGATCGGCATCGGCGTCTCGGCGGCCGGGACCTCGCTGCTGGTGCTGTTGGCCAAGTCGGTGGCGGACCATCGGCGCGCGCCGGCCGCGACCATCGTCTGGATCATGATGATCGCCGGCTTCGCGGTGACGGCCGGCGTGGCGGGAACGCTGCTGGATCCTTATTCGCCGGAGCGGCTGGTCGAGGTGGCCAGCAGCATCTCCGGCATCGCCGTGATCACGACCCTGCTCGCGCTTTTCCGCCTGGAGAGCGACAGCGCTCCGGCGGCGGCAGAGGACCGCACACCCTTCCTGCAGGCGCTGCGACGGGTCTGGGACGAACCCGATGCGCGCCAGTTCACCGTCTTCATCTTCGTATCGATGCTGGCTTTCTCGGCACAGGACCTGATCCTCGAGCCGTTTGCAGGTCTGGTGTTCGGCTTTACCCCCGGCGAATCGACGCGCCTGTCGGGGGTGCAACACAGCGGCGTGCTGGCGGGCATGATCCTGGTCGCGCTGGCGGGCAGCCGGCGCGGTCGCCCAACCAGCGAGACACTGCGCAACTGGACAGTGGGCGGCTGCATCGCCTCGGCCATCGCACTGCTCGGCCTGGTGGCGGGCGGCTTTACGGGCGGCGACTGGCCGTTGAAGGCCAACGTCTTCTTGCTGGGAGCGGCCAACGGCGCGTTCTCGATCGCCGCCATCGCCTCGATGATGCAACTCGCCGGACGCGGCGAGACCGGCCGCGAGGGTGTGCGCATGGGCCTCTGGGGCGCTTCCCAGGCGATCGCCTTCGGCCTCGGCGGGCTTGGCGGCGCAGTCGCCAGCGATCTGGCGCGGCAGCTCATCGACGACGCAGGACTTGCCTACGCGAGCGTGTTCTTTGCCGAGGGCTTGCTGTTCATCGCCTCGGCGCGATTGGCCGCAAGCATCTCGACCCGACCAGTGATGCCTGTCGAGTCAGCACCCGATATCCGCGATACGGCCTCCCGTGCCGATAAGCGACCTGCCGCACAACAGAACGACCAGGCTGCGACCTGGAAAGGGGGAGAGTGTCATGAGCCAGCCTGAAACCTATGACGTGGTGGTGATCGGTGGTGGCCCCGCCGGCTCCACTGCCGCCGATGACCTCGCGCGCGCCGGACGCAGCGTCCTGCTGCTCGACCGCGCCGGACGCATCAAGCCCTGTGGCGGCGCCATTCCCCCACGGGCGATCAAGGATTTCGACATCCCTGACGAGTTGCTGGTCGCCAAGGCGCGCTGCGCCCGGATGATCTCGCCCAAGGACGAGAAGGTAGACATCCCCATCGAGGGCGGTTTCGTCGGCATGGTCGATCGTGAACAGTTCGATGAGTGGCTGCGCCAGCGTGCCGCCTCGCACGGCGCCGAGCGCCGTACCGGGCTTTACCGCCGGATCGAGCGTGCAAGTGATGGTGTTGCGCAGGTCTTCTTCGCTGACAAGGAAGAGGACGGCATCGAACATTCGGTGAGGGCGCGATGCGTGATCGGCGCGGACGGCGCGAAGTCGCAGGTGGCACACCAAGAGGTGCCGGGTGCCGAGAAGACCAAGTACGTTTTCGCTTACCACGAGATCCTGCGCAAGCCGCAGAACACCACCGCCGATTACGATGAGTCACGCTGCGATGTCTATTACCGCGGCAGCCTCTCGCCGGACTTCTACGGATGGGTGTTTCCCCACGGCGACACGCTCAGCGTCGGTCTGGGAAGCGCAGAGCGCGGCTTCTCCCTGCGCAAGGCCACCACCCGGCTGCGTGAGGCCGCGGGCATGACCGACTTCGAAACAGTTCGCCAGGAGGGCGCACCGCTGCCACTCAAGCCCCTGCCGCGCTGGGACAACGGCCGCGACGTGGTGTTAGCCGGTGATGCTGCAGGTGTAGTCGCGCCCTCCTCCGGCGAAGGCATCTACTACGCCATGCTTGGCGGACGACTGGCCGGCGAAGCCGCAGCCGAGTTCCTGCGCACCGGCAAGGCATCCGCGCTGGCTACGGCTCGCAAGCGCTTCATGAAGCTGCACGGCCGCGTGTTCTGGATACTGGCGATGATGCAGCACTTCTGGTACTCCAGCGACAAGCGGCGCGAGAGCTTCGTCAAGATCTGCCGCGACAAGGACGTGCAGAAGTTGACCTTCGACGCCTACATGCACAAGGAACTGCAGCGCCGTGACCCCATGGCCCACGTACGCATCTTCTTGAAAGACATGGCGCATCTGCTAGGGTTGGCTAAAGCCTGACGCCACCCGGCACATCCATTGTCACTACGCCAGCAAAGTCTTGCCGCAGCCGCCATCGCAATCGCCACCGCCGCCACCGGCGGTGCGCTGACGCCCCTCGACAGCTGGTACTACGGGCTTCAGCAGCCCTGGTTCAAACCGCCTGACTGGGCCTTTGGCCCGGCGTGGACGACCATCTTCACCCTCACCGCCATCGCAGGCGTTCTGTCGTGGCGGGCTGCGCGTGAGCCGCGCCTGCAGCGCATCGTGCTCGGACTCTTCCTGGCAAATGCGGCGCTCAACGTGCTGTGGAGTTACCTCTTCTTCTGGTGCCAACGTCCTGACTGGGCCCTCGCCGAGGTTGGCGTACTCTGGTCGTCGGTGGCGCTGCTGGTGTTTGCCGGAAGTCGTCTGGATTACCGCGCTGGCGCCCTTCTGACGCCCTATCTGGCGTGGGTCTCGCTGGCCAGTCTGATCAACCAGCAGGTGGTCGCCCTCAACGCACCGTTCCACTGAGACCGCATGCGGGAAAAAGAAAAAGGCACCTCGCGGTGCCTTTTTCTTGTCGCTGCCAAGAGCCGGTGGTGCCGCCCGAAGCGTCAGCCCGGAACCCTGCCGGCCGGACTATCGCGCCAGTGCCGCGACCTTCTCCTCGGCAGCCGGCTCGCCCTCGAGCGGATGCAGGGGCTTGCCGTCAGTGGTCGGCCTGGCGAGCTCAGGGAAATCCTTGAGCATGCTCTGGCCGTACAGCGGCTTGTAAGCACCCTTGTGACACGTGGCGCAGAAAACCTTGGGCGCGTCGCCCTTGGGGCCGAGATCATCCGTGTCGTAGACCGGCTTGAGCGGACCCAGGAACTGGTTGTTGAGGTCGCGGGCCATGCGAATGCCATACCAAGCGGTGACCCGCTGCGGCGAGCTCTGCGGCCACGATGAGAACGCGCGACTGTTGTGGCAGTAGTCACAGTTCACGCCGAGCGACTTCGACATGTGAATCATCAGACCGTAGGTCCATTCGGTGTTCTTGATGTTCTGCTTGTTGTCGCCCATCGGAAGTGCGTGCTGGCTTTGCACCCGGATGTTTTGCGAACCCATCAAGAACGGCGAGAACGGATCATTGGGCAGAGAGGATTTGGCGACGCTGTACGCCGGCTCGTTCTGGCCGTCGCGCCAACCGAGCATGCCCCCCTTGTGGGCCGGATCCCCGGCCGAGTACCAGTAGGCTTTCTGGCCGTTCTGGTCTTGCGGATTGGGATGGCCGCGGTGGCAAGTATAACAAGTCACGCCAGTCTCGGCGACGTGCTGGGTCCAGTTGGCGTTGACGTACTGCGTCATCTGGATCATGCGACGCGCCACCACCTTGGTGTACTTGCTGTCCTCGGCAAAGTTGGCCGGGTTGTGGCAGTAGACGCAACCTTGCTGAGGCGCGACCCATTGCGTGATCGAAGCCATATGACGCGTGAACTGCGCGACCGACAGGTCACCCAGGACTTGGACGTTCTTGTAGATGTCCTTGGCCTTCGGGCCCTCGTCAGGGGCCGCAGGAAGAGCAACGGGCACCGTGTTGATATCGGCCTGCTTGGCGAGTGTCCGCGGGTTGTAGACCTGGGCCATGCCGGTACCACGGTAGCCGTGCTGGACCATGTCGACGGGCGGTCGCTCCCAACAACCAGCCAGCAACGAGGCCGCACCGGCGACAAGACCGAACCTGATGATTTGATGGATCTTCATTAAGGTTCCCTTCAGTTGGCCGGGGCGGACAGGGTGGCGGGGTCGACCAGCTTGGCCGGGTCCCACACATCCGGATAGGCCGGAGCGACGTGGTGCTTGACCGCCCACAGGTACCAGTTGTCGACCACCGTACCGGTCAGCAGGATGCCGATGCCGCCTGTGACACAAGTGAGCACGGCGAACCACCAGGCCCAACGGTGTACCGATTCCATCGTGGCGTTGAAGCCCATGGTCCAGCGCCAGAACAGTGCCGCGCGCTCCGAAGCGGTACCACGGTCAACGATCTGCTCGATCTCACGCTCGCCACCGTAGCGGCTCACCGCGAGGATGGTCGCACCGTGCATTGCGAAAAGCAGCGCTGAACCGTAAAGGAAGGCGATCGAAAGCATGTGGAACGGGTTGTAGAACAGGTTGCCGTAACGGATCGAGAAGGCGGCCGTCCAGTCGAGGTGCGGGAAGATCCCGAACGGCGGCGCCTCGGACCAACTGCCCAGCAGGACCGGACGGATTAAGCCTAGTACAAGGTAGAGCCAGATGGCAGCCGCAAATGCCCAGGGCACATGGGTGCCCATTCCCAAGGCCTTGGCGCGACGGTACATGCGAAGCCACCAGAGCAGGATCGAGGCGGTGATGAACATGCCGGCGATATTCCACCAGCCACCCTCATTGAGCGGGGCGAGACGCAGACCGTACTCGGGCTTGGGCGGTTCCAACGCCAGCCAGAACAGCTGACGGATGAACTGGATCGGGTCGTAATCGACCTGCACCAGCATATTGAAGCCGATGGTGGTGAACCCGATGATGAAGCAGAACACTGCCGCAACACCGAGGAAACCGAGGTAGATCGGACCGATCTGTGCGTTGCCGAACCAGCCGAGCAGCTTGACGTGGGCCGGGGTGCCGATGCGCTCACGGGTATCGCGGTCGCGGTCCAGCGGGACGCCGGGATAGCTCGGCGCGTGGGCCTGCACCTGGGTGAAGATGTTCTGATATTCAGCCATTTTTATTCTCCCAGACGCTCAGGACCAGATCGGAATGTTGAGCCACCAGTCCCACCACTCCGGCCAGCCACGTGTCCAGAAGGGTCCGCTGATGACGATACAGACGGCGCTGAAGAACACGGCGCCAAGTGCGAGGAACAGGCCCAGACGGTGGATGCCGAGGGTGCCGATGGAGTAGCCGATCGTGTCGCGGAAGAAGGTGTCCTCATGCTCCGGGGTCTTGACCGGTTGGCCAGGTGCCGGATTGGTCGCGGACAGGATCAGCGAACCATGCAGCGCCAGGGCGAACGCATTGCCGAAGAACAGGCTCACCGCGATCATGTGCGCCGGGTTGTAGTGGAAGTGCAGGTACTGGTACCCGACGTTCGACACCCAGTCCAGATGGCTGAGGATGCCGTACGGGAAGCCGTGCCCCCAAGCCCCAAGCAGCAGCGGGCGGATGACCACCAGCGTGACGTAGGCGAGGATGGCGAAGCTGAAGGCGAAGGGCACGTGCAGGCCCATGCCGAGCTTGCGACTGATTTCGACCTCGCGCAGAGCCCATGAGCCGAACGCGCCGATGGCGCAGACGGTGATGACCTGCCAGAGGCCGCCCTTCATCAGTGGCGCCAACCCGAGACCGTACTCGAGGTTTGGCGGCGCGATGTTGATCGTCCACGGGTTGAAGACCCCGGCCTGCGAGGTGCCGTAGAAGATCAGCGCGGTGCCGATGAAGGCGAAGAAGACGGTGGTGAGTCCGAAGAACCCGACGTAGAAGGGCCCCACCCAGAAATCGAAGAGGTCGCCGCCGACCAGGGTGCCACCCCTGACTCGATATTTTTTCTCAAAGCTGAGCATTGCCATTTTCAATCTCCCGGGCCGGATAAGGAAGGTCGGTCCTTGGTTGAAGCCAGTTTGCTGAAGTGGGCGAGGACAGGACCACGGTCCCGACCTCGCCTACCCTTGCTGCGTTTGCTGCGGCTAAGGCGCGCCTGAAGACTGCTCAGGACTCCGAAGCGGCGGCCGGCGGGGTAGCCGAGGCACCCATCACCTGCGCCTGGCTCTTGCCATCCAGCCAGTTGAAACGGTCCGTGCTGAGCAGGATGAGATGGATCATCGCTGCCAAACCGAACAGAAAAACGCCCTGGGCAACCATCGCCCGCAGCGGGTCGTACAAACGCCAGATTCTCCACATGGTTCCAAACTCCTAAGTGAGGTACGACATAAACGTGTACACGGCGGACCGAACATCGCCGACCAGCGTCTGACCGCCCTCGGCACCCGGAAACCAGGTGCG
Organism: Betaproteobacteria bacterium; assembly: GCA_027490755.1. Classification (GTDB taxonomy): domain Bacteria; phylum Pseudomonadota; class Gammaproteobacteria; order Burkholderiales; family UBA3065; genus UBA3065. The sequence goes on from JAIXXL010000047.1 coordinate 160,686, forward strand.
CCACTGCAACGGAAGAAGCTGAACGATGATGGCTACGGCCAGAAATACGGCGAAACTCACCGCATAGATGCCGCGAAACGTAAACGAGTCACGCTTCAAGGTTTCCTGCAACGCGTTGCCTGAATTGCTAGCCATGGCATCCCCCTTGTAAACGTGGCTCAGTGGAACCAGGGACGCCAGGCCCAGACGAGGATGTGTGCGATCACCGCGATGGCGGTGAAGCCCACCAGACCCTGCATGTAGAACTGGTGGAACTCCTGGGCTTCCTGGTCAGTCAGGCCGGAAATCGAACCCGATTGCTGTGCCATAGGATGACTCCTTCTACCAAGTGGCCTTACGGCCGTTACCGCGCAAAGCCCGCGCGGCGTGGGCAGCTGCCACGAATGTGACAACACCTTTAGACGGCTGCTGTTCGGCAGCCGTCGTGTTGGGATCGCGGGCGATGGCGCTCATGCCACCACCCCGCTTCGAAGTGCTGCGGTCGCGGCGACGACACGAGCAGCGTTGACGCGCTCCTCGCCGGCCTGGCGGGCGTCGCGCTCGGCGCGGTCCCGCAGACGCTTGGCCGCCGAGATCTGTACCAGTACCGGTTGGCTCTGCACCCATTGATTCATCAGTTGCTGCGCGTCGAGGTCCCACTCCAGCGTGTCGGACTTGTCGTCGGCGCCACGCGTCAAGGTCTGCTCGACGCGGTCCATGTCGGTGGCCAGCGGGAGGATGTGGAACAGCGCGTCGAACAGGCCGTTGCAAAACTCCTGGACGATGTAGGTGGCGCCGGAATAACCCATGTAGGGCGACCCGGTGTGGCGGCGTACGATGGCGCCGGGCAGGGATGCCGGAATGTAGGTGGCACGTCCGCCAACCTCGGCCAGGTACATGCGCTCGTTGTAGGAGCCGAACAGCACCAGCGGCGTCTTGGTCTGCACCATTTCCCGGATAGCGGCGTTGTCGGTCTTTTCGCCGGGCTTGCGCGACACCGAGAAGTTGCAGGGCATGCCCAGCTCGTCCTCGAGGAAGCGGCGCACGCCGCGTGCGTAGGTGTCGTTGGCGACGATGGCGAAACTGGCGGTGCCGAAGAAGTCCTGGGTCACGGATCGCCAAAGGTCCCAGATCGGCTTGATCGTGGTGTTCTTCTCGCGCTCGATGAACGGCTCCGGGTCGAGCCCGAGCAGCGTGCCGAGTGTGCGCAGGAAGCGGGTGGTGTTGTGCAGCCCGATCGGCGCCTGCAGGTAGGGGCGCTCGAGTGCCTCGCAGAGCATGCGTCCGAACTCACGGTACAGGCAGATGTTGACGTCGGCCTCGACCAGTCGTGACACCTCGGACAGATGGCTGCCGAGTGGGAAGACCATGTTGACCTCGGCGCCGATGCCCTCCACCAGGCGGCGGATCTCGGCGAGGTCGCTAGCCATGTTGAAGACGCCGTAGGACGGGCCGATGATGTTGACGCGCGGCTTCTCGTCAGCTGCGCGCTCTTCCAGCGGCTTGCGCGCCGGGATCTTCTTCATGCCGTATTCCGACCACAGCCAGTACATGGCGCGGTTGGCGCACTGCCACTGGTCTTCGTCGATGGTGCGCGGCAGGAAGCGCTGGATGCCGGTGCCTTCGGGGGTCACACCGCCACCGATCATCTCGGCGATGGAGCCGGTGACGACCACTGCCGGGAGGTCCGGGTCGAGCACGCTATGGGCACGCTTCATGGCGCCCTCGGTGCCGTGCTGCCCGAGCTCTTCTTCGGCCAGGCCAGTGACGACGATGGGCAACTCGTGTGGCGGCAGGGCGTCGGTGTAATGCAACACGCTGGTGACCGGCAGGTTCTCGCAGCCTACGGGGCCGTCGATGACCACCTGCAGGCCCTTGATCGCGGTGAAGACGTAGACCGCGCCCCAGTAACCACCCGCGCGGTCGTGATCGAGAACGAAGTTGGGAGTCGCGCTCATGAGCCCATCGCCTCGTTCTCAAGCTTCTTCTGGAGCCGGATGATCTTCTTGCGGGTCTGCTCGCGGAACTCGGGGTGCGGCAACGGTACGCCTTCCCAGACACCCGCCTTGTCGCCGCTGCCGACGTCGCCGAAGAACGCCTTCATGGTGTCGAATCGACCCTTGTTGGCGATCGCGGCGTTGACGACCTGCGCCAGCGAACCGGCACCTGCCGGTCCCATGAGCGGACGCGCCGAGATGAGGTTGGTGAAGTAGAGCGAGGGGATACTGGCCTGCTTGGCGGCCTGTACCACCGGCGTGGTGCCGATGGCCAGATCGGGACGGAACTCGTCGACGGCGGCGAGATCCTGCTCCAGCGAGGCGCGGAACTGGACCCTGACGCCCTTGGCCTCGAGCCACTCGCGGTCGGCATCGCTCCAGACGGTGCGTGGGCAGGCGCTGCCGACGTAACGCACATCGGCACCCGATTCGACCAACAGACGTGCCACCAGCAACTCTGAACCTTCGTAGCCGGACAGGGTGATACGACCCTTTACAGGTGCCTTCGACAGCACCGCGCGGATCGCCGGCAGCATCGCGTTCTTGGCGGCGTCGATGCGCGCCTGAGGCACGTTGGCTGCAGCGCCGATGGCCTGCAGCCAGGCCTCCGTGCCCTCGTAGCCGACCGGGGCGGAGCCGACAATCGGCCGAACGGCAGCCTCGAACTCACGGATGCTGGCGGTGTAGAAGGGGTGGATGGCGGCGACCGCTGCGCAGTCGAGCGCGGCGTAGAGTTCACGCCACTCGCGGGTGGGCACCACCGGCCCTGCGGCCAGGCCCATGGGCGCGAGCATCATGCCGATGCCGACCGGATCGGCCGGGAACATCTCGCCGAGCAGTGTGACGGTGGGCAGTTGTGCGCGACCATTGCGTGGCGCGGCAACCGGGCCGGCCTGCACTTCCTCGCGGGCATAGCGCAGCATCGCGCCGGCCAGCACGTCTTTGGCCTCGGCGTGGGTCGGCACGCCAAACCCAGGCACATCGATGCCGATGATGCGGACGCCGTTGATCTCCTTCGGCAGCAGCTGCAGCGGAACACCGCTGGCGGTCGGCACGCAGAGATTGATGATCACGACGGCGTCGTATTTTTCCGGGTCGGCTTCCTTGTAGACCGAGTCGCGGATGTCCTCGAACAGCTTGCCGGTGACCAGCGTCTCGGAATTGAACGGGACGTAGCCGACGCTCCGCCGCGCACCGTAAAAGTGGCTGGTGAAGGTGAGTCCGTAGACGCAACAGGCCGAGCCAGACAGGATGGTCGCGGTGCGGCGCATGCGCAGACCGACACGCAGCGAGCCGAACGCCGGGCACATGCTCTGCGGCTGGTCGTGAGGGCCGGCATCAGGGGCCAGCGGATAGTCGCGGGCATATTGCTCAAGGACCTCGCTCTTGCCGGCCTGTTGGGCAGCGGCCAACATCTCGGCCTTGCCCGAATGGCATCCCACGCCGTCGCCCTGAACGGCATCTGGTTTGAACTCGGGCGGGCGCGAATCGTTCACGGTCAGGCCTCGTCGTAGATCACTTCGAGGGACTCGCGGACCACATCCTCGCGACCGAGCATGTCGGTCACGGTGGCCGGCTGCAGCACGACATCGCGTCCGGTGTGGGATGCGGAGAACAGGCCGAGCAACTCGTCCTGGGTGAGCGGCGTCGGGCGCTGCGGAGGCGCCTCGGCGACGTTGCTGGCGAGGCCGGCGAACAGGGGGCCCCACTCGCCATCAGGCTTGCCGATGATCTCGTAGCTGGCGCTCTTGCGACGGATGTCTTCGTGGGCCGGGATCGACGCAAGCACCGGGATGCCGGCGCGATCGGCAAAGGCTTGCGCCTCACCGGTGCCGTCGTCCTTGTTGATGACCATGCCGGCGACGCCGACGTTGCCGCCAAGCTTGCGGAAATACTCGACCGCGCTGCAGACGTTGTTGGCGACATACAGAGACTGCAGGTCGTTGGAGCCGACGACGATGACCTTCTGGCACATGTCACGGGCGATCGGCAGGCCGAAGCCACCGCAGACCACGTCACCGAGGAAGTCGAGCAGGACGTAGTCGAAGCCCCAGTCGTGGAAGCCCAGCTTTTCGAGTGTCTCGAAGCCGTGGATGATTCCGCGCCCGCCGCAGCCGCGGCCGACCTCGGGACCGCCCAGCTCCATGGCGAACACGCCATCGCGCTTGAAGCAGACGTCGCTGATGGTCACCGTCTCGCCGGCCAGCTTCTTCTTCGAGCTGGTCTCGATGATGGTCGGGGTGGCCTTGCCGCCGAACAGCAGGCTGGTGGTGTCGGACTTGGGGTCGCAACCGATGAGCAGGACCTTCTTGCCCTGCTGCGCCATCATGTAGCTGAGGTTGGCCAGCGTGAAGCTCTTGCCGATGCCGCCCTTGCCGTAGATAGCGATGATCTGGGTCTCGCTCTTGACCTCGCCGGTATGGACGGGATCCGGCTCGACCGCTGCTTCGGCGCGAAGCGCCTGCTTGTTGAACTGCACCGGTGATACGGCGCCGGTTGCGCAGGATTGGCTCATTGCAGGTTTCTCCAGTCGAGGACCATCTTCAAGCAGTCGGGATCGCCGAACGCCATGCTGTAGGCGTGTTCGGCGCGGTGCGGGGCACTGCGGTGGGAGATCAGGCCGTCAAGCGACAGGCGGCCTTCGGAGACCATCTCGCGAACCTTGACCAGATCGGCCGGTTGCCACTGCGCGGCGATGCGCAGACGCGCCTCGCGCATGAAGGCGGGCGGGAAGGTGAAACTGAGCGGCTGGTCGTAGAAGCCGGCGAGCACCACCTCGCCGCCGGGAGCAAGGCGGGAAACAAGGGTGTCGAGCAGGTCTACGGCACCACTGACGTCGCAGATGCTGCGGTAGTCGCGGCGGGTGTCTTCGGCGGGATCGAGGACGCTATAACCGGCGGAGCCTTCGCGACGCTTGGCGTTGGTCTCCCAGACCACCGGGCTGGCGCCGTAGGCGACGGCGATGCGGGCGATCATGCGGCCGAGCACACCATGGCCGACGATGAGGTCGGGCTGCACCGCACCCGGCACGTTGGTGACGTGCAGCGCGGTAGCGGCCAGCGCGAATAGGACGCCGCGTTCGCCGAGGCCTTCGTCGATGGCGAGGATGCGGTCACCAGGAACCACAACCCGCGAGGCCGCGCCGCCGAAAAGGCCGCGCACATCGCCGTAGCACTTGGCGCCGGGCACAAAGACGCTCTGGCCGACCTGGAAACCCGACTCGCGGCCGGCGCTGACGACGGTACCAACCGACTCATAGCCAGGTACCAGCGGGTAGCCCATCCCCGGGAACTGCGGCATGCGACCGGTCCACAGGAGCTTCTCGGTACCTGTGCTGATGCCGCTGTAGGCGATGTCGACCACCACGTCCCGCTCGGTGGCGGGCGTAAGCGCCAGACGGCTGAGGACCACCCTTTCGGGTTGCTCCAGCACGACGGCGGTGGTGTTCAGCGCTACTTCGGATGTCATCTTTTTGGTACCGGTTTGGTTGTCAGGCTACGTTGACATATGTCAATCGTATGCCTACAGGCGGGTGAGTCAAGAAAAATCTTTTTGAATTCTTCAAGGTTCTTTTGCCATCAAGGCCTTGCGATAAGCACCCGGGTCTGCAGCGGAAGGTGCGTGGACAGGATGCGGAGCCGGGAGAAGCCGGCCTGACGCAACAGGGCGCCCAACTGTTCGGGGGTGCGCGCTTCGCCCTTGCCCATCGCCAGCAGGTAGAAACCGAAGTAGGCGTCGCCCATGGCTTCGGCACCTGGCGTGCCGGCCATCGGCTCGGCGAGGATCAGCGTGCCGTCCTCGGGCAAGGCGCGACGGACCGCGCGCAGGATCCGCAGGGCATGGGCGTCGTCGTGGTCGTAGATGACGCGGACCAGCGAGGCGATGTCGGCACCGGTAGGCAGGGCGTCGTCGAAGAAGCTGCCACCGTGCGCCTCGGCGCGGTGGGCGATGCCTTGCGCTTCGAAACGCTGGCGGCCGCGTTCGGCCACCGCCGGCAGGTCGAACAGGCGCAACTGCAGGGCTGGCACGCGGCGCGCCACGTGGCAAAGGAAGGTCCCCTCGCCGCCGCCGACATCCATCAGGCAGCGGTGCCGGCCGAGGTCGTAGGCGTCGATGATCTGGTCCGCCACCAGCGGCTGAGAGGCCGACATCAGTGCAGAGTATTCGGCGACCTGTTCGGCGGTGAGCTGCCGCGCAACTTCGCTGCCCTCGTCACCGGCATAGGCCCAGTAGCCCGCCAGATGTGTCGGCGAGTCACGGCGCAGCAGCGCCACTGGATCGGCGAGGTCGAGGTAGACCGAGGCGTGGTGCTCGACCATCGCGGCAACGGCGCGGTTGCCGACCATCACCGCGCCCAGCTGGCCGAGCGCGTAGCGGCCATCGGCGCGACGCGCCAACAAGCCGAGCGAGGCCGCAGCAGCCAGCAGGCGCTGCGCCGAGTTCTCGGACAGCTCGAGGCGGTGGGCGAGCGTTGTCACGCTCTGCGGACCCTCGGCAAGCATCTCGAACACACCCATGCGGACACAGGCCAGCAACACCTGGCTGTAGACGAAGCCCGCGACGAGGTCGAACAGCTGCGCCGCCTGACGCCGGGCGATCGGGCGCGTGAGCGGAAACGCTGCCGCCCAACGCTGAAACACCGGGTTGGCGACGACGCGATCGCGCCAGGCAAAGAAGCGGTCGGTCAGGGAGAGGGTCATCGTCTCGGCCATCGTGGGTCTCCAGGACCTTCTAGAGCGGGTGGGGGCTTAGCCGCCGACCTGCGCCGGGACAGCCTGCCCCGAGCGGATACGGCTGACCCAGGACTTGGGCACCAGGCGCTCGGATTCGGACTGCACCAGCGCGCGCAGGGCCGCGGCACCGCGACAATCGGGGATCGAGCGGGTGGCCTGGTCGAGCAACTCGTCGAAGTGGGCAACGGCACCGGCAAGGCCGAGCTCACGCGCCGAACTCATGCGGTCGAGGTCCTCATCGCGGCCGATCGGCTTGCCGAGCAGGGCCGGGTCGGCCATCACATCGCGGATGTCGTCAGCGACCTGGTAGGCCTCGCCCAACCAGTCACCGAGGCCGCGCCAGGCATCGGGGTCGTGGCCCGCCGCCTGGGCGCCGGCGGCTGTGGCGGCGGCGAACAGTGCGCCGGTCTTGGCACGCTGGTAGGTGGCAAGGTCGGCCTTTGGTTCACACTCCCAGGCCTGACCGGCGACGATGCCTTCGGGGGCGCCAACACCATCGGCCACGGTGGCAACCAGACGCCCAAGCCGCTCCGGCGCGTGGCGGCCGGCCTCGGCGAGTGCACGGAAGGCGAGGACGATGAGCGCATCGCCGACCAGAACCGCCAGACGCTCGCCGAAGGCCGCGTGCACCGAGGCCTGCCCGCGGCGCATCGCGGCAGCGTCAAAGCAGGGCAAGTCATCGTGGACCAGCGAGGCGCAGTGGAGCAGTTCGATGGAGACGGCTGCCGCGTCGGCCAACGCCGGACGGTCGTCACCGCAGGCCCAAGCCACCGCCAGACAGAGACGCGGCCGGATGCGCGCACCGCCCGGGAATACCGCATGGCGCGTGGCGGCCACCAGGCGCGGTGGCGCTGCCTTAGACTCGCCGAGCCGCAAAGCAGCGTCCAGCGCCTGCTCGATCCGCAGTTGTGCATCCATGCTGCCCTCCGCGCTGCCGACCGCTGATTCGCGACGGCGTGTAAGTTTGTTCTGACCCAGCAAGTGTCAGTCACAATAGACACCTGACTTGTCCGAGTCAACCGACAACCCGGAAACCCCATGACAAAAAGCCCCGCCCACGACATCCCGGCCGACTGGCCGAACCGCGACTGCAGCCAACGGGTGCAGGCGGCCGGCCTCGAATGGCACGTGCAGATCGACGGCGAAGGTCCGCTGGTGGTGCTGCTGCATGGGACGGGCGCCTCGGCGCACAGCTGGGCTCCGATGTGGCCGCTGCTGACACCGCACGCGCGGGTGGTCGCGATGGACCTGCCCGGTCACGGCTTCACCCGTGGCGCGGATTACGAGCAGCTCGATCTGGCGAGCATCGCGCAGCAACTCGACGAACTGCTGGAGGTACTGGGCCTCGGCGCGCCAGCACTGGTCGCCGGGCATTCAGCAGGGTTTCCGCTGGCGCTGCGCTGGTCACTGCTCGGACGCCACCGCGCTGGGTCACTGGTCGGGTATGCGCCCTCGCTGGTGCCGCCACCGCCGGCATACGCGCTGTTCCTGGGGCCGCTGGTCAACCCGCTGGCGACCTCGGGGCCGATGGCCTCACTGCTGGCAGCGACCATCGGCCCATCGGGCATGGTCGACCGGCTGCTCGACTCGACCGCCTCGATACTGACCGAGGCGCAGCGTCGGCGTTACCGAACGCTGTTCTCCGAGAGCGCGCACGTGCGCGGCGCGATGAACTTCATGGCGGCCTCGGACCTTCCGGTGCTGCTGGAAGATGCTGCGGGACTTTCACAACCGATGAGACTGGTGGTGGGAGATCTGGACGCCTGGGTACAGCCCGAACCTCTGATGCAGGTGATCCGGCGCTACCTGCCGCAGGCGCGGGTCGAACGCTGGAACGCTGGCCACCTGATGCATGAGATCGAGCCGGAGCGCGCGGCGCGGATCATCCTCGAGATGATCCGCGAGGCTTAGCGTCAGGCCCGACGGCAGAGGCGGCCCGGCAGCCGAGCCATTCGGTCACAACCACACCGGCGCAAGCCGGCCCGTCGCCGCGATGCAGGCCCAACTTGTCGCCGAGGAAGGTGACCGTGCGCTGCGCGCGGATCGCTGGCTCGAGTGCGACGCCCGTATCGGCGTCAAGCCCACTGGGCACGTCGATGGCCAGAACCGGGGCACCGCTGGCATTCGCCTTGCGGACAAGGCTGGCGATCGCATCCGCCGGGGCGCGGCTGATACCAATACCTAGAAGGCCGTCGATGATGAGGTCGGGCGTGGCCAGCGACCACTCTGCGGCAAGGCTGCCACCTGCGGCGAGCCAGTGTTCGAGTGCGCGACCGGCATCGGGCGGGAGCCGGGCAGGGTCGCCGGCAAGCATCGTGCACACAATCACCCCTGCAGCGCGCAGATGACGCGCCGCGACCAGTGCGTCGCCGCCATTGTTGCCAGGCCCGGCGAGGACCAGCACGCGGGCCGACGCAGCCGGCTGCTCTGCAGTCTCGGTGGCGATTCCCGCTCCGTGGGTGGGTGCCACTGCCGCTTCGGCAAGCATGCCAAGCGCCTGCTCGGCCACCACGCGGCCAGCGCGCTCCATCAAAGGCGGTTGCGGCGAGGTGGCTTGCGCGGCGGCCTCGATCGCGCGGACCTGCGCAACGCTGAGCAGAGGCTCCGAGGGCTGCATCCGGCCAGGCCCTATGCGGCGCTGAGGGCCCTGACGCTGGCGCCGATGCGCGCGCCCAGGGTGCGCGTGTCAGCGTAAGGCAGCGGTTGATAGAGTGCCCCGAGTTCAGCCGCGAGGCGCTGCCCGTGGAGCGCCGGCTGCGGCGAGGTATCGACCAACACGCTGGCCATGCCACTGAGGCGCGCGCGCCGCGCGGCGGCCATCGCATCGGCCTCGGCCTGAGCACGTCCAGGCTTGCCCGCACGGTCCAGATTGCCGCGGCCGTCAGTGAGCAGCACCACGACCACGCTGTCGCCGCGGCGCGAGAGTTGCTCATAGAGTTGGTGAGCCGACTCGATGGCGGTGGCCATCGGCGTGCCACCACCACCCGGGAGGCCGGCGAGGGAGCGTTTTGCCCGCGTGAGCGAACGCGTCGGTGGCAGGATCAGGTCGCAGCCCTTGCCGCGGAAGGCCATCAGCGCGACGCGGTCACGACGCACGTAGCAGTCCGCCAGCAGCAACTCGACCGCGCCCTTGGCCTCGGCGAGCCGGTGCAGCGCGGCCGAACCGCTGGCATCGACCACGAACAGCGTGGTGGTCTCGCTGCGTTGCTGGTAACGCGTGACGTGAAAGTCGTCGGGACGGATCAGTACGCGGCCGTGCGCGACCTGCCCGGCCGCCTCACGCTCGCGGCGCCGCAGCGGCTGCCAGGGCGCGGCGTTGCGCAGCGTGTCGATGACGTTGAGGCGGATACCGGGGCGCAGGCTGCCGCGCCGCGACCCGGTGGGCCGGCCACGCCGGTAGTTGGTCTGAGCGGTACCGGACTTGCCGTTGCTGCGGCTGCGGCCCATCAGCAGCGATGCCTGCAGCATGGCGAGGAGGCCCAAGGGGATGGCAGCCTCGGCGGCCTCAAGGACGGTGTCCTCGAGCGGCTTGTCGGGGATATTGTCGGGGTCATCCTCCGGTGGGTCCTGCTCCGGCGGCGGTTCCTGGTCGTTCGGCGGTTCGGGGGGCTGTTCCGCTGGCGGCTCCTCGCTCTGCTGCGGCGGCAGGCGTGTGGCGCGCGGGGCGATGACCAGACGCGCGGCGAGCGTGCAGTCGTCGCCGTCGACCTCGTCACGGCCATCGAGCGCGGCCACCATGCGCGCCAGGTTGAAAGCAGCGAGTCCGAATCGCGGCGAATCGACCCCCAGCGCAGCGGCGGTGGCGCACAGCGCGCGCAGGACCTCGTCGTCGTGGCGCACGTCTCGCCAGACGCTGCGGGCAGCAAGGATGTCGCGCCGCCAGCTGCGCAACTCATCGACTGGCGGCACCTCGCACTGGCTCGGCAGCAGGCCGTCGAGCACCAGGAACAGGCCGAGCCGCTCGGTCAGCACGGTGGCAGGCGGTTCGTCATCGCTGGCCGCCTCGTCGAGCGCGATGACGCCGACGCGGGCTGGCAGCCGGCTGTCGATGCCGTCGCGGGCCACCAGCACCTCACCGCTATCCAGCACCTGCGCCAGACGGGTGGCGGTGGCGGCGGACACCCGCTCCGCCATGGCCAGCGTCACCACACCGCCATGGGCCTCGGCGAGCACCCCGCGCTGCGCCACCGGCCGGCCCGCGCCCAAGGTCGCGGCCAGGTCCAGCCCGCCGAGCAAGCGCTCATCCGGGATGTTGAGAGGGATGCGCCGGCGTGGCGTGTCGTCTGGCAGCAGGGCATCGAACAGGGCCAGCCAACGCTCACGCACCGGGCCGGCGCCGGCCTTGAGCCAGATGCCGCCGAGGACGGCCGGCTCGATGGCGAACAGTGCCGCCGCCTGCATGGCGCGGCCCCAAACCTCGGCAGCACGGACCGCCGGGTCGGCGGTGTCGGCCGGACCCGGCTGACGCTCGAGTTGCGCAGCCTCGCTCAAGGCGTTCACGCCGCCGCCGTCTCCACCCCGAACAGGTCTTCGATGGCGCGTTCGACGCGCACACCCGAACCGGTCTCGTCGAGCGGATCACGCCGCAGGCGATGCCTCAGGACCATGGGCGCGATAGCCAGCAGGTGTTCGATGCGGACAGTTCTGGCTCCCGCCAGTGCGGCGCGCGCCCGTGCCGCACGCATCAGCGTGAGCTCTCCGCGCAGTCCGTCGGTACCCAGGCGCGAGCAGAGTGTCGCTGCAGCCTCCAGCACCGCGTCGGGCACCTCGAGCTTCTCAAGCCGCTTGCGCGCCTTGAGGATGGAATCGCGGATGGCCGCGTCGGCGGCGTCCCATGCGGCGAGGAAGGTCCCGGGGTCGCGTTCAAAGGCGTCGCGGCGGCGGATCACCTCGATACGTTGGGCGAGGTCGGTGGGCGTGCGGACGTCCAGCGAAAGACCGAAACGGTCGAGCAACTGCGGGCGCAGCTCGCCCTCCTCCGGATTGCCCGAGCCGACCAGCACGAAGCGCGCCGGATGACGTACCGACAGCCCCTCGCGCTCGACGACGTTCTGGCCGGACGCGGCAACGTCGATCAGCAGGTCGACCAGATGGTCCTCCAGCAAGTTGACCTCATCGACATAGAGGAAGCCACGGTTGGCGCGCGCCAGCAGGCCAGGCTCGAAGGCCTTTTCGCCGGCGGTGAGCGCGCGCTCGAGGTCGAGGGCGCCGACCACGCGGTCCTCGGTGGCACCGAGCGGCAGGTCGACCACTGGGACTGGCCTCTCGATGCTCTTGGCCTTGCCTCCGGACGAGCCAAGCGCCGCGCAGGACGGGCAGTTGCCACCGATGCCCGAGGGATCGCATCCGTAGACGCAGCCTTTGACGACGCGGATGGGCGGCAGGATGGCAGCAAGCGCGCGCACCGCGGTGGACTTGCCGGTACCGCGATCGCCAAGCACGAGCACGCCACCGATGCTCGGATCGACGGCTGCCATCAGCAGGGCCTGTTTCATGTCGTCTTGGCCGACGATGGCCGAGAACGGAAAGGCACGACTCATATGAATCCCTTACATATCTACCCGGAGACCCGCCCCGCACGCCGGCGCGAACGCCGCCAGTTGCGTTTGAGGTCCCAGGCGTGAAGAAGCCCGGCAGCGAGGAGCCACGGCATGACCTGCGGCACGTTGCCCCCCAGCCCGAGGCTGAGCATGCCGGCGAGCAGGCACACGCCGGAGGCCCAGTTGAGCAAGAACACCCGCGACGGCAACCCGCGACGCGTCACGCGGTCATAGGTCCACAGTCCCAGACCTTCGACCACAGTCAGCGCAAGGATCGCGCCGATCAGCCAGTTGAGCAGGGCGGACCCGCTCACCGGCCCATCCCCTGCCCCACCATCGTGGATGCCGCCGCCAAATGTGTCATAACGAACTGACAAAATCGAATGTCCGTCCAGATTACATGAGCCCATGCAGGAGGCAAGATGCGTTTTATCAGTCTAATGCTGGCCGGACTCCTCGGCCTGGCTCTAACAGGGGGTGCAATGGCCGTTGAACAGCCGCGTTACACCGTTGAACGCAGCGAGTCGGGCATGGATCTGCGCCACTACCCCGGCTTTGTGGTGGCGGAAACTTTGGTGCAGGGCGATTTCGATGGCGCTGGCCGCATCGGCTTCCGCCGCATCGCCGGCTACATCTTCGGCAAGAATGTGTCGCGGCGCGGCGAAGCCGAAAAGATCGCGATGACCGCCCCGGTGACCATGGAGCCGACCAGTGAGCGCATCGCCATGACCGCGCCGGTGACCATGGAGGAGGCGAACGCCGAGGGCTGGCGCGTGCACTTCGTGATGCCGTCGGCGTATCGACTGGCCGACCTGCCGAAACCGCTCGACCCCTTGGTAACGCTGCGTGAAGTACCGGCGCACCGGGTCGCCGCCATCACCTTCAGCGGCTGGACCACACGCGGCAGCATCGCCGAGAACACCGCACGTCTGCAGGCGTGGATGGCGGCGCAAGGACTGGCTGCCGCCGGCAAGCCGCAGGTGGCGCGCTACAACGACCCATTCACGCTGCCATGGAACCGCCGCAACGAGATCCTGATCGAGGTGGCGGCAGCAGATGCACGCTGAGTTACCGCTGATCGTCACTCTAGCCAGCGCCTTCGGGTTGGCGCTGGTGTTGGGGTTTGCGGCCACTCGGGCCCGTCTGCCGGCGCTGGTCGGTTATCTGGCGGCCGGTGCCCTGATCGGACCCCATACACCGGGATTCGTGGCCGACACCGACCTCGCGATGCAACTGGCGGAGGTGGGAGTGATGCTGCTGATGTTCGGCGTTGGGCTGCACTTCTCAATCGAGGACCTCCTCTCGGTCAAGCGCATAGCGATCCCGGGCGCAGTCGTGCAGATGGGGGCGGCCACTGCGCTGGGCGCAGGACTCGCACTAGCCTGGGGCTGGACGTTGACGGCCGCCCTGGTCTTCGGGCTTGCCCTTTCGGTGGCAAGCACCGTGGTGCTACTGCGCGCGCTGGAGGCGCGTGGCTCTCTCGACACGCCAAACGGCAGGATCGCAGTGGGCTGGCTGGTGGTCGAGGATCTTGCCATGGTCTTGGTGCTAGTCTTGCTGCCGGTTCTGGCCAGCGGCGAAGCACCGCTCGATGCAGGCAGTGGATCCATGGGCCTCGGAGCAACGTTGTTGCTGGCGCTGCTCGAGGTCAGCGCATTTGTGGCGGTGATGTTGCTGGCCGGCCGGCGCGTGCTGCCGTGGATCCTGATGCAGGTGTCGGCCACCGGCTCGCGCGAGTTGTTCACGCTGTGCGTGGTGGCGCTGGCGGTGTCGATCGCGTTCGGTGCGGCGGCGCTGTTCGGCGTCTCGGTGGCGCTGGGCGCGTTCTTTGCCGGCCTGGTGCTGCGCGAATCCGAGTTCAGCCAGCGCGCGGCCGAGGAGTCGCTGCCGTTCCGCGATGCCTTTGCGGTGCTCTTCTTCGTCTCGGTGGGGATGCTGTTCGACCCGGCGGTGCTGTTGGAGCGGCCGCTGCAGGTGGTGGCAACAGCGGCGATCATCATCGTCGGCAAGTCGGTGGCGGCGGGCGCGCTGGTGCTGGCACTGCGCTACCCGCTCGGTACCGCGCTCACCGTATCCGCCAGCCTGGCGCAGATCGGCGAGTTCTCATTCATCCTCGCCACGCTCGGCAAGAGCCTGGGGGTGCTGCCGGACGAGGCGGCGAGCCTGATCGTCGCCGGAGCGATCGTATCGATCGCGCTCAACCCCTTGCTGTTCGGCACCATCGAGCCGCTGCGGCGCTGGGCGCTGGCGCGGTCGTCGTTGGCGCGCGAGCTCGATGCGCGCAGTGACCCGCTCTCCGCCCTGCCGATCTCGACCGAGGCCACGTATCTGGGGGACCAGGTGGTGCTGGTCGGCCACGGCGTGGTCGGGCGGCAGGTGGCGGCGGCGCTCGAGGCGAGCGGCACGCCGTTCGTGGTGGTGGAGGAGGACCGCAATATGGTCGAGTCGCTGCGGTTGCGCGGCTACAAGGCGGTGCTGGGCGATGCCCGTGACCCGGTGACGCTGGTGCAGGCGCATGTGGCAACAGCGCGTCTGCTGGTGCTGGCGGTGGCCGACCCGACGATGACCGCGACTGCGTTGCGCACCGCGCGTCGGTTGCGACCCGACCTGCCGGTGCTGGTGCGCACGGCAGACGCCGACGAGGCAGAGGGGCTGCGCAAGGCCGGCGCTGCCGCGGCGGTGGATCCGCGCCATGCGATGGGCGATGCGATGGCACGAGAGGCGTTGGCGCTGCTGGGGGACATGTCCTGACCCTGTTCCGGGGCGCAGGGTCTCCCCTATGCGGTGGGCCTCAGAGCCTCCGCCGGCCTGAGCGCATCTGCCCTTGATGGCCCCTCAAGACTCGCGCGTCTCGCCTGGCCGCGGCTTGAGCCCGTAGGGTTCGACCAGGCGCCAGACGTGAGCCGGAACCATCGTCTTGATGCGCTCGGGCGCCTCACGGCGGAGGTGGATGACAGTCTCTGCGGCCTTCATCTCGACGCGCGTGCGCGCAAATTCCAGCCCGCGCGGACCGACCCGCGGCATCAGCCAGCCCATGATCGGGCGCAGCCAGTCGGGCATGCGGCGCAGCGGCAGCCCACCAGCGGCGCGCTCGACGTTGCCGATGAAGCCCTTGACCGCGGTGCTGCGCTTGCCGGCGTCACCGGGCGCCTCCAGCTCGACCTCGTCACCCAACAGATCAAGGATCTGCTGGCCGCGTTCGTTGCGGACCAGCAGCCACTGACGCCCCTGCCCGCCCATGTAGCCGACCGTGATGTCGGCCAGCACATTGGTGTAATCCACACAGGTACGGCAGGTGAGCGGGAAGAAATCCGGCCGCAGCTGCGACAGCGGCAGCTGCAGGAAGGGGATGGTGCGGACGCGGCCATCGGTGTGGCGCAGTTCGACGTGGTAATCGGCGCGGAACTCGAGGTAGGTCACGCTCTCCGGCGCGGGGTCGATCAGCGCCAGGAATTCGTGGAAGTTCTCGGTGCTGGTGTTGTCGGAACAGGGCGTGCCGACCACGTAGAGCTCTTCGAGACCAAGCTCTGCCTGCAGCGCACGCAGCGCGTAGACCTGGCAAGGGATGCCGATGACGGCGATGCGCGTGTGCCCGGCTGCGATGGCGGGCTCGAGCAGCTGCAGTAAGGGCGCGTAGCCCATGCGCATGCCACGGCAGGCGGCCATGTCCTGCGCCCGGGTGACGAGGACTGGCTTGGGCCTCCAGCGGTCGTCCGGGTCAGCGGTCATGCACAGCACGGCGCTGACCAGGCCGGACTCCAGCAACCTCTCCCCCAGCCGAGTGGTGATACCGGTCCACTGCGCGCCCTCACGGGGCTGCCTCAAGGCCGCGCGGTACATTGCCTGGTAGGGGCCGAAGAAGCCCTCGTCGGCCTTGGCCGGGTCGCGGACACGGCCGTGCGCGGCCGCCTCAAGGCGCGGGTAGTCGGGCGCGATGAACTGGCAGGCGCGGCCGCAGCGTTTGGGGTCCTCGGTACGGCTGATGCCGCAGTCGGTGCAGAGATTTCGGAAAGGCGCTTCGGCGGTCATGGCCGGAGTATGCCGGAGGGCCCGACCGATCCGTTCGAGGGATCGTGGCCAGGTGCTGGCTGGCCCGCCTAAGGCAGCCCGTCACCAGTCCACGCTGACCCTGCTCTTCCAAACGTAGACCGACACAGTGAATCACGCGCAAATTTTTACCCTTTCCCATCAGCTCGATGTGAATTCCAATAGAGCCCTCGGAGACCCAAAGGAGACCCAAAAATGAGCGAAGCCCACGTTGCACAGAAAGCCCCGTACCCGGTGACCGTCGAAGCCGGAAAGAGCTACTGGTGGTGCTCCTGCGGCCGCAGCAAGAACCAACCCTTCTGCGATGGCTCGCACCAAGGCAGCGGCCTGAGCCCCGTCGAGTACAAGGCCGCGCAGGACGGGACCGTTTACTTTTGCGGCTGCAAGCACAGCGGCAAGGGCTCGCTGTGCGATGGCAGCCACCAGAAGCTCTGAGCAGATGAATCCTCGCCACATCGCCCGGGTCGTCACCGGAATCGAGACCTCGGACGGCGCGGGGGTCCGCCTGCGCCGATCTATCGGGTCGCAGCGCGGCCTGTATCACGACCCCTTCCTGATGCTCGACGAGTTCGGCACTGACAAGCCCGAGGAGTACATCGCCGGCTTCCCGCCGCACCCGCACCGTGGCTTCGAGACTGTGACCTACATGCTCGAGGGACACATGCTGCACGAGGACCACATGGGCAACCGCGGCGAACTGGGGCCCGGCGGGGTGCAGTGGATGACCGCCGGACGCGGCGTGATCCACTCGGAGATGCCGCAGCAGCAGGAGGGCCGCCTACGCGGCTTCCAGTTGTGGATCAATCTGCCGGCGGCGGAGAAGATGAAGCCGGCGGCCTACCGCGACATCCCGGCGGCGGAGATACCCTTGGTCCGGTTTGAGGGCGGCCAGGTCAGGCTGGTCGCGGGTCGGCTAGCGCTGGGTAGCAGCACGCACGAGGGCGCCGTCCACGGTATCAGCCGAGAGCCGCTGTTCGCCGACGTGCACCTGGAGGCTGGTGGCGTGGTGACGATCCCGGTGGACGCCGGGGCCAGCGCGCTTGTGTACCTCTACGAGGGCTCGGCGCGACTTGGCGGCGATGATGTGCCGCCACGCTCGGCGGCCCTGCTCGGTGCGGGCGATTCGGTCACGCTGCACGCCGGCGCATCGGGCGCGCGGATGCTTCTGCTCGCGGCGCAGCCGCTCAACGAAGCGGTGGTGCAGTACGGACCGTTCGTGATGAACACGCGCGAAGAGATCGAGCAGGCGCTGGCGGACTACCGCAGCGGGCGGCTGACAGAAACGGCCTGACGGGGCTGACTAGAGACCGAAACCGCTGCCGGCGCCGAGCAGCGTCGCCACACCGAGCAACGCGAAGATCGCCGCCGCCACCCCATGCACAAGGCGCATGGGGATGCGGGCCGAGAGCCGGTCGCCGAGGAATACCGCCGGCACGTCGGCGATGAGCATGCCCAGCGTGGTCCCTGCCACCACCAGCAGCGGGTCGGCGTAATGGGCCGCCATGGCCACCGTGGCCACCTGCGTCTTGTCGCCCATCTCGGCCAGGAAAAAGGTGATCAGGGTGGCGCCGAAGACACCGAAGCGCGCCGCGATCTGCGTCTCCTCGTCCTCGATCTTGTCCGGGATCAGTGTCCAGGCCGCCATGCCGAGGAACGAGAGCCCGAGCACCCAGCGCAGGATCTCCGGGCTTACGGCGGCGGTGACCCAGGCGCCGAGCGCGCCGGCGAGGCCGTGGTTCACCAGTGTGGCGACAAGGATGCCAAGGACGATCGGCAGCGGGCGCTTGAAGCGTGCTGCGAGCAGGAAGGCAAGCAGCTGGGTCTTGTCGCCGATCTCGGCGAGGGCGACCACGCCGCTAGAGACGAGGAAGGATTCCATAAGAAAACCCCGACCGTCACCGGTCGGGGCCTTTGATTGGTGGAGCCGGCGGGAATCGAACCCGCGTCCGCAAGCCCTCCACAAACAGTTCTACATGCGTAGCCGAGTCGTTTGATCTAGCCCTGCAACCGCCGACGGGCAGGCTGAGGCAGGGCGATCCGCTTGATTTTCGTGATGTGCCGCACGGCCAGACACACCCTTATTTCTGCTGTTAATGACGCTGCGACCAGTTGCCTGGCCCGACCCGCAGACCGATCGGTGCAGCGCCTAGCCTTAAGCGGCTAGGGCGAAAGATTCGTCGTTGGCGACTATCTATTTTTCGGATGGATTTACGAGGTCAACCGATCCTCGGCATGCCCTGCTTGCTTCGCAACCCACGTCGAAACCAGGTCGGCCCCGATTTCTCTGCAGTAAGACAAGTATACCCCTTAGAGGGTCAGGACCCCGCCAAGTTCACCCGGGGTGCGGGCCAGATGATCCGCCCCCCACGCCTCGGGCGGGTCGGCCTTGCCGTTATAGCCGTAGGACACGGCAACGGTACGCATGCCCGCAGCGCGCCCGGCCTGAACATCGCGCAGGTCGTCACCGACATAGACGCAGCGCCCGGCCACCACCCGCGCCACATCCGCGGCATGCAGCAGGGGCGCCGGATGCGGCTTGGTATGGGGCGTGGTATCGCCGCCCACCACCGCCGCAGCGCGACCCTCGATCCCCAAGGCCCGGCACAAGGGCGCAGCGAAACGCATCGCCTTGTTGGTGACGATGCCCCAGGACAAGCCCCTCGCCTCGAGCGCGTCCACCACCGGCCAGAGTCCATCGAACACCACCGTGTGCACGCACAGGGCGGCTTCGTAGCGTTGCAGAAAGATATCGACCGTTGCAGCGTAGGCAGGATCGTCCGGCGTCATGCCGAGCGCCTCGCCGAGCATGCCGCGCGCGCCGTGCGAGGCCATCGGCCGCAAGCGCTCCAGCGGCAGCGGCTCAAGGCCGCGGTCCGCGCGCAGGCTGTTGGCGGCCGCGGCGAGATCAGGCGCGGTGTCGGCAAAGGTCCCGTCGAGGTCAAAGAAGACCGCCTCGATACCCGACAGCGGGCTCATGCCGGGCGCACCGTATGCATGAGGTAGTTGACATCGGTATCGCTCGGGTTGAGCGCGTAGACCCGCGTCAGGGGGTTGTAGGTCATGCCGTTCATGCTGCCCACCTCCAGCCCGGCCCGCCGCGCGAAGCCGGCCAGCTCGGACGGCGTGATGAACTTGGCGTACTCGTGGGTGCCACGCGGCAGCAAGCGCAGGACGTATTCCGCACCAACGATGGCGAACAGCCAGCTCTTGGGGTTGCGGTTGATGGTGGAAAAGAACACCGAGCCGCCCGGCTTTACCAGGCGCGCGCAGGCGGCGACGGTCGAGGCAGGGTCGGGCACATGCTCGAGCATCTCCATGCAGGTCACCACGTCGAAGCTGCCCGGCGCCTCGGCGGCCAGATCTTCTGCCGAGATGGCGCGGTAGTCGACGCTGCGACCCGACTCGAGCAGGTGCAGCTTGGCGACCTTGAGCGACTTCTCGGCGAGGTCGATGCCGGTCACCGTAGCGCCGTGCTCGGCCATCGCCTCGGCCAGGATGCCGCCACCACAGCCGACATCGAGAACCTTGCGACCGGCCAGCGGCGAGAGTTGGTCGATCCAGCCCAGTCGCAGCGGGTTGATGGCGTGCAGCGGTGCGAATTCGGAGTTGGGGTCCCACCAGCGACTGGCCAGCGCGCTGAATTTGGCGATCTCTGCGGGATCTACGTTGACGGTGCTCATGAACGGGTTCGGCCTCGTTGGTTGTCCGGTGACGGGCGGTCGGCGGCGATGCGCAGCTGCCAGTCAGTGGCCAGCGCGATCAACTCCGCCGCGTCATCGGTCTGCAGACAGCCGCCAGTGACCCGGCGTTCCCCTGCAACCCAGACATCGCTGACCTGCTCGCGGCCGGCAACGTACACCAGTTGCGAGACCGGGTCGTAGAGCGGACGCGAATCGGCACCGCCGAGGTCGACGGCAAGCAGGTCCGCCGCCTTGCCAGGCTCGAGGGAGCCCGTCTCGGCGCCGAGACCCAGCGCCGTGGCACCACCCAAAGTAGCGGCGTGCAGGGCCTGACGAGCCGGCACCACCGACGCGTCGCCCGAGACACCCTTGGCCAGCAGAGCCGCCATCCTCATCTCGGCGAACAGGTCGTGGCGGTTGTTGCTGACCACGCTGTCGCTGCCGAGCCCCACCGGGATGCCCGCCGCGAGCCAATCGGCGAATCGGGCAACGCCGCTGCCAAGCTTGAGGTTGGACACCGGACAATGCACCAGCGCCGCACCGTGCTCCGCCAACAGGGCGATCTCGGCATCGGCCAGGTGCACCGCGTGCACGCCTATGAGCTCCGGCCCCAGCAGCCCCAGCCGCCGCAAGCGTGCCAGCGGCCGCTCGGCATTCTGCGCGAGGCCCTGCTCGATCTCGTCGCGCGTCTCGTGGACATGAATGTGCACGCGCAGGTCAAGCTGCGCGGCGTAGGTGGCAACCTGCGTGAAGGTGTCATCGGACACGGTGTAGGGGGCGTGTGGCGCCAGAGTGAAGTGCAGGTTGGAGGCGCCGGCCCAGCGGTCGCGCGCCGCCAGACCCTGGTGCAGATACGCGGCGGCATCGCGGGCGTAGGCGGTGGCGAACTCCAGCAGGACCAGACCAGCGACCATGCGGATACCGGCGCGCTGCGCCGCCGCGATCGCCGCGTCGGGAAAGAAATACATGTCCGAGAAGGTGGTGACGCCGCCGCGAAGCATCTCGGCGCAGGCCAGACGGGTGCCATCGCGCACGAAATCTGGCGCCACCCAGCGTGCCTCCGCGGGCCAGACGCTCTCCTGCAGCCAGCGCATCAGCGTCAGGTCGTCGGCATAGCCACGCAGCAGGGTCATGCCGGCGTGCGCGTGTGCGTTGATCAGGCCGGGCATGAGCGCGTGTTCGGGTAACCGGGTGACGCGGCTGGCGGCGACGCGGGGTGCCAGTTCGGCCGCCGTTCCGATGGCGACGATACGGCCATTGCGCACCGCCACCGCGCCATGCTCGATGACCTGCCAAGGCTGCACCGGCAGCACCCAGCGCGCTTCGATCAGCTCGTCGGCAACGATATCCATGGCGGAACCATAGCCGAAAAAGAAAACGCCCCGCTCGGGGCGGGGCGCTGGATGCTGCGGACCAGGGCTGCTGGTCAGTTGCCGGTCTCGCGCTGGACGGCGATCTCGATGACCACGCGGCGGTTGGGCTGGAGGCACTGCACCAGCGCCTTGTTGGAACCGCTCTCCTTGCCCTTGACGTTGCCGCAAGCCACCACCGGCTCCGACTCGCCGCGACCCACAGACTGCACGCGGCTGCCATCGACGCCCTTGTTGACCAGGTAGTTGCGCACCGAAGAGGCACGGCGATCGGACAGCTTCTGGTTGTAGGCGTTGGTGCCGATGCGGTCAGTGTGGCCGGTGACGACGATCAACTCGACCTCGGGGTACTTCTGCATCTTGGCGACGACGTCGTCGAGGATGGCCGAGGCGTCCGAACGGATGTCGGCCTTGTCGAAGGCGAACAGGGTCTCGGCGCTGAAGGTGAACTTCTCGAAGGCCGGCTTCTGCGGGCCAACAGGTGCCGGCGGGGTCGGAGCAGGCGCCTCGGCGGCGGGGGCAGCGGGCTGAGGGGCAGGCTCAGCGGGCTTTGCCACCAGGTCCGGGTCGCACTCGGCGATGGCGAGTGCCGGGGTCCAGTAACCGGCACGCCAGCAGAGGTCGTAGCCACTGCGCCATACGGTGCCCTCCGAGTTCACCCAGTAGCCAGACTTGTCCTCCGCGGCAGCGGCGGAGGCTGCGGCGGAGGCAAGCAGGACGGCGGCAAGGACAAGAAGACGCGATTTCATATTTTCGGAGGCTCCGTTTTTGGTTTTTTGGCGGGGCAAAAGGCGGGCTGTCAGCGCACGACACTGAAAGCCGATTTCGCGGCTTTTGATTGGCGCTGAGGATACCCTAAACGTGGCACCCGCCTCAAGGTTGCGGGCCGGCTTGGTGGGGGTCACATGATAGAATCGTGATTTTGGTCAAGTCTCCGGACACCCGCCCCGCCGCGCCTGCGGCGGACCCGACAGAGCACTCCGACAGAGCCCGACACGATGGACCCGTTTGCCAAAGAAACCCTCCCAGTCAGCCTAGAGGAGGAGATGCGCCGGTCCTATCTGGACTACGCCATGAGCGTGATCGTCGGGCGGGCTCTTCCGGATGTTCGGGATGGCCTGAAGCCGGTGCACCGTCGCGTGCTGTTCGCCATGCACGAACTCTCCAACGACTGGAACCGCCCTTACAAGAAATCGGCGCGGATCGTCGGCGACGTCATCGGTAAGTACCACCCGCACGGCGACACCGCCGTTTACGACACCATCGTTCGTATGGCGCAGAACTTTTCGCTGCGCTACATGCTGGTCGACGGTCAGGGCAACTTCGGTTCGGTCGACGGCGACAACGCCGCGGCGATGCGGTACACCGAGATCCGGATGTCGCGCATCGCGCACGAGCTGCTCGCCGACATCGACAAGGAGACGGTCGACTTCGGGCCCAACTACGACGGCTCGGAGCACGAGCCGCTGGTGCTGCCGGCGAAGATCCCCAACCTGCTGATCAACGGCAGCTCGGGTATCGCCGTGGGCATGGCGACCAATATCCCGCCGCATAACCTGAACGAGGTGGTCAGCGCCTGCCTGGCGCTTCTGGCCAACCCTGAGCTGACGGTGGATGATCTGATCGAGTACATCCCGGCGCCCGACTTCCCCACCGCCGGCTTCATCTACGGCGTCGAGGGCGTGCGCGAGGGCTACCGCACCGGGCGTGGCCGTTGCGTGATGCGCGCCCGCACCCACTTCGAGGACATCGGCAAGGGTGAGCGGCAGGCGATCATCGTCGACGAGCTGCCCTACCAGGTGAACAAGAAGACGCTGATCGAGAAGATCGCCGAGCTGGTCAACGACAAGCGCATCGAGGGCATCTCCGACCTGCGCGACGAGTCGGACAAGTCCGGCATGCGCATGGTCATCGAGCTCAAGCGTGGCGAAGTGGCCGAGGTGGTGCTCAACAACCTCTACAAGCACACGCAGCTGCAGGACAGCTTCGGCCTGAACATGGTGGCGCTGGTCGACGGCCAGCCGCGCCTGCTCAACCTGAAGCAGATGCTGGATGCGTTCCTGCGCCACCGGCGTGAGGTGGTGACACGGCGTACCGTGTTCGAGCTGCGCAAGGCGCGCGAGAAGGCGCACGTGCAGGAGGGCCTGGCCGTGGCTCTGGACAACGTCGACGAGATCATCGCCATGATCAAGGCGGCGCCGACCCCGGCCGACGCCCGCGAGGGGTTGATGGGCCGCGCCTGGCCCTCGCCCACCGTCGCCACCATGCTGGCGCGCGCCGGTTCGGACGCCAGCCGCCCAGACGGCGTCCCGGCTGGCCTCGGGCTGGGCGCAGACGGCTACCGTCTGACCGAGACCCAGGCCCAGGCCATCCTCGACCTGCGCCTGCAGCGTCTGACCGGCCTTGAGCGCGACAAGATCGTCAACGACTACCGCGAGCTGTTGGACCGCATCGCCGACCTGCTCGACATCCTTTCGCGCCCTGAGCGCGTCACCTCGATCATCGGCGATGAGCTGACCTCCATCCGCGACCAGTTCGGTGACAAGCGCCGCAGCGAGATCGTCTTCGCCACCTCCGAACTCGGCATCGAGGACCTGATCACGCCGATGGACATGGTGGTCACGCTGTCGCACGCCGGCTACATCAAGTCGCAGCCACTCGACGACTACCGCGCGCAGAAGCGGGGCGGCCGCGGCAAGCAGGCGGCGGCGACCAAGGAAGACGACTTCATCGACCGGCTGTTCATCGCCCACACGCACGACTACATCCTCTGCTTCAGCAACCGCGGGCGGATGTACTGGATCAAGGTCTACCAGGTGCCGCAGGGCTCGCGCATCGCGCGCGGCAAGCCGATCGTCAACCTGCTCCCCCTGCAGGAGGGCGAAAAGATCACCGCCCTGCTGCCGGTCAAGGAGTTCGATGACGGCCACTTCGTGTTCATGGCGACCCGCCGTGGCGTGGTCAAGAAGACGCCGCTGTCAGACTTCAGCCGGCCGCGCCCCTCGGGGATCATCGCCGTCGGCCTTGACGAGGACGACTTCCTGGTTGGCGCGCAGGTCACCGATGGCAATTGCAATGTGATGCTGTTCTCCGACGCCGGCAAGGCGGTGCGCTTTGCCGAGGGCGACGTGCGGCCGATGGGCCGTGGTGCGCGCGGCGTTCGCGGCATCAAGCTGGGCAGCGGCGGCGCGGTGATCGCGATGCTGGTGGCCGAAGACGAATCGATGTCGGTGATGACTGCCACCGAGCGCGGTTTCGGCAAGCGCACCGCGCTCTCCGAGTACCCCCTGTACGGCCGTGGCACTCAGGGCGTGATCGCCATCCAGACCTCGGCGCGCAACGGCAAGGTGGTTGCCGCGCAACTGGTGACCAAGGAAGACCAGATCATGCTGATCACCACCGGCGGCGTCCTGATCCGCACCCGGGTGAAGGAGATCCGCGAGATGGGCCGCTCGACCCAGGGCGTGACGCTGATCAACCTGGACGATGGCGAGCTGCTGGCTGGCCTGGAAAAGGTCGTCGAGACCGGCGACGAAGACGAGGAATAAGGGGGCCACGGTGTCAGACCCGCTCGCCAGCCTGCGCGGCCAGATCGACGCGCTCGACGACGAGATCCTCGAGCGTCTCAACGCCCGTGCCCGCCTGGCTCGGCAGATCGGCGAACTGAAGGCCGACGGCGCGGCGGGCGACGCCGGCAAGGTCGCCATCTACCGGCCGGAGCGTGAAGCGCAGGTTCTGCGGCGCCTCAAGGCGGCAAACCCGGGACCGCTCTCCGGCGAGGTGGTGGCGCGGCTGTTCCGTGAGGTGATGTCGGCCTGCCTGGCGCTGGAGAAGCCGCTGTCGATCGCCTGCCTCGGCCCACACGGCACCTTTAGCGAAGCAGCCGCGATCAAGCAATTCGGACACGCCGCCGCGGTGAACCCGCACGCCACAATCGATGACGTGTTCCGCGCCGTGGAATCGGGCGCCGACGACTACGGCGTGGTGCCGGTGGAGAACTCCACCGAGGGCGCGGTCGGCCGCACCCTCGACCTGATGACCGGCAGCTCGCTGTCGGTGTGCGGCGAGGTGGTGCTGCGCGTGCAGCAGCACCTGATGCGCCACGCCAGCGGCACCGCCCCCGTCGAGCGCGTCTATTCGCACGCGCAGTCGCTGGCGCAGTGCCACGAGTGGCTCAACCGCGAACTGGCCTTGGCGCAGCGTATCCCGGTGGCAAGCAACGCCGAGGCCGCGCGCCGGGCCGCCGAAGACCCGGGCAGCGCTGCCATCGCCGGCGAGCTCGCCGCCGAACGCTATAACCTGGTCATCGCCCACCGCAACATCGAGGACGAACCCAACAACACGACGCGATTCTGGGTACTTGGCCGCCACGCCGCCGGCCGCTCTGGCCATGACAAGACGTCGCTGGTTGTCGGCGCGCGCAACCGGCCGGGCGCGGTCCACGAGTTGCTCGGGCCGTTGGCGCGACACGGCGTGAGCATGACACGGCTCGAATCGCGGCCGGCACGCACCGGTCTGTGGGAGTACGTGTTCTTCGTCGATCTAGAGGGTCATCGCGACGATGCGGGGCTTTCGGCGGCGCTGACCGAACTCGAGCATGTCGCGGCGTTCGTGCGCGTACTCGGCGCCTACCCGGTGGCGGTGCTCTAGGTGGCAGCGCTCCGACTGGCGGCACGATGAACGACCGGCTCGCACCCGGCGGCTGCGACAGCCTCGCGCTGGAGAGTGTGCGCGGCATCGCGGCGTATCAGACCGGCAAGCCGATCGCCGAACTGTCGCGCGAGACCGGCATCAGCGAGGCCGACATCGTCAAGCTGGCGAGCAACGAGAACCCGCTCGGTATGAGCCCGTCGGCCATCGCCGCGGCCGCCGGCGCGCTCGGCGAGCTGGCGCGCTATCCCGACGGCGCGGGCTTCGACCTGAAGGCGGCGCTGTCGGCCAAGTTCACCTTGCATCCCAGCCAGATCGTGCTCGGCAACGGCTCCAATGACGTTCTGGACATCGTCGGACGGGTCTTCCTGGGCCCGGGCAGCAGCGCTGTCTACAGCCAGCACGCCTTCGCCGTGTACGGACTGGTGTGCCAGACCGTCGGCGCGACTCGCATCGAGGTGCCGGCGCGCGATTACGGCCACGACCTGGACGCCATGCGCGCCGCCATCCGCCCTGATACACGCGTGGTGTGGATCGCCAACCCGAACAACCCCACCGGCACGTTGCTGGCACCGGACGCCGTGCGCGAGTTCATCTTCTCGCTGCCAGAGCATGTGGTGGCGGTGCTGGACGAGGCCTACACCGAGTATCTGGAGCCGTCGCAGCGCAGCGACAGTCTGGCCTGGGTCAACGAACACCCACGCCTGCTGGTTACACGCACGTTGGCCAAGATCTATGGCCTGGCAGGTCTGCGCGTCGGCTTCGGCGTGGGCGCCCCGGTGCTGATCGACCTTTGCAACCGCGTGCGTCAGCCATTCAACGTCAACAGCATCGCGCTGGCGGCGGCTGTGGCGGCACTTGGCGATGACGACTTTGTTGCGCGCAGCGCAGCGGCCAACCGTGAGGGCATGGCACAGATGCGCGCCGGCCTTGACGCGCTGGGCGTGCCGTACATCCCCTCAGCGGCCAATTTTGTGGCGGTCGAAGTGGGCGATGCCGCTACCGTGAACGCCGGGCTGCTGAAGCACGGTGTGATCGTGCGGCCGGTGGCTGGTTACGGAATGCCACGGCACCTGCGCGTGTCGATCGGGCTGCCGCACGAGAACCAGCGCTTCCTCGACGTTCTGGCCACCCTGCTCGGTCGCGCCCAGAACTAGCAACCGCGGCTGGCAGCGGCCGACCGGGTCAGGTGGGTTCGGCTGCGCTGACGGCTGAGTCTGCTGCGGCTGCACGGTGGTCGCGCCGGCAGATGCCACGCGCGTGGCAGTAGCGACACGCAGCGTCGTCACCCATCGCCCGCAGCGCCTCTCCGGCAGCGGCGCGCTGCAGCGTGTCCGCAAGACGCTCCAGATGCCCCGATACCACCTGTTCGAGCGCCGGGTCCGAGAGCACCACGGCCTTCAGGGCGTCCTTTTTGAGGGCATCGCTACCCAGCGGCAGGTACGCCACCGCCTGTACCTGCTCGAGAAGGTGTGCGTACAGCACCAGCTGCGCGTCCTCGGTGGGGTCTTCCGCCAGCCGCTCCGGCGCCTTGCGCGAGCCGGTCTTGTAGTCGATGACGGCGCGCCCACCCTCGGCACCTTGGCGGGTATCGACCCGATCCGGTCGGCCATGCAGCGTGACCTCGCCGCCATCGATGGACAGCAGGCCGCGCACCTTCTCCTCGCACGCTGACACCTCGACGCGCCAGCCCTGCGCCTCGCGGTCGAGCTGCCAGTCGAGATAGGCCGGTGCGACAGCGCGCCAGCGCTCGAGCCAGGCACCGGCCGCGAAGTCACGCGCCGTGATCGGCGCGAATATGCGCACCGCCACCGCGTCGAGTTCAGCCAACGCGGCA
Organism: Betaproteobacteria bacterium; assembly: GCA_027490755.1. GTDB lineage: Bacteria > Pseudomonadota > Gammaproteobacteria > Burkholderiales > UBA3065 > UBA3065. Next base: position 188,519 of record JAIXXL010000047.1, read on the forward strand.
TCTCGCCCGACCGACGACACGACCGGCACGGCGCGGTGAAAGGCGCGCAGGATGTCATGCACAGCGACGCCAAAGTCGCGCGGCTCGACGGTCTCGCTGGCCTCCTGCGGCGGCTTGAGGCCGAGGCCGCTGCGCACGAACCAGCGGTAGGGGCATTCGAGCAGGGCCTGGTAGCCGGTCGGGCTGAGCGCCGGCGGCAGCGCCGCCATGACCGCCAACTCGACCGGCCCGAGTGCTGGTGGCGAAACCGCAACCGGGGTGGCAAATGGTGTGGCTTCAGGCAGCGGATGCCCCCACGCCAGAGCGTGGAAGCCCTGCATCAGCTGCACAAGCGGCGAGGCGACGTTCGGCTCACCACGATCGTCAAGGGCCTGCCAGGAGATGACGACGCGGGGCGCGCTGCCGATCAGCAGGCACCAGTCCTCTACCGCCCAGCGCCTGCGCGCCGCGGCATCCTGCAGGCCCAGCTCGACGCGAGCGGCATCGCGGACGATGCGCGACCGCGGCGCAGCGGAGGGCAGGTGCGCGGCGTCAGCACCGACGACGATGAGCGCATCGAAACACAGGCCGCGCAGCGCCGACTGGTGGGTGAGCAGGACCGGGCTCTGCACCGACGCGTCTCGGAACAGCGCGTTCTCGAGCGTCCAGTCGAGCCAGCCGGCCAGTTCGCGGCGGCCGCACGACGCGGTGTCGCCAGCCAGCGCGGCGCCGGATTCGCGCAGGTGTGCCAGCAGTTGCTGGCCGGCAGCGTCTAGCGTGAGGTGTGGAGCGATGCGCTCGAGCATGGTCACCAGCGCGTCAAGCCAGCCGGCCAGCGACCGCGAGCGACCGCCCATCGTCCGCAGTGCCGCACGCCAATGGGTCAGCCAGGCCGATGCCTCGGCCGAACCGGCCAGGTTGCCGGCAAGCACGTCCCAGTCAAGCAGCGCGCGTGGCGGCAGGTTGGCAAGCGCTGGCCACAGCGCGGCCTGCAGCAGGTCCCGCTGCGACTGGGCGACCAGCGGCGAATCGATGCAGGACTGCAAGAGCGCTGCGGTGGGGCGCATCTGCAGACGCAGCAGGTCGCGCACCACGGCGCCAACACGGGTGGTCGCCAGCGACCACCCGGCGTTGTCCTCGGCCAGCACGCCGCGGCGCTCGAGCATCGCCCGCAGTCGGCGGGCCAGCGCGCGGTCGGTGGCCACCACCGCGATGCGCTGCAGGCCGGCAGACAGCCACTCGCACACGGTGTCGCAAGCGTGCCGCACCTCGCCCTCGCGGCCCAGTGCGCGGTGCAAGTGGATGCCGGAGGGCGGCTGCGGGGCCTGAGCAGAGCACGCGCGCGCGCGGTCGGCCAGCGGGCTGCCTTCGCCGAGGCAAGCCTGCTGCACCCACCACGAGCGCGACCCGGCGCCAGCGTCCAGCAGCGCCAGGGTGACTGGTGTGGACTCGGCGTAGCGCTCGAAGAAAGCGGCCGCCTGTGGCGTCGCGCGCGCCGCATCGAACACCCATAGCGGGCCTTCGGGGTGGCGCAGCAGATGGGCCATGGCCAGCCCGTCGCGCTGCCAGCGGCTCAGACCCCATCTGGGCTGGCCCTCGCAGGCGAACCAGAGCTCGTGAACCAGCTGCGCGTCGCCGCGCAGCAGCTCGCTGGCGCGCGCTTGATAGGCACGCTCCAGCAGCCCGGCGAGTTCATCGGGCGTATCCGGAAAGGGGCTGCAGTTGCGCCCCATCGCCTCGAACAGGTCGGCCAGCTCTGCCGCCATCGCCCAGTGGTCGGCACCGGCCAGCCAAGCGCGGGCAGCCAGCTCGCGGTGCAGGACCGCCACCAGTTGCGCCTCGGTCAGGGTGACTGGCGGCAGCGGCTGGCGAGCGAGCCACTCCTGCAACGTGATGATGCGCGGCAGCGGGCAGGGACCGCCCGCCGCTTCGCCGATCGCCCGGGCCAAGCCGGCACCGAGCCCGAGGTGAGGCAGCAGTACGGTGAGTCCGGCCAGACCGGTGGGGCTGCCGGCAGCGTGCAGCAAGGCGTTGGCGAGGGTCCCGAGCGGGTCCTCTGGCGGCAGGGAGATACAGACGGGCTGACCGGCCACGGCGTGAGCCCCGGCGGTCATGCGAGAAGCCGGCTCAGCGCTCGAGCATGCTCCGCTTTTCCTTCACCTTGACCCAGTCGTCCGCCTCCGGCATCGGGTCCTTGCTCTCGATGATCGGCTTCCACAGTCGCGCCAGCTCGGCGTTGATCTCGATGAAGTCCTGCTGGTCCGCTGGCACGTCGTCCTCGGCGAAGATGGCGTCGGCCGGACACTCGGCGACACAGAGCGTGCAGTCGATGCACTCATCCGGGTCGATCACGAGGAAGTTGGGGCCCTCACGGAAACAATCCACCGGACAGACGTCGACACAGTCGGTGAACTTGCACTTGATACAGCCTTCGGTCACTACATAGGTCATGGCGGAAGCGTCCCCGTTTGGTGTTGCGCCGGGCCTGCAAGCCCGAGGTCGCGAAGTCGTTATGACAATTGAACTTTGAAGTCTACCAGACGTCTGAGCGGGGTCCGTGACAGGCCGCGGCAGATACCGTTAATATGCGGCTTGCGCCGGGGTGGTTTTCGCCGCCCCGCACGCCTGCAGCCCCGTCGGGCAGCGCCGACAGCCCACGACAGGCAAGCAAGCGCCAGACCTCCCCCATCCCGCCCTCTCCAAAAGCCACCACTCCATCCATGAGCGATTCCATATTGCATGTCAGTGATTCATCCTTCGAGACCGATGTCCTGAAGGCCAGCCAGCCGGTGCTGGTGGACTACTGGGCCGAATGGTGCGGCCCGTGCAAGATGATCGCGCCGATCCTTGACGAGGTCGCCCGTGAATATGCCGGCCGCGTCACCATCGCCAAGGTCAACATCGACCAGAACCCGGACACGCCGACGCGCTTTGGCATCCGTGGCATCCCGACGCTGATGCTGTTCAAGGACGGCAACGTCGCCGCGACCAAGGTCGGCGCGCTGTCCAAGTCGCAACTGACGGCTTTCATTGACAGCAACCTCTAACCGCCTTACCGTGAAGGTTCGCTGACGGCATCCTGTCGCAGCGAACCTCGCCGCGGGTTCCCCGCCGGCCTGCTCCCTCCCCCGCTTCGCCCCTCCCCGCAACTCTTGCCCATACAAGGGCCGTCCACGCATGGATCTTGCAGACCTCAAGAACAAACACGTCACCGAACTGGTCGAGATGGCTACCGCCTTCGAGATCGAGGGCGCCAATCGCCTGCGCAAGCAGGAACTCATCTTCGCCCTGCTCAAGAACCACGCCAAGAAGGGCGAGACCATTAGCGGCAGCGGTGCGCTGGAGGTGCTGTCGGATGGCTTCGGCTTCCTGCGCAGCCCCGACACCAGCTACCTGGCAGGCCCCGATGACATCTACGTCAGCCCGTCGCAGATCCGCCGCTTCAACCTGCACGTCGGCGACACCGTCCAGGGCGAGATCCGCACGCCGAAGGAAGGCGAGCGTTACTTCGCGCTGGTCAAGGTCGACAGCATCAACGGCGAGCCGCCCGAGAAGGCCAAGAACAAGATCCTGTTCGAGAACCTGACGCCGCTGCACCCCGATGAGCATCTGAAGCTCGAGCGCGACATCAAGGCCGAAGAGAACATCACCAGCCGCGTCATCGACATGATCGCGCCGGTCGGCAAGGGCCAACGCGGCCTCATCGTCGCCCCGCCGAAGAGCGGCAAGACGGTGATGATGCAGCACATCGCGCATGCCATCACCAGCAACCACCCCGACGTCGTCCTCATCGTGATGCTGATCGACGAGCGCCCGGAAGAAGTGACCGAAATGAGCCGCACGGTGCGCGGCGAGGTGGTCGCCAGCACCTTCGACGAACCACCGCAGCGTCACGTGCAGGTCGCCGAGATGGTGATCGAGAAGGCCAAGCGCCTGGTCGAGCACAAGAAGGACGTCGTTATCCTGCTCGACTCCATCACCCGCCTCGCACGCGCCTACAACACCGTGCAGCCGGCATCGGGCAAGGTGCTGACCGGCGGTGTCGACGCCAACGCGCTGCAGAAGCCCAAGCGCTTCTTTGGTGCCGCGCGGAACATCGAGGAAGGCGGATCGCTGACCATCCTCGCCACCGCACTGGTCGACACCGGCAGCCGGATGGACGAGGTGATCTACGAAGAATTCAAGGGCACCGGCAACAGTGAGATCCACCTCGACCGCCGCAGCGCCGAGAAGCGCGTGTTCCCGGCCATCAACGTGAATCGTTCGGGCACCCGCCGCGAGGAATTGCTGCTGCCGCCGGACATCCTGCAGAAGGTCTGGGTGCTGCGCAAACTGCTCTATCCGATGGACGACCTCGACGCGATGGAATTCCTGCTCGACAAGATCCGCGCGACCAAGACCAACGCCGACTTCTTCGACTCGATGCGGCGTGGCTGAGCCCGTGCGCCACCCCGAAGATGGCCTGAATACGGGCCACTGAGACTTTCCGGCACCTGCCAGAGCCCCTGATCCTTCAGGGGCTTTTCTTTTGTGCGCGATAGAGTTTGCTTTTCTCCCAACCCTGATTTAGCCTACGTCTACTTGGCGTTTTATAAGTCAATTGACTTAAACGTACGCCCTTAACGGTTTCCGCAAGCCAGCGTTAGACGCGCACCCCCAAAGGTGCGGAACGCTCTGGATGCAGGAAGCGTGGCAGACGATCCTTGGGAAGGGGAAGCAGATGGCTCTGGTCAAGAAGACGCGGGTGGACCTTGAATCGCACAACGACGCGCCGCCGCGCAGCACCGAACAGCCTTCGGTCTCGAGCCGCGATGCCGATGCGCTGAGACGCAAGGCGCGCACACTTGCCAAGCAGCAGCAGGCAGCCGAGCGCATCGCGGCGGCATCAGCCGAATTGGCCTCTGGCATCAACGAGGCCGCTAGCGCATCCGAAGAGCTGCGCCGCGCCTCCGACACCATTTCTGCCGGCGCACAACAAGCCTCGAGCGCCGCCCAGCAGTCGCTGCAGGCGGTCACCTCGATGACTTCGGCGATCACCCAGCAGATGCAGGGCGCCAAGGTTGCGCAGACCCGCGCCGGCAACATGCAGACACTGGCCGGCACTATCCAGACCGATGTCGCCGTATCGGTGAGCAACGTCAGCATCGCCGCGCAGCGTCAGGTTGCGTCGGTGGAGATGGTCGCCGAACTGGAGCGGCAAGCCGCCAATATCGGCGACATCGTCAAGGCGGTGGCTCGCATCGCCGACCAGACCAACCTGCTGGCGCTCAACGCAGCCATCGAGGCGGCACGCGCCGGCAAGCACGGCAAGGGCTTCGCCGTGGTGGCCGACGAGGTGCGTACCCTCGCCGAGACTTCCGAGAAGAGCGCCGGCGAGATCCAGCAGCTGGTGTCGCAGATCCAGGGCGAGGTCAAGGTGATCTCCGACGGCATCAACCAGTCGGCGACACTGGTCCAGGAAGAGGCCGAGAAGGGCAAGATCATCACCGCCCAGCTCAAGCAGATCGAGAGCGACTCGGGCCAGATCGTGTCCGGCGCCGACGAGATCGCCACCGCCGCACAGCAGGCCTCGGCCGCTGCCAATCAGGCCATGCGCGGTGCCGAGTCCATCGCAGCCGCTGCCGAACAGCAATCTTCGGCCTGCGAGGAATCGGCCAAGACCGTGTCGGAGCAGGCACAGGCCCTGGCCGAGTGCGAGGCGACCGCCGCCAGCCTGGCCGAGATCGCCGAGGACCTGAAGAACAGCACCAACATCTCCAAGAGCGCCGAGGACGTTGCCTCGGCGGCCGAGGAGTTGTCCTCTGCGGTGCAGGAGATCAACCGCGCCTCGACGCAGATCATGGTGGCCATCGACGAGATCCGGAAGGGCGCGCAGACCCAGGCCGCCGCCTGCGAGGAGTCGTCCTCGGCGGTGACGCAGATCGAGAGCAGCTCGCGGCTCTCGCGTGAGCGTGCCGACACCGCACTCGAGCGCTCGCGGGCGATCCAGAAGCTGCTGAGCGACAACAAGACCAACATCGACGCACTGGTCACCGGCATCAAGACCTCGGTCGAGACTACCCGGTCGAGCCTGGGCCAGATCAAGGAGCTGGAACTGGTCAGCCGACGCATCGACAAGATCGTCGACGCGATCACGTCGGTGTCGATCCAGACCAATATGCTGGCGGTGAACGGCGCCATCGAAGCTGCCCGCGCTGGTGAGTTCGGCAAGGGCTTCGTGGTGGTCGCCACTGACATCCGCAATCTGGCGCACGACTCGGCCGAGAACGCCGACCGCATCAAGGATATGGTGAAGAGCGTCCAGGACCAGATCGGCGCGGTCCGCCGTGACCTCGAAGAGATTGCCACCGCGGCGATGGTCGAAGTGGAGAAGGCCAAGGGCATCACCAGCGCGCTGGTGCAGATGGAGTCTGACGTTAGCGAGTTGGCCGGCGGTAGCCAACAGGCCCTGACGCTGTCGGAGGAGATCGCGGCACAGGTGTCGCAGGTGAAGGCCGGTGTGGAGCAGATCAGCGCCGCCGCCGCCGAGGCCGAGCAGGCCGCCGGCGAAGCCTCCACCGCCGCCCGTCAGCAGTCACAGGGGGCTGAAGAGTTGTCCGCAGCGATCGAGGAGATCGCCTCGCTGGCCGACGAGCTGCAGAGCGCCTGACCGGTCCACGGGAGAACGTGATGAGCGATCTGACCGCAGACCCGGCCGATGTCGGGGGGGCCGAAGAGGATTCGGTCGAGGAACTGCACCAGTACGTGACCTTCAAGGTCGGCGGCGAGACCTTCGCCGCGCCCATGGCGCCGGTCCAGGAGATCATCCGCGTGCCGGACGCGGTGCGCGTGCCGCTGGCACCCGGGCACCTGCTGGGGCTCGCCAACCTTCGCGGTCATGTGCTGCCGATCGTGAGCCTGCGGCAGATCTTCAGCCTGCCAGACGTTCAGGACGATGAACTGACGCGCGCGGTGGTGATCGACCTCGGCTCGCCGATGGGATTTGTCGTCGACTGCGTGACCAGCGTCATCTCGATCGAACCGGACCAGCTTGAGCCTTCCGACAACCTGAGTGAGGCCGGCCGCAGCGACCTCATCAGCGGCGTGATCAAGGGCGCTGGCGAAGACATGATCATGCTGGTCGACTTCGCCCGCCTGATCGAGCGCTCCTTCGCCGAGATCAGCCGCGCCACCGGTTCGGCCATCGGCGAGGCCGCGCGCCAGTCGGGTGGCGAAGCTGACGAAGACGGCCTGAGCGACGAGACACAACTGGTGAGTTTCGTTGTCGAGAATCAGGAGTACGCCATCCAGATCGCTTCGGTGCAGGAGATCGTCCAGGCGCCGGAACACGTGATCCAGGTACCGGATGGCCCAGCAGCACTGGTCGGCATCATGACCCTGCGCAACCGCTTGCTGCCGCTGGTGAGCCTGCGCCACCTGTTCGCGCTACCGCACCGCGAGCTGTCCGCGACCGACCGGGTCGTGGTGGTCAACCTGAACGAGGTCTCGGTGGGCCTGGTGATGGACCGCGTCAGCGAGGTGCTGCGCGTACCCAATGAACTTGTTGATGAGATGCCGCCGATCATGGCGCGTGACGGCGAGAGCGACATCGTCGCCATCTGTCGCCTGGGCGAGGGCGCGCGACTGGTGTCGGTGATCGCCCCCGAACGCCTGTTCTCGGCAGCCGTGCTCGAAAGCATCAGCAACCAGCAGGAGAACGTGGAGGAGCAGGACATGGCAGGAACCGACGCTGGCGATGCCAGCAATGCCGATGAATCGCAGGTGGTTGTGTTCCGTCTGGGTGCGGCCGAATTTGGCGTGCCCATCGGCTCGGTGCAGGAGATCGTGCGCGTACCGGAAGCGCTGACGCGCGTGCCGAAGTCGCCGGAGTTTGTCGAGGGCGTGATCAACCTGCGCGGCTCGGTGCTGGCGGTGATCGACCAACGCCGTCGCTTCGGGCTGGAGAGCACCGAACGCAGCGACCGCCAACGCATCATGGTCTACCTGCTCAACGGCACCCGCACCGGCTTCATCGTCGATTCGGTGGCCGAGGTGATGAAGATCCCGCACGAGGCGATCGAGGAGAGCCCCCGCCTTTCCGCCGAGCAAGCCAAGCTGATCCGCCGCGTCGCCAACCTGCAGCAGAGCAAGCGGCTGGTGATGATGATCGAACCCGAACAACTGCTGGAAGCGGACGAACTCGACGCCCTCCAGGACATGGCTGCTTGAGGTTCGGGCCATGACACGCGTTCTTGTCGTCGACGACTCCGCGCTGATGCGCAAGCAGCTCGTCTCGATGCTCGAGGATGAACCCGGCTTTGAGGTCGAGGTTGCGCGCAATGGCCGCGAGGCCTTGCAGCAACTTGACCGTTTTGGCCCGGACGTGATCACGCTGGACATCAACATGCCGGAGATGGACGGTCTGACGGCGCTCTCCCACATCATGGTGCAGCGCCCGACGCCGGTGGTGATGCTCAGCTCGCTCACCGAAAAGGGTGCGATGGCGACGCTGGAGGCGATGGCGCTGGGTGCTGTCGACTACCTGCCCAAGCCGGACGGCACCATCTCACTGTCCATCGACCAGGTGCGCGGCGAGCTGCTGTGCAAGGTGCGGGCCGCGGCCGGCGCGCGGGTGCTGAAGGGCGCGCGGCCGGCAGCCGCACCCGCCCGCGCCGAGTCGCCGGCGCCGCGCCGCGAGGCGCCCCGTGCGCCGCTGCCCCGCAGCACGGCGACGGCCGTCGCGCGACCCTCTGCAGCCAGCCAGTCGTTGTCGGCCCAGCTCGCGCCCGGCGCCGGCAAGTACCCCTACGGCCTGGTGGTCATCGGCGTCTCGACCGGCGGCCCGCGCACGCTGGAGGAGATCCTGCCCAGCCTGCCAGCCTACTTCCCGTGGCCGATCCTGATCGCCCAGCACATGCCGGTGGCCTTTACCGGGCCCTTTGCGAATCGACTGGATACGCACTGCGCGATGAAGGTGATGGAGGTAAATCAGCCGACCGCACTTGAGGCCGGTTGCGTCTACATCGCCCAGGGTGGCTCCGACATGTTCGTGAGTGACCGCGGCGGGCGCCTTTACGCGGTGGTCAAGCCGGCCGACCGGCGCTACAGCTGGCACCCCTCGGTGGAGGCTCTGGTGGACAGCGCGCTGCGCGTCTGCCACCCGCAAAAACTGATCACAGTGATGTTGACCGGCATGGGCGACGACGGCGCCGATGCGATGGTTGAAGTATTCCGGCGAGGGGGACGCACCATCGCCGAATCGGAACGCTCGGCGGTGGTATTTGGCATGCCGGGAGAACTGGTGAAGCGTGGCGGCGCCACGCTGACCCTCGATTCGGCACAGATCGCCGATCAACTGGTGCAGTGGACGCTGCACTGACAACAAGGCTTTAGCGGGACAGCAGGAGGAGAGCATGGCACTGGTCAAAACGACGCTGGCGGCACTGGAGCAGATCCAGGAGGGCAACGCGCGCCCCAGCCGCGCCGTCCTCTTCATGCAGTTGAGCGGCAGCGATCCTGACCTGCGACGAACCGCAGCGTTGGAGCTGGCCGGGGACATCGAGTCCGTCGCCGAACTGCTGGCGCAGCTGGCCGACGAGGAGGACTACGCGGTCCGCCAGGCCATCGTCAGCAGCCTGGCTGGCATCGGCGGCCCGAGCGTGGTCGAGGGCGTGCTGGGCTATCTGCGCAGCGATGACGCCAGCCTGCGCAACGACGTCATCGACCTGCTCAAGGATCAGCCGGATGCGATCGCGCCCCACATGCCACATCTGCTCGCCGACCCTGACCCGGACGTCCGCATCTTCGCCGTCAACATCCTGGAATCGCTGAAGCACCCCAAGGTCGTGGACTGGCTGATCGCGGTGATCGAGACCGACCGCCACATCAACGTCTGCGCCACCGCAGTGGATCTCATCGGTGAGGTTGGAGACGCGCGCGCGCGGGTCCCGCTGGCCCGTCTGGAAGAACGTTTCGCCGACGAGCCTTTCATCACCTTCGCCGTTGCATCGGCGCTCGACAAGATCGCGGCCTGAACATGCTCGCTCCTACTGTAGCGGCGGCTGCCCGCCGCATCGCCCCTGTCACGCCGGCGCAAGCCTCGGACCAGATCAGCGAGGAGGACTTCCTCAAGTTCCGCGAGTTCTTCTATCGCAAGACCGGTATCTACTTCGAAGAGAGCAAGCGCTACTTCGTCGACAAGCGTCTGGTCGAGCGGCTCGCCGCGACCGGAACGGCCAGCTTCCGCGAGTACTTCGTCAACCTGCGATTCGACACGCGGGGGGCGGAGTTGCAGCAGCTGGTCAACGTGATGACCGTGAACGAGACCTACTTCTTTCGCGAGGAGTATCAGTTCAAGTGCATGGTCACCTCGCTGCTGCCGGAGATCGCCCGCAACAAGCGCCCCGGTGAGCCGATCCGCATCTGGTCGATCCCGAGCTCGTCCGGCGAGGAGCCCTATTCGATCTGCCTGTACCTGCTCGAACACTGGCCCGACATCGCCAACTACGACGTCGAGATCGTTGCCTCGGATATCGACACCGACATCCTGGCGCAGGCCAAGCAGGGCATCTACAGCCAGCGCTCGGTGCAGAACCTGCCGGCCGCGTTGCTGCAGAAATACTTCAAGAAGACGCGCACCGGCGACTGGCAGATCAGCAACGATCTGCGCGAGGCGGTCGATTTCACGCAGTGCAATCTGTCCGACCCTCTGAGCGCGCGGGCCTATCACCACTTCGACCTGATCTTCTGTCGCAACCTGCTGATCTACTTCGACGACGTGTCTCGTCGTGGTGCGGCGGACGTGTTCTACAACGCTCTCAACCCGGGCGGCTTCATCTGCCTCGGCCATTCCGAGTCGATGAGCCGCATCTCAAGCGTATTCCGCATCCGCAAGTTCGCGGACGCGATCGTGTACCAGAAACCCTGACAGGAGCCCTCATGAAACGCGTACTCATCATCGACGATGCTGCGACGGTACGCATGTACCACCGCAAGATCCTCGAAGACTGCGGCTTCGAGGTCGACGAGGCGGTGAACGGTCTGGAGGCGCTTGAAAAGGCGCTCACCACCTCTTACGACCTTTTCATCGTCGACATCAACATGCCGAAGATGGACGGCTATCGCTTCATTGCCGAGCTGCGGGCCCGCGACGAATTTTCGCAGGTGCCGGCGATCATGGTCAGCACCGAGTCGGAGACCAAGGACAGCGACCGTGCGTTCGCCGCCGGCGCCAACTTCTACTTGATCAAGCCGGCACGTCCGGTTGAACTGACCACCAGCGTGCGACTGATGCTGGGAGAGCCGGCCTGACCATGAATCCGCTGCTCGAGCAGTTCGTCATCGAGTCGAGGGATTTCCTCGAGTCGATCGCCAGCGGGCTCCTGACCCTCGAGCGAGAGCCTGGCAATAGCGAGGCGATCGACGAGCTGTTCCGGGGTGTCCACACGCTAAAAGGCAACAGTGGGCTGTTCCCCGAATACGCAGCGTTCACCCACATGGTGCACGCCGGTGAGGACCTGCTGGACGCGGTCCGTGATGGCCGGCGCAATTTTGATGCCGAGATCGCCGATCACCTGCTGGAGTGCATGGACATCGTCTCGGCGATGCTCGACTGCATCGAGGCCGGCAACGAGCTGGCCCCCACCCTGTGTGACGCCGGCAAGGAACTGGCCGTATCGCTGCGGGCGCTGCGCGAAGGGTCGCTCGGCGCCGCGGCGGCACCCGTAGAGGCGGCCGCGCCGGCTGAAGAAGCGCCCGAGCCGGTCGCAGCCGAGGACGTGTCTGTCGAAGCGCTCGGCGCCGACGACGTGGCAGAGACCAAAGCGCAAGACAATCAAACGGCGTCCCCTGACGCTGATGCAGACGGTGCACAGTCGGCGTCGAGCACTGGGGCTGGCGGCGGCGACGCAAGCCTGCCGAGTGGTGGTTCGATTCAGTTCCGCTACACACCGGAGCCCGCCTGTTTCTTCAAGGGCGACGACCCGCTGTTCACCGCCATCAATGCCCCCGGCCTGGTGCACCTGTCGGTGTTGCCGCTGCAACCGTGGCCGGACAGTGACGCCTTCGACCCTTACGAGTGCAATCTGACGATCGTGGGCGCCTGCGAGGCGACGCGCGAGGAACTGGAGCATCACTTCCGTTACGTGCCGGACCAGGTCGAGATGACCACCATGGCGGCGAATTCCGGCCAGGCCATAGCCGCCGACGCTGTACATGAGCCGGACCCGCAATCGGTCGACACACTGGCCGGTCGCGGGTTGAGCGAGGAAGAAGAAGTTGCAGCCGGCCGCATCCTGCGCTGCCAGTACGAGGTGCTGGCGCGCACCAATCCGGAGAACAGCGAAGGGGTCTGGCGGTCAGTGGCGTTCGTGCTGCGTGGCTTGGCCAGCTCCCACGGTATCGCCCACGGTTCCATCGACGAGGCCCTGGAAGCCTGCCTCAAGACCGACAGCGGCGACCCTCTGGCGCGCGTACTCGACCGCATGGCGGCGGGCACTCCTCACGGTGGCGAGGCGCCGGCGCCGGCGCCGCGCAGTGCGGTTCTGCGGGCGCGCGTGCTCAACGACGACGAATTGGAACTGGTCGACCGTATCTTGGCCAGCCACGTGCACATGCTCGACGGCGAGCCAGTCGCGGCGGTGCTGCTGGCGGCTGCCAGCGCGCTGGCCGGCATGCGCCGTTACGAGGGCCGCGTCGACGACGCCACCGCGATCCAGGCGCTTGGCGCCGCCAAGGATGCCGCGGGTCTGCGGCAGGTGGTCGCGAACTGGCACAGCGGCGGCGCGTTGCCTGCCGCCACGCTGCCGGTGGCAACCGCACCCGCAGCTGCCAAGCCGCCGGCCACGCCCGCAGCCCGCCCGGCTCCGGCCGTGACGCCCGCTGCTGCGGCCGCCGCAGCGGTACAGAAGACGGTGGCAGCAGCAACCGCCGCAGCGGCGCGACCGGCAGCCAACGCCGGTGCCGCCGTGGCCGAGCGGCCGACCGCGCCCGCGGGTGGCGGGCTCGAGGCGATCCGCAGCGAGCTGGCAGAAGCCGCGATCGACCACAGCGCCAATCGCGTGCTGAAGGTCTCGCAGGAGAAGATCGACCGCCTGATGGACCTGATCGGCGAGATGGTGGTGGCAAAGAACGCCCTGCCCTATCTGGCCGCGCGCGCCGAGGTGTCGACCAACCCGCGCGAGATCGCGCGCGAGATCAAGAACCAGTACGGCGTCATCAACCGCATCGCAGAAGAGATGCAGGACGCCATCATGCAGGTGCGGATGCTGCCGGTCGGCAACATCTTCCAGCGCTTCCCGCGCCTGGTCCGCGACATCTCACGCAAGCTCGGCAAGCAGGTCGAGCTTTACATGGAGGGCGAGGACGCCGAGGCCGACAAGAACATCGTCGAGTCGCTCGCCGACCCGCTCATCCACATCGTCCGCAACAGCTTGGACCACGGCCTGGAGCCGCCCGAGGAACGTCGCGCGGCCGGTAAGTCGGACACCGGAATCATCCGCATCACCGCCTTCCAGGAAGCGGACCGCGTCATCATCGAGATCGGCGACGACGGCCGCGGCATCGACCCGGCGCGCATCAAGGCCAAGGCGCTTGAGCGTGGGATGATCGACGAGGCGCGCGCCGCCACCATGACCGATCACGAGGCGGTGCAACTGGTGTTCGCCGCCGGCTTCTCGACCGCCGAGCAGATCAGCGACCTGTCGGGCCGCGGTGTCGGTATGGACGTGGTGCGCAGCGCCATCGAGAAGGCTCATGGCAGCGTGCAACTCTCCAGCGAACTGGGCCGCGGCACGCGCATCCGTATCGCGCTGCCACTGTCGATGGCGGTCACCAACGTCATGATCATCCGCTCCGCCGAGCAGATGTTCGGCGTGCAGATGGACATGGTAGTGGAGACCGTGCGCGTACCGGCCAAGGCCATCCACGCGATCAAGCAGCAGCGCACCACAGTGCTGCGCGGTCGCATCGTCCCGCTGTACGCACTCAATGACCTGCTACGCATACCCGAACCGCCGGTACCCAATGAAGAGGGCGAGGTCGCGGTGCTGGTGATCCGTCTGGGCGAGCAGGATGTCGGCGTCATCGTTGACGACTTCGACGCCACACTCGACCTCATCCTCAAGCCGCTCGACGGCGTGCTCGGCGAACTCGGTGGCTACTCCGGCACCGCGCTGCTCGGGGATGGTTCGGTGCTGATGGTCCTCAACCTCAAGGAGTTGCTCTGATGCCGATCGAATTCAGCGATGACCGCGCCGTGCTGAACGGGGTCTGCTGCGTCGAGGAGGCCGAGGGCCTGCTGTCCTGGGTGATGCAGCACCCCGGTGCGCCAGTCGACGCTGCCGCCTGCGAGCACGTGCACAGCGCGGTGCTGCAGGTGTTGATGGCCCGACGCCCGCCGATCACCGCCCTGCCCGCAGCCGGACCGCTGCAGCAGGTCCTCCAACCCCTCATGGCGGCCTGAAGGGCCGAGACATGATGAAGACCATCCTCCTTGTCGATGACTCGGCAACCATGCTGATGAGCCTGCGACAGACCCTCGACATGGCCGGCTTCAAGACCGAGACCGCCAGCGACGGCGCGATCGCTTTCGGCAAATTGCAGGGCGGGCTCAAGCCCGATCTGATCATCACCGATATAAACATGCCCAACATGGGCGGTATCGAATTCATCAAGAAGGCGCGCACCGTGCTGCGCTTCACGCCGATCCTGGCGCTGACCACCGAGTCTCAGCAGACCAAGCGCGACGAGGCCAAGCAGAATGGCGCCACCGGGTGGCTGGTGAAGCCGGTGGGCGGGCCCGACCTGGTCAAGGTCATCAAGCAGGTGGTCCCGGGGGCGTGATGACAGCAGCACTCTGGATCGCACCGGCGCTCACGCTGCTGCTCGGACTCGGCGCCGGCTGGTGGCTGAATGCCCGCTACTCGAGCCACCGCGAGGCCACCGAGCCGCCTCCCGCTGCACCCGACATGGGTGCGCTGTTGGCCGGCGACATGGCCGAGTTCGGTCTGTTCGACGCGGTCCTGCGGCGGCACATCAGCACCATCAGCCGCAGCACCGAGGAAGCGACCATCAGCCTGATGGAGCGACTGGATTCGCTGTACCGCTGCAACCGTGAGCTGGCGGGGCAGGTCGAGGAGACCCACCTCAAGTCGCAAGTGTTCTCGGGGCGAGCCGAGGAGCACATCACCAAGAGCCGGGATACGCTGGAGAACCTTCGCCGCTACCAGACCATCGCCACCGAGAGCGGTCAGCGCGAAAAGGCCCGCATCGACAACTTCCTGAAGGGTGTGGGCGAGCTGGCGCCGCTGATCCAGATGATCAGCAATATCGCCAAGCAGACCAACCTGCTCGCGCTCAACGCGGCGATCGAGGCGGCACGCGCCGGCGAGGCCGGTCGCGGATTCGCGGTGGTGGCCGACGAGGTGCGCAAGCTGGCGCAGGAGACCGAGCACGCCGCGCAGCGCGTGGACGAGGGCATCGCCGGCTTCAGCCGTCAGGTCGAGAGCGACATCAAGCACATGACCGAGGACCTCGGCCACCTGAACGACCTCCTCGATGTGGAGGAGACGGTCCGCAACATGGACGACCTCAGCCGCGAGCTGCACGAGGTGATCGGCTTCCTCACCGTACTCGAGGCGTCATTGCAGAGCCGCAACGAGATCATGTCGATGGAGATCTCCGAGGCGCTGGGCGAGATGCAGTTCCAGGACATCACCCGTCAGCAGCTGGAGACCATCGGCAAGGGTCTGGACGAGCTGTGCGCGCACATCGAAGCCTGGCGCCGGCAACTGGTCGATGGCGGCACGCCCAAGCCCGGCGAGCGTGACTCGTTCGCAGTACGGCTGGCGCGCCTGCAAAAGGAGTACGTGATGGTCAACCAGCACGTCGACCACAGCGCCGCGCTGAGTGGCAGCAACGACATCGGCGTGCTGCACGGCGAGCGCATCGAGCTGTTCTAGGGATGTCCCAGGTCTGCTAGGCGATCTCGCGCGTAGCGGCGAAAGTGATGCCGGGAAACTTCTCCTGCGCCATCTGCAGATTCACCCTGTTTGGCGCCAGGTAGACGTAGTCGCCGGCACCATCCAGGGCGATGTTCTGCGGTGACTTGTCGACCAGCTGCTTGATGTCGGCATCCGGCCCGCGCAGCCAGCGCGCGGTGGCCCAGGTGCAACCCTCGAAACCCGCCTCCACCGCGTACTCGTGCTCAAGGCGGTGCGCCACGACGTCGAACTGCAGCGTGCCAACCGCGCCGAGGATCAGGTCGTTGCTGGCGATCGGCCGGAACAACTGCGTCGCGCCCTCCTCCGCCAGCTGCTGCAGGCCCTTGTGCAGCTGCTTGAGTTTGAGCGGGTTACGGATCTGCGCGCGGCGGAACAGCTCGGGCGCGAAGCTGGGGATGCCGGTGAAGCGGATGCTCTCGCCCTCGGTGAAGGTATCGCCCAGCTTGATGGTGCCGTGGTTGGGGATGCCGATGATGTCGCCGGGGTAGGCCTCGTCGGTGGTGTTGCGGTCCTGCGCCATGAAGGTGATGGCGTTGTTCACAGCCAACAGCTTGTCGCTGCCGACCTGCTTGAGCTTCATGCCGCGCTCGAAGCGCCCCGAACAGACACGCACAAAAGCGATGCGGTCGCGGTGGCGTGGGTCCATGTTGGCCTGGATCTTGAACACAAAGCCGGTGAAGGGCTTTTCTGCAGGCTCTACGTCGCGCGCGGTGGTGGGCCGCGGCTGCGGCCGCGGCGACAGGTCGACCACCGCGTCCAGCAGGCTCTGCACGCCGAAGTTATTCACCGCGCTGCCAAAGAACACTGGCGTCTGCTGCCCGGCCAGGTAGGCGTCCCGCTCGAACGGGTGAGAGGCACCGCGTACCAGCTCGATCTCGTCGCGCAGCTCCTGCGCCTGCGTGCCGATCAGCTCATCCAGCCGTGGGTTGGCCAGGCCTTCGATGATCTCCGAGGTGCCCTTCTCGGCGTGCGGGTCGAAGAAGAAGATACGGTCGTCGTAGAGGTGGTACACGCCGCGGAAGCGCTTGCCCATGCCGATCGGCCAGGTCATCGGTGCGCACGGCATGTCCAGCGTCTTCTCGATCTCGTCCAGCAGGTCGATCGGCTCGCGGCCCTCGCGGTCGAGCTTGTTGATGAAGGTGAGGATGGGTGTGTCGCGCAGGCGGCAGACCTCGAGCAGCTTGATGGTCTGTGCCTCCACGCCATTGACCGAGTCGATGACCATCACCGCCGAGTCCACTGCGGTGAGGGTGCGGTAGGTGTCCTCGGAGAAGTCCTGGTGGCCCGGCGTGTCGAGCAGGTTGACGATGGCCTCGCGGTAGGGGAACTGCATCACCGAGCTGGTCACCGAGATGCCGCGCTGCTTCTCCAATTCCATCCAGTCGGAGGTGGCGTGGCGAGCCGCCTTGCGCGCGCGCACCTCGCCGGCGACCTGGATGGCGCCGCCGAACCACAGCAGCTTCTCGGTCAGCGTGGTCTTGCCGGCATCAGGGTGGCTGATGATGGCAAAGGTGCGCCGGCGGGCGATCTCGGTCTCAAAGGGCATGGGGTGTTGGGCTCTGGTGCGAGCCGGCGACAGCGCCGGCGCTGGTGCGGGGAGCGCGGATTATACGAAGCGCCAGACTGGCGCCGGGTCTTGCAGCTCGCCATGCGGCTCGGTGAGTTGCGGCGCCGGTGCCCCGATCACGCGCATCCATGGCGCGCCGATCGAGCGCACGGCTTCGGCGAGGGTGGCGATGGCCCGCTCGCGCACACCGCGCTTGCGCCAGGCCAGCACGATGCGCCGCGCCGGTGCTGGTGCCTCGAAGGGGATGCAGCGCACCATCGGGTTGGCGTAGCCGCCGCAGGCAGCGCTGGCCGGCAGCAACGTGACCCCCAGACCCGAGGCGACCATGTTGCGCAGCGTCTCCAGCGAGTTGCCGTGCTGCACCTCGGAGTTGGGGTCGAGCTCGGGACAGAGCATCGACACCTGGCTGGAGAAGCAGTGCCCCTCGCCCAGCCGCAGGATGCGCTCGTTCGCCAGCTGCTCCGGACAGATGCGGTTTTGTATCGCGAGCGGATGCTCGGCCGCGACTACGCCAACGAAGTCCTCGTCGTAGAGCGGCTCGGTGGCGATGCCGGGGACGTCGAACGGTTCGGCCACCAGGATGGCGTCGAGGTTGCCCTCGCGCAGCAGGGTGGTGAGGTTGCTGGTGAGGTTCTCCTCGACCTGCAGCGGCATCTGCGGCGCCGCGGCCTTGACCGCAGGGATCAGTGAGGGGAACAGGTAGGGGCCGACGGTGAAGATGGCGCCCAACTTGAGCGCGCCGACCAGCGGATCGCGTCCGCTGCCGGCGATCTCGCGGATGCGCTCGGCCTCGTCGAGCACGCGCTGCGCCTGCTCCACCACCAACGCACCCACCGGCGTGACGCTGACCTCGCTCTTGCTGCGCTCGAACAGCTTGATGCCCAGCTCGTCCTCGAGCTTGGCCACGGCGGCTGACAAGGCCGGCTGGCTGACGAAGCAACGCTCCGCCGCGCGCCGGAAGTGGCGCTCGCGGGCAACGGCGACGATGTAGCGGAGTTCGCTGAGGGTCATGCTTGGCTGCCTTGTTTTTGATACGACAAATCTATCAGATGAAGACTATCAATCAAGCCTTTGTTGCGGGCGGAACTCTACCGGCAGCAGCGCTCCAATAGGAATGAACAACATCCCCGCTCGCTCCGTGTCCGCCCGCCTGCTGCTGGCCGGGATCCTTGCCGCCATCTTTGCCGGCGCTGTGCGGGCTGACGAAGGCGCCGCCTGCATCGTGCCTGGACACTGGCAGGTGCCCGGCGGCGAGGTTCTGCCGCGGGCGCAGGCGATCGAACAGGCCGGTCGTGCGCAGGTGGTGCTGCTGGGCGAGAACCACGACGACGCCGCGCACCACCGCTGGCAACTGGAGACCCTCGCCGCCCTGTACCGCTTGGGGCCAGGCCTGGCGGTGGGTGTAGAGATGTTCCCGCGCCGCCTGCAACCGGTGCTCGACGCCTGGAGTCGCGGCGAGCTGGAAGAGCCCGCGTTCCTGGAAAAGACCGAGTGGAGCAAGACTTGGGGCTTCGAGCCGGAGCTGTACATGCCGATCTTCCGTTTCGTGCGCGACCACCGCATCCCGCTGCATGCACTCAATGTCGACCGCAGTGAGGTCCGCAAGGTGTCCGGCGGCGGCTGGCAGGCGCTCGATGAGGGCCTGCGCGCGGAACTGGGAGTGCCAGCAGCGCCCTCGACCGATTACCGCGATGGTCTGCGCGAGATCTTCGATGCGCACATGGGACACCTGCCGGAGGGCCATAAGCCCAAAGACGGCGACTTCGAGCGCTTTCTCGAGGCCCAGCTGCTGTGGGACCGCGCCATGGCGGCCGGCATCGCCCGCCAGACCGGGCAGCGCCAGGTTGTTGGCATCATGGGCTCGGGGCACATCCGTTTCGGCCACGGTGTACCGCACCAGCTGCGCGACCTCGCCGTCACCAGCATCTACAGCCTGGTGCCGCTGGGCAGAGACGAGGACTGCGCGGACGTGCGCAGTGGGCTCGCCGACGTGGTGGTGGCGCCGACCGGGGCGCCCGCGGGTGACAACCCGCACCGGCGCCCGCCGGCCGGCCAGCAGCAGGCCAGCGCTTCCTAGCCCGCCCCCCGGCCGATCAAGCCGCGATGGTACGGGTGGCCAAGGCCACGTCACGTTGCGCCTTGGCATCGCGTAGCGCCGTGCGCAGACCCTCCTCGACCACCGGATGGTAGAACGGCAGCGCCAGTACGCCATCCACCGTCTGCCCGAGCTGGATGACCCAGGCCAGCAGGTGCGCGATGTGTTCCGCGTCCGGGCCGATCATCTCAGCGCCGAGCAACAGGCCGCTGTCGATGTCCGCATAGACGTGCAGCAAGCCCTTGTTGCGCAGCATCACCCTTGACCGGCCCTGATCCTCGAAGCTGACCGCGCCGGTGACCGTACGCGATGGGTCGAGGCTGGCAAAGGGCGAGCCGACCACCGCCATCTGCGGGTCCGAGAACACCACGGCGATGGGTGTGCGGCGTTGCCCCGGCACCACGTGTGGCCAGCGGGCGGCGTTGTCGCCAGCGATTCGGCCCTCGTCTGCCGCCTCGTGCAGCAGAGGCAGATCGGCATTGGCGTCTCCGGCGATGAAGATGAGCGAGTCGCCGCACTGCAGGGTGTGACGGTCGAACAGCGGGATGCCATGGGCATCGAGTGCGATGCCCGTGTGCTCCAGACCCAACCCGCGCACGTTGGGGGTGCGGCCGGTGGCAGCCAACACGTAGTCGACACGCAACGTCTGCGACTGCCCCTCGCTGGTGAAGCGGACCTCGACCGCATCGCCGTTGCGGGTCAACGCGACATCGCTGGCATCGGCGTGCAGCGGGAACTCTGCCGCCATGGTGCGGCGCGCGTAATCCTGCAACGCCGGGTCCTGGAACGGCCCGACACGCCCGCTGCGGCCGAACACGTGTACCGCCACGCCCAGCCGGTGCAACGCCTGGCCCAACTCGAGGCCGATCACGCCGGGGCCGAACACGGCGACGGATGACGGCAGGTCATGCCAGTCAAAGACATCATCGTTGAAGATGAGGCGGTCGCCAGCGGCGCGCAGTGGCAGCGGCAGGTCGGGCGAGGAGCCGGTGGCGATGACGGCGCGGCCGAACTCGACGGTGCAGCTGACTTGGCCGGTCGCACCAAGGACCTCGAGCGTGGTCGGCCCGGTGAACCGTGCGTAGCCGATCAACTTGTCGCGGACCGGGATGCCCTCGACACCCTCGAGCACGAAGCCGACAAAACGGTCGCGCTCGCGGCGGACACGGTCCATGACGGCGCGCCCGTCGACACGCAGGGCGCCATCCAGGCGCAGGCCGAAGGCTGGCCACTTGTCGATGCCATGCGCGGCCTCAGCGGCGGCGATCAGCAGCTTGCTCGGCATGCAACCGACGCGGGCACACGTCGTACCAAAGGGCCCGCCCTCGATGATGACAGCGCGCTTGCCGGCGGCCACCGCCGCACGGTAGGCGGCGAGGCCTGCGGTGCCGGCGCCGATCACGGCAACGTCGACGGGGAGATGTTGCATGGTGTTCTCCCGACTCAGGCGGCCTTGTTGCGGCGGCCGGCCCAGGCTTCGAGCGCCTCCGAGCCACCGATGTGCTGGCCGTTGATGAACACCTGCGGCACCGTGCCCTGACCGGTGATAGCGCGCACCACCTGGCTACGGTTGGCGTTGCCGAGCGGGATCTCGTTGTAACGCATGCCCATTTCGGTGAGCAGGGCCTTGGCCTTGGCGCAGAACGGGCAGCCCGGCTTGGTCAAGATGGCGACCTGGTCCGGCTTCTTCGCCTTCGGGTTGATGAAGTCGAGCATGGTGTCGGCATCCGAGACCTCGAACGGGTCACCCGCCTTGTCCGGCTCGATGAACTGCTTCACCACCACGCCGTCCTTGACCAGCATGGCGTAGCGCCACGAGCGCTTGCCGAAGCCAAGGTCGCTCTTGTCGACCAGCATGCCCATGCCGTCGGTGAAGACACCGTTGCCGTCGGGAATCAGGGTGACCTTGTCGGCCTCCTGGTCGGCGCCCCACTCGGCCATGACAAAGGGGTCGTTGACCGAGACACAGACGATCTCATCGACACCGTTGGCAAAGAAGGTGTCGGCGAGTTCGTTGTAGCGCGGCAGGTGCGTCGACGAGCAGGTCGGGGTGAACGCACCCGGCAGCGAGAACACCACCACGGTGCGGCCCTTGAACATCTGCTCGGTGGTGACGCTGGCCCAGTCGTGGTCCTTGCGGATGCGGAAGGTGACGCTGGGGACAGGCTTGCCTTCGTGACTCTTGAACATGTTCCGCTCCTTTGAATGTGCTGTGCATCAGGTACTGATGCGACAGGACGGATTCTGGGGAGCCGGCAATGATCAGTCCAACTGATTGTTCCGCTTATCTTGATAGCAATCAGTTATCAATGAAGATGTGCCGAAGGGCTGGTGGGCTGCTCCGGCATCTCCGGATGAACCGGCTCGCCATCCTCGTTCGGGTATAGCGGTGCGCCGCAGTCGTCGCAGAATTCCAAAGGGAAACGCTGCTCGAAGACGTGGATGTGCAGCACCCCGGCGTCACGCAGGCGCTGCTCGATCTCGGCGGCCAGTTCGCTGTTCTCGTCCTCGGCATCGAGCAGGGGCCAGACCAGGCCGTGCACCACCACCTCGCCCTCGGGCAGGCAGAGGCCGATGCGGTACTCCTCCAGACGGTGGCCGTGGAAGCCGCCGATGAAGGCGCGCAACTGCGCCGGCTCGATGCCCAGCGTCGCGCGCAGGAACTCGATGCCGGCGTTCAGCGAGTAGGGCCGCAACTGCCGGTCGGATTCGCGGCAGGCGGCGAAGAACGCCTCGGGGCCAAGCACCTCGAAGGCACACGCCGGGAACGCACCGGCCAGTGTCTTCTGTGCTGCCGCCGCCCAGGCTGACACCTGAGCATCGCGCTGGACCTCCTCGGCCTGCCAACGGAACAATGGCGCACCGGGCTCGATGGCGACCGCTGCCAATACGTAGCGTACGTCGGAGAGAAACTGCCCGGTCTCGACAAAGTCGGTCGGGTCCAGCCGCAAGGGGCGCCGCGCCTCGAGCGCAGCAAAGAAGCGCCGCGCCAGATTGGCGGTAGCGATGTAGCCCTGCGGCAACTGGTCGGGGCTGAATAGAAAGTCGCCCAGGGCCACGCGAGCCCCCTTGTCGAGCACGTGGCTCTGCAGGTCGTCACGCAGCTGGGCCAACAGCGCGTCGGGGAGGTTGCCGGCCGGGATGCGCAGACGCGACCACGCCAGCACCGGGATCGCCAGCAGCAGCAAAGAGCCGCGGTTCTCGCCATCACCCAGCTGTGCCGACTCGCAGCGGGACTCGACGACATCGGCCAGCTCCTCGAAGCCGCGCTCGCCCGACTGTGACAGGCGGTCCAGCGCGGCTGTCAGCGCAGACTCGTCCTCGGCATCGACCAGCGTCGCCACCTCGGTCACCAGCCGCGTCTCCCAGAACGCGTCCTCGACTCGGCTCGAAGACCGGGCCAGCCCCTCTGCCAGCCAGACCAACTGGTCCGCCTCTCGCGCCACTCGCGGGCGCCGGTTGAAGGGGGAACGTTTCATGCAAGAATCTTCCAGGCGGTGATTTACCGCCATTCTAAGTCGCCCGAGGGCCAGCGCACTTACGCAACGTCAACGCCGCCCCTCCACCAGCCCCCGGGGCCCCTCTGCGCATGCCCGATGCTCTGAATCTTCGTCGCTGGGACGTCATCTGCCGGGTGGTCGACCACTACGGCGACGCCGGCGTCTGCCTGCGGCTGGCGCGGCAGCTGGCGGCACGACATGGATGCACGGTGCGCCTGCTGGCAGACCGGCCAGAGGTGGTCCTCGACCTGATCCAGCCGCGCCCCGACAGCGACACGTCCCACGGCTGGCGCGACCGCAGCGGCGTGCTCATCGTGGGCTGGGACGCGCCACCGCAGCAAGCCGATGTGGTGCTGGAGACCTTCAGCGGCGACTTGCCGCCAGCCATCCTGGACGACATGCGCGGGGCCGTAGCCCGTGGCCGGCTGGTGCCGGTCTGGCTCGACCTTGAGTACCTGAGCGCCGAGCCGTGGGTCGAGTCCTGCCACGGCCTGCCGTCGCCGCAACCCGGCGGGCTGACGCGCTGGTTCGCGTTCCCCGGGTTCACCGCGCGCACCGCCGGACTACCCGGACCGCAGATGCCGCTGACCAAATTGCCACCGGCGCTGGCAGACGTGCTGGCCGGCACCGGACTGGACGGGCCTGGACTGGACGACAGCGGCTCGGCCGGGCGCGACGTGAACGACACGCCAAAGCGGCCTCTGACAGCGTCGGTGTTCTGCTACCGCGACTCGCCGCTGCCGGCGCTGCTTGACGCCATGCAGAGTGGGGCACGCGACGTGCGACTGCTGGTCCCCGGCGGCATGCCGGGCGGCCTCGGGGGTCGCTCGCTAGGCCCGCAGACTGGCGACACCTGGCGCGGTGGCCGGCTGACGCTGGTGCGCATGCCCTTCGTCGACCAGGACGCCTACGACGCCATCCTGGCCGCCTGCGATCTCAACCTGGTGCGTGGCGAGGACAGCTTCGTTCGCGCACAGTGGGCAGCCAGACCGCTGCTTTGGGCGGCCTACCGGCAGCCGGACGACGCGCACCTGGACAAGGTCGACGCCTGGCTGGCGCGCTCCGCGATGCCACAAGCTTGGGCCGACCTCAACCGCTGGTTCAACGGCGCGATACCGGGGCCCGGCACGGAGGGCCATGCAGTGGCGCTGTGGCGGGCGGCGATCGATGGCATCGACACAGCGCGAGAAGAGGCAACCCGCTGGCGGCGGGCGCTGCTGGAGTTGCCGAGGCTTGATGACGTACTGGTCGACCTCGCCCTGCAGCACGCTTCCCGGCTACAATAACGGGTTTTACTGCCCCACCCGGAACCCCCTACCTATGAAAACCGCACAGGAACTGCGCAGCGGCAACGTGATCATGCTCGACGGCCAGCCAATGGTCGTGCAGAAGGCCGAATACAACAAGTCGGGCCGCAGCTCGGCCGTGATGAAGGTCAAGCTGAAGAGCCTGCTTTCGGGCTCCGGCACCGAGACCGTGTTCAAGGCCGACGACAAGTTCGACCTGATCATGCTCGAGCGCAAAGACGTCACCTTCTCGTACTTTGCCGACCCGATGTACGTGTTCATGGACACCGACTTCAACCAGTTCGAGGTCGAGGCCGAGAACATGGGCGACGCGCTCAACTACCTCGACGACGGCATGCCGTGCGAAGTGACCTTCTACGAGGGCCGCGCGATCTCGGTGGAGATGCCGACCAGCGTGGTCCGCGAGGTCGAGTACACCGAGCCCGCCGTCAAGGGCGACACCTCGGGCAAGGTGCTCAAGCCGGCCCGTATCAAGCCGACCGGCCACAACGTCCAGGTGCCGGCCTTCGTCGAGATCGGCGACAAGATCGAGATCGACACGCGCACCGGCGAGTACCGCAACCGCGTCAAGGCCTGACCCCTGCAGCGGCCCCGCCATTACGCCGCTGCAACCCCGAAAGCCCGCCACCCGGCGGGCTTTTTTGTGGCCGGCCGGCGCCCGACCCGGCGTTTTCTGGAAGAATCGGCGGCATGCAGAACACCGAACGACCACGCTGTCCGGCACGCCAGCAAGGGGCCCGGCAATGAGCCGCCGGCACTGGGTGGCGGTGGTCGCCTTGCCGCTGCTGATGCAGGGCAGCAGTGGTCTGCAGGCTGCTGGCCTGAGCTGTGAACGGGTCGAGGTCGCCGACTTCGCCACCCGGGTCGCCGAGCAACACAGCCTCGACCGCGGCGCGGTGTGCGAGCTATTTGCCGAGGCGACCATCCGCGCCGACGTGCTGCGCCTGATCGCGCCTGCGCCAGCATCGCGCCCGCCAGACTGGAACCGCTACCGCGGCAACTTCGTCAACGCCAAGCGCATCCGCCTCGGGCTCGAGTTCTGGCAGAACAACCGTGCGGCTATCGACGCCACGTCGCGGGCTACCGGCGTACCGCCGGCGATCATCGTCGCGCTGGTCGGCATCGAGACCACTTATGGCAGCAACATCGGCCGCCACAAGGCCTTCGACACCTTGGCCACGCTGGCCTTCGAGTACCCGCCGCGAGCGGAATTCTTTCGCAACGAGCTGGAGTCGTTGCTGGTGCTTGCACACGAGCAAGGTATCCCGGTCGCCGATATCCGCAGCAGCTACGCGGGGGCGCTGGGCATGCCGCAGTTCATGCCGAGCAGCTGGCGCAAATACGCAGTCGATGGCGACGGCGACACGCACATCGACCTCTGGCGCAACCCGGCCGACGTCGTGGCAAGCATCGCCAATTTCCTGGCACGGCACGGCTGGCAGGCTGAACGCGCCATCGCCCTGAAGGCCAGCATCGACGGCACAGCGGAGGTCGGCGGCGGCATCAAACCCGACACGCCGCTGGGCGAGCTGCGCCAGCAGGGTGTGCGCACCGTCGGCGAGGCAGCAGACTCCGAGTCCGGTGTCCTGCTGCGCTATGGAAATGGCGACGCGGCCGAGTACTGGGTCGGCCTGCAGAATTTCTACGTCATCACCCGCTACAACCGCTCCAGCTTCTACGCGATGTCGGTAGTGCAGCTGGCTGAGGCACTGGACAACGCCGCGCGGCCGAGTTTGGCGGGTCAACCTTGAGCGTGGCCATCAGCGCCGCCTTCGACAGCGGCAACATCGAGGTGGTCGATGCGTCGCGCGCGGACGACATCCGCCTGCGCGTGCGCGACGATGCCGGCGGCGAGCACCGGCAGTGGTTCCACTTCCGCCTGCATGGGGTGCGCGGCGTGTCGCTCACGCTGCACATCGACAACGCGGCCCAGTGCAGCTACCCCGGCGGCTGGCCCGACTACCGCGCCTGCGCCAGCGCCGATCACGTGAACTGGCGGCGGGTGGCCGACACCCGCTACGACGGCAACCGCCTCACCATCCGGCTGACGCCGCAAACCGACACCGTGTGGCTAGCCTACTTCGAGCCCTACGCTTGGGAGCGGCACCAGCAGCTGATCGGCCGCTGTGCGGTCTCGCCGCTGGCGCGGGTCGACCGGCTCGGCACCAGCTTCGATGGCCGCGACATGGACCGCGTGACTGTTGGCACGGGCCCGCTGCCGGTGTGGGTCATCGCCCGCCAGCACCCCGGCGAGTCGATGGCCGAGTGGCTGGCGGAGGGGCTTCTGGAGACGCTGCTGGGCGACTCGCCGGCGGCCGCTGCGGTGCGTGAGCGGGCCACCGTGCACGTGGTGCCGAACATGAACCCAGACGGCAGCGTGCGCGGCCACCTGCGCTGCAACGCAGCTGGCGCCAACCTCAACCGCGAGTGGCGCGCGCCGTCACCGCAGCGCAGCCCCGAGGTGCTGTGCGTGCAGCAGGCGATGCGCGCGAGTGGCGTCGGCCTGTTCCTCGACATCCACGGCGATGAGACCATCCCCCACGTGTTCATAGATGGCGCGAGCATGGTGCCCGGTTATGGCGAGGCCAACATCCGGCGCGAGCAGCAGTTCTGCGACACGCTGGAGCGGCTGGGGCCGCGCTTTCAGCAGGTGCACGGCTACCGTGTCGACCGCTTTGGCGAAGAGATGCTGACGCTGGCCTCAAAGTGGGTGGCGCGCACCTTCGGCTGCGTCGCGATGACGCTGGAGATGCCGTTCAAGGACCACGACGACGATGCGCAGCCGGACACCGGCTGGAACGGCGAGCGCAGTCGGCTGCTCGGTGCAGACCTGGTGGCGACGATGGCGGAGTGGCTGGAGCAGCCCCGCCAAGCCTAGGCGGCGTCTGCCGCTGCGATCAGCGCCTTCACCGCATCCACGTCAACGTCCATCACCTGAGAACGCTGCGGCAGCGACTCCAGGTTCTCCAGCCCGGCCGGACGAGGTGGACGCTCGCCAAGCGCTTCCACCATCGTCTCCTCGAACTTGGTCGGCAGCGCCGTCTCCAACACGATCATGGGCACCGCGGGGTCGCGCAGTTCCCATGCCACCTTGAGGCCGTCGGCGGTGTGCGTGTCGACCAGCCGGCTGTAGCGTTCCTTGCATGACCGGATCGTCTTGAGCCGGTCGGCGTGCGTGCTGCGTCCGCTCTGGAAACCGTAGCGGTCGCTCACTTCGCGGAACAGGTCGGTGCCCGCCAGGCTGAACGACCCCCCCGCGTCCACCTCGCGCCACAGGCCGCGCACGCGGTCACCGTCCTGCCCGGTGAGGTCGTAGATGAAGCGCTCGAAGTTGCTCGCCTTGGAGATGTCCATCGACGGGCTCGAGGTCTGTCGCGTCTCGGCGGTCTTGCGCGGGCGGTAGACCCCGGTGCGAAAGAACTCGTCGAGCACGTCGTTCTCGTTGGTGGCCACCACCAGCTTGTCGATGGGCAGGCCCATTTGGCGGGCGATGTGCCCCGCGCAGACGTTGCCGAAGTTGCCGGAGGGCACACAGAAGCTCACCTTCTGATCGCTGGAGGTGGTCGCCGCGAAGTAGCCTTTGAAGTAGTAGACCACCTGCGCCGAGACGCGCGCCCAGTTGATCGAGTTGACGGTACCGATGCGATGCCTGGTCTTGAAGGCGAGGTCGTTGCTGACCGCCTTGACGATATCCTGGCAGTCGTCGAACACGCCCTTCACCGCGATGTTGACGATGTTCGGGTCCTGCAGGCTGAACATCTGCGCGGTCTGGAAGCGGCTCATCTTGCCGTGCGGGCTCAACATGAACACCCGCACACCGCGCTTGCCGCGCATCGCGTACTCGGCGCTCGAGCCGGTATCGCCACTGGTCGCGCCGAGGATGTTGAGCGATTGCCCAGTCCGCGCCAGGGCGTACTCGAACAGGTTGCCGAGCAGCTGCATCGCCATGTCCTTGAAGGCAAGCGTCGGACCGTTGGAGAGCTCGAGCAGGTGCAGGCCCGGCTCCAGTGTGTAGAGCGGCGTGATCTGGCCGGCGTCCGAGCCGGTCACCGAGTTGCAGTAGACCGCCGGCGTGTAGGTGCCGCGCAGGATGCTGCGCAGGTCCTCGGCCGGGATGTCGGTGATGAAGCGTGACAGCACTGCGAAGGCCAGGTCTGCATAGTCCAGGCCGCGCATGGCCTCCAGCTCGGCCGCGGTGAAGCCCGGGTAGGCGGTCGGCATGGCCAGACCGCCATCGGTCATCAGACCACCGAGCAGGGTGTCGGAGAAGGACAGCGCGGGCGACTGGCCGCGGGTGGAGACGTATTGCATGGACGTGCCTGAAAGCCGGCCGCGAACGGCGCGAGGGGAAACAGGGCGCGTATTGTAGGACAGGCGGCTAGAATGCCGGCCACTTAAGCTTGGCCGGGCCCAACGCACCCGGAAACCGCATGTCTGACTCCCGCCTCATCGTCATCCCCGACGACGTCAAGTTCGAGAACCTCAACCTGCGCCGCGACCCGGTGCACAAGCACATCCGCTACGACGATGCGGTGCTGCTCAAGGTGCTTGAGGCCAACAACCTGGATCTGGACGAGATGACCCGCGACAACGCCGTCGGCGGCTTCATCATCACCTGGTACATGGAGCAGCGCCAGGCCGGCGGCAAGGAAGACGCGGTGGCCGAGCAGATCATCCTCGAGGTGCTGGACGCCCAGCAGCGCAGCCTGCCGGACATGGGCTGAGGCGCGTAGCGGACCGCCTGTCGGCGACGGCCGGCGTCAGGCCGAGGCGCCCTGCGCCAGGTTCAGGTGTTCTGCACCACGATCTTGGGGAAGCGGGCGGACATGTCGGCCGCTTTCTCCGCCACCTTCACCGCGACCTTGCGCGCGATCGCCTTGTAGATCTCGCTGATGGCACCCTGCGGGTCGGCCACCACCGTGGGCGAGCCGCTGTCGGCCTGCTCGCGGATGCGGATGTCCAGAGGCAGGCTGCCGAGCAACTCGGTGCCGTAGTCGGCGCACATCTTCGCGCCGCCGCCGCTGCCGAAGATATGTTCCTGGTGGCCGCAATTGCTGCAGATGTGGATGCTCATGTTCTCGACGATGCCGAGGATGGGGATGCCCACCTTCTCGAACATCTTCAGGCCCTTGCGCGCGTCGAGCAGGGCGATGTCCTGCGGCGTGGTGACGATCACCGCGCCGGTGACGGGCACCTTTTGCGCCAGGGTGAGCTGAATGTCGCCGGTGCCGGGCGGCAGATCGACCACCAGATAGTCGAGCTCCTGCCAGCGCGTCTGGTTGAGCAGCTGTTCAAGTGCCGAGGTGACCATCGGGCCGCGCCAGACCATCGGGGTATCGGGGTCGATGAGGAAGCCCACACTCATCGCCTGCACCCCGTAGTGCCACATCGGCTCGAGCATCTGGCCATCGGCGGTATCCGGCTTGCCCGTGATTCCCAACATGGTGGGCTGCGACGGGCCATAGATGTCGGCATCGAGCATGCCGACGCGGGCGCCCTCGGCGGCTAGCGCCAGTGCCAGATTCACGGCGGTGGTGCTCTTGCCCACCCCGCCCTTGCCAGATGCCACGGCGACGATGTTCTTCACGCCCGGAATCAGCTTGACGCCGCGCTGCACGCCGTGAGCGACGATCTCGCTGCGCACCATCACGCTGACGTTGGCAACGCCCGGCAGCGCCCGCACCGCGCCGATGATCTGTTCGCGGAAGGTGTCGTGCTGGCTCTGCGCGGGGTAGCCGAGCAGCAGCTCGAGCGAGACCTTGTCGCCATCGACCTTGACGTTGCGGATCGACTTCTGCGAGACGAAGTCCTTGCCAGTGTTGGGGTCGATGAGCGCCTTGCAAGCGTCGAGTACTTGGTTCTGGTCTGCCACTGCTCTACTCCGGAGATGGATGGTTCGGGGGCCTTGCGGGCGGCGGATTGTCTCATGCACCGCAACAACCGGCACTTGAAGTAGCGTGGCCACAACCGGCTGGCCTGTCTCAGAGCGAAGGTCGGACGGGTCAGTTCCGGTAACATCCGCGATTCGCCGCGGCGGGCCCCGCCCCGGTGGTCCGGAGCCACATCCAACCAACATGACCCGCCGCCTGCTCGTCACCTCCGCGCTGCCCTACGCCAACGGCCAGATCCACATCGGCCACCTGGTGGAGTACATCCAGACCGACATCTGGGTACGCTTCCAGCGCATGCGTGGGCACGAGGTCTGGTACGCCTGCGCCGACGATACCCACGGCACGCCGATCATGCTGCGCGCCGAGTCCGAGGGCATCACGCCCAAGCAGCTGATCGACCGCGTCTGGCACGAGCACAAGGCCGACTTCGACGGCTTCGGCGTGAGTTTCGACAACTTCGGCAGCACCGACTGCGACGAGAACCGCGAACTCGCGCAGGGCATCTACCGGAACCTGCGCGCGGCAGGCCTGATCGAGACGCGCGACGTCGAGCAGTTCTATGACCCGGTCAAGCAGATGTTCCTGCCTGACCGATTTGTGAAGGGCGAGTGCCCCAAGTGCGGAGCGGCGGACCAGTACGGCGACAGCTGCGAGAAGTGCGG
This sequence comes from Betaproteobacteria bacterium, assembly GCA_027490755.1. GTDB lineage: Bacteria > Pseudomonadota > Gammaproteobacteria > Burkholderiales > UBA3065 > UBA3065. Next base: position 219,500 of record JAIXXL010000047.1, read on the forward strand.
CGCCACCTACAGCCCGACCGAGCTCAAGAGACCCTACTCCGCCGTGAGCGGCGCAGTACCGGTGCGCAAGGCCTCCGAGCACCACTTCTTCAAGCTCTCCGACCCGCGCTGCGAGGCCTTCCTGCGCGACTGGACGCAGGCCACCGACCGCCTCCAGCCCGAGGCACGCAACAAGATGCGCGAGTGGGTCGGCGAGGCTGGCGATGAATCGAAGCTGGGCGACTGGGACATCTCGCGCGATGCGCCCTACTTCGGCTTCGAGATCCCCGACGCGCCGGGCAAATACTTCTACGTGTGGCTTGATGCACCGGTGGGCTACTACGCCAGCTTCCAGCGGATCTGCGCACGCGAGGGCCTCGACTTTGCCGAGTGGACGCGGCCGGGCAGCGCCACCGAGCAGTACCACTTCATCGGCAAGGACATCCTCTACTTCCACACGCTGTTCTGGCCAGCCATGCTTAACTTTGCCGGCTACCGCACGCCGACCAATGTCTTCGCGCACGGTTTCCTGACGGTCGACGGCGAGAAGATGAGCAAGTCGCGCGGCACCTTCATCACCGCCGCCAGCTACCTGCAGCAGGGACTCAACCCGGAGTGGCTGCGCTACTACTTCGCCGCAAAACTCAACGCCAGCCTCGAGGACATCGACCTCAAGCTCGAGGACTTCGTCGCCCGCGTCAACAGCGACCTGGTCGGCAAATACGTCAACATCGCCAGCCGCTGTGCGGGTTTCCTCGCCAAGCGCTTCGACGGCCGGGTCGACGCGGCGGCGTTGGCCCACCCGTTGGTGGCCGAGCTGCGCGGTGCCGCCGACGAGATCGCCACGCTCTATGAGGCGCGCGAATTCGCCAAGGCGATGCGCCGCGTCATGGAACTGGCCGATGGCGTGAACGTCTTCGTCGACAGCGAGAAGCCGTGGGAGCTGGCCAAGCTGGAGGGCCGCGACGCCGACCTGCACCGCGTCTGCACGGTGGCGCTGGAATGCTTCCGCCTGCTCACGCTGTACCTCAAGCCAGTGCTGCCCACAGTGGCAGAGAAGGTCGAGGCCTTCCTCGACGTGCCGCCGCTGGCGTGGGGCGATGTGGCCAAGGGCCTGTCGGCCGACCAGCCGGTCAAGGCCTACCAGCACCTGATGCAACGTATCGACACCAAGCTGATCGACGCGCTGGTGGCTGCCAACCGGCAGACGCTGGCGCCCGCGCCCGCGCCCGCGACCAAGCCCGCCAAGGCCGCCACCCCCGTGCAGCCCGCCCCCTCACCCTCCGGAGCCGCCATGAGCGAGACCGCCCCCGACAACGCCCAGACCGATAGCGCCCACATCGGCATCGACGACTTCGCCAAGGTCGACCTTCGCATCGCTCGCATCGCCAAGGCCGAACACGTGGAGGGCGCGGACAAGCTGCTCCGCCTGCAGCTGGATCTGGGGCCGATGGGTACGCGTCAGGTCTTTGCTGGCATCAAGAGCGCATACGCACCCGAGGCGCTGGAGGGCCGGCTGACGGTGATGGTGGCCAACCTGGCGCCACGCAAGATGAAGTTCGGCATCTCGGAGGGCATGGTGCTCGCGGCATCGGATGAGACAGGCGGCGTGACCGGGCTGTTCATCCTCTCGCCGGACAACGGCGCGCAGCCGGGCATGAAGGTTCGCTGACCAGCCCCAAGAGAGTCACTCAGCCGGCTCTGGACCGGCTCCTGATTTGCCTTCGGCGGGAACGAGGACTGAAAGCATCGGTCCCACGACGTACGTTTCTGGATATTAAAGGCAGCCCATGGTCCCCGCCGACCTGATCGCATATCTGCTGCCTCTCGCCGCCAAACTGTCTGGCTATCCGGCCATCCCGGCGCAGGACCTACCACCCATACGACAGCTGCCGGTCGCCGAGATCAGCCGCGAGATCTGCCCCGAGAACGCCAGCAACTGCGAGGGCATGGTCGCCATATTCGATACCGAGCGCTACCAGATCCTTATCCGCGACAGCCTCGACCTCGACAACCCGTCTGACAACAGCTTTCTGCTGCACGAACTGGTGCACGTGCTGCAGTACAAGGCCAAGGGGGAGGACATCTTCATCGACTGCCCGACCACCATGAAGACCGAGACCGAGGCCTACAGGGTACAGAACCACTACCTCGGGCTCGAGGGTCAGTTCCTGCGTGTCGGGGATGCGCTGGCCTTCATGACCTGCGCCGGCAAGCAGGACACCTTCTTCACCAAGGAAGTGATGATCGAGCCGCTGATCAAGAAGTAGGCCCGATCAGCCACAGGCTGTTTCAGGCCGGCACGGCCGCCAGCGCTGCCCAGTCTCGAGGTACCAGATAGCGTTCGTAGAGCTTGGCCTCCGCCGAACCCGGCTCGGGCGTCCAGTCGTAGCGCCACTTCACGATCGGCGGCATCGACATCAGAATCGACTCGGTGCGCCCACCCGACTGCAGGCCGAACAGCGTACCGCGGTCGAACACCAGGTTGAACTCGACATAGCGTCCGCGGCGGTAGGCCTGGAAATCGCGCTCGCGCTCGCCATATGCGGCATCTTTGCGCCGCTCGAGAATGGGCGCGTAGGCGGTCAGGAAGTGGTCCCCGACGCTGCGCATCAGCCCAAAAGCGCGCTCAAAATCGATCTCGCCCTGCGCGCCAAGGTCGTCGAAGAACACACCACCCACGCCACGCGGCTCGCCGCGGTGCTTGAGGAAGAAATACTCGTCGCACCAAGCCTTGAAGCGCGGGTGGTAGTCGGCGCCAAAAGGGTCGAGAGCAGACTGGCACTCGCGGTGGAAGTGCGCGGCGTCCTCGTCGAAGCCGTAGTAGGGCGTGAGGTCCATGCCGCCACCGAACCACCAAACCGGCTGCTCGCCCTCGCGGATCGGCTGCGCGACAAAGAAGCGCACGTTCATGTGCACGGTGGGCGCGTAAGGGTTGCGCGGGTGTAGCACCAGAGAGACACCCATCGCCTCCCACGGCCGGCCGGCGAGTTCCGGGCGGTGCGCACTGGCCGATGGCGGCAGCTTGCTGCCCAGCACGTGCGAGAAATTGACCCCGCCGCGTTCAAGCACGTTGCCCTCCTCGACCAGGCGGCTGATGCCACCACCGCCCTCGGGGCGGTCCCAGCTGTCGGTGCGGAACGGCATGCCGTCGATCGACTGCATGCGTTCGATGATGCGGTCCTGCAGACCGGTGAGGTAGTCGTAGACGGCGCGGGTATCCATTGGAAGATTTTACCTTCTGTCCAGCGCACGGTGACCGATGTCGCGGCGCATCTGGCGGCCCTCGAAGACGATGCTGTCGGCGGCGGCATAGGCGCGCCGCGCCGCGTCGCGCAAATCGTTGCCGAGCGCGGTCACGGTCAGCACACGGCCGCCGCTGGTGCGTAACTGGTCGTCGTCGCCCAGCGTGGTGCCGGCATGGAAGACGTGCAGGTTGTCGTTGTCGGCGGGCAGGCCGGCGATGGCATCGCCCTTGCGCGGCGACTCGGGGTAGCCGGCCGCCGCCAGCACCACCCCCAGCGCCGGGCGCGGGTCCCAGTCGGGGTCGGCCAGGTGCAGGGTGCCGTGCGCCGCGTGCAGCATCAGCAGGGCGAAGTCGCCGCCGTAGCGCATCAGGATCGGCTGCGTCTCCGGGTCGCCCATGCGGCAGTTGAACTCGAGCACGCCGATGCGGCCGTCGTCGCCGATCATCAGCCCGGCGTAGAGGAAACCAGTAAAAGGCGTGCCGTCGGCGACCATGCCTCGAAGTGCGGGGCGGATCACCTCGTCCATGACGCGCTGGTGCATCTCGACGGTGATCACCGGCGCCGGCGAGTAGGCGCCCATGCCGCCGGTGTTGGGGCCCTCGTCGCCATCCTTGAGCCGCTTGTGGTCCTGGCTTGATGCAAAGGCGACCACCTGTTCGCCGTGCGCGACGACGATGAAGCTGGCCTCTTCGCCGGTCAGGAAACCCTCGATCACCACGCGCGCGCCGGCGCTGCCCAGACTGTTGCCGGCGAGCATGGCGTCGATGGCGGCGTGCGCCTCGGCGGCGGTCTGCGCCACCACCACACCCTTGCCAGCGGCCAGGCCATCGGCCTTGACCACGATCGGCGCGCCCTGCGCATCGACATAGGCGTGCGCGGCGGCGGCATCGGTAAAGGTGGCGTAAGCAGCGGTGGGAATACCGTGACGCGTCATGAAGGCCTTGGCGAAGTCCTTCGAACTCTCGAGCTGGGCCGCGGCGCGGGTCGGTCCCACCACCGGGAAACCGGCAGCGCGGAAGCTGTCCACCAGGCCATCGGCGAGCGGGTTCTCGGGGCCGACCACGGTAAGGTCGACATCCTCGCGCTGCGCCAGCGCCAGCCAATCCGGCACGCTGCTGGCTGCCGCGTTGCGGCAGCCCGGCTCGCGCGCGGTGCCGCCGTTGCCCGGGCTGACCACCACCTCGTCGACCTGCTCCGACTGCGCCAGCTTCCACGCCAGTGCGTGTTCGCGTGCGCCGCCGCCGATGACGAGGACCTTCATGTCAGTGCCTGAAATGCCGGAAGCCGGTAAAGACCATGGCGATGCCGTGCTGGTCAGCGGCGGCGATGACCTCGGCGTCGCGCTGCGAGCCGCCCGGCTGGATCACCGCGGTGGCGCCTGCTTCGGCCAAAACATCCAGGCCATCGCGGAAGGGGAAGAAAGCGTCGGAGGCGACCACCGAACCGGCGATCTGCAGGCCAGCGTTCTCCGCCTTGATGCGGGCGATGCGGGTGGAGTCGATGCGACTCATCTGGCCGGCGCCCACGCCCACCGTCTGACCGTCCTTGCAGTAGACGATGGCGTTGCTCTTCACGAAGCGTGCCACGGTCCAAGCAAAGCGCAGATCAGCCAACTCGGCAGCGGTGGGCTGGCGCTCGGTGACCACCCGCAACGCGTCGTCGGATGCGGTGCGCACGTCGCGCGTCTGCACCAGCAGGCCGCCACCAACGCGCTTCAGATCCCAAACGCGATCGGCGTCTGCCGATCCTCCATCCAGCGCGCACTGCAGAACCCGCACGTTGGCCTTGGCAGCCAGCAGCGCCAACGCGTCCGGCGTGTAGGCGGGCGCGATCAACACCTCCATGAACTGCTTGCTGACACTTTCCGCCGTCGCGGCGTCGACTTCGCGGTTGAAGGCGATGATGCCGCCGAAGGCCGAGGTCGGGTCGGTGGCGAAGGCGCGCTGGTAGGCCTGCAGCGGCGTTTCGCCCAGCGCCACGCCGCAGGGGTTGGCGTGCTTCACGACGACGCATGCGCCGGTGGCAAAGGCCTTGACGCACTCCCACGCCGCGTCGGCATCAGCGATGTTGTTGTAGCTGAGTTCCTTGCCCTGCAGCTGCACGGCGCCGGCGATGCCGCCAGCCGCTGCCAGCGGGTCGCGGTAGAACGCTGCCGACTGGTGCGGGTTCTCGCCATAGCGCAGGCTCTGCAGGCGGTCGAAGCCGAACTGCAAGCGCTCCGGGAATTCTGCGGCGGGCGCATCGCCGGGGGCGCGGCTGGAGAGCCAGTTGGCGACCATGCCGTCGTAGCGCGCGGTGTGGGTGAAGGCCTTGACCGCGAGGCGGTAGCGCGTGGCGGCACTCAAGGCACCCGCGCCGCGCAGTTCGTCGATGACAACGGCGTAGTCGTCGGGGTCGGTGACGATGCCGACGCCGCCCGCCGCGCCACCGTGGTTCTTGGCCGCCGCGCGCACCATGGCCGGGCCGCCGATGTCGATGTTCTCGATTGCGTCATCCATGCTGCAACCAGGCCGCGCAACCGTCTGTGCGAACGGGTAGAGGTTGACGGCGACGATGTCGATGGCGGGGATGCCGTGCTGCGCCAGCGTGGCCATGTGCTCCGGCAGGTCGCGGCGCGCCAGGATGCCGCCATGCACGCGCGGGTGCAGCGTCTTGACGCGGCCGCCGAGCATCTCCGGCGAGCCGGTGTGTTCCGCCACATCGGTCACCGCCAAGCCAGCATCGCGCAAGGCGGACGCGGTACCGCCGGTGGAGAGCAGCTGGAAACCGAGCCCGGCAAGGGCAAGGCCAAAGTCGACCACGCCGCGCTTGTCGGAGACGCTGAGGAGGGCGAAGCGCGCGGGGGCTGTGGTTGCCATCACTGGCGGTCAACCGTCCAGACCATGCTGCACCAGCTTCTTGTGCAGGGTGTTGCGGCTGATACCAAGGATCTGCGCGGCGAGCGTCTGGTTGCCACGGGCGTGTCGCATCACCACCTCGAGCATCGGCTTTTCCACCGCCTCCATGACCAGCCTCTGCACCTCGTGCGGCGCCTCGCCATCGAGGTGCTGGAAATACTCCTCGAGCGACTGACGGACGCAGCGGCTCAGGCTCGAGTCGCCCATGCCCGACCCGCTCACGCTGCCAGCTCCGCAGCCGCCGCGCCGGTCTCGTCCGTCTCGCTGTCGTCGTAGACCAGGCGCTCGGCCACGTGGCCCAGGCTGGCAAAGAAGTCGTCGATGGCGGCACGCTGCTCGGCGACCGTCTCGAGCTGGTTCATGGCGTGGCGGAAGCTTGCCGAGCCGACCAGGCCCTTGGTGTACCAGCTGATGTGCTTGCGCGCCACGCGCAGGCCGCGCTCGATGCCGTAGAAGCCGTAGAGGTCCTCGATGTGCGCGATCATGACGCGGTGGATCTCGTCCACGCGCGGCGGCGGCAGCACCTGGCCGGTCTTCAGGAAATGCTCGATCTCGCGGAAGATCCACGGCCGGCCCTGTGCGGCGCGTCCGATCATCACGCCATCGGCACCGGTGTGGTCGAGCACGAACTTGGCCTTCTGCGGACTTGTGATGTCACCGTTGGCGATCACCGGGATGCCGCGCTGGCTCTTCACCAGCTTGATGGTGTCGTACTCGGCGTCACCCATGTACTGGTCGGCGCGGGTGCGGCCGTGGATGGCGATGAGCTGGATGCCCGACTCCTCGGCGATGCGCGCGATGACTGGGGCATTCTTGTTCTCGCGGTTCCAGCCGGTGCGGAACTTGAGCGTGACCGGCACCTCGGGTACGGCGTTCACCACCGCCGAGAGGATGCGGCCGACCAGCGGCTCGTCCTGCATAAGAGCACTGCCGGCCATCACGTTGCAGACCTTCTTGGCCGGGCAGCCCATGTTGATGTCGATGATCTGCGCGCCCTCGTCAACGTTGTAGCGCGCGGCCTCGGCCAGCATGACAGGGTCGGCACCGGCGATCTGCACCGAGATCGGGTCGACCTCGCCGGTGTGGTCGGCGCGCCGACGCGTCTTCTCCGAGCCGTACAGCAGCGAGTTGGAGGTCACCATCTCGCTTACCGCCACGCCTGCACCCAGCGTCTTGCAAAGCTGCCGGAACGGCCGGTCAGTCACACCCGCCATGGGTGCGACGAACAGGTTGTTGCGGAGGGTGTGCTTGCCGATCTGCATGTGAGGGTCGGCGCGACCCGAAGGCGGCGCCCGAAAAGCCATACCGGTGGGAGGGTTGGGATTCTACGTTCCGTGGCCGACCGGCGGAAGGCCCTCGATGCAGGTTGCGACGACTGATCTGCCGAAGGCGCGCTAAAGGTGCAGCCCGAAGACGCTGCGCGCCAGCAGCGCGCGCCGCGCACCTGGCAGCACCTCGAGGGCGGCGAGCCCGAGGCCACGCAGCAGACGCACCGGCCCGCTGCCCAGGCTGGCGACACGGAGCAAGCCGTCGGTGTAGGCCACTCCGCCCCACTGGTCGCTGCGGCGGCCGCGCTCGAAGGCGGCCAGCATGGCCGGCGAACCGATCTCGCCGTGGGGCGTGTCGGCCAAGCGCGCAGCCAGGGCGGCAGCGTCGCGCAGGCCGAGATTGAAACCTTGGCCAGCGATCGGGTGCAGGGTCTGCGCGGCGTTCCCGATCATCGCCAGGCGAGGACCGGTGCGCGGACGCGCGACCGCCAGGGTAGTACGCCGCACCGCCCGCGCCTCGATCGCCAGAACCCGCCCGAGCCGCGGACCCACGGCGGCGCGAATGACACCGGCCAGCGCAGCATCGTCCAGCGCCATCAGGGCCTCCGCGCGCTGCGGCGGCACGCTCCAGACCAGCGTGTGGCTGACGCCATCCGGTGTGAGGCGCGGCAGGATGGCCATTGGCCCCTCCGGCGTGAAGCGCTCCCACGCCCAGCCCTCCGTCGCGTGCTCGAAGCGCAGGTCGATCAGCAGGGCCTGGTGCGGGTATTCCCGGGCATGGCGGCGGATGCCCGGCCAGTCGCCCTGGCCGTCGGCCACCACCAGCAGTTGCGCCTCGATGCGCCGGGGCCCGTCAGCGGTCTCGACGCTGACCACCGCCGGGGCATCGGCGGCGGCCGGTACGTCGATGCCGGTCACGCGCGCGCCGGTGTACAAAGATGCCGCGACCGCGGCGCGCAGCGCGCCGGCGAGATCGCCATAGCGCACCGTGTACCCCAGCGCCGGCAGGCCGGCGGTGCTGGCGTCGAGCGTGGCGCTGCCGGGGCGGCCGGCCTCCGAGACGTGCACGTGGTGCATGGGTGTGGCCGGCAGGCCCTCCCAGGCGCCGAGGTCGGCCAGCGTCTGCCGGCTGGACCAGGCCACGGCCAGCGCGCGCGGGTCGTACCCGGCGCTGTTCGATGCTTCCAGCACCGCGACGTCGATGCCGGCGCGCGCAAGCAGCGCCGCGCAGGCGCAGCCCACCGGGCCACCGCCAGCCACCACCACGGTGGCCGACTCAGGCAGGGCTCGCGGCGGTGCCTGGTGGGTCGTGTCGTCTGGCTTGCGGCGCGTCGCCATGGCGGTGTCCGGTGCGGCTCAGCGCCGCATCAGCGACTCGATGTCGGCGACCGATTTCGGCGCCGCCGCGGTCAGATTCTCGTGGCCGTCAGCGGTCACCAGTGCGTCGTCCTCGATGCGGATGCCGATGTTGTGGAAGCGCGCGTCGATGTCGTCTGCGGCGCGGATGTAGCAGCCCGGCTCGATGGTCAGCACCATGCCCGGCACCAGCGGCCGCCACTCTCCGGCGAGCTTGTAGTCGCCCGCGTCGTGCACGTCGAGGCCCAGCCAGTGGCCGGTGCGATGCATGTAGAAGCGGCTGAAGGCCTTGCTCTCCAGGACCCCGTCGAGCGAACCCTGCAACAGGCCGAGGTCGATGAAGCCCTGCGCCAGCACCTTCACCGCGGCGTCATGCGGCTCGTTCCAGTGGCGGCCGGGCGCGGTGGCGGCAAACGCCGCCGCCTGTGCCGCCAGCACCAGCTCGTAGCAGTCGCGCTGCGGGCCGGAGAAGCGACCGTTGACCGGGAAGGTGCGGGTGATGTCGCTGGCGTAGCCGTCGACCTCGCAGCCGGCGTCGATGAGCAGCAGGTCGCCGTCCCGGCAGACCGCGCTGTCGGCACGGTAGTGCAGCACACAGGCATTGGCGCCGGTGGCGACGATGCTGCCGTAGGCGGGGCTCTGCGCGCCGCCCATGCGGAACTCGTGCAGCAGCTCGGCCTCGACCTGGAACTCGCGCACGCCGGGGCGGGTGAAGCGCATGGCACGCGCATGCGCGCCGCAAGAGATCACGGCAGCGCGACGCATGGTCGACAGCTCGGCAGCGTCCTTGATCAGGCGCATCTCGTCCAGCGGCACGCGCACGTCGCGCACCGCACCGGGGGCGGCCACGCCGGTTCGCACCAGTCCACGGACGCCGTTGAGCCAGCCGTTCAGGCGCGCGTCCCAGGCCGCGTCGTGGCCGAGCGAGAACCACACGGCATCCCGGTCGGCCATCAGACCGGGCAGCATCTCGTCCAGCGCGCCCAGGTCGTGAGCCTCGTCCATGGCAAAACGCGCTCGCGCCACGTCCGGCCCGTAGCGATAGCCGTCCCAGATCTCGCGCGTCTCGTCCTTGGGCAGGCAGAACAGGATGCTGCGCGGCTGCTCGCCAGCCACCAGGACGAGCACCGCGTCGGGCTCGGTGAAGCCGGTGAGGTAGTAGAAATAGCTGTCGAAACGGAACGGGAAGTGCGCGTCGCGATTGCGCAGCACCTCGCCGCCGGTGGGGATGACGGCCACGCCGCTGCCCATGCGCTGCAACAGCGCCTGCCGGCGCGCGGCAAAGGGGGACGCGTCGAAGGCCGGGATATCGACGGCGGGGGCGTCGGCGGTGGCCGGGATGTGCTCGAGTTTCATGCGATGCACTCTAGCAGGCGGGCGGTGGTCAGGCAGCCCCTCGGTCTGCAACTCGTTCGGCGGTTTTCGGCAGTTTGATGCGCTAGTCTTGCGACTTCGCGCGCCCCCACGGGCCTGCCTTCAAACCATCGTGACCCGCACCATGCCCAAGCGCAAGAATCCAGACGACGTGAAGCCCGACCATGTGCGGCCCGCCCGCAAGCCGGCCGCCTCCCGCATGACAGCCACCGCCCAGACCGTCGCCGCAGCCGCACTCGGAATCGCCCTAGTTGTGTCGCCGGGCACCGGCCAGGCAGAAGACTGGGCGCTGCACGGCCACGATCTGGGTGGTCAGCGCTTCTCGCCGCTGACGCAGGTCAACCGCGACACGGTGGTCAACCTAAAGCCGGCCTGGACCGCCAAGACCGGCGTCAAAGCCACCTTCCAGGCCACGCCGATCGTCGTCGATGGCCTGATGTACGTGTCGCTGCCGGGCTCGCACGTGCTGGCGCTGGACGCCCGTACCGGCAAGGAGAAGTGGCGCTACACCCACCAGCTGCGCTGGCAGAAGCTGTGCTGCGGCCCGGCCAACCGCGGCGTCGCGGTGGACGGCGGCAAGGTCTACGTCGGCAGCGTCGACGGCCGGCTGGTGGCGCTGGATGCAACGAGCGGCAAGGTGGTGTGGGACGTCTCGGTCGCCACTTACCAGGGCGAGACCGAGAACACCGCGCAGCTGGCCGCGGACGACCCGCTCGGCAAGGTCGGCGACGTCGGCGCCACGGGCGTCGGCATCGCCATGGCGCCGATGGCGTACCGCGGCAAGGTGCTGGTCGGCATCAACGGCGTCGGCTACGGCCTGCACCCCGACGCCGGCCTGTCGGTGGTCGGTGTCAGCGGCAAATACGGGCAGTCGGGCTTCCTCGCCGCCTTCGATGCAGCCAGCGGCAGCAAGCTGTGGCAGTTCGACATCACCCAGCAGGGCTGGGAGGGCGAGTTTGCCTCCGACACGGCCTACGGCGTGCCCCTGCACCGCGACATCGCCGCCGAGAGATCGGCCGCGGCCACGTACGCCGACAGCTGGCGCTACGGCGGCGGCTCGATCTGGGCGACACCGACCATCGACCCGCAGCGTGGCTGGCTGGCGTTCGGCAGTGGCAACCCTTCGCCGCAGATGGCCGACAGCTCGCGCCCCGGCGACAACCTGCACACCGCGTCGCTGATCGTGCTGGATCTGGAGACCGGCAAGCGCGTATGGCACTACCAGCAGGTCCCGCACGACCGCTGGGGCTATGACGTCGCCAGCCCGGCGGTGATGTTCGACCTCAAGACCGACGCTGGCGCCAGACCTGCGGTGGCCCACGCCAGCAAGATGGGCTGGGTGTTCGTCCACGACCGGCAGACTGGTGAACTCCTGGTGCGGTCGGAACCCTTCGTCCCGCAGATGAACCTGTTCTCGCCGCCCGCCGCTGGTGAGGGCGTGCTGGTGGCGCCGGGCATCGCCGGCGGCGCCAACTGGTCCCCCACCGCCGTCGACGCGCAGCAACAGCTGATGTTCGTCGCCGCGCTCCACCTGCCGACGCGCTACATCGCCAACTCGGTCAGGCGCGAGGATGGCTCCGAGCTGACCTATGCCTCGACTCAGGAGGGCAAGGAGCGCTCCGGCACGCTGAGCGCGGTCGAGTTGGGTTCGGGCGCCCTGCGCTGGCAGGTGCGCACCGAGGAGCCGCTGCTCGGCGGCGTGCTGGCGACAGCCGGCGGGCTGGTGTTCAGCGGCATCGGCCAGAAGCGTATCGGCGCCTTCGACAGCGGCACGGGCGAGCAGCTGTGGAGTGCCCAAGTGGACGCCGGGGTCAACGCACCGCCGATCACCTACAGCATCGACGGGCGCCAGTACATCGCCGTGGCCGCGGGTGGTAACTCGCTGTTCGGCTTCCCGATCGGCGACACCATCGCGGTTTTCGCGTTGCCGGAGTAAGTGAAGGGCGGCCCATTGGAGGTGCACAGCGCTGCGCTAACGGTCACCGCAGCGCCCCTCAGATTCCCAGTTCCTGGTCCAGCGCCGCCAGCCGCTCGGGCGTACCGATGTCGTGCCAGCGCCCATCGTGGCGGCACCCACCGACGCGCCCGTTCGCCATCGCCGCGACCAGCAGCGGTGCCAGCCTGGACGGCTGGCAGGGCGGCGTAACGGCGAACAGCTGCGGCCGGTAGACCCCGACGCCTGAGAAGGTCAGCGTGGCAGCACCGTCTGCGGGGGCATCGCCCGCTAAGGTGTCGCCCCTCGCCAGCACGCGCCCGCCCTCGAGCCGGAAATCGCCAGCGGGGTGCTGCGGCGGGTTGGGCACCAGCACAAGATGCGCCAGGTCGTCTGCGCATGTCAGCGCCAGCGTGCCAAGGTCGATGTCGCACCAGATGTCGCCATTGACCACCATGAACGGCTCGCCGTCGGGCGAGAGCAGGTTTGGCCGCACGGCACCGGGCCCGTCCACCCGACCATCGCCCAGTGCCGAGCGGATGCCGCCGGCCGTCTCCCAGGCGCCAGGCGGCTCGGCCGAGTAGCGGATGGACGCGCCCCAGCGCGCACCATCGCCGAGGGCGGCGACGATCTGCTCGCCCAGATGCGCGTGGTTGATGGCGATCTCGCGCAGGCCGGCGGCCACCAACTGTTCGATGTGCCAGACGATCAGCGGCCTGCCGCCGACCGGCAGCAGCGGCTTGGGCGTGTGGTCGGTCAGCGGACGCATACGCTCGCCGCGGCCGGCGGCCAGGATCATGGCGCGGCGGGGTCGCAGTCCGCTGCTCAAGACAGGGCCCTAAAAGGTCAGGCCGGCCTGCACGCCGTCGCCAGCCAGCCGGTCCATCAGGTTCGCCAAAGGCTTGAGGTCTTTGTAGCGGCGAGCGGCCAGGTGCAGATAGTTGAACACTGCTGGCATGTCCTTCAGGTACCCGTCCTTGCCGTCACGGTGCCAAAGCCGGCCAAAGATGCCGAGTACCTTGAGGTGCCGCTGTACCCCCATCCACTCGAAGTCGCGCCAGAAATCGGAGAAGTCGGCAGGCACCGGCAGCGAGGCCTTGCGCGCCAGTTCCCAGTAACGGATCGCCCAGTCGAGCTGCTCGGCCTCGGGCCAGACGATGTATGCATCGCGCAGCAGCGAGACCAGGTCATACGTGATCGGCCCGTAGACCGCATCCTGGAAATCGAGGACCCCCGGCGCCGGGTCGCTCGCCATGAGGTTGCGGCAGTGCCAGTCGCGGTGTACGAACACCGGCGGCTGCGACACGGTGCGCGCCACCACCAGCCGGTACACCGCTTCCAGCGCCCCAGCCTCGGTGGCGTCCGGCGTGTACTGCAGATGGCGAGCCAGATACCAGTCGGGGAACAGGCGCACCTCGCGCTCCAGCAAGGCGCTGTCGTACTCGGGGAACAGCCCCGGCCGCGAGCCCTGCTGCAGCTTCACCAACTCGGCATTGGCGGCGCGGTAGTAGCCGTCGGCGTTGGATGGTGCCAGAACGTCAAGATAGGTCTGGCGGCCGAGGTCGGACAGCAGCAGGAAACCGCGATCGAGGTCCTCGGCCAGCACCTTCGGCACGCGCACCCCGCACTCGCCCAAGACGCGGGCAGCGTGCACGAAGGGCTGGCAGTCCTCCTGCGGCGGCGGCGCATCCATGGCGATCAGCGTGCGGCCGCTACTATCAGTGAGGCGGAAGTAACGGCGGAAGCTGGCATCGGCCGAGGCTGGCTCGATCGCCATCCCCTGAGCCACAGGCACACCAGACAGCCACTGACGCAAAGCATCCAGACGCGCGTCGACGGCTGCTCCGTCCGGACGCTGCGGGGGGGTGGGTGGTAACATTCCGCCATCTTAAGGCACCGCCGGGTGCCGGCGCAGGCAGCAGCCGTGCCGGACGTTGCGGTCGCGAAAATCCCGCGCGAGTGATGCCACGTCTCCTCCCCTCTCTGCTGGCGATGGTCCTGACGTCCGCGGCGGCGAGCGCGGCGGCTGACCGCCTCGAGCCGTTCTCGGTCGACCCCGGGCTGCTGGGTGGCGCACCGGCGAGAAACGAAACGCCTGCCAAGCCAACCGAACCGGCCACTGCGCCGGCAAGCAGACCCGCACCCGCGAAGGTGCAGCCTGCCAAGGCCCAGCAGACGGCGCCACCGGCGAACGAGGCCAGCACCGCGCGGTCGGCCGCCCCCACGCCTGCGGGTGACGTTGGTGCCGCACCTGCCGCTGCCGGGTCAGACACCACCACTGCTGATGCAGCCAGCCCGGCCGGGGACGCTGCGCCTGCGGCGAGCACAGCGCGCAAGCCCGCCAAGCCGACCCGCCCGGCCGGCAAGGCGGTCGCCGGGCAACCCGGCGAGGGCACCGCACCCCTGTTCGATGACCCCGACTACCAGCCGTTGCAGCAGACCCCTGCCACCCTGCGTGAGTGGAGCGGTGCCAACCACGACGGCCCGGTCCTGCGCCGCATCACACCCAACCCGCGCGGCCTCCCGGTGGAAGGTGAGCCGCCGCGACGCGGCAAGGCAGGCAACCCGACCAACACACCAGCCAAGACCTCCAGCACAAGCGGCGAACGCGCAGCGTCACGTGGCATCACGCCGGCCGAGGTCCCAGCCGCACGGACCAGCCTGCGTCGCATGGAGCCCTTCGAGGTCGACCCCGCGCTACTCGGTGGGACACCCGCCGGTGCCGGCAGCCGGAAGCCACTTCCGGCCAGCCCACCCCTTCAGCGCGCGCAGGCACCGACCAAGGGTCCGGCAGATTCCGAAGGGTCGTTGGTTTCCGGCCAGAGCACGGCAGCGGTGCAGCCTCCGCGAACACCGCCACCGGCCCCGGCGAGACCCGCCGATCGCTTGGAACCGTTCGTCGTCGACCCGGCGCTGGTCGGTCAGGCAGACCCAAGGGGCGCAGCACCTCCGGCTGCCCCCAGCAACGGAACCCTTGCTGCAGCCCCGACGCCAGTCACCGCCCCACCCGCCGCAGACGCGGGCCTGTCGCAACCGGCAGCAAAGGCCCGCAACCGCGGCGTCGATGCCCCACCGACGCTGACACAGAACGGCGACCCCAACCTCGAGATCGAGGCGAGGCGGATCGATGGCGCCATCGACCAGAGCATCATCGCCACTGGCGAGGCCTATATCCGAAAGGGCTGGGACGAGCTCTTCGGCGATGTCTTGCGCTGGAACATCGCCACCAAGGAGGCCAGTGGCGAGGGCAACATCGTCAAGCGGGACCGCGACACCGAGGTCACTGGCAGCCGCTTCGTATTCAACCAGGAGACCCGCAAGGGCAAGGTGGACGATGCCACCTTCAGCATCGCCTCGGTCGACGGCAAGGGCACCGCCGGGGCTCTGCGCTTCGATGGGCCCGGACGGATGATCGGCGACGATGGGGTCAACTACACCACCTGCGACTTCAACGACCCCGACTGGCTGATGAAGGCCGACAACATCGAGATAGACCAGAACACCAACGAGGGTGTGGCACGCAATGCGCGCATCCTCGCCGGCGGCAAGTACCCGATGTTCTACCTCCCGCGCTACCAGTTCGCCCTAAAGAGCGTCCGCAAGTCGGGCTTCCTGACGCCGATGCTGGGTATCACCAACCGCACCGGCCCGCAGATCTTCATGCCCTACTACTGGAACATCGCACCCGACTACGACGCCACCATCACCACGCGTCTGATGACCACGCGCGGCCTGCAGGTCGGCGGCGAATTCCGTTATCTGGGCGAACGGTTCGGCGGCGAGGCCCGCGCGGAATATGTACCGGACGACCGCCAGTTCGGTGATCACCGTTGGGCCCTGGCACTCGACCACCGGCAGAACTTCTCCGATCGTCTATCCGCTCTGGTCGACTACCAACAGGTCTCGGACGACTTCTACTTCCGCGACCTGCGCAACACCATCGGCGCTTCCGGCGCATCTGCCACCGGCGGCAATCGTCCGGGCACCGATCCGGGCGCCGTGCCAGGCGTCCGCGGCGGCACTGCGACCCGCCTGCTCGCCCAGTCCGCGCTGCTTGACTACGCCGGCGACAACTGGAACCTGACCTCGCAACTGCGCTCGTTCCAGGTTCTGCAACCCGACACGAGCAACCCGGTGATCCAGCCCTACCAGGCGCTGCCCAACATCCGCTTCAACGGCGGCCAGCGCATCGGCAACTTCGCCGACGGAAAGTTGGTCGGCGACTTCGCCGCCTACTCGCTGCGCTACCCGGAGCCGGGTACGTTGCGTCGCGAGGGCAATCGCACCATCCTCAACCCGACCATCAGCGCGCCCATCCGCAGCCCGTGGGGATTCGTCGAGCCGAAGCTCGGATACCACGTGACGCACTACGCGCTGGACCCGCTGGCCGGCCAGAGCGACAGCTTCACGCGCAGCATCCCCACAGCGACCCTCGACAGCGGCCTGACCTTTGAGCGCAAGGCCTCCGACGACGGCGCCGTGCAGACCTTCGAGCCGCGCCTGTTCTATGCCTACACGCCGTTCCGCAACCAGATGGGGCTGCCGGTGTTCGATACCGGCCGCTTCGACTTCAACTTCGCCGAGATCTTCTCTGCCAACCGCTTCGTCGGCAACGACCGCATCGGCGACGCCAACCAGGTCACCGCCGGCTTCACCAGCCGCTACATCGACGCCAAGGGTACCGAGCGGGTCAAGGTGACGCTGGCCCAGCGCTTCACCCTCGCCGATCTCAAGGTGGCCGACGACATCCGCAGCATCGTCGACCGCTCGTTGAACCCGCCGGGTGCCCTGGCTGCGCCGCAGAAAGGTGTGTCCGACGTCCTCGGCGAGTTCAGCGGACGACTGTTCCAGGACACCAGCCTGATCAGCCGCGTGCAGTACAACACCGAGACCTCTCAGATCCAGCGCGGGCTGTTTTCAGTCCGCTACAACCCGGAGATGGGCAAGGTCATCAACGTCGGCTACCGCTACACGCGCGAGATCAGCGACGCACAGCTGGGCCTGCAGCAGGTCGACTTCTCGACGCAGTGGCCGATCACCTCGAACCTCTACGCTCTGGCGCGGACCAACTATTCGCTGCTGGAAAGTCGGCAGACCGAGGGCCTGCTGGGTCTCGAGTACTACGGCAATTGCTGGAGCGTGCGCGCGGTCGTGCAGAGCCTCGCGACCAGCGCTACCACGACCACCCGAGCGCTGTTCATCGTGCTCGAGCTGAACGGCCTTACCGGAACCGACCCGTCGACCTACAACGCCATCCTGAACCGCCACATCGGCGGCTACAGCACGGTCACACCCGACCAGCACCGCACCACTGACGCGATGATCCAATGACCCGACTGCTTGCGCTCGCCCTCCTCCTCGCCACGCTGTTGCCACTGCCGCTACAGGCTGCAGGCGCCGCGGCGAACCGGGCCGACGAGCCCGAGGCCGTCCCGCTCAACCGCATCGTCGCCCTGGTCAACCGCGAGATCGTGACCCGACTCGAGCTGGAGGACCGCATCGCCATCGCCACCGACCAGTTGCGCAAGCAAGGCGTGGCGCTGCCGCCGCGCAATATCCTCGAGAAGCAGGTGCTCGAAGCCATCCTGTTGCAACGCATCCAGCTCAGCTTTGCCAAGGAGAACGGCATCCGCGTCGATGAGACGCAACTCGACCGCGCCATCGGCCGCATCGCGGAGGACAACAAGCTCACCGTCGAGCAGTTCCGCACTGCGCTGGCGCGCGACGGCATCCGCTTCGACCGCTTCCGCGAGGACATCCGCAAGGAGATCATCCTCAGCCGCGTGCGCGAGCGGGAGGTGGCAAGCAAGGTGGTGGTGAGCGAGGGCGAGATCGACGAGTACCTGACGCGCCGCCGCGAGTCCGGCGCCGGCACCGAGTGGCTGGCCTCGCACATCCTGGTGCGTGTCGACGAGAAGAGCGCCGACCCCAACGCGCAGCGGCGGCAGAAGGAGAAGGTCGACAAGGCGATGGCGGCATTGACCGGCGGCGAAGACTTCGCGAAGGTCGCAGCGACCTATTCCGAGGCGGGGGACGCGCTGCAGGGCGGTGACCTGGGCTGGCGCAACGTCGACCGCATGCCGAGCCTGTTTCTCGAGATGGTCGGCAAGCTCAAGGTCGGGCAGCACAGCGCCGTGGTGCGCAGTTCGGCCGGCTTCCACATCGTCAAGCTGCGTGACATGCGCGGCGCCACCGGCAAGCAGGTGCTGATCGTGCAGCACAAGGTGCGGCACATCCTGGTCAAACCGAGCGAGATCGTCAGCGATGCCGATGCACAGCGGCGCGTGCGCGACCTGCGCGAGCGTCTCGAGCAGGGCGCCGCCACCTTCGGCGAGCTGGCCAAGCAGCACTCGCAAGATGGCTCGGCGGCCTCAGGTGGCGAGCTGGGCTGGATGGCAGCTGCGGACCTGGTGCCGGAGTTCGCAGCAGCGATGGAGGCCCTGCCGGTCGGGCAGCTGTCGCAGCCGGTTCGCAGCGCCTTCGGCTGGCATCTGCTGCAGGTGCTCGAGCGTCGCGAGGCCGACGTCAGCAAGGAGCGCGAGCGGCTCGAGGCACGCCAGGCCATCCGCAACCGCAAGGCCGACGAGGCTTTCGAAGAGTGGCTGCGGCAGCTGCGCGACAGTGCCTACGTCGAGCTGCGGCTCGAGGAGAACTGATGCGCATTGCCATCACCACCGGCGAGCCTGCCGGCGTTGGCCCCGAGATCTGCGCAGCGCTGGCTGGCCGCGTACACGGCGCGCGCGCAGTGCTGGTCGGCAACCACGACCTGATGCAGGCGCGCGCTGCCGCGTGCGGCATCCGCGTCAGCCTGGTGCCCTACCGCCCAGAACGCGCGGGCCCGGCCGAGGGCAAGCTGGAGGTGATCGACATCCCGCTGGCGGCACCTGTGACAGCCGGACGCGTAGACCCGCGCAATGCCGCGGCGGTGCTGCAAAGCCTGGACGTGGCAATCGATGGCTGCCTGAGTGGCGCCTTCGACGCCATGGTCACCGCGCCGCTGCACAAGGGTGTGATCTGCGACAGTGGGGTCGAATTCAGCGGCCACACCGAGTACCTGGAGCAGCGCACCCGTTCCGCGGGCGTTGTCATGCTGCTAGAGGGTGGCGGACTGCGCGTGGCGCTGGCCACCACCCACCTGCCGCTGAGCGCGGTGCCTGCCGCCATCACCCGCGATGGGCTGTTGCGCACGCTGCGCATCCTGCACGGCGACCTGGTCGCCCGCTTCGGCATCGCCGCGCCGCGCATCCTGGTGGCCGGCCTCAACCCCCACGCCGGCGAGGGCGGTCACCTGGGCCGCGAAGAGATCGACACCATCATCCCGGCGCTGGAACAGGCGCGCATCGAAGGAATCGCTGCAGAAGGGCCGTTCCCTGCCGATACCCTGTTCGTAGAGGAGATGTGCGGCGCTGCCGATGCCGTGCTGGCCATGTACCACGACCAGGGCCTGCCGGTCCTCAAGCGTGCAAGTTTCGGCCAGGGGGTGAACATCACGCTCGGCTTGCCTATCATCCGCACGTCGGTCGACCACGGGACGGCTCTGGCCATCGCCGGCACCGGCACCGCCGATTGCGGCAGCCTGATCAGCGCCGTCGAGTCGGCGCGCCGTCTGGTCGTCGCATCCGGGCGCGGTCTGGCCCGACCGTCACAATCCGCCGCCTGACAGCGGCTGCAGTATCTAAGAGGAAGTCGCCGAGATGTCAGAAGAGAAACATGCTGCGGAAGGCGCAGCAGACGCCCCCGCCAAGTCGGGCAAGCTCAAGCTGGTGATCATCGCCGTGGTCGGCATCGTGCTCGGCCTCGGCATCGCTGCCGGTGCGTTCTTCGCGCTCGGCGAACACCCGCCTGAACCCGAGCACGCTGACGAAGCGACCGACGGTGGCGACCACGCCGACGGCGAGAAGAAGAAAAAGAAGAAGAAAAAGAAGCACGACGGCCCGGAACTGCCACCGGTCTACATGAAGCTCGACAACCTCACTGTGAATCTGGCGGGCAAGGACCACTTCCTGGCAGCCAGCATGGAGCTGAAGATCGCCGAGCCCGAAGCGCAACGCCTGCTCTCCGAGCGCCTTCCGGAGGTCAAGAACCTGGTCCTGATCACGCTCTCGGCGCAGACGCCCGACTCGCTCTCGACGGTGGAGGGCAAGACCGCGCTGGCGCAGAAGCTGCGGGACGATCTCAACGCCCTGATCGACCAGGACGAGGACACCGGGATCGCCGATGTATTCTTTACCCAGTTCATCATCCAGTAAGAAATTCGTTTATTTCGCCTGCAGTTACCGTGTATTCTTGAGTGACCGGCTGATGAACGGGTCCGCATGTCCGACCAGGCACTATCTCAGGATGAAGTTGACGCCCTCCTAAGGGGCGTCACGGGCGAGCTACCCGAGGAGGTAGCCGCTGTCGTCGACGACAGCGGCATCCGGCCCTACGACATCGGTCGGCAGGAGCGCATTGTCCGTGGCCGCATGCCCGGCCTCGAGTTGGTGAACGAGCGCGCGGCGCGGCAGATACGCCTCGGCTTCTACAACTTCATGCGCCGCAGCGCCGAGATCTCGGTGGGACCCGTCCGCATCGAGAAGTACAGCGAGTTCATCCGCAAGTTGGTGGTGCCCACCAACATCAACCTGATCTCGCTGCAGCCCGAGTTGTACGGTACAGCGTTGTTCATCTTCGACCCCAACCTGGTGTTCCAGGTGGTCGATACCCTGTTCGGCGGCACCGGCAAGATCCACATGCGGGTCGAGGGGCGCGAGTTCACCACCACCGAGCAGCGCGTCATCTCGCGCATGCTCGACATCACCTTCAAGGCGTTCGACGAGGCCTGGGAGCCGATCGCCAAGCTGCAGCACAAGTTCATCCGCTCCGAGATGAACACGCAGTTCGTCAACATCGCCACGCCGACTGAGGTTGTGGTGGTCACCACCTTCAATATCGAGCTGGGCAATGGCGGTGGCAACTTCCACGTCTGCATGCCTTACTCGATGATCGAACCGATCCGCGAGCCACTCTGCAGCACCATGCAGGGCGACCGCGTGGCTGCAGACGAACGCTGGCTGACGCTGATGCGCGACCAGGTGCAGGACGCCGAGGTTGAGATCAAGGTCGACCTGTGCGAGTTTGAACTGACCTTCCGGCAGTTGCTTGCGCTGCAGGTTGGGGACATGATTCCGTTGGAGCTGCCGGCAAAGGTGGCGGGCAAGATCGACGGCGTACCTTTCCTGCACGGCAGGATCGGCGACAGTCGTGGTCACTTCGCGGTTCGCGTCGATGAACTGCCGAGGCAGGACGATGACAAGGGCTGAAAATGGCAAACAAGGGCGAACCCGAGATGGCAGAGGAATCGATCTCCGCTGATGACTGGGCCGCAGCCATGGCCGAGCAGACCACCGGCGAGGTGGCGCTAGCAGAGGCCGGCGGCGATGTCGTCGATGATGAGCGCATCGCACTGATCCTCGACATCCCGGTGCAGGTCACGGTTGAACTCGGCCGCACCAAGCTGCCGATCCGCAACCTGCTGCAACTCGCGCAGGGCTCGGTGGTGGAACTCGACGGTCTGGCCGGCGAGCCGATGGACGTGCTGGTCAACGGCTGTCTCATCGCGCAGGGTGAGGTGGTGGTGGTGAACGACAAGTTCGGCATCCGCCTCACCGACATCATCACGCCTGCCGAGCGCATGCGCCGTCTCTCGCTCAAGTAGGCAGCCGTGGCCGCACCCGCCCGGGGACATCGGCGACGGCTTGCCGCGGGACTGCCGGCGCTCCTACTGACCAGCGCGCCGGCCCTGGCAGCGCCGCCTGAGGCCGGCTCTGCGCTGTTGCAGATGACCCTCTCGCTGGCGCTCGTGCTGGCGCTGCTGGTCGGCACACTTTGGGTCATGCGGCGCCTCCGCATAGGCCAAGGCAGCTCCGGCGGCGTGGTCAAGGTGATCGCCAGCGCGGCGGTCGGCCCGCGCGAGAACGTCGTGGTGGTGGAGGTCGGCGATGAATGGCTGGTGCTGGGCGTGGCGCCTGGCGCCGTGCGTCTGCTGCAGACCCGGCCGCGTAGCGCCCTGGCCGAGGCCGACCGCACCGCGCCCGCGGCGTTTGCTTCGCGGCTGCTCGACGCACTGAAGCAGCAACGCTGATGCGCGCCCTGTTTGCAGCGGCGCTGCTGATCCTGGCCGGAATCGCGGGCGCCGCGGTGGCAGCCGAGCCGGCACTGAACGCGCTCACCGCCACGCCGGGACCGGGCGGTACCACCAACTACTCGATCAGCGTGCAGACGCTGCTGATCCTCACGCTGCTCAGCTTCCTGCCTGCGGCGGTGCTGATGATGACGTCGTTCACGCGCATCGTCATCGTGCTGTCGCTGACGCGACAGGCGATCGGCACGCCGACCATCCCCCCCGGTCAGGTGGTCATCGGGCTGTCGCTGTTCCTGACCTTCTTCATAATGGCGCCGGTGTTCGACCGCGCCTACAACGACGCCTACGTGCCCTATACCAAGGAGCAGATCGGCTTCGAGCAGGCGCTGGCAAGGGGCGCCGAGCCCTTCCGCAAGTTCATGCTGCGGCAGACCCGCGAGAGCGACATCGCTCTGTTCGTCTCGCTATCGGGCGAGCCCAAGCCGGAGACCGCCGAGGCCGTGCCTTACAAGGTACTGGTGCCGGCCTACGTTATCTCCGAACTCAAGACCGCCTTCCAGATCGGCTTCATCGTCTTCATCCCGTTCATCATCATCGACATGGTGGTGGCCAGTGTGCTGATGTCGCTCGGCATGGTCATGCTCTCGCCACAGGTGGTTTCGTTGCCCTTCAAGCTGATGCTGTTCGTGCTGGTCGACGGCTGGTCACTGCTGATCGGGTCGCTGGTCTCCAGCTTCCAGACATGATGACGCCGGAGACGGTGGTCGACATCGGCCGCCAGGCGATGGAGCTGATGCTCTACATCTCAGCACCGCCGCTGCTCACCTCGCTGGTGGTGGGGCTGGTGATCGGAATCCTGCAGGCGGCGACGCAGATCAACGAGCAGACGCTCTCGTTCATCCCCAAGTTCATCGCCACCTTTGCGGCGCTGGTGCTTGCCGGCAACTGGATGATCACCGTGACCGTCGACTTCATCCAACGCCTCTACGGCAACATCCCCAACCTGATCGGCTGAGATGGGCGCCCTCAATTCGGCGCAAATCGACCTGCTGGTCACGCTCTACGGCCTGCCGCTGGTACGCATCCTCGGCCTGCTCGCTGCCGACCCACTGCTCGGCAGCGACCGCATCCCGGTCCGCATCCGTGTCGCCACCGCCATCCTGCTGACCATGGTGATCGTGCCCACCCTGCCGCCACCACTGCCGGTGGCGCTGTCCGGCCCCGAGGGCTGGGGGCTGGTGATCCAGCAGTTCCTCATCGGCGTGACTATCGGCTTCGTGGTGCGGCTGGTGTTCACCGCGCTCGAGGTGGCCGGTGAACTGATCGGCCTGCAGATGGGCCTGGGCTTTGCTACCTTCATTGACCCAGCCAACAACGCACCGGTTCCGGTGGTCACGGCGTTCCTGACCACCATCGGCTTCCTGTTCTTCCTGGCGGTCGACGGCCACCATCTGGTGATTACCGCGCTGGCGCAGAGCTTCTACGCGCTGCCCCCCGGGCAGTGGCCGGACGGGCAGCTGTTCATTGGCGTGGCACGGACCGCTAGCGACATCTTCTCGGCCGGCGTCCGCATCGCGTTGCCGCTGGTCATCGTGCTGCTGTTCACCAACCTGGCACTCGGCGTGATGACCCGCGCCTCGCCACAGATCAACATCTTCGCGGTCGGCTTCGCGCTGACGGTGACGGTGGGTGCGGCCATGCTGGCGATGCAGATGACGCAGATCGACGGCCCTCTGATGCGCCTGTTCGAGCTGCTCGCCACCCGCTTGAACGAGCTGGTCGGCAGCGGCCTTACGGCGCGCTGAGGACGGCCGGCGCGAGGCTTTGCGATAGAATGACGGTTTTGCCGGATTGACGAGACATGCTGAAGGGAAGCCTGGTAGCCATCGCCACACCGATGCAGGCCGATAGCAGCCTCGACGAGGCCACGCTGCGCGCGCTGGTCGACTGGCACATCGCCGAGGGCACCCATGGCATCGTCGTGGTTGGTACCACCGGTGAATCCCCGACGGTCGATTTCGACGAACACTGCCGCCTGATCGACATCGTCGTCGCGCAATGCGGTGGACGCATCCCGGTCATCGCGGGCACTGGCGCCAACTCCACGCGCGAGGCCATCGAGCTGGCGGGCTATGCCAAAAAGGCTGGCGCCGACTACAGCCTGTCGGTGGTGCCCTACTACAACAAGCCCAACCAAGACGGGCTGTACGCGCACTTCAAGGCCATCGCCGAGGCGGTGGACATGCCGCACATCCTCTACAACGTGCCCGGGCGAACGGTGGCCGATCTGGCCAACGACACGGCGCTGCGTCTCGCGCAGATCCCCAACATCGTCGGCATCAAGGATGCGACCGGCAACATGGAGCGCGCCACCGACCTGATCCTGCGTGCGCCGGCCGACTTCACGCTCTACAGCGGCGACGACGCCTCGGCGTTGGCTTTCCTGATGCTCGGCGGCCACGGCTCGATCTCGGTCACCGCCAACGTGGTACCCAGCCACTACTCGAAGATGTGCGAGGCGGCCTTTGCCGGCGACTACGCCAGCGCCCGTCATCACAACGCAAAGATGTTCCTGTTGCATCAGCGGCTTTTCTGCGAGGCCAACCCGATCCCGGTCAAGTGGGCGCTGCACCGCATGGGCCGCATCGGCCCGGGCATGCGTCTGCCGCTGGTGCCGCTCAATGCGGCATTCCATGACCGGGTGCTGGAGGCCATGCGCAGCGCCGACATACCCGTGTGAGGCCCGCCAGCTTGATCCGATATACATTCGCCGTTGCCGTCTCACTGCTCGCCCTAGCTGGCTGCTCGCTGGTCGAACAGGTCCAGCCCAAGCCGATCGACTACAAGTCGACCAGCACCCTCCCGCCGCTCGAGATCCCGCCCGACCTGACCACGCCGGGCACCGACGACCGTTTCGTGGTGCCGGACGCCGGCGGCCGCAGCACGGCCAGCGCCTCGGCCTACGCCAACGAGCGCAACGCCAAGAAGGACCCGGCCAAGGCCGGCGTGCTGCCGGCGCCGCCCAAGGCGCGTATCGAGCGCTCTGGCTCGCAGCGCTGGCTGGTGGTCGAGGCCGACCCGGAGAAGGTCTGGCCGACCGTGCGCCAGTTCTGGCAGGAGCAGGGCTTCGTCCTCACCGTCGAGTCACCGACCACCGGTGTGCTCGAGACCGACTGGGCGGAGAACCGAGCCAAGCTGCCGATGGACTTTCTGCGCAATACGCTGGGCAAGGTCATCGACAGCATTTACTCCACCGGCGAGCGCGACAAGTTCCGTACCCGCCTAGAACGCAACGGCGAGAACCTGACCGAGGTCTACGTCAGCCACCGCGGCATGGTCGAGGTGGTCGACAAGCGCAGCTCGAACGCGCTGAAGGACGCATCGACAGACGGCACCGTGTGGCAACCGCGTGCGCCGGACCCCGACCTCGAGGCAGAATTCCTGCAGCGCCTGCTGGTGCGCTTCGGTGTCGAGGAATCGGCTGCCAAGGCGCAGCTGGCCAAGCCGCAGGGCGGCGCTGACAAGGCGCGCCTGGCCAAGTCGGCCGAGGGCACCACGCTTACCGTCGACGAGCGATTCGATCGCGCCTGGCGGCGTGTCGGTCTGGCGCTGGACCGCGTCGGCTTCACCGTCGAGGACCGTGACCGCGCCAACGGCCAGTACTTCGTACGCTACGCCGACCCCGACGTCGACATGAAGAAGGACGGCATCATCGACAAGCTGACCTTCTGGCGCGACAAGGACGACCCGAAGAAGGCCATCACCTACCGCATCCAGGTGCTCGACAGCGGCGGCGCCAGCACCGAAGTGCGGGTTATCAATTCCGAGGGCGAGCGCGACCGCTCCGAGACCGCTGCGCGCATCCTCACGCTGCTGCACGAGCAGTTGCGGTGATGCGCTTCGCCAGCCTGGGCAGCGGCAGCCAGGGCAATGCCCTGCTGGTCTCGGCGGGCTCCACCACTGTGATGATCGACTGTGGCTTTGGCCTCAAGGACTGCACCATGCGCCTGGAGCGCTTGGGCGTGCAGCCGGGCGACCTCGGCGCCATCCTGGTGACGCACGAGCACGGCGACCACATCGGTGGCGTCGCCCGCTTTGCGGCGCGCAACCGCATCCCGATCTGGCTCACCCACGGCACCGCGCGTCATCTCGATGCGCCGGAGGACCTGCCGGTTCACCACATCGAGGGCTACCGCCGCTTCGCCATCGGCGATCTGGAGATCGCCCCCTTCCCGGTGCCGCACGACGCCAGCGAGCCTTCGCAGTTCGTCGTCGGCGATGGTGCCCGACGCCTGGGTATCCTCACCGACGCCGGCTCGGTCACGCCGCACATGGTCGACATGCTCGGCGACTGCCAGGGCCTTTTCCTGGAGTGCAACCACGACGAACAGCTGCTGCGCCAAAGCGACTACCCGCCCAGCCTGATCGACCGCGTCGCGGGCGACTGGGGCCACCTGAGCAACGCCGCTGCCGCCGAGTTGCTGCATCGCGTCGCCGGCGGCCAACTGCAACACGTGGTGGCGGCACACCTGAGCCAGCAGAACAACCGGCCCGAACTGGCGCGTGATGCGCTTTCCGGGGCGCTGGGCTGCGCGCCTGAATGGATCGCCGTGGCCGACCAGGCCGATGGCATCGACTGGCGTCAACTGACCTGAATCCTGCCGGCATGACGGCCGGCGCACGAGGAAACGAAGATGGACAAACGTGCAGAGCTCTACCGCGGCAAGGCCAAGACGGTGTTCGCCACCGACGACCCGACGCGGCTGGTGATCGAATACCGCGACGACACCAGCGCCTTCGATGGCGCCAAGGTGGCGCAGCTGGCCGGCAAGGGAGAGACCAACAACCGCTTCAATGCGGCGGTGATGCAGCGCCTGGCAGCCGAGGGTGTCGAGACCCACTTCGAGAAGTTGCTCGGCCCAACCACGTCGCTGGTGAAGAAGCTGGACATGGTCCCGGTGGAGTGCGTGGTGCGCAACCGTCTGGCCGGCTCGCTCGCCAAGCGTCTTGGGCGCGACGAGGGCGAGGAACTGAAGCAGCCGGTGTTCGAGTTCTTCTACAAGAGCGACGCCCTGCACGACCCGTTCATCAACGATGACCACGTACGCGCCTTCGGTTGGGCGACGAATCTTGAGGTCGAGGTGATGCGCACCATCACGCTGCGCGTCAACACGCTGCTCAAGGAGGCCTTCGCGCATGCGGGCATCCTGCTGGTCGACTTCAAGCTGGAGTTCGGCCGCTTCGAGGGCCGGCTGCTGCTGGGCGACGAATTCAGCCCGGACGGCTGCCGCCTATGGGACGCGAAGACGCTGGAGAAACTGGACAAGGACCGCTTCCGCCGCGATCTCGGCGGCGTGGTCGAGGCCTACCAGGAGGTGGCGCGCCGACTCGGCGTGGCGCTGTAAGCAGGTGCTGCCGGAGATGCCTCCGGTGGCGGCAATGGTCCGCTGCGGCGGAACGCCTTAACAGCCCGGCCCGCAACTGCGGGCCGTAGAAACAAAAGAGCCGACCCGAGGGTCGGCTCTTTTGCAATCGCGAGAAGCGCTTACTTGGCGGCTTCGGCAGGAGCAGCCGGAGCAGCTTCAGCCGGGGCTTCAGCAGCCGGGGCTTCAGCCGGAGCAGCCGGAGCTTCAGCAGCGGGGGCTTCAGCGGCCGGGGCAGCTTCTTCCTTCTTGCCGCAAGCGGTCAGAGCAAGAGCGGCGATCAGGGCGGCAAACAGGGCGGACAGTTTCATTTTTTGCTTTCCCTTAAATGAGAAGTTGATGACCAGAATGGCTCAAGTCGACACGCTGGTGGTCAAAGCCAAACGCACGATCGCGCGAATCCTAGCACAAAAAAATTACAAGTGAGCCGCAAAAACCCTTGAAAAATCGCCGTTCTTCGCGATGCGGCGGTGCCGCATCAGGGGCCCGGCTCGGCAAGATGCAGATGCCCCGCCAGATAGAGCGGGTAGATGCAGTCCGTCAGCGCCCGGACCAGGTCGGCGCCCTCGAGGAAGCGGCGATCAGCGAGACGGCACAGCGCAGGCAGCAACGCCACCGGCACCGCCAGCGGCTCACCGTTGCAGAACACCTGCACGCCGTCGTGCAACATCAGCGTCTGCAGGTCCAGCGCAACGCCGTGCCGTTGCGCATCGCGAGCAAAGGCGGCGGCGCCCAGCGGGTCCTCGGGTGGGTCAAACACCACGTGCGGCTTGGGTTCGGACAGGTACTGGCAAAGAAAGCCGGCAACGGCGTCGTCGTCCCAACGGATGCCCTGCAGCACGGTCGCCACCCGCCGGACCATGCCGGCATCGACGCGCGACGGCTCGCTAGTGGGCAACAGGTCGGGGTCGGCGTAAAGCCCGGGCAGGTCGATGCGGTCGGCCAGCCAGAACAGGAACTCGCGCCCCAGTTCAGCGTGCGAGGGCGCCCGGAAGCCAACCGACAGGGTGATGCAGTCGTCTACGGCGACGCCATCGTGGGCGTAGCCGGGCGGCAGGTAGAGCAAGTCGCCGGGCTTGCATTCGAAGGTCTGCTCGGGGCGGAAGTCAGCCATCAGCTTGAGCGGCTGGTCGGGCAGCAATTCGCGGTCGGGCTGGCCGCTGATCTGCCATCGGCGGATGCCGTGGGCCTGGATCAGGAACACGTCATAGGAGTCGTAGTGCGGCCCCACCCCACCGCCAGGCGTGGCGTAACTGGCCATGACGTCGTCCAGCCGCGTGTAGGGAATGAAGGCGAAGCGGCGCAGCAGAGCGTCGGCCTCCGGCAGAAAGTGGTTGATGCCCTGTACAAGCACCGTCCACCTGCCCTTGGCAGCCAGCTGGCGCGCGCGCAGCGGGCCCGGGTCGACGGTCCAGGCATCAGCCTTGCAGGCGATGCGGCGGGTCTGCGCCTCGGGGTGCTGCGCCAGGTCGAAAAGGGTCTCGACGTCGATCACGCCAGCGGCCTGCGGCACTGCACCGGGCACGAACAGCGGCCGCTTCTGCCAGTGCACAGACATGAAGTCTGCGGCGCTGAGGCCGCCCAGCAGGGGCATCGCGGTGTCCGGGGGCATCGTCATCCAACGAGTATATCGGGCATACTCGCCAGCCCGGCCGCGCACACGGGCGGCCTGCCCACAGACGCCAAACACCCGCGGGGATCCCAATGAAAGTCGGCACCAACACCGTCGTCACCATCGATTACCAGCTGCTGGACGCCAGCGGCGCACTGCTCGAAGAGGAGCAGGGCATCGCCTACCTGCACGGCGGACACGGCGGCCTGCTTCCAGTGCTCGAGGCCGCCATGGAGGGGGCCGCGGTCGGTCAGGAGGTGCGCGCGCGCATCGAGCCCGACGACGGCTTCGGCCACCACGACGAGAACGCCATCCGCACGGAGCCGCGCAGCGCCTTCCCGCCTGACGTGAAGGTCGGCATGCAGTTCGCTGGCAGCCCCGACGGCAGCGACGACATGTCCGTCTACACCGTGCGCGAGGTCTCCGAAGACGCCGTGGTGGTGGACGGCAACCACCCGCTGGCCGGGCAGACCGTGGAGTTCGTTGTCACCGTGCGCGGGCTGCGCAAAGCCACCGAGGAAGAGGTGGCGCACGGCCACGCGCATGGCCCGGGCGGTCACCACCACTAAAGCGGCGCGACCATGAAACTACTCCTCGCGCTGGCCGCAATGGGTGCCCTGTGCATGGTGCGCCCGGCCGCCGCCGAACTGGCGCCTGGCAAGCCGGCTCCCGACTTCGCCCTGCCCGACGCGGCGGGCAAGGTGCACCGTCTGGCCGATCTGCGCGGCCAGTGGGTGGTGGTCTACTTCTACCCGAAGAACGATACGCCGGGCTGTACCACCGAGGCCTGCAACCTGCGCGACCGCCACCACGAGCTGGTCAAGCTGGGCGCGACGCTAGTCGGCATCAGCGTCGACAGCCCGTCATCGCACGCCGAGTTCGCGCGCAAGTACAGCCTGCCGTTCACGCTGCTGGCCGATGAGAAAGGTGAGGTGGCACGCGCCTACGACAGCCTGCTCAACCTGATCGTGTTCAAGATGGCCAAGCGCAACACCTTCCTCATCGCGCCCGACGGCACGCTGCAGAAGTCGTGGCTCGGCGTCGACCCCAAGGCGCACGCCGACGAGTTGGTGCAGACCCTTCGCGCGCTGCAGAACAAGGGCTGAGTGTGGACGGCGAGGCGGCCGCAGCGCCTCTGCAGGTAGATGCCTGCGGCCTGAAGTGCCCGCTGCCGATCCTGCGAACCAAGAAAGCATTGTCGACACTACCCGGCGGGCAACGGATCGAGGTGCTATCGACCGACCCGACGTCGGTGCGCGACTTCGAAGCCTTCTGCCAACAGGCCGGCCACACGCTGGTGGGCTGGGACGAAGCCGACGGCCGCTACCGTTTCCTGCTGCAGAAACGCGCCGATCCGGCCTGAGAGCCAGCGCGCGTCACGCGGCCGCCTAGTCCGCGGGTGGCTCGGCGCAAAGACCCTGCTGGATGCCGATGCGGCGGCGGATCTCGCCGTGGCTGCGGCAGTAGGCCTGGATCTGGCCGAACTGCTCCGGTGTGGGTGCCAGTTCGCGCAGCGGACGCTGCTTGCGCGCCAGCCCCAGCTGCTCCGGCGTCAGTATCACCGCGGTCTGATCCAGCAACTCGTTGCTGTCCAAGCTCAAACGCATGTTGCAGTCGCGCACGCCGCCATCGACCAATCGGTCACAGGATGACGCCGCCGATGCGCCGACAGCGAAGAGCCCGAGGGCGGCGGCCAGACAGGCACGCATGGCCCCGCGCCTCAACGCCCCGCCCCTTGCGCATCATCATCATCGGAACCAGTCAGCCGAGCGGCCTCGCGCGCCGCCGTACGCTCGCGCTCGCGACGCAGGTCACGGAACTGCCACCAGGCGAACGCCAGCACGCCACCGAACACCAGCACACCCTCCACCAGGATCAGCGGCAAAGGCCCTTCCATGTTGCGACTCCTCTTGCGTTCCTGCGCGCTCAGGCGCCAATACGTTCGAGCATGCGTGCGTGGATGTGCCCCAGCGGCAGCACCTCGTCGACCGCGCCGGCGGCGATCGCCTGCCGCGGCATGCCCAACACCACGCAAGTGTGCTCATCCTGAGCAATGTTATACGCCCCGGCACTCTTCATCCGCGCCATTCCGGCTGCGCTGGCGATGGCCTCGTCACCGCCGGCGCTGCGGCCGTGCTCGGCGATCTCGGCAAAGCTGCCGGTGAGTGCAGAGACGGCACCCTGCATGGTGGCCTGCACCTGCGCCAGTTCGGCGCGGCCGACCTGCTCGGCCAGCTCGGCCAGCTCGGCAAAGGCCTCGGAACGCTCTCGCTAGGTCGCCAGCAGCTGCGCTACGGACAGCGCCAGCGAGACGGCGAACAGCAGCTGCGGCCCGAGCGGAGAATCGGCCCCGACCAGCGGCGAGAGCCAGACCAGACCGGCGCCGGAGACCAACACCATCGAAATCGCCAAGAACATGTCCATCAGCCGCTGAAAGAGACGTCGTTCGTTCCGGCGGATGTCTTGTGGGGGCTGTATCGGCGAAAGCGTTTTACTTCTTTCGTTTTATCGTTTAGACATCTTCAATACCGCCTACGGCTTAGATGATTTGGCTCATCAGCCTGTGTTTTGGAAGACCTCCAGGTGCAAAACAAACGGGCCCCGAAGGGCCCGTTGCGCGGATACTGGTGGCCGGCCAGGGTGGCCGGGCCAGTTTCAGCGGGACTTCTTGTTGTAGGTCACACCGATGATGCGCGCCACGATGATGACCCAGAAGATCAGGATCCAGGTGGTCAAGGTCATGCCGTTCTCCTCTTTGAATTGTTCATGCTGCCTGGTTGCGGGTTGCGTGGCCCCGGCGCCAGCCGACAAGCGGGACCATCGCGGTGATCGTCACAACCAGCAGTAGCAGCTCCAGGCTGTAGACGAATATATAGCCGAGCACGGGCTCGGTTGCAGCGGCGTATACATCGCGCAGGATACCGCCAACACCGACAGCGATGCCGGCCGCGGTGGCCTGCACCGCGCCCCAGGCACCCAGCGCCAGGCCAACCTGGTCGCGCGGGGCGGCCCGCATGGTGGCGGTGAGCGTGCCATGGCCGAAAAGGCCGCCGCCGACGCCGATGAGCATGACGCCGGTGCCGAACCACACCGGAGAGTCGAGTGGTGCTGCAGCGATGACCAGGGCAAACGCCGGCAGGCCGACCATGGCGCCGATAGCGGCCATTCGGAAGGCGTCGTAGCCGCGACCCAACACCACCGAGGCGGCCCAGAAACCGAACAGGCCACCAGCCGACAGAGTCGCCGTAAGCAGTGTGGTGTCGCCGACCGACATGCGCAGGATCTCGCCGCCGTAGGGTTCGAGCAGCACGTCCTCCATGCTGAAAGCGGCGGTACCCAGGCCGACGATGAGCAGGCGGCGCATGGCCTCCGGGCCGCTGCGGAACAGACGCCACGCGTCCTGGAACTCGACTTCCTGTGCGGCCGGGCGCGGCTGGTGGCGGTTGGGGTCGCGCGCCTCCTGCTTCCACATGGCGATGACATTGAGCAGCAGCGTGACCACGGCGGCGCCCTGGATCACCCGCACCAGCTGGCCGGGCGAGTATTCGGAGAGCAACAGGCCAAAGGCGACGGCGCTGACGATCATGCCGGTCAGCAGCATGACGTACATCAGGCCCACCACCTTGGGCTGGTCCTCCTCGCGCACCAGGTCGGTGGCCAGCGCCAGGCCGACCGTCTGCACGGTGTGTACGCCGGCACCGACCAGCAGGAAGGCGAAGCCCGCGGCGACCTGACCGATCCAGGCCGGGTAGTGGGCGGACTGCCCTGCCCCGGCCAACACCAGCAGGGCAAAGGGCATGACGGCAAAGCCGCCGAACTGCACCATGCTGCCGCGCCAGATAAAGGGCACACGCTTCCAGCCGAGGGCGGAGCGGTGGGTGTCGGACTTGAAGCCGATGACGGCGCGCAGCGGCGCGAATACGATCGGGAGCGAGACCATGATGGCGACGAGCGCTGCGGACACGTGCAGTTCGACGATCATGACGCGATTAAGCGTGCCCATCAGCAGGACCATGGCCATGCCGCAGGACACCTGGAACAGGGAAAGGCGAAGCAGCCGCGAGAGCGGCAGTTCAGGGGTGGCGGCGTCGGCGAACGGAAGGAAGCGGGTGCCCAGTTCGGCCCAGCCCTCTACCAGTCTGCGACTCAGTCGGAGCATGCCCTAACCCCCGATTGCCAACGACAGTGCCGTTGGCAGGAACGCACGTCCGGTCCGCGAGCGGGCAGGCCCGCAACACGGATCGGGCCGGCGGCCGGACAAGCCGACCGCCGTGACCCGGTACTTCACTTCAACTGGATGCGGAGGCCGTGTTGATCGGCTCGCCGTTAAGAAACTTCGACACCCAGGTGGTGTGCGTGGTGATAGCCAGATGCACGGCAAACGAACCCACCGCAACTGCACCGAGCAGAATCGGCACACCGACGGTCGGCTTGACCACCGTCCACATTTTTCCGTAGATCATAGCGGTCTCCTCAGCCCAGCCAGGGCGTGTAGATGTAAGTAAGCAGATGCGCCAGTGCGGCGATCATGCCGAAGAACTGCGTCCCCTGGATCAGGTTACGGTGAAGTTCCTCGGACTCGGCTTCGGTCAGGCCTGTCAGCCCTACTTTCTCAGACATAGTCCTTCCTCCTGATGGTTCCGATCGTGCTCAGCCCGCACGAGGGCACTTCCAAGTACTTCTTTTGCAACACCATTGAAGGCTGGAACCGAGCGTTGCGGACTTCACTGTCCACCTGACACTGTCTAATGTCAATAACTCGAGACACTTTTTGGTGTACCCGCCAATCTGGACAAATGGCGGACAGCCGCAGACCCACCGGCAGCAGCTGCGCCGAGGGTCTCGCAGGTGGTGTGCCGGGGGCTGGCTAGGCCCGGCTGTTCCAGAAGGCGCGCTGCCAGCGCTGCTGGCGCCGGTTAGCCTCGCGCAGGAAGGGGGCAAAGATGCCCATGCCGAGGAATCGCCGGTTGAGCCAGTGCCACGGCCAGCGCAGCGGCCGGGCGAAGTCGACGAACAGCACCACGCGATAGCCCTCGGTGTCGTTCCACACCTCGTGGTTGAAGGTGTCGTCGAAGATCAGCGCGCGGCCCTCGTGCCAGCGACAGATGCGGTTGCCTATGCGGATACGCACGCGCTCGCCGGGCTCCGGCACCTGCAGGGCGAGGTGGAGCCGCAGCAGGCCGTTGTAGGCGCCGCGATGAGGCGGGATGTGCTTGCCGGGGCTGAGGATGGAAAAGAAGGCCGTGGTCATGCCTGGGATGCGCGACAGCGCCTTCATGGTCTCGGGGCAGCGCGCGGCGTTGGCCGAGCAGTCCATGCCGATGCCGGCCAGGAAGAAGGTCTTCCAGTCGTGGTCCTGCTGGATCACGTCGACCTCCCGCAGGATCTCCTGGAAGCTCGGCATCTGGTCGCGGTAGACCATGATGGCGTCAAGCTCGGCGCGCACCTGGCGCCAGTCAGCCTCCACAGCCGGCACCCAGCCGAAGTGCCGCGCGTCGTAGACCATCGGGTCACCGTGCAGGGAATAGCGCACCACGGTGGCCTCGAGCGTGTCCTGTGCCCAGCGCAGGAGGCGGCCCCAGAGGCTGGAGGGCGGCGTCAGGCGGTGCGCGCGGTCACAATAGTGGTTGTAGGACGGGTCGGCGACGCCAGGCAGGATTGCATCTGGAGACCAGGTGTCGGGCGCTGTGGTGGTGTCGTTCACGGCAGACTGGAGCAGGTCGGGATACGGAAAGCGCATTGAGTTTGTCGCAATCCGTCACGAAATTGAAGCATTGCGGAAGGGAGACGCAGCGTGTCAGCGGATCGAGCGGGTTTCGAAGGCGCGCCGCTTTACGCGCAGACCAGCCCCGGCGCTCCGGGCCAGCGGCCGGTGCTGGTGCTGCTGCACGGCTTCCCGCAGACGCACGCCATGTGGGCGCGGGTGGCTCAGCGGCTGGAGGAACGGTTCTGGCTGGTGATGCCCGACCTGCGTGGCTACGGCGACTCGCCCCCGGCGCCGGACAGCGCGGACCATGCCGGCTACAGCAAGCGCGCGATGGCGGCGGACGTGGTCAGCCTGCTGGACGGGCTGAGCGTGGAGCGCTTCTACCTGTGCGGGCACGACCGCGGCGGCCGGGTGGCGCACCGTCTGGCGCTGGACCACGCCGACCGCGTGCAGCGGCTGTGCGTGATCGATATCGCGCCGACGCTGGACATGTACGCACGCACCGACATGGACTTTGCGCGCGCATACGAGCACTGGTTCCACCTGATCCAGCCGGAGCCACTGCCGGAGCAGATGATCGGCGGCTACGCCCGCGAGTACCTGCATGCCAAGTTGGGCGGCTGGGGCGGGGCTGGTCTTGCGCACATCGAGCCACAGGCGCTGGCCGAGTACGAGCGATGTTTTACGCCGGCGCAGATACACGCCATGTGCGAGGACTACCGGGCCAGTGCCGGAATCGACCTCGAGCATGACAGGGCCAGCCGCGCCGCTGGCCAGCGCATCAGCTGCGACACGCTGGTGATATGGGGCAGCCGCGGCGTGGTGCACCGCTTCTTTGATCCGCCGGCGCTGTGGCAGGCGCAGTGCAGCGGGCGAGTGGAGCCGCTGCTGCTGGACGCTGGGCACTACGTGCCGGAGGAGCGCCCGGACGATGTGGCGGCAGCGCTGGCGGGGTTCATGACCGGTTCACCCAGGAAGCGGTTGGTGTCATCGTTGCGGCTTTGAGGGCGCTAGCACATTGAGCTTGCGCGCTCAGGGCTCAGACAGAGAGATGCTCGGCCAGCCCGGAGGCCGCACGAGGATAAAAACGCTGGGGCAGGGCTACCGCGGCGCCTTCAGCAGCACGTCATTGACGAACTGCGACCCATAGTTGGTGAAGTCGAACGCGTGCAAACCGAACTCGCTGCTGAGGCACTGGAATGCGCGCACCCCTCGTACCGAATTGCCCTTCGCATCCAGCCGCGGAGAGAAGGTGCCGATACCCAACTGCCGGTTGACCACCCCCACCACACCACCGCCCACACCACTCTTTGCCGGAATGCCTACATCCAGCGCCCAGTTGCCCGAGTAGTCGTACATGCCGCAGGTGAACATTACCGACAGGGTGTCTCGCACCGCCGTGATCTCGAACACCGAGTCGCCGCCGCATGGGTTCTCGCCGATATTGGCCAGCGTCGCGCCCATCCGCGCCAAGTCGGCAGCGTTCACCAGCACCGAACACAGTTGGAAATAAAGGTCGAGCGTAGGGTCTATCGGCTCTAAGGCCGCGCCCACATTTACCAACAGGTGCCCGATGGCGCGGTTGCGGTGGCCGGTCGCCACTTCCGACCGGTAGGCCGGCTCGCAAATCCGGAGCGGGCGGCCCGCGGCGCGCGAATACCGGTCCAACACAAAGTCTAGCGCCTGCTCACCCAGGGCCCGTCGTAACAGCCCACAGACGGTGATCGCGCCGGCGTTGACCATCGGATTGAAGGGCCGCTCGGTCTGGGGGTCGAAGACAATGGCATTAAAGGCATCACCACTTGGCTCCGCACCGACAAAACTCTGCACCTCCTCGCGACCAAGCAGTTCCAGCGCCAAGCAATAGTTGAACGCCTTGGAGATGGACTGGATGGTGAACTCGCGGTCGACATCGCCATAAGTCGTGATCTGGCCAGTGCTGGTCGCCATCGCCACCCCGAATGGTTCGGGGTCGGCCGCCGCCAGTTCCGGGATGTAGTCAGCGACCGCGCCCTCGACCGACGGCAGGCACTGCTCGTACACATCGCGAAGTGCGCGAGCAAAACGATCGTTGGCGGGCAAGCCCGGCTCGGCACATCTATCCATGTCGTGATCTGCTATTTCCTGCGCCAACAGTGGCGCGCAAGGATCCCACCGTAATCCAGTCGCGCCCGCACGAAAATGCCGAACGGGTGCCTTAACGCGCCTGTAATGATGCAGGCTGATGCTTTGAGACCGAGTTTTCTGGCGTTCGCGGCCAGATGCCGTAACATTATAGAAGCAACTGGCCGGTACCAACGCGTACCGCGCCTGCTGCAACAAGCAAAGGATTCTGGGCATGCAGATCGAAGAGATCGCCGGTCGGGTAGATGCACACAGTGTCGGGCAATTGGAGTTACGCAGCCTTGCGCGCATCAGAAGCCTCGCGGATGGAGATGCACTGGCGCTCGATCTTCGCAACTGCGAATTCCTGGCCTCTTTGGGCATACGTTTCATCGTCGGTGCCGCGAAATTTGCGACACAGCGCAGCGTGCGCATGATGCTACTGGTTCCTGCCGCCGGGCCTGTCCGCGAGACGCTCGAACTGGCAGGCATCGGCAACGTGCTGCCCTTGCTTGAGAACCCGCCAGCCGATTGATTGGGCCACCAGCCACTTGACTGGCTTTACCGGATTAGGGGAGCAACGATGCAGTTGAGTCTGGAAGAAGTAGCAGGTGTGACCATTGTTCTGGCTGCCGGGCGGCTGGATTTCGCTGCAGCCCAGCCCTTCCAAGTGCAGGTCGAAGCGGCCATCGCCGCCGCTGGCAAGGGCGTGGTGGTGGATTTGGCGCCTCTGGAATACGTATCCAGTGCCGGCTTGCGCGCCTTCCTGGTGGGGGCCAAGGCCGCCAAGGCCAAGGGCGTGGGTTTTGCCGTCTGCAATCTGCGGCCCGAGGTGCAGGAAGTGTTCGATCTGACCGGTTTTGGCAAGGTGGTGGGCGTGCACGCCGAACGTACCGCGGCCATCGCCGCCGTCTCCGGCGCTTGAACCCGCTGCGCGTCTCCGCCACCGCGGCGGTCGAGGCGCTCGATCCGCTTCAGGCTGCGCTGCTGGACTTCTGGGCCGAGCGGCAGCTGCCTGACCAGGCGCGTTACGCCTTTGAGCTGGCGCTGGAAGAGTTCGTCATGAACGTGGTGATGCACGGCCAGAACGCCGCAGCCACCAAGACCATCTGGCTCGAACTGGACGACAACCCCGAACAGGTGTGCATGGTATTTGAGGACGATTGCGCAGCCTTCGACCCCACCAGTCTTGACACCCCTGACACCTCGCTCGGCGTGGACGAGCGCAGCATCGGCGGCCTGGGTATCCACCTGGTGCGCGAGATGATGGATCAGGTCGAATACGCACGTGCCGACGGCCGCAACCGCCTTACCCTGATCAAGAGGCTGGCCAATGCCTGACCAGAACGTGTCCGACCCGACAGCCCCGCAGGACCGCCTGGTCGCCCTGTTGGCCGCCTCCCCCGCGATCATCTACAGCTACAGCGCCAGCGACTTCTCGCCGACCTTCATCAGCGCTAACATCTCTCGGCAGTTCGGCTACACGCCAGACGAGTACCTTGCCAACAGCGCATTCTGGGTCGAGCGCGTCCATGCCAACGATCTGGAGCGGGTCAACGCCGAGATCGAGGCCATCTGGGCGCGTGGGCAGGGTACTGTGGAGTACCGCTTCCGCCATCAGGACGGCCGCTACGTCTGGGTCAACGACGAGATACAGATCGTCCGTGACGACGCCGGCAAGCCGCGCGAGGTGGTGGGCTCGTGGAGCGACATCACGCTGCGCAAGCAAGCTGAGAACGAAGCCTCGCTACTGGCGCACTCGCCGGCCATCATCTACAGCTACCGCGCCACCGACTTCGCGCCGACCTTCATCAGCGCCAACGTGACACGGCAGTTCGGCTACACGCCAGACGAGTATCTGGCAGACAGCGCATTCTGGAACGAACATGTCCACCCCGACGACCTCGAGCGTGTCAACGCCGAGCTCGGCGCCATCTGGGCGCAGGGGCACGGCACCCTGGAGTACCGCTTCCGCCATCAGGACGGGCGCTTCCTCTGGGTCAATGACGAGATCCAGATCGTCCTCGACGACGCCGGCAAGCCGCGTGAGGTGGTGGGCTCGTGGAGCGACATCACGCTGCGCAAGCAAGCCGAAGAAGAAGCCTCGGCCGCGCGGGACCGCGAGCTGCTGGCCGAGGAATCGACGCGCATGAAGAGCGAGTTCCTGGCCAACATGAGCCACGAGATCCGCACCCCTATCAACGCCGTCATCGGCATGTCGCACCTGGCGCTCAAGACCGACCTGGACGCCCGCCAGCGCGACTACGTCAGCAAGATCCGCCAGGCCGGCCAGCATCTGCTCGGCCTGATCAACGACATCCTCGACTTCTCCAAGATCGAGGCCGGCAAGCTCAGCCTGGACCGCGTAGATTTCAGCTTGGAAGCGTTACTTGCCAACGTCGCCAACCTGATCGGCCAGAAAGCCACCGAAAAGGGCCTCGAGCTGATGTTCGACGTGCCAGCCGACGTGCCGGACGGGCTGAGCGGCGATTCGCTGCGTCTGGCGCAGATCGTCATCAACTACGCCAACAACGCGGTCAAGTTCACCGAGAAGGGCGACGTCGTGGTCGGTGTGCGCGTGGTCGAGCGCAGCGAGCAGGACGTGCTGATGCGCTTCGAGGTGCGCGACACCGGCATCGGCCTGACGCCGGAGCAGATCGGGCGCATGTTCCAGTCGTTCCAGCAGGCCGACAACTCCACCTCACGGCGCTTTGGCGGCACCGGTCTGGGCTTGGCCATCTCCAAGCAACTCGCCGAGCTTATGGATGGTGAGGTGGGCGTCGAGAGCGAATACGGCAAGGGCAGCATTTTCTGGTTCACCGCCCGCCTCGGTATCGACCGTGGCCAGGTACGACGCCGCCTGATGCGCGATGACCTGAGCCGCTGCCGCGTGCTGGTGGTCGACGACAACGCCACCGCCCGCACCATCATGGCTGACATGCTCGAGGGCATGGGTGTCCGGTTCGATCTGGCCGCCAGCGGCGAGGCCGGGTTGGAAAAGATCCTCGAGGCGGACGCAGCCGGCGAGCGCTACGACATCGCGCTGGTGGACTGGCACATGCCGCCCGGCATGAGCGGCATCGAGTTGGCCGGCGCCATCGGCCAGTTACCAGGTGACAGTCGCCCGGGCGTGGTGCTGGTGACCGCCTACGCGCGCGAGGACGTGATCGACGAGGCGCGCCGCGCCGGGATCGAGGACGTGCTGGCCAAGCCGGTCAACAGCTCGGTGCTGTTCGAGACCCTGCTGCGGCAGCTGAACATAGAGAGCGCATTCGACGGCGAGCCTGCGGCTGCCCCCATAGCCGCTGACGAGGGCCTCGGCCCCTACCGCGGCGCGCGCATCCTGCTGGCCGAGGACAACCCGCTGAACCAGCAGATCGCTATCGAGCTGCTGAGCGACGAGGGCCTGCAGGTGGACCTTGCCGAGAACGGCGAGGTGGCCTTGCGCATGGCGCTGGCCAAGCCCTACGCGCTGGTGTTGATGGACATGCAGATGCCGGTGATGGACGGCGTGGACGCCACCCGCGCCATCCGCCGCGAGCGCGACACCGCCTCCCTGCCGATCCTGGCCATGACCGCCAACGCGGCTGACGCTGACCGCCGACGCTGCACCGAGGCTGGCATGGACGACCACATCAGCAAACCGATCGACCCGCCGGCACTGTTCGCGACCTTGCGCAGCTGGCTGGCGCGGCAAGCGGCGCGCGGGCCCCTGCCCGGCGCCAGCGAGCTGCCCGCGGCTGCAGTGGACGTGGCACCGGTCCCGGCACCAAAGCAGGCCGCGGCCGCTGCCCCGGCGGTGGAGACTGGGGCGCTGCCTGAGACCCCGACTGCTGGCGGCCTTCCCGCCATCGAGGGCGTCGACACCGCTTTGGGGCTGCAGCGCGCGGCCGGAAAGACCGCGCTCTTTGAAAAGATGTTGCGCACCTACGCTAGCGACCAGCGCATGGCCACGGCACAGCTACAGGCAGCGCTGGCGGCGGGCGACGTACCCACTGCCGAGCGCCTCGCGCATACGCTCAAGGGGTCCTCGGGCAGCATCGGCGCGGTCGCCCTGCAGGCGCAGGCCGGCTCGATCGAGACGCTGTGCCGCTCAGGCGTCGACCCGGCGGCCATGCTGCCGCTGCTGGCGCCGCTAGGCGAGCAGCTGGGCCGCACGATCGCCGCCATCGACGTGGCGCTGCCGCCCGAGCCAGTGCCCGATGAGACGCCAGCTGGCGACGACGGCGCAGCCGACGGCCGGCCATGCATACTGGTGGTCGACGACGCGCCTGCCAACCTGACGCTGATGAGCGGCCTGCTGCGCGGCGAGTACGCGGTGAGAACCGCCGACGGCGGCGAGAAGGCACTGGCCATGGTCGCTGCCGCTCCCCGACCCGACCTGATCCTGCTCGATGTGATGATGCCGGGCATGGACGGCTATGAG
Organism: Betaproteobacteria bacterium; assembly: GCA_027490755.1. Lineage (GTDB taxonomy): Bacteria > Pseudomonadota > Gammaproteobacteria > Burkholderiales > UBA3065 > UBA3065. Next base: position 260,949 of record JAIXXL010000047.1, read on the forward strand.
GTCTGCCGCCGGCTCAAAGCCGACCCGGCCACTGCTGAGATCCCGGTCATCTTCCTCACCGCGCGATCCGACGCCGAAGACGAAGAACGTGGCTTGAAACTGGGGGCGGTGGACTACATCACCAAGCCGATCAGCCCGCCCATCGCGGTCTCGCGGATCCACAGCCATGTCAGCCTGTACCGGCAGAAGCGCGCCCTGATCGAGAGCCAGGCGCTGCTGGCCGAGGAACTGGACGAGGCCGCCGAGTACGTACGCAGCTTGCTGCCGCCGCCGGTGGAGGGGCAGATCGCCACCGCGTGGCAGCACGTACCCTCGACCTCGCTGGGCGGCGATGCATTCGGCCACCACTGGATCGACGACGAGCACCTGGCCATCTACCTGCTCGACGTCTGCGGCCATGGTGTGGGCGCGGCGCTGCTGTCCATCTCGGCCATGAACGCGCTGCGCTCGCAGTCGCTCACCGGCGCCGACTTCTGCAGCCCGGCTTCGGTGCTGGAGGCGGCCAACGACACCTTCCCCATGGAAGCGCATAACGACAAGTTCTTCACGCTCTGGTACGGCGTCTACGCCCCCGCGACACGGACACTCCGCTACGCCTCTGCCGGCCACCCACCGGCCCTGCTAGTGCGCGCCAACGGATCCGGCACTGAGGTGCTGCAGCTGGGCACGCGCAATCTGGCCATCGGCTGCATGCCGGGCTTCCCCTTCAGCGAGGATGTGGTGGATGTACCCGACGCGTTCAAGCTGGCGGTGTACAGCGATGGCGTCTACGAGATCGAGCTACCGGGTCAGGGCCCCATGAGCTTGGCCGACTTTGTCGCGCTGTTTTCGCGCGTCGCCGATCCGCAACGCCTGCAGGCGCAGGAGCTGCTGGACACCATGCGCGAGGTACGCGGTGGCGACCGGTCAGTGCCGTTCGACGACGACTTCTCCTACCTCGAGCTGATCATCCGCTAGCCAGCGTCAGCGCGTCGCGCTGTCGATCCGGATCATCAGATAGTCGACGCCGTGATACTGCATGTGGCGCAGTTCGCGAGTCATGCCGCGCAACAGGCGCAGGGACAGCTCACTCTCGAGGTCGACGCTTTCCTGCTGCTCGGGGAGCGACGCCAGCGCCGACTCGATGTTGCTGTCGGCCGGCGCCGAGACATACTCGATCTCGGCCTCGCCATCGACGTCGCGCAATCGCACCTGCAGCTGGGTCGGCTTGGTGTCGCCGCTCCGGGAGCGATTGTGCAACAAGAACACCAGCGCCTCTTCGGCGGCCAGCATGACGCGGTTCTCGGCGCGGCTGTCCCAACCGAGCCGCTTGCAGAAGCTCTCAACCACGCTGCGCAGCGGGCCGAGTGAGTCCGGCGAGAGCGGCACGCTGATGCGGTCTCGGGCACGGTGGCGCATCGAGAGCAGCGCCATGAGCAGGATGGCGGTGATGCCGCCCGAGGTGGTGCCGTTGGAGAGGAACAGCTGCGCCCACTCGGGCAGCCGTTCGTTGAACATGAAGCCACCCTGGAAGCCGACGCCAAGCCAGAAGCCGAGGCAGACGGCGATGCCGGCCTCGAAGCCGAGCGGCTCCTCGGTGACCATGCGCAGGCCGTGGCCGAACAGCAGCACCAGGATCATGAGGATGTAGGCTGCCGCGACCGGGCTTGGCATGGCGGCGATGACAGCGGCGATCTTGGGCGAGAACGCCAGCAGGATGAGGAACAGTCCGCCCCAGTAGCCGACCCGACGTGCCGCGACGCGGGTGAGGTCGACGATGCCGACGCTCATCGAGTAGACGGTGTTGGGCACGGTGCCGAGCAGGCCGGCAACGGCACTGCCGACGCCGTCGGCGTTGATCGCACCCTGCACGCTGCGGAAGTCGATCGGCCTAGGCTCGCGGTAGGAACTGCGCTGCACGGCGATGCCGTCGGCGTAGGTCTCGATGCAGCCGACCAGCGAGATCAGCAGGAAGGCCGGCAGCAGCGCCCAGAAACTAGCACCGAACTCAAGGTCGAGACCGGGCCAGCTGGCCTGCGGCGCGCCGATCCACGGCGCGGCGAGTACCGGCGCCGGGTCGATCATGCCCAACTGCCACGCCACCACGGAGCCGACCGCCACGCCAACCAGAGGTGCCCACAGCCGCAGCAGCGGGCCGGCAAACAACGATATGAGGACAATGGGTATCAAGGTGGCGATGGCCAGCATCCCCGGCAGGTCGGTGTCGGCGAACTCGGGCGGCACCTTCTTGAGCAGCTTCCAGACCACCGGCGCCACGCTGAGTGACATCAGCATCAGCGTCATACCACCCACCGCCGGCGTGAGGATGCGGCGCATGGCCCCCATCTGCGTAGTGAAGACGAAGCAGGAGAGCGCTGAGACCACCACTAGAGTACCGAGCAGGGGCAAGCCACCGCCATCGATGGCGCTGGTGGCAACGCCGACGAAGGCGACGTTGGAGCCGACGAACAAGGCAAAACCGCCGCCGACAGTGCCGATGCGAAGGGTCTGCAGCCAGGTCGAGAGCCCGGAGGCGAGCAGCGCTGCGAACACGACCCAGGCGGTGGCGGCTGGGTCGAGGCCGGCGGCGCGGGAGACCACCAGCGGGGTGACCATGACCCCGGTCACCATCAGCACCACCACCTGCGCGCCGAGGCCGGCCGCCAGCGGGTGGGGTGGCTTCTCATGGGGCTCGTAGCGGACGGGTGCGCTGCTCATTGGGGCTCCACTGGAACGGTTCGAGTCCCGCAGGGTGGCCGCAGCCGGGGGCTTTGTCAAACCGCCATGCCAGCGTGGGCGCTCAGTCCTCGGTGCTGCCCGTTTCCCGGCCGATCCCAGCCAAGTCGTTGGACACCTGCCCAATGAGCCAGACGATTCGCTCGAACAGGGTGGCGGCAACGAACATGGATTCGCGGTTGGCGCCGCTGCCGGCGCTCTGAACGGCGATTTCGTTGCGGAAGCGGTTCATCACCTCGCTGCGGTCGGAGGTCATCTCCCGCAGCATCTCGCCCAGATCGGACTCGCCGCCCGCTTGGTCTGCGGCCAGCGTCAACAGCAGGTGCAGAGACTCGGTCATAGCCTCGCTGGTACTGCTCTCGCGGGCGGTCACGCCACGCAGGGCAGACAGTTCGTCGACAAAGTCGTGCAGCGCCTGCAGCAGCGGCTCGATATGGCTGTTGCAGCGCTGCACCAGCAGCAGACCGCCCAGATCAGGGTTGTTCGGGTGGCGGCTCACCACCTCGCTGACGAAACTGGTCACACGTTGTGCGAGGCCGATGCCAAGTTCGCGACGTTCCGCGTTGCTGAACTGCAGCGGGTCGTCCTCGCCCCCGGGGCGTAGTGGCGCCAGCGTCTTGGGCAACAGACCGATCAGGCGCGATTGTTCCTTCCACGCCAGCATGAGCCCCGTCTCGGGATCTTCGGCAGATTCGTCGATGATGTGCGCAGGCTCATACTGTTGGGCGTCCGGATCGAAGGGCGCGACCCGGTGCAGCAGCCCCATCAGCGGCGTCTGGAAGATACCGGCCAACGCAGCGCCGATGGCATTCAGCAGCAGAAACGTGATGGCGATGCTGATCGGTACCGACAACCCGGCCACGGCAGTGTCGAATCCCCCGCCAGCAGCGATGGCGAGCGTTGGCGGCAGGACAGCCAACGATCCCAGCCCCTTGACCATGGCCTGCCACACCGCCAGATGACGGGCTTGCCCCTTGAGGTGAGACGCAGACAGCGCGACGCTCAAGCCTGAGCCCAGATTCGAGCCGCAGACCAGCACGATGGCATCGACCAGCGGGATGAGGTTGGCGGCGCTCATCGCCACCGCCAGGATGGAAACGGTGGACGAGGACTGCATCACCAGCGTCACACTCAGCCCGATCAAAAAGCCGTAGACCCAAGACTCGGACGAGAAGATGAAGAATTCCTGGACCCATGGGTTGTGTTCGAGGGCATGGCCCGATTCCTTGAGCATGGCCAAGCCGAGCAGGGTCACCCCGATGGCCAGCAGGAGTGCGCTGGTGGGTCGGCCGAATCCGCTCTTCTGCAGCGAGGCCAGGTACAGCAGGGCCACCAGAGAGATGGCGAACAGCGCTGCGAAACGCAGGTCGATGGAGGCCAAAAAAACCAGCAAGGATGTGCCAACACCGGACCATGCGCTGATTGTCAGCGCGGCTCTGAAACCGATGGCGCGTGAGTTGAGCAGGCCGATGCAGACGTAGGTGGCAGCACTGCTGCTCTGCGTCACAGCCCCCAGCATGCTACCGGTAAGGATGCCGGAGGCTGGCATCTGGCCGAGCCGTGACAACACTAGGCGCACCCGGCGGGCCGCCAAGGTGCGAACCGCATCCGAGAGCAGGCTGAGACCAACCAGAAAAAGGCCCAGACCCGCGAAAGTCTCGACCGTTTGCGCCGACATGGGCTATTCCCTGGTGGCGCGCAGCGCACCGGACAGAACAAAACCGGTGATGACTAGACTGACCGCCACTACCCCGATGATGAACCAGCGCAGCGATTCGTAGCGGTCGTCCATCTGTGCTGCCAACGCAAGGTAGCGTTCTCGCGACAACTCGGAAAGCGCCGCCGAGAGCAGGCCGACATCGCGCTCGAGGTCACGGTCGATGCCGCGCAGGCTCCTGTCCATTTCGCGGGCTTTGATCGGGGAAATGTCGGGGTGGGTCGCCCTGGCTTCGGCCAGCGTGGCCTCATAGCGCCGCGAGATATCCTCGTGGGCAGCGCGCAGCGCTACGGCCTGGCTGGCCCGGTCCGGCAACCCCAACTGTTGCGACTCCAGGGCCACCCGCGTCAGGTGCTTGCGAGTGTCCTCGCCATGCGAACGGAAGGACCCAAGATGTTTCTGCAGGAGCGCCTGATCATCGCCCCGCAACAGGATGTTCTTCCACTCCTGCACTTGTACCTTGAAGGCCACCTGCCCGCGGACCGCCTCAAGCGAGAGGCCCTGAAGGCGCGCGGCATCGTTGGTGCCATCGACCCAAGCGCGGTTGATGGACCAGACGGAGAACATGGAGAACAGGCCGATCAATGCGACCAGCATGGTCAGGGTGAAGGCCGAGGAGGCGATCGCACGGCGCAAGTTGACGCGTTGCCGAGATGAGACAGTCATTGGTGATCAGGTTTGCGACGCAACTACCCATCTAACCGCATGCACATGACATTCAGGTGACAACTGGTGGTCACGTGGCCTGCGGTTGGTGCGGGACGATCTGCATCTGGCCGTCCTTGCAAGTGATGGCGCCGCCGGGATTCTCCTCGCGGAAGAGCTTCACGACCCGGCCGACACTGATCGACACCTGCGGGTATATCCGGTTGCACAGGATGACACCCGAACCCTGCATGACAGACACCGCCGTGCGGACCTGATTCTCGTTGCCGATCGCATCGACGACGATGGTCTCGCCGGCGATGGTGATGCCACCAACGATCTTCGCATCGGGGCTTTCGCTGATGACACCCCGGCCTGCACGCAGGTCACTCATCATCATGTGCTTCTCGATGATGATGTCATTACCCGCCTCGAGTTGGGACTTCATCGAGTGTTTGACGTAGATGTTGACCTTCGCCTTGATGCGCGTGTCCTGCAGCGAGCCGTGGAGCAGAAAGACGGTTCCGAGCTCGGACTCGAGCGTGCAGTCCTCGCAGTCGCCCATGGCCACGATGTTCCCCTTGGCGCGGATGGTGACGCCGTTGATGTCAGCTTGGATGGCGACATGCCCCCCGTACACGCAGGGCTTGGACGACGGCGCCGGCGCTTTTTGGATGTCCTCGTTCTTGAGGGAATCGAGTTCGGTGTTTGCCATCTGGGTGCCGGCTTCCGTTGGGGTCGGTCAGGGCTTGATAGTACTAGCCTGCCGGCCCGCCGTACAAAGACAAACGGCCCGCATTTCTGCGAGCCGTCTGGTGCTACTGGCGTCCCCACGGGGATTCGAACCCCGGTTACCGCCGTGAAAGGGCGATGTCCTAGGCCTCTAGACGATGGGGACTTCTAATCGTCTGGTGGAGGTAAGCGGGATCGAACCGCTGACCTCTTGCATGCCATGCAAGCGCTCTCCCAGCTGAGCTATACCCCCAGAGAGCGCCGGAATATACCGGCTCGGGGGGCGCTTGTAAAGGAAAGCCCCGCCTATCTTACGCCCGCCTCGCGCGCCTCGCTCGATGGGACAAAGCCGTCGCGGTTGGGCATGCGCACCGCCACCAGACTGCGCGCGTCCAGCACCGCGTCGGCCGGCACCACGCCGCCCAGGTGCAGCACGTAGGCAGTCAGCGCGTAGGTCTCGTCCGCCGTGAGCGACCACGGCGCGGCCGGCGGCATGGCGCGGCGGATGTAATCAAAGACCGTGGCGGCGTAGGGCCAGTAGTTGGCCACCGTGCGGTCGGGGTTGGGGCCGGCCAACGCGCTGCGCCCGGCCAGGTGCCCCCCGCTGCCGCCGGTGCCACGCTCACCGTGGCAGCTCTGGCAGCGCTCGGCGTAGAGGCGCTCGCCGGCGACCACGCCGCCCTGCCCCGCCGGCAAACCGCGCCCGTCGGGCCAGATGGTCGGCACGTTGGCCGCTGTCAGCGGCTTGCCCAGCGGCGTATGCGGCAGCTCGCGGCCGAGGTCAGCGGCATACGCCACGGTGGTCAGCGCGAGGGCGCCTGCCAGAGCAAGCCTACGCATACACATGCGAGACCTCGCCGTCTTCATCCACCGCCCAGCAGACGATCCCGTTGAATTGGAACTCGCCGTGCCGGCCCCGCTCCGCCACCAGCGCCGAGCGCTCCGGCTGGCTGGCGCCGGTGTCGTCGGTCACCCGGCTCTTGAGCAGCGCGGCCTGGCCGCGCCACTGCCAGGCGATGCGGAAGCGCGTAAAACACTGCCGCTGCACCGGGCCATCGAGCGCCGCCTGCACCCAAGTCTTGCCACCATCGGCCGACACCTCGACCTTTTTTACTGCACCGCGCCCGCTCCACGCGAGGCCGCTGATCTGGTAGACGCCCTTGTCGCGCAGCAGCTGCCCCGGCGACGGGCTGGTGATCACCGATTTAGGCTCGATCACGAAGCTGAATTGCCGCGCCTTTCCGCTCGGTAGCAGGTCGGTGTAGCGGCCGGTCTCGAAGCGGCTCATGGCCGGCTCGCTGGCCAGCTCCAAGCGATGCAGCCACTTCACATGCGTCACGCCCTCCCAGCCGGGCACCACCAGGCGCATGGGGTAGCCCTGCTCGGGGCGCAGCCGCTCGCCGTTCTGCCAAAGCGCCAGCATGCAGTCGTCCATCGCCTTCTTCATGGGGATGGACAGGTGCAGGCCACCGGCGTCGGCACCCTCGGCGATCAGCCATGTCGCGCCCTTCTCCGCTCCAGCCTCCTCCAGCAGCAGCCGCAACGGCACGCCGGTCCACTCGCTGCAGCTGGCCAGCCCGTGCATGGCACCGGCGCTGGTCTGGCGCGGCTCGGCGTTCCACAAGCTGTTGCTGTTGCCGCCGCACTCGATGAACAGCTGCCGGGTCACGCGTGGGTAGCGCAGCAGCTCGGCCACGGTCCAGGTCAGCGGTTTGCCGACACGACCGTGCAGGCCGAGCCGGTGCTGCGCTGGGTCGATGGCTGGCACGCCACCGTGGTGCCGCTCAAAGTGCAGCCCAGACGGCGTGATGATGCCCTCGAGGTCCTGCAGCGGCGTCCACGACACGCCGTTGCCCGGCAGGTCGCGGTTGGCGGCGATGGCGCGTGCGGTATGTTTCTCGTGCGGCGACGGCTGGCCATACACGCCAAAACCGCCACCCGGCCGCGTCATCCCCGGCGGCAGATCGAGGCCAGCCAGCGCTGCAGGCGTGGCCACCAGCAGGCCCGCCCCGCCGGCCACAAAATGCCGTCGGCTCAGCAGGCCATTTCCATCTCGCGCAGTCATAAGTGAGAGCATAGCCTCGCCAAGTCACCCGCAACCGCCACGGGCGGACCCCGTCGGGTGTCCTTTTCGAACCGACCTCGCGCAGCGGGGAGCGAGAACAAGTGACGCCCGAGGTAGTGGACCGCCCAGTAGCAGAGGTCCATCAATCTGGCGAGGTAGAATCGCCGCGCCGCCCTCGTAGCTCAGTGGATAGAGCGACCGCCTCCTAAGCGGTAGGTCACAGGTTCGATTCCTGTCTTGGGCGCCACGCCCTCTAATTGCCGGCGCGCCGCGTCTCCATGTTGGGCTTGAGCGCTTGCCCGCTGGCGCGTTTGGCTGCGATCTCATCCACCGTCTGCTCGATGGCGATAAACCGCCGCGAGGTGGCCGGGTGGCTGGCCGAATGGTTGTTGCGGATGTTGGCCGGATGCTCGGCGGCCATGCGACGCCAGAAATCGGCGGCGCCCGCCGTGTCGATGCCGGCGCGCTCAAGCAGGTAGACACCGACGTAATCGGCCTCGGCCTCGAACTCCTGTGAATATGCGCTCGCGGCCATGTTGCTGAAGGCACCGCGCGTGTTCACGCCGCCAGCTGCCGCGAGCAGGTCGAGCACCAGACCCAGCCCGGCGTTGGTCTTCTTCTTGCTGATGTGCGACATCAGGTTGTGCGCCAGCTCGTGGCCCAGCACCAGGGACAGTTCCTGGTCGTCCTGGGCGAAGCGCATCATGCCGCGCGTGATGTACATGGCCTTGCCATCGGCAAAGGCGTTCACCTCGTTGCCGTCGACGACATAGGCCGGGTAGCCGCATGCGCGCTGCGTCTCCAGCTGCAGCCGCACATCGCGATCGCCGCGCAGCAGGTCGATCGACCACTCGCCCTGACGCGCCGCAGCCACCATGGACTGCTGCCAGACCTGCGGCGCGGTGCGGTCCAGCGGCAGGTTCACACCGTTCACGCGCCGCACCTCGTCGCCGATACGAATACCGGCGCGCGCCGCCGGGCTGTCCGGTGCCACCGCGATGACCTCGGCCCGCAGCCCCAGCCCGATCGACTCGGCAGCAGCCCTGAATTCCTTGTTGATGCCGCCGCCGAACCACAGCAGCACACCCGGGTCGGCCGCCACCACGTCACCGCACAGGTCAGCGTTGGCCACCAGAAGCGGGCGCGTCAGACGCCAGACACGCTTCTGCTGGTCGTTGAAGCTGCGGATGGCCAGCTGCTGCTGCCGATTCGACTCAGCCACCTCGGCGCCGCTGTCGATGCGAACCCGCTGAGTGACCGGCGCCGCGCAGGCGGCCAGCAGCAGTGGCAGCAGGGCCGCCAGCAGAAGACGGCCCGAGCGCAAACGGCTAAACATAGGCGCCTGCGCGGATCCAGCGCGTGGCGATCCACTTCACACCCGCAGTGACCGGGCTGCCGCCGTGCAGCGACTGCGGCTGCAGCGCGCCCTCGCGGGTGATCGAGGCGAACATCAGCGCGGCGCCCTTCTCCGGCAGGAACTCGAGGCCCAGTTCGGGGAAGATGGTCCCGCCGCCGCCATCCACATCGTTGAGGTACAGGATGATGGTCAGCAGCCGCTGTCCGCCATGTTTCAGCTGCAGGGCACAGCCCGGGGTGGCCGGGTCGAAGTAATCAAAGTGCGGCCGGTACTCGCCACCGACCCGGTAGTGCAGGATCTGCAGGCCCTCGCCATTGGGTTCCGGCACGCCCGACAGCACCGCCAGACGCTGCTCCACCGCCGCCACCACCGGGTTGGCGGCGCGCTCGAAGTGGGTGCCGAAGCTGCTGCGCCGGTGGTCGGGCACGAACTGGCCGGTGGTCGGGTCGACCACCGTCGAGCTACGGATGCGCGCCGCCGAGGCCTCGACCATGGCGTCGCACTCTTCGTGCGACAGCACATTGCGCAGGTAGAAGATACCGTTTCGGGCGTTGCGTCCGGCGATCTGCGCGAAGCGGTCGCCCAGGTTCACGCGCGTGGCGCCGGCCAGCTCGTCGCAGCGCGCCCACCAGGCCTCAAGCGAGGACTTGCCGCTGTGGTCGGCCAGCGTTAATGCGCAGCAGGCGTCGCGACCGGCTGTGGCGACGCCACCCACCAACACCGCCTCTGCCGGGCTGGCGCCATCGCCGGAGGCGTCGACAGCCACGCGACCAGATGCGGTGACCGCAGCCGCCGGCGCCGAAGGCTGCCAGCTGCCGCCGCTGCGCTGGCGCAAGTAGTCGATGGCGAACGTGGACTCGTAGCCGGCATGCAGCAGCGACTCGTGCAGCTGGTCGAGCGTGCAGCCACGGTCCAGGTTCAGCGTTAACCAGTCGTCGAGTTCGCGGGATGCAGCCTGGACCATGGCAGGATGACCGATGAATCTAATTGCAGTTGGTGCATTCTAACGGCCGCGCCGACTGCCGGCCCAGCACCCACCGCAAACAGGATCCCCCTCGCATGGACTTCACCTGGCTCTCCGACCCACACGCCTGGGTCGCACTCGCCACCCTCACCGCCCTCGAGGTGGTGCTCGGCATCGACAACATCATCTTCATCTCGATCCTGGTCGGCCGCCTGCCGCCTGAGCGGCGCGATGCCGCGCGCCGCGCCGGTCTGGCACTGGCCATGGTCAGCCGGCTGGCGCTGCTGTTCACGCTGTCGTGGATCATGCGCCTGACCACACCGCTGTTCGAGTTGCTGGGCCAGGGCATCTCCGGGCGTGACCTGATCCTGCTCAGCGGCGGACTGTTCCTGATCTGGAAGGCCACCCACGAGGTGCACGGCGCGCTGGAGGGCGAGGAGCCCGCCGAGGGGAGCCCTGGCGCTACCGCGCGTGCCGGCTTTGCCGCCACTCTGGTGCAGATCGCCATCATCGACGTGGTCTTCTCGCTGGACTCGGTGATCACCGCCGTCGGCCTGGTCGACCAGATCAGCGTCATGGTCACCGCCATCGTCCTTACCGTGGCGCTGATGATGGTGGCCGCCAAGCCGATCGGCGAATTTGTCGACCGCCACCCCACGGTGAAGATGCTGGCGCTGTCGTTCCTGATCCTGGTCGGCATGGCGCTGGTGGCCGAGGGTGCCGGTTTCCATATCCCGAAGGGCTACATCTACTTCGCCATGGCCTTCTCGGTGGGGGTGGAGGTGCTCAACATCCGCGTCCGCACCCGCCGCAAGGCGGTCCAGCTGCGCAAGCCGGACGCGCCGGCAGGGGGCTGAGCGCGTCCGGCTAGTCGACGATTCGCGTGACCGGCCCGGCCAGCCCGTTGAAGGCGCTAGCCCGGCTCTGCGCATAGGCCGCAGCGCCGTCGATGGCCAGCCAGTCGCCCTCGTTGATGCCGGCCGGCAGCAGCCACTCGCCCGGCAACACGTCGGCGCCGTCGCAACTGGGCCCGGCGATGCGCCAGGCCACCCGCGCGCCGCTGCCGCGCAGCGCCCGGATGCGGTAAGGGATGCCGCGGCTGGACTCGATGAGGCCGTTGTGCAGACCGCACTCCAACTGCAGCCAGCGCGCGCCACGGTGCGTGCGCGCCGCCGTCACCCGCGTCAGCAGCACGCCGGCGCTGGCCACCAGGTAGCGGCCAGGCTCGGCCAGCAGCTGCACGTCCGGCGGCAGCTGCGCCAGCGCCGGCACCAGAGCGGCGCCGATGCCCTCGATGCTGGGCGCTTGCGGGCCATTGGTTGCTGTGCCGGCGGCATCTGCCGTGGCCACCACAGGCCCGCAGTTGCCGTCGAGCTCGGGCGGGAAACCGCCGCCCAAGCTCAGCACCTGCGCCGGGTGGCCTGCCACGCGCAGGGTGCGTAGCGCGTCGTCGGCTGCGGCGACGCCGCGTACCCAGGCCTGCGGGTCGGTGCAGTGCGACCCGACGTGGAAACAAACGCCAACGATATCCGCACCGTGCCTGGTCGCCGCGGCGGCGATGGCTGGCAACGCTTCGGGAGTCGCACCGAAGGTGTCGCGCATGGGCCACCACGCTCCCGCCGCACAACCCGATGCGACATCGCCAAGCGGCACCGCCAGCCGCAGCAGCAGGCGCGCACCCGGCGCGGCCTGCGCAGTGCGCACCACCTCCTCGGGTGAATCGGCCGCGAACAGCTCCACGCCAGCCGCGTACAGCGCCGCCGTCTGCGCCGAAGCCCGTACCGGGTTGCCGCACAGCAGACGGTCTGCCGCCACCGGCACGCCGGCCAGCGCCGGCAGCTCGCCCGCCGAGGCCAGCTCGAAACCGCAGCCAGCCTGCGCCAGCGCCAGCAGCAGCGGCTGCTCGCCGCAGGCCTTCATGGCGTAGTGAACGCTTGCACCGGGCAGCGCCTCGCGTAGACGCGCCAAGGCTCGCAGCGCCCCGCTGCGTGAGATGAGGACGAGCGGCCCGGGCCCGGCCTGGGCGATGGCACGCGCCACCGACTCCGCGCCGGGTCGCAGGGGCACCGCACACGGTGCCGCAGCGGCGGCAGGCCGCGCCACGGATGTCACCGGCGTATCAGCCGCCGGCGCGCACGCAGTCGACGTAGTAGTCGATCGCGCCGTTGCCGTTCTCGTCCTTGACCAGGCCGTGGATGTCGGTCTCGAAGCCGGGGAAGCGCGCGTTGAAGTCGCGCGCAAAACGCAGGAAGCGGACGATCGTGGCGTTGAAGCGCTCACCCGGGATCAGCAGCGGGATCCCCGGCGGATACGGCGTCAGCAGCACGCTGGTGATGCGCCCCTCAAGCTGGTCCACCGGCACCCGCTCGATCTCGCGGTGCGCCATCTTGGCGAAGGCGTCGGCCGGCTTCATCGCTGGCACCATGTCGGACAGGTACATCTCGGTGGTCAGGCGCGCGATGTCGTTCTCGCTGTAGACCGAGTGGATCTGCTGGCACAGGTCGCGCAGGCCGACGCGCTCGTAACGCGGGTGCTTCTGCACGAACTCGGGCAGCACGCGCCACAGCGGCTGGTTGCGGTCGTAGTCGTCCTTGAACTGCTGCAGCGCCGCCACCAGCGTGTTCCAGCGGCCCTTGGTGATGCCGATGGTGAACATGATGAAGAAGCTGTACAGGCCGGCCTTCTCGACGATCACGCCGTGCTCGGACAGGTACTTGGTGACGATGCCCGCAGGGATGCCCCAGTCGGCGAAGTCGCCGTCCACATCCAGGCCCGGGGTGATGATGGTGGCCTTGATCGGGTCGAGCATGTTGAAGCCGTCGGTCATCTGGCCGAAGCCGTGCCAACGGTCGCCGGCCTTCAGCATCCACGCCTCGCGCTCCTCCAGGCCTTCCTCGGACAAGTCGTCCGGACCCCAGACCTTGAACCACCAGTCGGCACCCCACTCCTCGTCGACCTTGCGCATGGCGCGGCGGAAGTCCAGCGCCTCGGCCAGCGACTCCTCCACCAAGGCGGTGCCGCCTGGTGGCTCCATCATGGCGGCCGCCACATCCAGGCTGGCGATGATCGAGTACTGCGGGCTGGTCGAGGTGTGCATCAGGTAAGCCTCGTTGAACACGTCGCGATCGAGCTTCACGTTCTCTGCGTCCTGCACCAGGATCTGGCTGGCCTGCGACAAGCCGGCGAGCAGCTTGTGGGTGGACTGCGTGCTGAAGATCATCGAGTCCTTGCAACGCGGCCGGCCTTCCCCAATGGCGTGATAGTCGCCGTAGAAGTCGTGGAACGCTGCGTGCGGCAGCCAGGCCTCGTCAAAGTGCAGCACGTCGATCTCGCCGTCGAGCAGCTCTTTCAGCGTCTCAACGTTGTAGAGCACGCCGTCGTAGGTGCTCTGGGTGATGGTGAGGATGCGCGGCTTGGTGTTGCCCGACTCGCGCGCGAACGGGTTGGCGGCGATCTTGGCGCGGATGTTCTCGGGGCTGAACTCCGACAGCGGGATGGGCCCGATGATGCCGAAGTGGTTGCGCGTGGGCGTCAGGAAAACCGGGATGGCACCGCACATGATGATCGAGTGCAGCACGCTCTTGTGGCAGTTGCGGTCGACCACCACGATGTCGCCCGGCGCCACGCTGTTGTGCCAGACCATCTTGTTGCTGGTGCTGGTGCCGTTGGTGACGAAGTACAGGTGGTCGGCGTTGAAGATACGCGCCGCGTTGCGTTCCGAATCGGCCACCGGGCCGGTGTGGTCAAGCAGCTGGCCGAGCTCGTCGACGGCGTTGCAGACGTCCGCACGCAGCATGTTCTCGCCAAAGAACTGGTGGAACATCTGCCCCACCGGGCTCTTCAAGAACGCCACCCCGCCCGAGTGCCCGGGGCAATGCCACGAGTACGAGCCATCGGCGGCGTAATGCGTCAGCGCACGGAAGAACGGTGGCGCCAGCGAATCCAGGTAGGCACGCGCCTCTCGCACCACGTAGCGGGCGATGAACTCGGGCGTGTCTTCGTACATGTGGATGAAGCCGTGCAGCTCGCGCAGCACATCGTTGGGGATGTGGCGGCTGGTGCGCGTCTCGCCGTGCAAGAAGATCGGGATCTCGGCGTTGCGGTGGCGGATCTCGCTGACGAAGGTGCGCAGCTCGGTGATGGTCTCCTCTTCCTCGTTGGCCAGCTCCTCGTCGTCGATAGAGAGGATGAAGGCCGAGGCGCGGCTCTGCTGCTGCGCAAAGGCGGTCAGGTCGCCGTAGTTGGTGACACCGATCGCCTCGATACCCTCGGCCTCGATGGCCTTGGCCAGGTCACGGATGCCGAGTCCGGAGGCGTTCTCCGAACGGAAGTCTTCGTCGATGATGATGATCGGGAATTTGAAGCGCATGACTGACCTCCGCCGAGGGGAGATGTGCGAGGCCGGCAGCTCCCGCCAGCGGCGGCAACTGCTCGGGAAAGGCGCGGATGATAGCGCAGCAAGCCGGCTGCCAATACCACCGTTTCCGTTGCGGGGTGCCCCAGCGCAACGGACCGGCGGAGATCAGGACAGCACGTCGCGGGTGACGCGGTTGCGGCGAAGGATGACCTTGAGCTGCTTGAGCGCCTCGAGCTGGATCTGGCGCACGCGCTCACGTGTCAGGTGCATGCGGCTGGCAAGCTCTTCCAGCGTGTAGACGTCGGCGTCGTAGAGGCCGTAGCGGTGGATGATGACCATGCGCTGACGCTCGTTGAGTTCGGCCAGCCAGTCGTGCAGGTGGTGCTCCAGTTCCTGCGTCTGCAGCAACACGTCGGGCGGCATGGCTTGGTCATCCGGCACCGCGTCGCCGATGCTCAAGGAAGAATCACCATCCAGCGGCGCGTCGAGCGAGGCCATGCGTTCGTTCAGCTGCAGGATGCGGCGCACCTCTTCGACCGGGCGCCCCAGCATATGGGCGACGTCTTCCGGACGCGGCTCCTCGCCGGTCTGCTGCTCGATGTGACGCGCCGCCTTCAGCACGCCGTTGAGTTCCTTGATGACGTGCACCGGCAGGCGGATGGTACGCGCCTGGTTCATGATCGCGCGCTCGACGTTCTGCCGGATCCACCAGGTGGCGTAGGTCGAGAAGCGGAAGCCGCGGTGCGGGTCGAACTTCTCCAGGGCGTGGATCAGCCCCAGGTTGCCCTCCTCGATCAGGTCGAGCAGTGGCAGGCCGCGATTCATGTAGTGCTTGGCGATATTGACGACCAGACGCAGGTTCTGGCGGATCATCCGTTCCCGTGCGATGGGGTCGCCCTGAAGCACGCGACAAGCCAGCTCGAACTCTTCGGCCGGCTTGAGCAGCGGGCTGCGGCCGATCTCGTTGAGGTACATCTGCGTGGTGTCGCTGCCAAACTCCTCGGCAGCCGGGGAACGCTCCTCGACCTCGGTGACGGTCTCGCGAGAATCCTCAGCGTCGTCGGCCGAGGAGTCATCCTCGGGCCCACCCGCTTCTTCTTCCAGCTCAATATCCTCGGCCTGCAGGGGGTGGCGCATCGTTCCGGCGTCTCCTGTGTAGTCAATCGCCGGTGTCATGGACAAAACCGGACAATCTTTGTAACACGAAACGCCCGGATAGTTTCCGTGCGAAGAAAAAATTCCCCAAGCGGCTTGTTCTGAAGGGATGGAGGCGGTCGCGGCTGGCGCCGCAGGGTCAAGAGCTTGTCTTGGACAGAGCCGGGCGATGACGCGGCTGGTCTTACTCGATACCAGCCAGCAGCGGCACGAAGCGCACCGCGTCGAGCGTCTGCTCGTGGAAGCCGTCGGCCGTCCGGTCGATGACCCTGAGCACCTGATCGTTACTGCCGACCGGCATCACCAGCCGACCACCCACAGCCAGCTGCTCGAGCAACGCTGGCGGCACCCGCATACCCGCCGCGGCGACCGTAATGCCGTCGAACGGCGCCGCCTCGGCCAGACCCTGCATGCCGTCGGCGTGCTTGAAGCGCAGGTTGAGCAGGCGCAGTTCGCGCGCCGCCTTGCGCGCACGCGACTGCAGCTCGCCGATGCGCTCGACCGAGTAGACCTCGCTGAACATCCGCGCCAGCACCGCCGCCTGATAGCCACAGCCAGTGCCCACCTCGAGCACCCGGCCGCCACCGCGCGACAGGTTGGCCCCCTGGCGCAGCAGCTCGGCCATGCGCGCGACCACATAGGGCTGCGAGATGGTCTGACCGTGCCCGATCGGCAGCGCAGAGTCCTCGTAGGCGCGGCTGGCCAGGGCCTCGTCGACAAAGATGTGCCTTGGCACCGACTGCATCACCGACAGCACCGCCTCGTCGCCGATGCCCTGCTGGCGCAGCCGCTCGACCATGCGCGTGCGCGTGCGCTCGGAGGTCATGCCGATGCCCGACAGGCGGGAGCTCATGGCTTGCGGCCGAGCCAGCCCCGGACGGCGGCCAGCTGGCCGGTGTGCGTGAGGTCGAGCTGCAGCGGCGTGATCGCCACCCTGCCCTGCTCGACGGCATGGAAATCGGTACCTGGGCCGGCGTCGGCCGCCGCACCGGCGGCACCCACCCAGTAGACCGTCTCGCCGCGCGGGTTGCGCGTCGGGATCACCGGCTCGGCCTTGTGGCGCTTGCCCAGCCGCACCACCTCTGGCGCGCCGAGGCGCTCGTAGGGCAGATCGGGCACGTTGACGTTGAGCAGCACCGGGCTGTCGGCCGGTGGCGCATCGATCCAGGCCCGCACCAGGTCTGCCGCGACCCGCGCCGCGGCCTCGAAGTGGCTGCCGGTCTTGGAGGCCAGAGACACGGCGATGGCCGGGATGCCGAGCAGGTAGCCTTCGGTGGCGGCTGCCACGGTGCCCGAGTAGATGGTGTCGTCACCCATGTTGGAGCCGGCGTTCACGCCCGAGACCACGACATCGGGGACATGTTCGAGCAGACCCGTGACCGCCAGGTGGACGCAGTCGGTGGGGGTGCCGTCGACGAAGAAGAAGCCGCTGGGCGCCTTCCGCACCATCAGCGGGCGGTCGAGCGTGAGCGAGTTGGAGGCGCCGCTACGGTCGCGTTCGGGGGCCACCACGGTGACCTCGCCGAGCTCGGACATGACCTTGGCGAGCGCGATGATCCCGGGCGCGAAGTAGCCGTCGTCGTTGCTGAGCAGGATGCGCATCGAGGGAGCCGCGGGTCAGTGGAAGTGGTCGGGGCGAGAGGATTTGAACCTCCGACCACCTGCACCCCATGCAGGTACGCTACCAGGCTGCGCTACGCCCCGACGAGCTCGCAAGTATATCAGGGCGGCGGCGCCTCGCAGCGCGATGGCGACCGGAAGGCCTAGGGCTTGAGCAGGTCGCGGATGGCCAGCAGCTCGGCACGCACCTCCGGCGCCAGCGGAGCCGCCGGCAGCAGGGTGGCGGGGCCGGTCGTCGCCACGGCGATGGCTTCGCCGGCGCCGTCGTCGCTGCCGTTACGTGGCGCGCTCACCAGCTGCTGCCGCGCGCCCTGGATGGTGAAGCCCTGGGCATAGAGCAGCTCGCGGATGCGCCGGATCAGCAGCACCTCATGGTGCTGGTAGTAGCGGCGGTTGCCGCGGCGCTTGACCGGCCGCAGCTGGGTGAACTCCTGCTCCCAGTAACGCAGCACGTGCGCCTTGACCCGGCAAAGGTCGCTCACCTCACCGATGGTGAAGTAGCGCTTGGCCGGGATCGGCGGGAGGGGGGTCAGGTCAGCCGTCTGCACCTGCGGCTGCCTCGACCGCCGACTTGAGCTTCTGCGACGGGTGGAAGGTCACGACACGCCGGGCGCTGATCGGGATCTCCTCGCCGGTCTTGGGATTGCGACCCGGCCGCTGGGCCTTGTCGCGCAACTGGAAATTGCCAAAGCCCGAGAGCTTGACCGTCTCGTTGGCTTCTAGCGCAGAGCGGATCTCCTCGAAGAAGGCCTCGACCATGTCCTTGGCCTCACGCTTGTTGAGGCCCAGACGTTCGAAGAGGAGTTCTGCAAGTTCCGCTTTGGTGAGGGTGGTCACTACCGGCTCCCTGGGTGAGTCACTGTCGGAGAGATGCGCCGACCGCCGACGCCAGACGTTCGACCACGGTATTCACCACGGCCTCGATCTCAATGTCGGTAAGGGTCTTGCGAGTATCTTGGATGGTCATCGCAATGGCAAGGCTTTTCTTACCAGATTCAATACCTTGCCCCCGATAGATATCAAACGGCGCGATATCGTGCAGGTTGTCGATGGCCGGATCGGCAATGGCGTGGGCGATCTGGCGCCACTGCACCGCCTCGTCCACCACCACCGCGATGTCGCGACGCACCGATGGCGTACGGGCCGGCGGCGCGGCCGCGACGGCACCCGACAGCGGCAACGCAGCAAGGTCGATCTCGAACGCCACCGGCGCCCGGCCGAGGTCCAGCGCCTGCACCTGACGTGGGTGGAGTTCGCCGAGCCAGCCGATGTCGCGACCGTCGACGCTGAGCCGCGCGGCGCGGCCCGGGTGCAGCGCCGGGTGACCGGTCCATGGCTGGGCGGCCAGCGCATGCGGCGCCAGAATGGCCTCGAGGTCGGCCTTGACGTCGAAGAAGTCGACCGCGCGCGCCGGCGCACCCCACTGCTCGTCGACCGCGCCGCCCCAGGCCAGACCGCCAAGGCGCTCGGGCTGCTGCGAGGGCTCGTCGATGCCAAGGAACACACGGCCGCGCTCGATGATGCGCACGCGCGTCTGACGGTGCGCCACGTTGCCGCGCAGCACGCCGAGCAGCCCGGCCAGCAAACTGGAGCGCATCACCGACATCTGCCGGGCGATGGGGTTGGCCAGGCGCACCGGGGCCGCGTTGCCGTGCAGCGTCGCCTCGTCACCCTCGTCGATGAACGAGTAAGTGATCACTTCCTGATAGTCGCGCAGGGCCAAGCGTGCCATCGGGCCGGCCACCTTGAGCACCGACTCGTCGCGCGGCGGCATGCCGAGGCTGGCCTGCGGCGAACGCACGGGCACCTTCTGGTAGCCGTGGACGCGGACGATCTCCTCGATCAGGTCTTCCTCGATGGCCAGGTCGAAGCGGTGCGGCGGCACCGTGACCGTCCAAGCGTCACCATTCTTCTGGTGCCCGAGGCCGAGCCGGTCGAGGATGCCGGTGATGGTCTTGCTGCCAAGGTCCATGCCGATCACGGCCGCCGCGCGCGACTCTCGCAGACGGATCGGGGCGCGCTGCGGCAGCTCGCTGCGCACCGCCACCAGCGGCCCGGCCTGAGCGCCGGCGAGGTCGGCCAGCAGCTGAGCGGCACGCGCCATGGCGCGCTCCGGCAGGGTCGGGTCGACGCCGCGTTCGAAGCGGTGCGCCGCCTCGCTGGCCACGTTAAGGCGGCGCGCGCGTCCGGCGATGACGCCCGGCACGAAGTGCGCGCTCTCCAGGAAGATGCTGGTGGTGGCGTCGGTGACGGCCGAGTGTGCGCCGCCCATCACGCCGGCCACCGCCTGCGCGCCGGCGGCGTCGGCGATGACCAGGAAGGACGGGTCCAGCGTGGCCTCGCTGCCGTCGAGCAGGGTGATGCGCTCACCGGCGTTGGCGCGGCGCACGACGATGTCGCCACTCAGGCGATCATGGTCGAAGGCGTGCAGCGGCTGGCCGAGTTCCAGCATGACGTAGTTGGTGATGTCGACCGCCAGCGACACGCAGCGCGAGCCGGCGCGCTCGATGCGGCGGCGCATCCACAGCGGCGTGCGCGCGGCCGGGTCGATACCGGTAAAGACGCGGCCCAGGTAGACCGGGCAGTCGGCCGCGGCCGGCACAGTGATGCCGCGCGAATGCGCGTGCGCGTCGGCCAGCGACTGCAGTGGCATGGCCTCGATCCGCGCCGCGGACAGCGCCGCCACCTCGCGCGCCAGCCCGGCCATGCTCAGGCAGTCGCCACGGTTGGGCGTGAGCTTGAGCTCGATGACGGTGTCCTCAAGGTCGAGGTATTGGCGGATGTCGGCGCCTACCGGCGCCTCGTACGGCAGCTCGAGCAGGCCGTCGGCGTCGGTGGCGATGCCGAGCTCTCGGGCCGAGCAGAGCATGCCGAAGCTCTCCACCCCGCGCATCTTGGCTTTGCCGATGGCCAGGTCGCCGGGCAGCTTGGCGCCGACCACCGCCAGCGGGGCCTTCAGCCCGGCACGCGCATTGGGCGCACCACACACGATCGTGAGCGGCTTGTCAGCGCCGCAGGCCACCTGGCACACGCGCAGGCGGTCGGCGTCAGGGTGCGGCGCGATGGCGACGATCTCGCCGACCACCACACCGCTGAAGGGCGGCGCGGCGGGCTCCAGCGACTCGACCTCGAGGCCGGCCATGGTAAGCAGGTCGGCCAATGCATCCGTACCGCCCTGCGGCGAGACCGACTGGCGGAGCCAGGATTCGGAGAACTTCATGTCGGGATCCTCTGCTCGTGCCGGCTAGACGAACTGGCGCAGGAAGCGCAGATCGTTCTCGTAGAACAGCCGCAGGTCGCGCACGCCGTAGCGCAGCATGGCCAGGCGGTCGATGCCGAAGCCGAAGGCGAAGCCACGGAATTCCTCGGGGTCGATGTTGACGTGGCGCAGCACGTTGGGGTGGACCATGCCGCAGCCACCGATCTCCAGCCAGCGGTCGCCCCAAGCCATGTCGATCTCGGCCGAGGGCTCGGTGAACGGGAAGAAGCTGGGCCGGAAGCGCACCTGCAGGTCCTCGCGCTCAAAGAAGCGCTGCAGGAACTGCGTCACCACGCCCTTCAGATCGGCAAAGCTGACGTCGCGGTCGACCCACAGGCCCTCGATCTGGTGAAACATCGGCGAGTGGGTGGCATCCGAATCGACGCGGTAGACCCGCCCCGGCGCAACGATGCGCAGCGGCGGCTGGTGCGCCTGCATGTAGCGCACCTGGATCGGGCTGGTGTGGGTGCGTAACAGCCGGTCCGAACCTTCGATATAGAAGGTGTCGTGCATGGACCGCGCCGGATGGTCGTCCGGCGTGTTCAGCGCAGTGAAATTAAAGAAGTCGGTCTCGATCTCCGGGCCGTCAGCGACCTCGAAGCCGATGCCGGCGAACAGCTCGCAGACGCGCTCGCGGACCCGGCTCACCGGGTGCCAGCCGCCGGCGCCGGTGCCGCGTCCGGGCAGGCTCACGTCGAGCGCCTCGGCCGCAAGCTGTTGCGCCAGCGCGGCCTCGCGCAACGCCTCGCGGCGCGCGTTGAGGGCCTCCTCGACGCCGGTCTTGACGCGGTTGATGCGGGCGCCCTCGGCCTTGCGGGCCTCAGGCTCCATGCCACCGAGCGCCTTCATGCGCTCGGTGATGAGACCCTGCTTGCCCAGGTATCGGGCCTTGACCTGCTCCAGCAAGTCCGGATCGTCGATCGCGGCGAACTCGGCGACTGCTTCTGCTTGCAGGGAATCGAGGGGATCCATGGGTTTGTCGGGCAGGGTCTGGTGGTGATCGGTCCGGAAGGATGCCCTACCGGAGGGGTGTTGCAACGCACTGCGGGGCGGGGACGCGACCCCGGGGCGCAAAAAAAGGGGGCGCGAGCCCCCTTTTCCTGCCTGCCTGTTTACTGCGGCAGGGCGGCGCGGGCCTGTTCGGCGATCTTCGCGAACGCGGCCTTGTCGAACACGGCCAGGTCGGCCAGCACCTTGCGGTCGATGTCGATCGAGGCCTTCTTCAGACCGTTCATGAACACCGAGTAGCTCAGGCCGCACTCGCGCGAGGCGGCGTTGATGCGGGCGATCCACAGCGCGCGGAACTGACGCTTGCGCTGACGGCGGTCGCGGTAGGCGTACTGCCCAGCCTTCATCACCGCTTCTTTGGCGATGCGGTATACGTTCTTGCGGCGGCCGCGGAAACCCTTGGCCAGTGCCAGTACCTTCTTGTGACGCGCGCGGGCGGTCACACCACGTTTGACGCGAGGCATGTCGTGATCTCCTTACGCGTAGGGGAGCATGGCACGCACGCTCTTGATGTTGGTCTCGTGCACCAGCGAGGTGCCGCGCAGCTGACGCTTACGCTTGGTCGCCTTCTTGGTCAGGATGTGGCGAAGGAACGCCTGGCTGCGCTTGACGGCGCCGCTGCCAAGCGTGCGAAAGCGCTTCTTCGCACTGCTTTTGGTCTTCATCTTGGGCATGACTGCTCCTAAGGCTCTTTCGAACCGTCTGTTTTAAACCGCGCCGGGTGGTCTGGCGACACTTGAGACCCGGACACGCCTTGTAAGGGTTTTCAAACCCTTGGTCGGGACCCGGAGGCCCCGCCTGACCCACGCGCGTTACTGCTTGCGCTTGGGCGCGACCACCATAACCATCTGGCGGCCTTCGAGCTTGGGAAACTGCTCGACCGTGGCGATCTCGCCCAGGTCATCCCTCACCCGTTCCAGCAGGCGCACACCGAACTCCTGGTGCGCCATCTCACGACCCCGGAAGCGCAACGTGACCTTGGCCTTGTCGCCCTCTTCCAGGAAGCGCAATAAGTTGCGCATCTTGATCTGGTAATCCCCTTCGTCGGTGCCGGGGCGGAATTTCACTTCCTTTACCTGCACCTGCTTCTGCTTGGTCTTGGCCTCGTGACGCTTCTTGCTTTCGCGGTACTTGAACTTGCCGAAGTCCATCAGCCTGCAGACCGGGGGCTCAGCGGTGGGCGCGATCTCAACAAGATCGGTGTCCGCCTCTCCCGCCATCTGAATGGCGGCATCCAATGAAACGATCCCCAGCTGCTCGTTATCAACGCCGATCAGTCGCACTTCTCGTGCTGTGATCTCGCCGTTGATGCGCATGTCTTTTTCTTGCGCGATGTCTACGGTCTCCTGAAAAAGTTATTGCCGCCCTAGGTACGCCCGGAGACAGACGCTTCGAGTAGAGAAACAAGCCCGTCAAGGCTCATCGACCCGAGGTCCACTCCGCCGCGACCGCGAACGGCAAGCGTGTGCGAAGCCACTTCCTTGTCGCCTACCACCACCATGAATGGCAGCTTTTGGAGACTGTGCTCGCGGATTTTATAGCCGATCTTCTCGTTCCTCAAGTCCAGCTCGATACGAAAGCCTTTTGCTTTCAACTGGCTGGCCAGAACAGACGCGTATTCCGCCTGTCCTTCGGAGATATTCAGCACCGCCAACTGCACCGGCGCGAGCCACGTCGGGAAGGCTCCGGCGTAGTGTTCGATGAGGATGCCGAGGAAGCGCTCCATGCTGCCGACGATGGCCCGGTGCAGCATGACCGGGCGCTTGCGGGTGTTGTCCTCGTCGACGAACTCGGCGTCCAGACGCTCCGGCAGGTTGAAGTCGAGCTGGATGGTGCCGCACTGCCACAGACGCCCCAGCGAATCCTTCAGCGTGAACTCGATCTTGGGGCCGTAGAAGGCGCCCTCGCCCGGCTGCAGGTCGAACGCCAGGCCGTTGGCGCGCAGCGCGGCGTCCAGCGCCTGCTCGGCGCGGTCCCAGGTCTCGTCTGAGCCGACGCGCTTGGCCGGGCGTGTCGAGAGCTTGACCAGCACGTCCTCGAAGCCGAAGTCGGCGTAGACCGCCTGCAGCATGACGATGAAGTCGGCGACCTCGGCCTCGACCTGGTCCTCGCGGCAGAAGATGTGCGCGTCGTCCTGGGTGAAGGCGCGTACGCGCATCAGCCCGTGCAGCGCGCCGGAGGGCTCGTTGCGGTGGCACGAGCCGAACTCGGCCAGTCGCAGCGGCAGGTCGCGGTAGCTGTGCAGACCGCTGTTGAAGATCTGCACGTGGCCGGGGCAGTTCATCGGCTTGACCGCGTAGTCGCGGTTCTCGGAGGCCGTGGTGAACATGTTGTCGCGGTAGTTCTCCCAGTGGCCCGACTTCTCCCAAAGGGTGCGGTCCATCACCGTCGGCGTGCGTACTTCCTGGTATCCATACTCGACGAACTTGTGACGCATGTACTGCTCGACCTGTTGCCACAGCGTCCAGCCGCGCGGGTGCCAGAACACCATCCCCGGGGCCTCGTCCTGCATGTGAAACAACTGCAGCGAGCGGCCGAGGCGGCGGTGGTCGCGCTTCTCGGCTTCCTCCAGACGGTGCAGGTGGGCGTCGAGGTCTTCCTTGCGCAGCCAGGCGGTGCCGTAGATGCGCTGCAGCATCGCGTTGCGGTGGTCGCCGCGCCAGTAGGCGCCGGCCAGCTTCATCAGCTTGAAGGCCTTGGGCAGCTTGCCGGTGGACGGCAGGTGCGGGCCGCGGCAGACGTCGAACCAGTCGCCCTGCCGGTAGATGCTCAGCTCCTCGCCCGGCTTGATGATGTCCTCGATGATCTCGACCTTGTACGTCTCGCCGATGGCGGAGAAGGTCTCGCGGGCCTGCTCGCGGCTCAAGACCTCCCGGGTGATCGGCAGGTCGCGCTGCACGATCTCGCCCATGCGCGCCTCGATGCGCTCGAGGTCCTCCGGGGTGAAGGGCTCGCTGCGCGCGAAGTCGTAGTAGAAGCCGTCCTCGATCGCCGGGCCGATGGTCACCTGGGTGCCCGGGTAGAGCTCCTGCACTGCCTGCGCCATGATGTGCGCGGCGTCGTGGCGAACCAGTTCGAGCGCGTCCTCATCCTTGGCGGTGACGATGGCAAGGCTGGCGTCACGCTCGATGCGATAACTGGTGTCGACGAGCTGGCCGTCGATGCGGCCGGCCAGCGCAGCCTTGGCAAGGCCGGCGCCGATGCTCGCGGCGACCTCGGCCACCGTGACCGGATCGTCGAACTGACGCTTGGAACCGTCGGGCAGGGTGATGCTGAGCATGCGGACCAGACTCCAGAAACGCAAATGCGCGGACGTGCCGCGCAATGAAGACTACTGAAATGAGTTGGTAGGCGCGATTGGATTCGAACCAACGACCCCCACCATGTCAAGGTGGTGCTCTAACCAACTGAGCTACGCGCCTGTCGTTGTTGCGGCGCGCAGTCTATCACCGTGTCGGCGACTTATCTACGGGGCCGCCAGCGACCCGGCGCGCAAGCCGACGAAAGCCCATTCTGGAATTTGTCCACCGCGAAGTCCTGGCGCAGGTTGCGGCATCACTGCGCTGAAACACCCCGCAGAAACTTGTGAACGAATGATTTGGGGCAAATCCAATCGCGTGAATTTTATAAAGGTTTTTTGCATGCTCAAAGATTGGGCGATCTGTCCGGCGCATATGTCAATACGGTTAAGAAGTGGTTATCTAAAGTGGCTGTACACAAAGTTATCCACAGCTTCTGTGGACAGCCTCGGGGAACGACCCGGCCCTTGACTAACAGCATGTCCGGCGGCGAGGCTGAACGCCCTCCGCCCCACCCCTGACCGAAAACAGCCGCATGACTGCCAACCAACTGCTGCGCATCCTCGGCCCGATGGCCGGCATCCTGCTGATCCTCGCCGGCAAAACCGGTGCTGCTGTGGCCGGCCTTTCGGGGGCGCCGCTGGCGATGCTCGGCATCACCGTCTGGGTCGCGCTGTGGTGGGTCACCGAGGCCATGCCGATCGCTGCCACCTCGCTGCTGCCGGCTCTGTTGCTGCCGCTGTGCGGCATCCTCGGTTCAGAGGAGACCGCCGGCGCCTACATGGACCGCTTCATCCTGCTGATGATGGCTGGCTTCATGGCAGCGCTCGCCATCGAGCGCTGCGGCCTGCACCGCAGGCTGGCGCTGGCGGTGCTGTTGCGCGTCGGCACATCGCCGCGGCGGCTGGTGCTGGGCATGCTGCTGGCCACCGCGCTGGCCTCGATGTGGATCGCCAACACCGCCGCGACGCTGATCATGCTGCCGGTGGCGCTGGCGCTGGTGGCTCGCTTGCAGCAGACGCATCCGGTGCCGGGCTTCGCCGCCGCAGTCTGTATCGCCATCGCCTGGGGCGCCTCGATCGGCGGCATCGCCACGCCGCTGGGCACGCCGCCCAACCTCATCTACCTGTCGGCGCTGGAGAAACTCACCGGCCAGGTGCCGGGCTTCCTCGACTGGATGGCGGTGGCCACGCCGGTGTCGGCGATGCTGGTGGTGGTGGCCTACCTGATCCTGCGCCGCGATGTGCCGCAGAGCGCCGGAGATGCCGCCGCCGGGCGTGACGTGCTGCGCGCGGAATGGCGCGCGCTGGGCCAGGTCAGCCGCGATGAGCGCACCGTCGCCATAGTCTTCGGCACCATGGTGCTGCTGTGGATCACACGCAAGATCGACCTTGGCGTGGGCGCCGGCGGTGTCGCCGAGAGCATCGGCTGGGCGCCGCTGCTGGGGCTTGGCAAGAGCGTCGACGACTCCACCGTGGCGGTGCTGGGCGTGGTGCTGCTGTTCCTGCTGCCCGCAGCGGGCCGGCGCGGCGAACGCCTGCTCGACTGGCCGACTGCCAGCCGCATCCCCTGGGAGGTGGTGCTGCTCTTCGGCGGCGGTCTGGCACTGGCCAAGGGTTTCGGCAGTTCGGGCCTGTCGGCTGCTGTGGCCGATGCGCTGGTCGGGCTGGGCGGCCTCGACCCTTGGTTGGTCATCCTCGCCATCTGTCTGGTTGTGACCTTTGTCACCGAGGTGACCTCCAACACTGCGGTCACCACCCTGCTGATGCCCATTCTTGCCGGATTCTCGACCGCCACCGGGCTACCGCCCGAGGCGGTGATGCTGCCGGCCGCCATCTCCGCCTCGTGCGCCTTCATGCTGCCGGTGGGGACGCCGCCCAACGCGGTGGTGTTCGGCACCGGCCACGTGCCGATCGCGCGCATGGCCCGCGCCGGGCTTTGGCTCAACCTTGCCGGCGCGCTGATCATCACCGCACTGGTCGGCGCCGCGGTGCCCTAGCTGGCGGAAGTAGAATCGCAGAACCTTCGACGCCGACCCGGGTCACACCCCGACTACGCCAACCCTCCATCGAGACCATGCGCCGCCACCTGTTGACCGTCACCATTGCTGTTGCCCTGGCTGGCTGCGCCGCGTCGGGCAAGCCCGTCCGCACCGCTGCGGCCGCCACGACCCCCGCCAAGTCGCCGGCAGCCCAAGCCACGAGCAAGGCAGAACTGCCGGCCCAGCCGCTGACCCGCGACATCCTGTTCAAGCTGCTGGTGGGCGAAGTTGCCGGCCAGCGCGGCGAGATCGGGCTGGCGGCCGAGGCCTACGCCGACCTCGCCAAGACGACGCGGGACCCGCGCGTGGCCAAGCGCGCCACCGAAGCTGCGATGTACGCGCAGAACCCCGAGATGGCGATCCGTTCCAGCCGCATCTGGATGGAGACCGACCCGGCCGACGACTCGGCTGCGCAGACGCACGCGTCGATCCTGGTCAGCGCCGGCGACTTCGACGCCGCAGAGCCGGTCCTGACCGGTGTGCTTAGCCGCCAAGGCCCGCGCATCGGCCCGGCGCTGCTGCAGATCGGCAGCATGCTCAACCGCAGCAGCGACCGCGCCGCGGCGCTGGCCTTCGCCCGAAAGATCGCGGCACCTTATGCCAAGTTGCCGGAAGCCAACCTGATGATGGCGCAGATGGCCTTCAACGCCGGCGAGGGCGAACTCGCCATGCAACTCGCGCAGAAGGCTGTCGAGCAACGCCGCGACTGGGAGCCAGCGCTGCTGTTCGTGGCGCAGGTCACTTCCAGCCGCGACCCTGCCGCCGGCACCCGCTACCTTGCCGAGGCCAGCAAGCGCGCGCCGCAGTCGCGCACGCTCGGTCTGGCCTATGCCCGTTCGCTGACCGGCAGTGGCCAGTACCCTGCCGCACTCGCCGAGTTCAAGCGTCTGGCACGCATGTTCCCCAAGGACGGCGAGATCGGCGTGACGGTAGGCGCACTGGCCAGCCAGGCTGGCGACCACGACACCGCCAGCCAGTACCTGCGCATGGCGCTGGAGAGCGACTACAGCGAGAAGGACAACGTCCGCCTGATGCTCGGCCAGGTCGAGGCCGACCGTGGCAACACCGCCGCCGCATTGCAGTGGTTCGAGAGCATCCAAGCCGGCACCAGTGTCTACATGCCGGCTCAGGTCAGCATCGCACGCCAGGTGCTGAAGCAGTCGGGCATGGAGGCCGCCCGCGAGCGGCTGCGTGCGGTGCGCACCGATTCGCCGCTGGAGCAGGTACAGCTGATCCTGGCCGAGGCCTCGCTGCTG
The DNA here is from genome assembly GCA_027490755.1 of Betaproteobacteria bacterium. Lineage (GTDB taxonomy): Bacteria > Pseudomonadota > Gammaproteobacteria > Burkholderiales > UBA3065 > UBA3065. The sequence goes on from JAIXXL010000047.1 coordinate 289,139, forward strand.
CGCGAATCCGGCGACGACCGTAGCGCCTTCCAGGTGCTCGACGACGCCACCAAGGAATACGCCGGCATCGCCGACCTCTGGTACGACCATGGCATGGCCGCCGAGCGGCTGAACATGCTCGATGTGGTCGAGACCAGCCTGCGCCGCGTCATCGAACTCAAGCCCGACCACGCCCACGCCTACAACGCGCTCGGCTTCAGCCTGGCCGACCGCAACGTGCGCCTGCTGGAGGCCCGTGGCTACATCGAGCAGGCCCTGCAGTTTGCGCCGGAAGACCCCTACATCATCGACAGTCTGGGCTGGGTGCAATTCCGCTTGGGCGAGTATGACGAGGCCGAAAAGACCCTGCGCCGCGCCATGTCGATCAAGGACGACCCCGAGGTGGTGGCCCACCTGGCTGAGGTTCTGGTCAAGCGCGGCAAGGCCGCAGAGGCCCGCAACCTGATCACCGGCGGACTGCGCAAGAACCCTGGCAACAGCGTGCTGCAGGCCGTGCAGGCGCGCCTGCTGCCCTGAGCCTGCCGGCTGTAGCACCCGCGCTGCGTACTGCCAGCCTGCTGGCGGCAGCAGCTCTGTTGTCGGCCTGCGCAGGACTGCCACGAACAGCATCAATGGCAGCAGACGCCGCGCCCCTCACCTTCAGCATGAACGGCCGCCTGCTCGCCAGCGACGGCAGCCGCCGCTTCAGCGCGACGCTGCGCTGGTCGCAGGGTGGTGTCAGCCGCATCCTGCTCACCACGCCACTCGGGCAGGCCTTGGCCGCGATCGATGTCGACGCCGCTGGCGCCCGCCTGACCGCAGCCGATGGCCGCACCTTCACCGCTGGCAGCCTGTCGGAACTGGCGCGACGCGGACTCGGCCTGTCGCTGCCGCTGGAGCATCTGCCGTGGTGGATGACCGGCCAAGGTGCGCCCGGCAGCCCGTCAGTGGCCGATGCCGACGGCGGCTTCTCGCAGCACGGCTGGACCGTTCGCTATGACGGGCGCGACCCCCGCGGCCGGCCGCTGCGCATCGACGCCGAGTGCAACAGTGGCTGCGGCAGCGCACAGGCCGGCTCAGAACCGGGTGCACGATCTGGCCCGCTCAGCGTCCGCCTGATCATCGACCAGTGGCTGGAACCCTGAACCCGCCCTCCCCCACCTTGCCCATCCCGGCCGCAGACCAGTGCGTGTCGGGCATACGGCACAGTTTGCCGGCGCCGGCGAAGCTCAACCTGTTCCTGCACGTGACCGGACGCCGCGCCGACGGCTACCACCACCTGCAGACCCTGTTCCGCCTTATCGACCATGGCGACACGGTGCATCTGGAGGTGCGCAACGATGGTGCGGTGGTGCGTGAGAACGCGCTGCCCGGCGTCGCCCCGGAGCACGACCTGACGGTGCGCGCGGCGCTGGCGCTGCAGGCCGCCAGCGGCTGCCGCCTGGGCGCCACGATCGGACTGACCAAGCGCCTGCCGATGGGCGGCGGGCTGGGTGGTGGCAGCTCAGACGCCGCCACCGTGCTGCTCGGGCTGAACCGGCTGTGGGGCCTGAACTGGTCGCGCCACAGACTGCTCGAGCTGGCGCTGCCGCTGGGCGCCGACGTGCCGGTGTTCGTGTTCGGCCGCAACGCTTGGGCCGAGGGTGTCGGCGAGCAGCTGCAGGCGGTCGACCTGCCGCCGGCCTGGTACGTGGTGCTGACGCCGTCGCGCGGGGTCTCCACCGCAGCCGTGTTCGGGTCTTCCGAATTGACACGCAACCACCCGGCCATCACAATACGCGCCTTTTTCGAGGGGCTGACGGGCAACGACCTTCAGGCCGTGGCCACCGGTCTCGAGCCGGAGATCGCCGGGCACCTCGAATGGCTCTCGCAGTTTGGCAAGCCGCTGATGTCCGGATCCGGATCCAGCGTGTTCGTCGAACTTGCCAGCGCCGAAGATGCCGAACGCGTGCTTCAGTTGTCGCGTCCGCATCGCAACGGTTTTGCCGCGCAGGGGCTGGATCTTCATCCACTGCACGGTTGGGCTGAATAGCCCGTACCAGTCACTGGGGAGTCGCCAAGTGGTAAGGCACCGGATTTTGATTCCGGCATTCGTAGGTTCGATCCCTACCTCCCCAGCCAGAACCCCTTCGGCACCGCGGTGCCGGTGACGTTGCGGAGAACGCCAGCGTGTCGCTTGAATCCCTGATGGTGTTTGCCGGCAACGCCAACCCGTTGCTCGCCTCGGCAGTCGTGCAGAACCTCGGGATCTCCCTTGGCCGCGCCCAGGTGGGCCGCTTCTCCGATGGCGAGGTCATGGTCGAGCTGCTGGAGAACGTCCGCGGCAAGGACGTCTTCGTGCTGCAGTCCACCTGCGCGCCGACCAACGACAACCTGATGGAGCTGATGATCATGGTCGACGCGCTGCGACGCGCCTCGGCCGGCCGCATCACTGCCGCCATCCCCTATTTCGGCTACGCCCGCCAGGACCGCCGCCCGCGCTCGGCGCGCGTCGCCATCTCGGCGCGCCTGGTCGCCAACATGCTCTCCAGCGCCGGCGTCGACCGCGTGCTGACCATGGACCTGCACTCCGACCAGATCCAGGGCTTCTTCGACATCCCAGTCGACAACATCTACGCCACGCCGGTGCTGCTCAAGCATCTGCAGCAACAGAACCACCCGGACCTGATCGTAGTTTCGCCTGACGTCGGTGGCGTGGTGCGGGCACGCGCCATCGCCAAGCAGCTCTGCTGTGACCTCGCCATCATCGACAAGCGCCGGCCGCGCCCCAACGTCGCCGAGGTGATGCACATCATCGGCGAGATCGAGGGCCGCACCTGCGTGATCATGGACGACATGGTCGACACCGCCAACACGCTGTGCCAAGCCGCCGCCGCACTCAAGGAGCGCGGTGCCGCCAAGGTTCTGGCCTACGCCACCCACCCGGTGCTGTCGGGCCCGGCCATCGAACGCATCAGCCGCTCGCACCTCGACCAGCTGGTGGTGACCGACACCATTCCGCTGTCGCCGGCCGCCGAGGCCTGCGACCGCATCACGCAGTTGTCGTGTGCCGATCTGCTGGCAGAGACCATCCGCCGCATCAGCAACGAAGATTCCGTCAGCTCGCTGTTCACCGAATAGCGCGCCGGCAGACCCGCCCGCAAGGGCACTCGAACCCGGCTGGTCGCGGTCGGGACCCAAGCAGTTTCAACCTACAGCAGTACCGGAGATTCAAATGACCATCGAATTCATCGCATTCAACCGCACCATGCAGGGCACCGGAGCGAGCCGCCGCCTGCGTCGTGCGAACAAGGTGCCGGGCATCGTCTACGGCGGACACAAGGACGCCGTGGCCATCGAACTGGACCACAACGCCCTCTATTACGCGCTCCAGGAAGAGTCCTTCCACGCCTCGGTCCTGACCATGTCGCTCGACGGCAAGAAGGAACCGGTGCTGCTGCGTGATTACCAGATGCACCCGTTCCGCCAGCAGGTCATGCACATCGACTTCCAGCGCGTCGCCGCTGGCGAGAAGATCCACATGAAGGTGCCGCTGCACTTCACCGGCGAAGAGCTGGCACCGGGCATCAAGCTGCAGGGCGGCAAGATCAGCCACGTCGTGCTCGAGCTCGACGTCTCCTGCCTGCCGGAGAAGCTGCCGGAGTTCATCAGCGTCGACCTGAGCGGCCTGAGCGCCGGACAGTCGGTCCACCTGGCCGACCTGAAGCTGCCGGACGGCGTCGAGAGCACCGCGCTGCGTCACGGTGACAACGCCGTGGTCGCGCTCTGCATGTCGCCGCGTGGCGGCGCTGCTGACGAAGGCGAAGCAGCTGCCGGGGGTGGCGAGACTGCAGCCGAGTAAGCTGCGCATCGCCCCCGACGAGAAGCCCGTCGCGTACGGGCTTTTTGTTTGAGGCGACCGGACGCCGACCAGGACCACCCAACCGTGACGACCCCCATCCGCCTTGTCGCCGGTCTCGGCAACCCGGGCCGCGAATACGCCGCCACCCGGCACAACGCCGGCTTCTGGTGGCTCGACCAGCTTGCCGCGGAAATGGGTGGGCGATGGTCGGCCGAGGGCAAGTTCGCCGGCCAGGTGGCCAAGGTGCGCGGGTCAGAGGGCGACTTGTGGCTGCTCAAGCCGGACACCTTCATGAACCGCAGCGGCCAGGCGGTCGGCGCGCTCGCGCGCTTCTACAAGATTGCGCCGGCCGAGGTACTGGTGGTTCATGACGAGCTCGACCTGCCGCCCGGCACCGCGCGCCTCAAGCTGGGCGGCGGCCACGGCGGCCACAACGGACTCAAGGACATCGACGCACAGCTGGGCCGCGACTACTGGCGGCTACGGCTGGGCATCGGCCACCCCGGCGACCGCGAAAAGGTCACCGGCTTTGTGCTTGACCGCCCCTCCTGCGCCGAAGAAGACGGCATCGAGCTGGCCATGCGCCGCGCGCTCGACGTGTGGCCCGAGATGGCCCGCGGCGACTTCGAGAAGGCGATGATGCAACTGCACACCCACAAGGAAACACCATGAGCCTCCAATGCGGCATCGTCGGCCTGCCGAACGTCGGCAAGTCGACCCTGTTCAACGCCCTGACCAAGGCCGGCATCGCCGCCGAGAACTACCCGTTCTGCACCATCGAGCCCAACGTCGGCATCGTCGAGGTGCCCGACCCGCGGCTGCAAAAGCTGGCCGCCATGGTCAAGCCGCAAAAGATCCAGCCCGCTATCGTCGAGTTCGTCGACATCGCCGGCCTGGTGGCAGGCGCCAGCAAGGGCGAGGGCCTGGGCAACCAGTTCCTCGCCAACATCCGCGAGACCGACGCCATCGTCAACGTGGTGCGCTGCTTCGAGGACGCCAACGTGGTGCACGTGAACGGCCGCGTCGACCCGATCGCCGACATCGAGACCATCGTGACTGAATTGGCCTTGGCGGACCTGGCGAGCGTGGAGAAGGCCATCGTCCGCGACGGCAAGAAGGCCAAGAGCGGCGACAAGGAGGCGCAAAAGCTGGTCGCCGTGCTGGAGAAGCTTGTTCCGCACCTTAACGAGGGGAAGCCGGCGCGCACGCTGGCGCTGTCCGACGACGAGAAGGTGCTGGCCAAGCCGCTGTGCCTGCTCACCATCAAGCCGGCCATGTACGTGGCCAACGTGGATGAGTCGGGCTTTGACAACAACCCGCTGCTCGACCGCCTGCGCGAACACGCAGCCAAGGAAGGCGCGCCGGTTGTGGCCCTGTGCGCCAAGCTGGAGGCGGAACTGGCCGACCTTGACGACGAGGACAAGCTGGCCTTCCTCGCCGACCTCGGCCTGGAGGAGCCGGGACTCGACCGCCTGATCAGGGCCGGTTATGACCTGCTGGGGCTGCAGACCTACTTCACCGCCGGGGTCAAGGAGGTGCGGGCCTGGACCATCCACAAGGGCGACACCGCGCCGCAGGCCGCCGGCGTCATCCACACCGACTTCGAGAAGGGCTTCATCCGCGCGCAGACCATCGGCTTTGAGGACTTTGTCGCGCACGGTGGCGAGCAGGGCGCCAAGGAAGCGGGCAAGATGCGCGCCGAGGGCAAGGATTACGTGGTCAAGGACGGCGACGTGATGAACTTCCTGTTCAACGTCTAGGCGGCTGCCGGCAGTCCATGTGGCTGCCGGCGCAGAATCGGGGCTCCGCAAGACCAAGGAGCCGCGCATGCCCCCGAACCCCCAAGACCAGGAATTGCTCAGCCGACTACGCGAGCACCGGCAGTGGCACCGTGTCCGCCGCGCCCCCAGCCAACAGCACGAACTGCCCTCGCTCACCTTCGGCCAGCGCGTCGCCGACCGGGTGGCGGCAACGGTCGGATCGTGGACCTTCATCCTCGTCCAGAGCACGATGATCGCCGGCTGGATCGCGTGGAATACGGGCAGGGGTGATGCCTTCGACCCTTACCCCTACATCCTCCTCAACCTGGTGCTGTCGTTCCAGGCCGCCTACACCGCACCGGCGATCATGATGAGCCAGAACCGGATGGCCGAGACCGACCGCCGGCATGCCGAGAACGACTACGAGGTGAACGTGAAGGCGGAACTGGAGATCGAGCTGCTCAACGACAAGGTCGATCGCCTGCTGGCGCTGCTGGACGCAAAAAGGCCCTGAACTGGACGCGGTCTTTGGAGTTCCGCAGAATGCGGCGGGCCGCACACGCGACACAGACGATCAACGGGGGAGAGGTTCATGGCGCAGCACCGACCGATGAGCGCTGAGGAGAAGAAGGTCATCTTCGCCTCGGCTCTGGGTACCGTCTTCGAGTGGTACGACTTCTACCTGTTCGGTGTGATGGCGCTGATCATCGCCGACCAGTTCTTCACGCCGCTGGACCCCTCGACCAAGACCATCTTCACCCTGCTCGCCTTCGCCGCCGGCTTTGCCGTGCGCCCGTTCGGCGCCATCGTGTTCGGCCGTCTGGGCGACCTGGTCGGCCGCAAGCACACCTTCCTCATCACCATCCTGCTGATGGGCGCGTCGACCTTCCTGGTCGGCCTGCTGCCCAGCTATCACAGCATCGGCATCGCCGCGCCGATCATCCTGATCAGCCTGCGCCTGCTGCAGGGCCTGGCGCTGGGTGGTGAGTACGGCGGTGCTGCGACCTACGTGGCCGAACACGCCCCCGACGGCAAGCGTGGCTTCTACACCAGCTGGATCCAGACCACCGCTACCGGTGGGCTCATGCTGGCGCTGCTGGTGATCCTGGGCACGCGCACCTACCTGGGCGAGGACGCCTTCAAGGACTGGGGCTGGCGTGTGCCGTATCTGGTGTCGGTATTGCTGCTCCTGGTCTCGCTGTGGATCCGCCTGCAGCTGGCCGAATCACCCGTGTTCCAGCGCATGAAGGCCGAGGGCAAGGGCTCAAAGAACCCGCTCGCCGAGTCCTTCGGCCAGTGGAGCAATCTCAAGGTCGTGCTGATCGCGCTGTTCGGTGCCGCCGCCGGCCAGGGCGTGGTCTGGTACACGGGCCAGTTCTATGCGCTGTTCTTCCTCGAGAAGATGGCCAAGGTCGACAGCCCGACCGCCAACATCATGGTCGCGGTCTCGCTGATCCTCGCCACGCCGTTCTTTGTTTTCTTCGGCTGGCTCTCCGACAAGATCGGCCGCAAGCAGATCATCCTCAGCGGCTGCCTGATCGCCGCCCTCACCTACTTCCCGCTGTTTGGCGCGCTGATGCACGCCGCCAACCCGGCGCTGGCCGACGCGCAGCAGAAGAGCCCGGTCACCGTCTATTCAGACCCCGGCCAGTGCTCGCTGCAGTTCAACCCCACCGGCACCGTCAAGTTCACCAGCACCTGCGACGTGGCCAAGGAGTTCCTGGCCAAGGGCGGCATCAGCTACCAGAACCAGCCGGCCGCATACGGGGCGGTGGCAGAGGTGAAGGTCGGCGAGACGGTGGTGCGGTCGTACGACGGCAAGGCGGAGAACGCCAAGGCCGAGGCCGACCGCTTCAAGGCCGAGATGGGCGCCGCGCTGAAGGCCGCCGGTTACCCCGACAAGGCCGACCCGGCCGCCATGAACAAGCCGCTGATCGTCGGCATCCTGTTCCTGATGGTGTTTTACGTGACGATGGTCTACGGGCCGATCGCCGCGCTGCTGGTGGAGCTGTTCCCGGCGCGCATCCGCTACACCTCGATGAGCCTGCCGTACCACATCGGCAACGGATGGTTCGGCGGCTTTTTGCCGGCCACCAGCTTCGCCATCGTCGCGGCCACCGGGGACATCTACAAGGGCCTGTGGTACCCGATCATCGTCGCGGTGATGACGTTCGTCATTGGGCTGGTGCTGGTGAAGGATACGCGCGACGGCGGCGCGTACCACTCGTGAGGCCTTTGATGCCCAGGGCCTGTTGCCCGAGCGCCTCTTTAGCTACTTGTTTTCCAACGGCCTTTGAGATTTCGCATTGACCGGCCCAAAGATGAAACCCCGTGATTTGATCCGCAGTTGTATCCAGTCCGACTTGCCGGGTATCGAGATCGGACCAGGTTTCAACCCGCTTGCGCCCAAGAGAGACGGCTACCGCACAACGACCATTGACGTCACCAATACGGAGGCGCTACGCACGGCTGCGCAACGCAAGGGCATCCCATCCGAGAGGATGGCAAATCTTGAGGGCGTCGACATCGTCGGGGACGCCTGTCGAATCCTCGAGCTGATCAGGGCATCCAACTGCCCTCAGGAATACGGTTGGATCGTCAGCTCGCACAACTTCGAGCACCTCCCGAAGCCCATCAGTTTTTTTAGGGGTTGCCGAGCTTTACTGCGTGATGATGGGATTCTTGGAATGATTATTCCGGACAAGCGATTCTGCTTGGACCGCTTTCAGCCGCACACGACGGTGCATGGGGTCCTGAGGGCCCAAACGACTATGGAAGACGAGCTTGAGCCCACTTGGGCAGCCTTCCAACAGAGGTCGCTATCGGCGCACATGTTGGATGCTACGGGCTCACGCCGGATCGCTTGGTCTGATGCTACCGACTCGCCCGATGCAATCATGGCAGGCGATTGCCGGCCTGCCTATCAAGCTCTTACAAAAAGCCTCTCATCCGGGCAGCCAACCGAGTTCCACGGACATCGTTGGCGATTTACCCCAGCGGCCTTCGAGTTGCTGATTCTCGATCTCAGAATACTTGGAATCATCGACCTGGAGATTGACGCGATGGGCTACACCTTTGGGCCTGAGTTTGGGGTTCGCATGAAGCCGGCCAAGCCTTGGCAACCTTCGCCGGAGGAGGTGACCAGACTGCGGTCCGAATTGCTGCATCGCATCGAAGACGAACTCGCTGAGGTATCTGGGCTCTACCGGCGGCTTCAGGAGCAGCTCTAGTGGGAACTGTCCCCGGCTTTACTAACCCTTCCTGTGCTGCACCGAGTGCGGGCTGTGGCCGCGACTGCCCCGGAATGGTCTACCCATGACAGCTCGAACTTGGCCTCCTGGCGATGCCTCGGTCTTGGCCAACAGCGAGACAGTAGCCTTTCATCTGGCTCACTCTATTCTGCACGGAGAGCCCTGTAGTTTCGTGCGCTTTGGTGACACTGCCGGGCGAGTCCTGGCCAGACCCTCGCCCGGAACTACCGGGTGGGAGTATTTGGAAAGATTTCTGGGTCGTGGTGTAACAACGGAGCAAATCGACTGGCTACGGAACGTAATCTTGAAAGCGGCTCGCCACTCCGAAATCATCGGCCTGCGCAGTGACCTTCTCGGCCCCGATCTGCCGAAAGGGTTTCTTGATCTCCCCGACGACCGCATCGGGTGCGAACTCTGCTCCCTCTACCCGATTCGAGAGGTCGAGAAGAGGGCCATGACACCCGAAAAAGCTCGCCGCCTGGCGGAAACACGTCTAGCCATTGAAAGCTTTCCAACAAGGCCGGACACCATCTTTACCAATGCATGGATGCATGTCGATCTTGCTGAGGCCGGGTTCATCTCGGCTGTGCTGAATGGCGCTGGGTCAGTGGCGATCGTTACCTCTTCGGTTCGCAAAAACGTCGTTGGTCAGCTAGCGAGCAAGATGGGCCAACGCCTGCGCTACTTTGAATGCCCGGCTTACCCTTGGGAGGATAGGGAGTCTGGCGGTAATCACGCTCACATATGGCGGCGCTGGCAGGACCTGCTCGCCTACATTGAGCCTTCCCGACCCGGCCAACCCCTACTGATCAGTGCAGGCATCTGGACCAAAGCAGTAGCGACGGTATTCCGCGATCGTGGCGGAGTGGCGATCGACCTTGGCTCGGTCATGGATTATCTGGATGGCGCCGCAACCCGCCCACCGGTGCTTGCCACCTATTATGGCAACCCGAAATTGGTGCCCAACCATTTGAAACTCGAGGGCATCCTGTCCAGAGAAAAGCGTCTCGAAGACTTCTGCTGATGGGGCGGCAAGAACTGCTCTGTAGCCGTCACGGCCTTCTTCCTTGGCAAAAAGGCTCGAACGTTTTTGCCGGGGTTGGCAGGTGTCTGGCAAGCCCGGGACGATTGAGGACCTCATGCTCCGACTTAAAAACAAAAGTTCCTAAAAGTTGCTCGTAGAATCTTTCTCGTCATTCTCCGCTTTTCGCGGGAGCGACTCCAAGGTCGAGTAATCGACCGAGATTGGGCATCTAGTTTGCCGAGCAACAATCGCGAGGCGAGCTAGAGTCCGGTATTCCATGCTAAATAGTCTCGCCAGCGCGGTACGGGCGCTCAGCGTGAGTTGCCTGTTAGAGTCTTTGGGCGACCTGTTTTCCTGCCGCTCCGGCCTGAAACCGAAGAGCCTTTCAAAGTCGCTTGCGAAATTCTCCATCGCGATGACCCCTAACAATTGATGAGGTCGCAGATGGTCGAGCAATTCATCGAGATACCAACCAAATCCCTGTTGGACATGCGCAATCAATGCCATCATCGTGGCAATGTGACTGCTTTCTCTCTCAGTTTTATCAATCAGGCGTTCTGCAAGGTCGTGAATATCTGCGAACTGCCTCAAGAACGCATACTCGCTTTGCTGTCTCAGCATTCTGATCGCATCCTCGCCAGGGTCAGCGAGTTTGCTGGTCTCGTACAGGTAAAGCCTCCAGTTGAACGCAGACACGAATCGGGAGACTGGATCCCGGACGAGCACCACGTAACGCTGCTGCGTCGAGAAGACCGGCCGGCTCATGTGGATATGCCCGAAGTTGTACCCACGGGATCGAAGCTCCCGGGACACGGTTCCGCCACCACACTTGCCAACGTGGATCAACTCGAACGGGGTGTCTCTCAGGATCATGATTCGAAGAAACGACTCGCGCGAACGCGCAGCGCCATGTAAATGTCGGCAGCCTTCCCGGCCAAGCCCTGTGGGTCAGCTTGGTGATGACGGAGGGCATCCTCGAAGAAGCATAATTCCGGGGCGGATGCGGCGTTAGGCAGGCCGATCTTTCGAGCGATCTTTACCGCAGCCTGATTGAATTTCAAACGATCTGACACGAACTCGACAAGCGGGCACCCACTGTGGTCATGCCATTCAAGAAGCCGTCGGTTGTAGGTCACCCAGAGCTGCAGAGCAGAGTCCCCAGTGAACTTCTGAGGGCTCCGCCGGCGCAAGGACTCGATGGTTTCCAGAGGATTGCGAAAGACACCAACCGTCTCCAGGCCGGGGAGAGCCTCGAGCCACCCTTCAAGCAGGAGCAGGAGCCTCGGGTCCTTGAAACCCCAGACCGGGACGCCCAAGAACTGCTCGACATAGAGCCTTTGCACAGCGATATGCAGATCTGTCCAAACGATGGGGCCGGGCGGCGGACTGTCCCACGAACCACCGGCTCTCTTCAAAACATCCTCATGTAGCGCCATAAGGAGCCAAGATTCCCTGTTGCCCTTGGCGTTCGATGGCGCCGCGGTATTGACGTCGCCTAGATTCAGGCCGCACTCCTGAAGGGTGCCCGCAAGCGCACTGGTCCCGCTTCGATGCATGCCCAGAATAGCGACAACCCGCTGCTGACACTCGTCGGAAGCACCGCTAGGCGTGCCCCTTGCAGGAAGGTCGCCATCATAACTGTGCGTCGCATTCGGCATCGACATCAGCAAAGTTCTCCCATCCGCTCGAAAGGCTGGCCCCGCAAGCTTTGGTACTCCTCCAGCATCGGTCTGGCCGGTTCAGTACCGAGGGTCGTGTGGCGGCGACACCGCCGTGCAACCGCTGGGATGCGCCTTCTCCAAGCAATCAGACCATGGGGGCAAGCTTTTGCCAGCGCGCTTAACAAACTGAATTCATGCATCAGCAATCGCGGCAAAGATGCGTTCAGCGAGACCAGAGTAAAACTCTGCACCAAATGTGGCACGAGCTTGAATCTTCGCCGCCACCGACATACGCGAGCGCACGGCATCGTCTGTCAGGAGTTGCGATGCATCGAACCAAGCTCGCGCACTCGAAGCAAGGAGGCCAGTCGAGCCATGGACGATGGCAGTCCTTAAAGGTGCCGTTGACGAAGCTATAGTGGGTACACCCAACATGGCCGCGACGTTGCAACGGACCGCGCTCTTTGCCTCGCAAAATGGGTTTGCTGACTCGAGAGGAGCAAGGTTGACGTCGAAGCGGGCGACTTCGGCAAACAGGTCCTCCATGGGCACCCGGGGTCGCAGTTCGATTCGCGCCCCATGCCGGGCCAGCGTTGGATAGGCGGAAAGGTCGCAATCGCCCAGAACCACCAACAGAGGCTCGGGGCGTTGATCGAACAGCTGCCCCAGTGCCGATGCCGCGACCGCAAAATCGCGGCGGTGGGTCGGGGTGCCGCTGGCAAACCCGAGGCGCAAACGGCCGTCGGTCGCTGAGGGCTTCACGACGGCGAGGGCCGCGTCTGCACGTCTTGCCAAGGATGGACTCAGGCAGTTGGGCAGCACGGCCACCCGTTTGCAGTGCCGGCTGGCGGCGGTGGCCAGAGGCGTGGTGGTGACCGTAGCCGCGTCGCAGGCCGCGAGCGCCTCGCGATAACGGGCCGCATCTTCAATCCAGCGAAACCGGTCTTGTTCGGTGAGGTCGTCAAGGTAGGCAAAATGCCCTGCCAACATGACCTCGGGCTCAAAAACAAGATCATCGATGTCATAAACCAGCGGCACGCCAAGTCGCCGGCACTGTGCGCGCACCACTTCGAACGCGGGACCTCCCTGCACGCGAAAGATGACCACTGTGTCGGCATCAGCGATGCGGTCCTTCGCTTCGCAATGCTCCAATGGCAACCATGAGGCGACCCAGCCCCGCTCGCCGAGCGCATGGACCGGGTGCTCGACACGGTAGATGTGCCCCACCGAATCCGGCGAGCCAGAGAGGAACAGGACGCGCCTTGGCTGCCCCCGAGGACGAGCTGGCGGCGCACCCACGAGGGAGAGTTGCCCGAGCATCGACTGCGCCCAGATATCTTTCTGGTCGAGAAGGTCGGCATCCCGACGCAGCGGGGCATAGAGTCTGACAAGACGATCGAGGGTAGCGGCTAGGGCATCGCAACTGCGCGAAACCCGGTCGAGCGGCTGTCCCCCAGCGGCGACCAGCATTCTGCAGAGACTGCGCAGACGAGTCACGCCTTGCGCGATGTCTGGCCCTCCAGAGTCTTCGGTCGAACGCTGACGATAAAGATCTGCATCGACCAAGCCCGCCAAGCCATCCTGCAAAGTCATCCCCGATTCGGCGAATCGGGTGCCGGTGATTACCTCCAGTCGCCTCAGTACGACCTGCCACTCCGATACGAGCTGCCCTGCGTCGATCGAGACCCTTCTCAAACCACGCGAGTGCCTTTCGGCGTCAAGCACGTAGCGCAACCAAAGCAGGAGCGCTCGGCTGGTTGCTACGACGGCAGCGGGACGAAACTCGGGAACGTCTTTGCGAGCCGCGAGCGAACGCGCGACTTCAAGAGGGTCGCGCAGAACCAGCACCACGGAGCATTCAACATCTGCTTTAGAAAGCACGCTGAGCCAGAAGGGCAGCAGGCGGCACAGGCGCGGATCCTTGAGGACAAATCGCTCGGTGCTGCCAAAACTCGCTTCGAGCAAGGCGAGCGCTTCCTCACGATCTGCTTCGCGCGCTTTATCGGCGAACCAACCGCTGTCGATCGGCGCATCGTCATTCCACCGCGTCCCGGCAGACTCAAGCAGATGGTTGTTCAATCTTGCGATTGCTCGCGATTCCCAGTATCCGCGAGGGTTGTCCGCTGTTGGTGGCATCGCGTCTTCTGGCACGGCCCAACCACCACCACCCAGCAGCCCCGCCAATAACGAGGTGCGACTGCGATGCATGCCGAGGATCAGGACTGCGTGACGACTCATTGCCCCAGGGCGCGCAAACTGGCAGCGTACTGCTCGAGGGAGTGGGCAAGGAAGCGGGTGGCCTGCGGAGGACACGATCCGAGGAAGTCGGGGACTGTCTGCGGCGGTTCGAATGGCACCCCTCTGATACCGACATATTCCTCGAGGAAGGTCACCCCGGGATGTTTAGCAAAGGGCACGTTGGTGGCGACGCCGCCGTGAAACTGGTGAAAGGTGCCCTCCCCGAGCAACATAACCAGACTATCAGCGCCGAGGCACGCTCGCCGGTAGAGGTCAAGATTGACGAATCCCCCGCCAGGACTGACGAAACGTTCGTCCAGCCCACCGAGTCGATCCCACAAGTCGCGCCGCATTGCCAAACAGTTGCTCTCGGAGATTGGCAAAAACCACCCCGACCTGGAGGAACCTGCCAAGGACGCTATCCGAAACAATTCATACCCGTCCGCCATCCAGTCCACCGAGGCGAGCAGTCGGTCCTCGGCTATCTGATCGTAACCTTCCAGCATCGACTCGTTCTGCACCTTGGGACCAAGGTGCAAGGCCAGCGTAGCCACAACCGGTTCTTTCCAGGCGAGCAGAGCCCGAGTCATCGACTGGATGATGCCCGGCGAAAGCATCCGGGCACCATCGATGCAGAGAGCGATGGCGGCGCTAGAGCATCGCCTTACCGCTGCATTGATGGCAGCGGCCGGGGATGGTCGGTCGGGACCTCTGAGCAAGCGGAAATTCGTGCCGAAGCTTCTCACGAACGCCGCATCAAGCGGAACCCGCGATCCGGCATCAACCGCGATCACCTCGTAGTCAGCAGGTTCCACCCCCACTTGATAGGCAGCCGACAGGGTACGCAACGTCCGCGGCGCCTCGCGACCCATGTTGCGAAAGACGACGATGATTGAAGCATGGGCGCATCCAATTTTTTAAGTCAACACCGACTTCGAGATAAGGGTAATCATACCTATACCGGCCTTGGCCTGACGCAAAGCGAGTGATGAGGCGAGTTCCCGGTTGCAACCTAACCAAGTCTTATACGTTGAGCGATGGTGGCCACTACATCTAAGTGTGCGAGACCAGCCAAAGTTGCCCTAGCATCTCCAAATTCAAAACCGCACCGACCCGGAAACTCTAAGGGTCACCGATTAGCGAACCTTTACACCACAACGGACATGCAGGCCGAACTTGTACGCAACGAAATGAGAAGTCTTGGCTTTCACCCCGATACTATTGCGCTATCGGAACAATTCATCTCGCATTTTTGTGCCCTCGCCCCGCGAGCAGAAAAGCACCAAGCTACAACTGTTTACCTTCGACAAAATCGAGAGGCGAACTTCTTCGAGAACGGGGCTAACGGAGATGTCTACATAAATATAGGTGGTTTCTCCGACTTCGACGAGAATTCACACATATTCGTTCAATTTACGCTCGAGACTCTTTCAAAAAAACGTGGCGCTAAACTTTTTACTATTGACTGGGATTCGATTGAGGCAGCACTTGATCAAACCTTCTCATTCAACACCGCAACACAGCTTCACAAATACCTGTCGCTTTTTGACTATTTCCACCGAAAACAATTTGGAAAAGGAATTGGATTTTTCAGCAAACGGCCGATAATTGATTTAAATAAACCACCAAACCTCTACATACGTCCGGGCAACGTCGAATTACGTGCCGCTCGAACCATATTAAGACATCCGGAGAACCTCGAACAAATTGCAATTGATATATACAAGAACTGGGACAGCCCCGAATTCTTTTATGAACCCGACACATCCGATGATGTTCAGGTCTCTGATCTATCGTTTTCAATACGCCAGTTGCTGACCAACGCGGGGATGTACGCAATAGACCCACCAAGCCTGGTGGCCAGCCTTCACGGATGGGCGAACCGGTACATCTCGGCCTGCTTTACCGGGAGCGAAATCTTGCTCAATTGGTCTTATGGCATGCATACACACGCAGTGCGCACAGCCGCCGCGGAAAATGGCCTACGGTTCGGGCCTAATCGTCGCGTCCAGATTGGACCCGTTTTGAGCCTCTATGAGCAACTTGCGGAAAAGACGATTCTTCTCATAAGTCCGTTTGCAACAACGTGCGTAAAAACTGTCGAGTCCGGTAACGTGAAGAGGCTCTGGAAAAACCACCGAGTACCCGACTTTAAGCTGATCGGGCTTGATGCTTATATCACCACGTATCCCAATAGACCACACAGATCTTGGCTTGAAACTTTTTATGTTCTGTGCAGCAGGATAGATGGGATTTTGGCGCAAACTGAAATTGACTTGGTGATGGGTTCCTGCGGATGTTATGGATTGCCGTTAATGGACTATTGTTACAAACGGCATGGAATTTCAAGCTTTTACTTTGGAAATTTAACCCATCTGTTTTTCGGCATACGGCAAAACGATTTCGCTCAATACATGTCTGACGCAAATGCAGAATTCTGGGCGAACCCGTTCCATGAAATTTCTCATAAACCGAAAAACTTCAACCTGATAGATAATGGGCGTTACATTGTGGGTGAGTAGCACTATGTATTCAGCGTCGATTAGTTTCGACACAATACTGTGTAGAAAACATACGGCCTCAAAAAAACAATAACGCCTGCGTTTTTTTTATTTAATAAAGGGTCATTTGTTGTTTTCTTTGCCGACTCGGCTTCTTAACAACAAGAGCAAGGCGAGGCATTGATGAGTGTACAATCTTTACGCAACGCCTTGCGGCGAAGAATTCACGGCCTCTCCGGGGCAGACGATTATGTTTTCCCGTAAGGAATACCTCCGGACTATCACCTTCAATGCCAATTGAAAGATCTCGCGCAACACAGGTTAAGAAAGGCGAGGATGATTGAATTATTAGGCGGCATGGTTTGTCGAGTCATTCAGCGAATGTACAGCCCGAGGAGGCCAGATCCCGCATGACGCCCCGATCTGTATACAAAAACCGGGCGAGGCCGGGGCCGCCATATTCGCCATAGGCGCCAGAGGCCAACACGAGGGCCGCTGCGAAGACGTCCAAACAGCTCGACCCCTCACAACTGATTCTCTCAAAAGTCACACGGCGACTACCGCGGCTAGCCCCAGGCACTCCAGATACTCTTATCCGCTCGGGCCGAACCAAATAATCTGCCATAGGGCTACTGGAATTCGCCCCCCCCAGCGTCTACCGCCAGCTCGCGAAGGAGCCACCTCTATGTTGACCGACCCCCATAAGCGTCACAGCAAGCCACCTCATGCAAAACCCAATTAACTCACTATTCCTGAATTCGGAGACCACCGTCAGGATGGCCGATGTTGACTGGGCTTCTCACGGCGTTGCCAACTGGTACGTCCTACTCTGCACTGGCCGCTCCGGCAGCACCCTTCTCTCCCGGATGCTTACGAGTACTGGTCTATGTGGAAGCCCAGATGAATTTTTTAATGAGAATTACGTAAAGAATATTCAAGACAGAAATAATTTCGACAATATTAAAGATTATATCAATTATATAATTAAACAACATTCACGTAACGGCATATTCGGATTTAAAATCGATGCCCTCCGATTTGAATGGATAAGCCGAGACATAGGACTTGACGAGACTTTCAATACAAATTCCGACGTCCCACTCATATGGCTCACCCGACAGGACGTGCTAGCGCAAGCACTATCTTTTGCGCATGCGAAAAGAACCGGCATCTGGCACATTAGAGATGACGGCACCCATATTCGGGGACCGACCCCCTACCGAGACTCTGAACTCGACGACAGGCTGATATGGCGCGAGCTGCTAGAAATTTTACGCATGGAACAAAATATCGAGAATCTTTTTCTGGAAAAACGCTGCTTTCCCCTACGAATAACATACGAACAACTAATCTCTGAGAAATCACCCACTCTGGCGAGGGTCTTGGCAAAACTCGGCCTCCCCTTGGACCAGATAGATATTTCGCTAAAAGTTATATCCGAAAGACCCGAGCCACTCTTAAAACTTGAAAGAGATAACAAGCCTATGTTCTTGGCACGTTTTTACAAGCGGCACAAAATACCTCTTGACGTCATCATGGCTAATCGGGGCCGCCTGAGCCTAGACACCCTTGGAAAAATGATTTCGGCTTGGAATTAAGGCAACCGCCAAGGCCAACCACGCGCTATAGACGGAACCCCCTCCAAGCAACTATTCGACGGAAAGCAGAAGAATAAAGTGTTAGGCCCCCTCTCGCCGCCCCGTCTCTTAGGCTTCGGTAAGTCCGACGCGGAGGGGTGTGTACAAATAATCTTCAACTCCTCGCGGCGAAGAATTTCGTGCCTCGCTGGCTCAGAAGACTATATTTTTCTCGTGACGAATACTTCCAGGTACTCACCATCGATGCCAATTGAAGGGTCCCGCGTAACATACGTTACGGTCGGGAAGCCGCACCATTCTTGAAGAAGGAATTCGAAATCACTGCCGTAGTCCCAGGTTACAAGAGAGCGGCCATCACCAATCGGATTTCCGTGATATTGGGCTTCTTCCAGATGCACAACGTTGCCGTCGCGAAGCGTGGCTCTGCATCGACTGAATTTCAGGAATCCGTGCTTTGGCGCTGTGAATACGTGAACACCCCCCGGTTTCAAGACTCGCATGATCTCGCGGGCGGCGGTTGCGGGACTGAATAGATGCTCGAAAACATCTTGAGTAATGAATATGTCGAAATGGTTTTCTGGAAACGTGAGAATTTCCAGGTTTTCGCAACGAATGTTTTGATGATACGAACCAAGCGGAACCTCCGGGAAATATTGGCTGGATGAGTAATTATCGCCCGAGTACCGCCGTATGAAATCGGCCGATGGTGAGGATTCATGGATCGCCAAACCATCCCAGCCCTGAAAATATTTGTCCAGAATATACTGCAGATGTCTCTGCCTTGGGATAGAACCGCAAACCGAGCACTTGTAGTAATCCCTGAGCCAGTCGTGCGTGCTCTCAAAAATGACTTCGTTCCTGCAACAATGGCAGTACCCGGAATTCCTTCTTATTACTGGATGATGAGTCATGTTCTTATTGATGCCACGGATTAATCAGGCAATTACCAAAATCAGAGGGCATCGCGCCCCGACTGCGCTAGCCTAGAACGAACGTCCCTCGGCGTCGCGTCTGAGGTCGGCGGATACCATCTTGGCGCAAAGCTCTACGTCAGCCATGGCGGATTTCCGACCAAGCTTGTTGCAGGCCTTGCTGGCGTCGCCAACGAGCAGATTCAGCTCTGTCGGACGATAGAAGCGCGGGTGGCCCAGGACCACTTTGTTTCCGGTCTCGACATCGAGCGCGATCTCATCACCACCCGAGCCACGAAACTCGATGGCAATGCCCGCCGCGGCAAAGACCATTCGGGCGAATTCACGGATGCTTTCGGTGCGCCCAGTCGGCAGCACGTAGGTATCAGGCTGCTCGGCCCGCATTATGGGCCAGATGCCCTTGACATACTCCCCCGCAAAATCCGAGTCGCGCCGTGCATCAAGGTTGCCCAATTCGAGGTATCCCACCGTGCCGAATTGCAGTTCAGCGACGCCGTCCGGTATCTTGCGCGTGACGAAGTATCGACCACGAAGCGTACTCTCATGGTCGAACAGGATCCCACTGCAACCGAAGATGCCGTGGCGCTGGCGACAGTTGACCGTGATCCAGTGGGCGCACAGTTTGGCGACGCCGTAGGGGCTTCGCGGGCGAAAGGGGGCGTCCTCGAACTGCGGCACCGCCTGCACCCTCCAGAACATCTCGGAGGTGCTGGCCTGGTAGAAACGGAGGCGGGGTGGCTCAGGCGCACGGCCTCCAACAGCTTAAGGGTACCCAGACCATTGATGTGGAGTGTCGCGCTCGGCTGCTTAAAGCTCACCCCCACGAAGCTCTGTCCGGCGAGGTTGTAGATCTTTGATGGCTCTGCGTCCTGCACCAACGAGAAACTCCTACCAAGATCGGTGAGGTCGTGCTCCACCAGATGGAGCGAGGGACGGTCTAGGACACCAGGTTCCTCAAGGCGCCAGAAGTTGCGCCGAGCTGCGGCGGCGATAGGTTCCGTAAACCCGGTAACCCCGGCCCAACAAAAACCTTGCGCGGTAGGCCCCATCCTGGCCAGTAACACCCGTGATGATCGCGTTAGCCACTTACCTGTTCTCAGTCTCTCGGATACGTTGGAGCGAAAGCAAGCCCGTTGACGTCTCGCACGCGCCGGCAAACCTTGGCCGACCTCGACTCTACCGGATGAGCAGCGGATATCACTCGGGCTTTCGTACGATGACGAGCGTCTGAAGGTCGGCGAACCCGTCGATCCAGTCGACAACCTTGAACATCCCCGACCAGACCGAACACACATAGTCGAACCCATGCGAAACCTGCACATGGGTGCCTGGACAGGCGACATCTAGGCCGATGTCCCGCTGCCACCCGTGGTCGACAAAGCCCTTCTGGAGATACTCCGCGATTGCTTCGGGGGTACGGCCTGCGGGATAGAACTGGTCATACCAAGACAGTTCGGCAAGCACAGTGGGGAAGGCCACCCACGCCGCGGCAACGCCATTGGATACCCTGCCCCCGATATCGGCTTATCGCCTTTGGGCTCATTTCGATGTCGAGTATCGCTTCGACCCGATCCACGATTGCAGACACCGGGAGTGCTGCGCGGTACACATTGGAGCGTCTTTCATCCCTGCAGAACACGACCGTCTCTTCGCGGCCATTGACCGGACATGCGCAGGGCAGCTCAGCTTCGGTACGCTTCCACGGTGGCACGTGAAGTTGCATCTTGAGTGAACCGCTAACCCAGACGCCCTTGAACCAGCCTTCACGGAGAAAGCCACCAACCAGTCGCGAACCCAAGGTTCGCGCGGCCATAAGCAGCCAGCCCCAAGCACCAGGTTGCGCAGCACCGGACAGGCGGTGTGGGATAACCGTTGACACGGTCCAGCGCTCATTGATGCTTAATCAGGGACGAGTGCAACCACGATCTGCAGAGGGTCGCATGCGTTCCACTCTATGTCTGCGATCCTCCACCCCCCGGCAAGCTTGGCCAGATGTTCGAGCGTCATCGATGTATCGCCGTAGGTGATCTCCCCCTCCACCGGCTCCCGATTTGTGTGCGGCATGAAGGCGAACCCGCTTGCACGATGCCGCTCAATGCCCGCAGGCTCTCCCCGCGACCCGTGATACCTCCAGTATTCGACCGGGCGGATCGTGAGACAGAGGAGGCCTCCTTCGGCGATCGCCTCACGGAGCGTGGCAAGCGCGACTCGCGCAGTCGACTCGCTCAGATGCGTAAAAACGCTGAATGCGTAAATCAGATCGAAAGGGCCCTTGACCGGCAGGGTGCGCGGAATGTAGTCACTCAACGCAAGGTTGCAGGGCAGTCGATGCTCGCGGCAGAGGTCGATAGAACGCTGCCAGGGATCGACCCCGTGGAGTCCTTCGGCCGGAACGTACTTCAGAAAAAGCCGAAGCAACCTTCCCCAACCACAACCAAAGTCGAGAACCCGCAACTCGGCGGCAGCCTTGGCGCCATGCCGGCCGTACATGGCAAAGAGCGTCCGTACAAACAAAACCGACTGGTCCATCAAGGGTTGCCCGCAATTGCCGGTCCAGTTGCGCTGCACCTCGTCGGACGCCATCGTCGGGACCGCCGCACGGATCGCAGGCAAGTGCAGAGGAACGTTAAGGCAGAGTTTCCCGAATAACTCCAGCGGGATGGGTCGCATCGGATCTACCAGTCCAATCCCGGGGCTTTGGGCGAGCATGCGGTCAATAGAAACGAGTTCACGCTCGAACAACTCAAGCATCAGCTCACCTCGCATCCCGATTCGCAGCCCCCGCGGGCGTCGGGCGCAGTAGCCCTGGACTGACTGCCGCAAATGACCCCCGCAAGCGAACGGACCGCCAGCTTCTGAAGCTCGGAGACAATAGCAAGCTGAGCACGCAGCTTTTCCGCACTTGGCGGCGATGCCAGTATCGAGAGGATGCCCTCGGTGATCGAGTCCAGATCGAACGGGTCACAGTAAGTCGCGGCGTCGCCGCAGACCTCCGGCACCGAGGTGTTGTTGGCAACAAGGCTCGGTGTCCCGTAGGTCATGGCCTCAAGCGGGGGATAGCCAAAGCCCTCGTTGAACGAGACGTAGGCGAGAAACATCGCCCGTTCGAGTAGATATTCCAGCTGCGCAGCATCGAGATGCGGCATGGTCACGAAGCGTTCCTGCTGCGCAATCCCGCCGACCGCCAAGTCGCCGAGCGTGTCGATTCCCACGAGTACGACTCTCAGCCTGGGGTACCTGCTCACAAACGCGGCATCGCCAAACAACCGGTCGAAGGCGGCCACCACTGAGGCAGCGTTCTTTTCCTCTCGGCCAGCATTGAGGACAAGCGCGAAAGGATCTTCCGCGAGGTTGATGCCAGGCTGGGCGAAGACTTCGGGGGTTTGCCGATCCTTCTCGGGGGGCAAGAACACATCAACAGGCCTGTTTGTTCCGACCCGCCTTCGGATACTCGCGGCCGTATACGCGGAGATCGTGACGAGCGTATCAATGGCGAGGCTGTCGCAGATGCCCCGATACATGCTCCGAAGTGCCTCAGCATGTCGGGCATGGGCAGCGCCCTCCTCAGCCCATAGCTCCGGCGTGTAGGAACGCTGGCGGCGGCACCCCGCCGTGCCCCTTGCTTCGGCGACGCGGCGCCAGTCTTCCGAGAGCTCGAGATCACGAACGTCGAGCAGGGTACCGATTACACGGGTGCGACCCCGCGTGAACTTTAGTGCTCCACCAAGCTGTTTCATGTACTCGTAGCCGGTGTAGACGACGATTGCCGGAGCAAAGAACGCATCGAAGTGAGAAGCATTGACCAGCCCCACGATGTCGTCGTAACTCTTCACCGCGACCACGTTGACAGCATTGTCACGACACGCCTTCCACACCCAGCCGTCGATGAAGAGGGACGGGTCCAGTGCCACCCAAACCTGGACGCCACCGCTCGTGGCGGCCTCATCGACGATCGCCCGGAAAACGGCCTTACCGTACTCGCCTCCACCGTGTGAACCCGGCTGGGCAAAAAGAAGATCGACAAGCACGTGCCGTCGACCATCCTGGGTAAGCAGCCCGATCGCCTCCGAACCAGCGTCAAGGTAGGCCCCCTCGGTCGCCTCGACGTACCTTTCCAGCCTGCACCGAGCCAGCCGGATGGCCTCGATCGCCCCATCGTAGCCGCGGCGGACCTTGTCGCTCTCGAGCAGTTCACTGGTCGACACACCCTCCTCGTGCCGGATGGCGAGCTCCCTAGAGTAGAACATGGGGTGGCCGGAGAGAAGGCAGTTGACCGCGAGGAGGAACTCCTCGCCATACAGAAAAGTCCGCGCATCGAAAGGCTGCGCCTCTCGACGAGTGTAGACCGGCGAAAACACGAGGGCGGCGCCTTGAAGCACCGGATCGTCGATCTTGTAGGCTTCTGGAGACCGCCGGCCGACACGGAGGAATTCCGCCTTTTCGGTCGATAGCCAGTTCTGGCGTTGCTGCTCGAAAAGTGATTGCAGCAGTAGCCAGTCCTCAACGCTGTAGGTAGCGTCATTCCAAGGGTTCTCATGCCGACCATCTGGCGTGACGATGTCGGGCCCGATCACCGAGGGCGCATGCATGAGATAGATCGAAAGACTCTTCTCGATGAACCCGGGATCCTCGATGACCGTGTCGTTGTTGATGATCGCGATGAAGTCAGCCCCGATCACCTCTCGCGCATGGCGATATCCGATGTTGTTGCCGCGAGCGAATCCGGTGTTTTCCTGGTTGAGGATAAGGCTCACGCCTGCTTTTCCTTCGAACCTCTGCCGCGTCTGTGAGACCACCTCGGCCGACGAGGCGTTGTCGACAATGACGATGTGGACCTTCCGCCCACCGGGCGCAAGACGCAGGATCGAATCGACACAACGAGCCGTTGCGTCGGGCCTGCCGAACTGCAACAGAACGAAGGCGAAGGGGTGGCCACGGCCATCGCCGTAAAGTCGTGCATGGGCCCGCGCTAGCGATGCCGGACCGTCAAGCTCCAGCCTCTCGCCGTCGATCTCACAATGAACCGCACCTCCTCCGGCAGAGAGTCTTGCCCCGCCTAACGCCAGTTCGGAGAGGAGCGCCGTATGCCGTGACAGGCAGTTGCGGGTCTTCTCATCGAGTTCACAACCGAACAATCGCTCAAGATGAGCCCCCCTGGCACGGGTGACGTATGGATGCCGATGAGTGGTCACGTCGAGCGGCGCACCATAACGACCACCCTGCGCGGTCTGCAGGGCCGCACGAGTCTCCTCCAGAAAGCGGTAGCCGTAACGCTTGTCTGGTTCGAGGTGCGCCCCCTCAGCCCACTCGTTCCAAGCGTTGATGAATATGACCTGGCGATCTTGAGGTTGCTCCCGCTGAATCAGATCGACGGTGGCCCGCAGCCACTGCCCGTAGCTTTCCGGCGTGGCGTTGACCCAGGACGTCGCCCGCTCCATGCGGCGCGCGGTGTTGTCCCAGCGTGGCATGACGCCGCGAAAGAAGACGTAGGGTTGCTGCGGCACCGCCAACGCGTGCCGAACAGCATCCTGATAGTCGTGTATCCGGCCGGAGAAGTCTCGCGGTGTCTTGAAGCCGGGCTGACCAGTCAGATTCGCGGCGGGCGTCTGGAGTGGTGGGAACTGGATGGCCGAATCAAAACCGTAGCTGCGGGGATCGCCAGTGTCGAAACTGTGCACCGTGGCAAGGTGGATCTCGCCCAATCCCTCCCTCGCGGCGATAGCCCGCCAGCGATCTGCCGTGGCAGCGGCGTCGCCGAGAAGGCTCGGCCGGTAGACGACAAGCAGCGGCTTCCCGTCTACACGGACATATCTACGGTCGCGAAGTGCCGGCAGCAGGTCCCGGAAGATCCGCTCATCCCCCTCAGGGGAATGGTGCTGCTCAAGCAGGATCTCGTGATCGCCGCCATCCCAGGTCCGCGTCCAGTTCTCATTGGCCCAACAGAAGCAGAACGGAAAATCGGGCTTTCCAGACCGAAGCATCTGATCGACGGGCTTCTCGAGGATTCGGCGACCATCGAACCAGTAGAAGTAGAAACAGAAGGCGTGGATGCCATAGCGAGCCGCAAGCGCCGCCTGACGTTCCAGGACCCCAGGCTTGAGCAAGTCGTAGTAGCCGATATCTTTGTGTGGAACATGCGGCTGCTCGTGTCCGGGATAGAACGGCCTGCCACGCCGTACGTTCGTCCACTCCGTGAAGCCCTTGCCCCACCAGAGATCGTTCTCGGCGACACGGTGGAACTGCGGCAGATACATCGCGATCGCCCGCACATCGCCTGGATTCCGATCGGCCTCACCCGAGCGCGAGGCATAAGCGATTGCGGCGCGCTCGGGCGCAAACTGGCGGAGAAGTGACTCGAGTCGAGCGGCGTCTTGGGAGGCCTGCGCATACTCCGTGAGCAGGAAATAGACGAAGGGATCGACGTTCTCTGAAAGCGGCGCGCTGAGGCTGGCCACGAACGCACGAAGAGAGAACCGGGTGCTGGGCTCGCGCCCCGACCGCCAACCACCAGCGAGATAGTGACTGAAGGGATCCATCACCATCCCGTCGAGTTCCTCGACTTGGCTGCGATACCATCCGCCATCAAAAAGCAGGTGCGGCTGTCGCCCCTCTCTCCAGCCATACACAAGGTAGTGGGTCAGGGGCTCTATCCTTCTGGCCGCGACATCGGGATAGGTAGACAGATACCAGATCGGGTCAAAAGCCGGGTGCGGCTGTCGCCCCTCCCTCCATCCCCGCTCGAGATAGTGCTTTAGCGGTTCTGTTCCGCTCGCCGCAACGTCTGGATTCGAGAAGAGGTACCAACCCGAGTCGAATGCCGGGTGAGGCGAGTGCCCTTCGCGCCAACCCCGAGCGGCGTAATAGACCAGCGGCTCAGCACCGGTGTCGGCGACGTGCGGGTACGTCCTGAGGTACCACTCCAAGTCAAACAAGGGGTACCTCCGCCGGGTCTTTTCCTGATGCAGTGGCAACGACTGTCGACTGGTTACAGTAGGTTTCGTTGCAACTGAAGCGGTCTGTGACTCGCCCGAGTTGACCCGTATCTGGGCGCGGAGAGCCCTTGCATCAGCTTCCGCCGTCTCGGCCCTTTTCAAAACGCCCCACGACGCAGCAGTCATTCGCTTTTTGAGCAGATCCCAATCGCTCCGTTGTGTCTCAAGCGAGTCAAGCGCCTGCTGAGCCTGCTGAGCCTGCTGAAGCCGCCCCTCCCAGTCCCGCCGCTCTACCTCAAGCGCCTCATACGCCTGGCGAAGCCGACTCTCCCACCCCCGCCGCTCCGCCTCAAGCACCTCATACGTCTGCCGAAGCTGACCCTCCCATTCCCGCCGCTCTACCTCAAGCGCCTCCTGAGCCTGCTGAAGCCGCCCCTCCCATTCCCGCCGCTCTACCTCAAGCGCCTCCTGAACCTGCTGAAGCCGCCCCTCCCATTCCCGCCGCTCTACCTCAAGCGCACGCTCAGCACGCTCTTGTCTCAGGAACGAACTGTCGGTAACGGCAAAGAGCAGTTTTGAAAATTCGAACTCGCCCTCCCAAGCCTTGACACTTTTGATGAACGTCCGGTCGTCGAGGGATACCTCATCGGCCGAGGCTTTGTGGAGGACCCGGTAAACCTCACTGACCAGAGCGGAGCAAGGGTGGTCTCCGGGGGTATCTGCCGGCGAGAACACGGTGTGCCTGAGCTCTGGGCTAAGGAAATCGCGCTCAAAATCAGCCGCTGCGGCAGGGTCGGTCTGAAGCCCGAGCCGCGCCGCGATGCGCTCCAATTGATCGAGGGGGCGCTCAAGCAGACGGTCATAGTCGACCACCAAGCGTGGTAGCCCCGTACTACCGGTGACGCTCTCCAGCATGTGCGCGAGCCACAGCAGATGACTATGCGCTGGACTGAACTGGTCTCGTCGCGAAAGAGATTCAGCAGCGCTGAGCGGGTGACGCAACGCGATGACGCAGGCAGCGTCGCAGCCCAGATTTCGCGCAACCTCACGCCAGAAAGGCATCAGCCGGCTGGTGCGCGGATCCTTGAAGCCAAAGACCTCTCGGCCAGCGAATTTGCTGCGCAACAACTCGACTGCCCGGTCGACGAAACCGTTGTCCCGAAGCACACAAAACTCGGGTTCACCGACGGGGGAGAGGTCAAACCAACGCCGACCGAGATGCTCAAACAGCTCTATGTTCAAGGCATTGATGTCGAGGTCTTCCCAAAAGCCCCGGGCGTTGACATCGGGGTTTGGCGGCATGAGGCTCTCGCCCAGGTAGACTCCAAGGGCTTTGAGGCCCCTCGTCAAACTGCTCGTGCCGCTTCGATGAGCGCCAAGAACAATGATGAGTCTATTGGCCGGCGGAACGCGCCCTACACCGTTCGCGTCCACGTCAAGCTTGGCCATAGCCCTGGATAACTAGAGTCATAGATGCGTGGAAAGCATATCCGGGGTGGTAAACAGAAGCGCGCACTACTTCGACGCGTTGCGCGTCCGCGCCAGTCGCACCACCTCGGGTAGCTTGCGCAGGTTGCGCATGACACTGGCCAGTTGCACGCGGTTGGCCACCTCGATGGTGAAGCGCACCGTGGTGTAGGCGCTGCCGGTGTCGGCCTCGTCCACCGAGACGCCGCTGATGTTGGAGTCGGCCTCGGCGATGGCCTTGGCGAGTTCGGCCAGCACGCCCGGCTTGTGCGCGCTGACGACGCGGATGGTGACCGGGAACAGGCCTTCCATGTGCTCGTCCCATTCCACGTCCACCCAACGTGAGGCATCGGTGCGGCGCCGCTTGCGGAGCACCGCCGGGCAGTCGTGGGTATGGATGACCAGCCCGCGCCCGCGGTCGATCAGGCCGATGATGGGGTCGCCCGGGACCGGCTGGCAGCAGGCCGCGTACTCGATGGCGCCGCCCTCGCGGCTGTGCACAGTGATGGCGCCGAGGCCCTGCACCGAGCCATCGGCCTCCTCGATGCGCAGCAGGCTACGCGCCACCTCGAGCGCCTGACGCCTGCCGGTGCCGATCTCCACCAGCAGCTCGTCGCGGCCGGTCAGGTGCATCTGATGGGCGAGCTGCTGCCACTGCCGCGCGTTGACCTCGCCGATGTGGTGATGGAAGGCGTTGAGCGCCTGGTCGAGCAGGCGCTCGCCCAGCGTCACCGACTCATCGAGCTTGAGCGTGCGCAGGAAGTGACGGATCTGGTGACGCGCCTTGCCGCTCACGACAAAACTGAGCCAGCGCGGGTTGGGGCTGGCATTGGGCGCGGTGACCACCTCGACCCGGTCGCCGTTGCGCAACTCGGTGCGCAGC
This sequence comes from Betaproteobacteria bacterium, assembly GCA_027490755.1. Taxonomy (GTDB): domain Bacteria; phylum Pseudomonadota; class Gammaproteobacteria; order Burkholderiales; family UBA3065; genus UBA3065. The sequence goes on from JAIXXL010000047.1 coordinate 317,206, forward strand.
GGCGCGAGCTGGTCGTTGACGCGCGCGGCGATGCAGCGGTCGCCGATATCGGTGTGCACGGCGTAGGCGAAGTCGACCACCGTGGCGCCGCGCGGCAGGGCCAGGATCTTGCCGGCCGGGGTGAACACGTAGACCTCACCGGGGAACAGGTCGACCTTCAGCTGCTCGAGGAATTCGCCGGCGTCCGGACTGTCGGCCTGCGTCTCGATCAGGCTCTGCAGCCAGCGCGTGGTCGAGAGCTGGATGTCGGACAGGGCCGACTCCGGCTTGCGGTAGAGCCAGTGCGAGGCCACACCGGTCTCGGCGAAGCGGTGCATCTCCTGAGTGCGGACCTGGATCTCGACCGGGTTGCCGTAGGGGCCGAACAGCGTCGTGTGCAGGGACTGGTAGCCGTTGGCCTTGGGAATGGCGATGTAGTCCTTGAACTTGCCGTGGATCGGCTTGTAGAGCGAGTGCAGCGCGCCCAGTGCCAGGTAGCAGGTGGGCTGGTCACGAACAATGACGCGCAGCGCGTAGATGTCCATCACCTGCGAGAACGACAGGTGCTTGTCGACCATCTTGCGGTAGATGCTGTAGAGCGTCTTCTCGCGGCCGCTCACCTCGCCCTCGACGCCATAGTCCCGCAACCGCGCGGTGACCTCCTCCGACAGGCGCTGCAGGATCTCGCGGCGGCGGCCACGCATCTTGCCCAGCTCGTTGTCGAGCACACGGTGGCGGTCGGGGTAGAGGTGTCGGAACGACAGGTCCTCGAGCTCGTCGACCAGCCGCGCCAGCCCCAGGCGTCGGGCGATCGGGGCGTAGATCTCGAGCGTCTCGGCCGACACCCGGCGCGCCTTGTCAGGCTTGACCGCGCCCAGTGTGCGCATGTTGTGCAGGCGGTCAGCGAGCTTGATGAGGATGACGCGCACGTCGCGCGACATCGCCAGCAGCATCTTGCGGAAGTTCTCGGCCTGCGCCTGCTCGCGCGAGGCGAAGTGCATGCGGTCGAGCTTGGAGACGCCCTCGACCAGATGCGCGACCTTGTCGCCAAAACGCGAGCCGATCTCGGCGATATCCACGCCGGTGTCCTCGACGACGTCGTGCAGCAGTGCCGCCGACAATGCGTGCGCGTCCAGGTGCCACTGCGTCAGCAGTTCGGCGACCGCGATGGGGTGGGTGATGTAGGGCTCGCCGCTGGCGCGGTACTGGCCGCTGTGGGCCTCGCGCGCGCAGTCGAATGCGTGCGTCAGCAGCTCGCGGTCGGTCGGCTTGAGGTAGCCACCTGAACGCTCAAGGAAGGCGTGGAAAACCTCCCCGGGATCGACTTCGTCACGGTCCGGCGTTCGGCGTTCGGCTTTGGCGAAGGCGCTCATGCGGCGTACGGTTCACGGCCAGCGGATGGGTGTCCTTACCAGATTACACGCTCGTGACCGGCGGCGCCGGTTGGCCGCGCGACGCGACTGCGCCAAGGCAGTGGCTGCGCGGCCCGCTGTGGGCTTAGACGCCGCGGTTGAGCAGCTCGCGACCGACCAGACCGGCGGCGACTTCGCGTAGCGCCATCACGGTAGCCTTGTCGCGGCTGGGCGGCAATTGGGTCTCGGCGCCGTTGGCCAGCTGGCGGGCGCGCTGGGTGGCCACCAGCGTGAGTTCGAAGCGGTTGGGGATAGCGTGCAGGCAATCGTCGACGGTGATGCGGGCCATGGGTGTCTCCTGGCGGATTCGATACGGTGAACGGGGCACGCGGGTGGCGCCCCGGGGGTCAGGACTGCTCGCGGAACTCCCCGAACAGCCCAGCGTGGCGCACCGTCTGCCGCGCATGGCGCAGGCGGGACGCCCTGACAACCGCCGCCAAGTCGGCGATGGCGGTGTCCAAGTCCTTGTTGATTATAACGTAATCGTATTCCCCGGCATGAGCGATCTCGGCCCGGGCGGCGGCCAGACGGCGCTCGATCACGGCATCGGCATCGGTGCCGCGTGACCGCAACCGCGCCTCCAGCTCGGCCAGCGAGGGCGGCAGGATGAAGATGCTCACCGCCTCCGGCATCAGCGCACGCACCTGCGCCGCGCCCTGCGTGTCGATGTCGAGCACGACATCGCGATCGGCATGCAGCTGCCCCTCGATCCAGCTGCGCAGCGTGCCGTAACGGTGCCCGTGCACCTCGGCGTGTTCGAGGAATTCGCCGGCGGCGATGCGGCTGCGGAACTCGTCATCGCTGACGAAGAAATAGTCGACGCCATCGCGCTCGCCGGTCCGCGGCGCGCGGGTGGTGCAGGACACCGAGTAGCCCACCTGCGCATCGTGCGACAGCAGGGCCTTCACCAGCGTGGTCTTGCCGGCCCCCGATGGCGCCGAGACGATCAGCAGGTTGCCGCTGGCACTCATCGAAGCTCCCATCAGGCGGCCTCGGTCAGGTGCAGGAAGACCTGCTCGAGGTCGGCGCGACGAAGCTCGACGTCCTCCAGCCCGGCACCGGCCTCGCGGACACTGGCCAGCAGCGGCTCGAGCTCGGCGAGGTCGGCGAGACCGGCGACCCAGCCCTCGCCGTCAGCGGTCAGGCGCGCAGCCAGCGCCGGCGGCAGACGGCCTGGCTCGGCCAGCCGCAGCCAGAGCGTGCGCTGCGCGTGGCGGGCCAGCAATTGCCCGGTCGCCTCCAACGCGACCAGCCGCCCCTGCTTGAGCATCGCCACACGGCCGCAGAGCTCCTCGGCCTCCTCAAGGTAATGCGTGGTGAGGATGATGGTGTGGCCCTCGCCGTTGAGGCGCCGCATCAGCGCCCACAGGCCCTGGCGCAGAGCCACATCGACGCCGGCGGTGGGCTCGTCGAGGATGATCACCGGTGGCCGGTGCACCAGCGCCTGACCCACCAGCACGCGCCGCTTCATGCCGCCGGACAGGCGCCGCATGTTGGTGTCGGCCTTGTCGGTGAGGTCGAGCGCGGCGAGCAACTCGTCGATCCAGGCGTCGTTGTCGCGCAGGCCGAAGTATCCGGACTGGATGCGCAGCGTCTCGCGCACGGTAAAGAAGGGGTCGAACACCAGTTCCTGCGGCACCACGCCCAGCTGCCGGCGCGCCGTCGGGCCGTCGTGGACGACGTCGATGCCCATCACCCGCACCTCGCCCGAGGTCGGCCGCACCAGGCCGGCGAGGATGCTGATCAGCGTGGTCTTGCCAGCGCCGTTGGGCCCGAGCAGAGCAAAGAACTCGCCCTGCTCTACCCGCAGGTCGATGCCGTCGAGGGCGCGCAGGCTGCCGTAGGCACGCACCAGTTGACGCACATCGACGGCGGGGATGCTCACTGCACCGCCACACCGAGCAGGTCGCCGACCTCGTAGAGGCCGATCAGGCTCTCCAGCGCCGGCGGCGGCGGCGAGATGCGCAGCTCGACACCCTTCGCCGCGGCGTAGCGGCGGATGGCCAGCAGGGTGGCGACAGCGGCCGAATCGACCGTCTCCAGCCCACCGATGTCGACCTCGCGGCAACCCGCGTCGATCGCCGCCTGCGCCGCGCGCAGGGTGGCGGCGGCTTCGTCGACCGTCAGCGACTCGGACAGCTTGAGGGGGGTCACGCTCACCGGTTGGGCGTCACTTGGCTGCGGTCGGGTTCTCGCGCGGGGCGTTGCGCTCGGCCAGCGACTTGACCAAGCCGTTGACGCCGTCGCGCTGCACGATCATGCCGAACTCGCTGCGGTAGTTGGTGACCAGGCTCAGGTTCTCGATGGCGATGTCGATCACGCGCCAGCCCTCGGGCTGCCTTTCGACCGCCATCTCCATGGTCAGCGGCTGCATGCCTGGGCGCTTGACCAGACCCTTGACCACCGCGCGCTTGTCGTTGGGGCCGACGTTGACCGGCCGGTAGTCGATCTCGGCGCTGCGCAAGGTGTCGAGCGAGGCGGCATAGGTACGAACCAGCAACGTCCGGAATTCTTGCGTGAGACGCGCCTGCTGCTCCGGTGAGGCGTCGCGCCAGGCACGGCCGACGGCCAGCCGGGTCATCGACTGGAAGTCGAAGAAGGGCAGGATCCGCTCGTCGATGAAGGCGAGCGCGCGCGCCTTGTCCTTGCTGATGCTGGGGTCCTTGGCCAGCGCCGTGATGACGTCCTCGCTGGCGCGCTTGGCGACCACATGCGGCGGCAGGCTGGGGTCGTTCTCTGCGGCGCGAACGGGACCGGCGGCAAGCAGCAGCAGGCCGAGCGAGAGCAACAGGGTGTTGAGGATCTTCATGCGTTCTCCGTGGAACTACTTGTCGCCGCCCGAACCTTCGGCGGCCTTGTTGTAAAGGAACTGGCTGATCAGCTTCTCGAGGACGATCGCCGACTGCGTGATCTGCAGCACCGAGCCCTGCTCGAGGTTCGCGGTGTCGCCGCCGGCGTCGAAGCCGATGTACTGCTCGCCCAGCAAACCGGCGGTGAGGATGGCGGCGGAGGTGTCTGCGGGAAACTGGTAGCGCTTGTCGATGGCCAGCGTCGCGCGCGCCTTGTAGGTCTGGGCGTTGAGCTGGATGTTGGCGACGCGGCCGACCACCACGCCGGCGCTCTTCACCGGTGCACGCACCTTGAGACCGCCGATGTTCTCGAAGTCGCCGTAGACGGTGTACGTGTCGGAGACATCGAAGGTAGCGCTGGCGTTGCCGACGCGCAGCGCCAGCACGAGGATGGCGCCGAGGCCGGCCACCACGAAGATGCCGACCCAAAGGTCCATGAGGGTTCTGTTCATGACGGTCTCGCTTGGGGCCTATTGCCCGGTGAACATGAATGCGGTGAGGACGAAATCGAGCGCCAGGATGGCCAGCGCCGAGGTGACGACGGTACGCGTGGTGGCGCCGCTGACGCCCTCCGCGGTGGGCGGGGCATCGTAGCCCTCGAAGGTGGCGATGGCCGCGACCGCGACACCGAACACCGCGCTCTTGATGATGCCGTTGAGGATGTCGTGACGGAAGTCTACCGCTGCCTGCATCTGGCTCCAGAAGGCGCCATCGTCGACGCCGATCAGCACCACGCCGATCAGGTAGCCACCGAACACGCCGACCGCCGAGAACAGCGAGGCCAGCAGCGGCATCGAGATGACCGCGCCCCAGAAGTGCGGGCCGACGACGCGGGCGATCGGGTCGACCGCCATCACCTCCATCGCCGAGAGCTGCTCGGTGGCCTTCATCAGGCCGATCTCGGCGGTGATGGCACTGCCAGCGCGGCTGGCGAACAGCAGCGCCGAGACCACCGGGCCCAGCTCGCGCACCAGCGAGAGCGCAACCAGCGTGCCGAGCGCCTCGGCCGAGCCGTAGCGCACCAGCGTCTCGTAGCCCTGGAGGCCGAGCACCATCCCTACAAACAGCCCGCTGACGATGATGATGATGAGCGACAGCACGCCGCTGAAGTAGACCTTGCGCACCACCAGCCCGAAGCGCGTGAAGCTGAGCCCGGAGCGCAGCAGCACGAGCAGGAAGAAGCGCGTCGCGTAGCCGAGACGCCAGGTGCCGTCGATGACCTGACGGCCGATATGGGAGAAACCGGACAGCAAGGGCTTAAGCACGTCCGCGCCCCAGCCCGAAATCGGCCTGCATCGACCCGCCGGGGAAGTGGAAACGCATCGGGCCGTCCTCTTCGCCGTAGATGAACTGGTGGACGAAGTCGTCGGTGGTGTGGCGCACTTCGTCCGGTGTCCCTGATGCAGCGATGCGGCCGTCGGCGACGAAGAACACGCGGTCGACGATCTTCAGCGACTCGGCGACGTCGTGGGTGACCACCACCGAGGTCAGACCCAGGGTGTCGGTGAGGCGACGGATCAGGTTGCCGGTGACAGTGAGCGAGATCGGGTCAAGGCCGGTGAAGGGCTCGTCGAACAGCACCAGCCCAGGGTCGAGCGCGATGGCGCGCGCCAGCGCGACGCGACGCGCCATGCCCCCGGACAACTGGTGCGGCATGAGTGCGTGGGCGCCGCGCAGGCCGACCGAGTGCAGCTTGAGCAGAACCAGGTCGCGGATCAGCTCTTCCGGCAGGTCGGTGTGCTCACGCAGCGGGAAGGCGACGTTGTCGAACACCGAGAGGTCGGTAAACAGCGCCCCGAACTGGAACAGCACGCCGAGCTTGCGGCGGTGCCGCGCCAAGCCGTCGGTGTCCATGCGATGCACCGCCTCGCCGTTGACCAGGACCTCGCCCGAGGTGGGCCGCAGCATGCCGCTGATCAGCTTGAGCAGCGTGGTCTTGCCACACCCCGAACCGCCCATGATCGCCACCACCTGACCACGCTCCATGGTCATGTTGATGCCGGTGAGGATCTTGCGGGCGCCGTAGGCGAACTCAAGGTTGCGGATGTCGACCAGGTGGTCGCCGGGCATCGGCGGCTCTCCGGGGTGTCAGAATGAGCCGCGATTCTACCAGTAGGCCCCAACGCCCGGACCGCCACAGGCCGGTGGCAAGGGTCGGTCAGATGAGCACCAGCTCGGCGGCTGACAACTGCTCGGGCGTGCCCATCAGGACCAGCGTGTCGCCTGCCTCCAGGCGCAATCCGGGCTCGGGTGTGAGGGCCGGGCCGGGGCCGCGGCGCACCGACTTGATCACCACGCCGCTGCCGTCCAGCCCGCAGGCACCCAGCGTGCGGCCGACGGCGCGCGCCACCGGCGGCAGCTGCAGCGCCTGCAGCCGCGGCGCATAACTGTCCTCGTCGTCGGTGATGCCGTGGAAGAAGCCGCGGAACAGCTCGTAGCGCTGCTCGCGCACCTCGCGGATCTCGCGTAGCACGCGGTTGAGCGGCACCCCGGCCAGCATCAGGGTCTGGCTCGCCAGCATCACGCTGGCCTCCATCACCTCGGCGACCACCTCGGTGGCGCCAGCGGCGCGCAGCCGCTCGATGTCGTGGTCGTCACGCGTGCGCACCAGCACCGGCAGGTCCGGACGCAGCGCCTGCGCCTGCGCCAGCACGGCAAGCGCCACCTGCGTATCGGCGATGGTGATGACCAACGCACGGGCGCGCTGGATACCGGCCGCCTGCAGCACCTCGCGCCGTGCCGCGTCGCCGAACACCACCGTCTCGCCGGTGGCGGCCGCGCTCTGCACGTGCTGCGGGTCGGTGTCGAGGGCGATGAAGCTGACACTGTCGCGGGCAAGGACGCGGGCGAGCTGTTGCCCGGTGCGGCCGTAGCCGCAGATGACGACGTGCTGCTCGGCACCCATCGAACGCATGGCGATCTGCGTCAGCTGCAAGGCCTGGTTCATCCACTCGCCGCCGCTGAACCGCCGCAGCAGGCGCGGGCTGTGCTCGATCAGCAGCGGCGTGGCCAGCATCGACAGGATCACCGCCGGCAAGGCGTCGGCCATGATGCGCGCCTGCAAGACGCCAGCTTCCTCGGCCAGCGACAGCAGGACCAGCGCGAACTCACCGGCCTGCGCCAGGTAGATGCCGGTGCGCATCACCGCGACGCGGTCGCCGCTTGCGGTCCTTGCGGCGAGCATGGCGAGCCCCGCCTTGACCAGCATCAGGACGAGTGTCAGCGCCAGCACCTCGCGCCACTCAGCTGCCACCGCGAGGACGTTGAGGTGCATGCCGACGGTGACGAAGAACAGCCCGAGCAGGACATCGCGGAAGGGCCGGATGTCGGCCTCCACCTGGTAGCGGTACTCGGTCTCGGAGATCAGCATGCCGGCGAGGAACGCGCCCAGCGCCGCGGACAGTCCGGCCGCCTCGGTCAGCGCCGCCAGCGCGAGGGTGGTCAGCAGCACGTTGAGCATGAACAGCTCTTCCGAGCGCCGCAGCGCGACCATGTGGAACCAGCGGCGCATCACCTGATGGCCCAGCGCGATGATCACGGTCAGCACCACGACGCCCTTGAGCACCGCCATGCCGAGCGTCTGCACCAGATCCGGTCCCTCGCCGGCCAGCGCCGGGATGAGGATGAGCAACGGCACCACGGCCATGTCCTGGAACAGCAGCACGCCCATCACCAGCTTGCCGTGCAGCGTCTCCAGCTCGCCGCGGTCGACCATCAGCTTGCCGACCATGGCGGTGGACGACATCGCCAGCGCGCCACCCAGGACCAAGCCAGAGCGCCAGTCGAGACCAAACGCGAGACCGGCCAACAGTACCGCCGACGAGGTCAGCAGCACCTGCAGCCCACCCACGCCGAACACCAGACCGCGCATGGCGCGCAGCCGCGGCAGGCTGAACTCCAGCCCGAGCGTGAACATGAGGAAGACGATGCCGAACTCGGCCAGCGTCTCGGTCTGCGCCGACTCGCGCACCCAGCCGAGCGCGTTGGGGCCCAGCACGACGCCGACCAGCACGTAGCCGAACAACGCCGGCAGCCGCAGGGTGCGCACCGCCACCACGGCCAGCACGGCACCGGCGAGCAGCAGCAGGACCGACAGCAGACCGGGTGTCATGGCGGGATCGCAGCGCCTGCGAAGCGGTGGTTATGCCCTCGATTATAGGGTTGTGGGCGGGGCTTCTCGGGTGATGACTGGCGGAGCTTTGCGCGTCGTGGTGGGCGGAGCCTTCCCCCAGTGGGCGGGCGGGTCTTCCATCGGGACGCTCCTCTCGCTCTCTCGCTTCGCTCGCATCCCGCTTCGAAGAGCTTTCCCGATGCGCCCCGCCAGCGACGGTCAGCACAGCACCAGAAGCCGCCAACGGGCGGCCCCCGTCGGGTGTCCTTTTCGAAGCGACTTTCGAGCGCAGCGAGCAGGAGCGAGAACAAGTGACACCCGAGGTAGTGGGCCGCCCCCACCCC
>JAIXXL010000034.1 GCA_027490755.1 Betaproteobacteria bacterium
GCCGAACACGACGAAGGTGGTGCCGCACGGGATCAGCCTCGAGCGCTTCTCGCCGCCGGCAGACAAGCTGACGGTATGGCAGCGCACCGGCCTGCCGGGCAAATACGGCATCGGCACCTTCGGGCGGATACGCGACGACAAGGGTTCGGACATTTTTGTGGAGGCGATGATCCGCCTGCTGCCGGAGTTCCCGGAGTGGACGGCCGTGCTGGCCGGCCTGTGCACGCCGCAGCATGCGGCCTTCCAGCAGCGCCTGCAGGAAAAAATCGCTGCCGCCGGCCTGTCGGACAGGATTATCTTTCTGGGCGTGATCGGCGCCGACAAGGTGGCCGACTGGTACCAGAATGTCATGATCACCGTCGCCTGCCCGCGCTACGAGCCGTTCGGCCTCACGCCGCTCGAGGGCATGGCCTGCGGCTGCGCGGTGGTGGCCAGCGATACCGGCGCGTTCAGGACCATCGTCGATGAAGGGCGTACCGGGTACGTCATACCAACCGACAGCGTCTCGGCCTTGGCGCTGGCGCTGCGGCAACTGCTCGACAAACCAGACCACGTCGCCAGTATGGGGGCCTCCGGCCGCGACAGGGCAAGCAGCATGTTCTCGGTCAGCCATGAAGCTGCCGGCATTCAGGCCGTATATTGTCGGGTACTGGGCGAGACTGTGCGAGCGACATCCGAATGATGGTGTGCAAGCCGTGCGGGCGATCAAAGCCGGGAACATTCACTGCCGTGCCTCGGCAGCAGGCCGATTCGAACCGCACCTGTACCCGGAGGCTCCAGCAAAAAAAATGACGATACACGGTCAACGCAAACCAAAAATAGCCATCGGGTTTTTCGGGGTGACGCGCTCGCTGGCGTTTACCTTGCCGTCGATCGCGGAAAATGTCGTGGGACCCGCAAGGGAGCTGGGAGACGCCAGAGTCTTTGCTCATCTATACAAGCAGGACCGCATCGTGAACGAGCGATCCGGCGAGAACAATGCGGTCGACGCGGAGGAATACAGACTGCTCGGATGCGACGAACTTGTTCTCGAGGAGCCGGGACACTGTCTCGACGGTGCGCGATATGAGTGGATACTGTCCCACGGCGACGCATTCAACGACCACGGCAAATCGCTGTCAAACCTGATTCACCAGCTGCACTCGCTTCATGTTCTGGGCACAATGATCGGCCGCTGGAACCCGGACATCGTGCTGCTCGTGCGACCAGACCTTCGTTACCATGACAGCTTCGCCTCGGCGATCAGAAGCCACATCGACAGACCATCAACGATACTTACGCTGCCGAATTGGCAATGGTATAGCGGATACAACGACAGGTTTGCCGTCTGCAACCCGCAAGGCTGCCGCCTCTACACCACTCGGATCGAGATGATCCCGCAATACCTTCGACAGAAGAAAAATCCTCTGCATTCGGAGGAGCTTTTAAAATTCTGTCTGATGGAAAACAGGATCGAGCCGAAGCGGATGTCGGTTCGTGGCAGTCGAGTCAGATCAAACGGTCAGATGGTCGCAGAGAATTTCAAACCGGTCTCGACCAGCAAGAAAATGAAACGGAAACTCGAGCTCCTGCTCTGTAAAATCCTGCCCAGGAACCGGACGGGACAAGACCACGCTTCTTAACAGGCTTTCGGACAAACTTCATCGCCAAACCATGCAGAAAATCATTCCCGCGCACAATCCCGGTCAACCCGGCGCTGATGTTGTGGCGTGCTACCTGAACTCGAAACACACATCAATCAAGCATTCCTCGTACTTTCAAGTCTACGAAAGCCTGCTTGCCAAGTTCAGGAATACCCGCTTTACATTCGTTGAAATCGGGATCCTCGACGGCGGCTCGCTTTTCATGTGGCGCGAATATTTCGGCCCCCAGGCGAGGATCATTGGCATTGACCTGAATCCTGATGCAAAAAAATGGGAGGCCGAGGGTTTCGAGATCTTCATCGGCAGCCAGGAGGATCCGCTGTTCTGGGAGCGTTTCTTCGCCGCCGTGGGCGACGTGGATGTAGTGCTTGACGACGGCGGTCACTCGAATTCCCAGCAAGTCATCACTGCGCACCACACCATCCGCCACATCAGGGATGGCGGCATGCTGATCGTCGAAGATACGCATACCAGCTACATGAAAGGCTTCGGAAATCCTTCGAAGTATTCTTTCATCAATTACTGCATGAAGATCGTGGAACTGATCAATTCCAGGTCGTCGGTACTGACAAAGCATCCGTCCGCGCTGACGAACGTGATTTATTCATGCTCTTTCTTCGAGTCGATCGTCTGTTTCCATATCGACCGGCAAAGAAGCTTCGACAGTCGACCGACAGTCAACAACGGCGCCAGCCCGACGGCGAAAGACTATCGGTTCCAAAAATACAAGGTCAACCTGGACCAGTCGAAACCGCTGGCAAGTTTTGTGAAGGCACTGTATCTGGTGCCGGCACGAGTCTTCTCCGGAATACTGTTCCTGAACTCTAAAACTCTGCTCGAGAAGATCACTTCGGCTCGCCTGAAAAAGTATTTCCGCGGCTGAAGGTGACAGCGGACTCGTCTCTGCCTTGATACGGCCTTTGCGCGGCGCCAAGCCATGCCGCAGGTGAACCGATGCGCCGCGAACTCTTCAGGGACGACTTTGAACGATCATGCGGCCGAGCGCTGCAGCATCAGGTCGTAGTGAGGCTTTCTGCCATTGCGGTAAGCAACTGAAAAACCCGAGTCTGTGAGAGCCTTCAGAATCCGGGCATGGTCGATATAGCGCTCGTCCACCTCGTAGTAGATATTGAACACCTGTGACCACCAGCCAGACCGCATGAGTTCCGCGAGCACTTCGGCTTCATGTCCCTCGGTATCGATCTTGATCGCGATCTTTGTACCTTCCGGTACGTTGATTTCCGAATTCAGGAAATCCTTGTTCACCGTGATGATCTTCACGCTGTGACCGAAATCTTCCCCCGACATGCTTTCGTCACGCAAGGTGGCAACTCCGGAGTGGCCTTCCTTGACCCGCATCTGGCGTTCCGCGGCAGAGTCGGACACGGCGAATGGGAAAGCCTGAATCCGATGGGCAGCATTGCGTGATATGTTTTTGCACAGTCTTTCGAAAACCTCCGGCTGGGGCTCGAAAGCATAGACTTTGCTTATGCGGGGATTTTTTGCCGCGATCAGGGAATAGAGCCCTTGGTTAGCGCCGATATCGATGAACACTGAATCGCCCAGGTTCTCTATCCAATCGGAGTAGAAAAATCCGTAGGATGCGTTGGCACAAAACCGGAAAGTCGCATCTTCCCAGTGGTCCGACAGCCAAACTCCGTAGATACTGAGCGTATAGCCTGCCTCCCGCAGCGGTCCGTACCTGACGAAGCGCTTCACGAAAGAACGAATCAACTTGGCAACGATGCGCGGCATGAACCGTGCTGTCGATGCCGCCAGAACTCGTCGCAGCAAAATTCTCGTGCTTGATTTCATTATTCCGAAGTATTCCCTAGCGCCATGCAGCGATCAGCCAGTCGATATTGCCGATCCGCCGATACCATTTGCTCCCCTGGCCGGCCACGACATCCTGCATTTTCATGTCTCCTGCGAACACCACGATCTTCGCTCCATCCGGGATGGCGGGATCACGCAAATAACTGCGCCAGAGACGGGGCACGCAATGGTTCTTGAAACTGACGCACCATCCCGTGGGCCAGTAGGCGAGAAGACCGCGGCGATTCAACGCATCACTCATGAATTGCTGGGATATCTTGAAGGCCGACTGAGCTGCGACCGGATTCTCCACAAATTCATCCAGAACATCCGCGTGCGCTCCCATCTCCATCCGAAAAACCGATGAGTTGCCGACCATATTCAGGAACCGGTGCCGTTCAGGCCGCAGACGGCGCAGCGGTTTCGGTCGGAACAAATCCATATCCCGAAGGATGAGAAACTTGCCGGGATGATCAAAAAACGGTTCCAATCTGTCGACCACCACCAGATCGAGATCGAGGAACAGCGCGGTTCCGCGCAACCCGAATACGTTCTCGCCGAGGATGGCGAGTTTCCGCCACCGCAGGTCCTTGTGCTCCGGCGGCAAGCCCAGATCAGGCAGCGGGTATGCCTCGATACCGGAATCGAGTCCGGCCGCGTCGTCGGTAAAACATATGAACCGGTGCGGATAGGACAGATATCGAGCAACACTGTTTTTCAGGCGATTGACATATTCGGGCCCGTAGAGCCGGCCCCATTTCATGCAAAGCACCAGCAAAGGCTGATCTGGCTGAGTCACGCGATTTCGCCCTCCTGATGGGACGGGGTGACAGCATTCGGCGACAGGTATTGGTCGATACCCTGCTCCGTCCAGGTTGATCGGCTATTCCGGGTATTCATCCGTATCCGCTCGCTGTTGGCAAGCATTTCGGGGGTGACGTAAGCACGTCCGTGGTCGAGGTGCACGCAGATGGTGGAATAGCGGATGCGCTTCGCCTTGACACCCAGATGAAGCAGCCGACGCCCGAATTCGACGTCCTGCCCCCCGTACTGCATCTCTTCGTTGAATCCGTTGACCGAGGTCACCCATTTCTTATGGCACGATGCATTGTGACCGTTCCAGGATGCCTTGACGGGAAGATGATTGCACAAGTCGCCCCAGACTCCGCGCGAGACAAGTTTCAACGACCGTAACCAGCCAAGCCGCATTCCTTGCGCGCGCAGCCAGTCGGGCCGGAACGGTCTTTGAGCAGCAACGTCGTCGCGCGTAATGGCCTTGCTGATATCCAGCGGCAGCTTGAAATAGCCACCTGAAAGGAAACAACCGTCCTCCGCATGTCGCAGATGTTCTGCAACAAAATCCCTCCGGGGTATGCAATCCCCGTCAGTAAAGATCAGGTAATCTCCTGACGAGGCGACGATAGCCTTGTTCAGGATCCGGCTTTTCTGGAAGCCGTCATCCGGTTGCCAGACATGGACAATAGGCATGGAGATCGACGACCTGATTCGATCGATGCGCTCCTTTGTTTCAACCCTCGAGCCGTCATCTGCAATAACGATTTCGAAGTTGCGAACCGTCTGCTCTGACAATCCCCACAGTACTTTCTCCATCCAGTCGGGAGAGTTGTACGTCGTGAAAATGATGCTGGTCTTCATGAGAAATCATTCAAATCGAAAAACGGACGCGCCCCTGGCGGTCTGACGGGTGGGTACACGTTCGCGTGCCAAATCACTTCGCCCGGCACGCGCGAACTCGATGGGGCTTGTGCTACTTGTTCCCGCCGAACGGAACGCGACCCATCAGAAAGAACTCGGGATTTGGCCGGATGGATAGTGCATTCGCGATCCGGTTCGACATGCCGAAAAACGCGGTAATGGCTGCGATGTCCCAGACGTCTTCGTCATCGAACCCATGCGCATGCAGCGCCGCGTAATCTGCCTCGGAAACCGATGCCGAGTCGAGGCAGACTGTGAGCGCAAAATCCAGCATCGCCCTCTGGCGCGGCGTGATGTCGGCCTTGCGGTGGTTGACGGCCACCTGGTCGGCTACCAGCGGGTTCTTCGCGTAGATGCGCAGCAGCGCGCCATGCGCCACCACGCAGTACAGGCAGTCATTCTTTGCGCTGGTGGCGGTGACGATCATTTCGCGATCAGCCTTGGTCAGGCTGCCGCTGTCTTTCAGCATCAACGCGTCGTGGTAGGCAAAGAAAGCGCGAAACTCCGCCGGGCGGTGCGCGAGCGCGAGAAAGACATTCGGCACGAAGCCGGCCTTCTCCTGGACGGCCAGTATCTGCGTGCGGATGTCGTCGGGCAGGTCCTGGATTTCCGGCACGGGAAAGCGCGAGATCGGTGAGGCAGACATCATTGCTCCTTTGCGAATTGCAGATGGTACAGGTGAGCATACACGCCGTTCGACTTCAGCAACTCGGCATGGCTGCCGGCCTCGACGATGCGGCCGTGCTCGAGCACGACAATGCGGTTCGCATGCTCGATGGTGGACAGGCGGTGCGCAATCACGAGCGTGGTGCGGCCGCGCATCAGTTCATCGAGTGCCTGCTGGACGGCACGCTCCGATTCGGTGTCGAGCGCCGACGTGGCCTCGTCGAGGATCAGCAGCGGCGCGTCCTTGTAGATGGCACGTGCAATGGCGAGCCGCTGCCGCTGGCCGCCGGAAAGCCGCATGCCGTTATCGCCGATCTCGGTCGCATAGCCGGCGGGCAGTGCGGAAACCACGTCGGACAGATGCGCGGCCCTGGCCGCCGCCTCGATCCGTGACGGGTCGGGGTTCGGGTCGCCGTAGGCAATGTTGGCCGCGATCGTGTCGTCGAACAGCACCACGTTCTGGCTGACCATGGCCATCTGTGCGCGCAGGCTGCGCAGATCGATCGCGCTGATCGGCGTACCATCGAGCAGGATCTGGCCGGACGAGACCGGATAGAACTCGGGCACGAGATTGACCAGCGTCGACTTGCCGCCGCCGGACATGCCGACCAGCGCGACCGTCTCGCCGGGTTCGATGGCGAGGTTGATGCGCGACAGCGC